>NZ_SNTZ01000087.1 GCF_004916895.1 Flagellimonas alvinocaridis
GCGCGTCACTAATTAGATGACGAGGCATTTGGCTACCTTAAGAGAGTCATAGTTACTCCCGCCGTTTACCCGCGCTTACTCGAATTACTACGATTTAACATTCAGAGCACTGGGCAGAAATCAGTGACAGTCAACGTCCGCAAGGACCATCTGTCACCTCTGTTTTAATTAGACAGTCGGATTCCCTGAGTCCGTACCGGTTCCAGTACGGTTGTTTAGATGAGCGATCAGGATACTAGAACCGAGGTCCAAGCACACACCAGAAAGCGTCCGCAAGCAAGCACAATCACTAGTCCGCCATCAACCCGAAAGCATCAAGCAGACAGAACTGCGCCGGACAAGCATCAACCACCTGGCCAACCGTTCCAACCACTGGAGCCAATCCTTTTCCCGAAGTTACGGATCTAGTTTGCCGACTTCCCTTACCTACATTATTCTATCGACTAGAGGCT
>NZ_SNTZ01000088.1 GCF_004916895.1 Flagellimonas alvinocaridis
CCAAGTAAACTCGTAGTAATGGGGGTCAACCACATAACAGGTGTCTCATCAAAACCTTGTCAGAGTAAACCCAGTGGGAAAAACCTCTGGTCGAAGGATAAAAAAGTACACTGTGGTCAGAGTATATGACAGGATACCCCCCCTGATTTCGGCAATTCCTAGTGAGGTGTAAATGGGATTGTGTCTCGTTAAAAACCTTGTCAAGGTAAACCCAATGGGACAAACCCTTGAACTAAGGACAAAAAGAGTACACAAACATTCGTCAGGATGCTCCCCCTCACTTGCACACGCCAGGATGCAGGAATTTTGACTAAGTAATAACTAGTCAGAAATAAGCATTCTTTGGGATGCTCCCCCTAACTTGTACACAACTAGGTGCAAGGATTTCATATTCCAAAAATACAAGCATTCGTCGGGATGCTCTTGAACTTCATATTTGAAGATTTGTTTC
>NZ_SNTZ01000089.1 GCF_004916895.1 Flagellimonas alvinocaridis
TTCTGTGCAAAAATGGGATATGCGCTTGAAATGGATGTACGAGTTATGATATATATCATGAGCGATGCGGAAATGGATCGAGTAATCTGTTCCTTTATCCAAGAAAAAGTATTTCTAGTTTGCATGGTCCAATCATTGATCCCGAAAATTTCTACAATAAATTGGGATAGGTCACTAGTATAGTTCCCTATCCACGATTCTGGTATTTACTGGAATAATTTGACTAAAATAATATAGAATTTATAGAATATAGGATGAATCCCCGAGATAAGTAGAAATAGAAAGAGTAAGTACGATTTGCAATTCCTTTTTCTGTACAACTCCAAAGTAACAAAGATTCGAATTGGATTAATCTGAGTGGATTATTTGTCAATCATTCATTGAATGATAAATCACTACAAGTGACGGAGATAGCCGATTTAAATAACGGAAAATCCAATATTTAAAAAT
>NZ_SNTZ01000090.1 GCF_004916895.1 Flagellimonas alvinocaridis
ACATTTTATACCACTAAACTCAAATATGTGAACAATTTGTAGGAATTAGTTCGTATTTTCGATAAACCGACAGTCATACGTGACCAAACTGCCAGAAAACCGCCAAACAGCAAAAGTAATGTCTGCAAAATCCACGCATACCAAAACGACCGTCTCGAAAAGTTATAAATGAAGGAGAAGTCCGAATAATTTTTAAAACTCATTTAAAGGACGTTATGCCCTCTGGAGTCGAGCAAACTGCTAGGGATACCGAAAGCCGCAAATTCAGCAGAAACCTTGTAAAATTCATAACTCGAGCATCGGGAGTCCAAATCACGAGCCGCGACCTGCAGAGTCATCAGAGAACCAAGACGGACAAAACCTGAGAGTCGGAAAAATCGACACGAGTCCCGAGACGGCCCAAATCAAGCCGAAACGAGCCAAAAACACACCAAAAATCCCCACAAAT
>NZ_SNTZ01000091.1 GCF_004916895.1 Flagellimonas alvinocaridis
GTTTCTCGATTAACTTTCTCTATAGAGCTCCGAATTGACTTCGGCTTGAACGTCGTCTTTATTATGTATAGCTCTTGAGTTCTAGAGTCCTGAAAATCCTTTCACTCCAAATAACCAAGATCTCACATTATATCATAGAATTGACAAATCGTAAGTAAAATCATATGGAATCATAAACATAATCTTAATCAAAATCATGTGTGAACCTCTATGGTTCAACAATCTCCCCCATTTTGATTTAGACAAACTTTTACAATATGATTTTACAAATGTAAATGTGAGATATAAAACACATATTTTTCTCTCCCCCTTTGGCAAAATCAAAATGAAAATATGAAGGGAGGTATGTGGAGGGTTTTTAGAAAACTAACTCACCCTAATGCAATCCCTATCATCATCCAAGCATATCAATAATGAATCATGGAAATATCATCCAAACAACAT
>NZ_SNTZ01000092.1 GCF_004916895.1 Flagellimonas alvinocaridis
AATTAATGAATCAATTTAAAAAAGACCTAAAGTTAGGGATTTATCAATAGGTAATGTTGCGCCAATACCCAACCAAAGGGCCACCGCCGTACCAATCAAAAAGACAGTTGTCGCTACTGGGCGACGAAATGGATTTTGAAATTTATTCACATTCTCTAAAAAAGGRACTGTTAATAATCCAGCRGGTACTGAAGCCATTAAAAGAACACCCAATAATTTATTRGGTACTGTTCGAAGTATTTGAAATACGGGAAAGAAATACCATTCAGGTARTATTTCCAGGGGAGTTGCAAATGGATCCGCTGGTTCACCAATCATTGATGGTTCGAGAACCGCTAAACCTACGTTACAYGCAATAGTACCGAAAATKACTACTGGAAAAATATATAAAAGATCRTTGGGCCATGCGGGCTCCCCGTAATAATTATGACC
>NZ_SNTZ01000093.1 GCF_004916895.1 Flagellimonas alvinocaridis
ATAACTCTTGTGCGCATGTTATAAATCCTATATGCTCGACTAGATGGTGCATAACCAACAAAAATGCCTTCATCCGATTTAGCATCGAATTTTCCTAAGTTATCCTTACCATTGTTATGTACGTAACATTTACAACCAAATGCACGCAAATGTGAAATATTAGGCTTGCGCCCAACAAATAATTCGTAAGGTGTCTTTTTCAATATTGGCCTAATCAAGGCTCTATTAAGAATATAACAAGCAGAATGTATGGCTTCGGCCCAAAAATACTTTGGCAAATTATTTTCGCAAAGCATTGTCCTAGCCATTTCCTCTAGGGTCCTATTCTTCCTCTCTACTACCCCATTTTGTTGAGGCGTACGAGGGGCCGAAAAGTTATGATCAATACCATTTTCAACACAAAAAGTTTGAAATGGTGTGTTTTCGAATTCCTTACC
>NZ_SNTZ01000014.1 GCF_004916895.1 Flagellimonas alvinocaridis
GCAATGCGCCATTGGAGGTCAGTTTTACGGGCAGTGGCTCCACAGACGATGTGGGGGTGGTGTCGCACAGTTGGGACTTTGGTGACGGTGGCAGCTCCACCTTGGCGGACCCTGTCCACACCTATTCCTCACCGGGAAGCTATACCGCCACCCTTACCGTACAGGACGGGGAGGGTAGAGTGGATTCAAGTACAATTGGAATTGTGGTTACGGATCCAAATTATTGTGAAACAGGAACCATAATTCCAGAATATCGTCTTGATGGTGTTTGGTCAAGTGGATTGAATGATCTGACGGTTGTGGAAGGGACAGAAGTAATGTTCAGTATTTTACCGAATACGGTTGGGGTTACGGTAACCCTAGCTGATGGGACTGTTGTTGGAGATGATTTCAATTTGGGGCCGGTAACGATTTCCCATAGTGGACCTTATGTGTTGCTTTCATCTGAAGGGTGTGAAACTACAATAAACCTTACCGTGGTGCCAGATACCTTGGGGGGTCGTTCTGGAGTTTCAACTGGTCAGATAGATCAAAGCAGTGGTGGATTTACCTTTAATTCTTTGGAAAGTTTGGGAACTAGAATATTTCCGAACCCAACAAGTGGTTACTTTAAAATATCGAATTATGAATTGGTGGGTGAAACAGTGAGAGTTATGATCTATGGAACTTCAAACAGGCTGATATTTGAAAAAGAGTTTCCAAATTTTCCTGGCGAAATTGAATTGGAATCGCTCTACTTTTTCCAAGACGGTATTTATAGGGTTCTAGTAAGTTCATCAAACCATCTCACCAGTCATTCTTTAATATTAAAGAAATGATTAGGAACCAAAAGTTGATTTGGTGTTTTCCAAAACGGGTAAAATTTTGTTCAGGAGGCGCTCATTTAGCTTTACACTTTTGAGGGCCTCAATATGATGAATCTTATGTACATCTGACCCTACGTATTCATACATTCCGGAATCCAGCAAACTGTGTGCAATTTTCTGTACATCCGCACCATAGTGTCCACCCAAAGACAATAGGTTGAGCTGAAAATGTACGCCTTTTTGCTTATAACGTATGTATTCACCTTTTTTTGGTTTCAAGTAGAGATATCTTTCAGGGTGGGCCAAAACTGGAAAAAGACGCTCTTTTGTAATTTTTTCAACAGAAACATCAAAATTGATACTGGGTTGTAGATAAGACATTTCTATGAGTAAATATTCCCCTTTAATAGGGAGTACTTTTTTTGTGGATAGAAGATGTTCAAAGTTATCATCGATCATATGCTCCGCAGCAAAATCCAAAGAGACTTCCAACGAGTCCACTTTGCTTAGATGCTCTTTTAGCATCGTATAGGCCGATAGGATGGTTTCTTCTGTATTGTTGTAATAATTGTGCATGATATGGGGGGTGCATATAAATTCAGTTACTCCTAAATCGGAAAAACCTCGTAACAGTTCCACAGATTTGTTGACTGTTTTCGCTCCATCGTCAATACCGGGAAGAATATGGTTATGTATATCTACGAGCCCATGAAGGTAATCGGCCAAGAAAATTTTTTTCTGAAAAAAATGAAACATGCCTAAAATTTGGAAAACAAAGATAAGGGATATGATAAATTGATGTTGTCTGATTTAAAAAGGACTTTTACATCGCGAATTGCACTTAAGGAAATTGTACAAAAAAAGGCCAATCCAATGATTGACCTTAGAAGTACTTTAAAGTAGGTATTTGAACCTTTTTTATTAACTAAACTCAAACGTAAAAATATGGGATGTTCCCATTACATATGATTAACAAAAAAACAAAAAGATTAATGAAAGATTAATCTACTTAACCAACGGGTAAATTGCTGGTGTTTTTTTACTTATTTCGCAATATGCTGACAAAGAGAAACGTATATGTCGCTGTTTTTGTAGTATCCGTGATTGGCCTTTTGGTAGTTCAATACCAGTACTTAAGGGTTGGTTTAGGTTTGGCCCGTGTACAATTTTCAAAAAAAATAGATGAAGTACGGGTAAACATCAACACAGAGCTTTCCGAACTTAACCCATTGTCCTATACGTTGGTCAATGCCATTACCAAGGATACATCAGAAGTAAATATTGGTTTGGATAGTTTGGAAAGGGCTTCCCGCTACTATCTTAACGATTATATAGCCTATCAACTTGGAGTGTCAGGAATAGATGCGCCATTCACCTATGCTTTATATGCTAGGGACTCCACTCAATTTATTGTATCTGAAAAACCTCATCTAAAAGGAGATGGGATACTCACTTATCCCATAAAAATTGAAGGGTATCTTCCGGAACATATACAAAAGGATGTTGTTTTGGAGTTGGGTTTCGAAGACATCAACACGTATTTTTATAGACAATTAAACGGTCTTACCCTACCAGGGTTATTGTTCATTGGGGCCATAATAATAGTGGTGATTTGGGTACTTAGGTCTTTTTATTGGCAAAGTAGCATTATCACTACAACCAACGACTTCATCAACAACCTTACCCATGAGCTAAAGACTCCCGTATTTTCAATTGGGTTGGCAAGTAAAATTTTGGAGGAGGGCCTTTCCGAAGATAAAAAACCAGTTTTAGAGTTGATAAGGAGGGAGACCGATAGATTAAAACAGCACATAGATAAAGTTTTGGAATTGTCCAGTTTGGAATCAGGGAAAAAACTTATGCAGTTTGAAATGCTGGATTTTAAACCGGAACTGGAACGTATCTGTGAAGATTTCAAAATGCTTTCCGAATACGAAGAGTTGGAATTTTTGTTCACGCTAGATGATGGTCCTTATCAAATCCGGGCTGAAAAATTTCATTTGGAAAATGCTATTGGAAACCTTCTGGAAAATGCAAAAAAGTACTCGGATAACCCTAAAATTAAATTAAGGGCAACCATTCAACGGAGAAAATTGAACATTGCTATTTCAGATAATGGACATGGCATCTCTGAAAAGGACAGCAAGCGAATTTTTAGAAAATACTATAGAGTGGAAAACGGAAATCTTCATAAGGTAAAAGGATACGGCATAGGATTGTCTTATGTGCAAAAAATTGTGAAAATGCACCACGGCAAGATTAAGGTAGAAAGCAAACTAGGGGAAGGAACCACATTTATCCTTTCGTTTAACTTGATTAAAAATGGATGAAACATATAAATTAATATTGGTTGAGGATGATGCTTCTTTGGGTTACCTACTTTCGGAATACCTGGGAATGAAGGGTTTTGAGGTGCTCTGGGCAAAAAACGCAAAGGAGGCGCTCTTAAACGTTAAAACCAATTTTTTTGATTTGGCCATATTGGATGTGATGTTGCCGGATATGGACGGTTTTGAACTTTCGCAGAAAGTAAAGACCATCAATCCAAATCTTCCATTTTTATTTCTTACCGCACGCTCCCTAAAGATTGATGTACTCAAAGGTTTTTCCCTTGGCGCGGTGGATTATTTGAAAAAACCCATAGATGAAGAAGAGTTGGTGGTCCGTATTAATGCGCTGCTCTCCAGATTGGTGGCATCTGGGTCAGAACAGGGAAAAACAACCACATACATCATAGGGGACTATTTTTTGGATACAGATACCTTCGAACTAAAGTATAAAGGGGAAAACATAAAACTTACAGGGAAGGAATTTGATCTATTGACCCTGTTGGCCATGAATAAAAACCAACTTTGTACACATAAAGAAATCTTGACCACAATTTGGGACAAGAATGATTATTTCAATAAAAAGAGCCTTAACGTCTTTATTTCCCACTTAAGGAAACATTTGGGAAGGGATCCCAGAATAAGTATCGTAAATGTAAACAGAAGAGGGTTCATGCTTCGCGTGGGGGAAGAAAAATAATTTCTTTAAAAGAAACTACGTGGCTTGGTTTTTGTTGCTTGTTTCGGATAATCCTACCAACCGCTTAGCTAAATGTTTAAATTCTTACGTAGCAATTCAACCAAAGAACCATTGGCCCGTCTTGATAGACTTTTTAACCAAACCATATCCCAGTTACCGGTCAATGAGCAAATTGCCTATTGTCAGAGACTTATCGAAAGTTCGAAATACCAGTTGTCTCACCAATGTCCTAAAAAAGATTCGGAACATCTAAAATGTTTGATTAAGGCAGCCGATGTAGAAATTCAGAAATTGAATACTACAGGTATGGATTCATAAGCTCCATGGTTCCTTAAGGAAGCACTTTAATTTGTAGATAGGAAATTAGTAATTTGCATAGAAAGTAAATGTCTTGCATACAGCTGAAGAAAAACTTAGGGAACGGATCAAGGAACTTACCTGTTTGTATGAGGTGACCTCTTTGATCGTTAATTGTGATTATGATCAGATTGAAGAGGTTTTGCGTGCAATTTTATTTTGTCTTCAACGTGCTTTTCAGTTTGATGAGGATACCTGCGTTGAATTACGGACATCTACCATGAATATTGCTACATCTGAAGGGATGGACCAATGTGTCTACCTAGAATCCACTATTAGAGTATTCAATGAAGAGGAAGGAGCCATAAAAGTGGGCTATCCTTCGAATAAATATTCGCTTGCGGATTTTTTAGTTGAGGAACAACGGTTATTGGACAATGTTTGCATGGAGGTTGGGAATCTCTTGGAGCGAAAGGAAATCAAGGAAAATCAGGCAGGTATTCGTAGGCAAGTGGAGCAAGCAGACCGTTTGCGTATTCTAGGTGAGATTACAGCGGGCATAGCCCACGAACTTAACACACCGCTGGCCAACATTCTTGGGTTTGCAGAACTGCTAAAGGAACGCATAGAGGGTGATGTCCATGCCGAAAAGGATTTGGACAAGATTATTTCCAATGCGATATTCTCTAGGGAAGTGGTTAAAAAACTAATGTTTTTTGCCTGCGAAATGCCTCAAGAAAGAACGAGTCTAAATATTGTTCCCATCATCAAGGATGCCATAGATCTTTTAAGGACTACCCTTAATAGAAGTGAGATAGGTTGCGACTTGGTAGTGAGTAAAGAGCGAATTGTTTTAAAAATTGACAAAATTCAGCTTACCCAGGTAATTTTCAACCTAATAATGAATGCCATATATTTTTCACCCCCAAATAGCACCATAGTTGTGGAAGTTCTTGAGGAGCGTAAAAAAGTGGTGTTGAAAATTTCAGATGAAGGTATTGGTATACCGGAGGAGAAAGCAGACAATGTGTTTGACCCCTTTTTCACCTCAAAACCAGTGGGGGAGGGTAGTGGACTGGGGCTTAGCGTGGTGCACGGGATTGTAAAAAGCCATCAGGGAACCATAGATCATGCTCCAAACCGTCCTAAAGGCACTATTTTTACCATAGAATTTCCTAAATAATATAGCAAATACGATGTTGAAGAAGGAAAACATATTGTTGGTGGATGATGACATCCAAATCTTGGAATTATTGCAAAGGCACCTCACTTCCATGCAGTACCATACCTACAGTGCGGTATCGGTTAAGGAGGCCCTTTATATTTTGAAGGATACCGCCATAGACTTATTGATCACCGATATTAATATGCCGGACATCAATGGAATTCAACTGATCAAGTATATGGCCGAGCATTATCCCGATATTCCCAAATTGGTGGTAACGGGCTTCCCTTCCATTGATGATGCCATGAGTGTCATTAAATCCGGGGCAACCGAATACATTACCAAACCATTCACCAAAACTGAATTGGCCGAGGCCGTAAAAAAATCCTTGGAAGGTGCTAAACCCAAGAACCCCATAAAAAAAGTAGCACCCAGAGAACAGCACGGATATGGGGAAATGATTGGAGCATCAGCTGCCTTTAAAAATGTGGTGGAAATCATAGAAAGGGTAAAAGACAATCATGCCACAATCTTAGTTCAGGGTGAAAGTGGAACGGGAAAAGAACTCGTGGCGCGATCCATACATTATTCCGGTAAATTTGCGAGGGCCCCATTTATTGCGGTGAATTGTGGGGCCATCCCTGAAAACCTTTTGGAAGCCGAATTGTTTGGTTATACCAAAGGAGCCTTTACCGGTGCTTATGAGACTAGGAACGGTTTCTTTCAGGCAGCCAATAATGGCACTATTTTTTTGGATGAGATTGGGAATGCATCCATGGCTGTGCAAGGAAAACTACTTAGGGTATTGCAAGAAAAGGAAGTAACCAAGGTAGGCTCCCAAAAACCTGAAAAATTGAATGTCCGTGTCATTGCAGCCACCAATACCAGTTTGGATGAGCTTATTGAAAAAAAACACTTTAGGGAAGATCTTTACTATAGATTAACCGTAGTTTCCATAACCGTTCCACCACTAAGGGACAGAATGTCCGACATTCCATTTTTGGTGGATAGATTTCTTCAAAAATATGGAGTGGAATACAAAGACCGTTTGGTTGTAATTACCCCTGATGCCCTTGAAATACTTAAACGCTATGCGTGGCCCGGAAATATTAGGGAATTGGAGAATGTGGTGCAAAGGGCGGTCATCATGAGTGATGGACAGGTTACTGCAAAACACTTGCCCGAACAAGTGAAATTCAGGATAGATTTTCCAGAACAGCCTCTGAAGCCGTTGAGACAAATGGAAAAAGAGTACATAGAAAAAGTGTTGATCGCCACGGGGAACAACAAGACCAAAGCGGCCCAAATATTGGAAATTGACCGCAAGACACTTCGGGAAAAGCTCAAATGATACTGGGTAAAAAAGTACCGTGCGGGTAAAAATTCCCCAATTTATTTTTACGGTTATTGAATTTTTAGTTATTTATACTTCTGTTTTTCAACATGTTATATATGTTAGAAAATCGCTTTAAAATTTAGGCATGCCCTTTGCTTTACTGGAACAAAAAGCAAGCTTATTTATCTTAATTACACCTATTATGAAAAAATACATTTTAGCATTTACATTTTCAATTTGCGCTATGGGACTTTATGCCCAAACCTTAAACGTAGCAGAAATTGAAGTAGGGGACACCTTTGAGATTGGGAGACCGGATGCGGCCCAGTACCAACATATAGACTTTCCAAAACCCAATTTGATCATCAAGCGTGGTGGATTGGCTAACTATAAACGTGTAGAAGGTAACAAGGTAACGGTCACCTCGGTTAAGGAGAAAAAAGACGGTACCCTTTTGGTCAAGCTGAAAAAAGCAGATGGTAGCCGATTTTTTGGAAGTCACTGGCAAGTTGCGGCAAATGTTAAGGAAGCCATGGCGTCAGGTGAGCTAAGAAAAATATAGTTTATTGATTGATGTGTTGTGCCCGACCCTGTTTCTCATTTGTTTGCTTTAAAGGTTAGTTAATGGGGTCGGGCTTTTTCTTCTTTTTTTCATGGACGTTTTCCTGCAATCAGTCAGATCTTTCTTTTACCTGATACTCCACTGTTTTATATCCTAGGCGTCCATCGGTTGAAATTGCTTCAACTATAATTACATACTTTCCAACAATATCACCATTGTAAAAATTCAAAGAGGTATTTCCATCTTTGTTCAAAAATACTGATGGTTCCCAATGAATGAGAGACCTTAAATCCGGTTTGTCATCGTTGGTTGTTAAAGGTGCATCATACTTGGGCTTATAAAACTCCTTTATTGGAGAGAAAAGTGGTAGTGTGGATTTTAAGGTTCCCGGTTCAGGGCGGTTTGGCGCCTGTATGCCTACCCCACCTTTGGTGGTAATGGAGATGATATGACCCAAGGATGGGATTTCAAATAAGTCGGCCTGGGGAAATACGGTAAGGTACCTAGATTTAAAAAACTTGGCGTATTTTATGAGTTCCACCCGTTCCACTATCTCTGGGGACATACTGGGCACATATTCATACAGATGGTTTTCCAGTAATTTGCCATCTACCATCAATAGAGTGGCTTCTTTGCTGCCACCTCTTACGTGGGCCAGCATAAATCCATCCGGAAATCGCTCAATGGCTATTTGGTCACCATAGTTGAACAAAAGGATACTGTACAGACCATACGACCATTCCTTTTCTTTAGCACGAATATCATCTCCAGAGATGATTACATCCGGTTTGCCATATTTTTTGTAGAGTTGGGCACGTTCAGGGGTGATCAAAAGATCGGAAACCACTACTTCGTCCAATTGGGTGACCCCATAAAGGGAATCAAATACGGAAGCAATCCGATTTCTTTCCCTCCCTGCTTCCATTACAGTGTTCACCACTGAGTCCAATGCCCTATACGTAGGCTTTGCTGAATACCCTATTTTTGGAGGGTCTACGGTGTTCACATGTATTTTATGATGTACTTTTTCCCCTTTAGAATCTACCGTACTGAGCATATACGGAATGGTAGCGCCATAATCATCATCCAATAAAAAATCAAACCTCCCTAAACTATCTACAGGTGTAGAATAGAACTTGGTCTCCTTGCCAAAGGTTGCCAAGCCCATCTGTAAATGTTCCTTATTCTTTTGTTTATTAGGGTTGATGGAAACTGACCCCTTTACTTCAATGCCTTTCTCTGGCCAATGGAAGGAAACACCTTCTCGCATTATGGGATATTTATAATTTCGCCAACCTTGGGTAAGCAATAAAGCATCCAAATCCTCAAACCTACTTGGGGTTTGCTCCCGAAAGTAGTAGCCAGGGTCTTCTATTTTACCCCTAAGTTCAGAATCAAGCATAAAATAGGATTGTATGGTGTTTATCAATTTTTCCTGAAAATGTTTTTTATTCAAAATTAGGATTGAAGCATTCAACGGAACAGGCCCGGAATCCTGTTGATCAATGTTTATATGCAATTTTGCCATTTCCCTTCGGGAGTAGGATGCTTTATCCATTTTTGCTGAAATGTTCAAGGTTTCATCCTCCCTGAAGTTGAAGAAAAGGCGTTCGGCTACAGGTTGTTTTTGGGAATTCATCAAGGTAAAGGCAAGAATCCCGTTAGGCAGTTTTCCGCAGGCTAGATCTTTGACCAAGAACCCATTTTTCAAAGGCCCTTCCATCAAAAACAAATCTTTTCCACGACTTGAAATTTTGATGAATGCTTGACCGACCAATTGATTGCTGGAAACCCGTACCCAGAGTTTTTCTCCTACTTTGGACACGGACATGATACTGCCATGTGAAACCACTTTGGGGAGAGGGTACAAAGTCGCACCTTTGTTGATGGTATCATTGGAAACCAAAACTTTGGCCTGATACGTTTTACTGCTGTCCGCCAATATCGTAAAAGTTCCCATTCCCAATGGGTTGGTTGAGAAATTGGATATGGTTTCCCCATTCTGGTCCATGATAGAACCGCTAACAATCTGTCCCTTGCCATCCACTCCCAAAGCTTTAACACCAATCTTGTTGGTGAACCCATGGACCAATTTTCCACTTTCTGGAAAGAACTGCACATCTACAGCGTTTTTTAGAAGTACCGTTTCGGAATGATTATAATTTTCGCTTCCGCCTAAAGTTAAAGTCATCCATTCTGCAGTAATTGGTGTTTCATACGTCAATGAAAAAATGCCGTTTCTTTTTTTGATTTCAATGGTATCCCGACCTTGATTGGAGTTAAGGTAAATGGGAATTTGGTTCTTGTCGTGGGGTCCTACAATGGAAGGATTGATTTTGGCAGAAAGGAGAAATTTACCAGACTTGTCTTGTGTCATTGTCAGCGAATCAAGAAAGCGGTTTGTTCGCAATTCTGGAGACACAATATCAAAATAAGCTTTGAACATGAAATCGGAACCAAAATTCCGATTCCATTGGGTATAGGCCCTAATTAAATAGCGGCCACTCGGGTAACTTTTGTTGAGTTGAAAGGAACCATGCCCCGACCCCGAGGTTAATTTCACCAATTTTTGATCAATAATTTTTTGATTAAAATCTATCAGATCAACATAAAGGACACCACTTATTTCAGTAGGTAAATGGTTTTCAGAATCAACAACTATGGCCTTGAACCAAACTTCTTGATCGTTCGCATAAATGCCGGAACCTAATTGAAGATAAATCTTTTCGGCCACCGAGACATCCAAATTCCTTTGTGCTTGGGCTATCAAAAACAACGGGAATAGCAGAAATACAGCGCAAAGTTCTAGCTTGAAATTGTTCCTTATGGCTCGCACGTTTTACTAATTTTTATGGGAACTGCCTTAAAAATAGAGGATTTGTTCGTGTTTTCATATCTAATGGGGATACAATTGGAGAATATATTAAAAGCGTAGTACCCAATTGGAAGCAAATGGTTTTATAGCGGAATAGGGAGGGTTATTTCCCGATGCAGAAATTGGAAAAGATATTCCCCAATAGGTCATCGGTGGTAACACTTCCCGTGATTTCACCTAGATGAAAGAGCGCCTGCTTAATGTCGATGGCTACAAGGTCACTTGCCAGTCCGGCATCCATGCCTTCCTTTACCTTTTGGATTTCCTCAAGAGCTTTCAACAAGGCATCATAGTGCCTACTGTTGGAAATGATAGTACTATCTCCACTCAACGCACCTGAGTCTACAAGGCTGAGAAGTTTGCTTTGAAGCTCATCCATGCCAGATTGGTGTTTGGCAGAAAGAAACATGAGGTCAGGGATTTCAATCTTGAGCTGTTCTTTTTGTTGATTACTCAGAAGATCCACTTTATTGCAAATGACCAAAAGTTGTTTGTTCGGGTATTTGTTTTTGATTTTTTCCAATTCAGAGCGGTCAAAATCCATCCGATCAAAAAGGAAAATAATCAAGCGAGCCTTCTCAATTTTATCGAAAGTACGTTCAATACCAATTTTCTCCACAACATCTTCAGTTTCCCGGATTCCTGCGGTATCAATAAATCTAAAATTGATGCCGTTAAGGCTGATATGGTCCTCTACCGTATCGCGCGTGGTTCCTGCAATGTCGCTTACAATAGCTCTTTCTTCATTCAGTAGGGCGTTGAGCAGGGTGGACTTGCCTACATTGGGTTGACCAACAATGGCAACAGGTATACCATGTTTTATGACATTTCCCAATGCAAAAGAATCAATCAATTTTTTAAGCACCTCGCTGATTCGGTTCAGTAGCGCATTGAACTGTGTACGGTCTGCAAACTCCACATCTTCTTGGGAGAAATCCAACTCCAACTCAATTAGAGAGGCAAAATTGAGGAGTTCTTCCCTGAGCTTTTGTATTTCATTGCTAAAACCACCACGCATTTGTTGCATGGCTATGTCATGTGCAGCTTCGCTATCACTGGCAATGAGGTCGGCAACTGCTTCAGCTTGGCTTAAATCCATTTTTCCGTTTAAAAATGCACGAAGTGTAAACTCTCCAGCGGAAGCTGTTCGACAGTCTTTCTTTAAAATTAATTGGATGATTTGTTGCTGAATGTATGGGGAGCCGTGACAGGAGATTTCCACCACATTTTCACCGGTGTAGGAATTGGGACCTTTAAATATGGAGATTAAAACTTCGTCCAATATTTTCCCATTATCCACAATATGACCCAAATGAATGGTATGGCTTTTTTGATTGGATAGTTTTTTTCCTCTTACGGATTGAAAATGCGTATCGGCAATGGAAATAGCATCCGGTCCTGAAATTCGGATTACGGCTATGGCTCCGGTTCCGGATGGGGTGGCCAGGGCAACGATGTTATCATTGTACAACATGATGGCAAAAGTACAAATTAACCGCGGGCTGTAACATTTTATGGTAAAGTCACACTAATAAGGTACATCATCAAAATCAATCAAAAATGGAAGTCATCAATCAAAACGTTGTTAGAAAGGACAATACATTATTGGCCCTTACACATTTATCACAATTATTGCATTATGTTACCGGAGTTGGTGGATTTATTGTTCCTCTGGTTCTGTGGTTGGCCACGCGCCGTACGGTGGAGGGTATGGACGAACATGGCAAGGCAGTAATCAACCTACAGTTGAGTTTATTGCTCTATCTCGTGATCAGTATTCCCGCAATCTTGGCCTTTGGAATAGGACTATTGGGGCTTATGGCGGTTGGAATCCTAGGATTTGTCCTGCCTATTGTAAACGCTGTTAAAGCAGCTAATGGCGAGTCACCCTCCAATTTTATGACCATACGTTTCCTATAAAAAGAAAAGGCTGGAATCTTGATTCCAGCCTTTCATATAGTTAGGTTGTGTACTTAGTTATTCAACATTACAGGCATAACCAACATGGTAACATGTTCGCCTTCATCCAAACCATCAATAGGGGTGAGGATACCTGCCCGATTGGGTAAACTCATTTCCAGGGCAACATCATCTGATGAGAGGTTGTTGAGCATTTCCACCAAAAAGCGGGAATTAAATCCTATTTGCATATCGTCCCCTTGATAGGAACAGGACAAACGCTCTTCGGCCTTATTGCTATAATCCACATCTTCTGCGGAAATATTAAGCTCTGCCCCAGCAATTTTCAATCGAATTTGATGGGTGGTCTTGTTTGAAAAAATAGAAACCCGACGTACCGAACTTAAGAACTGATTTCTGGATATGGTCAGCTTATTTGGATTTTCCTTTGGAATCACCGCTTCGTAATTTGGATACTTTCCATCGATGAGCCTGCATATCAATTCCGAATTGTCAAAAATAAATTTGGCATTGCTGTCATTGTACTCAATTGTAACTTCAGATTCGGACCCTGCCAAAATTCCTTTTAAAAGGTTCAAAGGTTTTTTAGGCATGATGAACTCTGCTACTTCCGATGCCGTTACGTCTTGGCGTTGGTATTTTACCAATTTGTGGGCATCTGTGGCCACAAATGTTAGATTCTCTGTGGAGAATTGGAAAAACACCCCGCTCATTACAGGTCTTAAATCATCATTGCCGGCGGCAAAAATGGTTTTGTTGATGGCCGTGGCCAGAACATCTCCCAAAAGGGTGGTGGAGCTAGGATTGGAAACTTCCACAGCCTTGGGAAATTCAGCGCCATCGGCATAAGCCAAGGCATATTTACCATGATTGGAACTGATTTCCACAGTATTGTTGTCCTCCACAACAAAGGTCAAGGGCTGTTCCGGAAACGTTTTTAGCGTGTCCAACAACAATCTGGCCGGTACGGCAATGGTGCCTTCGGTATCGGAGTCTACTTCAAGCACCGAACTCATTGTAGTTTCCAAATCCGATGCGGAAACGGTAAGTTGACTTTGTTTTAAATCGAACAAAAAATTGTCTAGGATGGGTAGGGTATTGCTATTGTTGATAACTCCTCCCAAAACCTGCAATTGTTTTAATAAATATGTACTGGATACAATAAACTTCATCAAAGAAATTCTTTAGTGTGTTGTCCGTTGGACCTATAATCCAAGAAAACGGGTCGTAAAATCGACAAAAGCAAATATATCTTAAAACGTTTTAGGAAAGAAACAAATTTATTAACAGCTAACTGGCAAACTTTCGCTTTCTCATATAGTTGAAGAAAATACCGAGAACTAGAGTCAATATAACTGGCAATCCGATATTTATCACTTGCCATTTCGTTTTTTGTTCCACAATTTTGGTCGTGTCTAGTAATGGTATGGACACTTTTCTGTTTCTAATGTTTATAAGTCCAGTATTATCCAAAAGATAATTGGTGCAGTTCACTAAAAATTCTTTGTTTCCATAAAAGCTATTGGTCCATTTATCATAGCCTAATTCCAAAGGTCTACCATTGCGCAATTGATTTTTGATGACGTCTCCATCCGAGATTACTATCATTTTGTTGGGAGCTCCTTGCTCCATGGTATTCTGTAGCTCCAATGGCTTTATCCTGCTTTTGTACATGGAGGTAAAATCCCCTTCTATAAGTACTGCAAGAGGAAGGTTTCCATCTGTATAGGATTCCCTATCCGGGGGATTGTTTAAAATATCCAGGCTGATCTCCCTCGGGATACCGTCGATTTTGGACAAAGGTGAACTACGAAGCAATACGGTTTTTTCATAACCATTTTCAAGTACCTCCATAGGGCTGGTGAATTGATAGCGCACGGCCTCGATATTGGTGTTGATGGGATGGTCATTTCTTGAGAACACCATGGGATTATAATACCAGGGAAGGGGATTGTATTGGGAATCGTTTCCTTCTCCTGTGGCCAATACAATTTGGGTAAAGTAAAGGTCATTTACCAATGCAGGATTGATGCGCAATCCATATTGAAAGAAAAAATCTTTTAGGTTTAGGTCGCGAGGAATGGCAATTGCGCTTCCGTCTCCGCTATAAATGCTGTCCATTTCCATGGCCACCTGATCAATCAACCAAATAGATTTACCGCCCTGTACCATAAATTGATCCAAAACATATTTTTCCTCATCTGAAAAAGCCTGCGTTGGCTTGGCCACCAAAGCCAAGTCGAAGCCTTTTAATTGGTCCAACGCTTTTTGTGGATTTGTGGCCACGGAATCCAAGGTAATGGCTCCAATATTGTAATAATCACGGATGGTGGTCAGGTAATCGGCCAGATAAATATCGTCCAATTCCCCATTTCCTTTAATTACGGCAATACTCTTTTTCTCCGTGATGCTCAATTTGGTAAAGGCATCGGCAAAGGCATACTCCAATTGCTGTACCGAATTATTGATGCGATCTTCAGCGGTGGAACCCAGTTTGTTCTTTAGTAGAGGAACTTTAACGGTATTGTCGCCATAGTTCACCATGGCCCAGGGGAATATCAATTCTTGGGATACCTTGCCATTTTCCTCCACGGTGACGTTGGCAGGTTGTAGCCCTAAACTTTGAAGCTCCGCAATGGTTTGTTGGGTTTGACTTTCGTTCTCCAGCGGATTTACCAAATTATATTTGATGTTACCGTTTTTAGAGGCAAAGGATTCCAATAATTGTACGGTCTCTGTCTTTAGCTTGGAGAATTCCGGAGGGATATTACCATCGAGCAATACATCAACAATGACAGGTGAATCAAATTTTTGAACCACATCAATAGAAGGCTGGGATAGCGTATAACGTTGATCCTCTGTTAAATCAAATCTGGTGTATATAAAACCAGCAATTAGATTGATAACGATTACTCCAACAATGGCCTTGAGCAATGAAATAAAAAACGTTGACTTCATCTTGGCAATTGTTTTAAACGTTGAAGTGTGAGATATAAAAAAACCAATGTCAGCGAAATGAAGTACACTAAATCCCTTGTGTCCATGACACCTCTGGCAATGCTTTCAAAATGGGATTGGGCTCCAAACCCCTTGATCAATTGCTGGGTTTCTCCATTTGTAAATAGGGATGAAAGGGCATCAAACCCATTGAACATCACAAAACAAATAAGTATGCCTACCAAAAAAGCAATGATTTGGTTATCGGAAAGGGACGAGGCAAAAATTCCTATTGCTGTATAGGCTCCAATAAGGAACAATAGCCCAAAATAGGAACCGAACACCACACCAAGGTCATAATTGCCTTCTATGACTCCCAAACTTGAAATGGAAAAAACATAGACAACTGTGGGGACCACAGCAATGATGCATAAAAAGAAAGCACCCCAAAATTTCCCTAGGACCAACTTCCAAACAGAAATGGGCTTAATGAGCAATAATTCCAAAGTACCCATTTTGCGCTCTTCCGAAAAACTTTTCATCGTGATGGCAGGCACCAAAAAGATGAAAATCCAAGGAGTCAATAAAAAGAAGTTGCCCAAATCGGCAAAGCCGTAGTCAAAAATGTTATAGTCTCCTTTGAACACCCACAGAAAAAGACCATTGAGCAGTAAAAAAGACCCCACGATCAAATACCCAATTGGTGAAGTGAAAAAAGACCTGACCTCTCTTTTAAAAATTGCAAACATTATACTGAGGTTGAGGAATTGATCTTGGACACGCTCCAAGCTTCTGGTTTTTCGGCAAAAAGAGTTTTGGTATGTCCCCAAACCGTTCTAAAAAAATCTGATGTCCTATAATTTTCCAAATCTGATTCCTTTTCCCAAAAACTGTATGTGAAAAACACGCAAGGGTTACCTAGATCTTGATAAAGCTCAACCAGCGAACACCCCTCAAAAGCTAAAATCCCGTTTTTCGATTCATTAAATATTCGCTCAAAACTAGGAATATTTTCGGGTTTAAAAGTGAGTTTTACGATGCGTATCAGCATTTATAGAAAATTTATGGTTACGGTATCCCTATAATTTAAGCCTAATAAAGAAGAAGCCCCACCAACAGAATTAAGGTCACTCTTGTATATAGCCAACTCAATATAACCCGCAGAATTAAAAAGCGCCAAGGCATCTCCAGGACCTTTACGTTGATTTCTTTCCAAATTAAAATTGATGATACCGTTATAGCTATTTTCAATTTTCTTGATGGTTGTGGTCCGGGCCGTCAGCTCAAAATCCCTTCCGTTTCGGTAGGCTTCAAAAACGCTTTTTTGTATGTTGGTCACCACATTCCCATAATTGTCAATATAGATTACATTGCCAGATATGGTTTTACCGTCATTGGAAACCCGTGGTTCAAACTCTTTAAGCTCTTTTAGTGAATCAAAAGGCTTCCCAATGACTTCCAATTTTCCACCTCTTGCAATGTGACAGGCCGCTTGTACAAAAACATTCAACACTGGAAAAGAACCTGAGTTGGTATTGGGTAGATGGATTTCAACTACCTTTTCCGGTGTTATTTCAGAAGTAATCAATGAGATCACCCCACTATTGGCACTCACAAAATAGTGTCCATCCACTTGTACCACAATATGCTCATTTTCTGGGGAAAGTTCAGAATCTACCCCAACTATGTGTACCGTGCCTTCCGGGAAGGATCGGTATGCATTTTTAAGGATGTAGGCACATTCTTGAATGTTAAATGGGCTTATGGCATGCGAAATATCAACAATGTTCACCTCAGACAGACTACTTAGAATGGTCCCTTTAACAGCACCAACAAAGTGATCTTTATAGCCAAAATCTGTAGTTAAGGTTATGATTGCCATGCAATACTGTTGATATGTTTTTCCACGCCTAAATTGATTTTTGGTTAGATTTGTGGAGTAAAATTACATTAAAAAAGAAAGAATACAATTCTTCAAAAAATAACTCTAAACACCCCGTTTTTTGAACGAACTTATAATTGAACTCACGGATATTAGCCCCCAAGACTTCTTCGGGCAACAGAACGAGAATATTGAACTGCTAAAAAAGTACTTTCCTAAACTGAAAATTGTTGCCCGCGGCAGCAAAATAAAAGTTTATGGGGATGAAGAACTCTTGGAGGAGTTCGATAAGCGTTTTGATATGCTCACCAGCCAGTTTGCCAAGTACAACAAGCTAGACGAAAATATGATTGAGCGTGTACTTACCAGCAATGGCAAGGAAGATTATGCAGCATCAAAAAGCAGTGGGGATGTCTTGGTACACGGTGTAAGCGGCAGATTGATCAAGGCACAGACCGTAAACCAACGTAGATTGGTAGATGCTTGTAAACAGGACGATATGGTCTTTGCCATTGGTCCGGCAGGTACGGGAAAGACCTATACCGGAGTGGCCTTGGCGGTAAAAGCCTTGAAGGAAAAGCAGGTCCGGCGCATCATCCTGACCCGTCCAGCTGTGGAAGCAGGGGAAAACCTTGGTTTTCTTCCCGGCGACCTTAAGGAAAAGCTGGACCCTTATATGCAGCCTTTGTACGATGCCCTCAGGGATATGATTCCCGCTGAAAAATTGGCAAAGTACATTGAGGACGGTACAATCCAGATTGCCCCTATGGCCTTTATGCGCGGACGCACCTTGGACAATGCCTTTGTAATCTTGGATGAGGCCCAGAACACCACCCATGCCCAAATGAAAATGTTCCTCACACGGATGGGTAAGAATGCCAAGTTTTTGTTGACAGGAGATCCAGGGCAGATTGATTTGCCCCGACGGGTCATTTCCGGTCTCAAAGAGGCTTTGCTCATTCTAAAAAACGTAGAAGGTATCAGTATTATCTACTTGGATGATAAGGACGTAATTCGTCACAAATTGGTCAAAAAGGTTATTGACGCATACAAAAACATAGAACACCAAAACCAATTCTAACAGCGCATGGGGAAGAATACTTTGATGGACACGGATTTTCATTTTCCGGGGCAAAAATCGGTATACAAAGGAAAAGTACGGGAAGTCTACACACTTGGCAACGATGTTTTGGTCATGGTGGCCACAGATAGGCTTTCTGCTTTTGATGTGGTCATGCCCAAAGGAATTCCATACAAAGGGCAGATTCTGAACCAGATCGCCACCCAAATGATGCAGGCCACGGAAGACATTGTACCCAATTGGTTAATGGCAACCCCAGACCCTAATGTGGCTGTAGGAAAGGCTTGTGAGCCTTTTAAGGTTGAAATGGTGATACGGGGATACCTTTCTGGTCACGCGGCACGGGAATACAAGGCTGGTAAACGACTTTTGTGTGGTGTCCCTATGCCCGAAGGGATGAAGGAAAATGATAAGTTCCCAGAGCCTATCATCACTCCGGCAACCAAGGCAGAAAAAGGAGACCATGATGAAGATATTTCCAGGGAAGAGATTTTAGAACGCGGCATTGTCTCCAAAGAAGACTACGAAGTGTTGGAAAAGTATACCAGAGCCTTGTTTCAAAGAGGGACGGAAATTGCAGCCAAACGTGGATTGATTTTAGTGGATACCAAATATGAATTCGGTAAGACCAAAGAAGGTGAGATTGTGCTCATTGATGAAATACATACTCCCGATTCTTCCCGTTATTTTTATGCCGATGGATATGAGGAACGACAGGCCAAAGGAGAACCCCAAAAACAGCTGTCCAAAGAATTTGTGCGTCAGTGGTTGATTGCAAATAATTTTCAAGGCTTGGAAGGTCAGGTTGTGCCCGAAATGACTGATGACTACATCGACTCGGTTTCTGAACGGTATATTGAACTGTATGAGAGCATTACAGGGAAAGATTTCGAAAAAGCAAATGTTTCAAACATTGATGAACGTATCAAATTCAATATTTCAGAGTATTTAAACAAACTTTCTTGAAAATGTTATCCCTTATAATTTTGAGTGCTGTTTTATGAAGATTTCATATATTTCATCCATTAAAATTATAAAATGGACAGTAAGCAGAGAGAAAAGTATTGGAAAGAAAATTTAAAGTACCTGGGCATTCTTCTTGCCATTTGGTTTTTGGTCTCCTTTGGGTTTGGAATCCTTCTTGTGGATCAACTCAATGCCTTTAAATTAGGAGGCGTTAAATTGGGCTTTTGGTTTGCCCAACAAGGATCAATTTATGTATTTGTGATTTTGATCTTTGTCTATGTCCGACTCATGAACAAATTGGATAAAAAATATAAGCTGGACGCATAATGGATATACAAACTTGGACGTTTATCATCGTCGGGCTCACTTTCGCTTTATATATTGGAATTGCTATTTGGTCCAGAGCGGGATCTACCAAAGAATTTTACGTTGCAGGAGGAGGAGTGTCTCCCTTGGCCAATGGGTTGGCCACAGGCGCGGACTGGATGTCTGCGGCATCTTTCTTGGGAATGGCAGGAATTATTGCTTTTGCAGGATATGATGGTTCTGTATACCTTATGGGATGGACCGGGGGATATGTGCTTCTAGCACTGTTGTTGGCCCCTTATCTGCGAAAATTTGGAAAATTCACCGTCCCTGATTTCATCGGAGATCGTTATTATAGCAATGTGGCCCGTACCGTTGCCGTTGTGGCAGCCTTGTTCGTGTCGTTCACCTATGTGGCCGGACAAATGCGGGGAGTTGGCGTGGTATTTTCGCGCTTCTTGGATGTTGAGGTAAATACAGGCGTGTACATTGGTATGGCCGTGGTTTTTTTCTATGCGTTTTTGGGAGGTATGAAAGGGATTACCTATACGCAAGTGGCACAGTATTGTGTATTGATTTTTGCATTTATGGTCCCCGCCATTTTTATCTCTCTTATGGTCACAGGAAATCCAGTCCCTCAAATTGGGTTCGCTTCCACTGGTGAAGATGGGGTGTATTTGTTGGATAAGTTGGATGGGTTGATGACTGAACTGGGCTTTACGGCCTATACGGATGGTACCAAGTCCATGACCGATATGTTGTTCATTACGGCGGCATTGATGATGGGAACTGCGGGATTACCTCACGTAATCATCCGCTTTTTTACGGTGCCCAAGGTTAGTGATGCCCGTAAGTCTGCGGGTTATGCATTGCTGTTTATTGCTATTCTGTATACCACAGCTCCGGCCATTGCCGTATTTGCACGTACCAACCTCATTGAAACCGTAGAGGATACTCCTTATGAGGAAATACCAGCTTGGTTTACCAAATGGGAAAATACAGGTCTTATCGCTTGGACAGATAAGAATGGTGATGGAAAAATCCAATACCTTCCAGGTGAAGCTGTTGAAGGCAGACAACCAGAGTTTGTTGAAGGTAGGGGAGCACAGGGACAACGGATGATCTCCAATGCCAGCTCTTCAGCCAATGAGTTGTACGTGGACCGTGATATCACCGTTTTGGCCAACCCTGAAATTGCAGGATTGCCCAATTGGATCATTGCGTTGGTAGCAGCAGGGGGATTGGCCGCAGCGCTTTCTACCGCCGCAGGATTACTTTTGGTAATTTCCACTTCCATTTCCCACGATCTGATCAAAAAGCAGATCGCTCCGGACATTTCGGATAAAAAAGAACTATGGGTTGCCCGTTTCTCGGCACTTTTGGCTGTAGTGGTAGCAGGATATTTTGGTATTCACCCTCCAGGCTTTGTGGCCTCGGTGACGGCTCTGGCCTTTGGTTTGGCCGCATCTTCATTCTTTCCCGCCATTATTATGGGAATCTTTAGTAAGCGTATGAACAGGGAGGGGGCCATTACAGGTATGGTGGCCGGACTTGGTATTACGTGCTATTACATTGCCCGTTTTAAACTTGGTTGGATTGGAAACCCAGAAACCAGCACACAAGAGTACTGGTGGTGGGGCATTTCACCCGAAGGTTTTGGAACCATGGGTATGTTGGTCAATTTTGCTGTGTCTATTTTAGTATCAAGATTTACACCAGCTCCTCCGGAAGAAGTACAGGGTATTGTGGAAAACATACGTATACCTAGTGGGGCCGGTGAAGCTATTGAGCATTAATTCTGGTGAAAGTCCCTCTCTTTTTTTAATTTTAAGGCACATAAAAATTTACTATACCTAAATGAGCAATTACCACATTAAGCATCTGGAAGAGTATTTTCAGGTGTATCGTAAGTCTGTTAGAAACCCTGAGGATTTTTGGGAAGAAGTGGCAGAGGAACATTTTTTTTGGAGAAAAAGATGGAACTCCGTTTTGGAATGGGATTTTACAAAACCCGAAATTAAGTGGTTTGATGGAGCGCAGCTCAATATTACCGAAAACTGCATAGACCGTCATTTGCGGAGCCGTGGTGATAAAACGGCCATTCTTTTTGAACCCAATGACCCCAATGAGGAGGCGGAGCATATTACCTATCGTGAGTTGCACGAGAGGGTGTGCAAGTTTGCCAATGTACTAAAGGATCAAGGGATAAAGAAAGGGGATAGGGTAGTCATCTATTTGCCCATGATTCCCGAATTGGCCATTTCACTCTTGGCCTGTGCACGTATCGGTGCCATTCATTCCGTTGTGTTTGCTGGATTTTCTTCAACGGCCTTGGCCACACGTATCAACGATTGTGGAGCCAAAATGGTATTGACTTCTGACGGTTCGTACAGAGGTACCAAGACCATCGACCTAAAAGGTATTGTGGACGAAGCTTTGCAGCATTGTCCAAATGTGGAAACCGTACTGGTGACCAAACGCACCGGAGAAGAGATCCCGATGAAAGACGGTCGTGACAAATGGTTACAACCTCTTTTGGACAAGGCATATTCCGATTGTGTTCCAGAAATCATGGAGGCGGAAGACCCGCTATTTATTCTGTATACTTCGGGTTCTACAGGTAGGCCCAAAGGAATGATGCATACCACGGCAGGATACATGGTCTATACGGCCTATACCTTTAAGAATGTCTTCCAATATAAAGAAGAGGATGTGTATTGGTGTACGGCAGATATCGGCTGGATTACCGGACACTCCTATATTGTATATGGACCTCTGGCCAACGGAGCTACTACTGTAATGTTCGAAGGTGTGCCTTCTTATCCTGATTATGGTAGGTTCTGGGAAGTGGTTGAAAAGCATAAAGTAACCCAATTCTATACGGCACCAACGGCCATTAGGGCCTTGGCCAAGGAGAATTTGGATTTTGTGACCAAGCATGATTTGTCTAGCCTTAAGGTTTTGGGAACTGTAGGAGAACCCATCAATGAAGAAGCTTGGCACTGGTACAACGATCATGTTGGGGAGAAAAACTGCCCCATCGTGGATACGTGGTGGCAGACAGAAACAGGAGGGATCCTGATTTCTCCGATACCGTTTTCAACCCCCACAAAACCCACATATGCTACCTTGCCCATGCCAGGCGTTCAACCTGCTTTGGTAGATGAGAGTGGCAATGAGATGAAAGGGAACCAAGTGGAAGGGAGGTTGTGCATTAAGTTTCCATGGCCTTCCATAGCACGAACTATTTGGGGCGACCACCAACGCTATAAGGACACCTATTTCTCAGCATTTGAAGGAAAGTATTTTACAGGGGATGGCGCCCTTCGTGATGAAGTGGGCTACTACCGAATCACTGGTAGGGTAGATGATGTGATCATTGTTTCCGGACACAATCTGGGTACAGCACCCATTGAAGATGCAATCAACGAGCACCCTGCTGTTGCCGAGTCTGCCATTGTTGGCTTCCCACATGATATTAAGGGTAATGCTTTGTATGGTTATATCATTTTAAAGGAAACAGGGGAAACCAGAAACAGGGAAAACCTTGCTAAAGAGATTAACCAATTGATCACTGAACATATCGGACCTATTGCCAAGCTGGACAAGATTCAGTTTGTACCTGGTCTGCCCAAGACCCGAAGTGGTAAGATTATGAGACGAATCCTTAGAAAGATTGCTTCCAAGGACACCAGTAATCTGGGAGACACATCAACTTTGTTGAACCCAGAAGTGGTTGAGGTTATCATGAAGGAAAGTCTATAAGACTTAAAGCCCAAATTTTGGAGGATTTTGTTTTTGAAATAAGTCTTTCAAGTTTTTGGGCTTTAATTTTTCTTTAATCGCTAGGAACGCTATCGCCGTAATCAACGCATCTCCTAGGGCGGTGTGCCTGTCTTTTTTTGATATCCGGAACTTTTCCGCCAACTCGTCCAACGAATAGGATTCTTTTTTTCGAAGAACCGAAGAAATGAGCAGCGTTCTTTTGTAGAGCAATCCAGTATCCAAGGTTTTGTTTTTTAAATGGGGAAGACCATTTCGTTTTAGGGCCGCATTGATCATGGCAATATCAAATGATACATGGTGGCCGACCAGCACATGGTTTTTTGCGTAGGCCAGAAACTGTTGCAAGGCATCCAATTCCGAAAACTGTATTTTTTTACTCCTTTTTAAAATGCCATGGATCTCGGCACTTTCAGAATCGTAATGTTCCTGCTCTATATAGATTTCCAAACTTTCTTTTATGCTGATGGTGTTGTTTGTAAGCTTAATGGCCCCAATACATAACATCCTGTCCTTGGTCAAGTTTAATCCAGTGGTTTCCGTATCCAGCACCACAAAAGTATTGCCAAGCACTTCCTGTGGGAGTTTCTCCTGAAATTGTTGGGTATAGTCCAACCAAAATTCTGGAAACTCCAACGTTTTTTTCTTTTTGAAGAACCACATTACCGTAAAAGATTTTTTACTTGAAACCGTACCTGGATCAGTTCTTGTATTTCCTTAATGGTCTTGAACGTTCTCTTAAGCTTGATTTTCTCTTCCTTGTTCAATTGGTCCAAAGCAATGAACCTGCCCGAATCATTGTGCAAGAGACCTTGTTTGGTCCTAAATTTCAATAAAGCTTTGCTTGCAAAAGAACAAGCAGTATAGAGTTCTTGGTTTTTCGGTTCCAGCTCCGCCAGTTTTTCATAGCGTTCCGCCGTATTGTTAATGGATTTTATGGAGTGGGACAAAATCAAAACCCGGGCAGCATCAATTATAGGCATCAATGCACGTAGTTTTAAATCGAAGAAATCTTTGTGGGCTCCATCTTGCTCTACCAAGAAGTCCCTGAAAAATCCTGATGGGGAAGGGTTCTGCAATGCTCCGCTGGCCAAATGGGTAAGAAACTGTGGATACTTTTTTGCATTTTCAAAAATGTGCAAGGAAAGTTCATCTGCCAATGCCTTTTCGCCATAAGTGACATTAAAATCGAAGAAAATGGAGGATAGAAGGACTTCATCAGGGCCCGGATTGCCCATCCAGTGAGATGTGACTTCTTTCCATTCCTGCAAACTATGACACCACAAAGGGTTGGAAGCCATCATTTCGGCAGGGCAGTATTCAAAACCGATATGGTTCAACTCAACCGAAATGCGATTCCCCAAGGCAAGAAAATAAGACTGTGTTTCCTCTTTTTTGTCTTCCGGGACATCTTCATAAAGAATGGCATTGTCCTGGTCTGTTGTAAGCAACTGCTCCCCGCGTCCCTGACTACCCATGGCCAGCCATGTGAATTTTACTGGAGGCGGTGTTTCCATTTGGTCAATACAAACTTGAATGACCTGTTTTATGGTAGCATCGTTAAGTTCCGAAATGATTTTGGATACCAACCCCATAGGGATATTCTGCTCTAAATATCCCTGTAAAAGGTTTATAATGCTATGCCTAATGGTACGTAGCCTTTTGGAATCCGTTGCCCTTTTTATAGCCCGCATTAGCACAGAGGGATTGTTTCCCAGAGCCACCATGACATCATGCTTGGATAGGATTCCCACGGCAGGTGTATCCGTTGTTCCGTCTTCGGTTAGACAAAGATGGCTTATACGGCTTTTCATCAAGGCCATTTGGGCTTGGGTAATAGTCAGCTCCTTGGAATAGGTAATTACAGGAGTGGACATAATTGCCTTGGCATTCTTGGTGATGGGGACCATTCCTGTAGCCACTTTGTTTCGTAAATCTTTATCAGTGATGATGCCTATGGGCAGCTCATTTTTTGTAACTAAAATGCACCCGACACTATTAAGGCTCATGGCATTGGCCAACACTTTTATTTGGGTTTCTTCGGTACAAGTTACCAGATTTGTAGAGTACCTTACGGGTTGAAGGTCCAATAATTTATTCTCCGCTGTGCCTTCGCCATCATTGGAAACCCCATATAGCTTACCTCTGTGCTTAATGGAGTACGGATTTCTAGTATTGGAGGCAAAGCTTTCAATTAAAAAATCCCCAACTTGATGGTTCTCCAAAGCAATGGGTTTAAACTCTTCAATGGGTATGGCATATAATATGGTCTCTTCTTGTGCAGTGGCCTGAAGTTTGTATTTTTCGTGGGCCATTAGAGGTCTCAAACCAAATATGTCCCCTTCATCACAAATATCCAATATATGCTGGGACCCTTTTTTGGTAAGGGCAATAGCACCTTTGTGAACTACATAGAAATAATTGTGGGGTGCTTCTTTTTCGGCAAAGACAATACTATTGTTCTCTTTATGGATTATGGTTACCTCATAGGCTAGCTTTTGCAGTTGATGCTCTGCCAAAATGTTGAAAGGAGGGTATTTCTTCAAGAAATCCGCAACCCGTTCCGAGATGGTGTTCTTCATACCCTAAAGTTAGGGGTAAAACCGCTATAAAGGGAGCTGTATGTGGAAAATGGTATTTTCTTAGGGCATTAAGGCCAACCCTAGACCAATTAAGAATACAGATAACACAAGTAGCCATTGGACGGCCTTTGTTTTTCCTTTTTTTGATAGTAAGATTCCTAACATATTTCGCCTATTTTGATGGAAGATACGATTTTGTTTCCGTAGATCAAACAATTTTAGCGATTAGCCCATAAATTTCATAGAGGTCTGGTTGGTACCCAAAAATAGATACATGCAAATTAAGCTACCCAGATTTGTTGCTGTTCTGGGTAAAAAAAGAAGGGCCAACAATTTGATAAACAATTGGTTGACCCCTCATGGATGTAGCGAGAGGGAGACTTGAACTCCCGACCTCAGGGTTATGAATCCTGCGCTCTAACCACCTGAGCTACCTCGCCGTGGTTTCGCTAAGCGGCTGCAAATATAAAGTTTAATTTTTGCCGAATCAAAATTCAGTATTAATTTATTATTTGATATTTATTTTTTTATCTTCCCAAATTATATCAATGGTTGAAAAGGGATAATAGAACATTAGAATGAGCGATAAGGTAAAATTTGAAATTGAGTTTGTAATCCAAGCATCCCCACAGTTGCTTTACCAATATATTTCCACCCCGTCTGGCCTATCAGAATGGTATGCGGACAATGTTAACTCCAGAGGTGAAATTTTCACTTTTATTTGGGATGGAGCAGAGGAACAGGCAAAGATGCTTAAACGAAAAAGCGAAGAATTTGTCAAGTTCACTTGGGTGGACAATGAGGATGATTCTTTTTTTGAGATGCGAATCATAGTGGATGAAATTACCAAGGATGTTTCACTCTTCATCACCGATTTTGCTGATGATGATGAAGTTGATGAAGCAAAAATGCTCTGGGAAAACCAAATTTCAGACTTAAAACAAGTGCTCGGCTCCAAATAGGGGTATTTTCAACTAAGCCGTATATTTGGCCTTGATTTGACAAGGAGTGTATATGGTGAATCTCAACGGAAAGCTTTTTTCAAGCGAAGCGGAAATCCTTACCCACAAAAATAGAGGGCTCAAATACGGTGATGCCCTTTTTGAAACCCTCAGATGCATTAAGGGAGACCTCTTCTTTTGGGAAGACCATTATTTTAGGTTGATGGCCTCCATGCGGATAGTACGAATGGAAATTCCAATGGAGTTTACCATGGAGTTTCTGGAAGGGGAAATCAAAAATACCATAGTTGAAAATCAGTTGGAAAATGAAGCCGTGCGGGTACGGGTCACTGTTTTTAGAAATGATGGGGGGTTATACAGCCCCTTGACCAATACAGTGTCTTACCTCATTGAGGTTGAAAAAATGGAATCCCCTTTCTATCTGATTTCGGAAAACGCTTATGAAGTTGAGCTTTTTAAGGACTATTATGTCAACAGAGATATGTTGTCTAATCTAAAGAGCACAAATAAAATACTCAATGTAGTTGCCAGCGTGTATGCCCAAGAAAATGGGTGTGACAGTTGTTTGTTGATCAATACGGACAAGCATGTGGTGGAAGCCATTGGAGGTAATCTTTTTGTGGTCCATGGGGATACAATTAAAACTCCACCTTTGGCAGATGGTTGTTTGGACGGTATTATCAGAAAAAAAATCATTGAGATTGTGGAAGCTACCGAAGCCTATCAATTTGCGGAAGAGTCCATTTCTCCCTTTGAGCTTCAAAAAGCGGATGAGCTTTTTATAACCAATAGTATTGTTGGAATCCAGCCTATAAGTAAATATCGAAAAAAGGTATTTAAAAATGAGATTGGCAAAAATCTAGTGGGAAAATTGAACGCCAAGGCAAGGATGGCTCAGACTAGTTGAGTGCAGGATTCTCAGGAGCGTTGGACCATAATAGGTAATCCCCACCCAGTTCCACCATTTTTTCTTTCCAAAAAGCAATGGATGATTTTTCCAGGATACCACTTTCATACTCATTTTTTACCACTACCCATGATTTAGAGGATAGTTCTTGGTCCAGTTGCCTAGAACCCCACCCAGAATAACCCAGAAAGAAACGAATGTCCTGTTCGGTAATAATTCCGTTGTTGACGAGCGATACGATTTTTTCAAAGTTTCCTCCCCAAAAAATACCATCTGAGATTTCAACACTGTCCTCAATCAAATTCGGGACTTTATGGATAAAATATAGATTGTCTTGCTCTACAGGGCCACCATTGAATACTTTAAAAGGAATGGTGATTTCAGAAACAAGATCGCAAATGGTGTAGTCCAAAGGTTTGTTAAGGATAAACCCAACAGAGCCTTCGTGGTTATGCTCTGCGATAAGCACCACAGATCTGTTGAAAGAAACATCTCCAGTCAGGGAAGGTTCTGCAACAAGTAACTTTCCTTTTTGAGGCTTTAGGCTCACCATTTTCATGGACTACTTGACTTTAATTGCTGTATAATATACAACATTTACAAAAACAAAAGCATCCTGAAAATAAAAAAGCACTTCTTCTCAGAAGTGCTTTGATATATTTTAATACTAATTGATTAGTTTACTGCACCACTCAATTCTGCACCTGCTTTGAACTTTACTACGTTCTTAGCTGCAATTTTGATGGTCTTACCAGTCTGTGGATTTCTACCTTCCCTGGCGTTTCTTCTGGAAACGGACCAAGAACCAAAACCAACCAAGGAAACTCTGTTTCCTTTTTTAAGAGATCCCTCTACATTTCCCAAGAAAGATTCCAATGCTTTTTTGGCTGCTGCCTTAGTGATGCCCGCATCGGCTGCCATAGCATCGATTAACTCTGTTTTGTTCATAATGGAATTAAATTAATTGTTGTTAAAATAATTTTAATGCTGAACAAATTTATACGGATTTGCATTTAACGCAAGTAAAACCGTGGGAAATAGGGGTTTTTGTTGATAACTTGAAACGTTTGTTGATAAAGTCAGAAAAAACAACGGATTTTTCCCAGCCCTTTAACTGTAGGGGTTTAGCGAAGGTGTGCATTTTCATCCAGGTTCAAACCATTTAAAACTTCAGAAACTTTCATTTTTCGTTTCCCTGGAAGTTGCAATTCCAAAATGTGCAGGTAACCGCCACTCACGGCAACCTTCAATGCTTTTTTTTCAACCAAAAGCTGCCCGTTTGGTTGTTTGTGGATTTTGGACTCTATCTGGGTTTCATATATTTTTATGGCCTCTTCCTTGCCATGGTTCACCAAATGGGTCCATGCGGCAGGGTAAGGGCTTAAGCCACGGATAAGATTATGTATTTCCTCTAATGGTGCTTCCCAATCCACACGGCAGGTTTCTTTATGGATTTTGTGCGCAGGTTTAAGGTTTGCAGTTTCCTTCTGGGGCAAACGCTTCACTGTACCGGAAACTATCTGCTGGCAGGTTTCCACCACCAAACTGGCTCCTACCTCCATCAACCTGTCGTGCAATGTCCCTGCATTGTCTTCAGGAAGTATGTCTTCTTTCTTTTGCAGGATGATACTCCCTGTGTCTATTTTATCATCTATAAAAAATGTAGTTACCCCTGTTTCTGTTTCCCCGTTGATAATGGCCCAATTGATGGGCGCTGCACCACGATATTGGGGCAGAAGCGAGGCATGCAGGTTAAACGTGCCATATTTTGGCATTTGCCATACTATTTTGGGTAACATCCGAAAAGCGACCACTACTTGTAAATCAGCTTTTAGCTCCCGTAGCTCTTCCAAAAAAGATTCATCCTTTAAATTGGTTGGCTGCAATACCTTTATTTGATGTTCCAGAGCAAATTGTTTTACTGCTGATGCCTGCACTTTTCGTCCCCTGCCAGCAGGTCTGTCAGGAGCTGTGATTGCTCCCACAACTTTAAAACCCGCTTCAAGGATACTTTTAAAACTGGCCACGGCAAAATCTGGGGTGCCCATAAAAACAATTCGTAATTTACTCTCTGATGGCATACTCATTAATATGGTTTAAAACAATCATTTCATCTTCCAAAAGACCCTGTAGAGCCTGCAATAAATCCTTTTCATTTGCCCCAGTGGCTTTCTCCAACTTTCTGGAGGTACTTGGTCCAAGGTTTAAAAGGGCTAAGATTCTTTCCTCCAATTTCACAGGGGATTTTAACTTGTTCCCTTTGGTGCAAATATCGCATGTGCCACACTTTTCCTTCGCATTTTCTCCAAAATACTTTAAAAGATAGATGCTTCTACAAATTTTCTTGTTCTGGACGTAACCCAGCATGGCCTCCATGTTGCCTTGTTTCACAGCATTGAGTTCACGAATTTTCTTGGCAAAGGGATTTATGGTGTGATCATCTTCCCTTGGAACCAAAAAATTGATTTCCAAATCACTTGTATTGTTCTGATATTTTACAATACCATCGTCCTGTAATTGTTTCAAGAGTTTTTTTAATGCTTTTTCATTCTTGCCGGTTTTCTTGGATAGTAGATGCAGGTTTATTTTTGTTTCATATTCCGTTATTCCTCCATAGGTCCGGAGAATGGTCTGTATAATTGTTGCAGAGGTACGGTTTTTGTCCAGATAAGAAAAAATACCCGCTTTTGATGCTACAAATTGCAACAGGGTTTTTTCCTTAAAGTTTTCCGATAGGGAGAGAACGGAATTTTGGTCCAGGATTTTCAGTGCATTATATGTGGTATTTGGATTAAGGTCATACCGTTTACAGAACTTATTGAATCTAAATTCCAAAGGTTCTTCTAGGGACTCTCCATAAGAAATCTGAAAATAGTTGTTCAACTTGGAATATACATTCTTTACAAAAGCTACATCCGGCAAGTTGGAAAGAAATTGCTGCTTTGCCCTTTCTTGGTCTTCCAATGTGGTCAAAATAATGGCGGTTGAAGGTTTTCCATCCCTTCCTGCTCTTCCTGCCTCTTGGAAATAGCTCTCCAGACTATCCGGGATTTGGTAATGAACTACCAAACGGACATCTGGTTTGTCCACGCCCATGCCAAAGGCATTGGTGGCCACCATGGTATTCAACTTTCCTTCCAACCAGAGGTTGAGCTTCTCTTCCTTCTCCGTTTTGGTGATGCCCCCATGAAAAAAAGCAGCCTTTACTCCATTCCGGTTCAAAAATTCCGAGAGCTGTTGGGTCATCTTTCGTGAACGGACATAAACAATGGAACTTCCCGGAAATTTGCCCATATACTTTTTTAATTGATATAACTTGTCCTCGGTTCGTTTTACCTTAAAGACAATATTTGACCTTGAAAACGAATCCTTGAAAATGGCAGCACTATCGAGTTTCAAGTTTTGGATGATGTCATCAACTACTTGGGGTGTGGCCGTAGCTGTTAAGGCAATAGTGGGAGTATCTGGTTTTAACTCTTTAAGTATGGAGCAATCCAAATAAGCAGGTCTAAAATCGTTTCCCCATTGCGAAATACAGTGGGCCTCATCAATGGCAATAAGGTTCACGTTCATTTCTTGGATTCTTTCCTGAATAATGGACTGTTGCAGTCTTTCCGGCGAAAGGTAGAGGAATTTGTAATTGCCAAATAGACAATTGTCCAAAAGGTCGTTGAGTTCCTCAAAAGGAATGCCGCCGGTTAGTGCAATGGCCTTAATGCCTCGTGCCTTTAATTGCTTTACTTGGTCTTGTATTAAAGCTACTAGTGGGGAAACTACAATGCAAAGCCCGTCCATGGTCATTGCTGGAACTTGGTAGCAAAGCGATTTTCCTCCACCTGTTGGCATTAGTGCCAACACATCGTTTCCAGCTATGATTGCATCAATAATGGACTTTTGGGATCCCCTGAAATCATCATAGCCCCAGAATTCCTTTAAAATAACCGTTGCTTCTTTTTGCACTAAAGTTGATTAAGGGTTTCCAAAATAAAATCAATCCGATTGGGGACTGCATCTTTTGGCACTTCAATGGGGTTATAGCCAAATTGGGTGTACGTATTCATCAGGGCATCATGGATGTTCTCCGCCTCTTCAAAAGTTTCCAGACGTTCATTGTCCGACACATAGATTTCCTGCCATGGCGGAACAATGAAAATGGTATCATACCGGTTAAACCTACAGGTGTCCAAAAACTCCTTTCCATAAGGTTGTCCAAAGAAGTCCATATAAGCAAGCACATCTGGGATGCCGCGGTCAAAAAAACTTAGAGGGACATCCATTTCCAGGGATTTCTGATAATGCTCTGCCCTTCCATAGAGCAAATCCTTGTTGAATTGCAAGGCATCATCAACAAAAACCAAGGGATTGGAGACATGTGTATCTCCATCGCCCTCTAGCCTTGCCTTGAAGGTCATATCCCTAATGATCTCATGGAAACAATGGAATCCTCTTTGCTCCAAACCATGGATTATAGATGTTTTTCCTGTTCCCGGAGCTCCTGTAACAACTACTTTGTTCTTGCCCAAACACATTAATTTACGACTACAAAGTAATGAAATCAGTCAATGGAAAAAAAATTGGGCAGTAAGCCATATATTTGTAAAAAAAAGGATGGAGAAAGAAAACACAGATGAGTTTTATGCGCGACTTAAAGACCAACTGTTGGAAACTACAAGCTGGCCATCCAATTATTTGTTCAAGTTTATTGTGCCAACAGATGAAAAGCGTATAGAGGAAATCAATGCCATTTTTGATAATACCGGAGCCGTGATCGAGTCAAAGAAGTCTAAAAAAGGAACCTATACAAGCGTTTCCATCACTGTAAACATGAAGGACCCGGACGAAGTGATAGCCAAATACAAAGAAGTATCGACTGTGGAAGGCATAATTTCCCTATAAAACCACAGATTGCCATAATTTTATTATTTTGCAGACGTTATCGGATAGACTTCCCGATAATTTAATTTCATTAAACATTTCAATTTGAACGTAGTAGAGAATTTAGAATACAATACAGAGCGTCCAAAGCTCTTTATTCCAGAATATGGTCGTCATTTTCAAAAAATGGTGGATCATGCGGTTTCCATAGCGGATAGAGAAGAGCGCAATAAGGAGGCCAAGGCCATCATCAGTGTTATGGGAAATCTTCAACCCCATTTGCGAGATGTGCCTGATTTTCAACATAAACTTTGGGATCAATTGTTCATTATGTCCGATTTTAAATTGGATGTGGACTCTCCGTTTCCCATTACATCCAAGGAAGTGCTACAACAAAGGCCAGAACCTTTGGAATATCCTCAAAACCATCCGAAGTATCGATTTTATGGAAACAATATCAAAAGAATGATTGATGTGGCCGTAAAATGGGAAAAAGGTGATATGCGTTCCGGATTGGAGTATGCCATAGCCAACCACATGAAAAAATGCTACCTCACTTGGAACAAAGATACCGTGGAAGATGCGGCTATTTTTGGTCACTTGAAAGAGCTTAGCAATGGTGAAATCGATTTAGCTGGTGATGGGGAAAACCTAACTGAGAGCGGGCAGTTCCTAAAAAACAGACAGGCCAAATCCAACAGAAATGGAGGCGGAAGCAAAAAGGGGCAGCGCAACAGAAAAAAAAGGTACTAAACTCCAAAGAAATCCATGGGAACATTTCGAATAGAGGGTGGGCATCAACTTCATGGTGAGATTACACCCCAAGGGGCAAAGAATGAGGCGTTACAAATTCTTTGTGCCGTACTTTTGACCGGTGAAAAAGTCACGATTCACAATATCCCGGACATTGTAGATGTAAATAAGCTTATTGCCCTTTTGGAAGATTTGGGTGTAAAAATCCAAAAGAAAGGAAAGGGGTCTTATTCATTTATGGCAGATGATGTCAATTTAGAGTATCTGCAATCGGCAAAGTTCAAGGAAGAGGGTAGAGGTCTTAGAGGCTCTATCATGTTGGTTGGACCTTTGTTGGCCAGATTTGGCATGGGGTATATTCCCAAACCTGGAGGCGATAAAATAGGTAGACGGCGTTTGGATACCCATTTTGAAGGATTTATTAAACTGGGGGCAAAATTCCGATACAATAAGGAAGAATATTTTTATGGTGTGGAAGCCAATAAACTGAAAGGTACCTACATGCTTTTGGATGAAGCATCGGTTACCGGAACAGCCAACATTGTCATGGCCGCTGTGCTTGCAGAAGGCACCACCACCATATACAATGCAGCTTGTGAACCATACCTTCAGCAATTGTGTAAAATGCTGAATAGAATGGGAGCCAAGATTTCAGGAATTGGATCTAACCTTTTGACCATAGAGGGGGTTGATACACTGGGAGGTACAGAACATACCATGTTGCCCGATATGATTGAAATAGGAAGCTGGATCGGACTGGCGGCGATGACCCAAAGTGAGCTGACCATAAAAAATGTAAGTTGGGACAATTTAGGGTTGATTCCTAGTGTGTTTCGTAAGTTGGGCATAACGGTGGAGCGTAAGAATGATGACATCTTTATTCCCAAACACGATAAAGGCTATGAAATCCAAAATTTCATAGATGGCTCTATCTTAACGATTGCCGATGCGCCATGGCCCGGCCTTACACCTGATTTGTTGAGCATTCTTCTTGTTGTGGCCACGCAAGCCAAAGGAGAGGTGCTTATTCATCAAAAAATGTTCGAAAGCCGACTTTTCTTTGTGGACAAGTTGATAGACATGGGGGCAAAAATCATTCTTTGTGATCCCCACAGGGCCACAGTGATTGGACACGACTTTAAATCGACCTTAAAGGCTACTACCATGGTTTCGCCCGATATTAGGGCAGGGGTTTCCCTATTGATAGCGGCACTTTCGGCCAAAGGGACTTCCACGATCCACAACATTGAGCAGATAGACCGTGGTTATGAGAACATTGATGAACGCTTACGCGCCATAGGGGCTAAAATCGTAAGGGTCTAAAACCTCAATGGGATTCAGTATACTTCTTGAAATTGTTTAGAATGGCCTGCCAGCCATTCTTTTGCATCTCCAGAGAGTTCTCTTTTTCAGCATCGAAGGTTATGGTGACTTTGGTTTCTTTGTGGGATTCTTCAAAAAGGACGATTGTTTTTCTTCCGTCCTCTAAAGTGAAGGCAATTTTCTTTTGAGGAATGACCTCGTCGTAAACCGCTTCAAAGTCAAACCCAAAACTGCCATCCTTGGCTTCCATTCGAGCTATGTATTTTCCGCCTTTCCTCAAATCATTTTTTGCGGATGGACAATGCCAACTATCATCGGCAAAATTCCACTGGGTAATATGTTCTGGTTTGGTGTAAAAATCCCACACCTTATCTAAAGTTGCAGTAATGTTGACGTCTATTGTAATGGGTGTTGTATCCATATTTACAGCTGGTTTAGGATTGGAACATTGGTTTGTATTTGGGCCAGTTTTCAATGATGACCCAAAGGTTGATGGCAAATAAGGGAAGCGCAATGGGAAGTCCAGAAGTGTCTGTAACGGTATTGATCAATAATATTCCCACCATTACAGGAAGAATGACAATGGCCCCAAGCGCCCTGGTCTTTTTGAAAAGGAACAGCATGCCGCCTACAAGTTCCACAAAACCCACAAGAGGGATCAACCAATCCATAGTCATAATGGCTTGCATCATTTGCATTAGACTTTCCGGAAGGTCTTCGGGAACGGGCATGTAGTTGAAAAATTTGTTCAATCCTGCATTGATGAACATCAAGCCGAACAGCACACTGACAACAGTGATGATTTTTTGTTTCATGGTTGAGATGATTTATGAATTTGACAATATGGAATCCAACCCTTGCATAGCAACGGTAAAGCCTTCCTTGAAACCAAGTTCGATTATTTTTTCCAGATCGGACAAGTTTTTATGTTTGATGGTAATGTACACCAAGGTGGTATCTCCCTGATTCACAAAATCCAGATTCCAGTTAGATCTTGGAAATTCGTCATTGATGTTTCCGTCTGCATCGCAGAAGGCATCCATATACTGAAAGTTGGTCTTTGGCGAAATAGAAGTGAAATCGGCCACGGCCCAATGTTCTTCTCCTTCAGGGCCACACATGGCATAAAGGCGTCTTCCACCTACTTCGAACACCATGGACTTGGTTTTGGCCACCCATGGTTGTGGGGCCCACCATTGGTCAAGGATTTCTGGTTTTGTGAAAGCATCCCATACCACATCCTGTTCAGCGGCAAACTCCCGCTTTACATGTACACTTCTTTTTTGGTTGTTTACGGTAAAATCAAATAAGAGATTGGTTTTCATAGAGAGGGTTTTAATTTGGATATGTAGTTTTCAAGTTTAGCGATGTTTTGTTTCATGCCTTCATCAGCTTTGTGGGCCTTGATTATGGTCTGCAAGATTTCTTCAGAATCAAACACCGCGGTCCAGGACATGTGAGTTTCCTCTCCATTGGGCTCAAAGACAACGGTGGTAATAAAATGTGGATTGAAGTGTTCAAACACAATTTTTTTGTGGAGAACAATTTCCTTGTAAATACTTCGGTTAGGGTAGTTGGTACCATCTGGCCCGTGCATGGTCAGTTTCCATTCACCACCTTCACGAACATCCATTTGCTGTATGCTATTGGTAAAACCATTGGGTCCCCACCATTGTGCAATATGCTCGGGTGTGGTCCATACTTCCCACACTAATTCAATGGGAGCTTTGAGGGTTCTTGAGATTGATAGTTGTCTACGTTCAGTGTTTTCCATTCTTTTTTGCGTTTTTGAGATCGGCCAAATACCTGTCCAGATTATCGAAACGGTTTTCCCAGATTTTTTTGAACTGTTCCAGCCACCTGTCAATTTCCTGCATCTTGTCAACCTTCAATTCATAGAAGATTTCCCTACCCTGTTGATTGGATTTGACCAAATCACATTCGTTAAGGATTTGAAGATGTTTGGAAATGGTAGGCCGAGCCGCATCAAAGTTTTCCGCAATGGCCCCAGCGGTCATGGCTTGTGATGTGAGTAGGACCAATATGGCCCTGCGTGTTGGGTCGGCAATGGCTTGGAATGGATCTCGTCTCAATTTCATCATGAAGAAATTTAAAATATGAAGCTATATGGCTACAAATATATGTGTAGCCATTTAACTACGCAAATAATTCTTGAAAATTTTACATGCCTCTAGTGAAGGTTGTTGTTCTATTTCAGGTAAATAAGTCTAATTACGATTCCTTTTCCACTAGTGAGCCATCAGGATAAAGTGCAAATCTGCCTCTATCTTTCTCATGAACATTGTCTGGATAGGGCCATGGCCAACCCCCAAATTGGGTCAAGCGATATTCGTCCATGGCCTGTTGGATTTCCTCTTCGGTATTCATTACAAAGGGACCATATTTTGCTACAGGTTCTGCAATGGGTTTTCCTTGCAAGAGTAAAAAATGAGCTTTTTCAGCCCCAATTTTTATGGTGATGTCTTCTGCGGGGTTTACCACGATGCCAAATTTTGAATTTACTTTACGATCACCTATAAAAATCTCGGAACCTTCATAAAAATAGAGTGTTCGGGTCACTTCTGAATTTGATTTCGGTAATGTATATTCAGTATCGGCCTCCACCAAGATATTCCAGATGGCTACATCATTTTTTGGATTTGCGGCCCAAGAATCTGGTGCGGGGGATAAAGCGAGGGTATCTTTATAATTTCCCGCAATGACCTTTATTTGGGCATTTCCTTCTTTGATGACGGGAATATCCTCATGCCATAGCATCTTAAAGTGGGGTTCCACAAACTTATTGGCCTTGGGTAAATTCAACCAGATTTGAAACAGCTCCAAAGGATTGTCAGTTTCATCATGGAGCAAAGGGAACATTTCGGAGTGTTGTACCCCTAGTCCCGCTGTCATCCATTGTACATCGCCTTCGCCAAACCTTCCTGCGGCTCCCAAGGAATCAGAGTGGTCGCAGAAACCTTTATTAACAATGGTTATGGTCTCGAAACCACGATGGGGATGATAGGGAAAACCTGGTATAGTTGTGCCATGATACATACGCCATTTTAGGGTGGGGTCAAAGTCACTGCCCATATTTCTTCCTTTGAGGAGCTCTGGTTCCGGTCCCATTTCGCCATTTCCTTTGGGATAATGGTCCAAATGGTATACAGCAAAAAGAAATGGATCTTGGATCTGCCAAGGAAAGCCTAAAGGAATTGTTTGTATAACAGGGTTGCTCATAAGTTTAATGCTTTACTGTATTAATTTCTATCCAATACCCTTCTGGATCTTGAATGTAGATTTGCTTTACTCCATCTGAACGGTCTGTTATGGAACTCTTGTTCCCAGGCCAATCATAAAAATCGATGTCCTTCGCCAATAAATGTTCAATAAACCCTTCTAAGTTTTGAGTGGATAGGCTTAGGTGCATTCTCTTGTGTTTAACAATAACATCCACGTCCTTTTTAATAAGATGTAATTGTGAGTTGCCTTGAATTTGAAACCACCTAAAACCTGGAGCTTTATCTGGGTGAGGAATCTCGGTCAATCCAAAGACATCCCGATAAAAATCACCCGTTTCCATCAATTTGGTAACGATCAAGGAATAATGGTCAAAAGTGAAACCAAAGTTGAGTGAATCCGCTTTGAACTGGGTTTGAAGATAAGTTTGTGCCCAGCCCCCATCATTATAGCTGCCTACCGTAAAATTATAGGTGTTGGCATCCACATATTCCCAATAATCGGTTACTTGGGTTCCTCCATAATCATAAGTGTAAATGATGTCTTTTCCCTTTTGGGTAACTGTGCCTTGTGTCACACCTCCAAAGACATCAAACTCCCAGAAAACTATGGTTTGGTTTTGTGGGTCATATTTGCGGATTCCATGATTTCTTGGTCCAAAAGTGGTTTGCTCTTGATTGGTGAATCCTTTGCTTTCGGTTATCACCAAGCTAGAACCTAAGTCATAAGTAAAAGTGATTTCCTGTTGAAATTTGGAACCATCTCCCCAAGTTCCCTCGGCCTTCCAGGTTTTGCCCATCAAGGGTTCAAAAATTGAAAGATCAAGATTTTGCGATTGCAAGTTGAAAAAGCCTGCGAGAAGCAGGCTTACAAATAGTATTTTTTTCATTTTTATTGTCCTTGAATAGGAGGAGGACCATCTATCATGGCCTCATATTTTTCGTCTCCTTTACGGGTCTTGTATTCTTCTTTTACCTTGTCTACCAATTTGGGGTTTTCAAAAAGGTCCAGCATGGTCATTCCCATGGCTTTTGCAGCATAGACCATACCTTTATGACCAATGCTCATTCCTCCACAGGCCACAACGGCCCATGAGTGCCATGGGGTATCTTTGGGTGCAACGGTGACACTGAGGTTGATGTTGGGTACATTCCAACTAACATCCCCCACATCGGTTGAACCGCCTCCGGGCAATTCTTGGGTATCAAGAAGTGGATTAATATTACTATCCATGCCCACCTGCGGTTTTCCTGTGGCCTCTTGGATGGCTTTGCCATAGGCAATCTCTTCATCAGTATAGGTGATGGGACCCAAGAGTTCTAGATTTTTTTGCATGATTTCCCCTCCCGAACGGTTCACCAAGGTTTCATAAATTCCTGAAACCAATGAGATTTTATAATCTACATTGGCCATAATTGCCGCACCTTCGGCCATTTTTTTTACTTGCTCGTACGTAGGTAGCATCACTTTTCTTTTGGGGTCGCGAACACGTACCCATATCTTGGAATAATCAGGTACCACATTGACCACTTGACCCCCATCTTGGATATGGTAATGGATCCTGGAAGTTGGTCTTATATGTTCCCTATAATAATTGATTCCCGTGGTGTATAGTTCCAATGCATCAGAAGCACTTCGTCCGTTCCATGGGTCGGCCGAAGCGTGTGCTGCTTGTCCGTAGAATTCCACAATGAAATCAATTAGGGAGAGGCCACTTTGTACATCAGCCTCTATATTGGCTCCGGGGTGCCAGCTTACGTTCACGTCCACATCATCCCAAAGCCCTGCTTTTACCATCCATACTTTGGCAAAATATTTTTCTTCGGCAGGGGTGCCCAGGAACTTGACCGTGCCTTTTATTTTTCCCGCTTCAATCTGTTCTTTTATGGCGATGGCAGCTCCTAAACTGGCGGCTCCGAACATGTTATGTCCGCACCCATGTCCAGGGGCCCCATCGATACGAGGGTCCTTGGTAGGGACGGTGTTTTGTGAAAGTCCGGGAAGGGCATCGAACTCGCCCAAAACACTGATCACAGGTTCTCCGGATCCATAGGTTGCCGTAAAGGCTGTGGGGATGTCTGCAACGCCCCGTGTGACCTTCAACCCGTTTTTTTCTGCGTACTTGGCCAGAATTTCAGCAGATTCTGATTCTTCAAAGGCGGTTTCCGCCAAGGCCCAAATAGAATCACTGATCTTGATCAAGTTATCTTTGTGATGTTCCACGGAAGCGATAATCGCCTTTTTGTTTGATGTAAGTTTTTGTGCGGAAAGGTTCAACGAAATGAAACCCAAAAGGAGCAAGGTTGCAATTTTCTTCATTTTCAAAATGTTTGAGTCGGTTAAATGTTTCAATCACCTAGGATTAATGATTAAAACCCCAAGAGATTGAACGAATACTAAAAATACTGAAAAAGGATTAACCCACCGCCTCTTTGTAAACTTTTAAGCAGCGCTCTCTGGCCATTTTGTGATCTACCATTTTTTCTGGATAGGTAAGTTCCTGTAATTCCGGGACCCACTTTAAAATGTACTCTTTCTGCTTGTCGAATTTTTCAATTTGGGTCATAGGGTTGAAAATCCTGAAATACGGTGCGGCATCTACACCGCTTCCGGCAGCCCATTGCCAATTGCCAACATTGCTGGCCAATTCGTAATCCAATAATTTTTCAGCAAAATAGGCTTCTCCCCATCGCCAATCAATGAGTAAATGCTTGCACAAAAAACTAGCTACGATCATGCGAACCCTGTTATGCATAAAGCCTGTGGTGTTGAGTTCCCGCATGCCAGCATCCACAAAGGCATAGCCGGTATTCCCGGATTTCCAAAGTTCAAACTCGTTCTCATTGTTGCGCCATAAAATACGGTCATATTTAGGTTTAAACGCTTTATTGACGGTATGTGGATAGTGCCACAGGATTTGCATGAAAAACTCCCGCCAGATAAGTTCGTTCCAAAATACTTCGTTTTTTTCGGAAATTGCTTTTTGCACCATTCTTCGGATAGAGACCGTACCGAACCGTAAGTGTGGGCCCAATTTGGATGTGCCCTTTTCCAGCGCAGGGAAGTTCCGGGTCTCCTCGTACTGTTGTATGAATTCTGGAGCGATGTTATAGTCATGGACTTTAATACTTGATTTGGAAAACCCAATGTCGGACAGGTTTAGGTTTGGCAAATCAACATCCTTAAAGACACCTTCTCGAAGCAATGCATACGAATCGTGCATATTCAGATGTTTGGATGGATTGAAACTTTCTTTCCAACGTTTCATGTAAGGAGTATATACCACATATGGGTCTCCATCATTTTTTATCACTTCATTTTTCTCAAATATGACCTGATCTTTGTAAGTATTGAATTTAATCCCATGCTCCTCCACGAGTGATTTTATTTCAGAATCTCGCTGTTTGGCATAGGGTTCGTAGTCATGATTGGTATAAACGGTCTCTATTGCATAGCTAGAAATGAGATTTTTAAAAATGGTCACAGGATTTCCATGAAAAAGGGCAAGATTTCCTTGAAATTTGGCTCGCAAAGTTTCCCTGATTTTTTGAAGCTGTTCATAAATAAAAGTAACCCGGGCATCGTCTTTGGGTAGTTTATCCAGTATTTCCGCATCAAAAATAAATATAGGAAGTACGGGGTTCTCGCTTTTAAGGGCATGATACAATCCCACGTTGTCCTCTAACCTTAAATCGCGGCGGAACCAAAATATAGTCACAGTTTTTGCCATTAAATACGTTTGGTCGATATTGAGTTTTTGGTGTCCTTAACATTACCAAACAGTTGGGTTAGCTTTTCCTCACGGTACCTGAAAATATGCTTCAATTGTTTTTCTATCCAAATGAAATGAGCCAATCGACCAAAAAACCCAAATGGTAGTTTGTAGTCCACAATGTCTTCCATAACGGTTCCGTTCAAGGTTTCCTTTAAAAAATGCTTGTGGTGCCAGAGTACATAAGGACCAAAACGTTGTTCATCAACAAAATAATCATTATCCACAACATGGGTAATTTCAGTGACCCATCTAAAATTGGCGAAAGGAAATGGCTTTACTTTATATTGAATAATTTGTCCCGGGAACATTTTACCATCGGCTCCATCCAAAATATGGAATCCCATATGGCGGGGAGTTATGGTTTTCAAGTTTTTTGGATTGGATAAAAATTCCCAAGCCTCTTTTTTTGAAATAGGTAATATCTGCGTGGCCTTTAGTTGATACATACAAAATCGTTAAAGTCCTAACAAAAATACAAAATGTTTAATAAATATATTTAAAAGTTAAACAATTATTAAGTGACATATTCTTTAAGGATTTGTTAACAAATACAACATTTCTTTATAATTAGCTTTGTTCCACTAACAATTTAAAACACTATTCCTATGAAAAAATTTGCACTATTATTATTTGTGGCTATGCTTTCGGTTTCTTTGGAAGCGCAGATACAAACCCCACCACCTAGTCCTGCGTCTAAATTGGAACAGACCGTAGGTCTTACCAATGTGGTAGTGGAATACTCCCGACCTTCAATGCGCGGCAGAACCATTTTTGGTGATTTGGTTCCCTATGATGCTCTATGGAGAACTGGAGCAAACAAAAACTCTACCATTACTTTCGGTGATGATGTTGTTGTTGAAGGGAAAGAATTGAAAGCAGGGTCTTATGCCATCTATACCAAACCGGGAGAAGCTGTTTGGGAAGTAATTTTCTATTCTGATACTGAAAATTGGGGTACTCCGCAAGAATGGGATGCTTCCAAAGTTGCGGCTACAGTAAAGGTAGAAGTGTACCCTATGCCGGTTCCTATTGAAACCTTTACCATGACCATTGATGATCTTCATAACAATGGTGGCGCTTTGGGTATACTTTGGGAAAAAGTATATGTTGGGGTAAAGTTTGTGGTTCCTACCGTGGCCAAGGCTACAGCGAGTATTGAGGCAGCAATGGCAACCCCCGGTAATTTAACGGCCAACGATTATTTCGCCGCTGCTTCTTACTATCATAGTGAAGGCATGAACATGGGCAAAGCCAAAGAGTGGATAGACAAGGCAGTTTCCATGGGAGATGGAAGTACCTATTGGATGACACGTGTCCAGTCTTTGATCTATGCCAAATTGGGCGATAAAAAGGGAGCCATAGAGGCAGCTAAGAAATCTCTGGTAGCAGCTCAATCAGCTGGTAATCAAGATTACGTAAAAATGAACAAGGATTCCTTGAAAGAATGGGAAACCGAGTAAAATTTTAGATTATTCGAAAAAAGCCTGCTTCATACGAGCGGGCTTTTTTTATGCCTTTGCTGGAGAATTCCCCAGAAAATTATCGAACGCTTGGGTTATAAATGCAAGCACAATGACCAGTACACAACCAAATGCATTGAGCCACAGATAGGACATCCAGTCCATGTACCAACCAATTATCACAATTATCTGTGTAACGATTGCTGCTACAAAAACAGCGTTACCTTTTACAAACTTGAAAAAGAATGCCAAAAGAAAAATACCCAATACATTTCCATAAAATATGGACCCGATAATGTTCACCAGTTGGATTAAATTATCAAAAAGACTGGCCACACATGCAATGGCAATGGCAATAATACCCCATAGAAGTGTAAACCCTTTTGTTGCCATTAGATAATGCTTTTCATCCCTGGGTTTTTTATCATTTCGTTTGTAGAGATCTAAAGCGGTAATGGTTCCCAAGGCATTAAGTTCGGAAGCTGTTGAAGACATGGCCGCAGATAGAATAACGGCCAAAAGCAGTCCTATAAGCCCGGTAGGGAGGTTGTTCAATATAAAATGAATGAACACATAATCCTTATCATTGGTTTCCACCGTGGTGCTTGCCTTGGAAATTAGTTCCTTTGCGGTATCCCTGCTGGCCCTTTCCTTTTCATTGATCTTAATAATGTTCTGTTTGGCCTGTTGAATGGCGTTGTATTCTTTTAATTCCAGTGCAGCGGAAAAGGCGTTTTGAGCAATTCTTTTCTCCATTTCGAGTTCCTGATGGTCCTCTTCCAAAGCCTTATAGTCATTATGATATTCTGATTGTATTACGGCTTGGGTGGCAGCTGGGTTAAAATTAAGGGGAGATGGGTTATATTGATAAAAAACAAAGACCATCGCACCCACCAATAGTATAAAAAACTGCATAGGGATTTTAAGGATACCGTTAAAAATTAATCCCAATTGACTCTCCCGAACCGATTTTCCGGAGAGATAGCGTTGCACTTGGCTTTGGTCTGTTCCAAAATAAGCCAAGGCCAAAAAGAATCCCCCAGTAATTCCACTCCAAAAGGTATATCTATTATTGGTGTCGAAGGTAAAATCCAGTATGTTCAATTTATTGTTGGCCCCTGCAATCTTTAATGCTTTATCAAAGGAAACATCAGTAGGGAAAGAACCCAAGATGAAGAAAAAGGCAAAGAACATTCCCATCATAATGATGAACATCTGCTGTTTTTGGGTAACACTTACTGCTTTAGTACCCCCAGACACGGTATAAATGATGACCAAAATACCTATGATGATGTTCAATGTGCGTAAATCCCAACCCAACACAGCCGAAAGAATTATAGATGGTGCAAAGATGGTAATACCAGCCGCGAGTCCACGCTGTACTAAAAAAAGGAAGGCGGTGAGCGTACGGGTCTTTAGGTCAAACCTTCCCTCGAGCATTTCATAGGCAGTAAAGACCTTTAGTTTTTTATAGATGGGGATAAATACCAAGCAGATGACGATCATGGCCAGCGGGAGTCCAAAATAAAACTGGACAAATCCCATTCCATCATGAAATGCTTGTCCCGGGGTGGACAAAAAGGTTATGGCACTGGCTTGGGTTGCCATTACCGAAAGACCAATGGTCCACCATTTGGCATCATTGCCACTCAGAACATAGTCATCAACATTTTGGCTGCCGCGGGTTTTCCAAACGCCATATCCAACAATAAAGAGCAATGTGCTGCCAAGAATGATCCAATCTAATAAGGCCATTAAGGTTTTAATTATTTAGTATCATGATGAAATAAAAAATAAGGATATACACTGCGTTCAATGCAACCACCACAGTATATTCCTTTTTCCAATCGAACTTGGTTTCCATATTATCCTTTGACATGGCTTTCTTTTTTTACTTCATCCTTTCCAACGGAGAGCATATTGGCAAAAAGCTTGTAGGCTCCAGAAACTCCTGCTGGGAGTTCTCTAAAAAAACTGAGTCCTGTGTAAATATAATGACCTTCTCCATAAGGTGCTACCAAAAGGCTTCCGTTTTTTGGAGATTCATCTTCATCTTGCATAGAAAGTATAGGTGTAAATTCCGAACTCCATTCGGATGGAAAATACAATCCCCTTTCTTGGACCCACCCGTCAAAATCGCTTTCTTTTATGGTGTTGGGAAAGTTCACCAAAGAATTGTTGGAAGCAATAATGTCTACTTTGGCAGTTTCATCTGTTACACGATCCCTGGACAGTGTAAGGTTATATGGGGCTATGTTTTCAAATTGTTCGGCCCATCTTCCTGCCGTGTTGTACTGCACAATCATATTTCCTCCATTTTTTACATAATCAAACAAAATAGGTTGTTTAAATTTTAAGTCATCCACTACATTGTATGCCCTAATACCTACTACAACGGCATCGTACTTATCCAAAGCACCTTGCTGAATATCGTTGGGGTCAATGAGATGAACCGTATACCCAATTTGTTCCAAGCTTTCTGGGACCATATCGCCAGCGCCCATTATATAACCGATGTGTTCACCAGTCTTTTGAATATCCATCCGGACAACTTTGGCTTCTGAAGGCAATAAAATGGATTGCTTGGGAATATGTCCATAATTGATTTCCACAAGTTCCTTGCCATAAACCTGATTTTCAACGGTAACTATTGGGGAAATTTTTCCTTCACTTTCGGAAGAAGGCGGAGTAACAGTGAACGTCACACTTTGTTCCTGTCCTTTTTGGGGGATGGAAAAAGGTATATTGGCAGGGGAGACCTTCCATCCAGCTGGGTGGTCCAAACTTACCGCGCCTTTTACATTGTCTTTTCCAGCTGTTACCTTTACCTGAATTTCCTTGGAAGATGCATCGGCAAAAATTAAAACCTTTTCATCAATCTTGGAAGTTACTAGCGGAAGTACCACAAAGGGTTCATACAGCTCGCCTTTATCCGGTTTTGAAAAACGATGGACCACAGGTTTGTCAAAATTGATTGGAATCCCATTGAAATCTAAAACGAACCGAGCTACGAAGGCATCTGGAGTTTCTGGTTTACCAATTAAGTCTTGTTTGTTTACCGTGTACATACCCAAAGTACCAGGCTCATTTAACCAATAGGGACTGGAGTAATTAGCCGTATTGGGAACGGGGAAGTCCATGGAAAAGTTTTCCTTTTGGTTGTTTTTGAGCACTTTGTTGGGCTGTATGGAAGCAGTGGCACCAATAAGATGTATTTCCTTGAGTGTTATGTTTTGCGAACTACGGTTGATTGTTTCAATGTTGATTTTGGCTGTGCTTCCAGGTGTAGTGGAGGCATTTTCGGAGCTGGCTTCCAAATACAATCCAGCGCAAGCGAGAAGGAGCTTTTTTAACTCTTCGGATTTTACTGTCTTCCAATGTTCATTTTCCACTTTTTGTAAAAGCTGATAGGCTTTCACCAAATCAGGAATATGCTTGGAAGGATTTGTAAAATCGAAATTTTTCTCGATGGGGTATAAGATATTCCCAATGGCCGCACCCCCTTTTATACGGGACCAGCTTGTATCAATACCATCAAAAAGGCTATTTCCTTGAGGTAAATCACCTTTCAACAGTTCAACATATTCATCCGTGGAACCTCTATCGGTCAGTCGTCCAAAACCTTGGCAAAGATGTTGGCTGCTGGCCAATGAAGCTATTTCGTTGTTGGAAAGTCCCAATTCTGGGTAATATACCCCAATATCCAATTTCATCATCTTGGATTTGTCGGCCTTTTCAAAGTTTTCCTCACTACCGTAAAACCACCATGAGGTATTAAAAAAAACTCTCCTAGGTTGCCAAATGGATGTTTCGGTCAACTGTTCTGGATAAGCATTGGGATTATTGGCCAAATCAAAAGCCTCCATGCTTAGCATGGCAGAAGATGTGTGGTGGCCGTGGGTTGATCCTGGAGTACGGTGATCAAATCGATTGATAACCACATCAGGCTTTAGGTTTCGGATAGCCCATACCACATCGCCCAATACTTTATCCTTATCCCAAATTTTAAGGGTTTCCTTGGGATGCTTTGAAAAACCAAAATCATTGGCCCGTGTAAATCGTTGTTCGCCACCATCTATATTTCTTGCAGCCAATAGCTCTTGGGTTCTAAGTACGCCTAAAAGTTCCCTAAGCTCTGGACCAATTAAATTTTGTCCACCATCTCCACGTGTTAGTGATAGATATGCCGTTCTGGCCTTGTCATGGTTAGATAGATATGAAATCAACCGGGTATTTTCATCGTCGGGGTGCGCTGCAATATAGAGGGCAGTCCCTAAAAAGTTCAACTTTTGGAGGTTATGGTAGATTTCAGCAGATGTAGGTTTGTCAGGCTTTTGGGCAATGCTATGGAAAATAATGCCAACAAAGAAAAAGGCGCAAACCAGAAAATGACGCATAGTTTGGTTTTTGTGGTTCCCCAAATATAGAAAGATTAGTAGCAGGGGTTGGGAATTTAGAACATCTTTAACAGGCTGTCTGACCTCCCATACTTATAGCCCCAAACTATCTCTAAGGCTTAAATCCGCATTGCTGTTTTGGCTCCAATAGGGTGTATTCAGGGATTTGATTTTAGTGGCTTTGGTTGTCAACACTTTGGCATTGGGTCCAAATCCACTTTTAAATTCTTCGGACCATCCTTGAATTGTATATGGAAATTCCGGGGAAAAATAAATTTGAAGCGTTCTTTCCAAATCTGGATAGGTTAGGGTGTATGTTCCCATTCCATTTTCTGAAGAAAGTGCACCAGTGGCACCATAAGCTTCAATTTTTTTATGGCTTAGCCGAAGGTATTCCAATGAAGGAATCACTTTTATTTTCCCTACTGGAAGATCAAATGGGTTGATCCGTATCTTCGTCCAAACTTCATTCTCCAATAGTTCTTTTTCCAAGCTCAACTTCTGGTCAGCCTCCTTCTCAAAATACGAATGCGAAGTAAACTCAAAAGTATTTCTGTTGTTGATTTGGGCATATACGTGACCACACCATTCTTGAACTGATAAACTTGTTTTTAAAGCATGTTGATTGTCATGAACAGGGTAAAAGGTACTACTGAGAATAGAGTAGGGGTAGATGCCCGTTAAAAAGTTTTTGGTGGCATTGAGTTTTAACACAGATACATTTTCTGGATTTTTAGTGTCTGCTTTGACCTGTTTTTCGGGCAAGAAAGGTTCTGTCACATAAATGAGCACAGCATTTCCATCCCTGAGCTCCCCATACCGGGCTTGTTCCAATTTGTAGGAAGTAATCTCTGCTTCCCCTGCATACCAGTACGCCTTAAACGCATTGGAGAGTTGTTTTTTTGGTGCAATGGCTTCCAATACCACCTCGCTGTCAGAAGCAGCTAAGGATTGGTTTTCTGAACTGGATTTTTCCTTGCATGAAATAAAAGAGAAAAGGATGAGGAAAGAAAAAATAGTAATGCGAAAAGGTATCATGAAGATGGATTTCAGTAAAGTTAAGCATCCCAACTCAAGAAACCATATCCATTAACGTTTTGTAAACCAAATGGGTAGGTAGGCCAACAACATTGGTATAGGAACCCTTGATTTCTGATATTCCCACCATACCAATCCATTCCTGAATACCATAAGCACCGGCCTTATCATAAGGGTTAAAATTTTCAATGTAATAATTGATTTCAGCATCAGTAAACGCCATGAATTTAACTTCAGTAATTTGGCTAACGGTCTTTTGGATTTTAGAGGTGGTAAAACAAACGGATGTGATTACTTGGTGCCAATCCCCAGAAAGGGTCCGGAGCATAGTAAAAGCCTCTTCTTTGGTTGCCACCTTGGCCAAGGAAGTAGTGTTGTGCCATACCACAGTGTCAGAGGTGACCACAATCTCATTTTCGAGTAATTCACTTTTAAATGGAACAGCCTTAAGCTGTGCTAGATATTCCGAAATTTCCACACCCTGTAAATGTTGTGGATAAATCTCTTCCACAGCTTTCGGACGGACTTCAAAATCCAGCCCCATCTCTTCCAAGAATGCTTTTCGTCTAGGAGAACCTGAACCTAAAATGAGCTTACGGCCGTTGAGCTTTTTGTTGAGTGGATTTTCAGTCATTTTCAGCACTGAAGTTATCGTTCCAATCACCACGCACTTTTAGAACTTGTTCGATAATGTCGCGAACACATCCATCACCACCGTTTTTATGCGACACGTAATCAGAAATGGCCTTAACCTCTTGTACTGCATTTTGTGGGGAAGTGGCTACGGCGACTATCTTCATAGGGGGGATATCTGGCATATCATCACCCATGTACAGTACATTTTTTGGGTCTATATTATAAATGTCCAGATATTCCTCCAAGGGCTCTTGTTTGTGGTGTACTCCCATGTAAAAATCGGTTACCCCAAGACCCTTCAAACGTTCCTTGACACCTTCGTTAGTGCCTCCGGTGATGATGCATACCCTATAACCCTTTTGGATGGCCGTTTTAAGGGCATAGCCATCTTTGACACTCATTTTTCTCAATAACTCGCCCTTTGAGGTTATCAATACAGAACCATCTGTAAAAACACCATCAACATCAAAAACAAAAGTGGTTATATCACTTAAAAGTTCTTTATAATTCTTTTTCATATATATGTTCTATAGCTACACTGCACAACTTGTAAAGCTCAATTTGTTTTTTGTCCTTTAGCAATTTTAAGTGTTCTTGCATACTGTTTTGGTCTCCTCTTCTGGCTGGACCTGTCTGGGCTTCCTTTGGTGATAAATACTGAACTTTTTCGGCTGTTTCCATGATCAAGGGTTTTAGCAAATCAAAGGACAGGTTGCTATCCATGCATATTGCTTCTCCAACCCCATAAAGATAGTTGGTGAAATTATTCACAAAAACGGCTGCAAGATGCAATTTTTTTCGTTGGTCCGAATTGATTTGGTACACCTGTTCAGATATGCTTTTTGCCAATTCCTCAAGAATGCCAAGTGTAACATTGTCATTACCTTCAATGCAAATAGGAATCGTGGAAAAATCCAAAGTTTTACCTTTGGTAAAGGTCTGTAAAGGATAAAAGACCCCTTTTCGTTCTGCCGCGATGGCATATAGGGGAACTGCCCCAGAGGTATGGGCCACCACACCTTTTTTATGCGATAAGGCTTGGGAGACCTCCGCTATGGCATCGTCCTTAACAGAGACAAGGTAGACATCCGCATCCAGTATCGAGGAAAAATCATTGGAAACAGAAACACTATCGGCAAACCATTGCAATTGGTCTTGGTTTCTGCCCACCACTTGAACCACTTGGGCCTTATCCGTTTTGGAGAAAGCCTGAAACAGATGCTTTGCCAAGTTTCCAGTTCCTAAAACAACAATGTTTAGCATGCCCAAAACTACAAATTTTGAACCTATGGGATAGGCAAAGAATTAACAAAATTGTTTGATTTTTTGTGGTGGACACGAACAACTAAGTTGTAAAAAGGCCGTATTTTTGCATGTTGAAAAGTACACCGCATTTACATGATCAACATTCTCAAGAAAACCCTCTTTTCCACCAGACTTATGGCCGTTCTTTTTTTGGTTTTTGCCACGGCAATGGCCTTTGGTACGTTTGTGGAAAGTTGGTACAGCACGGAAACCGCACGTATTTATATCTACAACGCCACTTGGTTTGAAGTGATCATGGTCTTTTTTGTGATCAATTTTATTGGGAACATTTTTCGGTATCAGTTGCTACAGTGGAAAAAGTGGCCAGTTCTTGTTCTACACTTATCATGGGTATTGATCATCTTGGGCGCTTTTGTTACCCGATATATCAGTTATGAAGGGGTAATGCCCATTCGTGAAGGGGCTGCGGAGAATAAAATGTTTTCGGACAAGACCTATTTGACTGCTTTTGTTGATGGTGATTTTAATGGGGAAATCAAACGTAAGGTGCTTGAAGATGACCTGATTGTCACCCCTGAAGGACGCCGCTCCAGTCTTCCTTGGAAATCCGATTTTAATGGCCAGCCCTTTACCATTGCCTATGTTGATTTTATTCAAGGTGCAGACGAAGGATTGGTTCCCGATGAAAATGGAAAGGAATATTTAAAGATTGTGGAAGCCGGGGATGGACAACGTCACGAACATTTTCTGGAAAATGGACAGATTGCCAGTATCCATAATGTCTTGTTCGCCCTAAACAAGGAGACGGAAGGAGCCATCAATATTTTTTATGATGGTAACGATTATCAAATTAAGACCCCATTTGAAGGGAATTTTATGCGTATGGCGGACCAACTCCAAGGAGAAGTGACCAACGATAGCCTTCAACCATTGCAATTACGCTCCCTTTATTCCTTGGCCGGAATGCAATTTGTAATTCCTGAGCCTATAGTGAAGGGAAGTTATGGCGTGGTCAAGTTGCCCAAAGAACAGGTAGATGAGAGTTCCAAGGACGCCTTGATCGTTTCAATTACGGTCAATGGGGAAACCAAAGAAGTGGAGTTGTTAGGGGCCAGGGGTTATGCTGATTTTTCAGACAAGATTTCCGTAGGCGGTTTGGACTTTTCTTTGAGCTACGGTTCTAAAGTATATGAGCTTCCTTTTTCAATTCAGCTCAATGATTTTATCGCGGAGAAGTATCCCGGCACTGAAACAGGCTATGCCTCGTTTATGAGCAAGGTAACAGTACAGGATGATCGCTCCTTTGATTATGACATCTACATGAACCATATACTGGATCATAGGGGCTACCGCTTTTTCCAATCCAGTTTCCATCCGGATGAAAAGGGTACCGTTTTATCGGTTAACCACGATATGTGGGGTACTTGGATTACCTATATAGGCTATTTTTTATTGTATATAGGGTTGATGGGTATTATGTTTTTTGGTAAGACTCGGTTTAGGGATTTGCAGCAGGCCATTGAAAAGGTCAAGGCAAAGAAAGCGGCCCTTACCGTAATTTTGATGCTGTTCACATTCTCTTTGACCAATGCCCAAGAGACTGCCCCTGGCCATGATGAGCATGTAGGCTTGCCCACACAAAAACAGGTAGATTCCATTATTCATTCTGCTGTGGTTGCCGAGGAACATGCAGATAAGTTTGGTGCCTTGGTCATCCAGGATGAAGGAGGAAGAATGAAGCCGGTGCACACATTTGCCTCTGAACTCTTACGCAAATTGAGCGGAAAGGACACTTATCAGGATTTATCGGCCGATCAGGTCTTTCTTTCCATGATGATGAACCCGGGGGTTTGGTACAGTACCGAGTTTATTCAACTTGCCAAAAGGGAAAATGACAGTATCCGAGAAGTTATTGGAGTACCAAAAGACACAGAATATGTAAAGGCCACCGACTTTTTCGATACAAAAGGAAATTATAAGCTACAACCTTATTTGGAAAAGGCCACATCAACCAATAATCCTTCAAACTTTGAAAAGGATTTTAAAAAGGTAGGGGAACGACTCAGTCTCCTGAACATTGCCTTGAGTGGTCAAATAGTTAAGATTTTTCCACTATTGGATGATGAGAACAATAAATGGATTTCGGCAGTAGAGTACCGTTCTGGTCAACATAAGATGCAGGATTCCCTTTATTCCAATTTTGTGCGGAATGCAATGCCCTATTACCTAAGTTCCTTGCAAGAAGCCATAGCTACGGGAGATTATTCCCAACCGGACAAATTGTTGGATGCTTTCAAACAGAATCAGAAAAACCATGGGGAGGAAATATTGCCTTCCGATAATAAGATTAAGATTGAGATCGTATACAACAAGTTGGATATCTTCAATCGGCTTTACAGATATTACGGATTGATAGGAGGGCTCCTTTTCCTTATCCTCATTTTGAAAATTTTTAAGGAAAGGAAAATATACAATGCAGCGGCCTATCTACTCAAAGGGACCATTATTCTCATGTTTATATGGCATACGGCCGGACTGATTTTACGTTGGTACATTTCAGGGCATGCTCCTTGGAGTGATGCTTATGAAAGTATTCTTTATGTGGCTTGGGCCACCATGGGGATTGGGCTGGCTTTGGGCAAAAAGAGTGAGCTTACCATTGCGGCGAGTGCCTTTGTGACCTGTATGCTTTTGTTCATTGCGCATCAAAGCTGGGTGGATCCTGCTATATCAAATTTGGTTCCTGTTTTGGACAGTTATTGGCTCATGATCCATGTGGCCGTCATTGTGGGTAGTTACGGACCGTTAACCGTTGGGATGATTTTGGGGGTTGTGGCCCTTATCCTGATGATTTTGACCACCGAAAAGAACAAGAAACGAATGGATCTGAGCATCAAAGAGTTGACCATAATCAATGAGTTGGCTTTGACTGCAGGTTTGGTAATGCTCACCATTGGAAACTTTTTGGGTGGACAGTGGGCCAATGAGAGTTGGGGAAGATACTGGGGCTGGGATCCCAAGGAAACCTGGGCTTTGATTTCCATTATGGTCTATGCCTTTGTATTGCACATGCGTTTGGTGCCCGGTCTTCGGGGCAAATGGATCTATAATTTTGCAAGTATTCTTGCTTTCGCTAGTATTATGATGACCTATTTTGGGGTCAATTTTTACTTGGTGGGATTGCACAGCTACGCCAGTGGAGACCAAGTGATAACCCCTACTTTTATTTGGTATACCGTACTCGGGGTGTTCATTTTGGGAGGAATCAGTTTTTGGCGGTACAAGGTACACTACGCAAAATAATTTGCCCTTTATGGGATTTCAATTGAAAAAAAGTTGCATATTTGCTTCATCATGAAGTTATAAGAATTATGTACGCTATAGATGTCATTGTTGGCTTTACGCCAAAAAAGTAACCGAAATACTTTTCGGTCCCATTGACATTACTTCTTTTTTACACACATAATTCTTTTTAAAATGACACAATCTAATCATAGAAATTTTTCAGTAAAGAAATATCTTAAGTATTTCTGGATTGCCGTATCCGGAAAAGAAACCGAATTTACAACCGGAAGTATCCGCAAGGCTATTTTTATGCTATCCATCCCCATGATTTTGGAAATGTTGATGGAATCCATCTTTGCCTTGGTGGATATTGCCTACGTTTCCAGAGTGAGCGTAAATGCCGTGGCCACCATCGGATTAACCGAATCTGTCATCACCTTGGTATATGCCTTGGCCATTGGGCTGAGCATGGCCGCAACGGCGGTAGTCGCCCGTAGAATAGGGGAGAAAGACGTTGACGGCGCCAAGATAGCTGCAGTACAGGCCATAGGTCTGGGTGTTTTGGTTTCTCTCGTTTTGGGTGTGGTCGGAATTCTATATGCCAAGGAAATTTTGGCGCTCATGGGAGGAGAACCCGATTTAATTGCCGAAGGATACGGGTACACCAAACTTTTGATCGGAGGGAACATTACCATTATGCTCTTGTTCTTGATCAATGCCATTTTTAGAGGTGCCGGTAATGCCTCCATGGCCATGTGGACCTTGGTGCTTTCCAATGGACTCAATATTATATTAGATCCCATTTTTATTTTTGGATGGGGCCCCATTCCCGAGTACGGGGTCATGGGAGCGGCCATAGCTACCAATATTGGGCGTGGAACCGCAGTCTTGTTCCAATTGGGAATCCTGTTCTTTGGATGGGGAAAAATCAAGTTGGTACTTCAGGACTTGGTGTTGAACGTCAAGGTCATGGTAAATCTGATCAGGGTTTCCCTAGGCGGTATTGCCCAGTTCTTGATAGGCACTTCAAGTTGGGTATTCTTGATGCGTATCATGTCAGAGTTCGGCAGTGAAGTGTTGGCTGGGTATACCATTGCCATACGGGTAATGATGTTCACCCTTATGCCCTCATGGGGCATGAGCAATGCCGCAGCTACCTTGGTGGGGCAAAACTTGGGAGCAAAGCAACCCGATCGGGCTGAAATATCCGTTTGGAAAACAGGAAAGTACAATGCCTATTTTATGGGTGCTGTGTCTTTAATATATCTCATTTTTGCCAAAAGCATCATTTCTTGGTTCAATGCGACTCCCAGCGTAGTGGAAAATGGAGCTCTTTGTTTGCAAGTCATTGCCCTGGGGTATGTTTTTTATGCCTATGGAATGGTGGTCAGTCAGGCCTTTAATGGGGCAGGGGATACCAAAACCCCTACCAAGATCAACCTGATTTCTTTTTGGTTATTTCAATTGCCTTTGGCCTATGTGGCTGCCCTGGTTCTTGGGTGGGGAGCGAAAGGAGTTTTCATTGCCATTACCTTGGCAGAGGTGCTATTGGCCATTATGGCGATGGTATGGTTCAAAAAAGGAAATTGGAAACAAGTTCAAGTATGACGGGTTTCGTATCTTTAACCTAAAAGATACTAGATTATGAAAGCCAATAATAAAGGTGTCAACACAGTTTGTTTACATAGTGGTGAACTGGAAGATACCACGTTCAAAGGTGCGGTGTCCCCATTGTATATGGCTACATCCTATGCCTTTGATGATGTTGATATAAAACGATACCCGAGATATTTCAACACGCCCAATCAAGAGGCTTTATGCAAAAAACTGGCGGCCTTGGAACATGCCGAGGCCGCTTTGATTTTTGGCAGTGGCATGGCGGCCATCAGCACAGCCTTGATGGCTTTTCTGAAGGCAGGAGATCATATTGTGTTGCAGCAAACCATGTATGGAGGGACCTATCACTTTGCTGTTACTCAACTCAATAAGTATGGTATAGAATATTCCTTTACCAATGGATGGGCGGTGGAAGATTTTGAAAGGGAAATCAGACCCAATACCAAGGTGGTGTATTTGGAAACCCCCTCCAATCCTTTACTTACCATTACGGATATCAAGAGGGTGGCGCAGTTGGCCAAATCCAAAGGATTGATTTCTATGATAGATAACACTTTTGCCAGTCCCATCAACCAAAACCCTATTGATTTTGGGGTGGATGTGGTGTTGCACAGTGCCACAAAATATATGGGAGGTCATTCCGACATTTGTGCCGGAGTGGTCGCGGCTTCGCAAGAACATATGGACCAAGTATTCCAATCCGCCATATGTTTTGGAGGAAATCTAAGCGATTATACCGTTTGGCTCTTGGAGCGAAGTATCAAGACCATGGGAATCCGGGTGAAGGCGCAAAATGATAATGCCCTAAAAATGGCCACCTATTTAGAAAGTAACCCAGAGGTGGAGAAAGTTTATTATCCCGGGTTAAAGAGTCATCCCGATTATGAATTGGCCCAATCACAGATGAGTGGCTTTGGGGGAATGCTTTCCTTTGAATTGCCCCATGTGGACATATCCCAATTCTTTAAACATTTAAAATTGATAAAACCGGTAATGAGTTTGGCCGGGGTGGAAAGCACGGTAATTTTACCCGTGACCACCTCCCATGCCTTGATGAGTCCCGAAGATCGGGAAAAACAGGGCATCAAGGATTCTTTAATCCGATTCTCTTTGGGAATCGAGGATATAGAGGACCTCGTTATAGATATTGAACAAGCCATTGTACAGGCCAAAACCATGACCATACCCGCATAAGAAGACCTATGAAGTTAGATATTTTAGTTTTTGGGGCCCATCCCGATGATGCCGAACTAGGAGCAGGAGGCACTATAGCCAAAGAAGTTTCCCGTGGAAAAAAAGTAGGCATTGTTGATTTGACCCGAGGTGAATTGGGAACCCGTGGTTCTGCCGAATTACGTGATAAGGAAGCCACCAAAGCTGCAAAGATTTTGGGAATTTCCGTTAGGGAAAACTTAGAGTTTGCAGACGGTTTTTTTGTGAACGATAGGGAACATCAACTGGAGGTTATCAAGATGATACGAAAATATCGCCCGGAGATTGTACTATGCAATGCCGTGGACGATCGCCATATTGACCATCCCAAAGGAAGTAAGCTGGTAAGTGATGCATGCTTTTTAAGCGGCTTGGTGAAAATTGATACCCAGATGGACGGGGATGATGAATGGCAAGAACCTTGGCGGCCTAAATTGGTATACCATTTTATCCAATGGAAGAATCTGGAACCGGATTTTGTAGTGGATGTTTCAGGATTTATAGAAAAGAAAACAGAAGCCATTATGGCTTATTCATCACAGTTTTACGACCCCAAGAGTAAAGAACCGGAAACTCCCATCAGCAGTAAAAATTTTACGGACAGTGTTAATTACCGAGCCCGGGATTTAGGTAGACTGGTAGGTGTGGAGCATGCCGAAGGTTTTACGGTGGAACGCTTTGTTGCTGTGGATAGTTTGGACGCCTTGATTTGATCAACTGGCCTGTTGGTAGCGCTTTTGTGCTTGTGGCACAGTAAAGAAGAACGAAGTTCCCTTACGTGGTACACTTTCCACCCATATTTTGCCCTTGTTCTTCAAAATCATTTCCTTGCAGAGTGAAAGCCCTAGACCGGTACCTCTCTCATTATTGGTGCCGTAAGTGGTAATATTGGAAGAATCTTCGAATATCTTTTTCTGGATTTCTTTATTCATCCCAATACCGGTGTCCTTGACCATAACTTGCCACATGCCGGCCTTTTCTTCAGCTTCAATGGTAATAAGACCATTATCCGGGGTAAACTTAATGGCATTGCTCAAGAGATTTCGGATCACAATGTCTATTTGGTTTTGATCGGCCCATATTTGGGGATTTTCCGGCAATTGATTGATGATCTTTATGGATTTTCCAGAGGCTATTTCAGAGAGCAACTGTATGTTGATATTGACCAAGTTATCCAAAGAGACGCGTTTGGGTTTGGTTACCACTCCATTGAGCTGTGTTTGTCCCCATGACAATAGATTATTTAGGGCAAAGGAAATATTTTCAACATCGGCCTTAAGTTTGGGGATAAAGGATACAAACTCGTTTTTGTCCACCTCACCATCAGTATATAATTTTAACAATCCATGCAATGCTCCAATGGGGCCCCTGAGATCATGCCCTATAATGGAAAACAGTTTGGTCTTGGTTTTGTTCACTTCATTCAACTGACTTTCCCGCTCGGTTACCGCCTGGGTTTTTTCTTGGAGCTCGATGTTCAGCTTTTTCTGGATTTTTTCACTACGGCGGATCACAAAGGTTATGATACTTAAAATCAATAAAATAATAACGGAAAAGTAAATGTAGTTCCGTTGTTTGGCCAAAGCCATTTTATTGCTCTTGATGAGTTCTTGTTTTTCCAGTTCGTATTCCAGTTTGGTCTCCAGAAGTGAAAGACTTTGCTTGTTTTTATCCCTGAACAGGGAATCGGACAACGATTTGAAGGATTCCAGATAATTGAGAGCTGCTACATGTTCTGCTTTATTCTTGTGGACTTTGTACAAGGTTTCGGAACAATCTATTTGCCCTTGTAATGATTGTATTTTATTGGATAGTTCCAGGCCTTCGTTGGCATATTTCATGGAGAGGCTATCCCTACCGAGTCCTAGATATACTTTGGCCATTCCGTTCATCAGGTTTATTTTTTCCCGATCATCATCCAACTGCTGGTTATGTAGCATATTACTTTGGTCATACCAGTATAGGGCCCACTGATATTTCTCCTGTTCCAAATAAATACTACCTTTTACCTCATAGGCGTAGGCCAACCAATCATATACTTTGTTTTTTTCAAAAGTGTTGATACTCTTGTTGATGTTGAACATGGCCAGGTCAAAATCCTTGGCATCCTTATATAGCGAGGCCATATTGCTCGAAGTTTCGGCATCAATGATCTCATCGCCTATTTTTCTGTTGATTTTTTGAACGGTATCGTAAAAAATCAAGGCATTTTTATAATCCTTTTGGTCTGCATATAAACTGGCAATGTTTTCATTTAATATGGAAAGCATTGTATTGCACTTGGCTTTACGGGCCACATCTATTCCTTTTAAATAAAGATTAAGTGCTTCGGCGTAATTGCCTTCATAGCTGTAATCATGGGCCAGTCCGTTAATGATGTCAAGTTCAGCAAGTTCATCCCCAATTTCTTCGCTTAGAATTAGAGCCTCTTTAAATAGGGCCATCGATTTTTCACGATTACCTTGATCGGAATTGTAATTTGCCAATCCACTCAAAGCCCTGATAATTCCACCTGTATATTCAATTTCAGTACTAAATTTCAGTACGCGCTTAGAAATGGAGTGGAGGCTATCATTATTAATGAAACGGTATGAAAATGCCAGATTGGAGAGTAGATTTATGTGGGTGGTATCCTTTGGATTGAACCTACTAGTGGACTCTAAACGCTTAAGCTTAAAAGCGAGACTGTCCTTTTTGGTCAATTGGGATTGTAGTGATACCGATATAAGAAGCATACCCAAAAGAAAGCTAACTTTCCCAAGTTGGAATTTGTGGAGGATAAGGTTGATATTTTTATGGGGCATACTATGTTAATCTACCAAGGGTAAAAATACCTTCTCTTTGGCGTTGTAGGAAACTAAATGTTGTGAAACATCAAAAAATGTGTGTTTTATCCGTTGAAATATGCATTTCATCGATTATAACAGGAAAAAGACTACAAAATGTAAATTGCTGAGGCTTTGTCATTTGGAATACATAATTCTCTTTGCATTTAAAAAGTTTAATTTTCATAGAGGGAAGTATCAAAATCTTTTGGTTGAATCAAACCAAAAAAGTATTTTTGCATCCGCTTTTAATGGTGGTTGTAGCTCAGCTGGTTAGAGCGCTGGATTGTGGTTCCAGAGGTCGCCGGTTCGAACCCGGTCTTCCACCCTTAAGTTTATAAAAAGTCCCGGACATTGATTGTTCCGGGATTTTTGTTTTTAGGAGTATTAGGGAGAGAAGCCTGTGCCGAGCGCAGTCGAGGTAAACTTGGTCTTCCACCCTTAAGTTTCAGAATCCCAGGCTGTAAAGTCTAGGATTTTTTGTCTATAGACTTGCTTGTTGGCTCATCCATCAATTGAAAAGGGGCATCCGTCAATTCACATACCCTTTTGATACATTTTAGTCTATTTTCCCTTTCAGCACTGGAAGTATTTTCTTTCGCACCCAAATCGAGACACTTACTATGGGGAAAACAAAATTAGCCTTATGCATTGGTTGTTTGCTTTTTTTTGGACATGCTAAAGCAAAAATCAACTTTGAAAATGATTCATTGTTAAACGCAAAGACTACTCATAGGTATTTTAATGAGTTAGAAATTAAGTCCCAAGATTTCTTTTCTTTTTCTTCTCAGGAGAAAAGTGAATTTGACCAGAATTATATAAGCAAGAATTTTTCAAAGGATACGGTTACTGTTCAACAACTCAATATTGCCAAATCAGTTATTGAGCAACTTGAACGTGATCAAAATTATGTAGGACTAATTTCTTCAAGTGACTTGGTAACACTACCAATTGGTGTAAAAAAAGAAATTGGAACAATAAGGTATACCCTTGCTATTAATAAGGCTGAAATATTTCCCACATATACTAGGGTAACTGCATATGTTCATATCAAATTACCACAAACTGATTCGGATGGGGAACCTATTGAGCTGTTTTTTGGAGCAGATGACATTAAGATTTCCCATGAAGGAGGAATATACGGCGATGCCAATTTGGTGTTATTGGGTGATATTGGTATACCTATAAATGGCGGTAATGGATTGGTGGCACTCAAGGGTGGTTTTGACGTGCAAACCGGAAATATCCAAAACCTGACCTATGTTACCATTGATTGTGGAGGATTCAAAGAAATGGGAGTTACCGCAGATGTACTCTTTCCCCGAAGTATGCTCGAACCTGTCGATTCAAATTATGAGGTAATTCCTGATATGAATGAGAAAGTAACGGGCCATTTTCAAACCATTGTTGGGGATTGGAATGATATTTTGGTTGAAATAGATTTACCTCCATTTCAAGTAACCAAAACGGGAAGCCCAAATAGTGATGGTAAGGCAGGACTCATTTTTGAAATAACCAATGCTATTTTTGATTTTAGTGATGTCAGAAATTCATCGAGTGTACTATTTCCCAAAGGTTACCAGCAATATCTAATTCCTGGGAACGAACAGTTATGGCGAGGGGTTTATGTTGACAATTTGCAAATAATCCTTCCCAAACAGTTTAAAAAAAGAAATAGTGAGGAGCGCATAACATTTCAGGCTGCCAATCTGCTTATTGATGGTGTCGGCGTTTCAGGAAATTTCTCTGTAGACAACATTTTGCCCATAGACGAAGGGGATGCTTCAAAATGGCAATTCTCTGTGGACCATGTCGAAGTGGATTTATTGGTGAACCATTTGGTCGGGGCCGGATTTGAAGGCAAAATAGTACTGCCTGTTACCAAAGAGGTGACAACTGAAGAGAAAAGTGACCTGGCAGCGGTTGATCAAAAAACGTTGAGTTATGAGGCAATTATTGACCCTTTAAATGAGGAGTACCTTCTTACCGCTACCACAAATGACGCTATTCCTTTTGATATCTTTAAAGCCAGGGCCACAATCACACCGAACTCCTATGTGGAACTGCGGGTATCGGAAAAGAAGTTTAGGCCTAAAGCCGTACTACATGGTAATATAGCTATCAAAGGGAGTAACAGTACTTCTGATCCTGATAAAGGAACGGTGGACTTTAAGGGAATCACATTCCAAAATCTACAACTACAAACGGTTTCGCCATATTTCCAAGTAGATTACATGGGCTATAATGGAGATGTGAAGTTTGCCAACTTTCCAGTAACTATTTCCGAAATCGAATTTAATTCTACCAATACCACAGCGTCACTTTCCTTTAATCTTGATGTAAATATGATGGAGAAAGGGTTTGCAGGAAATACAACCCTTTCCATTATTGGCGGATTTGATGAAAGTGAGGATTTACATCGTTGGAGATTCCAGAGAATAGAAATACATCAAATTTATCTGGAAGCAGATTTGGGAACCATACAAATTAATGGAATGGTGGATATTAAAAGTGATGACCCAATTTATGGAGATGGTTTTTACGGAGAATTGGGAGCCACATTTAATGGCATAGCGGTAGATGCTTCGGCATGGTTTGGCAAAACAGATTTTAGATACTGGTTTGTAGATGCCTATGCGGATCTTTCTCAATCACCCACACCAGTTTTTATAGGACCTGCCAAGGTTAGCGGTTTTGGCGGTGGAGCATATTATAGAATGAGTAAAAAACTAGGCTCTTATTCGGCTTTGGTTCCATCTGGACAATCCTATGTTCCCAATGCAAGTAATGCCCTTGGATTTAGGGCTTTGATCGGGTTCGCGCTTACAAATGAAAAAGCATTCAATGGTAAGGTAGGTTTTGAAATGGATTTTAATAATCATTATGGGTTAAACCGAGTCATGTTTTTCGGGGAAGGTCACATTGTCAAGGCATTGGATTTTGAATTTGGGGATGAGTTCAAACAAAAATTGCAAGGTATGGAGGAGAAGATCAACTCCTTTGGTGAGAATAACCCAACCATACAACGTCTCAAAGAAACCAATCTAGTAGATTACAGTAAGGTTAGCTTTCCTCAGGACGGTTTGACCTTTGATGTGGGAATCGATGCCCACTTCGCCATGGAAATGGATTTTCAACACAGGACATTCCATGCTGAATTGGAGATTTATGTAAACACGCCTGGTGGCTTTTTTCAAGGAGTAGGTCCAAAAGGAAGGGCTGGTTGGGCTGTTTTCCATATTGAACCGGAAGAATGGTATCTCCATATAGGAACACCTCAAGACCGAATAGGGTTAAAGCTTGGTCTCGGAAATTTTAATCTTGAAAGTACTGCATACTTAATGATTGGTGAGGATTTGCCCGGAAGTCCTCCTCCGCCACCCATTGTTGCTGAAATTTTGGGCGTCGATTTGGCGAGCTTGGATTATATGCGGGATTTGAATGCCTTGGAAAGTGGAATGGGATTTGCCTTTGGTGCTGATTTTAGTATAGATACAGGGGACATGACCTTTTTGATATTCTATGCAAGATTTCAAGCAGGGTTTGGTTTTGACATCATGATAAAGGATTATGGCGAGACAGCTTGTAAGGGTAGCGGACAAATAGGTATCGATGGCTGGTATGCCAATGGCCAGGCTTATGCCTATCTCCAAGGAGAGTTGGGTATCAACATAAGATTGATGTTTGTAAAAAAGAAAATACCCATTATAAAAGCTGGGGCAGCAGTTTTATTACAAGCAAAATTGCCCAATCCTTCATGGTTCAAAGGATATCTGGGGGGACATTTTAACCTTTTGGGCGGATTGGTCAAAGGAAGGTTCCGCTTTAAAATTGAACTTGGGGAAGAATGCGAAATCATTGGGGGGTCTCCTTTGGGTGGTTTAAAAGTGATTGCTGATGTGACCCCCAGGGATGGTTCAAATGATATTGATGTATTTGCTGTTCCACAGGCTGCATTTAATATGCGGATTGACCATCCATTTGAGTTGGAGGATGATGAAGGGGTGAAAACCTACCGTATCCTTTTGGATGAATATCGGGTGACCAGTGAGGGAACTGCCATCAATGGAGAGCTGGAATGGAACGAAAATCATGATCTGGCAAATTTCGTTTCCCACGATATATTGCCTCCCAATGCTCCAATAGATGTAAAGGTTGTGGTAAGTTTTCAAGAATGGGGAGGAAACCGATGGATTACACTGACCCAAGATGGAAAGCCAGCCAAAGAAATAGAAGAACGTAGCTTTACTACAGGAGAGGCTCCAGATTATATTCCACTTACCAACGTGGTTTACACCTATCCTGTAGTGGACCAACAATACTTTTATCAAAAAGAAAGTAACAAGGGCTATGTAAAACTAAAAAGGGGGCAACCTTATTTGTTTTCGCCGCAGACCCATTGGGTGCAATCCACAAGATTTGAAACAGAATCGCAATCCCTGGGCACAAACCAAGTATCGTACAGTGCTTCGGATAAAATGGTCCATTTTGATTTTCCAGAACTTCAGAATCAAGAGACCTACACTCTCAAAATAATCAGTTTGTCACCAGAAGAAGCAAGTTCTGAGATTGTCAATGAAAACTATGTTTCAGAAAATAGCGGTCAGGAAGGCACATCCATTGAGGTGCGTAATAGGGAAATAGGGACAGCAGCAAAACAAACCTCAGAAACTGAAATCTTAGCATATGATTTCACTACAAGCCAATACAACACTTTTAAACAAAAAGTGGCAGCTAAGGTAGTGGACCAGTATTTATTTGACCCTATATATTCCAATGTTCATGCATTACAGGTAGATGTCAAGGTGCCATCAGAACGTTTTGGGAAAGATGAAATTTTGGGGACTGAATATTCGGACAATGAACCCATGATTTCAAGGGAAGCCATCTTAAATAATAGCTATTACCAAGAAGCCATACAGCCGCTAATTTATGAAGGTTATCCATTGGAGCCTGGCTTCACGGTTGACCGAGATGTTAAGGAATTGGGCCTACCACCAAAAAGAGGAGTAGATATTATGACGTGGTACATCTCATATCTGGAATCCAATCCAGACTATTCATTATTGGATAGAAGGATTCCGTATCGTTACAATTTACCCTACTACTACAAACAGGATTTTATAGATATACAATATAAAGTGGTCAATGTCTATCTGCACCAACCAGCAAAGTATCAATCTCAAATAGACAAGTACGATTATATCATAAAAGGAATAATGCCGCCGATAAGGACGGGAGATTATAAGGTAAAGTTCCAATATGTACTTCCAGGTCAGATAGAAGGGACTTCCCAAATGTTTAACTACAACAATCCCTACTAATGGTAAAATTTATTCAAAGGCTTTTGATTCCAAGGGATTTTGTATTTGCAGTGGCTTTGGGATGTTGTTCTATGGCCCAATCCCAACAGGATTCCCTAGCTGTCCAACAACCTGAAATTGTTGTTATGGCACGTCCACAAAAAGATGGAAAGATTATGTTGCGTTGGGCAGTTACCACCCCATTGGCATGGCGTAAACTGAACGAATATGGCTATGAAGTAAAACGATACACCGTTACACGCAATGGCAGTACACTCCCAAGCCCAATAGAAAAGCAATTGGGAATTTTCAAACCCAAACCATTGGATGGATGGATGCCAATGATAGAAAATAATAACAACGCAGCTGTGATGGCCCAATCCATTTATGGGGAAGCTTTTGATATTGAGGGAATGGATCATCTGTCTGCCATAATCAATCTAGCCGAAGAGCAGGAACAACGATTTACATGGGGATTGTATGCTGCCGATCAAGATTATGAAGTGTCCCAGATGGCAGGTCTTGGATATTTAGACCAAGAGGCACGTATAAACGAAAAATATGTGTACAAAATAACGGCTCTGGTCCCTGAATCTTTAATGAAAATTAAAGAAGGAGGGGTTTTTATCGGTCTTCAAGATTATGAGGATTTACCCAAACCCTTGGATTTAGCGGTGGTCTTCTTTGATGGAAAATCCATGCTGAGCTGGAACTATACCATCCATAACCAGATATATAATAGCTATTTCGTGGAAAGATCTATTGATGGAGTCAATTTTAAAGGTTTGAACAATTTACCCCTTACCACACTCAACAACGGTGAAAAAACAGACCCGATGCGGATGTTCTATACAGATTCCATTAGCAATGGTCAGACGTGGATAAGCCGGGTAAACTGACCCACCTTCGCCGGATAAAACTGACCATAGCAAACGAACTGCCCAGATTTGATCTATCCTTGGGTTAAACTTAGTTTTTATTTTTTAATTTTCTTCTCATCGATTCTCCTTTTATATCTATTCTGTG
>NZ_SNTZ01000094.1 GCF_004916895.1 Flagellimonas alvinocaridis
CTTTCAATTCAATCGTTCGAGTTTTAAACTCGAACTGATTATCTTTCGTAGGTAGTAGCTCCTCTCCGTTAGGACTTTCTAATCAAAAGTTATAATGTCTGAAGGAGAAGGCTCTGTCAATATTCCGGGTGGTCCGCCTCGCCCGCCGCCAGGCGTGCAACCGGACGACCCCATAGATAGGCGTACTTTACGCGACTTTATGCAACCTCCTAGGCAAAACAGGTCCTCCTATTTAGATCTACCTGCTCCAGCAAATCCAAATAATGCTTTCGTCGTTAAAACCGGAATGATAAGTCAACTACCTACTTTCCATGGTGTTGATTCTGAAAACCCCTATGCCCACATAAGTGATTTTGATGGAATTTGTGCGTTATTCGATGACACTCGAGTCTCGCCAGATGTCATTCGTCTCAAACTGTTCCAATTTTCTCT
>NZ_SNTZ01000095.1 GCF_004916895.1 Flagellimonas alvinocaridis
CGCGGATTTATCAACATCAAGTTTCTAATTATAAAAAGAAACGCGGATTTATCAACATCAAGTTTCTAATTATAAAAAGAATCCTAAAATTATTAGGGATTATGTATAATCAAAAAAATGTAATTCGAAATTTTTTTATTCTTTCTTTTTCTACGAGATGCCGCGAAACCCTTGTATTGTGTTCGTAATCATAATATGTAGAATACTTTTTGCTTTTACCTTTTCTTTTTTTTATCCAAATCAAATTTGGATGGTGTGACTATATTATTCTTGCTAGATTAAAATATCATAAAAAACATCAATAGGTTTTTCTTCTAAATAGAAAATAATCAAATGGAACTAGATACAAATAAGTAGGAAATAGAGAAGGGATAAACGCGGGGAACAAACAATTCTAGGAAGGATTATTTGTCTTCTTAGTCTTC
>NZ_SNTZ01000096.1 GCF_004916895.1 Flagellimonas alvinocaridis
AAAAATATGAAAATCTAGAAAATTTTTGAGTTGGATTCCAATTTTGAAAGATTTCCTATTGACGAGCTACAGCAATTGCACCTATTAAAGCAACTAAAAGAATTATTGAAATGAGTTCAAATGGAAGAAAAAAATCTGTTGATAAATGAATACCAATTTGTTGACTATTACTTATCAAATCTTGTTCTAGAATCTGGTTGGATCTTGTAGCCCAAATAATCCCGTACCATGACGTATCTAGAATAGTGCTAATTAGGGAAATTAAAATACTTGTACAAATTAGCGAAGTAATTCCATCTCCAATAGTAGAAAGATGGAAATCTTTGTAATATTCTGAACCATTCATGAACATCACAGCAAACAGGATTAAAACGTTTATAGCTCCTACATAAATCAGGAGCTGCGCCGCCGCTACAAAGTGG
>NZ_SNTZ01000097.1 GCF_004916895.1 Flagellimonas alvinocaridis
TGCAAATAAAGCTCATCATAGCAGTACGGCTCAAGATAAGAATTCCTATCACGTCCATACGGCTCAACCTATGAATTCTTATCTCGTCAACACATGGCTCAGGTTAAGAATTCCTATCACGTCAATACGGCTCAACCTATGAATTCTTAACCCGTCAAAATACTGTAAACAACTGAGGTGCGACTAAGTGATGAAATCTTAGTGCATCGCCACAACTACTCTAATTGCACAATTAAATCTCATAATTACTTATCAACATTTAAAATTATTAAAAACGCCCAAATATACAATTTACCCAACCGACCCGGAATACGACCCCCTACCTATTATCAAACGTGAAATAAAGTCGATGGAGTGTACTACGCAAAACGGGCCAACGAGCCAAAGCGGTCAACACAAAGTCCATCTCGGTCAAGGCG
>NZ_SNTZ01000098.1 GCF_004916895.1 Flagellimonas alvinocaridis
GAGCGATGAGTGACCGTCAATAGTTTAAGTCGAATCTCGACCGTAAATGATAAGTCTGTTCGTTAATTCGATAAGGGATTATTATCGAGAGGAGTGTGTAATAACTCGCTATGCTATGAGATTATGACATGACGGCCGATAACTTAGAAAAACAAATAAGGAATCAATCTGTCAAACTTACATTTCTGGAAAAATTTTATGAGCACTTAAACGTTTTTGAAGAAATTAGACTCTAGACGTTTGTAGGTAGCGTCCTGGTAAACCTTCACGAGACTAAACTCGTCCACTTAGGGACACTTAGGTGGTTTAAAGGCTTGTTGCACATGCTAAGTGCAATCGTGACTTACACGAAAGTAAGATATCCATTTCATTTCCAGTTTAATAAAGGGCTTAAAATTTTTTTTGAAAAACCAAAAAT
>NZ_SNTZ01000099.1 GCF_004916895.1 Flagellimonas alvinocaridis
GAGGTAAGTGGGGCGAACCTAGAGATAGAGGACAGCAACGGTACGTTACAGGTACCTTTGGCCAACTTGGGCAGTGACGACCAGACCTTGTCGGAGGTACTCTCCGAGGGCAACAGCGCGGGCACATCCATAACGAACGTGACGGACCCGACCAATGCGCAGGACGCGGCCACGAAGAACTACGTGGACACGCAGATCACGGCCAACGCGGCCGATGGCTCGGAGACCATAGTCAACGCCGGTACGGACATCAGTGTGAGCGGCACAGGCACCACAGGCGACCCCTATATCGTGAACAGCACCTTCACGGAGGTGGACGGAAGCATCACCAACGAGATACAAAATTTGGCGAGCGTGCTGGGAGAGGGCAACAGCGCGGGCACATCCATTACGAACGTTACTGACCCGACCAATGCG
>NZ_SNTZ01000100.1 GCF_004916895.1 Flagellimonas alvinocaridis
CTTGCTACACTTGGCCTATGCATTATAGAAGCAAAACCTACAACGGGGGTTGCTTGCTACACTTGGCATATGCATTATAAAAGCAACAAGTGCATTTCTACACTTGACATATGAATTATAGAAGCAAAATCTACATCGGGGTTTCCTTGCTACACTTGGCCTATGGATTATTGAAGCAAATCCGCCAACGAGACTTCTCTACTACACCTGACATATGCAATATATACAAGCAAAGCCTATAAATGGGTTTATTTGCTACAATTGGCCAATGTATTATACAAGAAAAACATACAAAAGTGCAGCGGGCAAGTTGTATTCCCGACATCTTACCACCCGCACCCCCGGTTTCGAGCGTTTTTTAAAAAACCCAAAACGTAAACTTTTTCATCCAAAAAACTTTTGTCCCCTCTTAATAA
>NZ_SNTZ01000015.1 GCF_004916895.1 Flagellimonas alvinocaridis
GTTGCTTTGAACAATGTCAGGAACAAACTTTTGGCAAGGGCATTCTCTGTGGTTAAAAGAGGGACACCATACGTGGTTTTACAAAAATTCGCTGCTTGAAAAAGGTTGAAATAAGTTTGGATTTGATCTTGGAATACGGCTATGATTTGTGGCGGTGAAGAAATGCGGAGCATTTCCACCGTGGCAAATCCAGCCGTTGATGGTTTATGAGCTTCAAGTTAACGAAATGCAGCTATAAATTATAGCCCTTGTTAGCCACAGGTATTTATTTCCAATACTCTATTTCCCTAGTTTCTTCGTAAGCTGGCGTGAATTTCTTAGAATCAGCAAAATGCTCTTTTAAAGAAACAACTTTTTTAATCCAGTTACCTTCCTGGTCCAAGATGTATTTGCTTTTGAATTCCCGATTTAATTCTGAATTTTCAAACGCTTTAGAAATGACAGGATTACCATATTTGTCATACTCTGTAATTTCTTGAAGGTGTTCTTTCGTATCCGCACTGATGATGTAGCTTGTCCGTTCAGTCAAAGTTTTTCCATTGTACTTAGAGGTTGATTTGAATTTCATTTGACTGTTTCCGTTGATGCTTTCGGTAATATTTCCAGAGCTGTCATATTGATAGCTATAAGTCTGGGGCTCGTCATCGTTAGAAGGAAGAACTTCTTTAAAAATCAAACGGTTTTTTCCATCGAATTTCTGTTTTGCGGTCCAAACGACGGTATCACTATTTTCAATGCTTGTCTGCCTTAATAGCTGATCATTTTCATCATATTCTTCGATGTATTTAAAGTTTATGGTGTCGTTTATTACAACATTACGAATAGCTAAATTATTTAGGGTGTCATGTTCAATCGTCATCAGAGATTTGTGTGGACGAAGATGATGAGTGGTTAAGGACTTTACGAAAAATTGATTTTCGTCAAATTCATTTGTTGTAGTTTGGATCAAACTGCCAAAATCGTCATAATATTCAGTCCTTTTCGTTGAGCCAAACTCTGTAAACTCCTCCCTAAGGGTTTTTATGGGTTCACGAGTCTTTTTACCATCTGAATCCAGATAGGTCGCTTTGTAATTGGTGATTGACTTAACTTTCCCAACAAGATTTTTAGACTCCCAGTCAGTTCCTTGCTCAAAGGCTGAAAAATCCTGTTCTCCTGATGATTCTTTTTTACAACTAGATAAAACTAAAAGTTGTAGGACTAGGATTGAACTGAAAAAAGATTTATTCATACTTGTGGCTAACGACCCGGCTAAGAAACGTAGGGGAGTTTGAAATACTGCCCTTTCAGTTTAGCACTTAGCCAAGCCAAATATTTTTATAATTATCTTTCTTTTTTCATTATCAAAATTTTGGTTTGGCGGACTTGATTAAAAACTCCAAACTTTCAATTTACCATCGAAACCCCTATGTTTTTTTAGCCATTGTTACCCACCGTTTTCATTGCTTTTCAGCGTTGGCAAAGGCATACTCTTTGACAAGTTTTGGTTCGTGCGGTTGGCTTTTGAGCGACTTGGCAATGTGTATGACTTTTAGGATTAGCATTATTTCTTGTTCCAGTCGTATTTTGTTTCACCACAACCTCCACATCTTATTTTCTTTGCAACAGTGTCATAATTCTTTAGTGATACCATTGGTCTTTTACAGTCCGATTGTTCGCAAATGAATATTTTTTCCAATTCAAGGATGTCAGCCCAGAATGCTTTTAAATCCCCAATTTTAGGATTAAATGGATTGTCATGTGAAGAAATGTTTCCCAATATTGCCGAACTTTCTATGCGGTCAATGACTGGAAATTTTGCTTTTAATTCTGTACTACACTTTTTGATTTCTGATTTAATCCCCATAATCAATTCGTAAGGCATTCTATGCTCGTTCGAATCATTATACTGAAAACTTAATTTAGCTTCAATATTTAGGGCAATTTCCTTCAATGAGTGTTCAAGGTATCTGCGAATAGGATTCCCTAAATTCTCTATTTTACTGTCGGCTAGATTTGTTTCTATTCTTTCTCTTAAATCTCTTGGCTCTTCGTCAAGATATGTTCCTTTATCTTCTGTCCATTTAATCTCGTTAATTAGCCAGCCTTTCTTTTTTGCTAGTGGACTTACAAAATTTGTAAACCAATCGGCTTCATGAGTAAGTAAAATGATTTGATATTTTGAGAATTTTTCAAAAATCAATTCTGCAAAGCGTTTTCGGTGGTTAGAATCAAAACTTGAAATAACATCATCAAGTAGGATAAATTCGTTCTTATCGTTAAAGGCATTTACAGAAGCCAAAAAGAATGATAATCCAAAACAGTTCAAATGAGATTCACTAAAGTACTTTTGTGGCGGTGAAACCCAATTACCGTTGTACTTGTACTCAATTGTAATTCCGTTTAGTTCATCCTCATCACCAATAGTTACAATTTTAATCTCCTGAAAAGGCTCATCAGGATTCATGTATTGATAATATTCGTTGATTTTGCCTGAGAAATTGGTGATGAAATTTTCAAGTCCTTCTTTTTGAACTTTTACAAATTCATTATAGATTATTTCTAAGGACTTACGCTGTTTCTCCAGTTTTGCCTTTTGCTTTTCAAACAGTTTTATTTTTAGAAACGCGTCTTTAGAGGCAGAAATATTTGAATACAGAACTGCGGAATTGTCTTTCTTAAAAATTTCCTGTATTTGCTTAATTCTTGAAGCTATTGCCTTTTGAAACTCAAAATCTGAGGTTAAAAGTTTAAGTGTTTCCGCTTTTGGAATTTTATTACCTGAGGTTACTCGCTCAACACTTGCCTTTTGATATTCAGTGATTTTTTCTTTTAAATCCGTGAAGCCTTTCTTAATGAGTTTACTTTCCTCAATTTCAACAAGGGGATCTAAAAGAACGGTTTCCAACCTCTTAATTCGTTCAATGGTTATTGAATTAACTAATTGTTTTGCCTTATCAAATGATGCTTTTTTCTTAGAAGATTCTTCAATCTCTTTTAATCTAATGGCAATTTCTGCACGAAGTTCTTCAATGCTTTTGGGTTGCAAACAAAGAGGGCAGTTATCCGTCTTATGATACTTTTTAGCTAAAACGGTATCACCTGTTTTTAATAATTCACCTAAAAAAGTTTGCATGATGCTTTCAACATCATTTGCAATAAGTTCAAATTCATCAAAATATTTCGTGTATTCGGAATCAATAAATTCTACCTCTGATTTGAGTGTGTCCAATGCCGTGTTTGCTTTTTCTAAAAAAGCCAATTCCTTATTGAGTTTATTATTTGTTGCGTTTTTTAGGTGTGCTAGAACTTTATCAATATCCTCAAATTTCTTAACCTCAATGCCTGTTTTTAAGGGTTTGATTTTTTCGTTTATCTTTTCAAATAAATTTTCTTCTTGGCTAATAGCAGCACCTAATTTTTCAATAAGAGTTCCTTTTTGAATATTCGTTTGAGCTTCAAAATTTTGGTTCTTGATTTCGGTTTTTATCGAATTGTAGCTTTTTTTGAGAACCTCCTTCTTTTTAGTTACTTCCGAAAAACCAATAATGTCCGATAAGTACTTTAGTTTATCACTTTTTGTGTTGTCAATAAAATCGGTCAGATATTGATAACGCAACAGGAGGTTTTCTTCCTTTGAAAGCTCCAAATATTTTTTAAAATCATCAGAAGAATTAGAAAAATCCGTAGTTAGATTATCTCTTTTATAGAAAAGGGTTTTGGAACAATCAATATCAGTTTCTTTAACGAATGACACTTTAACTTCAGAAACATCATCTTTACCGAGTCCAGAGTTTCTTAAAGCATCTTTTAGGTCTATTTCACTATTACTGGATAAATGCGATACACGATTTGTGTAAAACCACTCAAGTGCATCTGAAATACTACTTTTTCCTGTTCCGTTATCACCATAGAGAACAATTGATTTGCCTTTTAATGGCAATTCCAAACTGTCTTTTGCCCCTCTAATACCTTTGATGGTAATACTATTTATTTTAGTCTTTATCGCCATCTCGTAGTTGTTGAAGTTCATTTTTAACATTGGTATCAGTCAACTTATCTTCTTGATAAAGTCTTTCCAACATTTTAGCAATGTCCGTATCAACATTTTCAATTTTCTCAATTCCATTGAAAAAATCGTCCAATATTTCTTTTCCAGATTTTACATTTTCTGCCATACTGTATTATTTAAAGTATTTCCAATCAATTTTAAAACTGGAAGTGAGTGTTTTATTTTGAATTTCAAAACCTGATTTATTATTACAAATAGGGTAAACTCCATATTGTTCCACAAAATCCAAAATGAAGTAGCTTTCCAAATCTTCGATACGGAATTGCCAAATATTTTTGAGCATTTCAAAATTGATATAGGTAAATAGTAAAGGTTCTACTTTTCTGTAATTGGTTAACCCCAGGTTTTTCGATTTACAATCAAAATGTCCCAATAAGCGTCTGCCAATGCTATTAGTTTTCTTCTCGCTCATACCTATATAAAGTAGTTTTGATTTATCAAAAGGGTATTGAATATCAATGGTCTGGCTAAAAATGAAGTACAGACCTGCAATGCCATTTAATGGCTGAATATTACTCGGCTCAAATGACAATGGGCGGTCAAAATATATGGTTACTTCATTACTCATTCCTAAAAAGCATTAAACTTATCGCCCATAGCGTGTTTCAGGTTCCATTTTTTGGTAGTGTCCAAAGCACGTTCAAGCACGATCAATTTTTGGTCGGTATGTGTTTTGAAATGTTCTACCGTTTCATCTGAAATGGTTACGTCCAAACAAATCAGGGTTTCTTTGTCACCGTCAGAAGCTAGTAAAATCTCATTCTTTTTAAATTCTTCTTGTTTGGTTAACGAGTAATTGAGTTTGAAGCCATTTTTGATTAAAATTTCGGTTATCAATTCATCCCTGTTGAAAGCTGTAACCAATTGAGCTTCTTTGTCTCGAATATATTTTTTGAGTGCCTCAATATTTTCTTCTTCCGTTTTTTCAGGATCGGGAGCGTATTCTACTCTAGGGAAATTTGATTTTTTGAGTTTGAAAACTTTAAAACCAAGACCATTTAATTGGTCTTGGTCATTTTCCTTTTTACTGAACAAATCAGGTTGAGCCTCTTTTTTTTCTTTGATAATTTTTTCAACTACACGTTTATTCCGTTCTATGGTGATGTCGCTTATTTTTTTGAATCCGTTTTTAAATGCGATACTTGATTCTGGACATTTTTCTGGTAGCTGAATAGCTATAAACTTAATGTCTTTGTCAGTGTTATTATTCAATTCGAAAACCGATTGTCCCGTAGTGCCTGAGCCTGCAAAAAAATCTAAAACAGTGTCACCTTTCTCAACGGTTAGTTCAATACATCTTTTAACTAATTCAACAGGTTTCGGGAAATCAAACTCACCATCAAACCCTAAGTTTTTAACTTCTACTGTTCCTGTTTCGGTAAGAAATGCATTATCATCCCATATAGACTTTGGTTTGTAAGTTGTTTTTCTATATTTTTCGTACACACCAAAACTGCCATCTCCCTTTTCCTTACCAACAACATTGCTTAGCAAAGTGTTAGTGTTTACATTGTCTTCAAATTTTGTTGTCCCCCAACGCCAGCAAGATTCAATGCCTTTTGAGTTAAATGGTTCAATTTTAACATTGTATTCATCTGTCTTTTTTAACGAAATTGGGAAGAAACCATCTTTATCAGCTAATTTGGTATTTGCATAAATAGGATAGAATAAATTTGGACGATTATGTTTACCAAATTTGGGATTTCGATTTCTTAATTCACGAATATTGAAATTTCCGATATCGTCTTTAAGATTCAAATCTGAGTTTGCTGCATCTTTTTCAAGTTCAATTAAATCACCATCAATCGACTTTGTGTAAATAAGGATATATTCATGTGTCTTTGCTATCTGGTTGTATGTTTGTCCCCTGCTGTTAGCACGAACAATTATTTGAGAGTAGAAATTATCCTCACCAAAAACTTCATCGCATAATTTTCTTAGATGGTGTATTTCATTGTCATCTAATGATATAAAAATGACTCCATCTTCCCGTAACAACTGTCTCGCAACAAGCAATCTGCTATACATCATATCCAGCCAGTTACTGTGAAAACGACCTTCAGTTTCAATGTTGGTGTCAATCTTGAGACCATTCTCTATCATTTCTGCATCCTCCCAGTATTCTTTTCTATCTTGATTGAACTTATCGGAATAAACAAAGTCATTTCCTGTGTTGTAAGGAGGGTCAATGTAAATGCACTTTACTTGCTCACGGTAGCTGTTACTTAGTAATTTTAGTACCGCCAAATTCTCACCTTCAATAATCAGATTTTCACTTTCGGCAGGGTTTACGCTTCTTTTTTCATCATAAACCAAAGTAGCATCAGTAGGGGTGAAAGCTTCTCTTTTCGCATTGCTTTTGCCAAACCATCTAAACTCGTAACGTTCAGTTTCATTTACGTTTTTCGGGTCAACCACTTTTTTAAGTTCGTTGATGTTTAGCTGTCCATCATTGGTAAAGAGGTCAGGCATTAATTGCTTTAGCTGTTCCAAACGTTCATTGTTCCAATCGTGTGACTGTACCTTTTCCATTGGGTTATCTGTGGTTTCTTTTTCCTTATTCATTATGCTTTTTCAATTAATGCGTTAATATCTTTTTGAGCTTCTGTTTTAAAATACTGATAGTCTTTTACAGGAGCTTTGTACTGTACTTCTACACCAAGCGTGGCAAAATGCTTTACAGCACATTTTATTTTATAAATCTCACTTTCTTTGAGAGCCTTTTTGTTGTTGATGTCGTTTGTTCCTTTGGTTTCAATCACAAAATAAAACTCGCTTTCTTTTCCGTTTCTCAGGCTTTTCCGCTTCATCACAATTCCGAAATCGGGTTCGTATTCGCCAATAGGTGTTTGAATTTTGTAGTAAGACGGAAGTTTAAGAAAACAAACCACTTCATCATCTAAATCGGTGGCTTTGGCAAAGGATTTTTCTACGTCACTATCCACCAACATTTTATCGAAAATGCCTCTTTTTGGAGTGGGTTCATATCCTTTTTCATCGATATTTTTAACGTAATCATCAAATTCAAAGGGGAAGGTTTCATCTGTCAAATGATAATCCAAACCTCTAAGCATTTCTTCCAACTCAATGTTTTTGATTAGGGAAGATGCCTGATGAATGTATTGCGGTGGATTTTTAGCAAAATGGGAATGATTGGTAATTCCGTCAATAATTCTAAAAAGAGTAGTGTAACTCAAACCTGTGTTTTCACTTAATTCTTCTACCAAATCCAAAGCCGAGAAGTAGGCTTTCAGTTTGTAACTTTCTTTGCCTCCAAATTCATCTTCAATGCCATCTTCCGTTATGGTTCCGATCGAACGGCTGCTTACTTCTGCTTCATAGTCTGCAATGTCAATGTTGTTTAAAGCTTCCTTGCTTCTTTCAATCAAAGCTTCTTCGTCAAAACTTACGGTATAGTTTGTTTTCTTGGCTAATGCAGTCCAAAAACGCTTGAATGCTTTATTCAGTTCGTCATTCGGATTTCGTTTAAAATGAACTTCATTTTGTGGTTTTCCTTTGTGTGTGTGGGTCATTCCTGCACCCGCTTTGGAAGTTCCGTAAACTTCTTTTATCTCTTCCTGGTACTGCGTTACAAAGGTTTCGTAGGTTTCATTTGGAATAACGGTCAATTGATTAATACGCTCATCATCTGCGACATTCAGTTTATCGTAAACTCGGTGTCCTTCACTGTTGACACAAATTCGCAAACCTCTACCTATTTCCTGTCTCTTTTTAATTTCGGAGTAGGAGTTACTAAGTGTAGCAATATTGAAAATATTTGGATTGTCCCAACCAACACCCAAAGCGGAATGCGAGAAGATAAACTCAATTCTATTGGCAACTGAATCACCATAAGACAACAATTCTTTCTTATCTCTCAGAATTGCATCAAATACTTCTGAGTTTTTTCGCATGGAGTTTTCATTGTCGGTAAATTCGCCTTTTCCTGTTTGAGCAAAATAAAATCCTTGGATTGCATCAATATGCTCTGCGGTGGGTTCTTTACCGTCATGAAATTCGGGGTATAGTGTTTTGTATTTTTCGATAAATAGATTTTTGATTGTGGGATCTTCACTCACATAGTTGGAAACTCTATCAATAAAAATCAGTGAAAGGCATTTTATGCCTTGTTCCTTTAATTTTTGTTTTTTGGTAAAATGACGTAGAATGAGCCATTCCAATTGCAAAGCCCAAACGCTTTGAATGTTTCCAGATGTTTGTTTTTCAAGAATTTCGGTTCCATTGGTAAAAGAAACAGACCATTTTCCAGTTCTCAAACTTTTATTGATGCGTTCAATTTTGTATTTGAGGTAGCTTGGGTTATTGGTAACTTCTCCAAGGTTATCGCCATCTTTCAACCATTTTGTGTCTTTGAATTCTATTTTCCCACTTGCTAATTGATGCCACGCTTTAATTTTAGCTTGTATTGGATTTTTTCCGTTTTTGGTTTCAGAAAGTTCCAGTTTCAAAGTGGCTTCATCATTTTTTTCTGTAACTGTTAATACTTCTATCTTTTTTACCAATCCTTCTTTATAGCTGTCATAAGGTGTTAAACGATAGACTTTATTGACTGAAACTTTATGTGTGGCGGAATATCTTAGTTTAAAAAGTGGATTGAGTTTTTTAATCCTTTCTACGGAATTCTCTGTGTCCATTCCTTCCTGTGGTTCATCCATAATGATGATTGGATTTGTTTTTCCAATAGCATCAATAAAAGGAATGTTGGAGAATAGGTCTTCTCGTTGTGCACGATTCAAAATTCTATCGTCAGAAGCGAATGATGCCAACGTCATCACCATTATCTGAGGGTGTTGCTCCTCAATAAAATTGGTTACTTTATTCAGCTTTTTACTGTCGTATTCAAAGGATTTGGGAGTAAAACCATAAATTTCTTCCAACTGTTTTTCAAAGGTTGAAATGGCACTTAGCACCCCTTGTCTAATGGCTACAGAGGGAACAAGAATAATGAACTTGGTAAAACCATAGTGCTTGAACAATTCGTAAACGGTTTTAATGTAAACAAGTGTTTTACCTGTTCCAGTCTCCATTTCGATAGTTAACTCCTGTAATTCGCTGAGTTTAGCGGTTTCTTCATCAATGCCATTTTCGATTATTACAGATTTGATGTTTTCCGCTAATTGTTCTTTTGAAAGTGAGCAAACATTTGAGCGAATACCTTCAAAGCAAGCATTGTCAAACGTGTTTTTGTTGTTGCCATCAAAAACATTAACCACAGATTTGATGGCTATTTGCTGGTACTCTAATTCTTCTAATTTTATTTCCATCAATCTCAGCTATTGTTTTTGTTATTGTATTTCATTTTTTGTTCAGCCGCTTTAAGTGCTTTGCTTCCCAATTCTTCATCTTTTATTTCGTAAAGAATTTTTTCACTCAGGAATTGAACAATCAAATCTTCTTCGTCTAATTCGAGAATTTCAGCAAGTTTTATGATTTGCTCTTTACTTGCTTTTCTTTCACTTCTTTCAATCTTGCTAAGTATTGCAGTGTCTATGTCAAGCATAGCGGCTACTTGCCTAAGCAACAATCCTTTTTTTTCTCTTTCTTCGCGAAGTATTTCTCCTGTTGTCTTGCTTTCTTTCATTTGTGAAATATCACTTGATTATTTTATTTTGACAATAAGTGTCAAATATAATTAGTCTTTTTGGTAATTCCTTGAAATTGTTCTCCGAACTTATTAACAGTCTGGGAGCGGTGGGAAAATTTATACTCTTTTGGTTTTTTGTGGAGGGCTTGTGAGTTGGCAAAAACCAAATGTGTATAAATGTGCGGTGGGCTTTTTCCTAATGGTGGGTAACGTCTCGGCTAAGCGTAGTGCGGTGGTAAGGAAACTTTTTCGTTTCCGTCTGTGCACGAAGCTAAAGCTTATTGTTTAGTTTTATTTTTTCTATTCTAAAGCTAAATCCATAAGATTTAGCGACTTCATAAATATACACAGACATTTCGATTGAGCCCTAAAGTCCGCATTACGTTTAGGAATTGTTGTAGTGCGTTTTTTCAGAGTTCTATATCCGTTATAAATTCGAGTGAGGAACCTTCTCTTAATTCCAAATTTTGAGTATTGTAAACCACTCCAGTTGGAGTATAGTAAGTTATATTACAGGGAATTTTAGTCAATTCTGCTAAAAAATCCAAGGTAACAGTTTCTGTATCGTTTAGTTTAATAACGTATTGAAAGGTCGATTCATTTGGTATAAATAATTCAATTGTATTATCAAACTCCCTAATTTCAGAATCAGGATTAGCAAATTCATTAGGAGGATTAAATCTGAAACCTAATCCATTTTGAAGTGTTATTTCTTCTGGGTTTACAGTACCATTTTCAATTAAATTATTACCGTTTGAATCAACTAATTTAATATATAAACTTGGAAATGCGGGGTCAAAAAGTTGACAATCAATACCATTATCATCATCATTCGAACAATTTGACAATAAAATGCTTATTACAATAAGTATGAAATTTTTTTTCATAAATCTGTTTACTATTAGATACTGAATTTGCCTTATGGTTGTGTCAAATGCACTACAACTACTGGATATCCGGAAAGTTCCGCATAACCATATTGATGTTGGATAAAAATAGTACTTTTTCACTATAAATCGATATCTTCATATTATTATGTCATTGCCTGATTTTGTGAAAATATTGGAGGTTAAGCGGTATAGCAGGAACACTATAGAGAGTTACTCTTCCATCGTAAAGATGGCGACTCAATTTTTTGAAAAGCCACTGAACAAGATTGATGAAACCGAACTTCACAGGTACTTCTATCATATGGTACACACCAAGAAAGTATCCTATTCCTACCAGAAACAGGTAGCGATGGCCTTGAAGCTGTATTACAGAGAAATTTTCGGTCAGAACATTAACTTGGAATATCTATTTCCGAGTAGAAAGCCAAATAAGCTCCCCGTAGTCATCGCAAGAAAGGAAGTTCTTAAAATCATTGAAAAAGCCAACAACATCAAGCATAAGAGCATGATAGCCGTGGTCTACAGTGCAGGCTTAAGGGTAGGCGAGTTGATTGCACTTGAAATCAAGGATATAGATTCATCCAGAATGGTGATACATATTAAATCAGGAAAGGGCAACAAGGACAGGATAGTACCCTTATCTGAAAAAACCTTGTCAATGCTTCGTGAGTACTATAAAGAATATACGCCCAAACGATACCTATTTGAAGGCCAAAAGGGAGACAGGTATTCTTCGTCAAGTTTCAACAAGCTTCTCCAGGCTGCTGCCAAAAGGGCGAGAATAAATAAAAACATCACCGCGCATACCTTGAGGCACAGTTACGCAACGCACCTATTGGAAAATGGTACCGATATTAGAATCATCCAAAAACTTTTAGGGCACAATTCCATTAAGACGACCATGATTTATACCCAAGTTACTGAACCTACTTTGTTGAATGTGACAAGTCCTTTTGATGATTGAACCGCTCCATAAATTGGCCGTTTTACGGCACAGTTGAATCCGCGTCAAAAAACATTCGTTCACAGTTCCATTTGTCGTTCTTTTTAGTAGTTTCGTTATATAACCTTTTACGGAACCAAATATGACGGTCGGATATGCCAGGGTGTCCACACCCGAACAAAAGTTGGAAGCTCAGATTGCCTTGCTCGAAAAAGAGGGTTGCGAGAAAATCTATACCGATATCGCCAGCGGTACAAGAGATGATAGAAAGGGCCTGAACGAGATGCTCAAATACATGAGGAAGGGGGACACCATTCTTACCTACAAAAACGATCGTGTTTTCCGTTCCCTGAGAAACATGGTGGAACTCATAGACCGCTTCAACGAGGCCGGGGTACACTTCAAAAGTCTGAGCGAACCGGAATTCGATACGACTTCGGCAAATGGGAAATTTCTTCTACAAATCTTTGCTGCGGTTGCGGAATTCGAGAGAAACCTAATCAGTGAACGTACCAAAGTGGGACTGGACAATGCCAGAAAACGAAACAAGCTTTTGGGCAGGCCCAAGGGTGCAAAAGTGGAAACAATTGAAAAGTACCACTACGCCAAACATCTTTATGAGAACCAAGGGGTCTCAATCGATAATGCATGCAAGCGGGCAAAATTGGGAAAGACCTCTTTCTATAGAGTGGAAAAATCACTAATGGCGGATTCAACCGTTAAACCCTGAACCGATCTATGCCGTACCTATCGTCACTTAGCGTTATAGCGGAACGGACCCATCCGTTTCCCTACGATGTCAGTGCTATCAAGTTTGCAAAGGATATCGATGTGTCCGCACCAGTCACATTTATTATAGGGGACAATGGAACGGGGAAGTCCACTTTACTTGAAACATTGGCACTTCGTTTACAACTCCCACATATGGACGGGTTCGGATATGGCAAGAATTGTTTCAAGGCGGCCCGTTCGCTGACACCTTATCTGCAATTGAACTGGAAAATTGAGAGGCCAAGGGGATTTTTCTTCAGGGCAGAGGACTTTGGTGATCTCTTGAACAGTATCGATAGGGAGGATGCCAGGCTCCACGAGTCGTTCAAGGATATCTATGGTGAAGTTCCGGACCGTATCATCCAGGAAATGAAGGATAACCAAAACTATCAGATTTATAAAATGCGGCAGAACTACGGCCAAGACCTTCAGGGGTTTTCACATGGGGAAGCTTATCTGAAAATAATGGACGATACCATAAATGGAAGTGGGATATTCCTGCTGGATGAACCCGAAGCAGCATTGTCCCCATCAAAACAGTTGTCATTGCTCTATTTCATCCAAGCACACTTAAAGGCCCATATGTCCCAATTTATCATTGCCACGCATTCACCCATGCTTATGGCGTATCCCGGAGCAAATATTTATGAGGTGACGGACAAAGGAATGAACAAGGTATCATTGGAGGAAACGGAGCACTATACCATTACCAGGTCGTTCTTACAAAGTCCGGAAAGCTATCTGAGGTTTTTGAAATAACATATCCTAAATTTGATTTATGGAATACGAAATTATTTATGAGAAGAGCAGCGATGGTTGGAGTGCCTATGTACCGGAACTTCCCGGGTGTACTTCCGCTGGTGCCGATAGAGCTGAAATCGAGAATAATATCAAGGAAGCCATTGAATTGCATTTGGAACTCCTTCACGGACAAGAACACTGAAAAGAGCTTACCGTGGTTGTTCCAATAAACAAAATAGGAATCTCATTATCGCATAAACATAAAATAGAACACTTGGGCAGTACGTTCAATAAACCCTATTGCACATTACATCCATATAGACCAATAAATAAAACTGGGGAATTTAATTAATCGATAAACACCAGTGTTTTCGGTATTTCCGAGCAAAGTTTTCCGTTTATGCAGCTATGTGGTCATCGGGCGGTTTCAGCCGCTATGCGTTCACTCCCAAATCAAAGTTTATATTGGTTTCTCCTATATTTTTTCCAGTTACGGGTACGTTTTGAAAATTTTGAGTTAGTGGTCTCTATTCCATGGGGGAAACAGAACCAACAACCACCCATCTTACGGTAGTTGTCAATCCTTGAAATGCGGATATTGGATATCTTTTTAGGAAAATCAATGTGTCCCTCTTGGGTAAGACCAAAGGCTTTTATAAATCGCTTTGAATGTTTCACGATTTCAATGTTTTAAGTGAATACTTAGAACATTGAGCCTTTTAAGAAAATGGAAAGAAACATAATCGGTTTATTTCCGTAAAGATAGTCCATTAACCGTTTTGCGCCCAAGTCGTTTTAAAAGCCATGAAATGGTAGTGTAATCCCGAAACGGGCTAGCGTCCGTAAAAAATTGTATTATAATAAATTAGGTAATTTAATTGGGCATTTTGTTCAATTTTGGGACGATGTCAAAGCGGAAAGCCAATGTTTTCAATGCCTCCGAGCTATATTGACACTTTTCGCAGCTATGAGGTCACTAGGCCAAGGAGCTGCATCTTCAGTTCCTCGGCAGCTTTGTCTGCTGGGTCCCGAAAACCACGGGTAAGTTTGTCCAACAGGGCGACCCTGAACGGTGCCTGTCCATTTTCGTAAACATCCTTGAACACATCGTTCATCCCAAAAGCAAATGTCATAAAAAGCCCTTCTTGGGCGTTTTTGGCCAATTGTGCGTACCAATCCAACGCATCAATAGTTTTTCTGGGACTGAATACCACATGGGTGCCATCGGTAAGGTTATTGACAGGAAGCAGTGAAAGGGCCTCCACCCGTTGTTTAAGGGTGCTGCTCTTTTCCGGTTTTTCCACCAGAGCATCCCAATACAGTTTGAATTTTTGTGCCACAGCCTCATCCTCTACCACATGGGCCACATTGGAATGTCCATAAATGCCCCCTTCCGAAAAATTGGTGCCTCCGGTCCAGACCGATTTCGCCACTCCGTTGGTCACTTTTACGATAAACTTGTTGTGTGAGATATAGGATTTTGGGCTGGTCCTTTCAAACGCGAAAGGATGGGTATCCAACCCAAAAGTGAACATGGCCTCTTGGTTTTTAATTTTTGGGCTGTCCTTGCGGGCATCGTACACAAATTTTACCACTACTCCCCTATCAATGGCGTTTTTGATGAGCAGCAACACCTTGTCATAATAAAATTCGTAGGCGGCAATATACAGCTCGTCCGTTCCGGGCGTACAACTGTTGATGTAGCTCTCCAAAGCCTCGTACAACCCTCGCGACAGCCATTCAAAAGCCTTATCGTTGGGCACATCTTCCGGTCTTTGGTCCCCAAAACGGCGCACGTATTCCTGTGAGGCGGCTATGCCCCTGTTGAAATAAACATCCTGATTGCCATTTTCGGGGCTCTCGGTGGTAATGTCCACCGAAACGGAGCTGAACTCCTGCAGATTGGCCGGGGTACCTTTCAAGGCCGTGACCGTGTAGGTATAGGTGAGTCCCGGTTTGGCCGAATAATCGGACCATTGGAACCCCTGAATGGGTTGTTTGCTGGTCTCGTACATAGATCCCGGAGGAAATCCCGGGTCGGTCTCGGGAAAGACCTTCATGCCCTTTAAATAAAAGGCTTCGTTCTCCGAAGGGCTCTCGCGGTGTATGGAAAAGCCCATAAGCCCACCGCACTGGTCCTGGGGCAAGTGCCACCCCATCATGACCACATAGGTGCCCGATATCACGTTCAGTTTAAAGCCGTTGTTGGTGCCCGATTTTCTCATGACGGTTGTTTTTTGATGACCAAATAGATGTTCGGGGGAAAAATCAAGAAGGCTATCCTGACTCTTTAAAGATAAAAAATGTTTGCCGGAACGGATTGCAGAAAAACCGTAGAAAAGTTGGGGGTTTTATCAAGTGTATCTTTCAGGTAAAGTCAAAAAAATACCCTAAAAGTATTATGATAAACTAGGATTGATAACAAACTTTCAATTTTTAGGTAGAAAAATTTTTATGCTTTTACCATATACTTTTATAGAACAAAACAATGTTTCTATATGTTTGAAATGCATCCCTAAAATTTTCGATTGCTTGTAAATCTGATATTGACTAGTTTTAGCTATCCCAAATCGAAAAATCACCCAAAATGAGCTTAAAACCAGATGACCTACACCCCCTCCTCGCCTACTTTGAAGAATGCCACGAGGGCAATCTGCTTTCCTTTGCCCAATGGCTGGACAAGGCCGTTTACATGTTCCACTACCTGCCCATAGATGCCTTTTCAGAATTGGAGCGTCAGAACACCTGCCATGTACTTATGGAACTTAAGGAGGCTGTTCTAAAAATCAATGGTGCATAAAACAAAAAACGCCTTACCCAAAAGGATAAGACGTTGATTGTATGTGGTATTGTCTTCTAAAGTATCTCCACCAATTCCAAGTCAAAAACCAAGTCTTGGCCGACCAACGGGTGGTTCCCGTCCAAGATAATGTCATCGGCTTCCACCTTTGCCACTCGGAACTGCTGCTGTTGTCCTTCGGCATTGGAGCCTACCAAGCCCATACCTACCTCGGGTTTGATGTCTTCGGGCAATTGGGATTTGGATATTTTTTGAAAAAGCGATTCATTGACCTCCCCATAGGCCTCTTCCTTGGCTATGGTTATGGTTTTCTTTTCATTCACGGCCATATCAATAAGTCCCTTTTCAAACCCGGGGATAAGCTGACCTTGCCCCAAGGCAACTTCCAAAGGTTCCCTTTGCAACGAGCTGTCAAAAATTTGCCCATTGGTCAGTTTTCCGGTATAATGGACTTTTACCGTGTCGTTCTCTTTTACTTTACTCATAATTTTGGTTTACAGTTTTATAATCAAAACGTTGCAAATATATGAGGTATAAAATGGTTGAACGAAAGAGTTGCCCATTGCTTTTCCATAAACCAATTTTAAAATGTATTTACGGGTTGAGCCGTACCCAATCGTAATCATTGCATTTGGTCCAATATCAACCTATTGGAAAGATACATGTAACGGGCATAGGGTTTGGACCGTTCCCCAGCAAACTCATAAGCCTTGCCAAAATGATGGGTCGCCTTTTCTTGGTTTTTTGCCTTGATGTAGTATTCTCCCATGGCCAGATTGACAATCCAATTGTTGGAATCTTTCTGGAACATCCCGGACAAAATTTCAAAGGTTTTCTCGGGATTATCCTCCAATAGCATAAAACTCAAAGGATAATAGTAAAAATACGGGAAACCCTCTCCCACTTCCAATGCTTTCTGCTCGTAAGTCTTACTTTCCTGCGACATTCCTTTTTGGGCCAAGAGTTTGGATTTCAACATTAGGTTACGGAACTCCTCTCCCATGGCGATGGATTTTTCGGCATACTGTAGGGCCGCATCCACGTTTTTGGCATCTTCGGACAGGGTCAATTGTGCCAATTTGATATAGTCATCAGAAGTTTTCTCCTCCTTGGATTTCAAATCGGTCAGTAAATTGGCAGTAACATCCGTGCCAATGGTGATTCCACATTTTACCGTGGACCATTGCAGTTCCAAAACGGCTTCTTCGGCCTCCCTTGTGGTGAATTCATAGGTGAGCCATTCCCGGTATTCACTTGGTTTAGGGGTAGCGGTAACCCGAAGGGCATCCTCCTTGGGATCATAACTGAAACTGCCCCAACTTTCATGGTTCTTCGAAAAAATATAGGTCCACTCCCCATCCCGCACAAAAATGTGCAATCCGTAGGTGCCTTTGGCAAGTGGTTTTCCTTGCACCGTAACATCATGGGTAAAGCTGATGGTGGTATTCTCGTTGGCCCCGGCACGCCATGGGTATTCCACCCCATCAACCACAAAATCATAGGGTACGATGCCGCCAAAAATCTTGCGCTGCTTTGCAGCCGGACTGTTGTAGGTCACGGTTACATCGGTTGTGCCGATTCGCTGCATGACGCTGGCTCGCTGGCTGACCTTTGTGGCCACCAACATATCTTGGGCCAAGGCCATATGGCAACTTATTACTACAAAGTTTAATGCGATTACTAGAAATCGTAGGTTCATTTTTTATCGTTTTTTGATGTGTTATTGTATTTTCAATCCTTTGGTGTCCAAAAATCTCCCGGTGACCAACCATCCGCCGAAATCCTCTGAAACGGCCAGTAAAAGTGTATTCTTTCCTTTTCTCAAGGGGAGATATACCGCATCGAAGAGACCAATCGTGCCCAAATAGCGATAATCCCGGGAACGGTATCTATTGTTGCCCTTATAAATGGGTTTGCCGTTAAGGATGACCACTGCCCTATCGCTGTAACCAAACTCAAAGAGTTTGGTCATGTCCGATGTTGCATCCAGTTCAATTTTGGCAAATACGGTGTTGCCTGGAGTATCATCAAAGCGTTCCACTTTTCGGGAAATATTGGCGGCCGTACCTTCTTCTACCACAACGGTTTCACCCCAAGTCCTGTCGGTAATGATTTGTGGGATTTTGGAATGATCATCCAAAAGTTGTTCCTCAAACTTATCAGAGAGCTGCCATTGGGGAATCAATCCTTCAATGGGCTTGCGGTCCAAGGGTTTAAAATTCTTGAGTTCGTGCTTGGTCTTATCAATTCGGATGTTGGCCAAATGCATGCCTTGGGCATTTCCGCCATTCAACGAGATGCCGCCCTCCACAGGTTCATGGAACAATTGCCAAGAAAGGTTCGGTTCCTCCGAATAGTCCAGAAAAACTTGGGCCTTATCGTCATGGACCACCAATTTCACATGGGTCCAATCATCGTATTTGTATTCATAGGGAAAGGCATACTTTTCACCATAGTACAACTGCCACGGGGAAATCCCTTTGGTCAAGGGAATCGCTTGGTTGGCATCTGGATTACCCGCTTGGTGCGGACGAATATAAAAGTGTTCGGCATCATTGCCGTTCATCCTAAAATAGACCCCCGGAAACGCCTGTACTTCCTTTAAATAGATGTCGTACTCAATGGTGCCGTTCAAAAAATCGCCATCTTTTAGGATGATGGAACCGCCTTGCAGGTAAATGGACTTTTTGCCCTTAAACTCTTCCAAAATATAGGACTCCGCTTCAAAGTTCCAATTGATGGTATCCAAAGGAATAATGTCTTGGGCTTTCCCCAAAAAACCACCCAAAAGGGCTATGATGATAATGCTCGCTTTTTTCATGATGAATTGATTTATGGCCGAAAGGTCCCGTATTCCTTTGTTTTTGCGGAAACAATCTCGTGCAAGTTGATTCATTACGGTTCATGTATCGGATTTTTTCCAACATTTGCAATAGAAGAATGTTCGCATATGTATCCTGAGTACCCATTGGTAAAAAAATGTTTGTCCCAAATTGAAGAAAGCCTTGGTTGGGGGCCTTCCGAACATTGGCACAACGATGTTTTTTCTGAACTGAGCGAGAAAATCCAGTATAAGACCCAAGTCCTATTGAGCCCAACCACCCTGAAGCGTGTTTGGGGCAAAGTGAACTACAAAAGCGCCCCGAGTATCACTACATTGAACACCTTGGCCCAGTTTGCGGGTTTTGAAAATTGGAGGGATTTCAAGAACAAGAACAAGGACACCAAAAAGATCTCAGTGCTGAGTAAGGTGAATTCCAATCTGGGCATTATCATGCTGGCCGCTTCGGTAATGGCCGTGGTTTTTATCTCTTTCTATTCTTTAAAAGGCTCCCAACCCGATACAGAAATGAACACCTCCAGTGTATACTTCAACAGCAGGCCTCTCGCCAAAGGCCTTCCCAACTCCGTGGTCTTTGATTTGGATATCGATTCCATTCAATCCGACAGTATCTATATTCAGCAATTTTGGGATCCCACCAAGACCATTACTTTGGAAATGGGACAGAAACAAGCTACCGGACAATACTATTACCCCGGCTATTTTAGGGCTAAGTTGGTGGTGGATGGCAAAGCCATTAAGCAGCACGACCTATTCATCAAGTCCGAAGGATGGTTGGGCACGGTGGATTATGAGCCTATACCAAAATACGTGGATGGAACTGACATACTCCAAGGTAAATTGGCCTTTCCACCTTCCCTATTGGAAGAGATAAAGACCAGTGAACAACCCATTTCATCAACCTTCCATTTGGTGGATGATTTTGGCACCGTTTCCGGGGACAATTTTAGGCTCACCATCCGTTTAAAAAACAACTATCGCGAAAAATGGGCCGTCTGCCAGAAAACCCAAATCATCATTTTGGGTACCAAGAGCAGTATGATTGTGAGTACATCCATTCCTGGTTGTGTTTCTGAAATTGGGGTGATGATGAGCGATGTGTACCTCAGTGGCAAGAAGCACGACCTGTCCAGCCTTGGTATGGATCTGTCCGAATTTAGGAACGTTACCCTTGAGGTACAGGAAAAGCAGTTGACTGTTTTCCTCGAGGACCAACCCATTTTTTCTGGAAGCTACAACGAATCCATGGGAGATATTGCTGGAATGCGATTCCAGTTTTTAGGAGCGGGTGAAGTAGCCAAAGTCCATTTGCAGGACCTAGTCACGGACAAAGTGATTATTGATGAGGATTTTAATTGACCTTTTTTAGTACTACCGCTCATTATACCCCTTGCCGTCCAAGATTTTTGGAAAGCTTTTTTCAATCCGGGATATGCGGGTCTTGGATTGTTTGGGTTGGGAAAAATAGAGCATATATCCCCGTTGGCGCCCTGGGGTGAGGGCTTCAAAAGCAGTTTTGAATTCGGTATCCGTGTCCAGTTTGGTTTGAAGCTCTTCGGGCATGTCAAACTCCGATGTTTTTTTTAGCTTTACCTGTAAGCCAGCTTTTTCCACTTCTACGGCTTCGTACAGATAGGTTTTTAGGGTAGATTCCATTTCTTGGATCTGTGCTTCTCTCGTAAACCGAATTTGCCGTGCGGATTGTACGTTCTCGGTTTGTTGGACAAGAATTCCTTCGGTGTCCTTCAATAGTACACCTTTGTGGAACAACAGTGCACTATAGTCCTTAAACCCGTGGATCAACACCACGTTCTTGCCGTTATGGGTGTAGCATGGAACGCCCCACTTCAGTTCTTCAATCAATCCACAATCCAAGATAATTTTCCGTAATTGCTTGTACGCTGATTGCCATGGGGTATCTTTCTCAAAAAAGAAATCGACTTTTGGATTCATGCTGCGCAATATACCAAATCTTAGGCCATGGCTCTTGCAAAACCTACGGTATCTCTATACATTTTTGGGGATATATCGGCATTGTTCTTAAAAAACCGACTAAAATAGTGCTCGTCATCATACCCTAGATCAAAGGCAATTTCCTTGACGGATTTATCGGTGAGGTACAGTTCCCGCTTGGCTTCAATGACAATGCGTTCCGAAATGAGGTTGGTCATGGTCTTGTTAAAGTGGTTCTTGGTGATCTTGGCCAACGCCTTTGGGCTTATGTTCAGCATATCTGCGTACTCTCCCGCCGAGTGTATGCTCTTGAAGTGGGTCTCGATAAGGTCCTTCAATTTTTGAAGGATAAAGGGTTCCTTTTCATCGGGGGTATCTTGTAACGATTCCGGCTGTTGCTTGGCCTTGGCCCGCGAAGCCGTAATCAAGAATATCTTCAAGTAGGAAACCAATAGCTCGTATTGGGCCAAATCTGCTTTCTGTACTTCGGATTTCATTTGCGAAAGGATCATTTCAAACTCCCTTCGGGTGCCATCATCCACACAAAAATAAGGCGGACTGTAAATATTATTGAAGAGCACCCCATTGCACGCAACTTGCTCATGATGCTTATGGATGCAGAAAAAATCAGGATGGAAATTCAACACCACACCCTCCAATTTTTCCTTTTCATTAAGGACAAAAGGTTGATAGGGTGCCAGGGCAAACAGGGTTCCTGCCGTAAAATCGAACTCCGCAAAATCTATTTGGGCAGTGCCGCTCCCCTCTTTTATCCAGATCAAGGAATAGTAATTGAATCGGTTTAGCGAACAGAACTGGCAATCGTCCTCAAAGCTGGATAGTTTAAAAGCAAGGTTCCCTGTCTGTTCGTTAATGAGTGTGTTGGTGTTGTAGATGTCCATTTTTTGAGTTTATAAATTGAGTATGTCACTTCGAGCTGTCATCCTGAGCGCAGTCGAAGGAACTGTCGAGAAGTCTTCAGTCTTAACTGCTTAAATGAGGTCTCGACTGCGCTCGACCTGACAAACCTTGATTGACTATAAGCGTCGTTCGGTTTCGGTTATCTGCAGGTCGTTGATGCTGACATAACGTCTCTGCATCAATCCATGTTCATTGAACTCCCAGTTCTCATTTCCATTAGCACGAAACCACGCTCCTTCGGCATTTGGGTATTCGTATTCAAGTTGTAGATGTCTATTTTTAGTTCTACAAATTGAATATGTCACTTCGAGCGCAGTCGAGAAGTCTTCAGTCTCAACTGCTTAAATGAGGTCTCGACTGCGCCCAAGATGACAACTAAAAGTGACCATGCACTATATTAATTACAGTCTTCGTTCATTGGCGGCTATGGGTAAATCGTTGATGCTGGCATAACGTCTCTGCATTAATCCATGCTCGTTAAATTCCCAGTTTTCATTACCATACGCCCTGAACCATTGTCCTTGGTCATTCTGGTACTCGTACTCAAACCGCACCGCAATACGGTTGTCGCTAAAAGCCCAAAGCTCCTTTTTCAGTTTGTAATTTTTCTCCTTTTTCCATTTGTCGCTTAAAAAGGCAATTACTTCCTTCCGACCGTTTATAAATTGTGAGCGATTGCGCCATTCAGTATCCACCGTGTAGGCCTTGGCCACTTTTTCCGGGTCTTGGCTGTTCCAGGCATCTTCTGCCAACTGTACTTTTTCTTGGGCCGTTTCCTCGGTAAAGGGAGGCAACGGATATTTTTGTTCTATGATCATTTTCATTGTGGTTTGTTCAAAAAAAGGGCAGGTAAATAAATTTTGACCTGCCCCTTTGCATCACTTACTGTTTTTGACCTTAGGCCAGTTGGCATGTGCCGCTTTTTTCAATTCGGCGGTACGATCTTTCCAATCGGGTAAGGCGTTGAAAGGCTCTCCGTTAAAATCCCCATTGTAAAACAGGTAGAGTTTTCCATCAACAATGTCATAGGTCTCCGGGTTTATGGGAAACTTGGCTTCCTTAGCGCCAACACCCCATGCACAGTACCCATCAAACTGGGGCAAATAATTGCTGGGCGATTTGGCAAAGGCATTCTTATTGGCCTTACTGGCAAAGTAATAGGTTACCCCATCGTGCTTGGCCGCATGTGCCTTGGTTCCTTTTTTGGCCTTTCCAGAAAAATAGGATACCACATCGTATCCACCAATGGCTACTCCGTCTTTGTTTACGGGGTCGATTTGTGCTTGGGCAAGTACTCCCCATACAAGGGCCAATCCCAATAGAATTACATTTTTAATTGTTTTCATGATTCTTGTTTTTATTTGTATTGCGTGATTAAACAGTTTGTGCCTCCACTACTGGAAAATCGATATCCGTGTCGGCAGTGTTGTTGAAATAGTTGGTGAGTACATTCAGGGCCACATGTGCCACGATCTCTCCCACGGCACCATCGGTATATCCGGCAGCTTTAACCGCAGCCACATCATCGGCGCTTACCCTACCGCGCTTTTCCACCAAGGTTTGGGCAAAAAATAGTGCAGCGGCGATCTTGGGATCTTTGTTCTTTCCTTCGCGGGCCATTTCCAAGGTGGTAGTGTCTATGCCCACCAATTTTTCCCCGATAAAGGAGTGTGCGGACAAACAGTAGTTACAGGTGTTGGATTCCGCTACCGCCAAGGCGATAAGCTCTCCCAATTTTCCGCCTAGGCTTCCTTTGCCAAGGGCGTCGCTAAAGTTCAGGTACCCTTCCAAAACGGCTGGGGAATTTCCCATGGTGCGCATCATATTGGGAACCATGCCCAATTTGCTCTGGATGCCATCAAAAAGTTCTTTGGACCGTCCGGTGGTCTCTTTTGGATCTAATGCTTGTAAACGTGTCATAATCTTTTTTTTGTGTATGAATTATTGATGGTACAAAGTTGCGGCGCAGACCTCTGGAATAAAATGGACAAACTTCACTTGTGCTTGGACATTTTTCCCGAAATGCCCATTTGCCCCAAAAACAAAGGGGATATTGTCTAAAAAGCGTATTAATTGTCAGGTTGAGCGCAGTCGAAACCTAATGGATCATCAACATGCTTTACGTTCTCGACTGCGCTCGAACTGACACATTCAAACTTCACTTGTGCTTGGACATTTTTCCCGAAATGGTCTTTATAACAAAAACAAAGGGCCAGACTTAAGTCCGGCCCCTTGCACTCCAACCTCACCATCACACTAAACACAGCGTTTATTTCTTGTGCATTTTCAGCTCGCCCACCAATTCTTGAGTGGTGTATACCTTGCTAGAGATCATTTTGTAGTTGGTCTGGGCAGCTTGGTCGCCATCCAGTCCGGGGAGTTTGGCCGAAGCAGTGGCATCACCCACCACGGCAACCTCAAAACCGTTCTCCACAAGTTCCCTCATGTGCGATTCGGCACAAAGGTTACCGGACATCCCGGCCAAGATCACCTTGTCTATCTTCTGTTTGCGCAGTTGCAGGGCCAAGTCGTTGGATTCTGACCCAAAAACCTTGTGTGGGCTGGTCACCACTACCCTATCCTTGTTGATGTACTTTTTGTAGCGGGGCAACCAGTCGGCGCCGGAACCTTCAAAACCCTCTACGTTCAATTGGTCTCCACGATCGAACATGGTAATGTTGTGCATGAGTTTCTCCAAGACCCCTTCAAACTTCCACACGTGATCGTGTTTGTAGTAGTAGTGGGGAGAAACAAATACGGGAATGTTGTGCTCTTCGCCCAACTTAAAAATCGTTTCCAGGTTCTCAATGGTGTTGTTCTCCTGTACGCTCTGTCCCACGGCACCCCAGGCCACGCCATCGGGGCTAAGGAAATCGTTCTGTGGGTCGGTGATCACTATGGCGGTATGTTCGTCTATAATGAAACCGGGTTCTGGTAATTGGGCAAAAAGCCCTGTAATGGTTGTAGTAAAAACTACTAGTGTTGTGAATACATTTTTCATGGTGTTTGTACTTAAAATTGTTATACTAAATTTTGATGGTACAAAGTTGACGCAACTCAACACCGTAAAAAATGGACGATCCACGCCACTGAATGGACAATTTTCGTTTGGGTATGTTTTGAAGGGTATAGAACGGTGTGGAAAGGGTCTATTCCGGCCAATGCATTTGATCGTAGAGCTTGGTATACCTTGGGTCCTTGGCCTTTTTGAACCGTTGCAACTGGTATTCGGTTTTCAACCATAAAATCTCCACGTCCTTGCGATCGAACGATTTCTGCAACCACTGGAAGCCCGTGACATCGTCCTTGATATAAAAATGGTACATGGCCAAAAACCAAGCGGGAGAACCGGCCATGCCCATATCATACTGCTCTTGTAAAAGCTTTAGCTTTTCCTCTATTTTCTTGGGGTCTTCGCCTTTGTAATGCATTTCAATGGCATCGTAGTAAAGGTGTACGGCGGCGTTGTCCAAAAAATTGGTCTTTAGGATGTTGTTCATCTCCATGAAAGATTCCATATTGCCCATGTTCAGGTGCACCATGGCCACATCCCTCACGTAAAATTGATCGTGTCGAAACTTCGCATCGTAGCGGTTCATCAAACTATCTGCTTTGTCCCACTGATCGGAAAGAAAATAGGCCCGTATCATCTGGGCAAAGCCATTGCCCGCTTCGGGGAAGCGCTCAATATAGTTTTCGGCATAGCGGATGCCCTCGTCAAATCGACCTAAAATGTTATTGTACACGGCATAAAATGCCCCATCCGGAAAGGGTGGCAAAATGGCCACCAAGGAAAGATGCTCTTCAGAATATTCAAAATCAAACTCAAAGAAAAACTTGGTAACGAGCTTGTACTGCGAAGCCTCCAAAGTGGGTTTCAGCGCCATGGATTTTTCCAGATATTCCTTGGACCTGGTCGCGGATTCATCTTGCCGAAAAACACCCCAAATGAGTCCCCCAATGGTATAGATCCGTGCCATTCCCATGTAGCCGTCCGAAAGGTTGGGCTCCAATTGGATCACCCTCTGGTAGAGCGGCATGGCCTGATACATGGATTCCTTGTCCATCTTATCGGTAAGGGCATTGGCCCGTTCCAGCAGTTCGTAGGCATCCTTGTTATCGGCGGGTCTGGGCAAACTTGCCACATTGGTGCTGTTCAAATGGGCGTCAAGTTCCGCGGCAATGGCCCCACTGGCTTGGGATTGGAGTATTTTTGGTATGTTGGCACTAGAAACATGATCGTAGCGTTCGGACCAGAGGTACATGCGCTCCAAGGCATCGGCCAAGCGAAGGTCCAGATTGTAGAGGCTGTCCGAATGGTGCAGCGCACCCTCCAAAATATAGCCCACATTCAGGGCGGTGGCCATTTTTTGCAACGGTTCGCCCTGATCCAGATAATCTTGGATCAAGGATTTGGGCACCACCTTTACCATCCCCGCCCTATCGGACAATTGCGCAATAAGGTCATCGGTGATGGTTTCGCACCACATGTTGTTTTCCGAAATCCCGGTAAGGTTCTGCACCGGCAGCACGGCAATGCTCCGAAGGGCATCCCCGTTCGGGCTGGGCGATTCCCCGTTTTTGGCAAAGGTGATGTAAAGTCCTACCAAAACGCACAATAGCAGCACCAAGCCACCCCACTGCAGGATTTTCCGGTTGGTGGAGAGGCGGTTTCGGCCATTTTTGAAATGCGCATGGGAATTGGTCTTCACATAGGCCTTTCGGTCCGGGACCACAAGCTGGTCGTGTACCAGAGCGAAAACGGGTACGGGTTCCTCCACATTCTTAAAATGGAAGATATCAAGAAAACGGGTCTCTAGATTTTTTTGGCTGCGCAGGTGGTCGTTCACCTGTCCGGAAAAGAAAACGCTGCCCGGTACGGCCACCGATTCTATCCGGGAGGCCACGTTCACGGCATCGCCCATGATGTCGTCCTCGGAAAGTACAATATCGCCCACATGGATGCCAATGCGCACGGGAATCACGGGGTCTTGCCGAAATGCCTTTTGCAGGGCCAGGGCACATTCCACGGCATCTACGGTACTGTCAAAAACGGAGAGGGTGCCATCGCCAAAGTACTGCACCACGGTGCCCCTGTACTGTTGGGTAAGGGCATTGAACAGCTCCCGGTGGCGGCAGCGCAGGGCGAGGGCCCGTTGCTCATCTTCGTGCATAATGGCGGTGTACCCCTGCACATCGGTAAACATTATGGCGTTCAATTTACGGTGCATGCCCATGGACCCTTTTGTATCTGGACCCTAAAATAGGGAAAAGGCGCCATATAGTGGTGCTCAAGGGACCATTACCTTTTCAACAAAGAAATCGGACTTGTTATGGACGTTTTCGTATAGGTTGTCTTTTTTGAATCCACTTGAAATACTGATGATCTCCCCACTATGATTTTCAAAGACCACATGGGGGTAACCCATGGTTTCAACCTTGAGCATGGAGGAGGTGTTCCTATCATAGACCACAACTTCTTTTTTATGAAGGCTCCCAGGCTCTATGAGCCAATCGGGATCATTGTTGGTCCCAAAAACCTTTGTGCCATCCGTACTTATTCCTGAAGGGAAGTTGGGCTGCCCAAAGGAATTCAGGTATTGAAAAGTGACGCTGGAATAGAACCTGTTCTGGGCCGTATCCAACAAAATATCCGCCGTAGAATTGTAAAGTAAGTACTCGCTGACGGACCTCCATCTGAATTGAATGTTTACCGATTGACTTTCCTGTATGTTGCCCGTATCATCAAGAGTATATAAGAAGCTAGTGGTTGCCTGTGAATGCCCCATCAAAACCTGTCCATTTTTCAATTCAATAATTTGATAGCCTGACAATCCCGGTCTTGAATCATAATGCGGTGTCTGATCAATTAGAAATAGAGTAGCATTGTCCCGCTGCATGGTATATACTTGATTACTGTCCATAAGAACCCAGACATCCCGAAAGCTGTTATAGCCAAAACCACCATAGTAGGCAATTCCTTCTGGGACTACCGCATATTTATATTCCATGGTCAAGGCATCATAAAAATGTAGTTTACCTCCCTGTGACAAGACCACCTCCTTACCATTGGGCCCCGAAACCACCTGTATTGGAATATTACCGGATATACTTGGGACAAAATCGGCAACCGATTCTGTTTCTTGTGTATCATAATTGTATCGCAGAAGACGTATTTGGGCAACTCCATTCTCTATTATACTTCCATAGAAATATAGGGTCGGTTCCGCAGTATCCAATGCATAAGAATAAATTTCAAAAAAGGGAAGGATCTCATCCCTTTTAAAAGGGACTTCCCAAAAGGAAGTGGCTTCACTGGTGTGCAACCGACTATAACCCCCAAAGATATTGTATGCACGGACAGCATAAAACGGATTCTCCATATAAGGTGGCTCATCATCCGTATAGGTAGTTAAATCCTTGTCATCTATAACAGCAACGACCTGTAGCTCATCATAAAAGCTACTTTGGTTTGAAAGTAGAACTTCGTAATGTGAAAAATAGGGGGACGTAGACGCCTCCCAGCTCAATCCTATACTATTTCCAGAAACCGTAGGCTCGTGTACCGCCACCGGGTCAATTCCTATAAACTGTGTGGACAACGTCCGGAGACCACTTTCACCCAATAATCCTTGATCGGTGTAAATCTTTATGTAATAGCAAAGTCCACTTACTGGAGGCGGGGCAACATCCGTAAACTCTGTTACAGCCCCATCTGTAATGGTAGCAATCAGTTCGGCGTTGGACTTGGAGCAATTTTCACCGCTGCTGCGGTAAATTTCATATTTATCAAACGTGTTGAACCCATCATAGGCCTCCCACCTAAAACCAATTAGGTTGTTCTCCCTAGCCTCATAGTCCTGCTGAAAGGATTGGGTATAAAAATCCTTTTCATCAGGGGTATAGCGCTTGGCAATGAGCACCACCACATCCAACTCTCCATCATCATCAATATCCACACGTGCCTTAAACTGAAATTCAGTGGCCGAAAGCTTAATGATGACCAAATCATCGGTACTGCCCGAAAGTGTCCTCATGGTAAGCACTCCTTTGTCCAGCTCCCATTGTAGTTGGTTGCTAATGGTTTCACAGCCCGAATTGGTGTACAGGTACTCCTGATAGGCCCCATTGTCCCGGTACACAAAAAAATCGCGGCCACAGTTGGCGTAGTTAACGGGCACAGGGACCCTTGTACCCTCGTACTCGGCCTCAAAAATGGCCCAATAGCCCAAAAGATCATCACCAGTGGCACTGGTAACGGCTCCTTTGTAAAAATTATCGGGGTTAGAGGGGTCGCCGGGGCCGTCCTCGTCCTTGGAGCAGCCAATGGTTGAACATAAAAGGGCGCACAGCAGGTATCTGAAGATCTTGGTATGGGTCATGGTATGAGGTTACAATACTGTTCTAAAGAAACCATTTTTGCACGAAAAAAGCCAACAAAAAGACCGAATTTAGACCAGACACCCCAAAAGGCGATTACCGGCCATTTGCTTTTTTCACGGGGTTGCGCTAAATTTCCACAACCCAAACCTATCTCTAACTTACTTAGCATGAACGTACGGCTCACCAAGGAACAAAAGATCAAAGTGCTCAACGCCAGGGACATTTACAGCATTATGCAGCAGGTATTGCTGCGCGAGAACAAGATCCGCCGCAACCAGGAACATTTTTGGGTGGTGGGGCTCAACAACATCAACAAGATCATGTTCGTGGAGCTGATCAGCTTGGGTGCGGTGAACCGCATTACCGCCGAACCGCCCGATGTCTTTAGAATGGCGATCTACAAACTGGCCAACAAGCTGGTGATGGTGCACAACCACCCCAGTGGGGCGCTGGAGGTGACCGACCCCGACCTGATCTTTACCGACCATATGCTAAAAGCGGGCCAACTGCTACAGATCGAGGTGCTGGACCACCTGATCATTACCGAGGAGGGCTATGTAAGCTTTAAGGACCTAGGGCTTATGGACAAACTGAGCGAAAGCGGCCTGTTTGAGATCACCAGCCCCGAGCGCCAAGAACTGGAGGAGTTTAAACTGGAAACGGAACGCAAGCGGGCGAAAAAAGAAGGGTTAAAGGAAGTTGCTAGAAATATGAAAGCCAAAGGCTACGATGATGCCACCATTAAAGAACTAACGGGGTTGAGTATGAAGGTTATTGGGGGGTTGTGAATAATGCTATGTGGCCATACCCTTTAATGCTATCTTTTCAAAAAGAAAAGAACCTAATTCATCGTTCTTTATATTTTTTGGCATCAGCTGTTTAAATATATCACCCTTTGGATTTGACAATACTGAAGGATAATATTTAAGCAAATATTTGAACACATGCTCTAATTGCTTTACTGTTATTTTTATATGATACTTATTGAAGAATACAACCCATCCTTTCAAATCAAATTCGTTCCGGTCACCAAATCTAGCTAATCCATTATGAAGATTTTGGACCACCTTCATGAAAATTATATCGTCTATACCGGAATCATATACCAATTTAAGGTCTTCAATTTTTGACAAAAACTCTTCTTCGTCTTTTATTTCAACTTCATATTTCATTTTGATCAGATTAGTTCATTAATTTCTTTCTCTATAGGTTTATACTTGTCCTTTACACCTTCTCCCATATAAAAATCGAGCAAATCTTTTTTGGTCAAAGTGCCGTCGTTTAAGAACTTGGAAAGATAGTCTTGGTTAAACTCCATTAGCAAAATACTCTTCTCCAATTGTTTCAAAATTGCTTTGTTGTTCTCGATATTACCCTCAACTAATCTTTTGATATTGGTTATCTCATTGATGTCTTTAATAATTCGATTTACAATTATTGCTAAAACATCTTTATCTAAATCAACATTTTTTGCGTTGATGGCAATGTCCCTGGCAAGCATGTAAGCAATAGCCAGATTGGAATAATCCCCTTTTTGGGAGTCAATGATAGCCACAAATCCTATGGACTGGATAAAGCCAACATTCTCAACTATTTTAAGAATACTATTGTCCACAATAGAGATATCGAAAACTATAATACTCACCTTTGAAGCTCGGTTAGCATCCGACTCTATCAATTGGCTCCAAGCTGTATCGTATTTTCGGGTAAAAACATCCTTACTTTCAATATTTCCTAACTTAATGCTTTTGTCAAACTTGCATTCAATGGCTATTTTTAAATCTGAGTCGCCGTTAATTCTACAAATGATGTCACCTGTTTTATTTCTTGGAAGATTTCCTGTCTCATTTCCAGTAAGGTGGGCGGTATCAAGAATTTTCTTATCCTTGAAATGATTATTTAGAAATTCTACTATATCTTCTTCCGCCAATGAGCCTTTTACAGCAGTCTTATAAAAAAGTTCTTGTTTTAAATCAAATAGTATTTTCAAGCTTTCCAATTCTGTCCCAAGTTCATTGCTTGTTTTAGAAAGAAATGCAGAAATACGATCTTCCATAAGAGCTAATACTCCAATGTACAATGCCCTTAAGAGAGTCTCATCTCTATCATTGGTTGGAACTTTATCAAAAAAGTTGAAAATGATAGAATTTGTGATTGATATTTCTTTTAAATCAATCGTTTTGCTTTGCTGATTTAATTTTATCATGCTAATCCATTAATTTTAATAGAAGACTAAGTATTTTATTCTCGAAATAAATTAAATCCTTTTTGTTTACTTTTTCAGCTGGCACATTTTTTTGACTAGGATGTGATATAAGATTAAAATTTCTTCGATTATAAAACTTGTTAATAATTAATTCATCGTCTAGTTCAATTTTTGAACTTTTGATAATTTCCTTAACTGTTGCCTTATCATCTAAATGCAATAACCCTTTGCAGGTCTCATGAAATAAGTTGTGCAAATGATTAAATGCTAAATCCCATTTTTTCTGTCTTCGATAAAGTACAAAATTCTTTAATTGGTCACTAGCTGCCTTATTCATCGAAGTTGTTTTTATCCACCTTTGAATTATCTTTTGATAATCAGTTTTAACACAGAAAAGATAGTTTGATTGATATGGAGGTTTTTTGAAATGTTCATGGCATATTCTCTCCAAATAACATTTTGGCTCATTTAACACATCATACTCTGCAACTGGTTTGTAGTTTTTTGATAGAACCATCAAATACTTCCCATAATTGTCGTTCAATAGAATATCATGTGAGTTTTTTATTTGCTTATTAATATATTTTGATTTATAGCCATTTTGTGCCATCAAAATATGAATAATGTGTACATGTCTTTTGTCATCAAACTTTAACTTATTCTTTAAAAACGAATCAAAAAAAGTCTCAAAAGCCAAATTTCCTTTTTTATTTTTTAAAAAAAATAGAACTATTAACATGTTAATATGGTCAACAGTTAACTCCACTTCTATCATTCTCAAGGTCCGTTTCAATATTCTTAAGTTATCTCTTTTCAACAAGAAGTTTTGAAATCCCTTTTTGTCATAGATAAGTTTCAAAATTTCACGGTCATTTTTTGAAATATTCAAGTTAAACTCTCCATTTTGTGGAAACTTAAACTTTTCGATAACAGATACAAAATCATTAAAATAATCTTTGATGCCCTTTTTTACAGGTGCTTCTAAATCTTCTCCTCCATTTTCAGTCTTTTCTTTTTCATCATCATCTAGCAATTCAATTCCCGATGTCGATTTTTTGTTTTCTTCAATGAATGCTTCCTTATCTTTTTGAGACAATATTATTTTTCTTGACGTTTTAGATGGATTTATGGATAGTCCCAAAACATGTAAAAACCAGTTAATGACTTTGGATTCTATCTCCAAAAGTTGTCTATATGCTTCAACAGAATTCAAATTGGAATCTTTTTCAAAGACTAATGTTATATCATCAACATACCTTATCATTCCTTTGAATTTCAAATCAAATCCTGAACACAACCTTTCAACTTCCATATCAAAAGGAACTAAATAAAGATACCCTAAGTAGTCGCTTACGAAATTCTTTCTCCCTTGAGGAATTGAGAACCTTCTACACATCAAACATTCAAAGTAAAATTCTAATCCAGATGGTGACTCTTCATCCAACTTGTTTTTGGTAAGAGTCGATTTATTAGAATACTTGTAAATAAGCTGAATCAATTTTTCGTGAATTATAGATTCAAAATATTGAGTTAAATCTAGTTGTAGTACTGCAGAATTACTGCTTACCACCTTATTTAGTGTTTGTTGATATTTTTTAAATTCAGTCTTATAATTATTCTTAACAAACCACTTATCAGATTCATCTTTTGAACTTTCCCTTAATTGAAATTTTGTAGGATAAAAGGGAAAAACATTTTTTCTATTAAAATTCAATCCGCTTACTACATCATTGCACGAATCAACAAATGTTAAACCAATTGCATTATAAAGAATCATTGAAAAAGTGCTGAAAAATCTATATTCTCTAACACCTGTAGATTTTTTTGGAACAGTAACCAAATCACATGAATGAAGCTCAGGTAATCCATAGATAAGCTCGGTTTTAACATATAAATTATAAAATGAACTTACTTGTTTCTCTGTTAATTGAACCAAGTGAGACTCAATTAGCCTAAAATTTATATCCAAAATATTTTCCGATGATTCACAATAATCTTTACAAATCTTGAAAGCATTTAAAAATCTCTCTTCTGAGATAATTTTTGGAAGGTCATTCATTAATTTTCTTGATTAGGATTCAATTCAAAAAGTGGCTTTTGAGACCTTTAAAACTTTTGAGGGGAAATTAAATTTACAAAAATATTTAACAAGTAATCCTTTACGGAAAACAGTAAAGTCACTAAAATTTAATTAGTTATACGTTTTTGCTTTTAGGCAATAAAAAAAGGAAGACCCTTCGGCCTTCCCTTATTCCTCTTTTACGTCCCTATACTTTTAAAACCCAAAACCTTAATGGTACCCCTGAACCCTACCCAAGGCATCCGTCAACCCAAATGAGGCATACATCAAGTCAAACAGGGTATCCGTCAATTGCAAGTGCGCTTTACCCTGCTATTTTCTAGCTTGCCCAAAAAATAAGAAAATGACTACTTTAGAAACTATAAATGCCCTACAAATTGTTGTGCTTGTCTGTATAGGTGTTATCCTGTACACCATCGGGTTCCTTCATGGAGCGTTCTGGGGAAAAAGAAACCGGGTCAGGGACAATACCTTTTAATGGATTGCGTTCCATTAGTCCAAATCAACCAAAAATAACTGCCATAGCCATTCCCCCAAATTACCCGAGACCCCAACGGACCCTTATCCTATGCCAAAATCTACAATTTACCATCGCCATAACCCAAATGTCCCACGGCGACATTCAATACCGTTGCTGGCGAAGACCCAAAACCGCCTTGGAACCGCCCTGTCTGGTCATTAGAAACGGGCAGTACAAAAACAGCTTGCGCAACGACAAGATAGAGCTGGTCTTTGTCCACGGCAAATGGACCTACTCCATTGAACGGATTCTTTCCAAAGGAAAGTATGGAAAAACTTCCTACGTGTTCTTGGAAGTGGCCAGTGAGGGAAACCCTCCCAGTACTTGGAAAATGGAGGACCTTACCCCATGATCACTTTTTATAGGTAACCCTGTAGATGGCATCGCCAAAATCGTCAGAAATCAACAGGGAACCATCTTTCATGAATAAAAGGTCCACGGGACGGCCAAAGGCTTCCTGTTTTTCCTCGTCCAACCAACCATCTATAAAAGGTTCGTAACTCACGGCCTTGCTGTTTTCCAATTTCACCAAGGTAAGCCTGTACCCTACCTTGGAGGAACGGTTCCACGAACCATGTTCGGCCACAAAGGCATGCCCCTTGTATTCGTCCGGGAACATGGAGCCTGTGTTAAACTTGATGCCCAAGGGTGCCACGTGGGGACCCATGGCCTGCGCCGGTGCAACAAAATCTGAACAAGGGCGCTGATCGCCAAACTCGGGATCTTTTACCGTTCCGGCATGGCAGTACGGATAACCAAAATGTTGTCCCGCCTCAGTGACTCGGTTAAGTTCCCCCGGAGGAAGGTCATCCCCCATAAGGTCACGGTTATTGTCGGTAAACCACAACTCCCCGGTTTCGGGATGCCAGGCAAAGCCAACGGTGTTTCGCACGCCTTTGGCGTAGATTTCACGGTCTGTGCCATCTGGGGCCATACGGGTAATGGTGGCATAACGTTCGTCCTCGCTGCTACGCTCACAAATATTACAGGGAGCGCCAACCGGTACGTACAGTTTTCCATCGGGGCCAAAGGCAATATACTTCCACCCGTGATGGAACTCCGTGGGATAATCGTCATAGATGACCACGGGCTCTGGCGGATTGGCAAGGTTGTCCTCTATATTGTCGTAACGCAGGAGCTTGCTCACGGCGGCTACATACAAAGACCCATCCCTGAAGGCAACACCATTGGGCTGTTCCAGATCGGAAGCGATCTCAAAGACCTTTTCTGCCCATAGGTCACCGTCCGCATCTTGCAGGGCGTACACCTTGTTTTCGTTTCGGGTTCCCACAAAAAGGGTTCCCTTGTCCCCCATGGCCATGGACCGGGCGCCGTCAATGTTCTCGGCATATGTGTTTATGCTAAACCCTTCGGGAAGGTTAAGCAGCTCCAAGGGCATATTGGATTGGTGTGGTTCGGGCAGTTCTTCTTGCTGGGCTTGATCATTGGCTTCTTTCTTTTTTGGATTGCAGGAAAAAACCAGCACGGAAGCGGCCAATACCAAAATTGATTTATAGTGTGTTCGGGAAAATTTCATCACGTTTTTTTATGCTTTTGGTTTCTTGCATAAAACTATGACAAAAAGATGTAATTATGGATTTACCGCCCCGTTTGTTGTGCCAAGTTTACTCTAAACGGTCTGGTGTCCATGTTCCATCATACCAAATGGGAGTTCTATGGGAGCTCACCACGCTTATATTGCTTGTCCCTGATGGATACAACTGAATGTGTACCTGATAATTTTCCGGGCCTTCGTTTACAGAGAATTTAACAGCGACTCCGCTGTCCTTTTTGGTAGGTTCCATGCTAAAATCCTTCGCCAAACCCTTAAAATGCACCCCACCCTTGATAGGATTGTAGGTGCCTCCCATCTGTCTTTCCCCATAATACGGCAGGTCCGCCATCACACTATCGTTCTTCACCCTGAGATAACTGGATGTTCCCGTAATGTTTATACGGTTTATGGTGCTTCCCTGAGGAACCAATCCCGCATTGGCAATGCTTGTAAGGGCTGGGTCTGGCATGGGTCTGGCCCAACGCGCATCTACTTCAAAGGATTTTTGCGTCACGGCGGTGTTCAAGGATTCCAATTCCGCCTCGGAATACTTGGGCTTAGGGTTTGATGCACACCCAAGGGAAACCATCAGCAGGAAAAGAAGCATATATTTTATAACCAACTTCATAGCAGCATATTAAAGGTCTTTACAAATTAATCAATCCCTGAAAGATTTCCGATTTAAAGAGTATATTTAACATGAAACCAGACCTAATTTTATGATAATTTCTCCAGGAAAATCCCTCATGGCCTTGGCCTTGTCCGTTTTCAGTCTAAGCCAAGCACAGCAAACGCCCTCCCAAAACATCAACAAACCCTCTTACTTTGCAACCGAACTGGCGGAAGACCCCAAGGTAGATGGAGAGATCATTAATGATCCTATTTGGCAAAACATCCCGGCCATCACGGATTTGGTACAGATAAAGCCCAATTATGGCGAAGCAGTCTCGGAGCGCACTGAGGTCAGGGTAGCCTACTCCAATAGCACGTTTTATGTGGCCGTGGTCTGTTACGACAAAAATGCCAACAGAATTGTGGTCTCAGACTCCCGCCGTGACGCCGATTTGAACGATGAGGACAGTTTCCTTTTTATCATTGATACCTATCACGACAGGCAAAATGGTTTCCTTTTTGGCACCAATGCGCAAGGAATGGAATATGATGCCCAAATTGACAACGAGGGCAAAGGGAATTTTAACGCCAACAGACAACAGGGCGGGGTAATTGGGGGCACCAACCTTAACTGGGACGCCACTTGGAAGGTAAAATCGCAATTGGGCGATTACGGTTGGAGTGCCGAGTTCGCCATCCCCTTCCGTTCTTTACGATTTGCACCCGGAAAGGACAAGACTTGGGGATTGAACTTTCAACGGAACATTAGCAAAAATACCGAAACCGCCTATTGGACCTCCCTCCCTTTGGGTTTTGATATGAAACGATTGTCCCTAGCCGGAAACCTCAGTGGGCTGAACCTAAAAAATCCCGGCAACCTGAAACTGATTCCTTATGTGCTTGGCCAATATGTGAACGATAAATCCGTATCGCCCAGCGAAACCGACACCAATTTTGATGCGGGGGCGGACATCAAATACAGCGTTACACCTAGTCTCACATTGGACCTTACTTACAACACCGACTTTGCCCAAGTAGAGGTAGATGACCAACAGGTGAATTTGGACCGTTTTAATCTCTTTTTCCCTGAGAAACGGGCATTTTTCCTGGAAAATGCCGGTCAGTTTGGGGTGGGCAGCCCCGGGGAGGTAGATTTGTTCTTCAGTAGGCGTATCGGCATTGGGGATGATGGCAGCTTGGTCCCCATTATAGGTGGGGCACGATTGTCCGGGAAAGTGGGTCAAACCAACATTGGATTTTTGAGCATGTTCACCGATGATGTGGTCGAGGCCGATATTGAAAAGAACAACTTTACCGTGGCCCGTGTCAACCACAACTTTGGAGGCTCACGATCCTCGTTGGGTGGAATATTTGTGAATAGGGCCGGTCTGGGTGAGATGGAGGATGACTACAACCGGGTTTATGCCATGGATGGTAAATGGGGTATTGGAAACAAGGCCACCATCAATGGTTTTGTAGCCAAGAGTACTACCCCCGGCATTGAAAAGGGTGACCATGCCTTCAAAATCTTAGGTAATTATGAGTGGAGTGGCTGGAACATCAACGCAGGATATACCGAGGTTGGTGAAGGATTCAATCCAGAAGTAGGCTTTTTGCAACGTACCGCTTTTAGAAAACCTGAGTTTTTGGTCTTTAAGGCGCATAGATTTAAGAATGCGGGTAAAATGCTGGAAATACGGCCCCATGTCTCCTATCGGGGCTATTGGAACTTTGATGACCAATTGATCACCAGTTTTTTACATGTGGATAATCACTGGGTATTTAAAAGTGGTTTTGAAATCCATACGGGAATCAATTTTACTACCGAACGGGTGTTGGAGGATTTTACCATTTCTGATGTAACCGTGCCCGTGGGCAATTATGAAAACGAAGAATTACAGCTTGTAATCACCACAAACCCGAACAATGCCCTTTCATTTGATACGCGAACCATTATTGGAGGTTATTTCAATGGGCACCAAATTACCAATAGCGGAACCGCCAAGTATAGGGTCGGGGATAAATTCAACAGTTCCCTAACGTTCAGCCATAGCGATATTCAATTGGATACCGGGGATCTAACGGCTTTGGTAGGTGGGTTACGACTTTCGTATTCCTTTACCCCCAGAATCTTTTTCCAAAGTCTGATTCAACGTAACAATGTGTCCAATATCACATCGGTAAATGCGCGCTTTGGGTGGTTGCAAAATGCCAATACCGGACTCTTTGTGGTATTTAATGTGGTAAAGGATGATGATTTGATTGATGCCGTGGACAATCAGACCCTAACCATTAAATATACCCACCGTTTTGATCTGTTGAATTAATTGGCAATCTTTCCTTTACGAAACAAGATATAGACGACTCCTATCAAGGCCAAGATGGCAGAAGCATAAAACGTATGCGGAATACGGGAAATACTTTCTTGATAATACCATCCAGAAAGTAGCGCGCCCAAACCAATACCAGCTTCCATGGCAATATACATGGTGGCCATGGCCTTTCCCTTTTGTCCCGGTAAACTCAAATCTATAGTCCACGCATAAATGGCCGGAGTGGCCACGCCCATGGCCAAGCCATAAATGCCTGCCCCAACCATTAAACCAGTGGGTGTATTGATGTAACCCATCCAAAATTGGGCGAAAATCAACAATATGACACCAACCATGATCACCTTGATCCTACCATGACGATCGGATAGCTTGCCTGCTACTACCCGCACCAAAAGGGAGGAAATTGTAAATACAATGAAGAACATGCCCTTGTTGGTAAAACCAACTGCTTCGGTCCAATCCGGAATCAATGTCAGTACTACCCCAAAACCTATATAGGCCAAAAAATTTACAATAGCTGCTGGCATCGCTTCAGGGGCAATGATATCTTTACGGGAAACTTTTAAAAGACTCCAGTTAAATTCTTTCCGTTGTGGTAGGGTCTCCTTAAGGTTGAAAATCAGCAACAGGGCCAACAGGGCCATGGCCGATGAACTGTAGAACAAAACGTCATAGGAGAAATGAAGCTTTATGAAGCTTCCCAATGCAGGGCCAATTGCCATACCCGTACTAAAAGCAATCCCATGAATGCCCATGGCCTCACCAAGCCGTTTATGCGGTACTACATCCGACACAAAAGTTGAGGCGGCCGTTGGAGTGAATCCCGTGGAAAATCCATGCGCCAACCGTAGCAGTAAAAAACCCGATACCGATGTAAGTATGGGATAGAAAAAACCGCAAATCAAACAGACAAAGGCACCAAAAAGCATAACTGGTTTTCTTCCTATCGTATCGGTGAGTATTCCGCTAAAAGGGCGTGAAACACCTGCCGTAAGTGTAAATAGGGCGATGATCAGCCCAATATACTCCGCTCCTCCCAAACTGGACAGATAAGCAGGCAATTCTGGAATGAGCATATTAAAACTGGCCGAAAAAAGTAGGGATCCCATACAGACCATCACAAACTTTGGGGTGAACATCCTTTCCCCTTCCAATTTTGTTCCGTGCTGTATGCCGATCTTCATGCTATTGCGTAACTTTATCACAAAGAAATCACAACGCTTCTGCTTAAAAAAGGACATTTGTCCCAACAATAAAAATGATTCGCACCAACCCAGAATTAATGGCCTATGCGGAAAAGCTTTTTTCCAAAGGAGATTGGGACCTGCATGAAGAATCTTTTGGTTCCAAGGAGCGAATCATGGAACAAGATCATAGATATGGGAAGGTATATCTAATTCGGGAAGGTATTGCGAAATGCTTTATTTCTGATGAGAACGGCAAAGAATTTATCCAAGAGTTTTTGGGCGAAGGCATGGAATTTGGGGAATTGGAGGTTTTTAGCAATAAATTGACCATATGCGCTGTGGAGTCCATTACCCCTTTAAAAGCTTTTTCGTTTACCCATGGTTGTTTCAGTCAACTTTTGGAAAATGATACCCGTTTTAACCAACTCGTCATGAAAGCTTTAGCCGATAAGATTCGTTATAAAGCCCCTAGACATTCTTATCAACATGCCTATCCCATTGAAGATAATATTATACGCTTAAAAAAACTTTTCCCTGAATTTACGGAGGTGATTTCCAAAAAGGACATTGCCAACTATATCGGAATTACAACCAGAAGCCTCAACCGAGCCCTTAAGGAGTTAAAGGAAAAAGTGGACCGTTAGACCTATCTTTTAAAGCGCTCAAAGATGGCCAATGTTTTTTTGGTGTTGATGAAGTATACTCCTGTCAACAAAATGGCTGCGGCCAAAATGGATTGCAGTGTTATTTGTTCATCCAAAAAATACCATCCCAGTAGCAGTGCAACAATAGGGTTCACATAGGTTGATGTTGCCACTTTTTCGGGGGAAACTGCCTTTAACAAATAGTTGAACGAAGTGAATGCGACAATGCTCCCGAATACAATCAACAACACCATGGACAATTGCACCTTTCCGCTCCACTGCAAGGGTGAGGTCCACGGTTCTCCAAAGCCAAAACTCATCAAAGCCAAGATAATTCCCCCGGTAAACATCTGATATCCCGTGTTCACAAAGTAGTTATTGGGCAAATCTGCCTTGGAGACAAACAGACTGCAATAAGCCCAACTGAGCATGCAGAAAAATATCATGATCATCCCCACAATAGAACTTTCTTGTGCAATAATCTGCTTTTGACTTACCAATAGATAGATACCGATAATGCCAAGGAACACCCCAACCAATGACATGGGTTGTATTTTTTTGCCTTGTAAAAAATACATGAGCAAGAGAATGATCAAGGGTTGTGCAGATATTTCCAAAGCAGCAAAACCACTGTCCACATATCGTAGTGCCCATACCACTACCCCATTACCAAAACTCAGAAAAAGAACCCCGGCAATAATGGTGTTCCATAGTTGTCTTTTGGTGATCTTCAACGAAATTCCCATGGATTTGGCCAAAGCAAATATTAGTAGGCCAGCAGTGATGAATCGACATGAAGCCAACATAAAGGGTGGCAATTCCATGACCGCAATCTTGTTAAGAAGGTATGTGGACCCCCAAATCACATATATGGCAAAAAAGGCAAGGATAACGAGGGCAGAGTTTGAGGATTTTCCCATTACAAGATTGGTTTATCGCCCTACAATATTACGGATGTTTGCAGGAGTATGAAAAATTTCCCTATTTAGTTTGTGAAGAAAGTGAAATTGGGTGATATGCTAAAGTCAACTATACTTGTCCGTATCCAATAAATACGAATCCATATCCTTTTCCAATTGTCTAAAATGTGTAAAATGCCGCTCAATTTCTTTATCCAAATCCTCTGGAATTTGCTTGGTCTTTTGTTTGAGCCGGTCCATAATATGTTTTTGGTCGGTTGTATACCGCTTAAAACTTCTTTTGAGTTCATATAGCTTTTCAAAACATGAATAGTCATGGGGCTCGCAAGTGTAAGAGCTCAATTTTTCAGCAAGACGTTGAATAAGCTTGTTGTTTCGCTCCATTCTTACCAATAGTTCCTGGATCTGATACGTACTGTTCTCTAGAATATCACTCATGGCTCTTGGGTTTTTATGGGAGTATACAAAACTCCCCTTAAGTTAATGATTTTCCTACATTTTGACTTTAAAACAATCTTCAAATTTGTGTTAATTAATTTTTCAAGGGCAAAAAAAAGCCCGGTGCTATGCACCGGGCTTTTATAATTTATGGTCAGCAACTAGTTTTTGGTTTGCTCGTAGGCTTCCTCTTTTAACTCGTCGCTGGCAATAATGGCCAACTCCACACGACGGTTGGCGGCCATCCCTGCTTTGGTGTCATTACTTTCAATGGGTTGGGTCTCCCCATACCATTTTGTAGTAAACCTGCCACTTGAAATTCCCTTGCTTACCAAATAATTGGTAACTGACTGTGCCCTCTGTTGGGAAAGGGTCATATTGTATGCATCGCTACCGGCACTATCCGTATGTCCTTCCACCAGGATATTGGATTTAGGATATTCTTTGAAAATTCCAGCCAGTTTATCCAAAGTAGTCGCGGAGGTTCCTTTAATATCAGATTTGTTGGTATCAAAATAAACTCCGTTTTCGCCACTAAAGGTAACGTTGATTCCTTCACCCACACGCTTTACTTCAGCACCTGGGATTTCTTCTTCAATACGTTCGGCCTGTCGGTCCATTCGGTTACCAATATAACCTCCTGCAGCACCTCCCACCACGGCACCAATGATAGCACCAAGGGCAGTATTTCCTTTTCCTACATTATTTCCGATAATGCCACCGATTACAGCACCACCACCAGCTCCGATGGCAGCACCTTTTTGTGTGTTGTTGGCATTCTTAACGGCATCGCAACTTAGAATTAAGCTCAATGCCAGTATAGCTGTTGTACTTTTTATGATGATTCTTTTCATGTGTTAGCTTTTTGTGAATTCGTAAACTATGGTAACAGGCTGTCCGTCCACTGAAACATTGGATTTAAGCGTCATGTTCTGTTCGGTAAGGTTGGCAATGTTCAATCTGTAGCCGTATCCGCCAGAGATGTCCTTTCGATTTTCATCAATGAACTTGAACTGCAATTGGCTGCTGTAGTTCTGTGAAGGTTCTACTACCGACCATCTAAAGAAACGGTCACCACCTTGGCACAATGTACTTTGGTTAATGGTATACCTACCGGTACTGTTATTGTCCCTAAAGAACCATTGACTGCCTTCAAAACAAATATCCTCCGCATCATTAAAGATGACAGACTTAAAATTGCCCGAATTGTTTTCATAGGAAATGTTTTCCAAGGTCCAAGTACCGCTAAAAAGATTCCTTTGCGTCCTTGCACTTTTGGAAACGGAGCACGACGTAAGTAAAATTCCCGCCAGTGCAATAATTAAAAATGATTGTTTTACCATAAGAATTGGAGTTTAAGTTTACATATATACGAGTGAGACACCATAAATGTCCATTTGGGGTGTTAAAAAAATGTTAACGAATCACTAATTCAATAGTTATACAGTTCCAATAAAGCTGTTTCAAATCTCTTTTTAGGCAGGTAATTCTCCTCTAGTTCCCTTGCAAATGGTACTGGTGTTTCCAAACTGCCCACTCTTTTTACCGGAGCGTCCAAATATTCGAAACAATGTTCCATGACCATTGCGGAAATATCACTTGCAATGCCGCCAAACAACGTATCTTCTTGCAATATGATGAGCTTTCCTGTCTTTTTTACCGAAGCATAGACAGCATCTAAATCTAGAGGTTGAAGTGTACACAAATCTAAGAGATCTGCTTCAATTTCTGGGTGCTTTTCCAATACTTCCATGGCCCAATGTACCCCAGCCCCGTAACTCACTATGGAAATTGAATCGCCCTCTCTTATTTTATTGGCTTTTCCGAAGGGCAAGGTGTAATAATCCGATGGTACATCACCATAAACACTTCTATACAATCCTTTGTGTTCAAAAAATAATACGGGATTGGGATCATTTATGGCGGTGTTCAGTAATCCCTTAGCATCATATGGGAATGCAGGGTACACCACCTTGAGCCCAGGCACCTTGGTAAACCACGCCTCATTGGTTTGGGAATGAAACGGTCCAGCACCTACCCCACCACCACAGGGCATTCGTAAAACCACATCCGCGTTTTCATTCCATCGGTAATGTACTTTGGCCAGATAATTCACTATGGGATTGAATCCACTGCTCACAAAGTCTGCAAACTGCATTTCCACCACAGCTTTCATTCCATTAATGGACAAGCCCATAGCGGCAGACACAATAGCCGATTCGCAGATAGGGGTATTCCGCACCCGGCTTTTCCCGAATTTTGTTGTAAAACCTTCGGTAATCTTAAATACTCCGCCATAATCCGCTATATCTTGCCCCATAATGATGAGTTCATTATGGCGGTACATGGATTGCTCCAAACCTTCAGAAATAGCGTCCACAAAACGAATATTTTTCAAATTATTTTTTGATTCAACTACTTCATATTTATATTCTTGATATACTTCACCTAACTCTTTACTTTCAATGAAAGAAACAGCAGGTTCCTCAAAAGCCAGTTGTAAATTTTCATTGATTTCTTCCGATATCCGCTCTTTAAACCCCTCTATTTCCTTGTGGCCAATCAGACCTTCGCTCAATAAAAACGACTCATAATTGGCGATCGGGTCTTTCTTCTCCCACTTTTTCATCAATTTTTCAGGGACATATTTGGTGCCGCTGGCCTCTTCGTGCCCCCTCATCCGGAATGTCTTGAACTCCAATAGAATGGGTCGCGGACGTTTTCTAATGGCTTTACAGATTTCATCCACCTTTGTATACACTTCCAAAATGTTATTCCCCTCAATTATGCGGGATTCCATCCCATATCCCTTGGCTCTATCGGCAAGATGTTCACAATTGTACTGCTCATTGGTGGGTGTCGATAGTCCGTACCCATTATTTTCAATACAAAATAACACGGGGAGGTTCCACACGGAGGCTACATTGAGCGCCTCATGAAAATCCCCTTCACTGGTAGCCCCTTCCCCAGTAAAAACAGCAGTCACCCGCTTTTTGCGTCGGAGCATGTCCGCTAAAGCAATACCATCAGCCACACCCAATTGGGGACCTAAATGCGATATCATCCCAACAATCCTGTACTCTTGCGTTCCAAAATGGAAACTACGGTCCCGTCCTTGGGTAAACCCACTTTGTTTTCCCTGCCATTGGGCAAAAAGTCTATGCAATGGAATGTTTCGGGAAGTGAACACCCCAAGGTTTCTATGCATGGGAAGAATGTACTCCTCGGCCTTCAGTGCATGGGTGACGCCGACCGAGATGGCCTCTTGCCCAATACCGCTGAACCACTTGGAGATTTTTCCCTGCCGAAGCAACACCAACATCTTCTCCTCTATCATTCTGGGCTTCAACATGCCCGTGTATAAATCCAAAAGTTTTTGTTGGTCCAAATCCCCGATGTGATATCGCATATCCTAAAATTCGTGTTTGATAAAAGTAGAAAAAAAGCGCTCATATTTTATCATATCCCCAATGGTTCCATTGAAATTATTACTTTTGATGGTAATCCAATTTATCCATACCATGAGCGCAATTCCAAGTGTCAACCTAGAGGATTTTGTTTCTGGAGATCCTATCAGAAAAGAAAAATTTGTCAAAGAAATAGGAGCTGCATTTGAAGATATCGGCTTTGTGGCCTTGAGTGGGCATTTTCTTTCCGATGCTTTGGTAGATCAACTCTATTCGGAAATCAAAAAATTCTTTCAATTGCCCCAAAATGTGAAGGACAAGTATGAAATTACAGGAATTGGCGGTCAACGAGGCTACACTTCATTTGGAAAGGAACATGCCAAAGGCAAAAAAGAAGGCGATCTAAAAGAATTCTGGCATTTTGGTCAATATGTTGAGGACAATCCTAAATTGGAAGCGGAATATCCAGACAACGTAACTGTTTCTGAGCTCCCGGAGTTCAACCAGGTTGGAAAGGAGACCTACAAAATGCTCGAGAAAACCGCCCAATACGTGTTAAGGGCCTTGGCTTTGCATCTAAGTTTGGAGGAAACTTATTTTGATGATTACATCAAAAATGGAAACTCCATTCTAAGACCCATACACTACCCTCCCATAACCGAGGAGCCAAAAAATGCTGTTCGAGCGGCGGCCCATGGTGATATTAATCTGATTACATTGCTCATGGGGGCTCATGGAAAAGGACTGCAAGTCCAAAACCATGAAGGCCAATGGGTGGATGCCATTGCCCGACCAGACCAACTCATGATAAATGTTGGCGATATGCTCTCCCGCTTGACCAACAACAAACTTAAATCAACCATACACCAAGTAGTAAACCCACCAAAAGAACTTTGGGGCACCTCACGATACTCCATACCGTTCTTTATGCACCCGGTTAGCGATATGCCGCTAAATTGCCTTGAAAACTGTGTGGATGAAAAGCATCCCAAAGGGTTTGAGGACACTACTGCAGGAGAATATTTGCATGAGCGCCTTGTGGAATTGGGATTGGTCAAAAAATAACCTATGGATCTACAAGACCAGCTAAAAAACCTTTTTCCCGACCACAAACCCGAGGAAACGGAAGAAATTGAACAAGAAACTTCAACATATTGGCTCCAAGACGAACCGATTATTTGTAAATATGAAAAACGAAAAGGCAAACCCATTACCCTCTTGGAAGGATACAATGGAGCCGATTCCGATTTCAAGAAATTAACCAAAGACCTTAAGACCTTTTTAGGGGTCGGTGGCAGCTATAAAAAGGAAATTATCATCATTCAAGGTGATTATCGCGACAAAATTATGGCGTTTTTAAAGGAGCATGGATTTTCAGTGAAACGGGTGGGTGGTTAACCATCCCTCCACTTGTAAGATACTTTATACAACCCATTCTTGTTAAATCTGAACATTGAAAACCAATGTTTTATGAAAAAATTTTTATGTTTTTGGTTTAAATCTTACTTTTATTCTTCCTAACCAACGAAAACTGAATTGAAAATGAAATCACTGTTGCACATTACCAACGGCGACGGTTTCACGTCAAGATTGCAATCGCTACAGTTAAAAGGAGACATTATCACATGGCGGGAAATGCTCTGCGAAGGCAAAACCCTCTGCTCTGTTGGCAGTGAGTCTTTCTGGAAAACGCGATTCGATTTTTTAAACAAGAACTACAAGGTCACCAAGTCTTGGTTTGTTGAAAAGACCTTGAAGGAGTATCGATCTTTGTGTAATCACAAACAACAGGACCAAATTGTTCTTTGGTTTGAGTATGACCTTTTCTGCCAAATTAACATGCTAGCCGTTTTGAGCTGGCTAAAAACCCACAGAAGACATGCCGAAATATCCTTGGTGTGCAGTGGAAATGAGGATGAAACGGATAAGTTATACGGTCTTAATGAGTTAAGCGACGAAAAGCTTTTGGAACTATACGGGAACAGAACTATACTCACCCAAGACGATATTGAATTTGCCGATTACGTCTGGCAATTGTACTGCAGCGATAATCCCATCCGATTGGAAAACCTAATTGCCCACAACGATTTTCAGTTTGAATACCTTTCTGACGCCTTAAAAACGCACCTGAAAAGATTCCCGTCCATTAAAAACGGACTCAACGAATTGGAGAACAAGGTTTTGAAAACATCCCTCAATCAAAAACCAAAATCAAGAAAGGAGTTATTGGGAACTCTTTTAACCGATCAAGGCTATTACGGTTTTGGCGATACGCAGTACGACCGCATCATCACCTCACTACGCCCCTTATTTAGCTCCTTTAATCCGGTAAGACTTACCAAAAAAGGCAAGGAGGTTTTGGACAACCAAACAAATTATTATTCTCAAATACGTGATAATCAACTATATTTGGGTGGTTCTTTAAAGTACAACTTCTTATATAATACATCCACAGATCGTATTCTAAAACTTTAAAATGTCTTTAGGAAACTCAGAATTGATTCTGAACCCTGATGGCAGTATATACCATCTTAATCTTCTTCCAGAAGATATTTCTACTACAATTATCACCGTTGGTGATCCTGGTCGGGTATCAGCGGTCAGCAAGTACTTTGATTCCATAGAAATTAAAAAACAGCACAGGGAGTTCTGTACCCATACCGGACATCTCGATGGAAAACGAATCACAGTCATCTCAACAGGTATTGGAACCGACAATATCGACATCGTTTTTAACGAATTGGATGCCTTGGTCAATATCAATTTTAAAACTAGAGAAGTGAAATCCAATAAAATACAGCTCAGTTTTATACGGATTGGTACATCGGGTAGTATACAGCCGGATATTCCCGTGGACTCTTTTTTAATGAGTACTTCGGCCATTGGATTTGATAACCTCCTTCATTTTTATGATTCTGGACAGTTTACCAATACCAGTTTGGAAAAAGAGCTTTACAGACACCTTGGATGGGACCGCCATAAAATTCATCCGTATGCTGTTGATTTTGATAAAAATTTAGGGGAAATTTTTGCATCAAATCGTATACGATTCGGAATAACATGCACTAATTCAGGATTTTATGGTCCGCAAGGCAGGACCCTTCGTCTTAATCCCAAGATCACTGATTTCAATGAACGTCTTGCTTCATTTATTTATCAGAATCAACAGATAACCAATCTGGAGATGGAGACTGCAGGCATATATGGTCTTGCCAAATTACATGGACACCGTGCCGTTTCCTTGAATGCAATCCTTGCCAACCGTGCAACAGGGGAGTTTTCTAAAGGTGGCGCAAAGGCCGTTGATGAGCTTATCAGATACACATTGAAAAAATTGGTTTCCAGCTCCCTTATCCCATGATTTTTTTCTCAACTTAAAAATCATACCAAACGGAATGGGTATTTTTGGGATTTAAAGATTGCCCATCATGAAAAAAGTAAAAATTATTGGAGTACCCGAACATTTTAACCTGCCATGGCACTTGGCCATGGAGGATGGCGCCTTTGAAGATCGCGGCATACAATTGACTTGGACCGATGTACCGGAAGGAACCGGGAAAATGTCCCAAATGTTACACGAAGGTGAAACGGATTTAGCCATTATTCTTACTGAGGGCATCATCAAGAGTATTTCTCAGGGAAACCCAAGCAAGATTGTTCTGGAATATATCTCCTCCCCCCTACTTTGGGGCATCCATGTGGACAAGGATAGTCCAAGACAATCTGTCCAAGAATTGAAAAACGACAAGGCAGCCATCAGTCGATTAGGCAGTGGGAGCCATTTGATGGCCTATATTAATGCAGAAAACCAAGGCTGGGACACCACTCAACTCCAATTTGAAACCATCAATAACCTTGATGGTGCCGTGGATAATATTAGCAATGGTTCTGGGGCCTATTTTATGTGGGAGCATTTTACCACTAAACCCTTAGTAGACAATGGCACCTTCAAATGGCTGGGCGACTGCCCTACTCCATGGCCTTGTTTTGTTTTGGCGGCCACAGATGCGTTTTTAAAGAAAAGCCCAGGATTATTGAATCATATCTTGGAAGTCATTCATACCTACACCTCTGAATTTAAGCAAATCCCTAGCATAGATAGAACACTTTCCAACAGATACGAACAAAAATTGGAAGATGTTCGAACATGGCTCTCCAAGACTACATGGGGACAGAATCAACTTTCTGACCACACTGTGAATGAAGTCCAGTCGAGATTATTTGACCTTAATTTAGTTGATGAAATAAAACCTGTTGAGAACTTTCTTTGGGGATAGTCTAACAATCTAATAATCCCTGATTGACACGAATTACTCGAATTTTCTCGAATGAAGCGTGCTTTTACGTATTTAAACAATCAGATTCACCAATCTATCGGTTGCCTACCCAGTTTGGAAAGTAGGCCATTGGTCGCACTAAAATGTTGATTTCCAAACCACAATCCCCTATTGGCACTTAACGGCGAGGGATGTCCTGAAGTCAAAATATGGTGTTTGCCTTTATCAATCAAGGCCGCTTTCTTTTTGGCAAATCCGCCCCAAAGCAAAAACACCACCCCGTCCAATTGTTCCGAAACCGTACGGATGACAGCATCCGTGAACTGCTCCCAACCTTTATTCTGATGGCTTCCCGCTTGATGGGCCCTAACCGTGAGGGTCGCATTCAGCAAAAGCACCCCCTGGTCTGCCCATCGTTCCAGATTTCCGCTCTTGGGATACGGTTTTTCAACATCCACTTTGATTTCCTTGAAAATATTGACCAATGAAGGCGGATGAGCTATCCCATCCTTTACCGAAAAACACAACCCATTGGCCTGATTGGGTCCGTGATAAGGGTCCTGTCCTATAATCACCACCTTGGTTTCCTGAAACGAACAATGGTCAAAGGCCGCAAAAATATCCTTGCCTTTGGGATAGCAGGTATGCTGACTGTATTCCTGTTTCACAAATTGCACCAACTGCTCGAAATAAGGTTTTTTAAACTCTTGCTCCAAATGTGCCTTCCAGCTTGGATCAATGTTTACATCCATAAATATTTGCTATTTTTTCTTGGTCAGTTTGTAGAGCAAATAACCGATTCCCACAATAAAATGTAGCAGGATGATTCCCGCTATCACATAAATCAAGGTATTGTCATTGCCCATTACAAAAGAATCTATGCCTAAAAACGGCAATGTTTTTTCAAAAGTACGTATTGAATACCTTTAAATGGTCAAGCTGGCCACAAAAACTCTTTTTCCCTCCCAAGCCAAAATCCTATCTTTACGCCGCCAGTTGAAAAAGATGCAAAACATTCACCCTAAAACACTACAGGATCTAGAGTTTCCCACCGTGTTGCAGCAGGTTTCCTCTCGTTGCAATACCGAACTGGGAAAGGAATCCGCTTTGGACATAGCTCCCATTGACGACAAAGAAATGTTATTGGAGATTTTGGGACAAACTTCTGAGTATTTGGCCTCTTATTCCAATGACAACCGGATTCCAAACCACGGTTTTGATAGCATCAACAGTGAACTGTCCTTGTTGAAAATCGAGAACAGCACTCTTGAAGTCCCAAGTTTCAGGCGAATTTCAAGCATTTGCAAGACGGTCGCCATCCATCAAAAATTCTTTAAAAAATTCAAGGAATACTATCCCCTACTTTTTAAAAAGTCAGAGGCATTGGAACCTAATATCGAGATTCCGGCCGCTATAGACAACGTAATCGACAAGTTCGGGGAAATCAAGGATTCCGCTTCCGATGAGCTGCGGCACATCCGTTTGCAAATCAATAGTGTACGGGGCAAGATCAACCAAAGTTTCTCTGCTGCATTGGTACGGTATCAATCTTCCGATTTTCTGGATGACATCCGTGAATCTGTTGTGGAAAACCGCAGGGTATTGGCGGTAAAAGCCATGCACCGCCGTAAGGTAAAGGGTACCGTGATGGGCAGTTCAAAGACCGGAAGTATTGTCTACATCATCCCAGAGTCTACGGTGGCCCACACCCGGGAACTCAACAATCTGGAGTTTGAGGAAAAAGAAGAAGTCCAACGTATCCTCAACCAACTCTCCAACAGCATCAGGCCATTTGCGGCCCTTTTAAAACTCTATCAAGCCTACCTAACCGACATAGATATTACCGCTGCAAAGGCCAAGTACGCTTCCGAAATGGATGCGCTGCTTCCCGAAATCAGCGAGAAACGGGAACTTTTTCTAAGAGATGCCTATCATCCATTACTGTATTTGACCAACAAACGGAAGAATGAAAAAACATGGCCGCAGACCATTCAACTGCACAAAGAAAATAGAATCATTGTAATTTCCGGACCCAATGCGGGAGGGAAAAGTATCACCCTAAAGACCATTGGACTGCTCCAGACCATGCTGCAGAGCGGCTTGTTGATTCCGGTTCACGAGCGAAGCAAAGTATGTCTTTTCGATAAGATTTTAACGGATATTGGAGATAATCAATCCATTGAAAATCATTTAAGTACATACAGTTATCGATTGAAGAACATGAACCACTTCATAAAGAAGTGCAACGACCGTACTTTGTTCTTGATTGATGAGTTTGGAACAGGAAGCGACCCCGAATTGGGAGGCGCATTGGCCGAAGCCTTTTTGGAAGTGTTCTACGAAAGGGAGGCCTATGGGGTCATTACCACCCACTACGCCAATTTGAAGGCATTGGCCAACGAATTGCCGCATGCCACCAATGCCAATATGCGTTTCAATTCCAAAACCTTGGAGCCCACATTTCAGTTGGTGTTGGGCGAAGCAGGTAGCTCGTTCACCTTTGAGGTGGCCCAAAAGAATGGCATCCCCTACTCCTTGATCAACAAAGCCAAGAAAAAGATAGAGCGCAGCAAGGTTCGCTTTGATGCTACCATCGCCAAGCTCCAGAAAGAGCGCAACAAAATGGTAGAGACCGGCTCCAAGCTCAAGGAAGAGGAGAGCAAGGCCCGTGAAGAAGCCAACCGTTTGGAAGAACTTAACTCACGCATCAAATCCAAATTGGAGAACTATCAGGAACTGTACGACCACAACCAACGGATGATCCAATTGGGCAATAAAATCAACTCTGCTGCCGAGAAATACTTCTTGGATAACAAAAAGCGTCCCTTGATATCCGAAATGCTCCGCATTGTGGAAACCGAAAACAGTAAGCGTAAGAAAACCACGGCCAAAAAGGCCAAGGAGAAAAAGCAGCAACAGCAACAGGTAGCCCAAGAATTGGAGCAAAAAATCAAAAAAGTACGGGTAGAGAAGAAAATCCAAAAGAAAAAGGAAATCCAAGCCGAAAAGAACAAGCCTAGACCTGTCTTCAAAGTGGGCGACCGTGTACGCATGATGGACGGCAAGGCCGTGGGCAGCATAGACGCCTTGGAAAAGGGTAAGGCCATTGTAAACTACGGTATGTTCACCACCAATGTGAGTGTGGACCAACTGGATTTGGTGGAGGCCAAAAAATAACCAATGTCATTCCTGCGAAAGCAGGAATCCACTACTATTTCCTCATTTGGATTCCGCATCTAGTGCGGAATGACAATACATCCTCGTTAAGTAATTTTCTACTTTTCTGCGGCTGGTTAGCGCCCGCCTGCCGGACGGCCAGAGAGTCGAAGCACCAGTTGCACTAGTTCATTTGTCATTTCGAACCGAGCTATGGGAGTGTGAGAAATCCCATCAACTTAGAAAACTTCTCAATCGGCACATTGCGCCTCGTATCGAAATGACGGATGTCTCTCCTGAAAAGGCAAAATTTCTTGTCGTCCCGAAAGGCTTCGGGACTCACTCGAAATGACAAACATCTTCCATGCATACCCTTTATGAAGTAGTTTAAAAAATGGGAAGTTTGGATTTTCCAGTATGGAATAATAATACAACTCTTTAATTTTCCCTTGTCATTTCGAACCGAGCTATGCGAGTGTGAGAAATCCCATCAACTTAGAAGATTTCTCAATCGGCACATTGCGCCTCATATCGAAATGACACAAATAACGCTGTAGTATTTATAATTCCCATAAAACCAAATCCTTAACATATAGTATTATGCTTTTTTTACCGAACTTCATCAAGGATAAATATGATTCATTACAAAAAATCATATCTTTTAGATTGGCATTATTCTGGAAAATTGTAACATTTCCATCGATTTGTTGTCCTATATGAAAATCAATCAAAAAATGAAGAAAGGATTCTTAGCATTATTGACATTATTATTTTTTATTTCTTGTAACCATGACCAAAATGAAAAGGGAAGAATACTGGTCATAGTTTCAAATACAGAAGACATGGGAGACCCTGAAAAACACTTTGCAGGGAACAACCTTTGGGAAGTAGCTCCCCCTTACCATATTTTTGTTTCCCACGGATATCAAGTGGATTTTGTTTCGCCAACAGGCGGAAAAGTGCCTTTCTCAATGGATCCTGTGGGAATAAGCAGTTATACCATCAAGTATGAGAATTTTAATGGCAAGGTTGAAAGTTCATTAACACCCGATTTGGTCGACCCTAAAAACTATAAAGCCGTTTTTATTGGTGGTGGCTATGGACCCCTGTTTGATGTGGCCAAAAACGAAGATTTACTGCCAATTATAGCCGACATTTACGAAAACGGCGGAATAGTTGGAGGTTGTGGACATGGTCCCGGTGCCTTCGCAAATGTTAAACTTAGCAATGGCGATTATATGGTTAAGGACAAAAAAGTAACCGGGTTTCCAAATTCGACAGAGGTTACCAAAAGCTGGGCCAAAGAAGGAACTTTATTGCCCATAATGCTAGAGGACCAATTAAAGGAAAATGGGGCACTGTTTCAAACCAAAAGCGACTTGAACGATAAACACGACGTGGTAATCGACCAGAGGATTGTGACGACCATGTTCCTTCCTTCTTCAGCAATTGTGGCAAAAGAAATGATTTATGAAATTGAAAAACACTAATGCCACCGGTACATGACAAAACCCTTCATTGCTCTATTTCCTTAAATTCAACTTTAACATCACAAAAAACCAAACCATTCGCTGCACTATTTTTTCTATATTGTTGGGGAAAATTAATCTAAGTCAAACCTCAACAAACAATGAAAGAAAAACCAACCCCCTCCAGTAGACGGAGTTTTATCAAAAACACAGCGCTAGCTTCCAGTATTTTTATCGTTCCACGCCACGTTTTGGGCGGCCCAGGCTATTTGGCCCCCAGTGATCGCCTGCATTTGGCGGCCATAGGTTCGGGCGGTAAAGGAGCCAGTGATATTGCCAATGCATCGGTAGATGGTCGCGAGCGGGTGGTGGCCCTTTGCGATGTGGATTTTTCCGGCTCTGCCAAGAATACCGTAAAAAAATTCCCCAAAGCAAAACTTTTCAATGATTATCGCGAAATGCTGGACAAGGTTAAGGGCATAGATGCGGTTACCATCAGTACCCCGGACCATGTGCACGGCCCTGCGGCCGCCTATGCCATGGGACTCGGAAAGCACGTATATATACAAAAACCCATGACCCACAACATTCGCGAAGCCCGTATCCTGACCCAAATGGCCCGCGACAAGCAGGTGGTGACCCAAATGGGGAACCAAGGCGGTTCCAATCCGTTACTGGGTATGGTGCAACAATGGGTAGATTCCGGAAAACTGGGCAAGATCACCAAGGTGGAAATCTGGACCAACCGGCCCGTTTGGCCACAAGGATATGCTATGCCCGAGCCAGATGCTGGCAGCAAACCGGACGATTTGTACTGGGACCTTTGGTTGGGCCCAGCCCCGTTGAAACCCTATACGCCCAACCTTCATCCCTTTAACTGGCGTGGATGGTGGGATTACGGAACCGGTGCCTTGGGCGATGTGGGCTGTCACTTGGTGGATATCCCCTACCGAACCCTAAAACTGGGCTACCCCACTGCCGCCGAATGTAGCGTGGGCACGGTATTCTCCCAAATGTGGAACCCCGATTACCACCCAGAAGGATGTCCGGCCACCTCGTTCATCACCTTGAACTACGAAGCCACCGAAAAAACAGGAGCACCCTTGACCATGACCTGGAGCGATGGGGGTATACGTCCCTCCCACCCCGAAATCATCCCTGCCGATAGCGATATTGGAGGTCCGGGAAGTTATAACGGCGTGTTGATCCACGGCGAGAACGGGGTCATTTCCACGAACATCAACGACAGTTCTCCATTGACGCCCAAATTGTACCTGAACGATGGTACCACCGAGTTTGGGCCGGAAGTGGAAGATATGCCGGAACCTGAGTACGGCCACCAACGCAAATGGGTGGATGCCTGCAAAGCAGGATACGGAAGCCCCGAGCACATGGGCCTTACCTCATCCTTTGAGTATGCCGGTCCCATGACGGAGACCGTACTCATGGGCAACCTGGCCATACGCAGTTATATGCTGCAACGCCCCAACGGCGATGGCAACATGGAGTTCTACGGCCGTAAAAAGCTGCTGTGGGACGGGGACAACATGAAGGTGACCAATTTTGAGGATGCCAACCAGTTTGTTACCCGCACCTACCGTGAGGGTTGGGAAATGTAACCCGGCAACATACCATACCAAAGGGCTGCAAAACATCTCTGAAATCTGATATCAGAAATCAGACGTCAGATATCTGATGTTTTGCGGCCCTTTTCTTTCCCCACCCCACCACCAAACTCCTAAATTCCCAACCCCTATCTCCTATCCCCTAATTCCTAAGACCTAGAAATTACTCCTTAATGCGCTCAATGCACTCCCAAAGCCCTTTTACACTGAACAGGGCATCTTTCTCGGCCTCGTCCAAGAGTTCATGGGAATGGTAAATAGTAACATCATGTACCAATTTTAGGGCATTGACCAAATCCGGGGCATCCAGATAATGGGTGTAGTCCAACAGTTGTACCTGTGCAGGACTGAGCATTTTGGAAATTTTGGGGGTGATTTTCACCTCATCTTCGGTACCGCCCTGAGTGCAACAGGGGCAGTTGGTTTGTTTTTCCTTGTTTCGCATAACAGAAGATTAAGAAATTGAACAAAAAACATTTGGTCACCGCGAAACTGATAAGTGTAGCAAGGCAAATATACATTTTAAATGTATGCGGTTGATACCTCTTTGATATTGCATGGGTTAAAGGGTTGGGCAGAAATAAAAGATGATCTATTTCATCGGTTTTATGCCTATATTGGGGGTATATAGATGTATTTTACATCTATATAAACAAGTTGTGCTTCATTATGACCAACCATTAACCAATGATAAAATTCTTTAGAAAAATTAGACAAAACTTACTTGCAGAGGGAAAAACTGGAAAGTATCTTAAATATGCGTTTGGAGAGATTTTACTTGTAGTTATTGGAATATTAATCGCATTGCAAGTTAGTAATTGGAACAAAAAAAGAATTGACTCTGATTCTGAAAAAGAAGCTCTTTTTGATTTAAATACAGAGATAAAATCTAATATAAAAGCACTGGAAATAATAATAGCTGAACACGAAAAATCTTTGGTTGCAGGAAAGGACATTAAATCAATGATAATTGACACTAATAAGCTAAATAGTATTTCCAATGATAGCTTGCAGTCTATCTTAATTGTTATGAACTATAATTATACCTATGACCCTAAACTTGGTATTTTGAATTCAGTAATAAATTCAGGTAAAATTAATCTTATACAAAATAAGGACATAAGATATATGTTGTCTTCAATAAATGAATTAATTATTGATGCAAACGAATCTACTGAAGTAATAGAAAAATTAAGAGGAGAATATTATTGGCCAATGATTGCATCAAAAAGAGAAATAGTCGATTATAACAAGCTAACAAGAGATAATAAAACATCTTTTAGGAATCCTGAATTTGTTTGGTGGGTAGATTTCAACACTACTGTTAGACAAGAAGGTTTAGACGAAGAATATGAATTATTGGAGTTTCTAAAAAAAATCAATGTACTAATCGAAACAGAAATTAAAAAATAACGAAAGCACAACAATGTATAACCGCAATTACGGCGGATTCGACCACCCTTCGACGACGCTCAGGACAGGCTTCTGAAAATCCTAGCGGATTTCATAAGTCGAAATCATAGCCGTATTCCAAGATCAAATCCAAACTTATTTCAACCTTTTTCAAGCAGCGAATTTTTGTAAAACCACGTATGGTGTCCCTCTTTTAACCACAGAGAATGCCCTTGCCAAAAGTTTGTTCCTGACATTGTTCAAAGCAAC
>NZ_SNTZ01000102.1 GCF_004916895.1 Flagellimonas alvinocaridis
TACCGGTTTTCCCGAATTCCCTCGTTGTCGATAGACCTCCTACTAAAATTTGAAATTTAAATCTAGGTCTTCCGCCTTATTGCTCCTCCTCCTAACAATCACCTACATCCTCCAGTCTCCGATCAATTATCCAATTCCACAACGTGTTAAAGAGTGATCTCGGCTAAGAAAATATAGGTTTGCGCTCATAGCTCACTTAACCCAATGTATCCCAAAATAGGTTGTGTACTATATATTTCTATAAGTACGAAAGCAGAAACTCTCAAAAGTGTTTAGTAGCAACCCCACATCAATAGTCTAAGAAATTACATCCCGACCCAGACAAGTAAGACCAACTAGGTAATTCAGGACGTCTTATCTAGACTTGTGCAACGCTATTTAGGGCTATTTCAGATTATAACACTCGTAATAAC
>NZ_SNTZ01000104.1 GCF_004916895.1 Flagellimonas alvinocaridis
GGAGTTGAATTTGTTGATTCTCGAATACGACGATATCAAATGGGCTACATYAAACTGGCATGCCCAGTAACCCATGTGTGGTATTTAAARCGTCTTCCTAGTTATATTGCGAATATTTTAGATAAACCTCTYAAAGAATTAGAAGGCCTGGTATATTGCGATGTGTGATTTGATCGAAATTTTGATTTTACAGATTMGRAATGAGAAACTGTCATCCCRTTCAATCCAATTGGGATGCCCGCCCTGGACCTGACATGTCTCTTGGRAGGAGGAACATGAAGCTCAGAATAATGGGTGTATTTAATACTTCCAMATACAAAAAGGGGGGTAATTGGTCTATGGTCGATTTCGTAACAAATAAAAAAATTGTACCTCGTAAAAAGACTTCTTTCTTTTGCTTTTGTGGAATTA
>NZ_SNTZ01000105.1 GCF_004916895.1 Flagellimonas alvinocaridis
TGCCAAAGGCACACAAAGATCAAAAAGATCACACAATAATTGAATAGCCCGCGACTTTAAAATAAAGGCCAGGCTCTGATTTTAACTCCACGCCCATAAATGATGACAAATCATTGGAGTACATCTGTCAAGGACATTAACACTTGACCAATGTAATAAATCGAAAATCTGTCGTTACTAGTTTATCTCTTTATATTTTTGCTCCTTTTGTATTGATCACACGCTCGGAGTTAGTTGAAAAGGAGAGAATTATTTCGGAGGACGGAGTTTGGTTGAAAAGTAAAATTTGCGCATCACTGAAAAGAATGGTTTCTGTTTCAAAATGCAAAACGAAAACTTACGTTTTTTTTTAATAACACTTGTGTAGTTGTAACTTTTCATTTTGAAACATAAGTTTTTGCAATTCAAA
>NZ_SNTZ01000106.1 GCF_004916895.1 Flagellimonas alvinocaridis
ATTTTTTATTGAAGTTTTAAGAAAAAAAGATGTTCCGCGATATTCAAGAATAGACCTTAACTTAAACAAGTTAGGGGCTTGGACTTTTGATAATTTGTAAAATACATATGCTTGTGAGAAGGAGGATAATTCATCAAAATTCTGTGAATTATTATTACTAATATTATAAAAGGACTTTTGTATAGTTGAAATAAAGTTAATTGTATTTTGATTGGTTTTAGTACTTTTTTCGTGATTTTTTTTAGTATTGGAAATAGGTTTATCAATAATAGTTTTTATTGATTCAAGAAAAACTTTTTTATGTATTTTGGGAATATTAATGATAGATAGAAGGATATCTATATATATATTTTCAATGAAAAATTTTATAAAAAAATAAAATTTACGGATTATTCGAGCACTACGTC
>NZ_SNTZ01000107.1 GCF_004916895.1 Flagellimonas alvinocaridis
CTATGCTACGCCGACGGCGTTGGCTGCTCGTTCTAGCCCGACAGTGTTGCCCATCTCGCAAGAGAAGGTGTCTTGCTGGCGGTAGTGGGTTCGTGGCGGCTAGCGTTTAGTTACGCTAGTGTGTGTGACGTCGGTGTGAAAGTCGACGACGTTTCCGACCCGTCTTGAAACACGGATTGCGGAGTGCTTGTCTACTGCGAGTCAAAGGGTGTTAAAACCTTGCGGCGAAATGAAAGTAAAGGTCAGTCTCGAATTGGCCGACGTGGGATCTGTGTTCTTCGGAGTGCAGCGCACCACGGCCCTGTGCGTGTCACTTGTGACTGTGCAGAGGTTGAGCAGTTGGCAAACGACCCGAAAGATGGTGAACTATGCCTGAGCAGGATGAAGCCAGAGGAAACTCTGGT
>NZ_SNTZ01000016.1 GCF_004916895.1 Flagellimonas alvinocaridis
TAACAAAAAAAGCACTTAGACTTTTTACAGATAGATCTAATCTAAAGGTGGTCCACTTTGGCCCGGCGCGGGTGGGTCACTTTCGTCCGGCCAGCTATGGTCACTTTAACCCGGCGAGGGTGGTATACTATGTCCGGCGTTTCCACCTATTGCCTCCACTGATCCTTGGATATTAGCATCAATTTTGGCATTGTCAATGGAAATAGAAAAGCCGTCTAACCATTACAACAAAGGGTTGAAGTTCATAAACGATAAAGGATTTAACCCATACGATATTTCTGAATTAAGCTCTTCCATGGCAACAATGGACTTATATAATGGTAAATTTAAAAGTTCAAGAAAATTATTCGCTCAATCATTAAAAAGGCCTAACGACAATTCTTTGGCTCAGGTGTTTTGGAATAATTCAATTTCCAATTCTAAAAAGTCGGAGGTTATTGAAAATGAGCATTATGCTTTTGAGGCTCGGACTGTTCAAGAATATAAGTTGGAACACATTGAGGAGTCTTTACAGCAAAATATAGAATGGATAAATGATGAACCTTTTTCGACAAGGCCATTTATACTAGCATCCTATAATTCCTTAACGTTTTTAGAAGATTTTGAAAGAGCTGAAAACATTGCGTTACTAGGTCTGAAAAGTAATCCTGCTGACAAGTTTTTAAAAAACAATCTGGCTTACTCTCTAATTATGCAGGATAAAATTAATGAGGCAAGTAATATTTTAGACAGCATACAAGTATCAGACTCTACATTTTCTTCCGTGGCAACTAGAGGGTTATTAGAGTTTAGAAAGGGAAATTATGAAAACGGCAGGCGATTATATAAGTCAGTGATTGAAGAAGCGGGAAAGCGTAAATTGGGATATGTGGAAGCCCTAGCTTATGCTAATTATGTTAGAGAGGAAATCTTGGCAAAATCTGATGATATAGTTAATCTAATGTCAGAATTAAAAAGGAAGTGTAACAAGCGTGATGAACTCGATATAAAGTTCATTTATCAAAAATCTATGGAATTGTTTGAGCAATCAAATAAATTAAATTCAATTAAATAGTTTCATGATAAGTATGGAAAGTGTTTTGCAAGATTGTCAAATGTATATTGACTTTCTCCAAAAATGTGACAGAGGCTATTTTCTAACTCGAGGGGTTCTTGATAAGAATGTTGAAATTGTAAGGAAAGAATATTCTGTTGCACAAAGGAAACCAAAGACTATTGGTCAAGAGCTCCATGACTCGTTGAATATGCATTTTAATGAAATTTTTGGGTGGCCTGTACGTAATGGTTTGTTCTGTTATGGAATAAGAATAGATCTGGAAAAAGAAATAAAAGATTTAGGATATGGAAAAACCCATTTGCTATTCCCTTGTGGAGAATTCAGGTATATCTATGACCCAGATATATTTGATCTCGCTTCATTCCATTTCAAGTTCAAGAAGAATCATGAAGATGGCCCAAATTTTCAAAACTTCATTGAAAAAATCAATTACTTAGATTCTGGTCTTTCAGATTACATATCAAAAGTACATTATGAATGTAGGAGTGTCGAAGTTATGTTAAATTGTACATCATATTATTTATTGGATTTAAAATATTCGAAGGATCTAATTCCAATAATTTGGGGAGCATAGTAATTATTTATCAAACAAACTTAATTTAAAATTCCGGCTCAAGACAAGGTAAGAAGAAAATGCGGGCCGGCGGTGGAGTGAATTTGTGATTTGGCACAATGAGCCATTGCCCTGGGCTTTGTGTGTGGGCGTTTACGCCCAAATAGCGAAGCTATAAGACACAAAGAGCGCGTGGAAGCATATTTTCTTCTTGATTTTTTGTTTCTTTTTTATCAAGAAAAAAGAAAGGGAAACCTCAATTAGACTTCAAGTAGCATGTGTATGGAAATTTGCAGCGCAAATTTTATACTTATGCGGGTTCTGGGCAGGATTTTCAACAACTTTTCTTCTCTAATTATCAAACTAAGAACATAGTTCAATTGGGGCGGAAAATTTTTTGCTTTTGGCCGGGGCAAGCGTGGGCAAATTGTGTGGAAAAGAAAATGCCTCGAGCATTTTGCTTTTGTAAAACAATCGAGCGTTTGCGCGCGGCAATTAAATATAACGACAAATTATGGTACAAATGTGCTTGCACATTCACGAACTCCCGTAAAGTAAAATTGACGTGAGTAAATGCAAAGATGCGCCGTAGCCGACCGCTAGTGAATGTTTCATGACCCCGTTGCAAATTTCAATAAAGAACGCTCACATGAGGGATATTTTACATAATGGAAAATTATAGCTTACGGATGGCGAAACCCTTAAAATACAACATGACGACATTTGTACTATAATTTATGCTTGGATAAGTACAATGACAGATAAGAGGTTACTAATATAGTATTTTCAACCCAAAATTTTGTTGCCGAAAATAAAATTTTCGATGTAAAACATCATTTTACCACATCATTTAGTTTTCTAGTTAATGTAGCTATGCACATACAATATTAGCATGATGAAAAACTTTATTTTAGCATTTGCTAAAATAATAAAATATGTTACTTTTGTATATATGAAAAATAATTCTTGCATAAGGCAACAGGCGGACATTAATCAAATAAACCGCTGTAAAGAACGGGTCATCGAACTTAATGAATCCTTTGAGTTTTTGTCCAATGGCATTGAACTAGCAGGCAACAACGTAAGGTTGAAAATTCTTTTCCTACTTTATGAAGAGAAACAACTTTGTGTTTGCGACTTGAGCGATATTTTAGGAATGACTATTTCATCGGTTTCGCAGCACTTACGTAAACTCAAAGACCGAAAGCTTATACGGACAGAAAGACAAGCGCAAACTATATTCTATTCTTTGACAGGGGAATATGAGAATCTTTTCAAGCCGTTTTTCGAGATACTTGAAGAAAACAAAATTTTTGAAATGATATGAAAAAGGATGGTAATCTAATCGGAGCTGGAATTATAACTGCGTTTACGGCATCAATATGTTGTATCACGCCAGTATTGGCACTAATGGCAGGGACTAGCGGAATTGCTTCAACATTTTCTTGGCTTGAACCAGCTAGGCCATATTTTATTGGCATAACCATTTTGGTACTTGGTTTTGCATGGTATCGAAAATTGAGACAACCAAAAGGAATTGATTGTAACTGTGAGCTTCCGCAAAAAACAAAATTTACGCAAACAAAAACTTTTTTGGGTATAATAACGGCTTTTACAATCCTGATGATGGCCTTTCCTAACTATGCACATATTTTCTATCCCCGAACACAGAAACAAGTAATCATCGTAGACCAATCTAATATCCATACCATGGAATTTACCATTAGTGGCATGACTTGTACTGGATGTGAAGCACATGTAGATCATGAAGTGAACAAGCTTCCGGGCATACTCAGTACAACCACTTCATACGAGAATAAAAACTCAATAGTTGAGTTTGACACTTCAAAAATCACAGTTGAAGATATTGAAGCATCAATCAATAGCACAGGATATACAGTTACAGGAAAAAATGAAAAATGATATGGAAGTGATATTGCAATCTACAATCACATGTACAAATTGTGGCCACCAAAAAGAAGAAACAATGCCAACTGATGCATGTCAGTATTTTTATGAATGTGAAAACTGTAATACTATATTAAAACCCCAACAAGGTGATTGCTGTGTCTATTGTAGCTATGGAACCCATAAGTGTCCACCAGTTCAACAAGAAAAGAATTGTTGCCAATAAAAGTTGAAAATCAACTAAAACCAAACATGTATATAGTAACACTATATGCACCAGTTCCACCATCAACGGTTAAATCACCAAGTCCTATGGGTATTGAACCATTGGCACCAGTTCCACCTGAATCCAAAGAGATTTCAACCTCGCCCACATTACTTATAGCAGTAGTGCCACCTTCAAAAACTGATAGAGGAACATCATTGTTGCCAATGGCCAAGGCGTAACCACCGACTTCAACATCTTCAGTCCATCCATTCAAGGCTGTATCATCAAGAATGACATTTACCATTACAACAGGTTGGGGCAATTCAGAAAGTAAATTCTTTAAACGTACTTCATATCCCGTAAACGAATCATAAAGAAAACCATCCACGTGATCAAACAAAATGTCATTACCAGTATTGGCAATGGCCATACCCCTATAACTTAGGTTCATCACCTCATTTGGGTTTGCAAATGCACCATAATAAACCGTCTTGCCATCATTGGCAAAACTTTGATTGTATGACTTTACAATGGGGGATATGCTATGCACACCGTTTTCACCATAAAGGCGTTTAAATGCCTTTTCAACCTCGCAACAACTAAAATCTATCATTTGGCTACGTTTTTAATCTTTTCATAAGTTCTGTATCCACTCATACCGAGCATGGCAAGAAGTATCGAAATCAATTGGCCTAATTCAATCGAGGGTAGGGGAGCGACATCCAGTCCAACCGCATCCATAAACCAACTCAATAAATCCCTTATAATGAAATGGTAGGCGAGGGCAGTACCACAAACCCAACCAATGAAAGGGCGCCAACCACTAACAAAGATGCTTTTATTGGCAGCTTCGATTTTGTTCAATTCAATCTGATGAAAGTTTGCCTTTTGCATTTCCCTGGCCATGGCCAACTGAAATTCTTGCAGCTTCTTTTCCTGACCTTTAAAAAGGTTCATGAATTCACGGCTTCCGACCAATCCCGAGAATATGCCCAAAATTTTATCTATCATCTTTATCGAAGAATTTTTTAACGTTCAAAACAATTGCAGTTACAAGAAGAATCACGGTCAATCCCTTTTCCAAATGCACGAACAGACTACCGAGCGACACCAAGGACACCGCATTTACTTCCGCTAATCTCATTGGCCCACGATTTCAAGGTAAAGTCCATTCTTTGCATGTACCGCATCAAAGGCATTCATTTCAGAACCGAAGAAAGGCACATACATTTTGAGCGTTTTATTGAACCTCTTTTTTCCATACACCTCAAACATTTTGCGTACCTCTTCCGATGTCATTTCATATTGCATCCCTGCAAAATAGTCCTGATTAAAAAAGGGGAGTGCCAAATAAATAAACCATGTACGGGCATTTTTCACGTCCTTTTCGGTATGGTCAGATTTTGTAGCCTTAATTGTGAACAGTTCCACCAAAAGACATATGGACCAAACCACCAATGCAATTAATGAGGGGATGAAAAGCATCCACTTAACCAATCGGAAGCCAAGGATTTTGGCCTTTGATTTTTTCTTTATCATCATCATCTAATGTTAAATTCAAGATTTCCGTTAAGTTCCTATCCTCGCCCGTAAAATTAAATTCGTCCAAGGTGGCGTTATAACGCTGTATTCCAAATTCAGCTTTGACCTTGTAATAATCTGCCAATTTGAGAGGGATAAGGGCATCAACTATATTGTCTTCATTGGTGAACATGGAATGTATTTCCTGATAAATGGAATTTGCAAGGGCTTGCGCTTCGTCCCTAGTCAGGTTGGAGCCAATCCCCCTAGCGGAATCCCGCACATAGGAAAGACCTTTAACCAACGTGCCCCAAACCAAGGAAACCAAAGCCAAGAGTAAGGCCAAGGCAACCAAGAGCAAAACGGGGTTGGTGGCCCAAAGATGTTTTATCTTCCCTAGCATCCGCAACCGCTTTTACCTACGTTCAAAAGTAAATCCTTGTATTCTTCCACGGTCATGGAAACGGTGTTAGAACCATTGGAAGAACCAGTACCGCCAGTATCACCGACATTCGTTCCACCTTTTCCAGTTCCACCGCCCTTTCCAATAGGATCGGAACCCTTTTCCTTTTCACATTCACAGGGCTTTTTAGTTTTGCCCAAAAGCCATAGTATCAATACACCAACGGCAGCGACCAAACCACCTATGACATACATCCACTTTTTATTCTTGTTCTTTTTCATTGCTTAAAAAAATATTTCAGGGTTGACCAGTTCCCCATTGGCATATAGTTCAAAATGTACATGGTTGGTCATTCTTGAATCATACTTGCGGGCCAAATCATCCGCAACGCACATTTGTTGCTTTTCATGGAAAACAGTTCCAACAGCGGGCAAATTGGTCACATACATGATTTTCGCCTTGTAATCACTATAACCCCCAATGCCTTGAACCTCGACAAGCCTATAACTCAAATCATCCGCATACGGATAACCCAACCTGATTACCTCGCAAGGGAATGGAGCATAAACGGGATTGCCCTTTGGGATAAAGAAATCCAATCCTTTGTGCTTCCTGTTTCCACGGGAAGCCCCAAACTCTCCACAGCCCCAAGCATCGCAGCCCCTAAGACCCTGTTTGTAGTTTATAGCTGAAAACCTCATGAACCTTGACAATAGAAGTACCAGTAACGTGATTACCGATACGATTAAACTTTCTTTTGCTCCAATATATCGGGCCATATGAACCAAATCACAAATGGAAGGGTCAAAACAGTCATTAAGACCCAAAACCCAAGATTATCCTTCTTGAACATTTTTAGAACCTTCTTTTTTAGTTACCGAATCGACAAGTTTTTTCACGGTTCGTTTTGGGGTGCTGCCCTTGGTTTCTTCATTGTCCCAAATGGAATCTAATTCAGAATGCAGGGTTTTCACACATTTTGCGACAGCCTGAAAACTCAAAGCGTACTTTTCGAGCTTGCTCCCAAAGGATAAAACCTTAATTACCTTGTGCACCATGGGTTAACGGCTGAATTTTCCGAAATATCCCGATACCTTTTTACCGCTAGAGGTAAGCCCGCTACCGTTTTGGGTAATCACCATACCAATGTCCGATAGGACAACGGATTTAGTGGCTTTGTTCATGCTACAAGGGATAATCCTTGTATGGCCACTATTGTGATAGGTTATTTCGGCTATCATGGTGATATAGGTCTTTCCGCTAGATGGTGCGGTGTATTCCTTTGAATCACCATACGGGGCAACCTTTGCCGTGATCAGACCCTTGCCCCTTGATTTGTTCCAAGCGTTGATGATGGTCTGGCCCTCAAACTTGCCCTGCCTGATAATCGAATACTTTGCCCCGCTTCTTTTGGGTGCTTGACGATTACCGCCATTTCTGTTACCGTAGGCATTACCGTTACGGTAATTGGAATTCCTGTTGTAACCGTTGTTCCTATTGTAATTGTTGTTTCCGTATGACATAACTCGCTATTTTGAAAATTTCTTCAAATAGATTACACTCGCAAGGACACCCAACACGGTAAGCGTGATATGTCCCACGGTAAGACCCCAAAACAGGGGCTTCATAAAAAATTCCTTCACTTTTTCCATTTATGTTTGTTTTTAATCCTTTTTAAAAATCCGTTCTAAAATCAAGAAGAGCGTAAGGGCAGCAAAGCCAATCAAGACCCAGCCTATCCATTCTATGCCCTTCAATGCATCCGTGGCCATTATCGGTACAGTTTTTTTGCCTTCGACCTTCCTTTCTTTTTATTGTCCGTTTTGGCGAACAGAGCAAATAGGGCAGCAACGGCAAGACCTACACCTCCAAAGAATTGAAGCGTTTTATTGCCCGCCAAGTCCTTCACATCCTCGACAACGTCAGCTTTCAATTTGACCCTGATTTGAGGAACTACCTTCGTATAGGCTTTTTTGGTTCCACCGCTACCATCTTTGTTATTTGTCCTACGAAGAGTAATCTGCGTACTGGTCACGGTAATGGTTGCATTTATTTCAGGGCCGATTTGCTTTAAAGTGGAAACCAAAGTATTGTTGATGTAGGAATCAACACCTTTTTCCAAGGCAATAAGACCCCTCAAAGTACAGTCCTTTGCCGTGTCATAACGCCAACCTATCCAGTTTTCCAAAGTAGTGGAACCCGCCTCAAAACTTGATTTGCCCCAAAAGGTTTTGAAAAAATTGTTTACGGATTGTTCCAATTCCCCCCGTGGGACATCCAAGGCCTGTTTAAAATGGTTGGATATGATGGAAATCCATTGGGGAAGTTCGTTTTCGGCCCTTGTGGGTGTCCAAGTGGAACCCCAACACTTAAAGCCATCCTTTAAGGCCTGACCAATGGTCTTTCCTATGACTTCGGAACTGACTATACCACCAAGAAGATTGGCAACGGAACCAATTGCACTAACTGAACCGAGCACGCTACCGCCTGTTGTTCCACCGCCCGCAATTGGGGGAGTGGTACTTGCAGGGGAACCACCACTAATAGGTAAATAACTCATTATAATTTGTCTTTAAATAGAAAACCCCGCCTTGCATGCCAATCAAGGTGAAAGCGGGGAAACCCTAAAATTCACGACCAAAATTTGTTTTATCTGATTACCCGTTTGGGTTTATAGTCCACGGTCAGGTAGGCCATATCCTCGTCAAGGGATGTATCGTGGTGGATGGTAATGGCATCCAATTCTTCGATCGGGAAACCCTGTTGGCCCACACCGTTGGAATAGGCGGTATCATCGACTTCCAATTGAGATAACTCAAAGGAGTTTTTATAGGCCCTCATTTGTTCGGCAGAGATTTCAACCTTGCGCACCTTCTTTTGGCCATTGCCAAGACCATCGCTTACCAAATAGGTAATCTTATCGGGGGTATGGTCTCCATTGAAAAGGAGGAAGTCCACATGTTCGTAATTTTCGGTGCGTTCGGCCTGTGTAGACCTCAATTCCGCTTTCTTGATTACGATGGGTTCACCCATTTTGGCATTGTCCATATTGTACACGTCAAAGGTGGCACCGCCCAAATTGGTAAGGGTCACCTTGTATTTGGTGTCATCATCGAAAAGGAGTACACCCGAAGCGGAGAAGAACAGCAAGGGGCTGTTTTGGTAAGTGGAAGTACCCGCACTATAAGACCTGAACCTATCCAAGCCCAAATAGGTGTTCAAATCAAAGATATGACTGTAAGCGACCTCGGGAATACGGTTCACATCATTTGCATTGGCAGTAACCAAATCAACTTTAACGGTCGCACCCGTTGGAAAGCCATTTGAAAAAATCAATCCTTGACTTGGGATATCGACCTCAAAGGTCAATTCGTTTGCAGCGTTCGCACTCGCTAGTTTCATACTTGTATTAATTAAAAATTGTTGTTTCTAAATCGTTACAAGACAAACATATAAAGGGGAGAATTGCATTTTTGCAGATGTGTGCATCCTTGTGCACCGTTGTGCACCATTGTGCATTTTTGTGCATCTTTTTTGTGGCCAAAATCAAATTGCGCCCATCTTTTCCCGTACATAGTCCAAACTGACCCCGTCAACTTTGGCAACATCCGAAAGCAATAGATAACGCTTGCTTCCTGAATCTTCCAAATAATCATTGAAGTAGGGGGCGACCGAATTTCTATGTATGCCCAAATAGTTGGCCAGCATTTTCTTTGTAACTACCATAGCTTAACATTCAAGTTCAAAATCCGATTCATATCTGGAGAGGTCAATACACTTTATCATTTCCCTATATTTGAATTCGTGTATGTACTGGCTTATTTTGCGGTCGTACCAGTCCCAAAGGTCGAAGTCGTTGAGAATCCTGCGAACGGGGAGAAGGAAACGGACATCGTGATTGGTGGCAAAGTAGGAGCGGAGCAGCCCTTTAATCATACGTTGTTGGCCTATGAAAGTCTCTTTTATGTTGCGCACCAAACGACCTATGGCCTTTTTCGCAAGCCCGACAAATCGGCCGACTTTTTCAAAGTCCACAAAGTTGTAGGTTTCTTCCTTGTTCACCTCGGATTTGCCCGTGTTGTGCTTAATCTCAAAATGGTTTTCACTTGCCTTTTGCAACAGATTGAAAATAAACTCCCTATCGAAGAGGGATTCAAGGGTGAGGCCCTCAATTTCCGATAAATATTTGTTGCTCAATTGGTATTCGTAGCGCCATATCTTTCCATCAAGGCCCAAGGTTTCCCACAGGCTTGATATATAGGGCTTCAAGGTTCCAGTTTGCATTTCACGGGATTTGTCATAAATACGGCAAAAGCGACTGGATGAGCGTTTGCCAATCTGTACGCCCGTGAACTCGATTTGGCCCTTTTTCGTCTTGGTGTATACGTTCACATCCTTTTCACGTCCGGAGATCAAGAAATCACCATTGAAGATACCCTTTAAAAGTTCCGGTATATCGTGTTGTTTTTCGCTGAAATCGAGGGCTATATCGAGACGGTTAACGCCCACGTAATCAAGGCCCAAAATGTCCAATATTTCCGTGGTCATGGTGTACAGTTCCCTAGGTTCGACCGTATAGAACAAATGGTTTTCCAATTGGAGCTGCACAAATTTTTCATCTATGACGTTGCTCCGTGGCTTGAACACCATTGTGCCGAAGGCATGGCCCTTATAGGTCAGCGTTGCACGATGTTTGTAGACCTTTGTGCCGTAATCGGCCAAATCTATGGTCAAACCATCTTGGGTATCAGTAATCGGGTCGCCCGTCAGGTTCAAAATCAAATAATCCGTACCCAAGGAATACACACCGTCGAGTAAGTCCCCGTTATACCTAGCGGGGACATTAACGCCTTGTTTCACAGTATCTAACATAGGGTGAAGTGTTTAAAAAGTTCGAGAAATAATAAGAATAGGGAGAGGGTAAAGGCATAAAATGCCAAGGTATGCACCATTGCCAATGGCATTTCCCTAAAGGTCGTTGGATTCGGTTTGGTAAAGAACCGCTTCGCTAGTGTTTTCATTTTCTTGGTTATTTTGGTGTTCATTTATTCCAATGGTTTTTCGCTACGCTGCAAGACCGCGGGAGGATGTCAGTTAGGTAGCTAATTGTATTTTACGGTCAGAAAACCATCCTTGTCCCAATAGATATAGGCAACTTGTTCCCGATTGAAACCTTTGTTCCTTCCTAGGCGTTCGTACCTGAAAATCTTTGCGTAATAGAAATTCGGCAACGATGAAAGGTTACGGGCCAAGGAATCTATGTTCCTACGGGTCAAACGATACTTTTTGAAGCCAGTAGGGGGAGCCCCTTTGACTCCAAAGGCAACAATTGCAGTACCTTGGGATATTGTCATTTCAGAATGCGTTTTTAGTCCGTTTTACATGTCGTTTATGGGATTCGATTCCCTGTTTCAGTTCCGAAGGATCTAGACGACCCTTTAAGGTTTCCATATAGTCCACATTGACCATTTTCCTGTACGTTGCCTGCACATAGGGATTCAAGGATTGGTAAAAGCTATCTTGCTCATTTTCATAGGTTGTACAAGCATGTAGTTTATGTACCACCTCAATCCAAAATGTGCAGAAAACGAACTTTGGTTCGGGCATAGCTTGCCCATGCATGCACTTATGGCATGCTTCACCAATACGTTTTTCCACAGCTTATAACAGCTTGTGTTCCAGTAACTTTTTGTATAAATCCCTATGGCTGCGCACATGCAGGGCCATATTGTAGTTTACGGCCGTAACCCCGAATTCATTTTCCTTTACAGGTTGGAAAGGCTGTACATGGACATATCCCGTATTCTTGAAAAGGGAGAAATCCAATAGAACCGTCTTAAGGTAACGGCCATGGACATCCGTATAGGGATGCGATAAGGTCAGTCTGGAGCCAATCATGTGGGTAACATAATATTGGCGTGCGTGTCGTTGGAATGTTTCAGGGTTTAAAGGAGTATCACGCATGAAGTACACGTGTTTATCCGTAAGGAGTTCCTTTTTCTTGTGCTTTTTGACGATTTTCGTCAACGAGCGTTGGCGTTTTGCGCCAATTGTGGTAAATTGGTCGTCAGACATTTATTAGAGTATTATCGAACGCACTGGCACCTGTATCACCAAAGACCAGTGCGTTCATGGTTAATAATCGTTTCCAATTCCTACATATTTTATCGGTTGCCCAAAAAAATACGTAAGACTCTAACTGTCATATGTTGTACTATAATTTATGTTATGTAAAATAGAAAATATATAAAGAAAGGGAAGCCAATAAAACTTCCCCTATTTTACTTAAGCCATCACAAAAATAGGCACATTGGATTTTCGAACCAAATGTCTGGCCTGTGCCTTGTTGTGTACACACAATAATTGCGTGTTGGTACGGGCTACGTAGCTTACCAGACCATCCATGGCATTAGAGCCTTCCGTAAATACATAGCTCACCGTTTTTTTCCATAGATTTTCTTGCTGCGGTTCGTTGGCATCCTGATTCTTTATTTGGAACAAACGTACGGGTTTGTCGTTGTCACGTTTTAAGTCTTTAATGATTTCTAGACCTTTAAGTTGCATTTCATTTCCAAAAAAGCCCAAATTCAGGTCCCTAAAAGTGTGAAATTTGTGGTCTTCACCCATAATCAGTACGTTCGTTTTGGCTTCGGAAACGACAAAATCCGTAAGACTGTCCGCCCACAGACCAAGTCTGTTCCGGCGTTTGCCCAATATTACAATATCAGGTTTATGTTGTTCCAAATGCTCCTTTACCGTGTTTTTCACATTACCGTAGACCAAGGTATATGCAATGGGCAGCTCCTCTCCCACCGGTACATGTTGGATTAGGCTGTGCATCTTGGCACGGGTCTCACGGTCGTCTTTATAGATGGTATCAATGGCGGAAAACTGACTTTCCCGTTTTACCACGTCAATGGCGGGTTTAACATGCAGAACCTCGATGCTGGCGTTAATGGTCTTGGCCATTTCCACCGCGTTGATAAATACTTGGTCAGAATTCTTGGATAAATCCAATACAACCGAAATACGGTATTTAGGGTCATTTTTTTTAGGAATCATTTGCTCTAGATTTGATGTGTTACCCTAAATATACTGTACAATCCCAAAATCAGCTGAAGTTTAACTTTTGATTAATATTTTAATTAGTTGATGCTCAATTAAATACTGTTTAAATTGAGAATTTCTAAAAAACTAGAACAAGTGCCGTATTCTCTTTACCCAACGAATGGGAATATTATACGGCGCATAACGCATGGGCACATCCAACCAATTGGCCCGTTTTACCACCGATTTTTGATGTGAAAACAAGTCAAACGAATGCTTGCCATGGTATCCACCCATACCGGAATGCCCCACGCCCCCAAAAGGCAAATTTTTATTGCTGATATGGATCACGGTGTCATTTATGGCGCCTCCCCCAAAACGGTAGCGCCCCATGATTTCTTTCTGAAACTTACGGTTTTTGGAAAATACGTATAGAGCCAATGATTCGGGATAGTGTAAAATATAACGGTCCAAATCCTCTTGGGTCGAATAAGAAACAATGGGCAATATAGGCCCAAAAATCTCCCCTTCCATTAAACCACTTTGTATTTGGGGCTCGTTCACCAAAGTGGGCGAAATATACAGGTCTGCATCTGAACAGGTGCCTCCAAACAGCAGGTCTTCCCCTTCCAAGCTTTGTTTGAGTTCCTCATAATGTTTTTCAGTGGCCATCCGGGCAAAATCAGTGGAACTCTGCACATCTTCGCCATAAAACTTAACAATATTCTTCTTCAACTGTTCTACCAATTTCCCTTTTACAGATTGATGTACCAGAATGTAATCCGGGGCCAGACAGGTCTGCCCGGCATTGATAAATTTTCCCCAAGCTATTCGTTTTGCAGCCAAATTGATGGAGGCCGTTTCATCAACAATGCAGGGGTTTTTACCGCCGAGTTCCAATGTCACCGGAGTTAGGTTCTCGGCGGCGCTCTGGTAGATGATCTTTCCCACATGGGTGCTTCCCGTAAAGAAGATGTATTCCCATTTTTCTGCTAAAAGCGCTTGGGATACCTCTACTCCACCCTCAACAACTGCCACATACTCCGGCGGAAAGACTGCGGTAATGATTTTGGCAATGATTTTTGATGTATTGGGACTAAGCTCGGATGGTTTCAGTACCACAGTGTTACCAGCAGCAATGGCCCCTACCAATGGTGCCATGGCCAACATAAAGGGATAATTCCATGGGGAAATGATCAATACCTTACCGTAGGGTTCTGGTTGAATCCAGTCCTTGGATGGAAAATTGGTCCATGAAAAATCCACGGGATTTGGTCGGCTCCAAATCGATATATGCTTTATGGCATGCTTCAATTCGGCAAGCAACAATTGCGTCTCCGTGGCCAAAGCTTCAAACTTAGGTTTTTTAAAATCGGCATAGAGCGCATCACAGATAGCGTCTTCCATTTTCAAAACTTCTTGCATCAACTTTTTTAAGTATTGCTTGCGAAAATGCGAATCCCTCGTACGTTGCGACGCAAAAAAGGCGTTCTGGGTTTGCACTATGCTCTTAACCATGCTGTCATTTGAATGATTTCTATAAATATAACCAAATCCCTCAATGCCTAGAGGTCATAAAAAAAGAGCACCGAATAGATCGGTGCTCTTTTTTATATTGTATAAGGAAGGTGGCACTTATAAAGTTATCTCTTCGGTGGCACCATTGGGGTAGATTACGGTGGCTTTGTCATCACATGTGCCATCGCCAAAATCCACAGTTACCTCGAGTCCGTTTTTGGAAACAACCATGCTTCCAGAAGTGAAGTGACCACATTGGGCATCGGCCTCAATACCGCTGCTTTCTATGGAATAAGTATTTCCGTTGGCCTGGATGGTCCAAGTACCGGAAAGACCTATGGTAAAGTTTTCCAAGGTTTCACCAAAACTAAAGGTGAAGGTTTTATTGCCATTCTCCACGATGGTACTTCCATCGGCCAATTCAATGGTCATATTGCTTGTCACGGTAATCGAAAAGGAATTTCCTTCCATATCGCCATTTACCACAAAGTTTCGGGTTCCGTTCAGTTTTATGTTGCCTACATAGAAATCTGTAAAGGTCACGTTAAAAGATGTAGCCTCTCCCCCTGTGTCGTAGGTGGCGGTCACGGTACCGTTCACATTATCGGTGCCATTTAACACACAATTGTTAAAAGTAGCGGTATATCCTGTCTCGGTATATTCTGCAACATAGCAATCATTGGATTTTGATGTTTTTGCGGTTTCACCGTTATCCGCAAAAAGTTCAGCCAAGGCGTTATCGGCAACACTCGCCAATTGGTCGGAAGTTAGAATGGTCTGCACTTCAACCTGGGTCAATTCTTGATCGTTGGGTGCTTTGGCATCATCACTACAAGATTGCCCAACAAGTAGCGTTAAACTTAAAAAAGCAATTTTACCGAAGTATTGTATGGCTTTGTTCATGTTATATAAGTTTGGGTTCATGCTGCTTTAACGGCAATACATACACTTTAGTGTATTTGTTTGTCATAGATCGATAAAATGTTTGGGTGTATTTAAGTATTTTGCCTCGAAATGTGTTATTTTGAGATATCAATCTAAAAAGCTATCATGAAAAAATTAAGAAAAGCTTGTCTATACCTTTTTGTTTTTGCTCTTGTATTGTCTTGTAGCAATGATGATGGGGGCTCTACAAACACGACCAACCTCCAAGTGATAGGGTTATGGGATTTGGCCGAAGTAAACGTAAGCTCGTCACAGGATATAGATATGGACGGTTCTTTATCATCCAACCTAATGGATGAATTGGAATGCATTTCCGGCACACTTTTGATTGATGGTGATATGGTATGGACCTTTGAGCAGACCAATGTGAGCATTACCGCTATAACCAATGGTCATTTTTTCGCCCAATGTTCTAGCACTGTAGTCGCCACGGGTGCATGGGCTTCTTCGGAAACTGAAGTCGTATTGCAGGGTAGCGATTTATTGGGAACCTTATCCATAAGTGGTGACCGCCTCATTAAAAATGTTGGGGACGATCTCCCGGGAATACGAAGTTATGTATATGTGCGTAGGGCGGAATAGGATTTGAAGCTATTCAGGTTTTTGGGCCACAATCACCCACATTTGTTTATCGTTTTCGCGCTCCCATTTACCATGATCATCAATTTCGGAAACAATCGTAAAACCAGCTTGTTTCAGCTCTTCCCGGACATAATTCGGAGCTAGTGAGTGAGATGCCACTTGGGTTTCCCTAGATGTATCGCGAACCCATTCCTTGAGTTTTTCCAGAATCATCACTTTTCCACCGGGTTTCAACGCATTTTTTACATGTTGTAGGATTTCTTTATGGGCATCCATTTCATGGTAAGTGTCCATTATAAAGACAAAATCCAACTCCCTTTGTGGCAATTTGGGATCATCATAATCCCCTAATATGGTAACAATGTTCCCCAAACTTCTCTTATGGGCATTTTCCCGCAGCTTTTCCAACCGGTCTGAACGGACATCTACCGCGTATACCCTTCCGCCTTCAGATACTTTTTTGGCTAGATGAATGCTTAAATATCCTTCATGGCAGCCTATATCGGCCACTCTGTCCCCCTGCTCTACCCCTACCATTTTTAGCAAGAATTCGGTTTTCATCCATAGGTCCCGTTCCTTCCAATCGGTTTCGGTATATTGCCCAAATACCATTAATGGGAAAGAAATCAAAAGCAACAAATAGAGGGAACGGGTGGATTCTTTTATCATACTTGACTAGTTTTCAATAAGCCCCTGTCCTTCTATCCATGGAGCACCAGCAGCTTTTAGATCAGCTTCAAGGGCAGGTAATGTACTTTTGACCAAGGTTGATAGTGCTTTTTTGATTTCCTGTAACTGATCATCGGCTCTTTTCAAAGCGGCTTTGTGGTTTCCTGTTGGACCATAGGTATTACCAAGGGCCACCATACCCACAAAATTGCCATCACCCGGTGTTGGTGCATTGTTCTCCCCTATCTCATTCTTCGCGGGGTTTCCGTTCATTTGTTGATTCAAATCCAATAGCTGTGTTTTGGCCGCATAAATTTTTGATGAAAGCTCAGCATTGGGGTTCTCAGCTTGATCTAGAGCACGTCTCATTGCATTAACTAGGCTGATGCTTTTGCCCAACACGGTGTTGGTCGCCGTAAGGTCTTGTTGAAACTGCTGGAAATTAGCCCTGAAGGCGTCTATTTCAGCAATGGGTTTGGATGGCAATGCACCTGTACCCAATGCCTTTACCTGAAATGTTTGAGGATTGGATAATGGCTTTAATTCTCCGTCTATCCGTTGATGAAGCTCCACGGAATAGGTTCCTGGTGTAGCCAAGTAAGGAACTGCAAAATAGTCTTCATCCCCTCCACCTTGAGGACTGTCTAAAGAAATTCCTCCTCGGGATGCATAGGAAAGATCCCATGCTACACGGTTGAATCCTTTTTTGTTGGTACCTGAAACGGTATTTACCACTTTGCCCGAACTGTCCTTTACCAAAAGGACCAATGCGGGGTCTTCTTGGGTGGTTTCTTGAGCTAGTTTGTCCCATCCGGGGAACTGGACATTGCTTTTTTGCTTGTTTAGGTCCTTTTCTTTTTCCGTTCTGATTTCTTTTAAGGATTTCAGTTTTTCAGGTAGATAGTAAGTAAAGGTGGCCCCAAAAGCTGGATTTTTGGCTGCATATTCAGAATGTCCTTGACCGTACACCTCGTCTTTTTCAATATACCAATAGGCAGGCTTTACCTTAAACAATGTTGGGGTTGTGGTAGATGAATCAAAATCCCGAAGAGGGGAAATATCATCCAAAACAAAGATTCCACGACCGAATGAACCGCCAACAAGATCATCTTCCCTACGTTGAATGGTAATATCCCTAAAAGAAATGGTTGGGACACCTCCATCCAACTTGGTCCAACTACTACCGCCATTATTGGTAAAATAGATGCCAAATTCTGTGGCTGCGAACAACATCCCCTTCTTTTTATGATCTTGAACAATTCTCCAAGTAATCAAACGATTGGGTAAATTCCCATTGATGAAGTTCCAAGTGTTTCCTTTGTTCGTACTTTTTAGTAAATACGGTTTAAAATCCCCTTCCTTGTGATTATCGAGTACCAAATAAACCGTGTTTGCATCGTGCAAATCCGCACGAACATCATTAACAAAGGCTCTGCTGGGAACCCCCTTGATGTTACCCAACATGATTTTTTTCCATGAATCCCCTCCATTTTCAGTGACTTGTAGTATGCCGTCATCAGTTCCGGCATAAATAAGACCTTCCTGTAGTGGAGATTCTGCCAGTGAGGTGATGGTATTGTAGTTGGACATGGCCCCAACATCCCAGGGATTGTCCCAACTTTGTTGGCGTCCCATGATGGGTAATGGCAACCGTTCCTCGTTTCGGGTAAGATCAGATGATATTGGAATCCAGTCATCTCCCCTATTTTCCGATTTCCATACCCGGTACGAAGCAAAATACAAACGTTCCGGTTTGTGTGGACTTACCAAAATTGGAGAATCCCAATTGAATCGCTCAAAAGGATCTCCAGCCTTTGGCTGAGGCTGGATAAAGACCGTTTCACCAGTAGTTTGGTCTATACGCCACAACCAACCTTGTTGAAACTCACCATAGGTGATATTAGGATTTCCAGGTTCTGTGGCAGATTGGTGCCCATCAGCCCCGAGAGTAATCCACCAATCCGAATTTAGGATACCGGCCTTGCTCTTGGTACGAGAAGGCCCACCATGGGAACCGTTATCCTGGGTACCTCCAAAAATATTATAGAAGGGTTCGGCATCATCCACGGCAATCTTATAATATTGGGTCACGGGTAGATTGGCAAAGAAACGCCAGGTCTGGGTATCGTCATAGGATTCATATAGGCCGCCATCAGTCCCGAAGAGTACATAATCAGGGTTTGAAGGTTTAAAGGCCACTGCATGGCTGTCCACATGCTTTTTGTCCTCATTCATTTGTCGGAACGTCTTCCCATGGTCATCCGATATCAAAACGATATAGCTCATGAGATACAATCGACCTTCATGATGGGGTGAGGTATACAATTCTTGATAGTAGTGTGGTCCAGTTCCTCCGGAAACTGCATCAGACTGCTTGGTCCATGAAGCTCCACCGTTTTCTGACATGAAGACCCCTCCTTTTTTACGGTCCAATTCAATGGCTGCATAAACAGTTTCATGATCGAATTGGGAAATGGCCAATCCAATTTTCCCCAAATTGGAAGTGGGAATACCGCTAGAAAGTTGGGTCCAACTCTCCCCTCCGTCAGTACTTTTGTGGATTCCCGACCCGGGACCTCCACCCATATAGGCGGCAACGGTCCTATGTCGGTCCCAAGTGGCAGCGTAGAGCACGTCTGGGTTGGTAGGGTCTATGACAAGATCTGTGGCTCCGGTCCATTCACTATTGCCTAGGGTTCTGTTCCAGGTTTTTCCGCCATCAGTGGTCTTATAGAGACCCCTTTCGCCTCCTTTGGACCATAGTGGTCCTTGGGCCGCGACCCAAACGATATCAGAATTTTCAGGATGTACTATGATCTTTGAAATATGCTCGGAAGTTTTAAGTCCCATGTTGTTCCATGACTTTCCTTCATCATGGCTTACATATACTCCATCGCCAAAACCTACATGTCTTCCGCCAACATTTTCCCCAGTTCCTATCCAAATGGTACTGGGATTATTGGGGTCTAGCGTGATGCATCCAATGGAATAACTGGATTCCTTTTCAAAAATGGGGGACCAGGTTACCCCAGCATTTACGGTCTTCCATATATTGCCCGAACCAACGGCAACATACCATGTATTTTCATTGTTGGGATGTACGGCAATATCGGCAATACGTCCTGATGTCAATGCAGGTCCCAAGTTGCGAAACTCTAGCCCCGCATATGGGGATGGGTCGGTTTTTTGGGCTTGGAAGGTAAAAATACAGGAGAAAAATAATAGAAATAGCGTGTAGACTTTGTAGTAATGTCCCATGTGTAACAGTTTAGTCGGATTAGCAGTGTAATATAACTAAAAGCCTGTATGCCAGTTCTAAAAGAAATGTGAAAAAAACAGTAATCTTAAGCTGAATAGTTTCATTTACGGTCTTTGAGGCGATATACAAATTTAAGCCCGCTCCAGTCTTCATCAATAGCAGCCACTTTAGTATCCACAAGGCCTATGTAAAGAAAATGCTCTCGAATGTGGTCTCTATTGAGATTCGTTTGGATTTTGGAAGTACCCTTGGGCCAACTCACCCATAAACTACCGTTAAGTTTTAGGTGTTCTTTGCAAAGCACGGATTGTAGAATCATTTCCTCTTGGGTAGTTATAAATAGATGGATGAAATCTATTCTGTCTTTTCCGAAGCCCTGTTCAATGTTCAATTTATTGGGAAGGTCGGCAAAAAGACTCCAATATTGTTTGGGAGCATTTAGAATCAAAACAGAAAAACCTTCTTTAATACCAAGCTTTTTTGCTAGTGGTGTTCCAGAATATCCCGATGCTGCTTTCATAATAAATTAAAATTAAGCAACCAAAAAGTTGCGTAATAGAAAAAGTTTTGTAAATTAGCAACCAATAAGTTGCATGAATATAATCAAAAAACGATAGATATGAACGATGTAATTAAAAAAGAACATGTATTTGCCCATCCCATTCAAAAAGTATGGGACGCCATCTCCAAAGCGGAAGAAATTTCCAAGTGGTTTCTCAAAACCGATTTTAAAGCCGAAAAAGGCTTTAAGTACACCTTTCAGTCCAGTGGTGAGGCCGATTGCACCCAAATTACAGGTGAAGTAAGAAGTGCCGATCCCTACACTTTAATTTACACATGGATTGTGAAGGATACCAATGTTGAGACTGTGGTTTGTTGGGAACTTGAAGAAACGGATGAAGGAACCAAATTGTATTTGAAACATTCCGGTATTTCAAACTATCCCGAAAATTCTGCGGTTACATTCTTCAATAGTTTTGATTCGGGTTGGGAGCACTGTGTGAACGACCTCAAATCATTCTTAAAGGAGGAAGTACATGCAGGATAATATTACAAAAATCTTCAAGGCTATTGCCGATCCAAAAAGGCGTGAAATATTTCACGCCTTGATCATTGCTTCCTCTGCCCTATCCATTACACAGATCTGTGGTCAGTTTAGTATCAGCAGGCAAGGGGTTACCAAGCATATCAAGACCTTGGAGGAGGCTGGTTTGGTTACCATTTCGTCACAAGGAAGGGAGCGCTTTTGTATGGCCGATGCACAGCCGCTCAAACAAGTTTCTGAGTGGATGAAATTCTATGAAAAATTCTGGGATGGTGCGTTGGACAATTTAGGGGCCTATCTGGATGAAAGCTAATGGATTATTCATTACTTCTGTGGATATGACGGGTTAAGCTAAGGATTTGTATTTTAGGGATATGAATCAAATTGGAGCCTTACGGGACATTGTGAAGAATCATCTGCTTGTCCAAATCCAAAATGGGGAGCTGGAAGTGGGCAAAACCATTAATTTGGCCCAACTTTCCCGTGATATTGGGATAAGCGCCACTCCAATTCGGGAGGCTTTGAGCCAATTGGCCTATGCAGGGGTAATAAAGGCAGTGCGAAATAGAGGCTTTGTCATTGCACAATTAAGTGAAAAGGAAGCCAAACACTTGTACGAAACCATAGCGCAACTTGAGGTAATGGCCTTGGAAGATTCCAATTTCAGTGCTGATTCCATGGAAAGATTGCGACGCACCTTGCATTTGTTTGATGACGAAAAAGACTCAACGGAGTGTTTACATCTTCGGTTTATGTTTCACAAGCTGTTGGTGCAAGACTGTGCCAACCCCATTTTATTGCAAACCTTGGACAATTTGAAACTCAGATTACGATTCTACGAGCAAGGTTTGATTCATGACCTTTCCTTTTATGCAGAAATGAATCAACAAAACGAAGCAATTCTTAGTGCAATCGAAGAAGATAATGTGCCTACAGCAGCCCTTATTTTAAAAATGAATTGGATGACTGTATTGGAATATGTTACAAGAAAGATGACATCAAATGGAACAACACGGGTCCAGTAAAAAATAATTTGGGCTCCATTACGTTTTGATACAAAAACAGTTTCGATGCAATTTTTGAACAAAGAAATAGAAGCGTTGACCAAACGGAAAAAAACCAAGACATTGGTAAAAAGACAAGTGTCCTGCGGTATTTTTCAGGATTTGGATACTGAAGGACTTCGAATCAATAAAAGTGCTCCTAGAAAATAGGCTATTCTTTGAATAGGGATTTGTCCAAACCGGGAATGAGCTCCAATGCATTCTTGTAGTATACCTTTTTAAGGACTTCATCTGGAAGGTCCAATCCGTACATAGCCCAAAAGGCATGGTATTTTTTGTAATATGGAAAATACTCATCTGCGGTTTCCAACACCCTGAAATAGGTGGGGAACTCTTCAGGTTTCCAGCTATCTTTTCCGAATAGTATTCTGTCTTGATATTTAATGAAAAATGCCCGGGCACGTTTAGGTTGACGTCCCAACTCGGCAATAATGGCTCCAATACCCACATACATGTTGGGCATTTCTTGCATCATGCCGTCCAATTGGTCTAAATCGTTCGCATACCACCCCATATGCGCATTAATGAACTTGGTCTTCGGATGTTTTTTAAACATACGATGTTGTTCGTCAATGATCTGTTGCCATGGGGCTGGGTCTGTTGCGGAGCGTTTCCGCCTGGGATGGGTCTTTAGCTCCAACCATCGTTCATTGTAGCTGTCCATGGGGTCCCAAAAGGATTTTGGGTCAGCGGAATGAATCAATACTGGAATGCCAAGCTCAGCACATTTTTCCCAAATGGGGTCTAGCCTAGGGTCATCTACTGCGACTCGCTTGCCATTTACATCATTGTTTCTTAATCCCAAACTTTTATATACTTTCAATCCTTTGGCTCCACTTTTTACATCCTCATCCAATTGTGCCGCGGCACGTTCTCCCCAATTGGACCCGCCAACGCCGCTAAAATCCACATTGGCAAAAATGGCAAACCGATTGGGATAGTGCTGGTTTACATTCCGCAATTTAGCTTTTAGGTCTTCTCCAGACCCACCGCTTAAATTCACCATAATACCCTCATTGAGCCTGTCCATATCTTTAATCAGTGTAGACAAGTCTTGGGTGTCCATGCGGAACTGGTGACTATGCACATCAATAAAGGTAAACTTGGCGCGTTCTACAGGATTTTCAGGAACCACTAAAGTGGATTTTGGATTGTATTCCTCAAATCCCATTTGCTGGGCATTACATTGAAAAAATATTAATATATAAATTAAAGTAATACTATAAGTAAATTTATTCATAAGTTTATTTATCAGTTAGTTGATTATAATCTTTAAGGGTGTCTATGTCGATTTCCCTTCCATGGGGATTTATGGCTATACAATTTTCGATTTGATTTTCAATTACATATTTTGCACCCACATCTAAATTGAGTTGGAGGAGTTCCGGAAAAGCAGCTTTTGGGAAAATTGCAGGAACGCCCATTTTTTTTCCATAGGAAGTTGTTATGATTTTGGACTTATCTTTTTCAAAACTAACCATTAGCTGATGCAGGTAATTTGCATCCAATAACGGTTGGTCGGCCAGCATGATCATGATTCCATCCAAAAAATCATTCTTTTCTAAAATGTGGTGCGCGCCAGCGGCGATGGAACTTCCCATTCCCGATTCCCAATTGGGATTGTAAATAGATTCGACCTTCTTGGGAATTATATTCTTGATGGTTTCGGCATTGGCCCCAATTACCACTGTTACCGAATCCGATACTTTTCTAGCTTGATCGATAGCATGTCCTAAGAGCGTGGTGTTTTTCCAAGGAAGGAGCTGTTTGGCCTTATCCTTCATTCGGGAAGAGGCCCCCGCTGCCAATACTAGAATGGAAATTTCGGCCATATTAAGTGTGTATTTTTCCCATTTTATCCTTCAAGAGTTGAGGATCCTTTTTGTTGATCACAGATAAAATCTCGGACAAAATGGAGATGGCAATTTCCTGAGGGGTTTCCGCACCAATATCAATTCCTGAAGGCCCATGGATTTGATCCAGAAACGTTTCCGAAACATCAGGGCAACGTTCCAAGAGTTCATCAAATAGTTTTTCCCTTCGTTTAAAAGGTCCCAATAGCCCAATGTAAGCACCAAGTTCATCCTTTAGGGCCATCACGAATTGTAGGTCCTTGACAAAACTATGGGTCATAATGATCACGGCCGTTTGTGGATCTAGACTATATTGAAATGCTTCAGGCTCCACCTGAATGAGTTTATGGATGCCGGGGAAATCCTTTTCCGATTTTTCTTCCCTCGGGTTGACCACCACACTTACTTCCCAACCAGTGAGGGCCGCATATTTACATAATTGCACGGCATCGTGCTCCGCGCCTATGATCAATAACTGAAAACAAGGCTGCATTTCCTGTTCAAAAATAGCAAGTCCTTTTTTAGATTCAACCTCATCGCATAGAGGAAACATTTCATCCTCGAACTGGAACATGGAATGATAGTTTGGGTTATCACTCTGCTCCTTTTGGTAGTAAGAATGGATACGGAAGGGCCTTCTGTCTTTAATGGTATTCCAGAAACGGGTCAAAAAGGCTTCGTTGGGCTTAAAAGTCTCCAGTAAAATATACAGAATACCCTCGCAACCTAAACGGTAACGTCCGTCATACACCATAATCCGGGAAAGTCCGGTGGTAAAGACCGTTTGGGCCTGTCGCAATACTTCTTTCTCCACACATCCGCCACTCACGGCTCCGACCATGTCTCCATTCTCAAAAATGAGCATGCGGACACCAGGTCTACGGTATGATGAACCATCCAAAGCAACCACAGTGGCCAGTATAGCAGCCTCACCCCTTTCCTGATAGCTTTGTATGATCGTTTTAAGTTCGTGTGTCATTGCCAAAGATTTCGGGTTGGTATAAACATTGCTTTAGCTTCTTTCTGCAGGCTTTCCTTTGGGGGAATCGATACGAATCCATCTACTTTGGAAAGTCCTACCAAATCCCCAGAACCGGATGATGACAGAACTTCGGCCATCAATCTTCCTTCTTTCATATCAATTTTGGCCCCTAGGAATAGGGTCAAATCTGTTTCGTTGGTAAAGGATTCAGTTAAAAGTACGGCAAATTGTGGTGCCTCCCTACCTAAAGTTTTGTTAAGCCAAGCCTTAAAATACAAATGATAGTTGACAAAGGTCGATACAGGGTTCCCGGGAAATGAAAACAAAATGGTCTTGTGTTTCAGATGTTTTCCAAACCAAAATGGTTTTCCTGGGCGCTGCAATACCTTATGAAAGGCTTTTTCCACACCCAGCGCTGCAAAGGCTTCTGGTAGGAAGTCAAACTTTCCCATGGAAACGCCTCCGCTGAGGAGCAAAACATCATAGGTTTTGATGAGATGCTCCAATGCTTTTTGGATAGCTGTCGGTTCGTCCACAAGATGATGGATGTCCGCTGCAATGTGCTCCGTTTCCAAAAGCGCATAAAGGGAATGGGAATTGGATTTTCTAATTTGAAATGGTAACGGGATTTCCTCTACGTTCACCAATTCGTTCCCTGTGGAAATTACTGCAATTTTGGGAAGTTTTTTCACCACGACCTGTGCTTTTCCCACTGAGGCCAATATCCCTATTTCGGCAGAAGTAATGGAAACCCCAGATTGAAGTAAAACTTCACCTTGATTAATGTCGCTAGCTTGATAATGTATGTTTTGCCCTTTTTTAATGGGTTTATTAACTGTAAATATGTCACCCTCCCTGGAAGTATGCTCGTACATGATCACCGTGTCGGCATTTTTGGGTACGATTGCCCCAGTCATGACTTCTGTGCAATTACTGCTATTCTCAAGGAGTATTTGGGGGGTTCCCGCTTGGGCCATTCCAGAAACGCCAAAAGTTTGCCCTTGGGATTTAATAGCATCAAATTGTATGGCAATGCCGTCCTTGGTGGATCTATCAAAAGGAGGAAAATCCCTGTCGGCTATAATATTTTCAGCCAAAACCCTCCCTTGGGATTCATCCAAGGATACAGTTTCTTTCCCATAATCTTGTGCATGGTCCAGCACTTTTTTTAGTGCATCATTAAATTCAATCATGAAAAAAAGTTTACTTCCAATCCGTTTTTGAGCAATACCCGAACCCCTACAAAGAGTACCAAAAAGCCAGTCAACAGTCGAATACGTTTTGCTGATAACTTTCCAATGCTCAACCGTACTCCTAGCTGCCCACCCATTAGAACGGCAAATAATAGTCCCAATATTTCGGGCCAGAAGATTTCAAAAGAGTCACTGACAAATAGCCCCCCAATCCCCGAAACGGAATTGACCAAGATGAAAAAACTGGCCAAAGAAGCAATGACAATAGGTTTGTCCCATTTCATATGATTGAGTACGGGCGCCAAGAATATCCCCCCGCCAATGCCCACCAATCCAGACAAAAGGCCAATGCCCGCTCCCAGAAGATAGGAAACATAGCTTGGATATTGTTTTACATTGAAGTTGGAGCGCAACGACAAGGTTTGATAAATCAATGCAATGGCAGATATAATCAAGGCCAAAGCCAGTAAAATGAAAAACACCTGTTCTTTTAATCTAAATGAGGCTCCCAAAAAAGCCATGGGTATACTGGCGACCACAAATGGGATGAATTTTTTCAAGGGCAAATGCCCATTCTTGTAGTAGAGATAACAGCTTCCTGTGACCACTGTTAAGTTGCAGAGCAACGCAGTTGTCCTTATCGCAAAAAAACTGGTCAGGACCAAGGTAAGTATGGCCAAGTAACTGGAGCCTCCCCCAAAACCAACCGCCGAGTATAGCGTTGCAATTACAAAGAACGCAAGTGTTAATAAGATGAAATCTACAGAAGCTAGGGACATAGCATCATCATTTTGTTCATGCCGCCCAAGACGTTGTAAAATTTTATGGCAGGAAAAGAAGTTTCCAATTGCTGTATGGCCTGTTCACTTCGTTTTCCAGATTGACATATGACATAGACTTCTTTTGTTCCTACAATGTGTTCCGCTGCCAATTCCAAACGGTTCAAAGGGGTATTGATTGCCTCATTGAGATGTTGGGCATTAAACTCATTGGGGGTACGTACATCCAATAGGGTAATATTTTGTTGGGATTCCAATAAGAGTTGAAATTCTTCCGCACGGATTGAAGGCACTACGCTACAATCCAGTTGTTGATATTGGTCCTGTAATTTTTTGATTTTTTGATTTTCGGGGTTGACTTTAAAACCAATTTTGGTGGACTGTTGGGTTAGTCCATCAAATAGCAATAACTTTCCTGATAAGACCTCCCCTATCCCTGTCAGTACTTTTACAACCTCCAATGCTTGAAAGGTTCCAATGATTCCGGGAATAACGCCCAAAACCCCATTTTCATTGCAATTGGGCACCTCATGGGGGCTTGGCATGTTGGGATATAAACAGCGATATGTTGGTCCATCATTATAGTTGAATACGCTTACATGTCCTTCAAAACTGTGCAATGCGCCATAGACAAAAGGTTTTCCCAAGATAACACAGGCGTCGTTGATGAGATATCGTGTTGGAAAATTATCCGTGGCGTCCAGGATCAAGTCATAAACTTCCAAAATATCCAAGGCATTATCCTTAGTCAGAAAGGTATCGTGTAGATGAAAGGTTGTGCCAGAATTCTGTGCGCTCAATTTTTCATGAGCCACCTCCAGCTTCGACCTTCCCAAATCGTTTTCGGTATAGAGGGTTTGTCGTTGCAGATTGTGCAATTCAACGGTGTCTTGATCCATAAGGCCCAAAGTCCCCACTCCCATGGCGTTAAGGTATTGTAATGCTGGAAGGCCCAATCCGCCCAAACCCACGACCAAGACTTTTGAATCGGCCAGCTTTTGCTGTCCTTCCGGACCAAAATCCTTTAATTGGGTTTGTCTGATATACCTAGGTTCCATGGTTGATTGCTATTTTGGATTTTGCAAACTCGTATTCCGATAGTGAATTGGCATTGTACAACACCTCGTCATGTTCGGGGAAGACCAACTTGGTATCCGTATTGAGCAAAAATTTTCGAGGACAGGAACTTTCCGATGTTTCCAAGTGGGTTATGGCCTTTTGAAGCCCTTTGGGTTCCCAAATGGTAATCAAAGGTTCGGGCAGCTTTGTTTGGTTGGTGGCAAAGGAAGTAGCTGATGCATTGGAATCCCTTTGTTCTACCAATTGTTTTATACTTTCCAAGTCCAATAAAGGGAGGTCGCAGGCCAACACTAACCAAGCAACATCTGAATGCAAAGCATGTGCACTAAGAATACCATTAAAAGGACCACGATATTCATTTTTGTCCACAATGGCCCTATATGCTTTTTCAACAGTTGCTTCCTGTTCTTCGCGAACGCTCAAGAAAACAGTATCGCATAGCTGTTCCAATAACCGGTAGAGATATTCCTGCTGGGGAATATCATGGTAGGTAATCAACCCTTTGTCCGACCCCATGCGGGTACTTTTACCTCCCGCAAGGACCAATCCGTATAATTTGGGTGTTGCTTTTTCCATTTTGTCTGCGTTTAGATTAAGATATGGGTTACCTATCCGCCAATGGATGTCATTGAACTATCAAAAACGGTATTGGAATGTTCGTTTTGTGCTTCAAATCCTGTTTTGGCTCTAGAACCAATGGTTTTTAAGATAGTTTCTTTCACTTTTTCCACTGATGATTCGCCACGAATTATATCCCGAAGATTTGCCTTAGGCTTTCCATACAAGCAGGTGATCACATCTCCAGTAGCTGTAACTCGCAAGCGATTACAACTGCCGCAAAATGTTCTGCTAAAAGATGGGATGATGCCAAAGGTTCCCGTATGCCCCTTAATCTTATAGTTTATGGATGTGGATTCCTTGGGCGACTCCAATTTTTGATAATCAGGAAAGGCCCTGGCAATATGTTCCAATATGGCCTTATAGTTCCAAGCAATGGATTTAAAGTTTTTGCTTCCCCCATTGAATGGCATTTCCTCTAAAAATCGAACTGAGACATCATGGTGCTTCATAACGTCCAGAATAGGAATAATATCCTGCTCGTTTTGCCCTTCCAACACAATAAAGTTGATACGTACATTGAATCCTTCGGTAATCAGACGGATTAAATTATCATGGACGGTATCAAACTGCTTCCTTCGGGTAATACGTTCAAAAGTTTCCCTGTTGATGGAATCCAAACTCACATTAATATTTTTAATGCCCAATGCTTTAAGCTCATTAATATGGGGGCCAATCAATGTGGCATTTGTGGTGACCGAAATATCTTTAAGGCCATCCAAAGTTGCCAAATGGCGCAGTAACACCATTAGATCCTTTCTCACAAAGGGTTCGCCTCCCGTGATTCGGATTTTATCAATGCCTTGGGAAACCAAAATTTCACTGACCTGTTTAAGTTCAGGGATGGTGAGCAATTTATCATTTTGGACAAAATTGATTCCCTCAGAAGGCATGCAATAGTTGCAACGTAGATTGCACCTGTCGGTTACCGCCAACCTGAGATAATTGATCTGTCTTCCGTGATTGTCTATCAACATAAATCCAAATAATTGCTTTGTAATGGAAAGATACCGATTTTATGCGGATTATCCCCCACTCACTGGGGGGATAAGCGCAATTTCATCATAGGAATTGATGGTATCATCATCATTAGCATAGTTGTGGTTTACGGCCACGGCCAAGGATGACAATTTGTTGAGTTCAGGGTAGGTATCCCCCAAAAATTGTTTCAATTCCCTAACGGTTTTGGGTACTTGTTTACCGGTTACACTGGAAGTGGGAACGGACAAAGTGGGACTTCCCACAATGTCCTTCGTGATTCCAAACAAAAGTATCGTCATATAATCAGCCTATAATTTCCTTTTCGGGTACTTTTAAAAGTTCTGGTGTTTTGGTAAATGGTTGTTTATAGAGTCTATTTCCTGTGGCAGATTTAAAAGCATTGGCCACTGCACCTCCTGCTGGCGGCAGAGTGGGTTCGCCCAAACCGGTAGGTGAAAGACCATTGTCTATAAAATGGGTTTCCACAACAGGGGCATCCTTAATCCGCAGCAATCGATATTTGTCGAAATTATTGGCGGTGGGCTTCCCGTCCTTAAATGCCAATTCCCCGAACATGGAATGTCCTACACCATCCAACACACCGCCTTCCACCAAGTTTTTGGCTCCGAGGGGGTTCACCACAATCCCGCAATCAACAACACAGGTGATTTTTTTCAGTACAGGCTCTCCATTTTCAATTTCAACATCGGCCACTTCGGCCACGTGGGTGTTGTGGCAGTAATAGTTCACGAAGCCTTGGTGTACATGCTCCGGCTTTTTGCCCCAACCTGATTTTTCAACCGCCACCTTGATGACTTCTTTCATGCGGTCTGGAGAATATTGGATACGCTCATCCTCTTCAGGCTTTACATTGTCCAACAAATCCAAACGCAACTGTATCTTATCCACTTCCATCAATTCGGCCAGTTCATCAAAGAAACTTTGTTCGGCATAGGCCAAAAAGTTGGTATATGGGGCACGCCATGCGCCTGTGGTAATGTTACTGTCATATTTAGCGGTATCCACTTGGTAATTTTCAATGGCACCGGCTGGGAAGAAATTGGGAACGAGTCCGTACATATTGGAATTCACGGCGGCCTCTTTTAAGTGGTAGGCCGTTACTTTTCCATCTTTCACTCCTGCTTTAATACGGTATTTGATGGACATTCTGTAGATTCCATCTTCCATATCTTCCTCTCTGGAGAAAACCAACTTTACAGGTTTCTTGGCTTTATCGGCAATTTCAGCAGCTTCAATGGCAAAGTTACCATAGAGTCTTCGTCCAAAGCCACCACCAATACGGGTCATTTCCAAATGGATATCATCGGCTTCGCGGCCTAACAATTGTGCCACAAAACCAGCAGTGCCTTCTGGAGTTTGTATAGGGCCCACTAGGTGCACTTTCTCTTCGGTGACATTTGCGAAGAAATTCATGGGTTCCATACAGCTATGGGGTAAGAAAGGAGATTCAAAGGTGCGTTCCAGTACTTGGTCCGCATCAGCGAAAGCTTTCTTTACGTTGCCATCAGACCGTAAAGTCTCAAATTTGTTCCCATCCAAAAGACTGGTCAGAATTTTGTCATGTTCCTCGGTACTTTCAGCCTTGGTTACCTCTTCCCATTCGGCTTTGATAGCTTTTTTGGCTTTCATGGCCTCCCATGTAGAGTTGGCGAGTACTACTATTTTGTCGCTATCACTAATAATACTTGTAATCCTAGGAACCGATTCTGTAAGTCCTCGTAACTTTTCTCCTATGGTAAAGATATCCACCACACCGGGCATGGCCCTGGCGGCCGAATCATCATAGGAAACCAATTTTTGTCCAAAAGCAGGTGGACGCATTACAGAGGCATAGACCATGCCCTCAGTTTTGTAATCCATCCCATAAAGAGATTTTCCAGTGATGATTTTATCAATATCCACATTTGGGGTGTCTTTCCCCATGATTTTGTACTCGGAAGTCTTCTTCAGAGGCACATTTTCGGGAACTTCCAGTTGAGCGGCGTCTTTAACAACATCGCCATAACCCAGGGTTTCTCCTGCTGCATTGGTAATAATCCCTTCGCTCACGGTACATTCCGATGGGTCCACGCCCCAACGTGCCGCTGCCGCACTGACCAACATCTGTTTGGCCGCAGCTCCGGTCTGGCGTAGGGCATCCCATCCAAATCGGATGGATTGACTACCCCCAGCCACCTGTCGGGTGTAATTATTGGTATCCAGAATACCTTGTTCCACATACACATTGTCCCAAGCAACATCGAGTTCCTCGGCAATGATCATGGGCATGGAAGTCTTTACCCCCTGCCCTACTTCGGGATTGGGGGAAAATATGGTGACCGCACCATTGTCTGCAATTTTGATAAAAGCATTAAAGTCGTTATAGTCCAAACTGGCCAAATCTATGGCAGGTTCGGCAATGACTTTAGGTTTGCACGCCTGGAAAAGGTTAAAGCCAATGAGCAGACCTCCTCCGGCTAGGGAAGAATTGCGCAAAAAGGCTCTTCTATTTAAAGTGTTGAATGTATTGTTAGTTGACATGATTCTGTTTTTAGGTGAAAAGCTGGTGTTAATCCATATTTTCCGCAGCGATCTGCACCGCTTTGCGAATTCTAGTGTAAGTGGCGCATCGGCAGATATTGCCGTTCATGGCATTCTCAATGTCCTCTTCAGAAGGATTGGGGTTTTTCGCCAAAAAAGCAGAAGCGGTCATGATCTGTCCCGCTTGACAGTACCCGCATTGGGGTACATCCATCTCTTTCCAGGCCTCTTGCACGGGATGGGTGCCATCTTCGGAAAGGCCCTCGATTGTAGTAATGGATTTTCCATCAATCTGGGCAAGGGTAAGGGAGCAGCTTCTCATGGCAGTGCCATCAACATGGATGGTACATGCACCACATTGGCCAATTCCACAACCGTACTTGGTACCCACAAGATCAAGGTGATCACGCAGCACCCATAAAACAGGAGTGTCTTCGGCAACATCTACAGTTTTGGATGCGCCGTTGACATTGATTTGATACGTTGGCATAGTTTTTTGATTTGAATGAATATAGTTTGTATGCTGTTGAAGTTACCAAAAAATGAATCCAAAGCTTCTTTTTTAACAAGAGAGACGATTTTTTAACTTTTCTTTAAATCTATTACTCATTTTGAAAATAATTTTTGGACCAATTGAACGTTCTGCATGTTGAACCTTAACTTTTATGAAAATGAAAAACGTACTTCGTTATTTTTTCCTAACCTCCTTAGTTCTTGTTTTTTTCTCTTGCGGCAATGCTGATGATGATGTGAATTTCAACATAAATGATGGTGAATTGGGTCAGGGCAAAGAGCCGGATGACTGTCTGGGCTTTGGTGAAAATGACCTCTTATTATCCATTCAAGACCAGTTTACCACCTTACCTGGAAAAGTATCCATTCTCTTTAAGGTTTCAGATGATATGGGTAATCCCGTTTCTGGATTAACAGCCAATCAGTTCACCATTTATGAGCAAGGTAGAAACGATGATTGTTTCAATATTATATCCTCTTCGGAATCGCAGGCGCGTATTTCCCCAAATTCCCAAGTGTTCAACAACAACACTTTATTGGTGCTGGATTTGAGCAATAGCGTATTGCAGGGAAGTCTGGAAGAGTTGAAGTCAGCTTCCATCAGTTTCATCAATAACGTAATGCCCACTGGCGAAGATGAAACAGGCTCATTTAAAATGGCGATTTATTGGTTTGATGGGGAAGATGAATTGCATGCATTGAATCCGTTATCCTCATCTGCTGAGGAATTGACCGCTGCCATAAATGGGATCACTGCCGATATCAGTAATGACCCTTCCACGGATTTGTACGGTGCGGTGATCAAGTCCACCAAAAAGGCGGAAGATCTGCTCAAGGAAAACAACAACAGTGAAATCATAGGGGCGGCATCCATAGTGTTGTTTACAGATGGAACAGACCAAGCTTCCCGATATAAAGAGGCCGATGCCCTGAAAGCCGTAGAGAACGCCAATAGAAATATTTCTTATTTTTCCATTGGACTTGGAGCAGAAATCGATACCGAGGTATTGACCAAAATTGGGAAGACGGCCAGTGTGTTTGCTTCCAATAAAGAGGAATTGGAGAACACCTTCAATCAAATTTCCCAACGAGTCGCCGAACAGGCCAACAGCTTCTATCTTTTTGAATATTGTACCCCAAAACGTGATGGTAGTGGCGAAAGCAACTTGGTGATCCAGTTGACCGATGGCAATAGCAAAGGGGCTGTTCAGACCAAATTCAGTGCCAATGGATTTACCGGAGGTTGCGAATAGTGGGACTTTTGAATAATCCCTATCTTGGTCGTCATAATTAATAAACAAACTATGACTTTCAAGAAAAAAACCTTGTACGTTTTATGTAATGCCCTACTCCTAGGGGCCGTCTTTGCAATGAATGCCCAAAATAAGATTCCATTGGAAGGTCGATGGGATTTGGAAATGGAGTTTGAGGGAAAGACTGTTCCATCTTGGTTGGAAATCAAACATTCCGGACACGCAACACTTATAGGCCGCTTTGTCTTTGCTTTTGGCAGTGCTAGACCTGTTGCGGAAGTAAAAACTTTTGGTGACAATCAATTTTCTTTCAGTATTCCCCGTCAATGGGAGCCAGAAGGAACCGATATGGTCTTCCATGGTGCTTTGGTAGACGGCAAACTAAAGGGTACCATGATCTATACTGATGGGTCTGTGAACCATTGGACAGGTGTAAGAGCCCCTAAATTGGCTTATACCGAAAATCCAAAATGGGACAAACCCATTGAAGTGTTCAACGGAAAAGACCTTGCAGGATGGCATACCGACCGTGACTCAAACCAATGGGTGGTCAAAGATGGTATTCTCACCAGCCCTGAATCTGGAGCTAATTTGATTACCGATGAAAAATTCCAGGATTTTAAGCTACACGTGGAGTTCCGCTATCCAGAAGGAAGTAATAGTGGTATTTACCTTCGTGGCAGATATGAGGTGCAAATTGAGGATGATGAAGGATTGGAACCTTTGGATATCTATATTGGTGGTGTCTATGGTTTCTTGGAGCCTACGGAAAATGCAGCCAAAGCTGCCGGGGAATGGCAAACCTATGATATTACCTTGCTAGGGCGAAGGGTTTCTGTAGTCCTTAATGGGAAACCTGTGATTACCGATGCCACGATTCCTGGGATTACTGGTGGGGCGTTGGATAGTAAGGAAGGAGAACCTGGTCCATTTATGATCCAAGGAGACCATGGCCCAATTGAGTATAGAAGCTTTGTGGTCACTCCATTGAAGAAGTAGAATACATATTGATTGAACATTAAAAAAGCCGGAATTTAATTCCGGCTTTTTTGTGTTTATGATTTTATTGGTACAATCTTAATGTTGCGCCAGTTTACTTTAATTCCGCCTCCATCATGAATCTGAAGTGCAATGGAACCTTTTCCCTCACCAATCTTTTCATCAGTCAGTGTAACCATTTCAACTCCATTCAACCATGAGGTGATTTTAGCTCCTTCTGCACGGATTTTCATGGTGTTCCACTCTCCCATTTTAAGGTTCTTGTCTTTTTCCGGATCGGGCTTGATCAACCAGCCGCGACCATAGGATTCGTAGATTCCTCCAGTATCCTTACCGGGAGGCGCCACCTCTACCTGCCAACCACTTACTTTGGTGCCATCAACGGTAGAACGGATAAAAACACCACTATTGCCATTGGCCTCTTGTTTGAATTCCAAGGTCAACTCAAAATCATCATAAAACTCATTGGTGGACAAATACCCATATCCAGCTTTAGGTCCACTTTCACAAATGAGCAGTCCGTCTTCCACATACCATTTCTCATCTCCATGAACAGTCCAGCCGACCAGATTTTCCCCATTGAACAATTCGATTGCGTTTTGTTGGGCACAGCCCACTAACGAGATACATGCCAACAAAAGGCCAAAAAAAGTTAGTTTCATAATGTAATGATGGTTTCTTGATTTTAAGATTCTGAAAAGATACTGAAACTTTGATGGATTTGACAAGACCCATGGTAGGGTTTTTCTAACAAAGGTTGTTTATTATGTAGCGACCACAACTAAATTACATCCTAAAAGCTCTAACGTCTAACTCAAAAACAATACCATGGATGTAGTCAAAGAAATCATTCAGAACAGTGCCATCGGACCATTGCCGATGGGATACAAAAGATTGGTGCTCTCCCTTTTTGTATCCATTGTGTGCACATTGCTTTTTATGTTGATCCTATTGCTGATCAACGGGGCCACGGCCAATTTCCACTACGGTTACTAACGATAAATCAAGGCATTTCCAAAGTTTTGTTCTTCAATGGGTTTGGATAAATCCAGCAGAAATCCATTGATGACGGCATGGGTTATTTTATCTCCTTTCTTTAAAAAGAAAGTAGGGTTTACGCCGGGTTGTAAACGAAAAGGTGTCAATTTGAAATCTTCCCCTACAAGATGGACAGGGGTGTTCACAGCAGGATCTAGCTTTGGTAGCGCAGTTTTTAAATAGGCCACACCTTCTTTCAAGAGGTTTTGGGTATACCCCTCACCTGTAGCGGAAACCATTCTTGGAGGAACAATAGTATATCCCGAAGCATCAAAGGTTTCATATCCGTAGAAAGTGGATAAATCCCCTTGATCACCTACAGAACTTCGGTAATAAAAATGATTGTGGTCAGTAAGGTCCACTTCGTTACGGTAAATTCCCAAGTCCAGAATATAATCCTCACCCAAAAGATTATAGGTGGCGTTCGCAATTTTTAGATCGAACAACTTCCTATCATTATGGGGTATTTTCTCGTAATCCTCAATGGGAATATTTTTGTAGGTGTCTTTGGCTATGGTATACAATGCTGAGAGAATGGACACATAGTTCAACTTTCTGATTTCCTGTTTTTCCACATCGTTGGCATAACCACCTGATTCTATCAAAATTAAACTGGTTCCCCATTTTGCTATATTATCCCCAAAAGCACGGGGTTCAAAATCATCGCTATAACGTCCAACCTGGCCCGGGGCATAATTCTGGATAATCTTGTTCATGTACACAATGATTTTCATGGCATTGGCTCGAATTTCATTGATGTCCTTTTCATAATTATAGGCTGTGGCCAAATAAGAGATAGTCGCGGGTTTATTGGTCAATTCTGCATTGTAGTACGTACTTTGATCATGTAGATTGAAACCGAAATCGGCATTTAGGCTGTCCCGTATACGCTTTAAGGCCCTTCCTTCAGGAGATTGTAAGCGAAGCGCATCCCTATTGATATCTATACCCAAGGTGTTCCTGCGTTGGAACACTTCCGCTCCATCTGGATTGAGCATCGGTAAAAAATGTAAGGACAATTGGGATAGTATTTCTTGCTTTTCCTTTTTGAAGTCATTAGAGTCCAGAAAATGAAGAATATCAAAAATCGCTTGGGTGGCCGTTGGCTCATTGCCGTGCATCTGTGACCATAAAAACACATTGATTTTCCCCGTTCCAATACTGATCAAATTCAGATTTCTGCCCTCAATGGATTCGCCCACTTTTTGGACCTTGAACTTTGAATTTGCATCAAATTGTTGGATCAGGGGTTGGATATCGATATGTTTTACCCTCCTCTTGTCCAAAGAAGGCTCTTTGTACTTTTCATAGGTTTCATACAATTGGGAAGTAATTGCCTCTTGTCCGTAAATAGACAACGTGGTCAATACCAATATAAAGGGCAACAGTTTTTTTAGCATCATCTTATTTTGTGGGTACAGGCTTAAAGTTATATTTTTTAGTGGCTTTTCGAACTTTTTCCATGAAGTCCATTCCAGGGTCTGTTTTTGTGGTACGGTAGCCATCATCCACTTCCAACCAAAGGGGATGACCTTCAAACTGTGTATATTCTTGATGGCCGATTACGTACTCAATATCGTATTTTGATGCCAAATATTCCACCAAATAAATGTTGGATTTAAGCTGCGCTTTGGTCAACGGCAAATCTTTGCCCCCACCCACATTTTCCACTCCAATGGCACAATGGTTCAACCCTATGGTGTGTCTTGCCATCGTAGTTTCGGGCATCAACCGGTAAATGGTACCGTCTCTGTCCACCAAAAAGTGGGAAGAAACGTTTAACCCGCTCACATTTTCCAGTGCAGGGCGCCAGTTGGGCAGTGTTGGGTTGTTAAATGCCCTAAATGATGCTTCCAAGGTTGGGATGACTGTCCAGTGCAACACGACCATTTTTGGAACAATGTCCGGGGTGTCCTGTTCCAGCTCATAACGCTGGGCCAAGTATTCCTTGGTAAGTTCTATACGTTGTTCGTTAAAAAGGATGGGGATATCCACAATTTGTCTTTTTACGGAACAAGACCAGGTTGCAATTGCCAATAAAGAGAGGAACAGTATTTTTTTCATTGAAGGGTATTTTGCGTAAAAATAGTGTCCAAAGGGAGAGCATAGCAAATTTGCAACCTCTTTTTTCCCCATTCCCGCGCTTTTTTTACATCTTTTCCCATGTAGATGTCAATTCGGTTTTTCCACTTCCAGTGCATTTTGTCCTTTACATAAAAGGTGTCTGGAAAGGTGTCTATTTTAACCATCGTATTGTGTGTAAGCCCCATTTTAATGAGGTCGCGTGAGACCGCAATGCATTTCATGCCGGGTTTTAAGGTATCCCCCCATGCAGCTACCGAGGGAGAAATACTATCCGTTTGCCAAAAGACAGAATTATAGGCCGAAGCAGTTACCTCATGCCCCAACCATTCAAACTGGGGAGGTTTCAATTTAGCATCAGGCTTTTTGGAGCAAGCCGTGGCAAGAATAAATATGAAGAGTAGTTTTCGCAATAGGCCTTGTGTTGATTTCTTAAAGGTACATATTCCTTGGAATCAGCTAGGAAGTGGCACATAGGTGTCATCATCCGTCATCATGGGAAAGGTTTTGTTCTTCCATGCTTCCTTGGCCTGTTCTATGGTTTCCTTGCTTGAAGAGACAAAGTTCCAAAAAATATGACGCTCCTCTGGGAAGGGTTCACCGCCAAACAGTAACAAATGTGTGTTTGGGCTAAGCTTGATGTTACAGGTGTCTTCGACTTTGGATACCAGTATATTTCCTTTTTCGACGACTTCACCACAGGCTTCTATACTACCTTCCACAATGCAAATTCCAATTTCCCCTTTAAGTTTCCCGTTCACGTTAAGTGAATAGGCCCCAGCGTTCTTTACTTCAATCATGAACAAAGGGGAATGTGCCGGAACGGGTGACATTTTCCCATAGCCCTCCCCTGCCACCAAGGTGAATTCTGCATTTTCGTCGTTCCATTTGGGGAGGTCTTTCCCTTCAATATGATGGAATTGGGGTTCCATGTTTTCCAATTCTTTGGGCAGTGCCGCCCATATTTGATAGCCATGTGCCGTGAACTCGTTCCCATGCCTCATATCTTCTGGAGTCCGTTCCGTATGGCTTACCCCCTTCCCTGCGGTCATCCAGTTTACGGAGCCTGGCCGTATGCGCTGATGCGTTCCCATTCCATCCCTGTGGATAATTTCCCCTTCTAGCATAAATGTCAGTGTGGATAGGCCAATATGTGGATGTTGGTCCACATCCATATATTTTTGTGGCCCCAGTTGGGTAGGTCCCATATGGTCTATAAAAATGAAAGGGCCTATCATTCGCTTCTTTCGGAATGGGATAAGTCTTCCCACCAAAAAATCGCCTATATCCCTGCTGCGTTCTTCAATGATCAATCCTATGTTGGACATGTGGTAAATGTTTATATTTAGAAACAGAAAGTTACAAATACATCCAACACCATGAAACTACTTAAACGTGTTTTGCTGCTCCTGCTTATTATAGTCGGAGTGGCGGTATACCTAAATTACCCCAAATTGAATATCATTTCTGGTTATGCGGCAAAAAATATGGCCTCTGGGGTCTTTGTGGCAGAGCGTTCGGCCGCATCCATGAATACGTATGATAACAATGTGCCTTTAATAGAGTTGGCCGAAACCCAAGTGGATGAAACAGAAGAATCAGCTTCCTCTACGGTTTATGGGTTGATGGAACGTACTGCAGTGTATCGTGATGGATTGGGAACCGTACTGATTAATGATAGCTATGATCCTGACAAATTGACCATTCGCCCCCATCGGAACAAAATTATGGACACCATTCCATACCCTTACGGACAGGCAGAACCTCTGGATTCCATTTTTGAGGAAGTGGATTTGGGGCAACTCAGTAAAGCAGTGGCCATGGCCTTTGGCAATCCAGATGTACAGAAAACACGTACCCTTTTGGTGCTCTACAAAGGTCATTTGCTCACCGAAAAATATATAGAGGGCTTTACCAAGGATACTCCTATTTTGGGGTGGTCCATGACCAAAAGCGTTTTAGCCACCTGTTTTGGGGTTTTGGAACATCAGGGCAAGTTGGAAATGGATTGGCCTGCTCCAATTGCAGAATGGAAAGCCGATGAACGAAAGAACATTACCTTAAACCATTTGCTGCGTATGCAAAGCGGGTTGGAATGGAATGAGGATTATAGCGGAATTTCTGATGTTACCCAAATGTTGTTCTTGGATAGCGATATGACACAAAAACAAAGAGAAAAAAAACCATTGCACCCCCTACGGAGATTTGGAACTATTCTTCAGGAACCACCAATCTACTTTCCGGGATACTCAGACAACAGTTCAGAAGCCATCAGGAATATTTGGATTTCCCCTACTCCAGTTTAATTGATAAAATTGGCATGCATTCCATGGTTTTGGAGGCCGATATTGCCGGGAATTATGTGGGGTCCTCCTATGCTTGGGCCAGCACACGTGATTGGGCCCGTTTTGGACAGTTGTATCTGGACAGGGGAAAATGGAATGGGGAACAAATCTTTGCCCCAGAGTGGGTAGACTATATCACTACCCCTACCCTGCACTCTAACGGAACCTATGGGGCACACTTTTGGCTCAATGCCGAAGGCAAGTATCCAGATGTGCCCAAAGACCTATTCTCCTGTAATGGCTACCAAGGACAATATGTGTTTGTGATACCGTCCAAGGATTTGGTCGTTGTGCGTACCGGTTTGGCCGAGGAACCGGAATTTGACGTGAATGGCGTATTGTCAGCCATCGTGAAATCTGTTCAGAATGTCGATTAAATCATACCGAAGTTGAAATAAACCACAATAAAGGATATATTCACAACAATAATTTCTTTTACAGGGACACAGATGGTAGTTTTACCATGTAATTGATTCGAAAGTAAATTTTTTCATTTTCATATAGTGTTCTCGTAAAAGAGTCTTGACCCAAGTGGCAAGGCTCTTTTTGGTTTATACAAGGATTCATAATATATATACATGAGAATTGGATTAGTCTTAGCCTGGTTGTTCATAGCTTCCCAAGTTGTTCTTATTGTTTATTCAAGGTTTATTCCCGAACGTTTTTTCTGTTGGGCCCCTTTTGATGAACAGACCGTTTATACAATAAATGTTGTTATAGATGGGGATTCGTTATCCATGGAGGAGGTCGAAAAAAGATATAGATACAGTCCAGATGCCATAGAACCTAGGGCTATAGATAACATTTTTTCCATCGTGGAACAGTATGAAAAAACATATGGTAAAACTGACAATGCCAAAGTGAGCATAACATATTCAACTAACGGACATCCTTCAAAAACATGGTACTATCCTCAATAGAACAAAACTACCCTTGGCTTCCAAAATTTTATCCGTGGCGCAGTGACACTACTGAAAGGCGTTGGAACATTTTGGTCATGTGCAAACTGCTTTTGGTTATTCTAATTCTAAATGGGTTTATTTGGAAAATCGGCGACCCCTATATTCCGCATTTGTCATTTTTGGACATGTTCCAAGACTTCCCGGGTACGTATAAAACCGCAATGCGGGTTGCCTTTGCCATACCTGCGGGATTTTTGCTCATTAATTACAAACCACGATTGATGTGTTTTATTTTAGGAATTGCCATTATACTGATTTTATTGGCATCCAAAAGCATTTTCAGGAACCACATTTTTATTTGCGCCTGTGTCTTTTTAATGTCATCCATCTATAAAAAGGGAGACATTCCCCGTCTTATTTTCATTCAATTGGGAATTGTTTATATAGGTGCAGCTGTCAACAAGCTTTTTCATGTTGACTGGTGGAATGGACTTTATATGCACAACTGGATGGGCATTCTTATGGAAAACAAGCCGTATTTGCTAATTTTCAATAAAACAGAAAATCTGGTCTTTGCCCAAGCACTGTCATGGTTTTCCATGTTTTTGGAAGTGGTGATTGGGATATTCTTGTTCACCAAACGATTTAGGAATACAGCGGTCTATCTGATTGTGTTTTTTCACTTGGTGCTGTTCACGGTGACCATGCAACGTTTTGGGCATTTCTTTGATGACATTGTCATTATTTTGATTGCTTTTGTCACTAAAGAATCCGTTCCCATGCAGGTTTATGCCAAAGGAGGATGGTATTCCCTGTCCATGTGGATAAAGAAGTTGTTTGATTGGAATCAAAAAATCACCATTAAGAATACAAACTCTGAAAGCTCTGAAGCCGGTCTTTTGGTTTCAACAGATACCCATGAGTATAGAAACCTTGGTGCGGTAACCCACCTTTTGTTTAGCAGTGGTGGATTCTTTATAATCTTTTTCTTTTTGGATTATTTTTTACAGCTATTTGTTGGCCATCCCGTGGAACACTACATATTGTCTGTTGTTTATTGGGGTATGCTAATAGTGTTTGTTTTAGGGAAGCAATCGATCAAGGAATCCAGTTATTCTTTCCAAAGTTAGGTTTGCGTTTTTCCAAAAACGCATTTCTACCTTCTTTGGCTTCCTCGGTCATATAGGCCAATCGGGTGGCTTCACCGGCAAATACCTGCTGACCAACCATGCCATCGTCGGTAAGGTTCATGGCAAACTTGAGCATCTTGATTGAAGTGGGCGACTTGGCCAAAACTTCCTGAGCCCATTCATAAGCAGTAGCTTCAAGTTCTTCATGGGGTACAACGGCGTTTACCATACCCATTTCATAGGCTTCTTGTGCCGAATAGTTTCGACCCAAGAAGAAAATTTCCCTAGCTTTCTTTTGTCCAACCATTTTAGCCAAATAAGCCGATCCATAACCACCATCAAAACTGGTCACATCAGCGTCTGTTTGTTTAAAAATGGCGTGTTCCTTACTGGCAAGAGTCATATCACATACCACATGTAGACTATGTCCACCTCCAACGGCCCAGCCTGGCACTACAGCAATGACAACCTTGGGCATAAAGCGGATGAGGCGCTGTACCTCCAAAATGTTCAAACGGTGATAGCCATCTTCACCCACATATCCTTGATGCCCCCTGGCCTTTTGGTCTCCGCCACTACAAAACGCCCATTTACCATCTTTGGTGGAAGGTCCTTCTGCCGAAAGTAGCACTACCCCTATGGATGTGTCCTCTTGGGCATCATAAAAAGCTTGGTAGAGCTCACTGGTTGTTTTTGGGCGAAACGCATTGCGTACATTGGGTCTGTTAAAGGCAATTCGGGCGACCCCATCACTTTTTTTATAGGTGATATCTTCAAATTCTTGGACAGTTTGCCAGTTAGGTGATTTCATAAATATGGTATTTGAAGCACAAAGTACGGTATTTTTAAAATTTATGGGACAGTGAACTATCAAGACTTTTCTAGCATAAGTCATCCATACAAAGGATTGGTTTTTCTTTTTTTACGCTATGCACTATGCAGATGGCATGAACATAAAATTCACTAAATTGGTTACCATCACTAAATAACCTAATTATGAAATTCAACCCAATAGCAATCCATGTCCTTGCTATCTTCCTATTTTTTAGCTGTTCCAAACCACAAAATTTTGATGTGCTCATAAAAAATGGCCGCATTGTGGACGGTTCTGGGAACCCTTCCTATTTTGGTGATTTGGGCATCAATGCCGATACGATTGCCGCAATTGGCAATCTAAAGAATGCTACTGGGAATACGGAGATTGACGCATCCGATTTGGTGGTGGCCCCTGGGTTCATCAATATGTTGAGTTGGGCAGTGGAATCTTTGATTGAGGACGGTCGGTCCATGGGAGACATCAAGCAAGGGGTTACCCTGGAAGTATTTGGGGAAGGGGTGTCCATGGGGCCCTTGAGTGAAAAAATGAAAAGACAGGAGCAAGAGAGTCAAGGCGATATAAAATATAATGTTAGCTGGACCACATTGAATGAGTACCTTGAATTCCTTACCCATAAAGGAGTTTCCCCCAATGTAGCCTCTTTTGTAGGCGCTACTACCCTACGGGTCCATACCGTAGGTTATGAGGATAGGGAACCCACCACCCAAGAATTGGATTCCATGAAAATTTTGGTAAAACAAGCTATGGAAGAAGGTGCTTTGGGCGTAGGCTCTTCCTTGATTTATGCCCCAGCATTTTATTCGAGCACGGAAGAACTGATAGAGCTTTGTAAAGTTGCGGCAGCCTACGACGGGATGTACATCAGCCATATGAGAAGTGAAGGAAGCAGGCTGTTGGAAAGTTTGGATGAATTGATCCAAATAGCCCATGAAGCTGGTATCCGTGCCGAAATCTATCATTTAAAACAAAGTGGCAAAGACAATTGGGTTAAGTTTGACGCAGTAGTTGCCAAAGTAGATTCGGCGAGGGCAAAAGGATTGAACATTACCGCAGATATGTACAATTATGTTGCAGGAGCCACAGGCTTGGATGCCTCCATGCCTCCTTGGGTCCAAGAAGGGGGATACGATAAATGGGCAGAACGTTTGCAAGACCCCACTATAAGAAAAAAGGTATTGGAAGAAATGGTGACCCCTACCGATGAATGGGAGAGTCTTATGCAGGCCGCTGGAGATCCGGAAAAAATATTGCTTGTAGGGTTTAAAAATGATTCACTCAAATATCTAACAGGGAAGACCCTCAAGGAAATTGCTGAAATGCGAGGGACCACACCAGAAGAAACTGCAATGGATTTGGTGGTACAGGATGGAAGCCGGGTGGGAACCATTTATTTTTTGATGTCGGAAGAGAATGTGAAAAAACAAATAGCGTTGCCGTGGATGAGTTTTGGTTCCGATGGGCAGTCCATGGCCGCGGAGGGTGTTTTTCTTGAATCGAGTACCCATCCTAGGGCTTATGGCAATTTCTCACGCTTGTTGGGCAAATATGTTCGGGATGAAAAAGTAATCCCGTTGGAAGAGGCTATTTATAAGCTTACTTCCCTTCCTGCAAACAATCTAAAAATTAAAAATCGTGGTGTATTGACTAGCGGCCATTATGCCGATGTGGTTTTGTTTGATCCAGAAAAAATTCAAGATCAGGCAACTTTTGAAAAACCCCATCAGTATGCAACGGGAATGGTGCATGTTTTTGTGAACGGAACCCAAGTGCTCAAGGATGGGGAACATACGGGCTCTTTCCCAGGGCGTGTGGTACGTGGACCTGGATACAATGGAAAATAGCTCGTAATAGCTGTCAAAGGATAAATAATTAAGATAAAATGAAAATAACGAAACGCTTTGCCCCTATTTTTTTGCTCTGCATGTGGCTAGGTATGGTTGCATCTTGCGCACAAAAAGCGGTAGAAACCGTTGAGATAAGAGGTGTTTATGGGAACCCCAAACCTTTATGGGACAAAGGGTATGACCTTAAGGAACTTGGGGTTAATGCGATATTTGTCCACAGTGGGTCCATCAACGCTGATATGATGAAAAGGGCAAAATCCGAAGGCATGAAGATATATGCCGAGTTTGCAACTTTAAATGGAAAAGGCTATGTGGAAGAGAACCCTGAAGCTTGGGCCATCAATGAGAAAGGCGAAAAAATAGAGGCTGCCACTTGGTTTATGGGGGTGTGTCCTACTGAACCAAGCTTCCGGAAGTTTCGGTTTGACCAACTTCGGGATTTACTTCTGGAGTTTGATTTGGATGGGGTTTGGATGGATTATGTACACTGGCATGCCCAGTTTGAAGACCCGGAACCCATATTGCCCGAGACTTGCTTTTGTGGCCATTGCCTTGACAGATTTTCAAAGGATGCCAAAATTGAAATTCCAGAAGGAACCACTGCTGAAAAAGCGGAGTGGATTCTGGAAAAACATGATAAATCTTGGCGGGATTGGCGTTGTAAGGTAATCTATGATTGGACCTATGAAATGAAAAAAATCATCAAAGAGGTTAGGCCTAATGCTCTTCTTGGGCTTTACCATTGTCCATGGAATGACGAGGAATTCGATGGCGCAAGACGCCGCATTTTAGGACTGGATTATGAACTATTGCGTGAAACCATAGATGTCTTTTCCCCCATGGTCTATCATGGCAGAATGGAAAGAGATTCCGATTGGGTGAAAGAAAATATCCTTTGGTTTAGCAACCAATTGGACATTAAGAAGGGTGAATATCCCAAAGTATGGCCTATTGTTCAAGCGCACAACAGCCCAGGAACAATTTCCCCGGAAGAGTTTGAAAATGTTCTAAGAGGAGGGCTCGCAGGTTCATCCAGCGGTGTGATGATGTTCACCACCTCTTCAGTTGCTGAGGACGAAGGCAAAACGACCGTGATGAAAAAAATATACATCAACCTAGAGGAAAAATCGGAAAATTGATTTTCATAGAAAGTTGGATAAATAAGGCACTAACTAGGCTGCTTTTTTTGCGGAAGGACATATAAGATTATTTTCAATATTTTTGCTTTTACGCAACTGAATTTGCAAGAAATTTCACAAAATATCGTTATACATTCCAAGTCAATGTTAAAATGAGTAGAAGTATTTCAATTAAAAAATTTGCATTTAAGATTACATCAATCAAATTACTGTTACTGATTATTTTTCCAGCCTTATTGATTCTTGGGGCAGCAGTTGCAATTAGTGTTAATTATCAAATACCGATTTCTACCTTTACAAAAGACACAGTTTCCTTGGGAGGTATACATCCAATTTCAGGGTTTCTTTCCAATCTAGGAATACTACTATGGTGTGTGGCAGGGACGAGTTGCAGTTTTGCGGCATTAATCCAACGCCATGCACTCTCGAAAGAAAAATTTCTATTCTTGATTTTTTCCGCCTTATTATCAGGGTATTTGCTGTTTGATGATTTGTTTTTATTTCATGAGGTTTTGGGCGGTACTATTGGGTTAAATGAAAATGTAACTATTATTCTCTTGGGAGCTGCAGTACTAACCTATCTGATAACTTTTAGAAAGGTAATCTTATTCCAAACAGATGTTTTCGTATTTATCCTTGCAATGGCATTTCTATCTCTATCGGTTCTGATGGATAAGATCATAAAACAATTCTTGATAAGTTGGATTGGTGATTGGCAAAATTTTGCTGAAGATGCTGCAAAGTGGATAGGTATTGTATTCTGGTGCAGTTATTTTGTTATTACATCATATCAGTTTTCGTCAAAAATTGCCGATCCAGCTCCATTGAGTAAGACAGAATAATGTCATGTGTTCTTCGCCTCAATCCATTTGGCCAAATATTTGCTGCTGGTTAAAGTATGGTGCTGCAACAATCGACCTATAAAGTTTTTATTGCGATGTTCTTCAAGGTTTTGATGGACACCATCCATGGCTTGCAGCAATCGGCTTTGCAAGGAATCCTTGTTAAACAGCGTATTGACCAATACCACTCCATCGGCTCGTGCCTCTTTCCATTGGACCGGGTTCTGATAGAGCGAAATCGCTGCTTGGGCAAAGGATTCCCAATCTCGGCAAATGGTTCCGTTCCAAGGCAAATTACCATGCATCCCTTCTGCCCCAATAGGTGTGGTGACACTTGGTGTTCCAAATTGCATGGCATCCAATAATTTGCCTTTGATTCCCGCACCAAACTGAAGTGGAGCCAATACAACACGGGTATTTTTCAAAATAGTGCCCATATCTTCAGCCCAACCTTTTACGAGAAATCCCTGATCGGGACGGTGCATTTCCATGATTTGTTGAGGCAGATAGGCTCCATAAACGTGGATTTGCGCATCGGGCAATTCTTTTCGGATAAGGGGCCATATTTTGGCCTTTAAGATTTTTATGGAATCTATATTGGGGGCATGTCTGCCATTGCCCACAACAACGAAGTCCCTACGGTCTTTAAATTTCGGCCATTTGAGAATCTCTTCTTTGGATATGTTTTCCACCATAAAAGGAAGGTGAAGCAGCAACTCATTTGGAATACCCAGCTTTTCTCGTAAAATTGATAGTTCATAGCTGGAAATCATCAACGAAATATCGGAGCGGTAGATACTGGCCACCTCCCTCAGGGTAACGGGGTGGGTTTTCCAAAGATCCAAATAAAATGTTTCCTGTTTTAGGTAAGCCTCTTCCCTAGCCTTTCGCAGTCCGTGTAGGTCTTCGGTATTTAGTATTCGGATAGCTCTGGGGACAAATTCAGCCACGCGCCATCCAAATTGCTCTTCAACCATAAATCGATCAAAGATTACCACATCAGGGGACAGTTCTGCTGCAAAGACATCAAAACTCGAATGGTTGAGCAAAATATCGACAGAAGTAATGCCCATGTTTTCCAAATCAAGGCTGTACTCCGTTTTCTGTGCGGTTGAAGCAAAGGTGATGTGATAACCAAACTTTTGAAAGACTTCCAGCAACTGCAGCATTCGGTGACCGGCTGCGGTGGTACTGGGCTCTGGCCATACATGACCTATGAACAGCGCCTTTTTCATGATTACATCAACGCAGCAAATTTTTTGGAAATGCTGGAACGCAGTTTACGTTCATAATCTTCCTCCAACCACTCTTTGTAGTTTTTGGTGTTGTTCATGATACAATAGGAATACTGTCGCACACGGTATGCAATTTCTTCCTTGAGTTCTTTGGCCAAGATACGGGCATCAAACACATCTTCACTGTTCTCTACACAGATTTGGGCATGCTGTTCAATACTCCGCTCCAGAACCTCTTTGGATTTTTTCCCCTGGGCAAAGACCTTTTTGTATTCCTCTTTGATATCGAATGTGATGTTTTCAGACTTGCTGAATTTAGCCCGTAGCTCATCGGGCATTTCGTAGACAAACTCACGCTCAATATCTTCATCATTTTTAATGTTCTCCAGATAAAAATCAGGAAAGTGAAAAATTTCCTGCCAATCCACAGGAGTGTCCCATGGCCCAAAACGGGCAATATTGTTCCCTAAATCAATAACATTGAACTCATCTTTGTGTGGCAATACCCTGGACCCTCTTCCTATCATCTGAAAATATAAAGTTAGGGAGCGGGTCGCCCTGTTCAGAATAATGGACTGCACAGTAGGCTCATCAAATCCTGTGGTTAAGATACTCACCGAGGTGAGGATGGCATCTGGGGTTTCCGCAAACCAATCCAAAATCTCCTTTCGTTCCGTAGCCGTATTCTTATTGTCCAGATGGCGAATGTTATATCCGGCCTTTTTAAAGGTCTCATACACATACAGGGAGGTATTGATCCCATTGTTGAATATCAAGGTCTTGGTGCCCTTGGCCACTTCTTCATAGGCGGTCAGTAACTTACCCAACATACTGTGGTTGCCATAGAACTCATCAGAAGATTTTACCGTGTAATCTCCGTGGATACCCAGTTTCAAGGTTTTTAGGCTTACATCATAGTTGTATAGATTGGCCTTGGCCAAGAAATTTTTCTCGATCAACGATTTTATGGACTCCCCAATGATCAAATGCTTGTAATGATCTTTCATGGGAAGTTTTATGTTGGAACTCAAAGGTGTTGCGGTTACGCCTAAAATGGTGGCCTTGTCAAAGTACCTGAAGAGTTTTCGGAACGAGTTGTAGTGGGCCTCATCTATAATTACAAGACCAATATTGTTGATGGTGACCTTCTCTTCCTGGAGCCTATTGTTCAGGGTTTCCACCATGGCCACAAAGCACATGTACTCATCTTGGTCATGCAGTTCCTTGACCTCACTACTGATGACTTTATTGGCAACCCCAAAACCGTGGAGCATTTGTGAGGTTTGTTTACTCAGCTCGATACGGTGGGTCAGTACAATGACCTTTTTACCTGTATTTTGAATGTATTTTCGGGTGATTTCGGAAAAAACCACCGTTTTTCCACCCCCGGTAGGAAGCTGATAAAGAATGTTTGTACCAGAGGGCAAATCATCCAAATGCTTGAAGATTTTTCTCAGGTCTTCTTGCTGGTAATTGTAAAGTGTTTTCTTTCTTACTGCTTTATCTACCTCCAATGGAAAATGATTTTTGGTTCTTGATCAACAAACCTTGCAAAATTAGCAGTTTTTTATAGTTAGGTGGAAAGTTACTGTCGCAATTCTATTAAGATACTATCAACAATGCCCTAGATCTGTAGTTTTAGCGGCTAATACTCATAACATTTGGATAACAATAACATTTAGCGTTTGGAAAATAGCCCATTATAATGTATTATGTAAGCTTATAACACTTTGAAAACCATTTTTTGAGCATGAGGCAATTAAAAATCATCAAGCAGGTAACCAACCGGGAGTCTAAATCATTGGATAAATATCTTCAGGACATCAGTAAGATTGATTTGATCACTGCCCAAGAAGAGGTTGAGTTGGCTCAGCGCATTAAGGCCGGCGATCAGGTTGCCCTTGAAAAATTGACCAATGCCAATCTTAGGTTTGTGGTCTCGGTTGCCAAGCAATACCAAAACCAAGGGTTAAAACTACCCGATTTGATCAATGAAGGCAATGTTGGTCTGGTAAAAGCCGCCAAACGTTTTGATGAGACCCGTGGATTCAAATTTATCTCTTATGCCGTATGGTGGATCAGACAGTCCATTTTGCAAGCCCTTGCTGAACAATCAAGAGTGGTCCGACTTCCCTTGAACAAGATTGGTTCCATCAATAAAATCAAAAAAACCTTTTCTTATCTGGAGCAGGCCCATGAACGACCACCTTCTGCCGAAGAAATTGCCAAAGAATTGGATATGACCGTTTCCGAGGTAAAACAATCCCTCCGAAACACAGGAAGACACGTATCCATGGATGCACCTTTAAAAGAGGGCGAAACATCCAACCTTTATGATGTGCTCAACGCTGGGGATTCGCCAAAACCGGATAGAGGGTTAATGCATCAATCCTTGAACACGGAAATCAACCGGGCACTGGACACCCTTTCGCCGCGGGAAGCTGATGTGGTTAGATTGTACTACGGCATCGGCAACCAACCTTCCATGACCCTTGAGGAGATAGGAAGTACATTTGACCTTACCCGTGAGCGTGTGAGGCAAATAAGGGAAAAGGCCATTAGAAAACTTAGGCACACTTCAAAAAGTAAAATATTGAAATCGTATTTAGGATAACATCTTAAATCACTACAAATAGAAAAGGGGATGTTTTTAACATCCCCTTTTCTATGATATCCACTTAAACTACTATGGAAAGCTCAGCTGATTGATATCAAAATCGACGAGCATATTGTTCAAATCCTGAATAAAATTAAGATATGCCGTGTTTTCGTGGTTAAGATTTTTCATGGTACAACGTTTGGTTAAACTATAAATAATCAAGCTCGGCAAGTTCGTTGATGCTCAAAATTTCGTTGAGCTCCTGCAAGAACGCCAAATATTCTTCTCCGTAGGTATCGTATAACATTGTGATTCGAGGGTTTAATGTTTGGGTCTTTGTTACTAACGTGAATCTATGGGAAAGATTATTGTGTACCAATAATTTGTGGTGAAATTCTGGATTGCAGTTGTGAAATGGACTATCTAAAGGATAAACAAAAAAGTGCCCCAAGTTATTCCGAATCAAGGATGTCCAAGGATACCCCAAACTCGAGGTCCGGGTCTATCTTGCTGGGACGAATATCGAATTCATCATAGATGAAACATAGGCTCATGGGGAGCCTTCTCCGTTCCCTTTCGCCGTCTACCCCCAACTTGGTTTCAAGTAGGGATCTTATCTCAAAGGCTTTGTTGCTGATCTTGGGATGGTCATGGCTTTCCAGTTCCTTGAGCAAGGGAATTTCCTTTTTGTCCCCTACCTCTTTTATTTCATCCAGCAACATGAGTTGGCACTCCAAGTCACTAGTGTGTTTAAGCAACGGATGAAAAATACTTTGTAGATAATCGGGAAGGGTCTGGTTTTCCATGATATGAACTTTACATGGTTCGGAGGATTTCCATTTCAAGATCTACCTGCTCCTGTACTTTGGGATATTCCATTAGAAACTGGTCGTACAAAAAAGCGTGGTGTTTAGAATCATTGTCTGTTCTACAGAGCATGAGGATTTCCTTCACGATTTCCAACAAACTGTTGGCTTTCATCATTTCCAGACTGGGGCGGACTTTCTGGCAGGCTAGATCTACTTGTTTATAACTTTCGTTTTCCAAGTGCACCTTTACGCTGCCAATAAATTCCATGAGGTTTTGTTTGAAGAGCCGTACCAACTCCTCCATAAGTTCCATCTGGCCCATGCAATCGTCTAAAATGGGCTGTAAATTGATTTTATGGGCCAAATGGCCAGGTTCTAGCTCTTTCTCAATAAATTGAAGGCTTTTGGATATGGGCAAGCCTTTGCCCAATCGCTCTGCCACCTGTTTCATGGCTTTTGCAATTTTCTGTTGTTCGCGGGACAAGCGGGTATTCTCCATGGCATCGATCAACGATAGAAACTCTTTTAGTTCGGTGGGTACATCATTCGTATCTCTTAGGGGTCTGTCGGAACCTTGGATGCCCACACTTTGGTAAATGCTTTCCAATTGCTTCATTTCAGGAACCCCAAAAACCTTGTTTTCGAGTCCGTACTTAAAGACTTCAAAAGACTTTTTCAGCTCACCGGCTTCCACAACGCCCAATTCCTCATACGAAAAGCTGCTGAGCCCAATTTCCAATTTTTCCAGATAGGTAAGTAATTCCCGAGTTCCCAAAGTTTGTTCAATTATTTATTTACCCTCTAAAAATCCGCATTGGATCAAGGGATTACAATTAATTGTTATGTAGCCCATGGATTTTGTTGTCAAATTGCTTTATTTGTAGGTGTAAACCACCAACTATGAAATACGCTTCCCTTTTGTGCGCTGTAAGCCTCTTTTTTTCATGCGCTGAAAAACAATCCAATAAAACTGAAACCTTGGAAGAAAAAGCCCGAAGAATCCATGATACCGTGATCACTGTGGATACCCATATCGACATCAATGTGAGAAACTTTACGGACAGTATCAACTATACCCAAAGACTTGAAAATCAGGTGAACCTGCCCAAGATGGAAGAAGGTGGTCTGGATGTGGCCTGGTTCATTGTCTACACAGGACAGGATTCCTTGAATGCCGATGGCTATGCCAAGGCTAAGGAGAATGCCATTTCCAAGTTTGAGGCCATCCATAGATTATGTGAAGATTATGCCCCGGACCGGATAGAATTGGCCTTGACTTCGGACGATGTGCGAAGGATTTCAGCAGCGGGCAAAAAAGCGGCCATGATCGGAGTGGAAAATGCCTATCCCCTTGGCGAGGACCTATCCCAGATAGCGGACTACCAAAAACGTGGGGCACGGTACATTTCCTTGGCCCATAACGGACACAGCCAGTTCAGTGATTCCAACACCGGCGAAGCGGACGATGTGTGGTTGCACAACGGACTCAGTGAGTTGGGAAAACAGGCCGTTGCCGAAATGAACCGAGTTGGGATTATGATTGATATTTCTCACCCTTCCAAAGAGGCCATAAAACAGATGATAGAACTGTCCAAAGCACCGGTGATCGCTTCGCATTCCTCTGCTAGGGCACTTTGCAACCATAGCCGTAATCTGGACGATGAACTGCTCCTTTTGTTGAAGGAAAATGGAGGAGTGGCCCAAACGGTGGCCTTCACTTCGTATTTGAGTACGGAAAAGAACGATGCCCGTGCGGCGTATATGAAAAGCGTCAACCAAAAAGCGGCTGATTCCCTAGGATTGAACTGGTACGAGCGCTCCGAATTTGGCTCTCTCAACAAGGATCAACAGGAGGAATTCATGGAAAACTATCCCAAAGTGACCAAATTGGGTGAGGAAATGGCGGCAAACGACCCCAATGTACCTCCAGCGGTAAATGTGTCTGATTTTGTGGACCATATCGACTATATGGTGAAACTCATTGGGATTGACCACGTGGGCATCAGCTCCGATTTTGATGGCGGTGGTGGTATCGAGGGCTGGTCCGATGCTTCGGAGACCTTCAATGTAACCTTGGAATTGGTAAAACGCGGTTATACCGAAGAAGAAATCGCCAAACTATGGGGCGGTAACCTTCTACGCGTCTTGGACGAGGTACAAGCCGTAGCAGCCACTATGGATTAAGGTCTAGGCCTTCTCTTCCTTTTCTTTTTGGGCCAAGCGGTCCTTAACGTATTCTATCTTGGTCTTGCCATGAGGTTTCGGGTTGCCGTTTTCGTCTAGGTTTACCATGATGATGTTGTCCACGGTAACAATACTCTCATGCGTCATCTTGTTCCGCACCTCGCAGTTCAACGAAATGGAGGTCACCCCAAATTTGATCACATCGATTCCAATCTCAATGATATCGCCCTCTTCGGCGGTGCTCATAAAATTGATTTCTGACATGTATTTGGTGACCACTTTTTTGTTTTCCAGTTGTATGATGCTGTACAGCGCGGCTTCTTCATCCACCCAGGCCAGCACCCTACCACCAAACAAGGTTCCGTTGGCGTTCAGGTCTTCTGGTTTTACCCATTTTCTAGTGTGAAATCGCATTATTGTAACATTTAGCGTTATATCTGTGATACAAAATTAGTCCAAATCACGGCCAGAACACTTCATTTTAGCACTCCTTTACGATGGAATTACGGATTTGAAACATTTCATTATCAGGGAATACGGACTCTGCAATTTTGCCCGTCAAAGATTCCACAATTGAAATTGCCTAGAACAAACGCTCCTGCGGACTGATGGTGGTCTTGGGGATGGCCATCCCACAATTTAGGGCAGGATTCAACTTTTCAATAAAATAGGCCGAAAGCAAGGGCGAGGCCAGCTCTAGGTTCTGGTGCACAAAAAAGTGGATGTTCTCCAATCCGAGTTCCTTCCAAGCGGTCAATCGGGTCACCCAATCGTCCAGTCGGGGATAATCTGTTTCGTGGTTGGCGCCCACGTAGCGCACAAAGGCCTCGTTGTTGGTAAGCCGCATGTGCATCAGGTCCCGCCGGCCCGCCGTGTCCACCAAAACATTGGCCATATTGTTCTCTTGCAACAGATGGTAAAGCTCTTGCGAAACCGTTTCATCGGTGAACCAATCCGTATGGCGGAACTCGAGTGCCAAGGGAAATTCCTTGGGCCAGTATTCTACAAAGCGCACTACCCTGTCCCAGTTCTTGGGGTTGAAGTTGTTGTGCATCTGCAAAAAAATGGTGCCCAATTTCTCCTTCAAGAGCGAGGTTACCTGCAAGTACTCGTCCACAATTCCATAAACTTGGTCGTTGAGACGTCGCAAATGGCTCACCGCATTGGTCATTTTGGGAAAAAACTTGAAACCCTCCGGGGTCTTGTCATACCACTTTTGGTATTGCTCTGCCGGAAAAATTCGGTAAAAGGTGGCGTTCAACTCAATACTGTTGAATTGGGTGGCGTAGTATTCCAGCTCGTCCTTGGTTCCACGGGGGTAAAAGTTCTTGAGGTCCTGCCGGTTCCATTTGGCGCAGCCCACATACACGTTGGGCACTCCCCCACCCTTGTATTGGGACAGTACCACGGCGGTGTCCGGGTGGTCTGGGGGGATGGTAAAATCAATAAGTTCCGGGTGGTCTACTTGGCCAAATTTCATGCGCAGGGATTTAGAAGCTTAAAAATATAAAAAAGCGGGCCAATGGCCTTGCCTTAAAATCTTTTGAAAATTCCTACATTTAGACAACCCTATGATGATATAACACTGTATGAGGGTTACGCTTATACAACCATTTTGGGAGTATAGCGATGTATTTAACATTTATATAAACAAGTTGTTACCAATTAAAACAAGTACTGTACTACAGATGAAATTAAAAATTTCAATATTGTTTCTTTTTTTATCGGCAATTTGTTTTGGACAGACCTTGTCTAAAATCAATTCGTTGATTGAAAAGGAATTGAAATCGGATAAAATTCCTGCAATTGCAGTAGCTGTAATTGAGAATGGAAAAGTTGTCCATTTAAGTGCTAACGGGTTTAGCGATTTGGAGAAAAAAGACAACGTAACAGTCAATACATCCTTTCAAATTGCTTCGGTTTCCAAAATAGTAACCAATTTAGCTGTATTTAAATTGGTGGAGCTAAACAAAATAGATTTGACAGCAGATATAAACCAGTATTTGCCTTTCGAGGTTAAAAACCCACATTTTCCAAACAACCAAATAACAGTTGGAGAATTATTAAACCATCGTTCTGGAATAAGAGACGATTACCAAATTTATGGTCCTTTATGGAGCGTACCAAAAGGTGACCCAAAAACCGAGCTGTCTGATTTTTTGGAAGACTATCTGGCTATAAACGGAAGACTTTACAAAAAAGAACACTTTGAAAATAAAGAGAGCTATAAATCTTTTGCTTATTCAAATACTGGATTTGCATTATTGGGACTTATTGTTGAGAATGTCTCAAATTCAACTTTTGAGGATTTTTGCCAACAGAATATTTTCAAACCAATGGCTATGGAAAATACAAGTTGGTTTTTAAAAAATTTAGATATCAAAAATATAGCCAAAACTTACACTAACAAAGATTCTACCGGACTTAAATTCAAAGGATACAATGGTTATCCAGATTATCCAGCAGGTCAACTTCGGACTTCTATATCAGATTTTTCAAAACTAATGACAGGCTATCTAACTTCCGAAAAATCGGAATTTATACTTAAAGGGCAAACAACCTATGAAATAACACCAACACCACAAATAGCGCAGAACGGATATTATACTTGGTTTATGACAGCAATGAACAACAACTTATATTATGTGCACGAAGGAAGTGACACTGGAGTGCAAACCATCATTGCAATAGATGTAAACTACAAAAATGGAATCATAATTTTTGTAAATACCGAACATAAATTGGGTTCATTATTGAATGCAATTGAAAACGAAATGTGGAAAAATAACCGGTTACAACAAAGATGACCATAAGTAATAGCTTATTCTCACATATCCTTCGGAAAGCTCAGGCCAGGCTTCTGAAAATCCGTGAGGATTTTCAGTTTGGTGTGTACTTGCAAAGTTGAATTCTAACCACGCAACTACTCATAGCCGTATTCCAAGATCAAATCCAAACTTATTTCAACCTTTTTCAAGCAGCGAATTTTTGTAAAACCACGTATGGTGTCCCTCTTTTAACCACAGAGAATGCCCTTGCCAAAAGTTTGTTCCTGACATTGTTCAAAGCAACCAT
>NZ_SNTZ01000108.1 GCF_004916895.1 Flagellimonas alvinocaridis
CTATGCTACGCCGACGGCGTTGGCTGCTCGTTCTAGCCCGACAGTGTTGCCCATCTCGCAAGAGAAGGTGTCTTGCTGGCGGTAGTGGGTTCGTGGCGGCTAGCGTTTAGTTACGCTAGTGTGTGTGACGTCGGTGTGAAAGTCGACGACGTTTCCGACCCGTCTTGAAACACGGATTGCGGAGTGCTTGTCTACTGCGAGTCAAAGGGTGTTAAAACCTTGCGGCGAAATGAAAGTAAAGGTCAGTCTCGAATTGGCCGACGTGGGATCTGTGTTCTTCGGAGTGCAGCGCACCACGGCCCTGTGCGTGTCACTTGTGACTGTGCAGAGGTTGAGCAGTTGGCAAACGACCCGAAAGATGGTGAACTATGCCTGAGCAGGATGAAGCCAGAGGAAACTCTGGT
>NZ_SNTZ01000109.1 GCF_004916895.1 Flagellimonas alvinocaridis
CGGCTATATTAAAGATTTCCGGATTTAAATCAGCTTCTTCATAACAAAATAATTTCTCCTTGCTCAAAAAATTATTTTGATTTTTAAAGCTTTCGATCCTTTCCCACTCTTGTCTCTCTTTTATTTGGTAAGTGTCAAAATCCTGAGAGATTTTACAGCGCACTGTTGTTATTTGATTATAAATTTCGTTTAGGGCGAAAAAAATTGTATCAACAACAGAGTGAAAATCAGGAAATTTTGACGCAAATTTAATTAAAAGCGAAGAGAGATTATTGTAAGTGTCATAGAACAGTTGGGTATGTTTTATGTAGCACTCATATTGATCGCTATTAAGAGCTTGTGGGGGTGTTTTTCCAAATATTTTCAATTTCTGCCCACCACAACATGTAGCTATCAAATGA
>NZ_SNTZ01000110.1 GCF_004916895.1 Flagellimonas alvinocaridis
ATTCCCCCACACTTAGCTCTTGCTCGTCCTCGGGCAAGCTTTATTAAACAACTAACTACTAAAAACAAAAAACAAAAAACAAAAACCTAACTCACTTTCGTAGGAATCACGGTTGCACTTAGCATGTGCAACAAGCCTTTAAACCCCTAGGTGTCCCTAGTGGACGAGTTGTGTCTCGTGAGGGCTTACCAGGACGCTACCCACAAACATCGAGAATCTAGCTTCTTCAAAACCGTTTAATGCTCAATAATTTTTAGATAATAAATGCAAGTCAGAAAAATATCGATCTCTTATTAGTTTTTCTAAGTTTATCGGTATCATGTTATAGCCCCATAGCATAGCGATACTATTACACACTCCTCTAGACAATGATCCCTTATTGACTAATTTACTCAATCC
>NZ_SNTZ01000111.1 GCF_004916895.1 Flagellimonas alvinocaridis
GCACACCCAACGAGGACAAACACCGAACGGTCCGAAGACCGATCCGATGACATCCCGGTTTAGGTACTTGTTCGCGGGTCATGCAACTTCACAGTTTTCGACAATGATCCTTCCGCAGGTTCACCTACGGMAACCTTGTTACGACTTCTCCTTCCTCTAAATGATAAGGTTCAGTGGACTTCTYGCKACGTCGCRGGCRGCGAACCGCCCACGKCGCCKCRATCCGAACACTTCACCGGACCATTCAATCGGTAGGAGCGACGGGCGGTGTGTACAAAGGGCAGGGACGTAGTCAACKCGAGCTGATGACTCGCKCTTACTAGGAATTCCTCGTTKAAGACCAACAATTGCAATGATCTATCCCCATCACGATGAAATTTCAAAGATTACCCGGGC
>NZ_SNTZ01000112.1 GCF_004916895.1 Flagellimonas alvinocaridis
GCACACCCAACGAGGACAAACACCGAACGGTCCGAAGACCGATCCGATGACATCCCGGTTTAGGTACTTGTTCGCGGGTCATGCAACTTCACAGTTTTCGACAATGATCCTTCCGCAGGTTCACCTACGGAAACCTTGTTACGACTTCTCCTTCCTCTAAATGATAAGGTTCAGTGGACTTCTCGCTACGTCGCGGGCGGCGAACCGCCCACGTCGCCTCGATCCGAACACTTCACCGGACCATTCAATCGGTAGGAGCGACGGGCGGTGTGTACAAAGGGCAGGGACGTAGTCAACGCGAGCTGATGACTCGCGCTTACTAGGAATTCCTCGTTGAAGACCAACAATTGCAATGATCTATCCCCATCACGATGAAATTTCAAAGATTACCCGGGC
>NZ_SNTZ01000113.1 GCF_004916895.1 Flagellimonas alvinocaridis
ATTTTGTTGAGGCGTACGAGGGGCCGAAAAGTTTTGATCTATCCCATTATCAACACAATAAGTTTGAAATGGTGTATTTTCGAATTCCTCACCGTGATCGGTTCGGATACTCTTGATCACATGACCCGTGCATGTTTGAAGCTTCTTACTTAGTGTGACAAACTCTCTATATTCTTGGTCCTTAGAATGCAAAAAGATAACCCAAGTAAATCGAGAGAAATCGTCAACAATGACGAATGCATATGATCTACCTCCTAGACTCAATGTTCTAGTTGGACCAACTAAATCCATGTGCAAAAGCTCCAAACATCACGTGGTTGACACTACATTCTTAGACTTAAAATATACTCTAGTTTGTTTTCCAAGTTGGCAAGCATGGCAAAGTTTATCTTTTA
>NZ_SNTZ01000114.1 GCF_004916895.1 Flagellimonas alvinocaridis
GGTGTGGACATGCAATCTGGAGATCTTTAAAGCGTTCCCAGGCTTGATAGAAAGTTTCGGCTGGTTTGACACTAAATTTCTGCATCTGACGTTGCAGAGCCATAGTGTGACCAGCAGGGAAGAACTTAAGTAAGAAGAGTTTACTCATCTCTTCCCATGTACTAATGGAATGGGACAGAATGGAATTGTACCATTGTTTGGCTTTATCTTTGAGAGAAAATTGGAACAGTTTGAGACGAATGACATCTGGTGAGACTCAAGTGTCATCGAATAACGCACAGATGCCATCAAAATCACCTATGTGGGCATAGGAGTTTTCAGAATCAGCACCATGGAAAGTAGGCAGCTGGCCTATCATTCCAGGTTTTACGACAAAAGCATTATTAGGATTTT
>NZ_SNTZ01000115.1 GCF_004916895.1 Flagellimonas alvinocaridis
AGAGAAATCATCATTTCCATTGCTTGATTAAAACAGAATTTTACTAGAACACAACTGGTTTGTCATTTCAGAGTTGTTGTATGGTTTTTTTTTGTTCCTTCTCTCGCTTATAAAATGCTCGATATTGATTCAAAATGATCGTGGTCAATTTTGTTGGATTCCTGTGATGTTTTTCTAGAGCTCTACAGAGAAAAATCATCATTTTACATTGCTTGATCAAAACAAAACCTGACTAGTGCACAATTGGTTTGTCATTTCAGAGTTGATGTATGGTTTTTGTTGTTCCTTCTCTCGCTTATAAAATGCTCGATATTGATCCAAAATGATCGTGGTCAAATTTGTTGGATTTCTAAGTTGTTTTTCTAGAGCTCTACGGAGAGAAATCATCATTT
>NZ_SNTZ01000116.1 GCF_004916895.1 Flagellimonas alvinocaridis
GGAGCACTCACCCAGTTATGTATTGAGTATTCATAAGCTTGTACAATCGATATCTAAGTCTTACAAGATACTAACTCCCTAGTCAGTTCTCTGCCTATAACAAAGCACTCCACTTATAAACTACCCAAATAATAATGACCCTCAGTTGGTGCTTAGCTTCATAGCTTACACTCTTTTCAAACTGGTGCTTATGCTTAATAGCTTGCACTCTTTTCTCAGATCACTCTTATAGTGATTGCTCTAATGGTGTTTATAATTTACACCTCACACATCTAAAGTTTCTGCCTAAACTTATGTGTATAAAGCTGCTACAAAAGATTGATGCTCTGATCAGTACATTAGCAGTGGAAGCACTTAAATGTGTACAACTTTTGACTTGGTTGTAACTCCT
>NZ_SNTZ01000117.1 GCF_004916895.1 Flagellimonas alvinocaridis
AAGTGGGGCGAACCTAGAGATAGAGGACAGCAACGGTACGTTACAGGTACCTTTGGCCAACTTGGGCAGTGACGACCAGACCTTGTCGGAGGTACTCTCCGAGGGCAACAGCGCGGGCACATCCATAACGAACGTTACTGACCCTACCAATGCACAGGACGCCGCCACGAAGAACTATGTTGACACGCAGATCACGGCCAACGCGGCCGATGGCTCGGAGACCATCGTGAACGCCGGTACGGACATCAGTGTCAGCGGCACAGGCACCACCGGCGACCCCTATATCGTGAACAGCACCTTCACCGAAGTGGACGGCAGCATCACCAACGAGATACAAAATTTGGCGAGCGTGCTGGGAGAGGGCAACAGCGCGGGTACCTCGATCAC
>NZ_SNTZ01000017.1 GCF_004916895.1 Flagellimonas alvinocaridis
CAGAATAGATATAAAAGGAGAATCGATGAGAAGAAAATTAAAAAATAAAAACTAAGTTTAACCCAAGGATAGATCAAATCTGGGCAGTTCGTTTGCTATGGTCAGTTTTATCCGGCGAAGGTGGGTCAGTTTACCCGGCTTATCCATATTTTGAGACATTCTTTTATACTATTTCCAATTCATCTTCTGTAATCGAACCGCATTCAGAATGGCTAACAAGGCCACGCCTACATCGGCAAAAACTGCTTCCCACATCGTTGCCAGACCACCTGCGCCCAAAACCAAAACCACTGCTTTTACACCAAAGGCCAACCCAATATTCTGCCAAACGATGCGTCTTGTAGAACGTCCTATTTTTATGGCTCTAGCTATTTTACTTGGTTGGTCTGTTTGGATGATTACATCTGCGGTCTCTATCGCCACATCGCTGCCCAAACCACCCATTGCAATGCCAACATCGCTCGCTGCCAAAACCGGTGCATCGTTGATGCCATCGCCTATAAAGGCTACTTTAGTATTAAATTGTTTTTTCAAATGCTCAACTTCGTTGAGCTTATCTTCTGGTAACAAACCGCCTTTTGCAGTATCAATACTCATTTCTTTTGCCACTTGTTGGGTTATGGAATCCTTATCGCCGGAAAGCATTATGATTTTGGAAATACCGGATTCTCGAATTTGTTTGATGGCTTCGTGGGCATCTGCTTTCAATTCGTCTGCAATGATGACATAGCCAGCGAATTTGTTTTCAATAGAAACCATCACAACGGATTCTACAATGTTGTCGGTTTCAGATGGAACTTCAATATTATTTGAAGTCATCAATGGTTTATTCCCAACTAAAACAATTTTGCCATTGACCGTTCCCTTTAATCCTTTTCCTGCAACTTCAGTTACTTTGGTTGCCTGAAAATCTTCGCCATCAGCTTTGTATTCCATTATGGCCTTGGCAATGGGATGTGTTGATTGTTCTTCCATCGCCATCAGGTATTTCATCATTTCGGCTTCGCTCAATGACCCATTATTTACGACGACATTTTTAATTTTGAAAACACCTTTGGTCACAGTTCCGGTTTTGTCCATTACAACCGTGGTTACTTTTGTCATTTCGTCCAAAAAGGATGCGCCCTTAAAGAGAATCCCATTTTTGGATGCTGCTCCCAATCCACCAAAATAACCCAACGGAATAGAGATTACCAAAGCACACGGGCAGGAAATGACCAAGAATATCAATGCCCTGTATAACCAATCGCTAAACACGTATTCATCCACAAAAAAGTAAGGTAAAAATGTTAACCCAATCGCCAAGAACACTACAATAGGCGTATAAATTCTTGCAAATATTCTAATAAACAATTCTGTTTTCGATTTACGTGCCGTGGCATTCTGAACCATTTCGAGGATTCGTGCAATAGAACTGTCCTTAAATTCTTTGGTGGTTTCTATTTCAATTACACCGTCCAAATTTATGCTTCCCGCAAATACTTTTTCTCCCTTTGCAATGGTATCGGGTTTACTTTCGCCCGTTAAAGCCGCTGTATTGAACGAGCCTTTTTCAGAAAGTAAAATACCATCCAAAGGGATTTTTTCGCCCACACGAACTTGTACTTTTTCGCCAATGGCAACGGTTTCTGGATTTACAGAAATATAATTTTTGTTCCTATAGACCAAGGCTTCATTAGGTCGTACATCCAGTAATGCCTTGATGCTTCCCTTGGCTTTTTTAACCGCGGCACTTTGGAACAATTCGCCCACGGCATAAAATAGCATCACGGCAACACCTTCAGGATATTCGCCAATGGCGAATGCCCCTATTGTGGCAATTGACATCAAAAGAAATTCCGTAAAGAAATCTCCTTTTTTAATACTTTCCCAGCCTTCAATTATAACTGGAAATCCAACAGGAATATAGGCCATAACATACCAAACAATCCTTATCCAATCGGAAAAATGCGGGAAAATCTCCAGATAATCAACGATAATTCCAGTTATCAGCATTACAAAGCTGAATGTAGCGGGCAAATAAATTTTAAAAGTACTTGCGTTGTCATTACTGTTATGGCTACCATCATTGCCAATGCAACAATTTTCGCTGTCATTTATATGCTGTGAATTTTGCTTTTTCTTTTTCATTTATTTAAATTATAATTTTATTTAAATTCACAGTCATTCCAATCTCAACACCAATTGGGCAAACTGCACCTCTATGGTATCATCGATACCCTTTATTAAGGAATCCAAACCAGTATTTGAAACCAATAATTGTCCGGTTGCACTTATCAGGCAGGACATACTTACTCCTTGTTCTATATGGGTAATGGTTGCTTTAAATTGTGATTTAAAGGATTTCCCTTGATAAGTAACATCTATCAGCCAATTAAAGTTGATAGGGTCGTGCCGTTTTGATAAAAAATCTTGTGATGGAATTGTGCCAGTAAATCGTAGTATTAAAGGGTCTTCCCGCTGTTCTAAAAGGGCATTGATTTTAGGACTATCTGTTGATAAAGTCTTAAGGTCGAGTACACCATTGACCACTTTGGAATCATAATCAAGATATAGTGCCAATTTATGGCTTTCTGCCTTGACGGGTTTATTGTCAACCAAAGTCATCATCATAATATGACCTTCTTCAGTTGTATAAACTTTTTGGGCATTTACCTTATAATAACTAACCAACAAGATTATTAAAAAACAATGTTTAATATTCATAATGCCCATCTTTACTTGTATAATTTAAAAAAGCAGCTTCTACTTTTGCTTTTAATGCTATTAATCATTTTGCTTTAAAAAGCATCATAAAAGCTGCCTGCTATTAATTAAGTTTTCACTTAACTTATTTAAATAAAAAATTTCGCTCATTCCTATAACGATTTACCGCTACTTGTTATCTATATCCTTTTCTCTTTTACCGAAATAATAAATCAGCGCAACACTTGCACCTAATAAGCCAAACAGAGTGTTCTCAAAAATTTGATTCCCATTGATATTCAAAATTTCAATGAAATTATTTATTAAATATTGCCACCAATTAATTTCATAATTCTGTCTGCTAAACGTGAAAATTGTTATTCCAAAAGGTTGAAGGATAAAAACACCTACTGCAAACCCAATTAAAATGGTAATAAGAATGTTTTTTTTATTCATCGTTTGTCTTGTACAGTTATAAACTTTACAGGCTTTCAATCCAACTTTTGGCCTCTTCCTTTTGGTCTAAATTGAAATACTTAATATCGGCGTTGGTAAAAGGTTTCATAAATTGGGTTATCCAATTCTGCCATTTTTTATCTCCTACCATTGCTATTTTTTCATAGTCCGTGGCGTGGGCTGTGTCCATTTTCAGGTCTTCCCATAAACCAGGTAAATCCCAACCCGTAAAGTTGACCATCTCAAAATACCAACGGACTTTCATTCCCTTGTCCAGTATAGCGTGGATAAGTGGATGGATTTTTTCTATATCTTCTTTTCTCAATTTTCCCGAAGCTTTTGTTGCAACAATATTTTTTTCTTTTAACTCGATTATCTGTAACATTTTATATAGTTTTTAATTAAGTATTATCCTTCTAAATCATAAAACCATTCTTCCGCCCTTATGATGCCTTCTGATAATGATTTTTTTAGTTCTGTCATATTTTGTAGTTAAAGAGGGTGGAAGAAACCTGAACTGGACCATTGGGCGCAAGGGTTCAAGGTTCAAGTACTCCCACCTGTTATTTTTTTCTGCATTTTTCACAAATTCCTTTCAATACAAGGTTCACATCGTTCACTTCATAATCGTCTGGCAAGCTTTCTTCCGATATTTTATTTGGTAAACAGATTGTTTTCCTACAATCGGTACAATGAAAGTGCATATGTAAATCTGTACCGTATTTACCTTTGGCATTTTCATCAGAAATCGCATATTTTGACACCCCGACACCATCATTAATCTGATGAATCAACCCTTTATCCTCAAAAATCTTGAGATTGCGATAAAAGGTCGTTCTGTTGGCTGTTTTATTGGTTTCGCTCTTTTGAACAAAGGCTTTTTTTAAATCGGAAAAGGACACGGCACTTTGTTTCCTTTTCAGGAACTTGTATATCTTCGACCTCATTTGAGTAGGTCGAATCCCTTTAGCCAATAATGTTTTTTCCGTCTTTGTCATTTAATATTCTTTCAAAAAACCAGGTTCTTCTATGTCCCAATTTTTCTAATCTTTTTTATAAGCCAAAAGGCGCAGAGCATTGGCCACGACTACCAAGGTAGACCCCTCGTGAAACGCAACGGCAACCCCTATATTTGCCCAACTCAAAATGGTAGCCGGTATCAAAAGTGCCACAACCCCAAGGCTTACCCAAAGGTTCTGCTTGATTATGGCCTTTGCCTTCCTGCTCAAACCTATGGCAAAGGGCAGGGTTTCCAGTTTATCGGCCATTAGGGCAATGTCAGCCGTTTCCAATGCCACATCACTGCCCGCTGCACCCATTGCGATTCCTACGGTGCTGTTTGCCATTGCAGGGGCATCGTTCACACCGTCGCCAACCATTGCGACTTTGGATTCCTGTTCTTTTAATTTTTTAATGGCATCTACCTTTTCCTCTGGCAACAGGCTTCCCCAAGCATCGGTCAATCCAATTTCTTTAGCAACGGCATCGGCAACCTTTTGATTATCGCCAGTTAGCATTATCATCCGCTTAATACCGATTTCCTTTAATTTTTTAAGGGTTTCCTTGGCCGCTTCCCGTGGGGTATCCATCAGGGCGATGATACCTATATATTCTTTGTTCCTTCTTATGAGCATTGTGGTATTTCCACCACCTTCAAGTTCTTTTACTTTATTCGATATTTCTTCGGATGGTATTGCTTCATCGAGGTCTTCGTACAAGTCAAGGTTTCCAATATAGATTTTATCCTTGCCAAAGGACGCTTTGATACCTTTTCCTAGAACCGCTTCCAAATCTGACGCATCGGTAATATCAGTACCTTTCAGACGCTCTTTCCCATCCCTTACGACGGCTTTGGCCAAAGGGTGGTCGCTCAAGTTTTCAACGGCAACGGCTATCTTTAACAGTTCATTTTCTTCAATATTTCCCAGTGGTACTACTTCGGTAAGTTTGGGCTTGCCTTCGGTAAGCGTGCCCGTTTTATCAAAAGCCAAAGCGGTAATGACCCCTAAATCCTCAAGTGGTCGCCCACCTTTGATAAGTACACCGCCCCGTGCTGCCCGTGCCACACCGCTTAATACCGCACTTGGTGTTGAAATGGCGAGTGCACAGGGGCTGGCAGCTACCAATACTGCCATTGCACGGTAAAAACTGGCACTAAACGGTTCATCAATGACCAAAAAGGCAAAGAGTAGGATACTAACCAATATCAGTACGGATGGTACAAAATATTTTTCAAACTTGTCGGTCAACAGTTGGGTAGGGGATTTCTGGGTCTGTGCCTCGTTGACCAATTTGACCAGTCGGGACAGCGTAGAGTCTTTGGCTTCTTTGATTACCTTTATTTCCAGAGTATTATTACCGTTGATAGTTCCAGCAAAAACGCGGTTTTCGTCCTTGATATCATCGTCTGCTGAATAGTCCTTGCCCGTATCTTCCACAGGAATTTTGTCCACAGGTACACTTTCCCCTGTGATAGGTGCTTGGTTGACACTGCTTTTTCCTTTGACCACAACACCATCGGCAGATATTTTACTGTTGGGCTTGACCACAATGATATCACCTATAATTAATTTTTCAATCCCGACTTCTTCTGTCTTGCCATCTTTTTTGAGCAATGCCGTTTTTGGTGCCAAATCTGCCAGTGCCGCAATGGACTTTCGGGCCTTTTCCATTGCATAATGTTCAAGGGCGTGCCCCAAACTAAACAGGAACAATAACAATGCACCTTCTGCCCATTCTCCCAGAATGGCGGCACCAATGGCGGCAACCAACATTAAGAAGTCAATTTCAAAACCGCCTTTGGCGACGGTCTGTACTGCTTCCTTGGCCGTAAAGAAACCACCGAAAAAGTAAGCGCCAATGTATAAAGTAAGACTGACCCAATCTGGGATGGATTCCACATAGGAAAGGCCGAAACCTATTCCGAGAAGTGCCCCACAGATAATGGAAAAAATGAGCTCCGTATTTTTACCGAAAATACCACCGTGGGCGTGCTCTTCTCCTTCCTCGTGGGTCTCGCCTTCTTTGTACTCGTGTCCCTCTGTGGAAGTTTGCTCTTTAGTCTCTTCCTTCTTTGAACGCTCCTGTTTTTTGGATGCTTTGGTGTAATCATTTTCGTTTGAAGCACTGCGTTGAACCTGAAGGTCTTCCTTTTCAATTTGTTTGCTTATTTCATCAAAATTTGTTTGCTTTTTATCAAACTCAAGTCGTACCATTCCAGAGCCTGAAACGGAAGCTTCCAAAACTCCATTGATTGCCAAAAGGCTTTTCTCTATGGAACGAGCCTGTCTTGTGTGTCTGATTCCTTTAACTTCAATGAGCAAATGCCCGTATTTTTCGGTAATCTCGGCACCAGTACTTTCGGCGAGGGATTGAATGCGGTCGATGGAAATGATATCTGGGTCATAATGAAAACAGAGCTGTGGCACATTAGCTCCGTTTGCATCGGCAATGTGCACTTTTTCGATGCCCTCTTTAGCTTGTAGTTTTTGAATAAGCCTTTCAACACAAGAATCTTTTTCGTTAGGAACTTGCGGAAGGATGACCGGTATTTTTAGTTGTAGTTTTTCCATTTTTTATTTTTATTTTATCCACTCTTTGGCATCGTCTTTTTCTTCGGTCTTATAAAATTTTATATGGGCTTCTGAAAAAGGAAGCAATACCTCGGTAAATTGCTCTTGCCATTTAACGCTACCCACCAAAGCAACACGCTTTAAATGCTTTTCATTCGGAAGATTTAATTCAATAACCTTCCAATAGGCACTTACCGTCCAGCCTTCAAAATTTTGCATTTCAATGTACCAGAACACTTCCTGATATGCATTTATGTGTTCTGTTAAGACCGGTATCAAGTTTTCATAATCCTTGGCATCCAGCTTATTCTCTGCTACCATATATACCGTAGCCTCTTTTTTATAGATTGTTATCATTGCTAATTATTTATAAATGATAATTGAATTTAAAAACCAAAGGTTTAATCCAAATTGCCACTGCATTTTTCGCAGATACCCTTTACCACCAAGTTGATATCCTCGGTAATATAACCATCAGGCAAGTTGATATGAGGGATTTTATGTTCTGTTAAACAGACCGTCTCATTACAATTGTTGCAATGAAAGTGCAAATGAAGGTCGTTGCCGACCTCGCATTCACAATTTTCTTCGCAAAGGGCGTATTTTATAATTCCTGTCCCATCCTCGATTTGATGCACAATACCTTTTTCTTCAAACGCTTTCATAGTCCTAAATAGGGTACTTCTTTCACTGACCTTAAAATCCTTTTCCAAGTCGCCAAGGCTGATGGCAACATTCAACTCTGCCAACCGCTTATAGGTCATAAGGCGCATAGCTGTAGGCCGTATTCCTTTGCTTTCTAAAAATTGAACTATTTTTTCCATTTGTTTAAAAAGAGGTTTACAGGTCGTGCCGTTTTAAGGAATCTCCTGTTTTAATCTGAAAGGCATCTTCAATATTTGCTATATAAATAATACCATCTCCAGGCCCGTCGGTTTTGGCGTTGGCTATAATTGTTTCAATGGCCGCTTGGGCTTCCTCATTTTGACAGACCAATTCCAATTTTACCACAGGACTATCTGTTACGTGAAAATCTAGCGACGGTCTTGCACCTTTTGCCTTGAATGCGCCCGTGCCTTCTGCTTGTGAAAGGGTCATACTTTCAAATCCATTGTCAGAAAGTGCTTCAATGACTCTTTGGATTCGGTTCGGTTTTATAAATGCTTTTATTTCTTTCATCTGTTGATATTTATTTGTTTTTTAATGGTCATATGTAATTACTCACATCGTTTTTATTTTATTTAAAGGTGTTCGTGAATCTCTGATTTCGCCAATCAACATTTCGGTTGGTATCCAAAATTGTTGTGGCTCATTTCATATTTTAAATTTTTAATCGATTTTGAACCGAGCCTGTTTTTCTAATTTTTAACTAACTAATTAAGACGATAAACAAACTCGGACTCAAAACCTTTGATTATTATTGAATTAATGTCCGTGTTCCAGTTCGCCCTTAACCATTTCCGAAGACAGGTTATAAGCTCCGTTTATGACCACTTTGGCATCCTTTGAAACTTCAGCAGGAAGATTGACTTCAACAAAACCTAAATCGGTAATACCAACCGTTACGGGTATCATTTTGAATTTCATTTTGTCAGATTCCATTTCCTCATCTTCATCCAAAATGAAAATGAAGGATTGCTCGCCTTCCTTTATAATGGCGGCTTCCGGTACGGCAAAACCCTTTTTATCGCCCTGCACTATGCGCCCTTCCACATACATACCTGGCAAAAGGTTTTTATCCTTGTTTTCTATATCTGCAAGAACTTCCAAAGCTTTTGGGTCAGACTCGAAAGTTTTGCCTACAGACCGAACGGTGGCCTTAAGCAGTTCATCTGGGCGAGAGGCCGTGGAAAAATATATCTGTTGCCCTTGCTTGATTTGCTTTATGTCCTTTTCATATACTTTGAAGTTGACATAAATTTTTGAATTATCGCTTATTGAGAACATTTTGGATTGTTGTGCCACGTAATCGCCAAGGCTAATCATTACTTCATCCACGTAACCACTTATGGGCGTGGTAATGGGAACAGCGGGATATATTTGGCCTTCCGCCACTTTGTCTGGGTTAATTCCCAACAGTCTCAATTGGGACCGCAAACCATTGACGCTGGATGTTGTAGAACGAAATTTTGACTGTGCCATCTGAAATTCCTTACCAGAAGAAACGCCTTTATCATAAAGGGTCTGCTTACGTTCAAAATCCTGTTTCAAAAACACCAGTTCGTCATTTTTTTCCTGATAATCCTGTTGCATTGCAATGATATCTGGGTGTTCTATATATGCCAGCACCTGACCTTTGTTTACGTTATCTCCAGGGATGACTTTTATGGAACTCACATTTCCACCAACAAACGGGCTTATGTTCGCCTTGTCCTGTGGGAAAAGTTCCAGCGTTCCTGTTACCTTAATGTTGTTCCCTAAATTACGTTCCTCCAAAGGTTTCATTTCCAAACCAATGGTTTCGGCCTGTTGCTTTGTGAGCTCCACAACACCTTCTTCCTCACTATGACCTTCTTCTTCTCCTTCATTGTGGCCTTCCTCGCCGTGTGCATCTTCTCCAGCTTCATTGGTTTTTGATACGCCTTCGGCTTCGTTATGCCCAAGTTCAGATTTTGGAGCATCATTACAACTCATAAACATAAGTGTAAATAATACGGTGCTTACTAATAATATATTCTTCATTTTTCTTTTTTTAAGGTTATAAATTGCCCAATTGATATTGCATATCAATGGTCTGCTGGTTAAACTGATTGATGTACTGTAAATGATTTTGTTTTATCCTGATGGCACTGTTGAGAATCGTGATGTAATTGACATAATCTATTTCGCCTTCCTTGGATGCCAATTGCGCTGTGGTAATTTGTTGTTCTGCCAACAATAGTGCGCCTTCTTCGTAATATTGCAAAATCTTCTTTGTCTTTTCAAGAGATTTGGCCAACTGCGACACGCGACTTTCTGTAACCGCCTTTTGCTCCAAATACTGATTCTCTGCTACCATTGCGTCTGCCTTGGCTGCCTTTACCCTTGACTTCTGGGGAAAAAACCACAACGGAATACTAATACCTGCCTGATAGGTGTTGAAGCCTGACACTTCATCTACTACTTGTCTTCCATAGGAAAAACTGAATTTCGGTAGGAATTGTGATTTCTCAACACCCACGTTTGCTTTACTTACTTCGGCATTTTGTAATGCATATTGCAACATTGGGTTATTGGCCACCGAAATGGAATCCAATGTCGCCATAAAATCCAATGTTTTGTATGGTTCACTAATGGTCTCAATGGATTCATCGGTTCCTAAATATTGTTTTAAGGCGCGCTTGGCAATTTCAATATCATCAAAGGCTTGTTGCCTTAATACTTGAATCTGTTGAAATTCGGAAGAGGCTGAAATAAACTCCAATTTACCTGTTTCTCCCGTATCATAGCGAAGTTGGGCAGCGGTCTTAAAATTGGCATAAATACTGTCCAATTGGTCTGCAAAGCGCAACTGTGCCTTATAATAATTAATTTGGTCATACGCCTGCATCACATTACGCACCAATTGTTGTTCACTGGCCACATAAAACTTTTCTCCCAAGGCAATACGCTCTTTGTAAAACTTCGATTTTGAAAAACCGGAAAGCAAATCAATGTTGCTCTGTTGTACACCAACGGTTGTCTGCACTCCAGGAAGATTATTTCCATATTCTTCTTTGCCCGTGAAAACTTGAGTGCTACCAAGGTCAAAACTCGTTCCCTTTAGTGCCTTTTCCCGTTCAATAAATGCTTGGCTTTCTTTAAGTGATGGATAATTCTGTTTAGCCACAGCAATGGCCTCATCAATGGTCAAGGTCTTTGGGATTGTACCATCTTGATTGGTGTCTTGGGCAAATGAAGTACTAGAAGCCATCAAACCTCCAACCATCAAAAATATGGTTATAATATTCGTGGATTTGTTGATATAGCTTACATCGCCATCATTTTCTTTCTTTTCTTTTCGTGATTCAAGCCAATAGTATAATACGGGAAGGACTACAAGCGTTAAAAAAGTAGCTGTAAGCAATCCTCCAATAACAACCGTTGCTAAAGGTCGTTGCACTTCCGCGCCACCAGAGGTAGAAACCGCCATTGGGATAAAGCCCATAATGGCTGCGGTTGCCGTCAATAAAATTGGGCGTAAACGCTCGTGGGTGGCTTCGTATATTCTGTCTTTTAAGTTTGTCATTCCACTTTCTTTTAATTCATTGAATTTGTTTATCAGTACCAATCCGTTTAAAACTGCAACCCCAAAGAGCACGATAAAGCCAACACCTGCGGAAATGCTAAAAGGCATTCCTCTTATCCAAAGAGCAAATACGCCACCAATGGCCGCCAAAGGCACTGCCATATAAATCATTACCGATTGTGAGAATGAGCTCAAGGCAAAATAAAGCAATATGAATATTAAGAAAAGTGCAATAGGCACTACAATCATCAATCGGTCAGAAGCACGTTGTAGGTTTTCGAACGAACCTCCGTAGGTTACAAAATAACCAGGTGGCAATTTTACTTGTGTTTCCAGTTTTTGCTGTATTTCCTCGACCATCGATTTTACGTCACGGCCACGGACATTGACCCCTACTGAAATACGACGGGAGGTATTGTCCCTTGAAATTTGCATCGGTCCGGGTTTATAACTGATTTCCGCCACTTCCTTTAATGGTACTTGCGCTCCATTTGGTAAATCGATATAAAGATTTTTAAGGTTGTTGATGTCTTGTCTAAATTCCTTTGCCAATCGGATAACCACATCGAACCGTTTTTCGCCTTCAAAAATTACACCTGCTTCTTCTCCTGCAAAGGCGGCACTTACATAATCATTCAATTTATCCACGGTTACACCGTATTGTGCCATTTTTGCGCGATTGTATTCCACCGTCATTTGAGGTAAGCCACTTGTAGCTTCCACATTGAGGTCAGCCGCTCCGGGTACAGTTCTAATGACCGCAGCGATTTCCTGTACCTTGTCTGCCAAAACGCCCAAATCTTCCCCATATAGTTTAATGGCAACATCTTCTCGGACACCCGTCAATAATTCATTAAAACGAAGTTCTACAGGTTGGGTAAACACGAAATTTACGCCTGGAACAACTGAAATTTTTTCCTGTATTTTTTCGATAAGTTCTTCTTTGCTGTCTGCTGAAGTCCATTTGCTCTTATCTTTTTCAAGAATGATATAACTATCCGCAATGTCCATAGGCATTGGGTCGGTTGGGATTTCGGCAACCCCAATTCTTGAAATTACTGTTTTTACTTCTGGAAATTCATTGATTAAATTTTGAAGTTTTTTTGAAGCCTCGATGGACTCGGTAAGACTGCTACCTGGTTTTATCAACGCTTGAAACGCAATATCGCCCTCATCAAATTTTGGGATAAATTCGCCGCCCATGTTGCTGAAGATAAATCCTGCGATTAATAGTAGGGTAACTGCGCCTATAACGACACCAGCCCGAAAACGAAGTGCAAAATTGAGCAACGGTACATATCCTCTATTTAGCCCAGACATTATTTTATCACTGAACCTATCAATTTTATTTTCAAACTTGGCAAACCAACCGTTTTGGTTCTTTGCTGGTTTCAAGAACATCGACGAAATCATTGGGACGTAAGTAAGACAAAGGATAATCGCTCCTAAAACGGCAAATCCAAAGGTAAAAGCCATTGGACGGAACATTTTTCCTTCCACACCAGTCAAAAAGAGAATCGGTGTAAATACAATAAGGATAATCAATTGTCCGAAAAATGCCGAATTCATCATCGTACTTGCCGATTCGTAGGCTATTTCATCCATTTCGGGCTGACCTATGGCAGTTGTGGTTTTTTTCATCCGTTGATGGATATGAAAAACCATTCCTTCAACAATGATTACCGCACCATCCACGATGATTCCAAAGTCGATTGCACCCAAGGACATTAAATTTGCCCACACCCCAAATTGTTTCATCAAAATAAATGCGAAGAGCAGTGATAATGGGATTACCGAAGCTGTAATCAAACCACCACGGAAGCTTCCCAACAATAGCACCAAAACAAAAATCACAATCAGCGAACCTTCAATAAGGTTTTTCTCGACTGTACTTGTGGTTCTTCCTATCAATTCACTTCGACTTAAAAACGGTGCTATATAAACACCTTCCGGCAAGGATTTTTGTATTTCATCAATACGGTTTTGTACATTTTCTATCACAGTACCAGGGCTTTCGCCTTTAAGCATCAAAATCTGTCCGCCTACAGATTCGTGACCGTCTTGGGTAAATGCACCATAACGCACTTGGTTTCCGTAACCCACTTTTTCGGCAACGTCCCTTACCAAGACAGGGCTTCCATTTTGAGTGGTCACAACCGTGTTTTCCAAATCGGCGATACTTCGAGCCAGCCCTTCGCCACGGATAAAATTGGCTTGGTGGTTTTTTTCAATGTAAGCACCACCGGTATTGGCATTGTTCACTTTAAGAGCTTCAAATACCTGATTCATTGTAATGCCAAAACTTTTTAGTTTATCAGGATTAATGGCAACTTCGTATTGTTTTACATAACCTCCAAAGGCATTGACCTCGACTACGCCTGGCACTAAAGCCATTTGGCGTTTTACAATCCAATCTTGGATGGTGCGAAGCTCCATTGCATCATATTTGTCTTCATAGCCTTCTTTTACTTTTAAGGTATATTGAAAAATTTCGCCCAGACCTGTTGTTATGGGAGCCATAAAAGGTGTGCCAAAACCTTCGGGGATTTCTCCGGCAACTTCGGTTAATTTCTCCTGTACCAATTGCCGTGGCAGATAAGTGCCTGCCTCGTCCTTAAAAACAATGGTAACCACGGACAGCCCAAAACGGGATACTGAACGCAGCTCGATGACGTCAGGAAGATTGGCCATTGCCAATTCTACGGGATAGGTAACAAATTGTTCTATATCTTCTGTCCCCAAGTTTGGGGCCACGGTTATTACCTGTACTTGGTTGTTTGTTATATCGGGTACAGAACCCAAGTTTATAGTGGCCATAGACCAAATGCCCGTACCAACAAGTGCCACTATAAATAAGCCAATAATAAATTTATTATTAATGGAAAATGAAATGATTTTGTTAATCATAGAAAAAGTATTAATTCAGTTTAAAACTTACGATGCGAATAGGTGCAACGCATTTATATAGCAATGCCTATCTTGAGAAGCATCACGTTAGGATATAGCTATCCTTAAAAAAAACTGAATTATACTTTAGGGGGTTGGAAAAGCGATTCCAAATATCTGGAAGAGAAGTTTACTTTATGTAAGTTAACCTGTTTTTTTCCTTCAAACTTTAATTGATTAATTAAAGCCAAATTGTTGTTCTCAATCATTAACACTAAAGGGTGACAACATTGCTGATGGGAATGGATTGGTGTATTCTCCTTATCAGGGTTATGATGATGCCCTTCATTTTTTGCACCATTGTCAATGTAATCTTCGACTACGTATTCAAGGAAAGAGTCTCCATAAACTTTATGGCCTTGATAATGGGTAATAATGCTTGAAATTTCTTTAATTGGCCCACAAAAGTCCATATCAATGCTGATTCCCTGAAAAAAGAATAAAATAGACATTGATATGGAAAAGAATATTTTCATAAAGTTTGACAAAGATACAAATTAATCGATGCACAGGTTGTGCAAAAACTATGGTTGTTCTTTATTTACTAATTTTAGTTAACCTTAAATATAGATTTTGCCTCTCTATAAATCCGTTCAAAATTGAGCTTTAATTCATCGGTTGTAAAATGTTGATGAGGATTTGGTATTTCTCTTTTAATCGTTTGTAGTTTAAATTGAACTCTTTTATCTTTGCCATCAGCAAAAGTTATAAACTCGCCTTGTTTCAAACGGAAAAAAACATCTGCTCTACGTTTAGAAACTTCTTTTTCGCCTGTGGTAATTCTCGTATCAAAATTTAGATTGTGTCCACGATTTATACTTGTGGTTTCCTTACGAACAATCTCAAAGAAACGCTCATAATATTTTGCAGTATCTGGGTCATTAACTTTGCCGAAAAACTGATAGGAAAGATTGCTCAAAATAGCCTTACTCGCTTTGTCTCCATATAGCATATCATTCTGAATTTTATCCTGCATCACGTAAATTGTGGCAATATCATAGCTTCTTAAAGTTGCGGGAATGCGGTGCATATTAAGCAGCTTTATGGTTGGGGCTTCTTCCATCATTAAAAATGACGACTGTTGACCTCTCACGCTCATTTGCTTGATGACTGTGTGCATAATTGCAGCGATGATAGGCGAGTAAGCTGATTCATATTTGGGATGGTTCACGATGCAGATAACAGCAGGATTGTCCTTGCTGTTGATATTCAATGGTACTTCATCTTTTGACAAAGCCATAAACAACTGTTGTGAACCTATCTTTTTAAAGGCATTGGCCAATGTGCTTTTCACACCTGCCGTTTGTTTGTCAGAATCCATTCCGTTGATAAAAGCACTTGCCATACTTCGGGAAGTGATATTTGAGCTCACAAAAGTAACCAACTGTTTGGTAGTCATCGATTGAAAAATAGCAATCAAATGGGGCAGGGTGCAATATTGAGGATAGGACGTTTTTAGTTTCCAAATCATTCCACCCATCAAACCTTCAACAGCATCACTGAAGAATTTTGTGGTACTGTTTGTACTGGATTCGTTGAACTCCAAAAGATTTTCAATGAGTACCTTGGATAATTCATTCACACTTTCCTCATTGGGCAAATATCTTGGGGTAATTGGGTTTACACAATAATGGATTTGGTCAAAAGCTATGGTATAGAATTTAATATCCTTTTCTTTAAATAATGGGTAGGCAATTTCGGTAAGTTCAAAATCCTTGTAATCGTGTATGATACCACAAAATTGATGGGTACTAAAATGCTGTAAAAAATTATAGATAACACTTTCTGTTTTACCGCTTCCCGCAGAGCCAATAATCGATGCACCTCGCTTGATATTTTCGATTTGAAATTTTCCACGACGAAGTTTAAAGCGTACCTGATATTTCTTATCTCCGTTTTTGGGCTCTTCTTGATGAAGAAACACATATAAAACTGTACTGACAAACAATACCGGAACAACAATAAAAAGGATGATATGTGGTATTGACATACTCATATCCCAATAGAACCCGACTGTATTGCTCGGTCAATCCCTTTTTTTAACTTGTTGATTATCTTTAATGCCAACTGTACTTTGTTTGTTGGAATATTCATTATGGGTACACCAGATTTGGCAAGTATTTTATAGGCAGTTGCCTTTTCATTGGTTGGCAATCCCGAAAGAATTGAGAAATACAACTTTGGATTTTTCAGGAATGTTTTACGTGCCTTATAAGTTTCAACATAGTTTCGTTTGTATTGAAATAGAGTGTCAAACGTTTTTTCAGAAGCCTTAAAGAATTTGTCCCTATCAAAACCACGTTTTACAGGTTTGCCATTAAAAACGGTTTCCGAAGCTTTGTACTTGCTACCAGGGGACAAACTGTATTTATTGGACATATCCTTTCTGCTCACAATAATATGGATATGGCTTTGAGAGCCTTCTTTAGGCATCCCTCTAACAATGCGTTTTCCATCTTGTTGATGTGGTGCTTCTTTTTCCAATCGGGACATCGTTTGCTGTAATTTTTTGATGTTGCCTTCTAATTCGCCACTTTTAATTTTCCGGATATCGTTCTTAATTTGAAGTATCTTGGTGGCATAAGGTTGGTTCTCCTGAATTTTCCTATCCGTTCCCTTATACGTACGCTGATGCTCAATTTTGGCATAGTATATAATGTCATCTACAGTAACAGCTCGTCCGTTTATTTCCCGATTAAAAGATTTAGCGTACTCTTTCATCAATTCTCGGGTGTACTTTTTCAGTTCCTCGGAATGATTTTGCAATCGCTTCAATTCATAAGCACTCGGATTGACTGTAATGGAATAAAACTTTGGTTCGGTCTTTTTGAGTTTAGCCGTATTTCCGTCAATTTCTTTAATGACTTCCTTACCTGATATTTCTTCGCCATACTGATTGAAAAAATGTTCCATTTCATCAATGGATTTGTCATCGTTTTCTTTTTCGAGATAAGCGACAAAATCGGAAACGCTCTGTGCATAATTGCCATCTAATGTCTGTTTGGTTACTGTGATATACATTATAATTTTTGTTTAATGTTTTCAAATTCATCTTTGCTTAAATCCAGTTTTAAATAGCCACCTCCAAAACTGCTTTTAACATAAGTGGTCTTATCAATGATTTTTTCTAAATCATATTTTACGGAATGGAATTGTTGTTGAACTTCTTCGTACCGATTTCGATAATGATTCAGTTCCTCATTTTCTGTAATCAATTCCTGTTGTTCAAATTCAAATAATTCTTCTTGTGCTTCTTCCTCTTTTGGATTCTCCTGAAAGAGCAGTTCCAACATTGCATTGGTGGGTTTGGTCTGGTTTTTTTCAATATCCCTAATAATGGCTACAAGTGCATTGATTCGTTTTTTTAAGCTATTCTCTAAAGTCTTCATATTTGCACCCAAAGATTCATTTGGGGATAGCTCGTTCAAATCGAAAAAGTTCATCATTGCTTCCAACGTATCAGTATGTGAATGGGTAATTTCCTTGGAAAATTTCCGAAAGCGAGTTGCCACTTTAGGTTTAATACTAATGGCAGAAAAACTGTATTTCTTTTGATGATTTGAACTCATTTACTGTAAAAAATTGCCGTTTTATAGGGGTTTCAAAAGGATTTACTGTAAAACTTTGTTATTTCTCTATTTTATATAACCAGTAATTATTTGAATATCAAATAATTACAACTAAAAACCAATCGTTAACATCGCCTTGGCGTGTTACCCTCTTGCTTCTCAAATTCGTCCCGCAGGGACAAAATTTTTCAAACAACCTGACTGAAAAGTCAGTTGCTTTTTTTCGGAATAAAAAATTCCGATATGTTTAATTTTTGATGGGTATCATTATCGGCGAAAGTCAAATCAAAATGGGATAACGATACTTTAAATTGATACTGCTAACAGTCTTTTAAAGATATTCTATTTAGATATAATATTGAAATACAGATTGTTTCCAAATGGTTAGTTTTGATACCAAAAAATAGGATTTTTATAAAAAAGTAAATTTAAGACGTCGAGTTTTTGAATATTGGCTCTTGTAAATTTGAAAAAAGTAAAGCACAAAAAAAGACCTCTGAAAGTTCAAAGGTCTTAATTCTTGTTTTTATTTTAGATGTTAAAAACGTACTGATATGAATATAGATTTTTTATCGCTTCTTCGTCCAATATCTTATCATAATCCATATGATGTTCATTGGCGTAGGCTTTAAGGTCGTTCCCAAATTTGCTTTCTATATCTTCTTTTGAAACGGAAAGTAGATGTTGTTGGGTTTCGTCATCGAGGTTGTTATAATTTAGATAAATCATAGCCTTACTTTTTAATATTCGCTTGTAAGCATCAACGTATTATCCACAAAATACAACCGTAGTTCATCCAAAGGAAAATCGGTAAAATTGTATCGGTGTATTTCAAATATATTCCCATTTCCATCGCTGTAAATTATTTCAGCTTCATAGCCTGTATAATCCTGTTCCTCTTCCGATAGCCTTTTAAAATCTATTGTTATAAAATGGCTTCGGTTTAGCAAACTTTTGGCGATTACTGAAACATCGGTAATGAGCCAAAAACACTCTGCTACGTTGGCTAAATATTTCAGTCCGTTTGTAAATCGGGTGCGTATTAATGGGATTTGATAGAACATTTCAGAACCGTGAAAATGTTGCAATCCTTCTTTTATTTCGTTAACTTGTGCTTTCATTGTTATATCTTTTTAGAATTAATGATGAAAAGAAGAGGGCACAAACTAATTGAAAACTGGTATTAGTGCCCTCTTTACTTTTTACTTACTACCTAATAATAGGATTTCATCGGCTATCACTTCGGTAACATAGCGTTGATTGCCATCGTCCGTGGTATAGGTTCGGGTCTTTAGTTTTCCAACAACTCCGATTTCTTTGCCCTTTTCGGCATACTTTTCGATAATTTCAGCAGTTTTGCCCCAAGCGACAACGGTGTGCCAATTGGTATCCGTTTGCTTTTCGCCCTTGCCGTTTTTGTAGTATTCATTGGTTGCCAATGATAAACGGGCTACTTTCTTACCGCTTTCAAGGTTCGTAATAGTTGGTTCTTGCCCAACATTTCCAATTAACTGTACGTGATTTTTAATAGTACTCATAATAAAAGATTTAAAAGATTAATATTTCCCTTTTTGATTTAAACTGAATTAAATTTTAAGGGGTGTTTGTATGATTTCTTTCGTGCTCCGCACAATGGATGAAGTGGGTTTTGTCAAGACTTTTAGGGAATAAATCAGGTGTGTTTGCGACGTAGTAAAATCCTTGGATTTTCAAGGAAGTAGAAACCTTATTTTTGCCTAAAACTTGTACAGTCTTGACAAGTTCCATAATGGTATTAGCAATTCTTATAAAGCCATTTGTGACGAGAGCGTACCGACAGTTAAGCGAACAGAGCAAATGGCTTTATTTTAGAATTGGTTATGCCATACCTGTTTTTCGCTGTCCCGAAAAACAATAAAGGCTTCATCTATTATAAACCCCTTAAAATGTGTGAGGCAAAGGTTCGGTTTTTAAGAATTATCGAGTAAAGACCAAAGTAGGCTTTGCCGTTAATTCTGTTAAGAAAATCGAGGCTTTGACTTTCCGATTACAAGCGGACTGGATTCACGGTTTTGGTTTGGGAATGTAGCGTTCCTTCCCAGCGAAGCGGGAAGGGGAAGCGGAATGGAAAACCAAAAACGGGAATTGGGTCCAAGATTTTTTATAGAGAAGCTCTTTGCCCGAAATGTAGCTTTTTGCGAAATGTAGCGGGAAAGTGCTGAACGGATTATAGAACCAAATTATTCTTTTGAAGTAGGATTTAAAGCGGACTTGACTTTAAAGATGTAGATTGGAATAGAGTTTGACCACTTCCCGAATTTTCTCGGGAATGAGTAGGCAAGTGGAATGGAAATCGGAATCTTTGAAGTTGTGTCCAAGACCTTTTTTGAGTGAAGCGCTTTTCCCGGAATGAAGCTTTCGCGGAATGTAGGGGAATGTGCTGAATGGGATTATAAATCTAATGGCATAAAAAACCTCCCTACCAGAGTAAGAAGGTTTTACAGTTATAATCAATTTACTATTTTTCTTTTTTCAGAACTAATTGATACACACAAGGAATTACCACCAAATTCAATATCGTAGCTGACAACAAACCACCTAAAATTACAACCGCCATCGGGCTTTGTATTTCACTACCCGGTTCGCCACCTTTTAAGGCTAATGGAATTAATGCTAATCCTGTTGTAAAGGCTGTCATTAAGATTGGATTTAATCTATCCAAAGCTCCTTTCTTTATCAATTGAAAGCCTTGGATTCCTTCTTTTCGTAAATCTTCATAACGAGAAACCAATAAAATTCCATTACGGGTTGCTATTCCAAAAAGACTAATAAATCCAATGGTCGCAGCGATACTGATAATACCTGATGTAAAGTACACAATCAAGATACCACCAATCAATGCCAGAGGTAAATTGATTAAAACTACGAACGCCAGTTTTATGACCTTAAATTCATAATACAACAACAGGAAAATGATGGCTATCGCGATGATGGCTGTTATCAAAAGCAATTGTGATGCTTTGGACTCACTTTCAAACTGTCCGCCATATTGTACACGGTAGCCTTCTGGCATATTCACGTTATTGGCGACGACTTCCTTTATTTCGTTTACTGCACCACGTAAATCCCTACCTTGAACATTGGCAGCGACCACAATTTTTCGTTGTACATCTTCACGATTGATAGTGTTTGGACTACTTACCGATTGAACTGTTGCCAATTCGCCCAACGTAGTTTGTCCACCTTTCGGTAAACTAATCAAGGTTTTATTGATATTCTCAATATCATCCCGAAACGGTTTTTCATAGCGCACTACCAAATCAAAGTATTGCTGTCCTTCATAAATCTCGCCCACTTCTTCTCCTGCAAAAGCGATATCTACTTGTTCCATCAAATTACCAACCGTCATACCATATGCCGAGAGAATCTGGCGCTTGGGTTTAATACGAATTTGAGGCACTTCAATTTGCTGGTCAACAGCAACATCTGCCAGTCCATCAATATCCTTAATGTTCTGTTCTACGCTTTTGCCTACTTCAAACAGTCGTTGTAAATCGAAACCAAATATCTTGATGGCAATATTGGCGCGTGTCCCGGAAAGCATATGGTCGATACGGTGGGCGATGGGTTGCCCCAAGGTAATGTTGACACCTGGTGCAACACTCAATTTGTTTCGGACTTCTTCAAAGAATTCTTCTTTTGTTTTGTCCTCAAGAACAAAAGGCACATCAATTTCCGAAGCATTGACACCTTGCGCGTGTTCGTCCAGTTCGGCACGGCCTTGTCTTCTTGTAACAACCTCTACTTCGGGCATATCCAATAGTATAGTCTCGATTAATTTACCTGTCTTGTTGCTTTCTTCCAAAGACATTCCCGGTGGACCAACCACACTAATTACCAAAGAGCCTTCGTTGAATTCAGGAAGAAAACTCCTTCCCAATTGTGTGACCACTAAAAGACTTAACAGAAAAACAATCACAGTTACGCCAATAATGGTTTTGGGTATTCGTGTTGCCCGTTCCAAAAGGTTGCCATAATGTTTCTGTAGCCATCGCTCCACGCGTGTACCTTCTGCCTGCTTGTTCAAAAGCTTTTCGTTATCCAATAAATAGGAACACAAAATAGGCGTAACCGTTACGGCAACAACCAATGAGGTCAATACCGATGTTACAAAGGCTATGCCCAGCGGTTGCAATAATCGACCTTCCATTCCGCTTAAAAAGAACAAGGGAACAAATGATACGATGATAATTAAGGTTGCAATAATGATGGAACTTCTAATCTCTACTGAAGCGTCACGCACTACTTTTATGGTCGATTCCCGCTCCGCTTTCGGTTTTCTGATATTTTCCCGCAAGCGTTTATATACATTTTCCACATCGATGATGGCATCATCTACCAACGCACCTATCGCAATGGCCATACCACCCAAACTCATTGTGTTTATAGTGTAACCCAGCCATTTTAAAATGATGATGGACACCAATAAAGAAATTGGGATAGCCAGCAAGGAAATAACGGTAGTCCTCCAGTTCATCAGAAAAATGAAAAGGATAATCATTACAAAGAACGCACCTTCTAAAAGAGTCATATTTAGATTACTTATAGAAGCATCTATGAAATCAGACTGCCTAAAGATTTGACTTTTGATGTTGACACCTTTGGGCAGGGTTTTTTGCAAATCGGCAATGGCTTCATCCAGTCGGTCTGTCAACTCCAATGTATTCACATCGGGCTGTTTAGAAATAGTAAGAATCACAGCGGGATTTGCGTTTAATGAACCATCGCCAATTTTATCAGCTGCACCAATTTGTACGGTTGCAACGTCTTTAATCTTGATGGTTTGACCATTCACTTCCTTTAGAACCGCTTCCTGTAAGTCTTCCAGCGCATACGCCCTACCACTTCCCTTAATGATGTACTGATTGCCATATTGATTGATGACACCACCGGGCGCATTTTGATTTGCTTCCTTAACGTGTTCTACCAATTCTGAGAGGCTCACGTCGTAATACTTCATCTTTTCGGGATTGGCAAATACTTGATATTGTTTGTAATCGCCACCAATAACCACCACGTTTGCAATACCGCCAATGGCTTTTATACGAGGCCTGATGGTCCAGTCGGATAAGGTTCGCAGTTCCATTGGCGAAAGACTATCCGATGTCACTCCCAAGAGCATTATTTCGCCCATAATGGATGAAATAGGTGCCATTGTTGGTGCTCCAATTCCTTCGGGTAGATTTTCCCGTACCATTGGAATACGTTCACTTACAATTTGTCGTGCCCGATAAATATCGGTTCCCCACTCAAATTCTATCCAAACAATGGAAACTCCCGCTGCCGATGACGAACGGATGCGTCTCACATTGGGCGAACCGTTTAAGGCAGTTTCCAGTTGATAGGTCACTAATTTTTCTACTTCTTCAGATTCCATTCCGTGCGCTTCGGTAAGGATTGTTACCGTTGGTGCTGTAAGGTCTGGGAATACATCGACGTTCATTGTACGTGCATAATACACGCCCAACACACTCAATGCAACCGCTCCCAATAGTATGAGCAATCTGTTTTGAAGTGAAATTGATAATATTTTGTTTAACATTTCTCTTCGTTTTTAATGTTCGTGACCGTGTGCAGGTGTTGAACCCGACATTGAAGCCATTTTAACTTGATATGCTCCTGTAGTTACTACCACTTCGCCAACTTGCAGACCTTCCAGTATCTCTACATTTTCGCCATTGCGCTTTCCAAGCTTAACAGGTCGTCTTTCAAAACTTTCGCCTGATAGTTGAACGATAACGGAATAGCTTCCATAGTCTTCCAAGAGAGCATTCACAGGAATCATTGTGTTCTGTGTTGCATTTCCCATCGCTATCTGAACAGGTGTTAGACTTCCTATTGGCATATCGACGGTGGCATTGACTTCTGTAAAAACAGAAATCAAAGGATTTTCACGTTCCACGTCCTTACCAATCGAAAGGATTTTGCCCTCGGCATCAGTTACGTCTTTCCATTGGTTATCATTATCCTGATACCATATACCTTGTAAATTACCCATCGTAAGTCCGTAGTTGGGTGCTAACTGCGCTTTTAAAACTCTGGATTGATGCGTCCCAACGGTTACAAGTGTAACACCTTGTTCTACATAATCGCCATTTGAAACAGTTATGGATTTGATAAAACCATCAAAAGGTGCACGTATTTGTTTGCTTCCGCCCGAGACACCAGACACCAATGATTGATAGTTGGCTTTGGCTATCTCGAAACTGCTCTCTACTTTTTCAAATTCAGATTTCGGGACTATTTTGGATTCGTATAGCTCTTTCTTCCTTTCATATTCCGATTTGGCCTGTTGGAATGTCGCTTTCGCGGAAGCGATATCCGTACTTAAATTATTGGATGCCAAACCTTGACTGTTCAAGCTCATCAACAACTGACCCTGTTTTACCGCTGTACCTTCGGTTAGGTTATTTACTTTAAAATCTACCACACCATTGGATTTTGCCGCCAAGGACTTTGTAGAACCTGGCGATGGCATCCAAACACCGGACGTATTGATAACATCGTAAATTTTACCCGTAACGACAGGTGCGGTTTGAAAATCGATTTTCCAAGCCTGCTCTTTTAAGAACGAGATACTTCCATCATCTTCGGCAGTACCCAATGCCATTATGGCTTCATCTGCATTACTATAGACCGTAACATCGTCAATCGTTATTTTATCTGAATAGTCTGGCGTTTTCAATTCAAAAACAAGTTGGTAACTACCAGCTTCTTTTGGTTGAATGGTAGGCGAGAATATGCCTGGTGATGAAGGTGCATCTGCGATATTGCGAATGCCTTTATCGCCCTTAATCAAACTAAGCGTAACCGAACCTTCGCGAACGGGCTGATGCTTGTCCAACACCGTAAAGTGGGCTGCAAGCCTGCTTGGACTGCCTACTATTAAAGCAGGGAATTCTACGAATAATTCTGTTTTGTTTGTCCAAATGGTGTGGTCCAAGCGTGGAATTTCTTCTCCTTCGTGGCTACCATCGGGATTGTGTGCGTGTGCGTCTTCTGCCTTGTTGTTACAAGACATTGCCAAAAAGGCAAGCACTATGAGTATATATTTCATCTGTTATATCTATTTGTTTTTTAGTGGTCTTGGTGTTCCTTCCCCTCATCGTGGGTATGGCTATCCGTTTTCATTTCCATAGAATCTTTTTCTACTTGAAACTCTTCTTGCTCTATGGTTTCATCGCCCATATGGTTGCCGTCTGCATCGTGGTCGTGACCGTGTTCTTCAGTGGTTTCTGTTTTTGATTTCGTATCTCTACAAGATGTCATTGTGAAAATTGAAACTGTTAGAATTGCGAATATTATTTTGGAAATCCTCATAATTGTATGTTTAAAATTTATAATTGATGTTTTAATAATTGTGCTTGAAGCAGTTGCAGTTCCTTTTCCATTTGCAACATTTTATCTGAAGCATTTCTGTAAAACTGAAGTTCTACATAGTAATCCATAAACGAATACTCGCCCAACATATAGGCTTTAAAAAGTAAATCCTCACTTTCTAAATTGCCCATTGTTGTTTGATACTCATTGTATTTTTTGAGCATCAATTCGTATCGATTATAAGTTTCCTGAAACTGTGTGTAAAGCGAAGTGCTAATTACTTGCGTATTGGACTGCTGATACTCATAATTGGCTTCGGCAGCTTTTACTTTGTTCTTGCTATTCCAAAGGGGAATCGAGACACCGCCATAAAAACCAGAATAATGACTACCGCTAACGCCTTGATAATTGTAGCCAAGTGCTACGTTTGGTAGTACTTTGTTTTTTTCCAGTTTTACTTTTTGAAGTGAAGATGTCTCAATAGCCTTTAATTCTTGCAGTAAAGGGTCATTTGATAATTTTTCCTGCCAAAGACTTTCCTCCGCACCAACTTCAATAGGCAATGCAAGTCCTGTCGAAATGCCACTAATTTCATTACCGCCGTTCAACGTTTTGAGTTTTGACAGCAAAATTTGAATTTCGGTTTCAATCTGTTCCACGGCAAACTGCTCTTGAATCCAAGCAATTTTCGCTTTATTCAAATCTAAAATGCCTACTTGCTCGGTATCAAAAAGTTTTTGGATTTGGTCAAAAACCTGCTTGCTCTGGGTTTTTCTTTCTGCTTCAACAGTTTTTTGTTTTTGCAAGTAAGCAAGTTCCAAAAGCGTGTTCTTCGCTTTCAACAAGACTTCCTGTCTCTTGTTAGCATAGGCTGATGCTAACTGTTGCGATTTAGACTCGTTCCATTTGCCACGAGCAGCATATACCGTTGGGAATTCAAAAGATTGCGATAGTTGATATTCGGTATAATCTCCAGTTCTATTGTCGCCAAATGGCAAATAAAAGCCAGAAAGCTGTGGGTCGGGCAAATTATTGTTGCTCCTGTTTTCGAGTTGCTGACTTTCAATGAATGATTGATAGCCTTTTAACTCCGTGTTATTCTGTTCTATTTCATTAAGTAGTTGCTCTATATTTTTATCCTGTGAGAAACCACTAACAAAGAACAGGCATCCGCAAATTGCGGACACGATGTGTTTATTCATTGTGTGAAATTTTAGGTTTAATCTTACCTGTCGGCTGACAGGTCTACATTTATAAAAGGAAACAGTACCGTAGCGATACCGTAGTCCTAAACGATTAACCTAAAGATGGTGGGCCTCGTGAGTCGAGGGAAGAGAGGTAGGGATTAAAGTATTTATTGGGTGGATGATAGACAGGCGATTTACTATTTTGCCTGTAATCAATTAAGAAGATATTTTGGGTTTCAAAAGAACTTTTTGCAACATCCTTTTCAACAACGGTTTGTTGCTCGATTGTATTCCTTTCAAGTAAGACTATATCGCTGGATACCGTGGAATGGATGTGCATATCCATAACGAACCCAAAAAACCCATAAGGGGATTCTTCTTCGTGGGAATCATCATCGTGATGATGATGTTCGCCAGTATGGGCAATATCTGAATGGGAATGAGCGTCCTCGTGTTGATGGTGCAAATGCGGAAAAACCTGATGCAGCATCATTAGGCTAAACAAGCCTAAAAAGAAAAATGCCGCTATTTTATTTGGTTTTTGCATTAGGTACAAAGATACCATTATTTCTTATTTGTGAAAATTTAGAGTACTTCAATCTCTTTTAGAAAAGGTGAAAATCCAGTTTAAGGTACTGGATGAACCTTTTTATAATGTTTCTTTAAACCATTGCATATATTTCATCAAACAATATCTTATCAAATTTTTCCTGTTGCGAAAAAGTTTTTTTCAAGGTATTGTGAAGCATCCAATTAAAGGCGTTATACCCATCCCATAATGTGGGCGTTTTATAATAATCGTGTCCTTCTTCGGCTATCATATCCAATAATTCCCTGGATTTCTTTGAAGGATTATCGTTTTTGTCGCTACATTCATATCGGAACAGTTTCGTTTTTTCCAATATTTCCTTTACGAATGCTTTGGTGTCGATAAGTACGATTTCTTCCATTTCCCTGAATTTTCTTGTGATTTCGTAGTATTCGTTATCCAAGAACTTCTCGAATAGAAAATTCAATTTCGGCATTATTAAATCTGTATTGTTTTTGCTGTGCTTTATTGAAAATGCTATTTCTGATTGAGCAACGTGCAAGCCATTGGTGCATACTTCTCTATAAAATCCAAAATGCCCGGAAGTCTTTTCGCTTCCGTCATAGGAATTTTTGAAACGCAACATCGGTAATATCTTATCCTGTTCATTCTTCAACGAAAACTGATTATGGTCCTCGATTATAAAGTCGGCAATGAAAGACCTGTCATTTCTGTTAATCGTGCGTTTATGATATTTCAGATTGGCATCCAGTAATAGCTGTTCGGCTTTTTTGAAAAACAATTCATTTGGAATATGGCCATAACTGTTCGAGACCACATTCACAATTTTGTCATTGGAAATAACGGCATTTTCAAGTCCTCTTCGAGACTCCATACCAGTAATAATTTTTAACGATTTCATTTCATTTGAAACGAAAATTTCATCTTGTTGTAAACGATTTAAATACATAATATTTGATTTTAGACCTGTCTGAAGACAGATATGATTAAAAAAAGAAAGCCTACTCTTGCGAGCAGGCTTTCACATTTGAAGACATTAGCTTCATTAAAGTTCAAATTTTAGAATCTGTTCTTCAATCTCTGATTTACGTTGTTCCAAAGTGGACTGTAAATGTGTAGTTACCAACTTGATTAAATTCGTGTTGGTCGTCTTGAATTCCAGATTACGTGAGTCCCTTATATGGAAGGAACTCGAACCATCCTGATTGTAATTGAACTTGGTAAGCTCGTTCAATGTTTCCGTCAACCGTTCACGTTGATTGGCCAAACCTCTCAATTTTTCAAACTTTTGAATTCTGTCATCCAAATTAATCTCTGGTTTTTTGGCTACCACGAGCTTTTCCGGTGTAACAGCTTTTCCGATAGCTTCCTCGGTCAACTTCTTTTGAACTTCCTTTTTAACGGTTGCATTTACTTTTTTTGCTGTTCCGTTTGATTTTACTTTTGTTTCCATAATTAAATGATTTTAGATTAAACAATATTTGAGCAAAACCCAAACGGAAGACAAAATTTTAGAGTGGAAAGGAAACGGAATAAATAAGCGAGGGAAGAAGCGATGGCTTTATGCCGTCCCTTTTCCGAAAAATATTTTGCGACGTTTATATTTCGGTAATATTGTATGAATACTCTCTACCTCAAATTTTTCTATAGAAGTTCATCACTTAAAAGACCTATAATGAAATAGTTGATTACTCGATTTAATGTGTTTCCAGAATGATTAACTTAAAGATATTTAGTAGAAATGATAAGGCATAATGAACCAAATTTGAAGCAGTATTAAGAGTCATAAAATAAATGACTTTTTATGTTGGTTTGAAATAATACAAATTATATATTTGCACCATCAGAAAGTAAAGCATTTTACTTTAAGTTCATTTATAATATCGTCAACAAATCGGCTAACAGTTTGGTTCCGGAATCTGTAACTGATTGATATATATAATATTATGGGGAAAGGGTATAATCCTGCCACCCCGACTTAACTTATTTAAGTAAAATCAAAACACTGTTAATCTTATGATTTTCAGTGTTTTGTGTTTTTAGGCATATCATCTAAAATCAATTAAAACCATCTAAAATCATATAAAGCGTGTTCTTAACGGGAGCAGATTATTACACTTTATGTTGTAATTTTAGATGACTTTTGAAGCAGTTTGCTTGTGTTTTGACTTTCACAGTATCAACAGTTTAAAACATGACAACATGCAGAAAAACAATCGTTTAACAATTAATTTCTTCACGAGGAAACACCGCGTCCAATCCGATAACCTTATTATTTATTGTAGGATTACCATCGACTGTGAGCGTACAGATTTTAGCATAAATCGGGAAATTAAAGCTAATTTATGGGACAATAACCGTAAAAGGGGCAAGGGATTTTCCAATTATGTGGTCTCTTTGAACAAGTACCTTGACCAAATTTATACAGGCCTGCATGAGGCCCATAGATTGATGATGGCCGAGGAAAAGGTAATCACTCCTTTAGGTATCAAGGCAAGGTTCTTTGGTGAAGACGAAGGGGGAAAGACATTGAAGCAATTGATTGCCTACCACAACGGAACCATGCACACATCTTTGCGCCCGGGAACCAGAAAGAACTACTTTATTACCGAAAGGTGCATAGGCCTATTTTTAAAAGAGGAATACGGTATCGAGGATATAAAGCTCAAAAAACTGAACTTTCGATTTATATCGGACTTTGAACAATACCTAAGAAAATACAGGCCATCTACTCGTACCAGGTGTACCAATAATGGTGCGATGAAGCATATGGAGCGGCTAAAGAAAATGTCAAGATTGGCGGTAAGAATGGAATGGTTATCAAAGGATCCCTTTGAGAACTATAAACTCCATTTTGTCAAAGCCCAAAGGGAACATTTGACGAAAAGGGAACTTGGACTCATTGAAGAAACCAGTTTTGCCAAGCAAGGCGTTGAACGGACAAAGGATGTATTCCTGTTTTGTTGTTATACGGGCCTGTCCTATATTGACGTGAAAGCGCTAAGTCCTGACCATGTTATGAAGGGAATAGATGGAAATGATTGGCTGTTCACCACAAGGATGAAGACCGATGAAAGACTGAAAATACCATTACTGCCTCAAGCAAAGGAAATTATCAAGAAATATGAAGGGTCTTCCGAAAGGAAAATCAAAAATGTTCTTTTACCCGTTTTCAGCAACCAGAAAGTCAATTTTTATCTGAAAGAGATCAGTAAAGCCTGTGGAATCCGTAAAAGGGTCACATTCCACACAGCAAGGCACACTTTTGCCACCACAGTGACACTATCCAATGGTGTGCCAATTGAAACAGTTTCAAAGATGTTGGGACATACCAAGCTTTCTACTACTCAAATCTATGCAAGAGTTTTGGAACATAAAATAGGGGAAGACATGCAGAATCTCATTAATACTATGGACGGTATTGTCAATAAGAAGGTCAGTGAAAATTAAGTTTGGTTCTAGGTTATTAATATTGGGATATGAGATGCTTGTTTCTTGTTTACATTTCACCGTCTAATTAATCCCAATTCAATTCCGATTATTTCGAGTAGACAATGGTTATTTCTTTTTTAATCAATATTTCCGAAAGTTAAGCTCGCACTATTTTCTCGGACAAGGGACGGCATAAAACCGTTGCCGATGTCACTATTTATTCCGTTTCCTTGTCACTCCAAAATTTGGTCTTCCGCTTGGTCAGCGCTCAAATATTGTTTAACCAAAATCCAAAAATCATGGAAGCACAAACAAAACAAAGAGTGAGGCGAAAAGGAAATGCAAAGCAATCTTCAAAGGCAAAGCGAACCACACTGAAGAAGGAACAGAATTCTGTTCCACAGATCCAGATGTTGGAAATCGATTTTGTTTCACCGGATCCGACTCAACCTCGAAAAACCTTTGATGAACAAAGTCTGAATCATTTGGCACAGAGCATTGCTGAACATGGGGTATTACAGCCGATCACGGTACGAAAATCAGATGATGGCTATATCATCGTTATGGGTGAAAGACGGTTTCGTGCCAGTAAATTGGCTGGATTGACCACTATCCCTGCCATGGTAAGGGACTATGGGGACACTGAAATCTTGGAAGTCCAGATCATTGAGAACCTGCAACGCAAGGATGTGGAACCCACAGAGGAGGCTGAGGCCATCCAATTTCTGTTGGAGCGTTACGAACCGAACGAAATCGCAAAACGTTTGGGGCGCTCAGAAAACTATATCCGGCAACGTATCAAGTTGGCCGGTTTGATCGAGGGATTCAAGGTCTTTGTCCGTAAAAGGGAGATGACCATTTCCCTTGGGGTGGCAGTGGCGCTTTTTGAACCCGAGCAGCAGCAGATGATGTTTGACAGTCTGGAAGGGGATTTTCAAGAACATCGAATCAAACGGATGATAGAAAGTCGGACTTATGATTTGACCAAAGCCTGTTTTGATGTGACCGACAAGACCTTAGTGACCAAGGCAGGGGCATGTATTGTGTGCCCCTTCAATGCCGCCAACCAAGGGAACCTGTTCGGTGAAGGGAAGATGGTCTGTACCCGGACATCTTGTTTTGAGAACAAAAAGACCAAGACCTTTATGCAACTCCTGAAAAGAGTGAAAAAGGAGGGATTGAAACTGGTCCCCAACATCAGCAAATATTGGGTGGACGAGGAGCGGAACCAATGGGTCATGGCCCAAATGGAAAAAGTGGGCCTTGAGGTACATTTGACCAATGAACTGGACATTTTAAAGCAGCCAATTGAGCCTACCTTGGAAAACATTAAAGAGGAGCACCGGCACTATGAATACACAGAGGAAGAATTGACTGAATTCCTGGATGAGGCCATGGAATCCTTTACAGAGAAAAAGGAGGCATGGGACAATGCCATCGATCATGGGTTTGAAAAGGGTATTCTACTGGAAACGGATACCTATTTGACACAGCCTGTTTTTGTAAGGGTCAGGGAAGAAACCAGTGAGGAAAGTCCAGGTGCCAAGTCCTTGGAGAAACGTAAGATGGCCGAGTGTACCCCCGAGGAACAGATCATCAAGATCAATGCAAGGGAATTGCGAAAAAAACAGATCGAGAACAACAACCAGTTCAAGGAGGTCGTGGATATGGTCCGAGATACCGATTATATCAATCGTAAAAAACCGTTGTCCACGGACGAAATGGTGGCGATTTCCATCTCACTGTTCGAGAACAATCTGGGCTGGCATGACCAAAGGGAACACTTTGGGGATTTCCTTGGGGATGATGACCAATTGTCCAGAGAAGAGCTGGTGGCCCGGTTCAAAGAAAACTTCAAGAAAGAGACGTTGTACAAACTGCTCCGGTTCCTGTTGACCCGTCAGGTGCACCTCGGGGAGAGCAATCACACCAATGACCTTACCAATCAATCCTTTTATGTCGCAATGCAATCCTTCTACAAGGACAAGATCTCGGCGATTGAGGACACTTATGCGGAAAATCGTCAAAAGCGTGAAACAAGGATCAAGGAAAGGGTCACCGCATTGGAACAGCAGGCCAAGGCTTTGGAAGACTAGTTTGGATTACGGGAGGGGTCTGGCAACAGGCCCCTCTTTTTTATGGTAATCCATAGGAAATGGACACTTCTTCGTAGTCCACTTTGTCAATGATGCCCGGATAGTTGGAATCCACACTTCTACTATAGAGGTCCTTGGTGACGGGATGGGCTTCGAGGTCACCTTCCCATAAATCGTCATCGATAAGATCTTGCACGTCTGATTCATTATTGCCGTTATGTAACCAAGCATCTAAATTTTCATCATCAATGATCACCGGGCGTCGTTTTTTTTCATTGTGGATTTCTTCAAACATAGGGGTGGCATCCTTGGTGAGGACAGCAAAGGTCCTCCGTCCATCTGAGGTGTTGGTATAGATGCCCGCTAGGTATAGCGGGTCACTGTTCTTACGTCTGAAATAGAAAGGGACCTTAAAATCCTTGCCCTTGACCTTCACTTTGGTATTGTGCGGTTCAAAGAAACCGTCCACGGGAATGATGCAACGTTGGTTCTCCCAACAGTACCGGTACACGAAATGGTCAAAGAGCTTTTCGGATTTGGCATTCAACCCCCCAAAGGTCTTCGGGTTCTTGAAATACTGAGTATAATTTTCCTGCTTTTCCTTGGGGGGCATGATACCCCACATGGCAGGGAGCATATTGTTGGGCTCTTCTTGGCCTAAGGTCCACATCACTGGATGGGACCAGCCGTTGGCATGGAAATAAATGAGTTCCAAGTCGGTGTCCAAGTCACCGTACATGGCCTTGACGGAGTGGAAACGCCGGACATAGTATACCACCCTCGCCGGGTTAAAGTGACCATAGCTGGCCGGACGAAAGTGACCCACCCGCGCCGGGCCAAAGTGGACCACCTTTAGATTAGATCTATCTGTAAAAAGTCTAAGTGCTTTTTTTGTTAAA
>NZ_SNTZ01000118.1 GCF_004916895.1 Flagellimonas alvinocaridis
CAATTGTTGAATCATCCATAATAATTGTGCACAACAACTCGCGGTGGATACATATTCGACTTCGCCCGTAGATAATGCCAATGAGTGTTGTTTCTTACTATGCCAAGAAACTAAAGAATGTCCTAGAAATTGGCATGTACCACTAGTACTCTTTCTATCTAACTTACAACCGGCAAAATCGGCATCGGAATATCCTAGCAATTCAAAGTGTGTATCATGCGGATAGAACAGACCCAAATTAATAGTTCCTACTAAGTATCTAAAGATGCGTTTTACCGCTTTATAATGTGATTCCTTAGGGTCCGATTGATATCTAGCACATAAACAAACACTAAACATGATATCCGGCCTACTTGCCGTTAAGTATAAAAGAGATCCTATCATAC
>NZ_SNTZ01000119.1 GCF_004916895.1 Flagellimonas alvinocaridis
CCGAAATTCCGTGGTATGCCGATATTGCAAATTATCTTACCACTCACCATCTCCCTGCTCACTGGAAGAGTATGGATCGAAGTAAATTTCTCTGTAATGCTCGTAATTTTTTCTGGGATGATCCTTACTTGTTCAAATACTGTAGTGATCAAATCATTCGTAGATGCATCCCAGATTCAGAAATTCATAGCGTCCTTTCACAATGCCACTCTGGTGCTTGTGGGGGACATTTTTCTTCCAAGAAAACAGCTGCCAAAATTCTGCAGTGTGGTTTTTATTGGCCATCTCTGTTCAAGGACGCTCACGCTTTCTGTTTAGCGTGTGATCGTTGCCAACGCCTAGGGGAAATTTCTCGTCGTAATATGATGCCCTTATCCCCGATCTT
>NZ_SNTZ01000120.1 GCF_004916895.1 Flagellimonas alvinocaridis
GCCTTATGCTTTTGGAGAGCGAAAGCACAACGATCAGAGAACAACAACAAGTGGCTTATTTTGATACTTATGCGCCACTTGCTACTTATGAGTACAATTGTGCTTTGCCACTTGAACAAAAAATTCATTGATTCATCGACACTCGGGTATGTTTTGTCGTGTCGTTCTGCGCACTCAGTTAAATTTTTTGTCTTACTCTCTTGCTCTCAGCACATCAAGTGTTGTTACTTGTTGTTACTCAGTCGCCTGCCTTATGCTTTTGGAGAGCGAAAGCACAACGATCAGAGAACAACAACAAGTGGCTTATTTTGATACTTATGCGCCACTTGCTACTTATGAGTACAATTGTGCTTTGCCACTTGAACAAAAAATTCATTGATTC
>NZ_SNTZ01000121.1 GCF_004916895.1 Flagellimonas alvinocaridis
ATACCCCGAGGATATCTCAAAGATTTATCAGCGAGTTGAAGTATGGTACGAGTAGGTTTTAGATTTGTCAATCCTAGTTCAAGATAGATTGAGTATGGGAGCACATTAACGCTTGCTCCTAAATCAAGCATAACATTATCTACCCTATGCTTACCAATCATGACCGAAATTGTAGGACAACCATGGTCATTTAGCTTTTCAGGCATGTCTGATTGGATCATGGCATTGATATGCTCAATATAAAAGGATTTCTCCTTGACATTTAGTTTTTGCTTTTTTGTGCAAAGTTCTTTGAGCAATTTGGCATACGAGGGTATGTGCTCGATTGCATCGATCAGAGGGATATTGATTTTGACATTTCGGAGAACGTCAAGAATCTT
>NZ_SNTZ01000122.1 GCF_004916895.1 Flagellimonas alvinocaridis
TTTCCAGCTTTCTGAAATTTTCAATTTTATCAATTTTTTAAAAGTCACCAAATCAAATCTCATCCCGTCCCACCTTCATGCCCATTGATCTTTTCTTTTTTATCCCATTCAAAAACTTTCTCTATGTCCTGAATTCCCACCTAAATCCTTCCAAACAACTATCCAGAGCTTTAACTCTCTCTCCTTTTTTCTTCCTATTTTTTTCTGTCATTCGGTTTCTGTGTCCTTGTTGCTCAATAATTGTATTTTCTAATACTAAAATAA
>NZ_SNTZ01000123.1 GCF_004916895.1 Flagellimonas alvinocaridis
CCTGACGCTAGTGCAGTTGTCAGCAAACTTCTAGAACTTCTTCCCACGGCGTAAATTACATCATCCGAATATTATGCCTAATCAAACACCCAACGGTTTTTCTTCCTTGTATCAATTTCCAGCTTTCTGAAATTTTCAATTTTATCAATTTTTTAAAAGTCACCAAATCAAATCTCATCCCGTCCCACCTTCATGCCCATTGATCTTTTCTTTTTTATCCCATTCAAAAACTTTCTCTATGTCCTGAATTCCCACCTAAATCCTTCCAAACAACTATCCAGAGCTTTAACTCTCTCTCCTTTTTTCTTCCTATTTTTTTCTGTCATTCGGTTTCTGTGTCCTTGTTGCTCAATAATTGTATTTTCTAATACTAAAATAA
>NZ_SNTZ01000124.1 GCF_004916895.1 Flagellimonas alvinocaridis
TTGAGACTGTATGCTTAGTTCACGGGAGAATACTTTTATGTTGATAATTGTATGTGTTTTGTGTTTGACTTTTGAGTGTGTGGACTAAGTAGAGAGGAAACGAGAAGTTTCTATTTTTGAGGTACACTGAGTATTGACGTGTTTTTACTGAGACTGTGAGTTTTTTTTTACTAACCCTTGAGTTGAGTACTTACTTGAGTTGAGAAGAATTTCGGGACGAAATTCATTTAAGGAGGAGATGTTGTAACGACCTGTATTTTTATTTATATTTTGGGGACTTAATTGTTTAGCTGTTATTAAACTTGAAGGACTTTAAAATGCAGCTTCTAAAATTTAAAGGATCGATTTGTAAAATCAGTTTTGTAGAGCCCA
>NZ_SNTZ01000018.1 GCF_004916895.1 Flagellimonas alvinocaridis
ACAGAATAGATATAAAAGGAGAATCGATGAGAAGAAAATTAAAAAATAAAAACTAAGTTTAACCCAAGGATAGATCAAATCTGGGCAGTTCGTTTGCTATGGTCAGTTTTATCCGGCGAAGGTGGGTCAGTTTACCCGGCTTATCCAGATTGGGGGAGTGAATTCTTTGCTTCGATCATTGAACTGGGTACCATTGGGTTTATCGTATTTCTGAAGTTTAAGCTCTATAGACGGGCCACCCGTTTCACCTTACGATTGTTCACCGGATAATTGATTTTATATGAAAACACCTTTTAAAAATATACAATACCACTTGCGGTTGAACCGCTGGGTGGTCCTATCAGTGATCAGCACTTCGGGATTGGTGAGTATCCTTTCCCTGGTCATGGTCTTTCAAATGCACAGGGATGTCCTTGACCATGCCTTTGTGGTCAATGGGCAAGGGGAGGTGATCCCTTTGTCCTGGGCAGACCAACGGGAGAACAGGGAAGTGGAGGCCCTGGCCCAATTGGAGCAATTCCATCAATGGTTCTACGGGGTGGATGCAGGAAGCTATCAGCGGAACATGGAAAGGGCCCTTTGGTTGGGCAATGCCTCCGTCGACAATGTCTTTCAACAGAAAAGGGCGGATGGGTTCTATAATAGATTGCTCCAATATTCCTTGGTCCAAAAGGTGGTACGGGTGGATTCCAAAATTGATATGGGACAGGAGGGTTATCGTTTTCAGTGCCGTATCATGATCGAGGTCCACCGCGGGAAGGTGACGGACTCCTATGAACTATTCACTTCGGGCCAATTGGTCGAGGTGGAACGGCGTTTCCCGCACAACCCCCATGGACTGTTGATCACTGACTTTTTTGAAAACTCACTACGTAAAATGGAAAATCATGAAGCTACAGAAAAATAAGATCGTTTTTGCGCTGGTCCTGGTCGGAGTGGTGCTGTTCATTACCATCTATAGCATTATCACCTTAGGAAAGGACAAGAAAACGGAATTGAAACCGGACCGTATCCCCATGCCCGATCTGGAAGGGGTCACTGTGGAATATGAATCCAAGATGGAGGCCCTCGATGCCATCAAGGAGGAACGGGAGACCACGGCTCCCCAGCTGTACCCTGACCATCTGGTGGATGAAAAGGGATACTTCAACCCAGATTATATGGAATATGAAAAGCACCGCATCATTGATAGTGTTTACCAATCCAAGCGTTTTGTTGATGTTTCCCAATTGCAAATAGAAGATACCCCTGTGTCAAAAGATAGTGAACCTGAAAAGGAAAAAGAAAAAATGGAGGAGTTAAAGAAACCCATATCCACCCAAGAATTGGCATTGAACCACCAACTCTTTTTTGCCTCCAAGCCAATCCTTTCCAAGGATGTTGGCGATATGAAATTGTTGGCCTATGTGGATGGGGACCAGACCCTCAGGGAAGGCCATCGATTGGCCATGCGATTGGAAGCGGATGTTGAAATCAATGGGAGGACCCTTGCCAGGGGTACCCGGGTCTATGGTTTTGTAAAGATACGGCCCAATCGGGTCACGGTGGAAATTGACCGGGTCGATGATTTCCATATGAAGCTTCAGGCCCATGATCTTCAGGATGGACAGGCGGGCATTTATGTGGAGAACCACCTTAAAGGGGAAATTGTGCAGACCAGTATGGATGAGACCCTTGGTGGGGTGAACTTTCCCGGTTTACCACAGTTGGGCGGTATCAAACGCATCTTTCAACGGGACCGTCGGGCCATTAAAGTGGAAGTATCGAATAAGTATCAAATCATGTTAAAACAGAGGTTATGAAAAGAAGTGGTTGGGCACTGTGTGCCGTGGCAATGGTTTTCTTCAATATGGTCTGGAGCCAAAGGGGCCTGGATACGATTTATGCCAATGCATCCAAGAATGTGACCCTGTTCTTTCCAAGTCCCATACGGCAAGCCATTGTGGGCAGTGAACATTTTGTATTTTCCTATGATAGGGAAGAGGCAGGCTATTTTGGATTGTTACAGGGTGTGGAAGGTGCTGAAAGCAATCTCTTGGTAATAACTTTGGACCACCAGGTATATACCTATATCCTGAAATACGCCAAGGAACTTTCCCAATTAAACCATTTTGTGCGGGAAGTGGATGGGATCGGGAAGATTGGACCTGTAAAGCAATTGCAGGCGAAAGAGGATTCCATGGTTGTTGGGACATCCCATTATAATAGGTTCAGCAAGTTGTTGCTCGATGCAAAACCAAAGAAAATGATGACCAAGCGTAAAAAGGATATCCGGCTTCGGTTGGAGGATATGGTCTATAATAGGGGGGAGGTGTATCTGGTCTTTGGGATACGGAACCGATCGGGCATCGATTTTGAGGTGGAACGTCTGGACGTCTTTCAGATCAATGGAAGAGCAAAGCGAAGGGCCTCCTATCAGGAAATACCTTTGGAACCCATTTATGGGCATAATGTTCCGAAAAGAATCAAGGATGGGGAGATGGTGCGGTTTGTTTATGTCCTGCCCAAGTTTGTGCTTGGGGATAAGGAACGGTTGAAATTGGTCTTGGAAGAGCTGCACGGGAGTAGGCGCATGGAGTTGAGATAGTAGGTTTATGGGAAGATGTTAAAAAGGGTCCTGGAAGGCGACCTGCTGCTGGTTAGTTCGGTGAAAGTATTTTTCAATCAGAGGCTTGTTTGTTCATGTTCGAATCTGGTCCTCATTGTAATACCCTCCTTTGTTCTCCTTTCGTTGAAGGGATTGCGATACGATCAGTTGGGCAACAACTATCATATTTGCCAGCTCATGGAGGGAAGGGTTCACCACAGATGTGGATAACAATCTATTGACCTTGTCCTGAAGGGCTTCCAATTGTAGGACGGCTTCTTTGAGTCCGATGGTGTTCCGTACAACCCCGACCTTATTGTGCATCAAGTCTTGTAGGTCTTGGACATATGGTTTGATCAGGTCAGGTTCTATGGGCAAGAAACTGAATTTGTTCTCCCTTGTTGGAATTTTTTTTGGTGCAGGCTCTAACGGACGGGAACTCAAATAGGAGTGTGTATTGTGGGCAAACACCAAGGCTTCCAACAATGAGTTTGACGCCAACCTGTTGGCTCCGTGAAGTCCGGTTCTCGAACACTCCCCACAGGCAAAAAGGTTTTTGATTGAGGTTTTTCCATATGCATCCACTGTAATACCGCCACATAAATAATGGGCAGTGGGTACCACGGGTATCCAATCTCTGTCAATAGGTATATGATGTTCCAGACATTTCCCATAAATTGTTGGAAAATGTGATTTTAAAGCGTCGGTGTCCAAATGGGTGCAGTCCAAATAGACATGGGTTTGCCCTGATGCCTTTAGCTCAAATGCAATGCTCCTGGAGACCACGTCCCTTGGTGCGAGCTCCCCCCGCTGGTCGTGGTCCAATAGGAACCGATGGCCCTTTGTATTGATAAGATGGGCCCCAAAGCCCCTGACCGCTTCAGAAATCAAAAAAGATTGGCCTTTCGTTGGATTATACAATGCCGTCGGGTGAAATTGGACAAATTCCATGTCCTGTACCAAAGCACCGGCCCTATGGGCCATGGCAATACCATCACCGGTGGCAATCTTAGGGTTGGTGGTATGTCCGTAGATTCTGCCAATGCCGCCAGTGGCCAAGAACGTTGCCCGTGCACCGATGACCTCTATGGTCTTGGTAAGTTGGTCATAGAGATAGGCTCCCAGACAGGTCGATTTCTCCATGATCAGGTCTAGGGCAAAATGATGGCGCCACAGGACGATGTTCGGGAGGGAGTGCAAACGGTTTAATAGGATGTGTTCTATTTCGGAACCGGTGGCGTCCTTATGGTGGAGTATCCTCTGTACAGAATGGCCACCCTCCATCCCTAGATGGGGGTTTCCGGCGGGGTCGCTATCAAAGCGCACGCCCCATTCGATGAGCTCACGTATCCGTTCCGGTCCCTGATGAACCACCATTTCCACGATTTTGGGGTCACATATCCCATCACCTGCCGCTAGGGTGTCGTCGATGTGCTTTTTAAAGGAATCCTTGTCAAGGTCCGTGACCGTTGCCACACCTCCCTGGGCATATTTGGTATTGCATTCCCGTGCATCTGCCTTGGTGGCGATAAGTACCTTTCGATCAGGAAACCTTTGGGCCATTTTGATGGCGAACGACAATCCTGCAATGCCAGAACCAATGATCAAGTAATCCACTGGTACCATTTCGTTTAATTTGAAAGTTCCAACATACGTTCAATAGGGACCGAAGCCTCTTTTATTAATGCTTTGGAGAGGTCGATCTGCGGCGCTTCTTGGTATAGGCAAACGTATAGTTTTTCTAAGGTATTGACTTTCATAAAAGCACATTCGCTACAACCACAGGTATTGTCCTCATGGATAGGGGCGGGTATCAACTGTGCCCCAGGGACCTCCTTTTGCATTTCATGGAGGATGCCGGCTTCCGTGGCCACAATGAACTTGCCCTTGGGAAACTTCCTGGCATGGGTAATCATTCCTGCGGTAGAACCTATGTAATGGGCAATCTTTAAAATGTGCGGCTCGGATTCAGGGTGCGCCATGATCAGGGCATCGGGATGTTTTCTTTTAATTTCGAATAGCTTGTCCATACTAAAGGCCTCATGGACAGTACAACTCCCGTCCCAGAGCAATAGCTGCCTACCGGTTTGTTGGATCAGGTATTTGCCCAGGTTTTTGTCCGGGGCAAAGATGATGGGGCGGTCGGAGGGAAGGGCCCTAATGATTTTTTCAGCATTGGAGGAGGTGCATACGTAATCGCTCATAGCCTTGATCTCTGCCGAACAATTGATATAGGTGACCACTATGTGGTCAGGATGTGCCATTACAAAACTTGCAAAAGCTTCTGGGGGACAGGAGTCTGCCAGGGAGCAGCCAGCAGCAACATCGGGCAAGAGTACCTTTTTGTCCGGGTTTAGGATTTTGGCTGTTTCTGCCATGAAATGTACACCGGCAAATACTATGATATCAGCATCGGTATCCGCCGCCTGTTGAGAGAGACCCAAACTGTCACCAATATAGTCGGCGACTTCTTGGATTTCGGGACGCTGGTAATAATGGGCCAGTATAACGGCATTTTTTTCTTTCTTGAGATGAAGAATTTTACTCTTAAGGTTCATGATTGTAAACTGTTAAGGAGGATTGTTTTAATTGGATGGGGGTATCTTGGGATTTATGCTCCACTTTCTTAATACATGGATAATCGCCACAAAACACAGGTATTTGTACTGTAGGTAAAAATGGGGGACTAAAGGATATTTTACTATGATGAAAGTCATAAATTAATGATAAAACTATCTTTTTATTAACTTTGTACGTTTCCCATCACCCTAAGTATGCTAACAAATTCATGTAAATATGCCATTAGGGCAGTAATGTATTTGGCCATGAACAGTGACCCCGATAAAAAAGTTGGGGTAAAAAAGATAGCCAGTGAATTGGAAATACCTCAAGCTTTTTTGGCGCAATTGTTGAGAAACCTTACTAGGGATAGATTGGTCTCATCATCCAAAGGACCTGGAGGTGGTTTTTTTCTGGATGAAAGGAACAGAAAAAAATCTCTTTGGGATGTGATCATAAGCATTGATGGAACATATAAGTTTAATGAATGTTTTATGGGTTTGGCCGAATGTGATGAAAAAAAACCATGCCCCGCTCACGCTGTTGTCGCACCATTTAAAAAACAGCTGTTAAGGGACTTTAAGGACAAAACGGTTACTAAACTTGTCGAAGAGTCCGAAAAGAATGGCACGGTAATTTCTTTGAAGGATTCGGTGATTAAATGACAGATCATGTGTTCATGTCTTTAGGTTCAATATTTGTTCCGTTGTACGGGCCAAGCTATGTTCGTAATCATGCAATGCTTTTAAAATCGATACCCTATCTTTTTTAAAGGTCTTGTTGGATTCGACGAATACACTACGATAATAGGCAATTCCTTTTTTCAAGTTTTCTGAGAAGGAAAGTAAATAATCTATTTTTTTATCCGGATTGGATGTTTCGGTCTCTTTCAACTTGGTTTTTAAAAGCGTTACATATAAGTGGAGTTCTTTAATGAACATATTGGGACGATCTGTTCTGTCTATCAGACTTGATTCACCATAAATATGCCGGGTCATTTCCCTGAGTCCTGTGATCTTGGAAAAGTAGGCCATATTGGGGCCGGGACAAATGGAGACCCCTTTTCCTTCGGTCTTGGTATCCAAACCATACTTTAATAGGGCCGAGGTTCCCAGGCCTACACAGGCACAGGATTTCTCGACGATTTTTTCATAGGTCTCTTGATATTTTTCAACTGGTAGGTCCATGTTTTCCAGTTCCTCCAATTTGAGGTGCTGATATTGACGTGAAGCAGTGCATATGCCCTCATTGGTGAATTCTTTGTTCAAGGCAACATATTTTTTTGGGCATGGACTTCCCGGCCTGCCTTTTGCAATATGCCCCTTTTTTTCCAAATCCTTGGTATTTCCTTTTAGACTATTGAAAGGTACGCCCAAAGGGGAGATATTGCTCAAATAGAGATCTTTTTCTTTGGCTTCGGATAGTTTTGCCATCGTTTGATCATCCACAGTGGTAGCTTCCGGTACCAGAAGAAATGGAGTTCCCCATCCCACAGAGTCCAGTTTGTAGTGATCTAAAAGAAATTGATGTTCTTCCGCAGTTCCCACGCCACCTTGGGCCGAAATCTTGACCGGTAGGGGGAATCGGGGCACATTACGTTTTTTTTGTGATAATGCCTGCACCAGAACAGAATGGGTTTCTGTTATCAGGGCCTGTTTCTGGTCACGGAACTGTGCCAATATCGGCCCTATGAGATGACCTTCCGTGGCAAAGGCATGCCCACCACAGTTCAATCCCGACTCTATTCGATACTCCGATACCCAAAGTCCTTTTTTGGCCAGGAACTTTCCTTGGATCAGAGCGGATCTATAATCACTCACCTTAAGGGTTATTTTCTTTTTAATGAATCCCTTTTCATTTGGAAAGAAATCTTCAAATTCCTCAATGTAACCGTATAATCTAGGGTTCATTCCCGCAGAAAAAACTACGAACGAGTTTAGGTTGCTTTTGGCAAAACCCCGAAGCGCGGCATGGGCATCATTGTAAGTTTGTCCCAAGGATACTTTTTTGCGATAATTCTCCCTATCCAATTTGGTCATGATGTTCACTTCGATGTTTCCCATGGAAAGGTTGTTGTCAATAAGGCGTTTGAGCGAATTTAAATCACAAGCACTGAGTTCCCATGCTTTGAACCGTTTCTTCAGGGAGGAGGTGTTGGGCAACATATCCAAATATTGCTTTAACCCCTCACTCATACCATGGGTGATATCTTTTATCTGTTCGAACTTCTTTTCTGCATGTTCTTTGATGAGATCGAGATAGGATTTGATTCTTCTTGCCCGGAAATCATGCATGTTTTCACTGATCTCGTGATAGGGAATTTCAAATCGCTCGCAATACATCTTTCTCATTTTTTCCAATAGAATATCATCCACCAGTGAAATGGACGAGTCTATGCCAAAAGGTGCAACTTTCAGTGGGGAGTCTATCGTAAATGCAATTCCCATTACAGGGATATGGAAGGAATGTACTGTCATAAGTTGATTTTATATTGTGGGCTTATTCGCCCGGTTTGATAAAATGTATGGATTATTTAATCTTATGGAGAGAGCAGAAATGGCTCATCGGAATCTTTGTGGAAAGAATGTGTTGAGCCACTATGAAAAAGGTACACTTTTTCAGTGTTAAAAAGTGATCAGATTCTCATTGCTTTTTGGTCTTCATTGGTTTTTTGAGTTTCCGAAAGGATATTGGTCCTTTTGTCCATCAATTCCCGTTTGCTGTCTTGCTGTAGGTGATAATGTCTCAGCGCATGTTCTTTTTGTCTGCCCGAACTGAAATTCGAAACCCGTTTTAGATAGCCAATGACCCGGGTGGCATGGTCCACATTGTGCGAGTTGCACGAACTGCACTCCCAAAGGGTCCGTTTGTCAATATGGGAGCAATCATTGCATATGGTGATGCGGATGTTAAAACAGAAGTAGTTGCAACCTGCCCTGGCAGTGGCATGGATCAATTTTTTGAAACCTTCTTGGTTTGGGGTTTCTTCAAGGTTGAGATGGAGGGCCGATCCCCCATCCAAATATTGGATGGTCTCCTTCCCGTGGAGGATGATTTTGTCCAAGGCATTGGTCCGCTCGTCCTCCACCGCATAAAAATAGGAATTGTAGCAGTCCCGTGGAACAATGAGGCCGTCCTCCCGGTCCCATTTGGCGTTTTTGACCCCCAAGTTCTCTGCTGGGACAAATTCGGTATTGAACATATAGCCAAACGTTTCCCGTGCCTTTCGGTTTTCCGTATAGATGGCCTTGAGATAACGGTTCACGAAATCTTTGTAAACTTTATTGTTGCCCACCTGTATACCCTGACTTTCGGCAGCCTCGACCATACCGTTGACACCTACGGTAAGGAATTGCTTGTCCAAGGAGATCAGACCGGCATTGTAAACGGGCAACATGCCCGCTCTTTCATAATCATCGATGAGCATTCTGAAGGCGACTTGGTACTTATGGACTTTTCGGACCTCTTCGACAATATCCACACCCTGCTGTACCAAACGGTTCATATTCAACGTGATTACATTGATGGAACCCGTGGCAACGCCACCGGCACCAAGGGAATAACTGAAGGTATGGTCGCTGATCTCATTGCGCAATCGACAGCAAGAAGCAAGGCTGTCGGCGTTTTCGGATTGATAGATGAAAAAGGAATTTCCCTTGCCGAGTTCATATGCGCACATATCAGTGAATTCCGTATCAACGGGAACCCCATCCTTGATCAACATGGCAGCGGTGACCACGGGGAACGTCAAGACGGCTTTGTTGCGCTCTTCGTTGAACCATTCCATGAAGAAGGATTGGAGCCTTTTTACACTTTCCCAGTCGGGCCTGTCCAGATCGGGGAACACAAAATCCCCGAACATGTTGTCAAAGTATGGCTTGTCATAAATGGAAATATTCCAGAAGACGGACTGGTAGCCCCTTGCTGCGGCCGGTTGGTTGATCGCATACACCACATGCTGCAAATGGTTGGCAATGGTTTTTTTATGGGTATCCAGATAGTTGGGTCCATAGTCCTTGATCGCAAAATGATCAAAGTACATTAGGAACTCCACCGTGGCCAATGCCCCCGCAAATTGGGAACTGACCGCAAAGACCAGATTGACGAACTCCCCACAAAAGCTTTCCAAGTGCTTTGGGGCCAGACTTTCACCGCCCAGTTTGGTCAACCCGTCCAACAGGAAGGGGTACATGCTGATCGAGGCGCAATAAGGTTTAAGGGAGGTCTCATCATGGACATAGATTTCATGGGCCTCTATCTGTCTTACGTACTCGTTTGCAAGATCACTGCCGAACAATGAAGCAATCTTTTGTCGGATCAGGGCCCGGTTCACCTGAATGTTAATGTCCTTGTTAAGTTCGGCCTCCATAGTGGCAATGTTCTTGGAGGTGACATTGGCATTCGCATCTACTTTGGAACCGTCCGCGGCATTGCCGGAATGCAGGTAATGGTCAATAAAGGCAATTTTTTTGGCAATCTGATTGTCGGTTAGCCGTATCATATCGAGAATTATTTAGGGATGAATAAATGGTTCAGTGGTCTATAGGTTACAACTTCCCTGAAAACTTGGTTGGTGGTCTTCCTGTCGAGGCCTCCAAGGTTTTTGTCCCACTTGCCGGTCTTAACGAAGGTGAGGTGTTCAAGGATTGAAGGATGCACTTGTTCCAGCCCGGTATATAGGCAAGTTTTATAGCCCTGTTCTCGGGCATATTTTAACAAGGATATAAGCTCCTTTGGATGCCATTCCCCGCCCATGAAGAGTACACAGCTTGCAAAGCCCTTATATTGCCCTAATCGCTTCTTGAAAATTGTGGAAGTGAGCCGGGCCCCATGTCCCTCTTTCCATAAATATGGTGAATGGCAGCCTTTGCAGCGCAAAGGACAACCAGAGATGGAAAAGCAGAGACTGATTTCCCCGGGAACCTCTTGGAGCACTACTTGAAAGTCATGATAGAACATAAATGGCTGTTGGTTTTGATCCGGTATAAAATTAGAGCAAGGATTATCCGGATTTTGACCCATAGCTGAAAGTTATAAAAAGACTTATTAACAATAAAATGACCTTTTTATCATTTATTATTATGGAATGGATTCAACACATAAAACCTAATCAAAGGGTGGGATAAATTAATATAAGAAGCAGTTGGGTGAACTATTGGCTAGAGCATTTGAATCCTTTGCCGAGGAAAATGAGGAACGGAACAATCCAAACGATTATAGTTTTGAAAGGGAGATCCTCTTGGATACGAATAGTTGTTTGAACCGGACCATGTTTGTGAAAGTCAAGGGAGAGGTTGATAGTGGAATTTAAAGAGCAAACCCTTGCACAAATGGAACATTTTGAGGGGTTCGTATTGTCCTTATCGTCTAATGTTACACCATTAGTTTCTTGACTCATACTTAAGCCTGAAAATATTTTGTACTTTTGTTAACCAAATGGTTAAACTTAATGGTTGAATTATGGCAAAAAACAAAGACAATAAAACAGAGGAACAAATACTGGAAGCAGCTCAAGAAGTGTTTGAATCTAAAGGAATGGATGGTGCCAGAATGCAAGAAATTGCAGATAAAGCTAGTATCAATAAGGCCATGTTGCACTACTATTACAGAAGCAAGCAACTTTTGTTTGAAGCTGTTTTCAAAAAGGCGTTTACCTTATTGGCACCGCAGCTTAATGCCATACTTAATGATGATTCAAGCTTGGAAGACAAAATCAAAAACTTTACCCATAACCATATCAGTTTCATTTTAAAGCATCCTTACTTACCAAACTTCATCATTCAAGAGCTTAACAGAAATCCGCAGTTCATTGAAAAAATAAAAACCAATGTCGCTTTTCCCAATATTGACAAGTTTAAGGAGCAAGTAAAAAATGAAGTGGACAAAGGAACCATAAAACCTATTAGCGCAGAACAATTGTTCATCAACATTATATCCCTAAATATTTTCCCCTTTGTTGCCTCGCCTTTAATCAAAGCCTTTACAGATGCTGATGACAAAACCTTCAAAACACTTATGGAAGCAAGAAAAAAGGAAGTATCCGATTTCATCATTAATTCCATTAGAAAATAATTCTCTATGAAAACTATATTTATATATGCATTAGTTCTGTTAACAACATGTTTTGGCTACAGCCAAAGCACAATGAGTTTACAAGAGTGTTATGAAGGTTTAAATACAAATTATCCACTTGTTAAACAGCGTGCTATTTTAGATAGTCAAAAAGAAGCAGAACTTTCGGCTATTACAGCCAAAACGCTACCGCAATTTAACCTGAATGCCCAAGCCACCTATCAAAGTGACGTTACGGAAGTGCCTTTGCCAAACACGGGTATCGAACCTTTGAACAACGACCAATACCGTGCTACCCTGACGGCCAACCAGTTGATTTTTAATGGCGGAAAAATCAAGGCAACACAAGGGCTTCAGAATATTGCAACCGATAGAAAAAAACAGGAAGTTGAAGTCAATCTGTATCAATTGAAACAACGTGTTAACCAACTGTATTTTTCAATTCTTCTGATTGATGACCAAACGGTACTATTGAATGTAAGGGAACAACAGTTACAGAGTAAACTAAAGGAAGTGAAGTCTGGAATAGAAAACGGCGTGCTCTTACCAACTTCAGATAAAGTTATTGAAGCCGAATTGCTTAAAATCTTACAGCAAAAACAAGAAGCCGTCAATAATAAATCAAAATTGATAACCTCTTTATCTGCATTAATTGGGGTTTCCATTTCAGCTGAAACAGAATTCCAAAAACCTTTGGTCTCAATGAACGAAAGTTCTGAATTGAACAGACCCGAATTAGGTTTGTACAGCTTACAAAAACAAGAGATTGAACAGCAACAAAACCTACTATCAAAATCATTGGTTCCTGAACTCAACGGTTTTGCAACAGGCGGTTATGGCAACCCAGGCTTGAATATGCTGAAAAACGACTTTACCTCTTATTACATTGTAGGCTTAAAGTTAAACTGGAATGTGTTCGACTGGAACGGCAATAAAAAACAGAGACAGGCACTGGACTATTCAAAAGAATTGATAGACAATCAAGAAGAAGTTTTTAAGCTGAACACAAACACCGCTTTAAATGAACAGCTCAAAGAAATTGAAACCCTTGAAAACACCATTGATATAGACCAACAGCTTATGGTTTTGCAACAGGAAGTTGTGGCCACTTCGGAATCCCAATTAAAGCATGGTGTTATCACAACCTCTGAATATGTTACAGAGCTTACCAAATTGCACGAAACAGAAAATGTGTTCAACCAACATAAAACCCAATTGGAACTAGCCAAAGCCAATTACAACATCCTTAAAGGAGATACTAAATAGAAGAACGATGAAAACAACAAGAATAAAAATACTAACTGTACTAACTATTGCAGTTTTGCTAACCGCTTGTAACAGTAATGGTGATAAAGCAGATGGCTACGGTAATTTTGAAGCTACTGAAGTAACCATTTCCGCAGAAAACACAGGAAAACTAATGGCTTTCACTATTGACGAAGGCACTGTTGTAGAGCGCAATCAATTAATCGGTTATATAGACACCATTCCCTTGTACCTCAAAAAGGAACAGCTTTTGGTTCAAAAAGATGTCATTAATTCCAAATCCAAAGGCGTCTTGTCGCAAATTGACGTGTTACAGGCTAGACTAAAAACCGCCAATATCAACAAAACCAGAGTTGAGAACCTAATTAGAGACAATGCCGGAACTCAAAAACAACTGGATGACGTGCAAGGTGAAATAGACGTAATCAAAAACCAAATACGAAGCGTTGAAATCCAAAATGCACCTATGGTAAACGAACTGAAAACGCTTGATGTGCAATTACAGCAAATAGAAGACCAAATTCAAAAAAGCAAAATCGTTAATCCAATAAACGGAACGGTGCTATCAAAATATACCGAAGCCAACGAGATAGTAGCCTTTGGAAAACCACTCTATAAAATTGCCGATTTATCAACAATGGAACTGCGTGTTTACGTAAGTGAAACCCAATTGGCCAAGATAACGATAGGTGAAAGCGTTTCCGTCAAAATCGATGACCAAGAGGGAATGAAAACCTATGAGGGCACCATCAGTTGGATAGCTTCAGAAGCGGAGTTTACCCCAAAAATCATCCAAACCAAAGAAGAACGCGTTGCCTTGGTTTATGCAGTAAAGGTTCAAGTAAAGAACGATGGTAGTTTGAAAATTGGAATGCCCGCCGAAATGTGGTTAAAATCAAATGAAAATCAATAACTATTTAAATCTAGAACTTATGAAAAGAACAACACTCATGCTATTTGCAGCAGCACTATTTATTGCAAGTTGTAAAGACCAGCCAAAAGAAAACAGCACAACTGAAACCAATAAAGTTGAACACACAGAGCAACATTCTGAAAGTGCTGTAATTGATAATAACTGGATGAACAACATAGAACTGAACAATGGTGCTAGATGGGAAGCAAACCCAGAAACCAATGAAGGTGTCGCCAATATGAAATCAATTTTAACACAGAGTAACCCTAAAGAGTTGAATGAGTATCACGAGATTGTCAATGCCTTGAATAAAGAGAAAAACTATGTCATCAAGGAGTGTTCCATGAAAGGCCCTTCACACGATAATCTTCATGTATGGCTACTTCCTTTAATTGAAAAAATTGATGCTTTAGAAGAGGCTAAAACATTGGATGAAGCACAACGCATTTATAAGAGCATTGAGCAAAATGTAAATGCCTACGACGAATATTTCGAATAAACATGGGCATTACCGTATCCAACATATCAAAATCCTATGGCAAGGTAACTGCCTTATCGGCTATTTCTTTTGATGTAAAGCCCGGTGAGCTTTTTGGGCTCATTGGGCCTGATGGCGCCGGTAAAACCACCTTGTTTCGCATCCTAACCACCTTGTTGATAGCTGATAAAGGACAAGCTGCCGTAGCAGGTTATAACGTGCTTAATGATTACAAATCCATAAGAAAAAGTGTTGGCTACATGCCTGGGCGATTCTCATTGTATCAAGATTTGACCGTAGAGGAAAACCTAAATTTTTTTGCTACCATCTTTGGAACAACCATTGAAGAAAATTACGATTTGGTAAAAGATATTTATGTGCAAATAGAACCTTTTAAAAATCGTAGGGCAGGCAAATTATCAGGCGGTATGAAGCAAAAACTGGCATTGAGCTGTGCGTTGATACACAAACCCAAAGTATTGTTCTTGGATGAACCTACAACCGGTGTGGATCCTGTGTCCAGAAAAGAGTTTTGGGAAATGCTAAAACGGTTGCAAAAAAAAGGCATCACCATTTTGGTGTCTACCCCTTATATGGACGAAGCCGCCCTATGCGACCGCATTGCGTTAATTCAAGATGGTAAAATCCTGGAAATTGATTCACCAAGCGCTATTGTAAGCCATTTCCCTAAACCTTTATACAATATCAATGCTGACAATATGTACGGTCTTATCGAGAGTTTAACAAAGTATGAACATACCTACAGTATTTTTCCTTTTGGTGAATTTGTACACTATACAGACAAGTGGGACTCTATGGATAAGGAAAGTTTAAAAGCCTATTTGGAATCACAAGGGCTTACGGATATTCACATAGAAGAAACCCAGCCTACCATAGAGGACACCTTTATGGAATTAGCCAAATAACTGTCCGTTCGAGCGTAGTCAAGAACCAAAAAATATTTTGATTGTGCTCAAGGCGACAAAATAAATTATGAAAAACAAAAACGTCATAGAAGTTGAAAATTTATCCAAATTGTTTGGGGATTTTGCTGCCGTAAACAACATCAGTTTTCAGGTTAAGGCAGGTGAAATATTTGGCTTTTTAGGAGCTAATGGCGCTGGCAAAACGACAGCCATGAAAATGCTTATTGGTATTTCATCGCCTACATCGGGAAAGGCAACGGTTGCCGGTTTTGATGTTTATAAAGAAGCTGAGTCCATTAAAAAGAACATTGGCTACATGAGTCAAAAATTTGCTTTGTATGATGATTTGACCGTAAAAGAGAACATTACTTTTTTTGGTGGCATCTATGGACTATCTAAAAAGCAAATAGACCAAAAGCGCTGCGAATTGGTTGAAGAATTAGGGCTTAAAGAAGTCACCAACAGTCTTGTGGCTTCATTACCCTTGGGATGGAAGCAAAAGTTGGCCTTTTCGGTTTCGCTTTTGCACGAACCCAAAATTGTCTTTTTAGATGAACCTACCGGCGGCGTAGACCCCATTACCAGACGCCAATTTTGGGAAATGATTTACAAAGCCGCCCACAACGGAACGACCATTTTTGTAACGACCCATTATATGGATGAAGCCGAATACTGCGACCGTGTTTCCATAATGGTCAATGGTAAAATTGAGGCGCTTGATACCCCAAAAAAACTAAAAGAGCATTATAAAACAGACACCATGAACGATGTGTTTTTAAAACTGGCTAGAGGATGAAACGATTTGTAGGCTTTGTACGAAAAGAGTTTTATCACATTTTCCGTGACAAACGTTCCCTGTTTATTTTGTTCGGGATGCCCATTGCCCAAATATTACTGTTTGGTTTTGCCATTACCAATGAAATCAATAATGTAAATATTGCCATTCTAGACCAAGCCAATGATGTTACCTCTAAAGAAATAATAAATAAAATAGCCTCTTCAAAACACTTTAGTATTGTAGATGTTATTCAGCAAGAATCATCCATAGAATCCATATTCAAAAAAGGAAAAGTAAAAGCCGTAGTTCAATTTGAAAATAACTTTGGGAACAATCTCATTAAAAAAAAACAGGCCAATGTACAGGTACTTACCGATGCTACTGACCCTAATATGGCCAGTACCATCAGTAATTATATTTCGTCAATACTTAAAAAATATCAGCAGGAATTAAACAAAAATAGCACCATAGATTACCAAATCATTCCGCAAAGTAGAATGGTATATAACGCCGAATTGAAAAGTGTTTATATGTTTGTTCCTGGGGTAATGACGGTTATTTTGATGTTGGTATCGGCAATGATGACGTCCATTTCCATCACCCGGGAAAAAGAACAGGGCACTATGGAAATTTTATTGGTGTCGCCCTTAAAGCCTTTTCAGGTGATTATTGGCAAAGTATTTCCCTATATATTCCTATCGGTTATCAATGCCATCGTTATTGTGCTGTTGAGTATTTTCGTTTTTAATGTGCCTGTTAACGGCAGTTTATTCTTATTGGGCGTTGAAAGTGTGTTGTTTATCATTACGTCATTGGCTTTAGGTATTTTAATTTCAACCATTTCGGCAACACAGCAAACGGCCATGATGATTTCCCTAATGGGTTTAATGCTACCTACCATTTTACTGTCAGGATTTATTTTTCCCATCAGCAGCATGCCCTTACCGCTTCAAGTTATCAGCAACATCATACCCGCAAAATGGTTTATCATTATCGTAAAAGGCATCATGCTAAAAGGCATTGGAATTGGGTATATTTTTAAAGAAACCGCAATTCTTGTTCTCATGACCTTGCTGTTCATAGGCATAAGTGTAAAGAAATATAAAATCAGGTTGGAGTAAGATGAACATTATACTGTATATCATTCGAAAGGAGTTTAAGCAAATCTTTAGAAATAAAGGCATGCTACCCATTATATTTATTTTACCGGTGCTGCAATTGGTTATTTTATCCAATGCGGCAACCTACGAAATAAAAAACATACAATTTGGTTATGTCGATGCCGATAATAGCAGTACCTCAAGAGGACTCATAGAGCAATTTGAAGCTTCAACCTATTTCAATGTTTCAGAAAAATTTCCTTCCGACAAGGAAGCTTCGCAGGCCATGCAGGAAGGTGCCATTGATGCGTATTTAAATATCCCAGTCCATTTTGAACGCGACCTACAAAAAGACAAAACAAAGGCTCTAGGCGTTATTATTGATGCTATTGACGGTTCGGCAGCAGGAGTGATCAATGTGTACATAACCCAGATTATACAGCACTACAATAAAACTATTGTAACCGATTTGGTACAGGTTTCAGATATGGCACAACAGCCTGACAGCATTGACAGCATTCCTTTATTTTGGTACAACCAGACCTTGAATTACAAAACATTTATGGTGCCGGGTATTCTGGTTTTATTGGTTACCATGATTACGTTGTTCCTTTCAGGGATGAACATTGTGAGGGAAAAGGAAATAGGCACCTTAGAGCAAATCAATGTAACGCCCATAAGAAAACATCATTTCATCATTGGAAAATTGTTCCCATTTTGGGTATTGGGTATGGGGCTGCTCACCATTGGTTTAATACTTGCCAAAGTTATTTTTAACACACCCATGCTAGGAAATTTGGGACTGCTGTATGCCTATACTTCAGTTTATATATTAGTGATTTTGGGAATGGGACTTTTTATCTCAAATTTTACTGATACACAGCAGCAAGCCATGTTCATTGCCTGGTTTTTTGTAGTGATATTTATATTGATGAGTGGTTTATTCACCCCCATTGAAAGTATGCCAAAATGGGCACAACTACTTACAGAATTTAATCCTATCAAATACTTTGTGGAGATCATACGAATGGTCATGCTTAAAGGTTCTGGGTTTACCGATATTTTTCCATTGGCCATAAAAACACTGGTCTATGCCATAATAATGAACGGTTTGGCGGTTTGGAGTTATAAAAAAACGAGCTAAAGGTGGATCGTCGTATTAAACATAAAAACAAATTGGTCTCCAATGGATCCCTATTTATTGTAGGTGCCAATTTTTCGTATGCTATCCTTTACATGACTGCGGCTTGTGATTTCATTACAAGAAAGCTGTGGGCTATCAAAGTCTTACTGATTACCTTGACTATTCTGTTGTTGGCTTTTTGGGGTTGCTTATTTATATTATTCAGGAAATCTTTATGAGGCTAAGACAGTAGGTGCAATGGTTTTTAGGATTGTCATCACCATCATTTTTATTGGAATCATTAAAAAAATAGTTAGAAAAGGATTATTTTATAAGGGATGCTATTAAGCTATTAGGTGAATAGAAAATTAATAAACCCTTATCTGAATATGGGAATATTTGATTGGAGGAATCCAAAGAATAGAAAGAAAAATCGAACCATTACCGTGGAATGCAATCCTAATGAAGTTCGTATCAATGGTATTGAGATCATCTTTCCCACCAATTATGGCGAGCTCATAGGAGTTTTAGGCGAGGCTTCACGTATCGAACCCATAAAGCAAACCAAAAATGAGGTGTATTTATGGGACGAACATGGTATATATTGCTCCACAAATGACCCTGAAAAAATGCTTATGATATTGTTTGTGGAAGACAACAGATATGGTCTGGGATACCAGCCCAAACAAAATTATACCGGAACTATTTTGATCGATGGAGCTCCAATTGAAACCAATATTGACAATGTGGGTTTGAATCGACCTTATATGCTTCGTTCCATAATCAAAGATGACAAACAAGTTGCCGTGGCCTTGGGATGGAATCCAAGCGTATAGATTTTAGACATGGACCATTACATGACAAATGTCAGCTTAATTACCGGTTAATTGGTAAATCTTTGCAATAGGAAATTAAACTTTTGGTATTATGGCCCATAAAAAAACCTGTATAACCCTATTTATACTTTTAGCTTTGGCTACTTTGAATATCAAGGCACAAAGCCTAAGTGTTGATGCGGACCTAAGGGCCCGTTTTGAATATAGGCACGGTTTCAACAACCTTTTTCCTGATAATGCAGAGCCTGCTGCTTTTGTGAATCAAAGAACACGTCTCAATATTGGTTACAATGCTGAAAAACTGCAACTTTTTATGGCAGTACAAGATGTGAGCATTTGGGGCGATACCCGCCAAATCTTACCCGTGGATGGCAATGATTCCTTTTCTTTGTTCCAGGCCTGGGGGCAGATACAACTTAATGAAAATTGGTCCACTAAGTTAGGGCGACAAGTCATCTCTTATGATGATGAACGTATTTTTGGAGGTTTGGACTGGGCCATGCAGGGACGCTTCCATGATGCGGCCATACTCAAATATAAAAGCGATGATTTTATACTGGATGTCGGTGGTGCCTTTAGCCAGGAAAGGGTGCGCAATGAGGGCAACGACTTCGGCATTCAAGGTTTTTTTACCTATAAGTCCATGCAATATGCCTATGTAAAGAAATCCTGGGATAAAAGTTCGGCCAGTTTTTTGTTTCTCAATACGGGATTTCAAAATTATACCGGGGTAAACAATGATCAACCCGATGGCGTTATGTATAGACAAACCACGGGTTCGCACTTTACATTTCCCGTTGATGCGGTTAATTTTGTAGGAAGTGCATACTATCAATTTGGCAAAGCCAATGCGAATACGGACTTAAATGCCTATCAAATTGCTTTGGAAGCTACCTACAAACCGAAGGAGGTCTGGTATGGAGTCGGATTTGAAATGCTGAGTGGTACCGATCAAGAAGGGGATACGAAGAATAGGTCTTTCTTTGCACTGTATGGAACCAATCATAAGTTCAATGGTTTTATGGATTACTTCTACGTAGGTAATCATGCGAATAATGTCGGTCTCAACGACCTATATGCAAAAGTTGTGGTCCCAACCGGGGAAAAATCGAATTTATTGGTAAAGGGCCATTATTTTGCAGCAAATGCCAACCTAACTGGGGATGCGGACAAATACTTGGGAACCGAGGTTGATTTGGTATATACACAGCAACTCATTGCCCATGTAAAACTAAATGTGGGGTACTCCCATATGTTCGCTTCAGAAAGTATGGGGCTGATAAAAGGCGGAAGGCCCAATGACAATACGAACAACTGGGGTTGGGTGCAATTGATCATCAATCCCAACCTGTTCAAAACAGTTTTAAACCCCTAAGCCCTTTGGTTTGAATACCCCCGAATAATAAGGTGTGGTCACCAGGGTTGGCCGCACCTTTATTGAGGCCCCAGAGCTATCTTTCTTGATGTTGTTTTGTTTAACGCCATTCTGTTGTGTTTGTCCTTTCTTAAAAGAATAGATGGTCAAAAAATAGCGTTAATAGGTTTTTTTGGGAATTGGCCGTTTCGCCTAAAGGTTTGCTGTTGGAGGTGTTTACTTTTTTAGCTCGTGCCGCGCACCTTTTAATATCCTGAAAACGTGCAATACGGATGGAAAAATGGCATCCATGGATTCCTTGGCACCATTCGTGGAGCCCGGTAAGGCCAGTACAAGCGTGTTTTTTATGGTTCCGGCAATACTTCTCGAGAGCATGGCATGCGGCATACGGTCTTGGCCATATTTACGAATGGCTTCCTCGATACCTGGAATTTTTCGATCTAAAAGTGGTTGTAAAGCTTCGGGAGTTATATCTCGTTGTGATAAGCCGGTTCCACCGGTATAAATAATTAAATCAATTCCCTTGGCTTGATAGTATTTTGCTTTTTCCCGAATAATTTCCTTCTCATCGGGAACAATGATATAGTCCTCCACATTTACTTCACAGGCCCCAAGTTTTGCCACAATGGCCTTACCGGCATTATCTTCCTTCTTGCCTTCAAAAACCGAATCGGAACAAACAATCACGACCGCCTGAATATCACGTTTAAATCGATCTTTAAAACTCGATTTGCCCCCTTTTTTTTCAAGTAGTTTTATGGTATGGATCTCAATTTCCTTGTCGATGGGCTTTAACATATCATACATATTCAAGGCTACAACACTGGCTCCGTGCATCGCTTCCACTTCCACTCCTGTTCTATAAATGGTCTTAACGGTGACCAATACTTGGATTTCAAGTCCGTTGATTTGGTACTCAATATCCATATATTCAATAGGTAAAGGGAGGCAATCGGGAAGCAACTCCGATGTTTTTTTTATCCCCAGCAAACCAGCGGCCTTGCTCATTGCAAAAACATCGCCTTTGGGTACTGCATGGTTTATAATGGTATCCATGGTTTCTTTCCTGCTTAGTTTTACAATGGCTTGTGCGGTTGCAGAGCGCAACGTATTGTTTTTATGTGTGATATCGACCATATCTATTTCGTATTTATTTTTTGTTGATGGATTGCCCTGGAATAGGTTGTTCCAAAAACGGGCATCTATGATTTAATGACCAAAATTTTCGGCCCATACGTTCTTTTTTCCGAGATTCGACTGAACCATTTTTTATCACATATTCGGCCATGCTCAAATTCTGCCGATCAAGGGGTCAGTATGACTTTAACGGGTTCCCCTTGAGTGATCTGACCGGTATTTTCCGGTAAAAACACCAAAGCATTGGCAACGCCGAAAGATCGCAACATTGCAGAGCTTTGTCCACTCAATATTTCGACTCCATCAGCCAACACCCTTGCTTTTAAAAACTGAGGTTGATTTCCCTTTGGTATATAATCCTTTATGATAGGCATTGTAATCCTTTCGAGCTGGGTGACGGATGCCCCTTCAATTTGTTTGAGCAGAGGGAATACATAAATATAAAAACAACTTAATGCCGCAGCCGGATTGCCAGGGAGTGCAAAAATGGATGTGCTCTCTTTTTTTCCAAAATACAATGGTTTTCCAGGTTTCTGTTTTACCTTATAAAACACTTTCTCGACCTTAATGGCCTTCAGTGCCTTGCCGACATAGTCATAATCGCCAACGGATATACCCCCCGTAACTAAAACTATATCGTGGGTTTCCATGGCGTTGAGCAAGGCCCCTTTCGTGTTTTCAAGTTCATCTTTGACCGATACCGAGGAAACATTTTTATAGCCTAACTCGGTTAAAACCGCTGTGAGCATTGCTCCATTGGATTCATATATTTTTCCTTGGGGTAGGAGTTGTCCCAGTGGCACCAACTCATTACCAGTGATCACCAAGGCAACCGATGGCTTTAAATGGACCTTAACGGTTGTAAATCCAAGGCTTGCCAAATACCCGATGTGTGCGCCTTTGAGAGTTGTGCCCTTTTTTAAAGCGATTTCTCCCCTATGAATTTGCTCCCCCTTGGGCCGGATGTTCAAATCTGCTTCTATGGAACCCTCAACGGAAATATATCCTTGGTCTTGAATGATTTTTTCCTGCATTATTACCGTATCGGCCGAATCGGGAACAGGAGCACCGGTAAAAATACGTACGGCTTCCCCCATTTTTAATGATAGGTTCTTGTTATCCCCCGCTTTTATTTCACCGATAACGCTGTACGAATTGTTTTTGCCAATACGAAGCGCATAGCCATCCATTGCGGATTGTCGGAACGGGGGCATATCAAGCGTTGAGATTATGTCTTCTGCAAGCACAAAACCCAGTGCTTGCGGTAAAGCCATTTCTTGAACAGCTGTTAGGAATGTGCCATTCTTTTCGATGAGCTCGAGTGCTTTGTTTACGTCAATCATATTAAACGGGCTTTTCAAGTTTTAGGAGTGCATTATATTCAGATAGGTTTAAGTTGTCCTTGGAGACAACGGGGACACGTTCACTATTTTATGATCGTTCTGTGTGATTGGAATGCAAATGGCAACTTTTTTTTGATGGTATTGACGTCTGTATTATTTGGTATTACATCTGACAACAAATCAAATATTCCTTATTGATACCCAAGCCTATAATTTCGGTCCGATAAGGAACCAAAATGTTCAGTAGGGGCGTCCACCCGTCCTAACCGTGATTTCCAATTTCCAGTTTGGCCAGGAAAAAAACAACATGCACGGAAAACCATTTGGCACAAGCAAAAACAATATATCCAAACAAATATAAAGCGATTGTTTTTATAAAATTACTGACTTTTATCATGGTTTTTTTTAAGTTGTGTCCTGATTTTTGATATATTGTTAAAACCCTTAACAAGTGAATAATTACACTTTGCTTTCTGAACAAAACCAATAAATAATGCCAATCAAAAGCTATCTGGCCCACGCCATCACTGGAAAAAAGACGGAATTAATGCATGCTTTGAAGAGCATGGAACAATGTGAAGTGGTCCCTGCGGAGAATCAAGATGTGTTGGCATTGGTAACCGATACGGCCAATGAACAGGAGGACGAATTGCTCAAAGAAAAAATCGAGGCCATAGAAAGCCTTAAACTATTGTCACTCGTTTCCGGATTCAATGCACCTCAAAAATAATCATGTCTATGTACAGATCTGTAACCAATAGAAGAAGCTTTATAAAGAAAATGGCAATGCTTTCCGCAATGACAGCTGCTGCTTCAATGTTTCCCGGGATTGTCTTTGCTAGTGAACAGGAAAAGAATATTCCCGAAGATGCCAACCTGGATTGGAAAAAAGGCCCCTGCCGTTTTTGTGGTGTAGGTTGCGGTATTCTGGTAGGAACAGAAAATGGAAAGGCAGTTGCGGTAAAAGGAGATCCCCAATCATCTGTGAACAAAGGCCTGTTGTGTGTGAAAGGATATCACCAGATCATGTGCATCCAGTCCAAAGATAGGCTCACGCATGCTTTGGTCAAGAGAAATGGACGATATGTAAAAACCCCACTTAGCGAAGCACTTGATATTGTAGCGGATAAGATGAAGAGTACCATTGATACCCACGGTAAGGATGCAGTGGCCATGTACACCTCGGGGCAATCAACAATTCCGGAAGGCTATGTGGCCTCCAAATTCATGAAGGGTGCCATCGGGACCAATAATTTGGACTGCAACGCACGCCTTTGTATGGCAAGTGCCGTAGCAGGGTTTTTAACCACCTTTGGTGCAGATGAACCAATGGGCTGCTATGAAGATATCGACCATGCAGATTATTTTGTTACTTGGGGCAACAATATGGCTGAAATGCACCCTGTCCTATTTTCTAGAATGCTTGAGCAAAAAGCAACAAGAGGAGCAAAAATCATAGACTTTGCGACAAGGACAACACGTTCAAGCACAGCATCGGACAAGTCCATATTATTTGAACCACAAACCGATTTGGCCGTAGCAAATGCCATTTGTTATGAGATCATCAAAAACAATTGGGTAAATACATCCTTTGTGGAAAAACACTGTAACTTCAGCAAGGGAATTACCAATATGGGCTACGGTCTTGAAGACAACTACACCTTCGCGGACAAACCGGAACCGATAGATTTTGAAGCCTATAAAGAGTTTTTGAAGGATTACAGTCCAGAGAAAGTTTCAAAATACTCCAAAGTATCCGTTAAGGACATTAAGTATTTGGCGGCTATTTATGGCGACCCCAATAAAAAAGTCGTTTCGTATTGGTGTATGGGGATGAACCAACACACTCGGGGTACTTGGATAAACAACCTGGTGTATAACATTCATTTGTTGACCGGAAAAATTTCACAACCCGGTAATGGTCCATTTTCATTGACGGGCCAACCCTCAGCTTGTGGTACTGCCCGTGAAGTGGGCACGTTTACTCATAAATTGCCCAAAGGTGTGGTTACCAATGAAAAGAGTAGAAGGTTAGCGGCCAAAATTTGGAAAGTACCCTACGAGCGTATACCCCCCAAACCAACCTATCACGCCACTGAAATGTTCAGGGCGGTCGATAGGGGCGATATTAAATTTATCTGGACACAAGCGACCAACCCTTTAGTGTCCCTACCAAAAACAAGTCGTTACCGCCCCGGAATGCAAAAGGATTCTTGTTTTGTCGTGGTGTCGGATGTTTTCCCAACGCCTACTTCCGATGTGGCCGATGTTATACTTCCGGCGGCTTGGCATATCGAGAAGAGTGGTCTGTACGGCAACTCTGAACGGAGAACGCAACACTGGGATAAAATGGTGGAAGCCCCGGGAGAAGCCACGGAAGACGCTTGGATGTTCATCGAAGTTGCCAGACGTATGGGGTATGGAGATCTATTCCCTTACAGCAAAGAAAATCACGTGGAAGAAATCTATAATGAGTATAGACAGTTCCATGAAGGACCAAAGCATGGAATGGCTCCCCTCGAAGTGCTTAAAAAGGAGTCCGGGGTTATTTGGCCTTATGTAAATGGAAAATCCACCCAATGGCGATTCAATAGCACCTATGACCCTGCCTGTTCCAATGGGGAAGACTTTCACTTTTATGGAAAACCGGATGGCAAGGCAGTAATATGGCAACGTCCTTTTGAAGAAGCACCGGAAAAACCGGACCAAGAATATCCTTTTTGGCTCAATACCGGACGGGTAGTGGAACACTGGCACACAGGCTCCATGACGCGCAGGATACCCGTATTGCACCAGGCAATGCCCCATGCGTATGTGGAATTCCATCCAGAAGATGCAAAATCCTATGGAATTAGAAATGGCGATCAAGTAAAAGTAAGTTCAAAAAGGGGCTCGTGTGTTTTACCTGCATCGATAAATGAACGGGGTTTGCCTACAAAAGGTCAGGTCTTTGTGCCATTTTTTGATGAAAACATGTTGATCAATGACGTAACCTTGGATGCCTTTTGCCCTATTTCAAAAGAACCCGATTATAAGAAGTGCGCTGTCAAGGTCGAAAAAGTATAGGCGATGAGAAAACGTTTGGGAATCATATCGTTCTTTGTGGTCATCTTTATGGCATTTATAGTCGTCTGGAACTATAGTTATCAACAAGGTCGGGAAGAGGCCTATATCCCTGTGATCGATACACCATCAGGTAACTACATCCCTTCCGAACGGGGTGCCTTTCTTCGGTTTGAAAATCCAAATATGGATTATGTAAATATGCCCGTGGATGAAAATCATCAGCGGTCATTGGAAGACTATTATGACAATAGGGCCTATCTGGGCGCGCCGCCCAGTATCCCACATCCAGTGGCAAAAGAACGAAGTTATGGCGGTAATACATGTATACAATGCCATCAAAACGGGGGGTTCGTGGAGAAGTTCAATGCCTATGCTCCGGTAACACCACATCCGGAAATGGTGAACTGTCGTCAGTGCCACGTTACCAAAAATACAAATACAACTTTTACGGAATTTGATTTCGATAAAATGCAACCCCCAAAAGTTGGCGTAGGTGCAAATAATGCCATGCCAGGGAGTCCCCCCATGATCCCACATCAATTGCAATTTAGGGAAAGTTGCATCTCCTGTCACGCAGGGCCTAGTGCGCCCAAAGAGATCAGGGTGACACATCCGGAACGCATTAATTGTAGGCAATGCCATTTACCACAAGAAAATAGGGCCATACCTAAGATGGACGCCAGCACTTTTTTAAGACAATTTGACCAGCTCAATGAAAAATAGATACCTGATATACCATGCAATGCTGCTTTTTGCGGTCTCCTTCGTTTCTTGTAAGCAAGATGGGGAGTACCACACCATTACCGATAAGATAGAAGCGGATCAAAAACCCTATCACGGTGATCTATCCTCCGAGGAGTTGCTTGCCGGTACTGAATTGATACAGATAACCGAAGGTGAGCATACGTTTCTTATCCCTGAACGAAAAGGACAGATCAAATCATATGCCTGTATAGAATGTCATAGCAAACCTTTGAATGAAATGAAGGGTGCTAACGGTCAGAAAGCACATTGGGATTTAAAAATTAACCATGCGGCCATTGAAACCATGGATTGTGCAACATGTCACAATCCGGATAATATGAATAACCTCAAAAGCCTTACGGGAAAGGATATTGACATTAATTTGAGCTATAAGCTCTGCGCCCAATGCCACAGCAAGCAGTTTGAAGACTGGAAAGGTGGTGCACACGGAAAAAAAGTGGCAGGGTGGGCCCCGCCAAGGGCATCCATGACCTGTGTAAACTGCCATAACCCCCACAATCCAGGTTTTGAAACTAGATGGCCAGCGCAGTTCAATACTCAAAAAGTCGAGGAACGAAAGGATGGTTTAGGTCATTAAAAAAATAGGTATGAGCAATCGAAAAAAATGGTTTTCTCTGGACTTGGGTCCACATAACAAGAAGAAATCTTCGGGAAACTGTGGATGTAGCAACCCGCAAGGAAGTTGCGACAGTGGTCCTGAAAAGGAAGAATTGAATGCAGAGGAGTTCTATGAGGCGGCCATCAACGCATCCATCGGTGATGAAAGGAGGAAAGATGGTTTTGACCAGGTGTTCGATGTACAAATGGACAGAAGGGATGCTTTCAAAAAACTTACGGCCAGTCTTCTCATCGGAGCCGGCGCCATCAGTTCCTGTACAAGTGTGATCCAAGATCCGGACAGCAAGGAAAAGGCTCAGATAGATTGGGAAGAGCAGTTCAAGGGAAACTATAAATTGATGACCGATGAAGAAAAAAAGCAGACCGTGGACAGGTTGATGCGTTCTTATGAATTAAGAACAGGCAAGAACATCAGTATGTCCTCAAAGAATGCAGAGGAGGACGTGCTTTTTGGATATGCGTTCAATATTTCCAAATGCCAAGGGTATATGGACTGTGTAAGTGCTTGTGTTGAAGAAAACAACCAGGACAGAAAATCACAAATGCAATATATCCGTATCCACGAGATGAAAGATGGTAAAGGCTTCAATTTTAATGAAGCTGATGACAATTACTATCACGAAGTACCGGCCGAAGGTCATTTTTATATGGGGACCCAGTGTTTTCATTGTGATAACCCTCCTTGTGTGGATGTTTGTCCTGTACAGGCTACCTGGAAGGAAGAGGATGGTTTAGTGGTCATCGATTATGATTGGTGTGTCGGGTGCCGTTACTGTATGGCCGCCTGTCCCTATGATGGAAGACGTTTTAATTGGAGCAAACCAGAAGTTCCGGAAAATGAGATCAATAAAAATCAACATTATCTCGGGAATAGAATGCGCAAAAAAGGGGTAATGGAAAAATGTACCTTCTGCGTGCAGCGGTCGAGAAAGGGTAAAAATCCAGCCTGTGTGGAAGCTTGTCCCACAGGAGCCAGGATTTTTGGAAATCTATTGGATCCCAATAGCACCATCCGATGGGTATTGGAGAACAAGAAAGTGTTTCGATTAAAGGAAGACCTGGGCACGGAACCCAAGTTCTGGTATTTTATGGATTAAATTTTAAAATACAGGAGTATCTACAACTTATTTCGATGGGTTTTGGTGGTAACACTGTATTGGCAATGCGTAAAACAATAGAGAATGAGACAATTAAAAGTGATCAGGAGCTTGGTGATCGATAGTTTGGACACGATTACCAAAGGCTCTAAAAAATACCACCTTTGGATGGGTTTTTTGACCCTCGTCATGCTCATTGGGATGTACTGCTATTCCATTCAGTTGGATGAAGGATTAAGCGTAACCGGAATGACGGATAGGGTAAGTTGGGGACTTTATATTTCAAATTTCACATTTTTGGTAGGTGTTGCGGCCGCAGCGGTGATGCTCGTAATGCCCACCTATGTTTTAAAGGATATTGATTTTAAACAGGCCGTGCTCATCGGGGAGGGACTGGCAGTGGCGGCCTTGATCATGTGTCTGGCTTTTGTTGTTGCTGATATGGGAGGACCATCGGTATTATGGCATATGATTCCGGGTATCGGAGTTTTTAATTTCCCGAATTCCATGCTCACCTGGGATGTAATCGTACTCAACGGATATCTCTTCATCAACATTAGTATTCCTTTTTATATATTATATAGGCATTATCAGAATAAAGAGGCCAAGAAGAGAATATACGTGCCAGGGGCCGTATTATCCGTATTCTGGGCCGTTGGAATCCATTTGGTGACCGCGTTCCTATATCAAGGTCTACAGGCACGTCCTTTTTGGAACAACGCGCTATTAGGACCTCGTTTCCTTGCGTCCGCGTTTGCCGCCGGACCCGCATTGATTATATTGGTTTTGGCCATAATCCGTTCCTTTACGGCATTCAAAATACCCGATAAAACCATAGGGAAAATTGCCATGATCGTCACGGTGGCTGCGCAAATCAATTTGATCATGCTGGTATCGGAACTGTTCAAAGAATTTTATGCACCGACACACCACAGTGAAAGTGCCTATTACTTATTTTTTGGACTCCATGGGAAAAATGCATTACTACCCTGGATTTGGACGGCCATTCCCCTTAATGTATTGGCCACGGTCATGTTGACCTTCGGAAAACTCCGAAAAAACCCAAAAATTTTATACTTCTGTTGCTTTATTCTATTTGTGGCCATATGGATTGAAAAAGGGTTTGGTCTAATTGTACCAGGATTTATTCCTGGGCCTTATGGCAAGATTGCAGAATACTTGCCTACGGGGATTGAGGTGGGCGTTACTTTGGGTATTTGGGCATTAGGGGCATTTGTCTTTACTATTCTTGCAAAAACCGCTATTGGAATCGAGCTTGGGGAATTACGGTTTAAATTAAAACAAACAGAATCGTGAGCAATCGTATTGCTGGAAAAGGTAACAATTGCTGGATTACCCAATATGAAAAGTGATAAAATGGGTACTGTTGTTGTAAAGTATCATGTCCAATTTATTACAAAAAAAATGGTCAATGGTAATCGATGTTGATTAAAATAGAAATGATACTATTTTGATAGGGCTCCTTTTCAGTTCCATAAATTTGAATTTGTGTTGATTACGGTTGAGTAACATTTATGAATATCCCCTTTGATTCAGATCAGATGCTTGCTTCTGATGTGTGAAAAGGATGTTTCAAGTAGATTTTTTTACCCTTTTTACGGTGTTCAGTGCTGGTTTTGCGACTAATTTTATCAAACGTAAAAAACGTCCGTCCGCTGGGTATCGACGCTCCGGGGTCAAGTTGTTGAAGGTAAGTGCTACCAATAACATGACGAGGACTCCACTGAAAACCGGGAAGAGGACATACCAATATCCCAATCCGATGATTTTTTCGGAACCTATTACAGCAATAAGAGCCGTTGCTCCGCCAGGGGGGTGGAGGGTCTTACTGTATTGCATGGCCAGAATGGAAAGTGAGACGGATAGGGCAGCGGCAAGCCATAGAATATCTCCAAATAATTGACAGATCGTAACGCCTATGACAGCACTGATGACATGGCCCCCAATCAGGTTACGAGGTTGTGCCAAAGGACTATGGATGGCTCCATAAATTAACACTCCTGTGGCACCAAAAGACCCAATGAGCAATATGTTGTCCGATTGGTCAAGATAATGGCCCTGAAAGACACCGATACAGGCAATACCAATAAAGGAACCCAAGAATGACCAAAGTTGTTCTTTGGGCTCCACAGAGGTTTCTCTATAAACGATATACCTCCCAATTCGATACCCTCGTTTGAAATTCTTTCGCATAGGCGGCCAAAGATACACCCTTGCTCTGATGAAGCAATGTCCTACTCTGATATTTTGGACTTTGTTTGGTACTTTTTTGTTATGAGGATAACGCTTATGGTAAATGTATAGGTTCTGTCACATTAGTATGGAGTGTTACATAATCATATACTTATTAAGCTGGTTGAAAACTTAAAATTGGAAACTTTCACGTTTAGAAGTAAAATGCTTAAGGATTATTACTATTTTTACCACGGTTTAACACATAAAAAATGTGTTCAAAAGTTGTTTTTTTCGTTCCGTGTTCTTAAAGGGAACATCCTTAAGATTAGGGTGTTAAAACATTGATAATTAAATATTTATAAATCGGATGTGGTTTCTGCCACCCCGACGAACCACTAAATAGGTGGTATTAAAGCACTGTTAATCGACTGATTGACAGTGCTTTTTGTTTTTTATGCATTCATCTGATATCAAATAAAACCATATAAAAGGTGTAGAGTTCGGTGAATGGTTCGGTACGTTTCTTGTGCATAATTTAGTTTCAGTTTGACGCTGTTTATGGGTGTTTTGCAAACCAGTTTTGTCAAACCTGGAAACGCCGGACATAGTATACCACCCTCGCCGGGTTAAAGTGACCATAGCTGGCCGGACGAAAGTGACCCACCCGCGCCGGGCCAAAGTGGACCACCTTTAGATTAGATCTATCTGTAAAAAGTCTAAGTGCTTTTTTTGTTAAA
>NZ_SNTZ01000125.1 GCF_004916895.1 Flagellimonas alvinocaridis
ATAATGCGCCATTGGAGGTCAGTTTTACGGGCAGTGGCTCCACGGACGATGTGGGGGTGGTGTCGCACAGTTGGGACTTTGGCGACGGTGGCAGCTCCACCTTGGCGGACCCCGTCCACACCTATTCCTCACCGGGAAGCTATACCGCAACCCTTACCGTACAGGATGGGGAAGGCGAAACGGATATTGACACAATCTCCATAACGGTGACCCAAGCAGGCAATTCGGCCCCGGTAGCGGTTGCCACGGCGAGCCCTTTGACGGGCAATGCGCCATTGGAGGTCAGTTTTACGGGCAGTGGCTCCACGGACGATGTGGGGGTGGTGTCGCACAGTTGGGACTTTGGCGACGGTGGCAGCTCCACCTTGGCG
>NZ_SNTZ01000126.1 GCF_004916895.1 Flagellimonas alvinocaridis
GCAATGCGCCATTGGAGGTCAGTTTTACGGGCAGTGGCTCCACAGACGATGTGGGGGTGGTGTCGCACAGTTGGGACTTTGGTGACGGTGGCAGCTCCACCTTGGCGGACCCTGTCCACACCTATTCCTCACCGGGAAGCTATACCGCAACCCTTACCGTACAGGATGGGGAAGGCGAAACGGATATTGACACAATCTCCATAACGGTGACCCAAGCAGGCAATTCGGCCCCGGTAGCGGTTGCCACGGCGAGCCCTTTGACGGGCAATGCGCCATTGGAGGTCAGTTTTACGGGCAGTGGCTCCACGGACGATGTGGGGGTGGTGTCGCACAGTTGGGACTTTGGCGACGGTGGCAGCTCCACCTTGGCG
>NZ_SNTZ01000127.1 GCF_004916895.1 Flagellimonas alvinocaridis
CTCAGTATCATGCTACTCACATGATACTATTCCAAGAAAATAGCTCATAACAGATAATGCCTGCACAACAGCAATTATACTCCCAAAATCACAATACTTATCGCATAAATTCTACACTGCCTAGTCATGGCAAATTTCACACATAAATTAACAGCTCCTTCCTAAGCATGCAATTCTACTCAACCCAATGATACAACTATCCTGCATCGCATTAAACCAAACAAGTATAACAACAACTACCCATTATCAAAGAAATCATTCCATAGCGACCAATTCAGCTGTCAAACCCCATAATAGTATTACACTAATCTCAATGCCCCTGTCCATGCCTGCTATATATAACACATTCAATAATAATTCAATAATAAT
>NZ_SNTZ01000129.1 GCF_004916895.1 Flagellimonas alvinocaridis
TTCATATTCCATACTTAGAACTCAGGTTCTCGCACCCAGTTGTGTGCAAGTGAGGGGGAGCATCCTAATGAATGGTTATCCTTCATGAATAACTACTTAGTCAAAATTCTCGCACCCTGTCGTGTGCAAGTGAGGGGGAGCATCCAGATGAATGCTCGTGTACCCTTTTTGTCCTTAGTCCAAGGGTTTTTCCCACTGGGTTTACCTTGACAAGGTTTTTAATGAGACACACTACTTATCCCATTCTCACTAACGATTGCCGAAATCAGGGGGAGTATCCAGTTGTATACTTCTAACCATCGTGCACTCTTTTGTCCTTCGATCAGAGGTTTTTCCCACTGGGTTTACTCTGACAAGGTTTTGATGAG
>NZ_SNTZ01000019.1 GCF_004916895.1 Flagellimonas alvinocaridis
GCCGTAGGTGGAAGTGCAGCGATGCATGCAGCCGAGCGGTACTAATTGCCCGTAAGCTTGCGCCGCCCTCTCGGGGCTTCCTTGTAACAACAATGCTTCGTTGACTCTTTTTTGGGCCTTGCCAAAGGTCCGTCCCATAATATGTCATTTTAAAAAGCTGTTCTTTTTGCATGAACATCGGCAATGTCCGATATCATTGTGAAGAGATGCCAAATCAAGTTTGGCATTAAGATCTAGGTGGCCATGGCGACGGGGTCCACCCCTTTCCATTCCGAACAGGGAAGTTAAGCCCGTTTGCGCCGATGGTACTGCCACACCAGGTGGGAGAGTAGGTCGCCGCCTTCCTCAAAGCCCGATACGTTATGTATCGGGCTTTTTTGTTCCTGAAAGTTTATTGTGTGTTGTTATTTGATGGTGAAGGTGTACATCAACTTTTTCGTATCGGCTTCGGGTACTTCAGATATAATCACATAGTTGCCGGGGACTAAATCTGCCTCAAAATAACCTTTATCTCCTGCTGATAAGTTGTTCATACCGCCCAAGAAAGTAAAGCCTTCGGGAGACGGAGAGCGTAATCCCCTTGGATTCATCCAGTTCATCCATAAGAGCAAAGAATCCATGGAAGCGTTATCTTCGTATTTCACCAGATTTATATCATGACCCACAAAGTGTTCGTAGGCTTTTTGATCTAGAAAGTTGGTTTCAATAATCTGCTTTCCTTGGGATAGACTGTCTTTAAGAATAATGCCAGCTGTACTGGAGATGTCTATGGTGGCTGTTGGTTTAGGCTGCGACAGGGTTGTAGTTTTATCCGATACCATGAACTCTTTTATCATACCATGGGAAGTATGCCATTCCCCATTGAACATTTTAACATAGCATTCCATGGCATAGCGACCGGGTTCTAGATATACTGTACTCTGAGTTGTATGTTTGGGAGAGATAAAACCGGTTCCACCACAGAATTTTATCTGATGAAACCACTCTGGTAATTTTCCAAAAGCCGCTACGGCATTGTCCATGTCGCCCTCCATGATAAGTTTCATGCCTTCATCAAAAGGGGGTATTACCTCGGCTTTGGTGTTTGCAACGGTCTTGCCCTCCGGATACTTATCAAGTAAAATGAAGTGTACTTCTGTTGACTGGTTTTCATAAATAAAGGTGTTCCATCCAGCTAAAAGGGTATCTGCTGCAATAAATTCCATGCTTTTAGTTAGTACGTGTACCTCTCCCTTTTCTACAGGAGAAATTTTGTTAATTGAAGCATTTTCATCGGATACCTTGTTCTTTTCTTGTTGTTTGCAGGAAAATAGAATGCTGATTAAAACAAGTAGAGTTAGTGAAGTTCTCATAATTGGTTTTTTGGTTAACATAATAACCATAGCATCAATTATAAGCTTAAGGCCAAAGTGTATAAATCTTTTGGTTGAAAGGGGCTTCTTTAAATATAGGACTGTTTTTATACATTCATTGCGTGTATTGTATGTTTGGAGGGTATCTGTGTGTAATTGATAATGAATGTGTTGGGATTGGCAGGGAATTGCTGTTCATTAGTGTACAATTCTATTTCAAACAAAACCTTGACGACATAAAAAAACTCCTTGAGAAAAAATCCCCAAGGAGTTCCGTATGGTTTGGTTGGGTATTTACGTATTAAACTCTGGGTAAATCGCCTTCTCCTTTAAGAGGAAGGTTGGATTGCCCCATAAGGTAGGTATCTACATGGTGAGCAGCCTGTCTGCCTTCAGATATGGCCCAAACAATAAGGGATTGACCTCTTCTTTGGTCTCCTGCCACAAAAACGCCAGGGACATTAGTTTTGTAATTGATAGCAGAGGCTTTAATGTTGGTCCTCGGGTCCATTTCCAGACCCAATTGGTCAGCTATGGTAGTTTCAGAACCGGTAAATCCTAAGGCCAAAAGTGCCAAATCACATTCCCATTCTTTTTCAGTGCCCTCCACCTCTTTTAGTACAGGGCGTTTTCCGGGAGCAGTTTCCCAGACAACTTCAGTGGTTACCAAGCCTTTTAGATTGCCTTTGTCGTCACCGACAAATTTTTTGGTAGAAATACTAAAAACACGTTCGGCTCCTTCTTTGTGGGATGTACTGGTTCGCAACCGCATGGGCCAAAATGGCCAAGGTTGTCCCTCTGGTCGCTCAGGTGTTCCCTTTGGCATAATTTCAAAGTTTACTACTGAAGTAGCTCCATGACGGATGGAGGTTCCAATACAGTCAGAACCAGTATCCCCTCCGCCAATAACAACCACTTTCTTTCCTTTTGCAGAAAGATCTTCCCCTTTAAAGGGGATTCCATCAACTTTTCTGTTATTCTGGGGGAGAAAATCCATGGCCTGTACCACTCCTTTCAAATCGGCTCCAGGTATGGGAAGGTTTCTTCTAACGGTTGCGCCACCACATAACACAATGGCATCAAACTCTTTTTTCAACTCTTCGGCAGTAACATCCACTCCAACATGCACCCCAGTTTTAAATTGAATGCCTTCCTTTCCCATAACCTCCAGACGTCTGTCAATGACATGTTTTTCCATTTTAAAATCAGGAATACCATATCGCAATAGTCCTCCAGCCTTCTCGTCCCTTTCAAAAACGGTAACGGTATGTCCAGCACGGTTCAATTGTTGGGCGGCGGCCAATCCAGCAGGTCCAGACCCAATTACGGCAACGGTCTTTTCTGTTCGATTTAGAGGTGGTTCCGGAATGACCCATCCATTTTTAAAGGCTGTCTCCACAATGTTTTTCTCAATATTCTCTATAGAAACGGGGTCTTCATTGATTCCCAATACGCAAGCTTCTTCGCAAGGGGCAGGACATAGCCTTCCTGTAAATTCTGGAAAATTGTTTGTAGAGTGTAAAATCTTTGCGGCTTTTTCCCACTTTCCTTGATAGACAGCATCATTAAAATCCGGGATTAGGTTGCCCAGTGGACAACCACTGTGGCAGAACGGAATGCCGCAGTCCATACAGCGGGCACCTTGGTTCTTAAGCTCTTCCTCCTTCAGAGGGCTTGTAAATTCCTTATAGTTTTTGATGCGGTCTTTGACAGGGGCATAAGCTTCGTCCTTTCTGTCAAATTCCATAAATCCTGTAGTCTTTCCCATGTCTCAAATTATAAGGTTTCCATTTTTTCTTGTTCCAATCGTATCAATGCTTGGCGATATTCCTCTGGGAACACTTTGATGAACTTGGGAAGGTTTTCCTCCCACTTCTCCAAAATCCTTTGGGCCAATGGGCTCAAGGTGGCATTGTAGTGGTTTTCGATCAACTCCCTAAGTTGTTTGATGTCGTTGTCCTCTTCCACAGGGAGTAGGTTTAGGTCTTCGCCATTGCATTTTCTTTCAAAAGCCCCATCTGCATTGTACACATAGGCGATTCCTCCGCTCATTCCTGCCCCAAAATTGCGGCCAACAGAACCAAGGATTACCGCAACGCCACCGGTCATGTATTCGCAGCCATGGTCTCCAATACCTTCAACAACTGCTTTGGCTCCTGAGTTTCTAACACAAAATCTTTCTCCAGCTTTTCCGTTGATATACGCTTCACCAGAAGTGGCGCCGTATAGGGTCACGTTTCCGGTGATGATGTTGTCTTCCGGTTTTAGGGTAGACTTGTATGGCACCTTTATGACCAGCTTGGCACCAGAAAGGCCCTTGCCTAAATAATCATTGGTGTTTCCGTTTACGATCATGGTCAACCCCTTGGTGGCAAATGCTCCAAAACTTTGCCCGGCCGAACCGGTGAAATTCAGTTTTAAGGTATTGTCAGGTAGACCATCTGCTCCATAAATCTTGGAGATTTCATTACTGATGATTGCACCCACGGCCCTATCGGTATTATGGATGGGGAAGTCCAATGAGGTTTTTTCCTTTCTGAACAAAGCAGGGTGTGCCTGTGCGATGATATCAAACTCTATGGACTGGTCAATATCGTGGTGCTGTCTTTGAGTATTGTATAGTTTAGTGCCTTCCGGTACGTCTATTTGGTATAGGATCGGGCTCAAATCAATTCCTGCAGCCTTGTAATGTTCAATGGCCTTATTTCTGTCCAGCTTTTGTACCTGTCCAACCATTTCATTAACGGTTCGGAACCCAAGCTTGGCCATAATTTCCCGAAGTTCTTGTGCTACGAAGTACATGTAGTTGACCACATGCTCCGGCTTGCCTTGGAATTTTTTACGAAGCTCTGGATTCTGGGTGGCGATTCCCACGGGGCAGGTGTTCAAATGGCAAACACGCATCATAATACAACCTGAAGCTACCAAAGGTGCTGTGGCAAATCCGAATTCCTCAGCTCCCAATAGACAGGCTATGGCCACATCCCTACCGGTTTTCAACTGCCCATCACATTCCAACACGACTCTATTTCTCAAGTCATTTAACACTAAGGTTTGTTGTGCTTCAGCAATACCCAACTCCCAAGGAAGTCCAGCATGTTTCAAAGAGGTTAGGGGCGAAGCTCCCGTACCACCATCAAAACCAGAAATAAGAATTACATCGGCTTTTGCTTTTGAAACTCCTGCGGCTACCGTGCCTACACCAACTTCAGAAACCAGTTTTACGTTGATTCTGGCATCGCGGTTGGCGGATTTTAGATCGTAAATCAATTGCGACAAATCCTCAATAGAATAAATGTCGTGGTGGGGTGGTGGTGAAATCAACCCCACATATGGTGTGGAATTTCTTGTTTTGGCAATGGCAGGGTTCACTTTTGGGCCTGGGAGTTGCCCTCCTTCACCTGGTTTGGCCCCTTGTGCCATTTTAATCTGGATTTCCTGAGCACTGGTCAGGTAGTTGGAAGTAACCCCAAACCTACCCGATGCCACCTGTTTGATGGCACTGTTTTTCCAATCCCCGGTTTGATTTTTATAAAAACGAGCCGAATCCTCTCCACCTTCTCCCGAATTACTCTTACCACCAATTCGGTTCATGGCAATCGCAAGATTTTCATGGGCCTCCTTACTGATACTTCCATAGGACATGGCACCCGTCTTGAACCGTTTTACAATTTCGGTCCAAGGTTCAACTTCTTCGAGTGGAATGGGGTCATAATTTGAAAACTCAAATAATCCACGGATAGTCATTAGGTTTTTAGATTGCTCATTCACCAATTGGGAGTACTCCTTATAGGTATCCGGCTCGTTATTGCGTACCGATTTTTGAAGTTTGGCAATACTTAATGGATTGAACATGTGTTTTTCGCCATTTCTTCTCCAACGGTACTCTCCACCAATCTCAATATCCAGATTGGCCGCTAATTCCTGTGCTTTGAATGCTTTTTTGTGTCGTTTGGCTATCTCCTTCTCTATCTCGTACAAACCAATTCCCTGAATACGTGTTGGCGTATTGGGAAAATACTTGTCCACAACCTTGGTATTGATACCAATGCATTCGAATAGTTGGGATCCCCTGTACGAGTTCAATGTGGAAATCCCGATTTTGTTCATCACTTTTAAGATGCCCTTGCCTATGGCTTTGTTGTAATTTTTGATGGCTTCATCAAAAGTGTATTCTGTAATGTTGTTCTCTTTCATTTGTTCCCCAATGATCTCGTTGACCAAGTAGGGGTTGATGGCGCTGGCCCCAAAACCGAACAAAAGTGCAAAATGGTGAACTTCCCTTGGTTCTGCAGACTCAACAATGATACTCAGTTTAGAGCGGCGACCCATTTTTTGAAGCCCACTGTTCACAAAAGAGCAAGCTAACAGGGCCGGAATTGCTGCCATTTCCGTACTGACCATCCTATCGGATAGGATAATGATGTTGGCACCTTCATCTATAGCGCTAAGGGCTTGTTCCAATATAGAGTCCAATGCTTCTTCCAATCCGTTATGGCCTTTGGCCACCTCATATAAAATGGAAATGGAAACTACTTTGTAGTCTGAGCTGGAGTCATAGTTTTTGATTTTATCCAAATCTTCCTTGGAAATCACGGGATTTTGAATCTTCAATTTTCTGCAATGCAGTTCGTTGATGTCAAAAATATTTTGATCACTTCCAAGGGTTAAGCTGATATCGGTAATGAGCTCTTCTCGGATACCATCCAAAGGAGGGTTGGTAACCTGGGCAAATAGTTGCTTAAAGTAATTGTAGATCAATTGAGGGCGCTCAGAAAGAACGGCAATGGGTGTGTCGGAACCCATGGAACCGATAGGCTCTTTGCCTTTCTCCGCCATAGGCATAATAATAGTATTGATGTCTTCCAAAGTGTACCCGAATGCGGACCTTCTGGTTTCCAAAGGGAACTCTCCAAAAAATACAGGACAGTCGTTGTAGGGGATATCCTTTAAGTGTACCAAGTTATTGTCCAACCATTTCTTGTACGGATGTTTTTTGGCAATGGATTCCTTGATTTCCTCATCATTAATGATCCGGCCTTCTTCCATGTTCACCAAGAACATTTTCCCAGGCTCCAATCTTCCGTGAAATTCAATGTCTTCAGGTTCCAATTCCACGACCCCAGTCTCTGAGGACATAATTACGTATCCTTTTTTGGTAACGGAATATCTGGAAGGGCGCAATCCGTTTCTGTCCAATACGGCGCCGATATAGTTTCCATCTGTAAAAGGAATGGATGCAGGACCATCCCATGGCTCCATTAAACAGGAGTTGTATTCATAGAATGCCTTTTTGGATTCTGACATTTCGGTGTTCTTTTCCCAAGCTTCGGGAACCAACATCATCATGACTTCTGGTAGGGAGCGGCCTGTCATCAACAACAGTTCCACAACCATGTCCATACTAGCGGAATCCGATTTGCCGGGCAATACAATGGGCAATATCTTTTTAATGTCTTCGCCAAACCATTTGCTCTGCATCAACTCTTCCCTAGAGCGCATACGCGATACATTTCCTCTCAATGTGTTTATCTCTCCATTATGGCACATATAGCGGAACGGTTGGGCCAAATCCCAAGTAGGGAACGTATTGGTAGAAAATCGTTGATGAACCAAGGCCAATCTGGTAACAACCCTTGGGTCCAGGAGATCTTCGTAATATTTGCTGATGTCTTTTGGTACCAGTAATCCTTTGAATATGATGATTTTGGTTGACAAGCTGGGAAGGTAAAAGAACTGACTTTGGGACAGTTTACTTTTGATAACCGCGTGTTCTGTGATTTTACGGGCGATAAAAAGTTTCAAGTTGAACTGGAAATCGTCCAATTCCTCTCCTTTTCCGATAAAAATCTGTTTTACAAAGGGTTCGGTCTCGGCAGCAATTCTCCCTGGCACAGAACGATTCACGGGAACATCTCGCCAACCCAATAATTTTAGACCTTGCTGTTCTATATTCTCCTCAAGTACCGAAATACAATAATCCCTTTGGTTCTGCTTTTGGGGAAGGAAAACATTGCCCACGGCATATGTCCCTGCTTCGGGTAATTGGAATTTGCATACGTCCACAAAAAAATCATGTGGGATATCTATTAAAATTCCTGCTCCATCACCAGTTTTGCCATCCGCACTTACAGCTCCCCTATGCTCTAGTTTATCCAGGATTTCAAGAGCCTTATGGATAATATCGTTGGATTTTTTTCCTTTTAGGCTACAGATAAAACCTGCACCACAGTTATCGTGTTCAAATTCGGGCAAATATAAACCTTGTCTCTCCAATTTCATCATTACGGTATTTCTTCAAAAATATCAAATATGATGAATAAATTATAAGGTTTTAGGTGAATGTCGTTTAAATAATCAACGTATTCAATCAAAGGTTAAAAAATGTTCAATCTTAAAATTTGAGCAATGTTAAATTATGATAATCTTAATATAAAGTTTTTGAGAAGGGGGTACCCAAAAAAATAGTAGGGTACATGTGTTATATTGCGGAAAATAACATGATAACCTTTGAAAAAAAGCGGTATGAAACTTTTTTTCTAGATTTTTTGATAGTGCACCCCTATTTTTTCAGGGGTACATAAAACATAAGTTTCATCAGTCTTTAATGATGCTTCTAGAAATGACAATTTTTTGAATTTCTGATGTGCCCTCATAGATTTGAGTGATTTTGGCATCTCTCATCAATCGTTCAACATGATATTCTTTTACATATCCATTTCCACCATGTATTTGTACAGCTTCAACGGCGGTTTCCATGGCTACTTCAGAAGCATATAGTTTGGCCATTGCGCCAGATAGTGAATAATCTTTTCCAGTATCTTTATCGCATGCGGCCTGGTAGACCAGGTTGCGCGCCGCCTGAATCTTGGTGTGCATATCTGCCAATTTAAAGGCTATGGCCTGATGGTTGGCAATCTCGGTGCCGAACGACTTGCGGACCTTGGAATATTTTAACGCCAGTTCGTAAGCTCCAGCAGCTATGCCCAAAGCTTGGGCGGCAATTCCTATTCTGCCGCCTGCCAAGGTCTTCATGGCAAATTTAAATCCAAAACCATCTTCTCCAATACGATTTTCCTTGGGCACTTTTACGTCATTGAAGATAAGGGAATGGGTGTCGCTTCCCCGGATACCCAGTTTGTTCTCCTTTGGGCCAATTTCAAAACCTTCCATGCCTTTTTCAACAATTAAGGCATTAATGCCTTTATGGCCTTTCTCTACATGGGTCTGTGCAATGACCAGGAACACTTCGGCTGAACTTCCGTTGGTGATCCAATTCTTGGTGCCATTAAGTGTATAGTGGTCTCCGTTGTCAATGGCAGTTGTTTTCTGCGAAGTTGCATCGCTTCCTGCTTCAGGTTCGGAAAGGCAGAAAGCACCAATTACTTCACCTGTGGATAATCGGGTCAGGTATTTTTCTTTTTGGGATTCCGTTCCAAAGGTTTCCAGTCCCCAACATACCAATGAATTGTTTACGGAAACCATTACAGATGCAGAGGCGTCCACTTTGGACAATTCTTCCATGGCCAGAACGTAGGAAAGTGTGTCAAGACCACTTCCGCCATATTTTTCATTGACCATCATGCCCAAAAAGCCTAGTTCTCCCATTTTTTTGCGAAGTTCCTCAGGAAATTTTTGGGTTTCGTCGCGTTCGATTACGCCGGGTAATAGTTCAGTTTGTGCAAAATCCTTGGCAGCTTGCTGAATCATTAATTGTTCTTCGGAAAGTGTAAAATCCATAAAAATGAGAAATAAACAAAAACAACGTGTAAATATAGTTCTATAATGGATATTTTTTATAAAAAATAAGAGAGAATTGAGAAAAGCTTAACCATTTAGGTTTTTTTTATGGATTACAATATATCAATTTCACAATAATTTATTGGAAGAAGATTATGCCGAAAAACTCATTTTGAATATCTTTAGCGCCATTGAGAAGTACTTCACAAAATATTACCTTAATTAAACCAAACTTAGTATGGAGACCCTTTTAGTTGTCATTTTTGTCGTTGGATATTTGGCCATTACCCTTGAGCACAATCTTAAGATAGATAAACTTATTCCCGCATTGGCCATGATGGCCATTATGTGGGCGCTCATGACCTTTGGCTTGGATAGTTTTACTACTTGGTTTGATTCGGGAAGCCACGCCCTACTGGAAAACTTTGGTGCTTTGGGGCACGATGAGAAAATGCATCTCTTGGAGGAAACATTGCTCCATCACCTAGGAAAGACTTCTGAAATCCTTGTCTTTCTATTAGGAGCCATGACCATTGTGGAGATCATTGATTATTTTGATGGGTTTGCCACAATCAAGACTTTTATCAAGACTAGGAGTAAAAAGAAAATCTTATGGATCTTTTCATTTTTGGCATTCATACTCTCTGCAATCATTGACAACCTAACCGCAACAATTGTATTGATATCCATCCTTCAAAAAATTATTAAGGACAGGGAAACACGGTTGTGGTTCGCAGGTCTTATTGTAATAGCAGCGAACGCTGGAGGAGCTTGGTCTCCAATCGGGGATGTTACCACTACCATGTTGTGGATTGGAAACAAAGTAACAACGGCACTCTTGATAGAGCACTTGTTGATTCCTTCTTTGGTATGTATGGTGATTCCTTCTTTTATAGCTTCGTTCCTTCCAGTATTCAAAGGTGAGATCGACGTTGAGGATGAAGAGCCATCCAAGTCCAGGTATGGAGCTACGATGTTATACTTAGGGTTGGGGGCGATTATTTTTGTGCCTATTTTTAAAACTATAACCCATTTGCCTCCTTATGTTGGTATGATGCTTTCTTTGGCGGTAGTGGCTACTTTTGCGGAAATATATAGTAACGCCAAGTTCTCCATATCCAATGTGGATGGAGAAAGCGATGCCGCCTCGCACCACAGTCCTGTGCATAGTGCCCTTACCAAGATTGAGCTGCCCAGTATCCTGTTTTTCTTGGGGATTTTGATGGCGGTTGCAGCGTTGGAGTCTTTGGGAATGCTTTTCAATTTTGCGGAAGGATTGAAACAAGGAATGCCGTTGATGGGTACTGAAATGGCAGGAACCCAGGTTTCGGATTTGGTGATACTCTTGCTGGGCATTGGTTCGGCAATCATAGATAACGTACCATTGGTGGCTGCAAGTTTGGGGATGTTCTCAGAGCCAATGAACGATCAGTTGTGGCACTTTATTGCATATTCAGCCGGAACGGGTGGAAGTATGCTCATTATTGGCTCAGCCGCAGGTGTTGTGGCCATGGGAATGGAGAAAATAGACTTTTTCTGGTATCTTAAAAAGATTTCGTGGTTGGCACTTCTTGGATTTATAGGAGGGGCGATATGCTACATGTTAATGCGAAATTTGTTCTAGAAAAATACTTTAGCTCGAAAATCTCCGTTATTATTGCAACTTAAATTGGGGATTTTATATGATTATTTTTCAAGATTTAGCCGAAGGGGCTGAAGCAACTGCTTCTATTTCAGAAGAAAAGACCCTTTCTGTCATTGATTTGATTGTAAATGGAGGAACAGGAAGTGTAGTGATTATCATTGTGCTTTTTATACTTCTTTTTGTGGCACTTTACATTTATTTTGAGCGAATCTTTGCCATTAAGGCCGCATCCAAGATTGACAAAAACTTTATGAACCAGATTCGTGATCACATCATGAATGGAAAAGTGGATGCAGCCAAAATTTTGTGTGCGCAAACAGATTCGCCTGTGGCAAGGTTGACAGAGAAAGGGGTTTCTAGGATAGGAAAACCTTTGGATGATATCAACACCGCCATTGAAAATGCGGGTACCCTTGAGGTATACAAGTTGGAAAAGAATGTGAGTGTTTTGGCTACCGTGGCAGGAGCCGCACCCATGATTGGGTTTTTGGGAACTGTTATCGGTATGATTTTGGCTTTCCATGAAATGGCAAGTAGCGGTGGGCAGGCCGAAATGGGTTCACTGGCATCGGGTATCTACACGGCCATGACCACAACTGTAGCGGGATTGGTTGTAGGTATTATTGCCTACATTGGCTATAACCATCTGGTAAACCGGACCGATAAAGTGGTGCACCAAATGGAAGCCACTGCTGTTGAGTTTTTGGATTTGTTGAACGAACCCATCTAAGACTTCACTATGAAACTGAAGGGGAGAAACAAAATAAGCCCGGAGTTCAGCATGTCGTCAATGACAGATATTGTGTTTCTGTTGTTGGTGTTCTTCATGCTAACATCCAATGCGCCCAATGCCCTGGATTTATTACTTCCAAAAGCAAAGGGGAAATCCACCAATACACAGAATGTTTCAGTGACCATCAACAAGAATCTGGAATATTTTGTGAACAACGAGCAAATCAATAAAGAGTACATTGAAATTGAATTAAAAAAAGCACTTGAAGGCCAGGAAAAACCAACAATTATCTTAAGGGCGGAAGAAAACGTAGCCATCAAAGAGGCGGTAAACGTTATGGATGTAGCCAACAGAAATAGTTATAAAGTTATCTTGGCAGTGCGGCCAAAATAATGCCGTTTTTAGATACGAGACACAAGAAAAAATCCTTTACGCTCACTACCCTTATATTGAGCGTGTTTCTCCTTTTGCTTTTTTATATAGGACTTACCTATCTAGATCCGCCCATTGAAAATGGAATTGCCGTAAACTTTGGTACCATGGATTTTGGGAGTGGACAAGTTCAGCCAAAAGAACCGGTTAGGTCTGAACCCCGAAATGTGGAGCGACCGCCAGCAGAACCCGTTCAACAGGAACAACAGCCCCAAGAACAAGAGGTAGAGGAAGAGCCTGTGGAGAAGGTGTTGACCAGTGAAACAGAGGAAACCATAAAGATTAGGCAGCAACAAGAAGCTAAGCGGAAAGCAGATGAAGCTGCTAAAAAAGCTAAAGCTGAAGCAGAGCGAATAGAAAGAGAGAAGAAAGAAGCTGAAGAACGCCAAAGGCAAGAGCAAGAAGCTAAGAAAAAAAGCCTTGACGCTTTGATAGGAGGTATTGGTAAATCCGATGGTACCACCACTGGAAGTGAAGGTGATGATAATAGAATAGGGGATAAAGGGCAACCTGATGGAGATCCTTATGCCACGTCATATTACGGTGCGCCCGGTAGTGGTAGTGGGGGCGGTGGATATGGGCTTAACGGCAGGTCGTTGGTAAACAGCGGAAAAGTACGCCAAGAATGCAATGAAGAAGGTCGCGTTGTGGTTAGGATTACTGTGGATAGAACAGGGAGGGTGATAAAAGCCGAACCGGGAGTCAAAGGAACTACCAACACTGCGCAATGCCTTTTGGAACCTGCAAGACGAACAGCTCTTCTGCATAAATGGAATACAGATTCCAATGCACCGTCCCAACAAATTGGTTTTGTAGTGGTCAACTTTAAATTGGGGCAATAGTGACCTACAAGGAAACACTGGCATGGATGTTCTCCCAACTTCCCATGTACCAGCAGAAAGGGATTTCGGCACTTAATGCCAAGATGGACAATATCATCCATTTTTCCAACTATTTGGATAACCCTGAGAAAAAGTTCAAAAGTATTCATGTGGCCGGGACCAATGGAAAGGGTTCCAGTAGTCATATGTTGGCCTCTATTTTACAGGAAGCAGGGTACAAAGTGGGACTTTATACTTCACCCCATTTAAAGGATTTCAGGGAGCGTATCAAAATCAACGGAAAAGTGGTCAGTAAGAAATTTGTAAAGGATTTTGTTGAGGGCCATAGAACTTTTTTGGAGGCTAGGAATTTGTCTTTCTTTGAAATGACGGTGGGAATGGCCTTTACCTATTTTGTGGATAAGGATGTGGACATTGCCATCATTGAGGTCGGTTTGGGTGGTCGACTGGATTCCACAAACATTATTGTTCCGGAAGTGTCCTTGATTACTAATATTGGATTGGACCACACACACATTCTGGGAGATACCTTGGAGAAAATTGCTTTGGAAAAAGCAGGAATCATTAAGAAAAGTGTTCCTGTGGTTATCAGCGAAAAGCAACCTGAGACAGAAGCAATATTTAGCTTGATAGCCCATCAACTGAATGCGTCCATTGTTTTTGCGGATGATATGGATATTCCAGATTATGGCACAGATGTGCTCGGGGATTATCAAAAACGAAATATGAGGGGTGTGGTGGCCAGTATTGGACAGTTGAAAGGGTTTAAGATTTCAGATAAGAATATTGCTGATGGCTTAAAGAACATTGTTAAAAATACAGGGCTAATGGGCAGATGGCAAATTTTGGACAGCACTCCCATGACGGTTTGTGATACGGCCCACAACAAAGAAGGCCTACAATGGGTCATTAAACAAATAAGTAGGCAGAAATACAACAAATTGCATCTGGTCCTTGGTTTTGTCAACGATAAGGATGTGAAGGGGGTGTTGCCCCTTTTTCCAAAGGAAGCTACTTTCTATTTTGTAAAGCCCAATATTCCTAGAGGTATGCAAGTGGAAGAGTTGAAAGAATTGGCTCAATCGCAAGGTATTTTAGGAGATACTTATACCTCGGTAAAGAAGGGATTGAAAGCGGCAAAATCCAAAGCAAAAAAGAAAGATTTGATCTTTATTGGAGGCAGCACTTTTGTGGTAGCGGAAGTAGTGTAATTTTTTTCCGATTATTCTTGTTTGTATAAAAAAAATGATGCTATATTTGCACTCCCAATTAGAGAAATGAGTGGGGCTCTTAGCTCAGTTGGTTCAGAGCACCTGCCTTACAAGCAGGGGGTCACTGGTTCGAATCCAGTAGGGCCCACATCAAAACAGAAAGGTTGTATCTTTAAAAGGTGCAACCTTTTTTTATGGCCCTTAAGATCTTAATTTATTTTTAGGGGAATCTGTACGTTGAACGATGAGCCATCCTTTCTTGGTCCTACGTTTATAAGGGAACAGGCCCCGTACAGGACCAACGGGTTCCCTATATCATCCAATAAAAGCTGTGGTCGCTCCAAGTGATGTACCTTAATGGTATCGGAATTCTTTAAGATGACTTTCTTGGCCATGAAAAAGGACGACTCTGGTTTGGTCCAATCCATCCCATCCAAGGATTCAAGTACGGCCAATCCAGGCTCTTTGCCCGTAATGTTTCCGGTAAAATCCTTAAAGACGGCATAGAATCTTTGATGTTTCTGGTGATACCAGACATAGGGGTCCTCCGCAGAGCTTATTTGGCCATTTTTATCCTTAATGTCAAAAACAAAATCATCTGAAGGGACAAAAGGACCCATTGGGGAGTCGGAGATGGCAACACCATGGACCCCTTTCCAATGGGGTTCATAGAGATTTCCTTTGAAAAACAACAGAAACTTTCCATCTGAAGGTCGTTGGACCACGGCCGGATTGACAACAATAATATTATCGGGTTTGGATTGGGTGCCTTCGGGCGAAGGGTCTACAACATCACTACTTTTTACCCGAGTTCTCGGTGACAACAGGGGTTGGTCCGGTCTTTCAAAGTTCCCCGACATCAGATCTTGAAAATTATTGAATGCAATGACGCCTATTTTTTGGGACTGCTGTACCCTATTTCTCTTGTTTACATTTTCTCCCTTTGAACCCGGTGGCTGTGGGCCTGGATCTTTAGAACCGATATAATACAGGTAATAGGTCCCATTGAATCTTTTTAGGTGGGGATTGTGTACCATTTGAGCGTCCCAAGCCAAGGAGTCGCCTTCATGTGACCTTCCGCTCAGTACAATTTTTTGGAATTTGAAATCCCTATCAGGATAGTCGGAGACTGCATAGGCAATTTTGGAGTTGAGGACCCATGAATCCGAAAATTTAGGAACAGAATCCCCAGCTTCCCATGTACTGTAGAGCATATGGTATTTTCCATCGTCTCCTTTGAGGGCACTTCCGCCCCACACAAATCTGTCGGGATCGTTCAATACGGATGGTCCTTCAAGAATATCGCCCTGTATAGTGGCATCAATGGGTAGGGGGTGAATGGTAAGTGTAGGGGATTTGTCCTCATGGCAGCTCCATAGAAACACACTGGCCAGTAAGAGCAGTAATGTGTTTGCCGTAGGGATTGTCTTTTTATTCATATGGTTTTCCGTGGTCGTTTTTCTTAGATAGTCCCTATTCTTTTTCTTGTATTGATTTGAGGGTGTATTTGTCGTAGGCCATTGCATCAAATATTTTGGATTGCCCTGTGTTCAGCCATTTTTTGTAAATGAGCTTTCCGTTCATGTATACGTACAACTCATTGTCTTTTGTTTCTTCTGTATAAACCATAATATCTGTTTATCCGTCCCAAACCGTAAAGTTGGAGACTCTGTTGTTATCATCAAATAAGATAGTAAGTCTACCCGTGTTGATTCCCCGTTTTGAAGCTCCCAAATAGTAATTAAACTCATTTGCCGTCTTGGATTCAGGCTCACCCAACAATTCAAGGACCTCTTTTTTGGTCATTCCTTTTAACGGGTGTTTCTTTCTCAGACTGTTCATCATATTCCATCGTAAGGAAGGTTCAGATTCAGACTCCACCCAATTTTTCCATCTATCCGGTTCAAATGATTCCTGGACCACGTTTCCCCGCAGTACCAGTCCAATCAAGATGGTCGCTCCGAAAATCAATAGGCCATATGTAAAAATCTTTTTCACTATGTATCGCTTGGCGTTTCGCATTTGTTCGCGGGCAAATACTTCGGTCACCAACAAGATAGTAATCTTTTGGAAAGCGTCAAACGTAGCGTCTATGCTTTGGTGAAATGGGTTCGTGGCAGTTTACGGAGAATATCTGCCGCTTGTTCCGCGGTAATATCGCGTTGGGGGTTGGCAAACATTTCATAGCCCACCATAAATTTCTTTACCGTGGCCGATCGCAACAAAGGGGGGTAAAAAGACATGTGGAAATGCCACTCGGGATGGTCTTTTCCGTCGGTTGGGGTTTGATTGATGCCAGCGGAATAGGGAAAACTGGTTTCAAAAAGATTGTCATAGAGGGTGGTCACCTCCTTGATGATCTGGGCAAAGGAGTTTCTTTGGGCATCATCCAATTGGGATATGTGGGCCAAAGGTTCCAAAGGAACAATCATGATTTCATAAGGCCAGACTGCCCAATACGGTACCAAGGCAACAAAATGGTTGTTTTGAACAACGATGCGCTCCCCTGCTTCAATTTCTTGGGATATGTAGTCGGACAGTATGGTTTTTTGATGTTGGTCCCAATAGGAAGCAAAGGCATTGTTTTTTTTCAAGACTTCGGTGGGAATGGATTGCTGTGCCCATATCTGCCCGTGTGGATGGGGATTGCTGCACCCCATGAGCTCGCCTTTGTTTTCAAAGATCAATACATGGTTGATGTTGGGAAGTTTTCCCAATTCATCATATTCCTTTTGCCACAGTGCGATGACTTTTTCAATATCTTCCAATTTCATCAGGGGTAAAGTAAGGGAGTGGTCAGGTGAAAAACACACCACTTTACAAATACCACTTTCACTTTTAGCCTGGGTCAATCCTTCTTTGAAAATCTCATTGGGTACATCGGGCAACAAAGCGGCATAATCATTCACAAAGGAATACGGCTCGGTGTATTCCGGATTGGTGGCACCACTGGCCCTAACATTTCCTGGGCATAGGTAGCAAGAGAGGTCGTGGGGTTTTTGTGGCGCTACAACGGCCTTTTCACTTTTGCCTTGCCATGGGCGTTTGGTCCGTTGTGGTGATACCAAGACCCATTCATTGGTAAGAATATTTAACCGGTAATGGGGCTGTTCATAGAGCTGCATCCGAGAGTTTTCTATGGGTTGTTCCATTGCTTGTATGTACCGGTATAGCGCCTAGGTCTATACCAAACTCCTTAAGGTATGCTTTTGAGATTTCCCTGATATAGGTCTCCATATGATTTTCGTGTACCAAATGGATGGTACAACCTCCAAATCCACCGCCCACCATCCGGGCACCTGCCACGAAGCTCTGTTCTTTGGCATAGTCCACCAAAAAGTTCAGTTCGGGGCAGCTGATATCATAAAGGTCCCTGAGTCCCTCATGGCAAGCATACAATAAACTGCCAAGGCTCTCAATGTCTTTTGATTCCAAGGCTTCAACGGCATCCAGTACTCTTTGGTTCTCCTGAACAATGAAAAGTGCCCTTTGGTATTGGATGTCACTCAATAATGCTTTGGTGTTGTTCAAAATATCCATATCTACGTCTCTAAGGGATGAGACATTGGCATACCGTTTTTGTATTTGGGCCACGGCCTCAAAACATTCATTTTGTCTAGAATTGTATTGTCCGTCCGAAAGCCGGTGCGATATATTGGTATTCAACAGGAGCAACTGATATGGACCCATACATGCTGGAACATACTTGTAATCCAAGTTGGAACAGTCTAGAAAAATGAAGTGGTCGGATTTTCCATAGACTGATGAAAATTGGTCCATGATACCGCATTTGGTTCCTACAAAATCATGTTCTGCCTGTCTGGAAAGGGTAATGATTTCCAATTTTGAAAGTCCCAGTTGGAACAAGGCATTGAGTCCGGAAGCAAGCCCACATTCCAAAGCGGCAGAAGAACTCAACCCCGATCCAATGGGAAGGTCGCTCTCAATCTCGCAATCAAAACCTTCAAGGGAATGTCCAAGTTTTTGTATTCCTGCGATAACACCCAATAGGTAATTGTGCCATTCCACGGAGCTTTTTTCTATCTTTCGTAAATCAATATGTAGAGGTTCATTATACCCTTTACTATGGATGTTACAAGTTTCCATAGTACTGTTTCTCCAGAGTCTAAAACCAATTTTTCTATCAATGGCAGCAGGAAGCACATAGCCATTGTTATAATCGGTATGTCCTCCAATTAAATTGATTCTGCCTGGAGAATCAACAACTATCTCATCCAAGATGTTGACTGAGTTACGATCCATGATGCAATGATAATAAATAAAAGTAAAAAAAACTTTTATTTTTTCCAACTACAGAAAAATTGAATGCAAATGGAACAAAATCCATCAACCAAAGGTAAATGATTCATTTTGGTATATTTGGAAAGATTTTATCAACTCACCCACAAAAAACTTGGCTGCAAATAAATATAGACCCGAACAAAGTATAGCAATCGCTGTGGATTGTATCATATTTGGCTTTGACTCCAAAGATTTGAAGCTTTTGCTGTTTCGACGTAAAACCGAACCACTCAAGGGATCTTGGTCCTTGATAGGGGAATTGATAGATAATGATATCTCTCTTGATCAGAGCGCAAAGGACATATTGTACAGGTTATCTGGATTGGAGAATGTTTTCTTGAAACAACTAAAAACCTATGGGCAGGTAGACAGAGACCCTTTGGAGCGTGTAATTTCCGTAGCCTATTATAGTTTGATTCGGATTGATGAGTTTAACCTCCAATCTTTGGAGAACCACGACGCCAAGTGGTTTGATTTTGATCAAATCCCGGATTTGATCTTGGATCATGGACAAATGGTTGATGATGCTATCAAAAGTCTGCGTTCCAGTGTACGATATAATCCATTGGGCTTTGAACTTCTTCCAGAATATTTTACGATCCAACAGTTGCAAACGCTATATGAAAGCATTTACCGCACAGCTTTTGATCCAGGTAATTTTAGGAAAAAAATGCTTTCGCTCGATATTTTGGAAAGAACAGCTAAAAAAGACAAAACATCTTCCAAAAAGGGAGCGTTCCTCTATCGTTTCAAAAAAGACAGCGTTAAACAGTTTCCGACGCAAACTGGAGATTTTGAAAGGATAAAAGAGGTTATAAAATTCTAATAGATAGAGAACTGAGGTAATAAAGGTTTGTTTTACATTTATTATTTCTATATTGGAATCTTAACGGTCCTTTGGAGATAAATTGAAATTATGGAATTTGCCAAACTGGATTTTATTGTTTTTGTCGGATACTTGGTCGTACTGGCCACAATTGGTATTTGGATTTCGGTTAAGAATAGGAACCGTAATGAGAAAGAATACTTTTTAGCAGGAAAATCACTTCCGTGGTGGGCCATTGGCGGATCGTTGATTGCATCCAATATTTCTGCAGAACAATTTATTGGGATGTCCGGATCGGGCTATGTGGTGGGCATGGCAATTGCATCCTATGAGTTAATGGCAGCCCTGACCCTTATCATTGTGGCCAAATTCTTTTTGCCCATTTTTTTGAAAAATAACATTTACACTATGCCGCAGTTTTTGGAACGGCGGTTTGATAAGCGTGTCAAAAGTACCATGGCAGTGTTTTGGGTGTTGCTTTTTGTTTTTGTAAATATTACCTCCGTCTTGTACTTGGGCAGTTTGGCCCTGAAGACCATATTGGATATTGATATGGTTTATGGGGTGATAGGATTGGCGCTTTTTGCAGCTACATTTTCAATCTTTGGAGGCCTAAAAGCTGTGGTATGGACCGATGTGATTCAAGTGGTCGTGTTGGTATTTGGGGGCTTGGTCTCCAGTATTTTGGTCCTTGAGGCCTTGGGAGGGGATTTTCTAAACGGATTTATAACCTTGATGGAGAAAGCCCCAGAGAAGTTTGACATGATTTTAGACAAAGGCCACGCTGAATATAAAAACCTTCCTGGAATAAGTGTTCTTGTGGGTGGATTATGGGTGGCAAATTTGTATTACTGGGGAACCAATCAGTACATTATCCAACGTTCTTTGGGGGCAAAAAACATTAGGGAAGCCCAGAAAGGAACCATTTTTGCCGCATTTCTAAAGATTTTATTGCCTATTATCGTAGTAGTGCCAGGTATTGCAGCTTATGTACTGGGTGCCGATTTGGATTTACCGGACGAAGCCTATCCTTGGGTGCTGAAAAATTACGTGGGAACAGGACTCAAAGGGTTGGCGTTTGCCGCCCTGATTTCAGCCATTGGATCTTCCCTCAGCTCAATGGTCAATAGTGCGACCACCATTTTCACCTTGGATATTTACAAACCTTTGTTCAAGGAGGAGTCAAGTAAAAAACTCGTTTTCATCGGAAAGGCATTCGCAGGCCTATCATTGCTCTTGGGTGTTATCGTTGCCCCGATGTTGGGTGGATTGGACCAAGCGTTTCAATACATTCAAGAATATACCGGCTTTATAAGCCCTGGGGTCGTGGTGGTGTTCTTGTTTGGGATGTTTTGGAAAAGGGCCTCTGCCAATGGTGCTTTTTGGACGATTGTATTTTCCATACCACTTTCCATTGTAATCAAGTATGTATTTCCTGATTTCCCTTTCATGGATCGTATGGGAGTGAGTTTTCTAGTACTTACAGCGGTATTGGTGGTCATTTCATTGATGGAGAACAAAGAAGGGGATAAAAAAGCAATCTCAATAAGTCCGGAGCTTTTTAAGACCTCTAGGGCATTCAACATATCCACTTTTATCATTATTGGAATCCTTGCCTTCCTATACGCCATCTGGTGGTAATGAACAACACTGATTAAAGCATCTTTAGAAAATTCTGGAAAGCAGCATTATCGTTGTTTTTGTTCCAGACGGCAAAAAGATTTGTTTTGATTGGGATTTTGGTAAGTTCAATAAAGCGTATGTCGTAATTGAATTCGTCCCGCAACGAGTTGGGTACAATAGAAATGCCCATGCCATTCTCCACAAGTTTAAAAATAGTGGGGCCATGAATGGAACGATGGGAAATTTGGGGAACAAAACCTTGGGCCGAGCATATATTTAGGATTTGCTGATAGTACAAAGGACTTTTTGCATTGGGGAAAAGAATAAAACGCTCCTGGGCCAACTGGCCAAGGTTTTTAAAATTAGCTTCGGTAATGGGGTGTTTGCGAGGAAGTACCAATGAAAAATTTTCTTCAAACACGGATTTGATGTTCATGTTGGAATCAATCTGATTGGAGCGCATAAAGCCAATATCCAAATCACCCTTGTCTAGGGCTTGAAGTTGCTCTTCATTGGTCAATTCTTCCAAATGTAACCGTATCTTGGGATATTTCTTTCCAAATTTCTTAAGTAATGGAGGCATGTAAAGTTGCATTGCCGAGCCTACAAAGCCAATGTGTACTTCGCCTTCATGGCCATTGAGCTCCAATTGCCATCGTTCAAGTGACCTTTTTATCTGTGCATCTATCAACCGAGCTTCCCGCAAGAATAAGTGGCCGGCTCTGTTTAGGCTAACAGTCCTGTTGGTCCTATTGAACAGCCGGGTTCCCACGATTGCTTCAAGTTGTTTGATTTGTTGACTCAATGCAGACTGCGAAATATGCAGGTTCTCTGCAGCTTTTCCAAAGTGAAGGGCATCAGCCAATGCCATAAAACTTTTAATATGGTGCAGTTCTAATTGATTAATAACATTAATCATTCTATAATTAATAAGAATTGTTTGTAATCAAAAGTACATTTAATTTTGATGTGATAAAGAAAAATCATAAGCTATGAAAACGGTTGACATTGAAGGGTTAAAACAAGTATTGAAAGCCTTGATGGGGCCTTACAGGGAAAGAGTCCCAGATGTAGAGAAAATTACTGGGGCTATGATAGAAAAGGGGATGATCGATAATCAAGATGATATTGTGAACGATCATATAGCTTTTAGGACCATGGGTGTTCCCAATTTGGGAATTGCATCTTTTGAGAAGATTTTTCTGAATTATGGGTATACCAAAAAGGATTACTACTTTTTTGAAGGAAAAAAGCTGAACGCGTATTGGTATGCGCCACCGCAGCCAGAGTTTCCCAGAATATTTATTAGTGAATTGCGGGTGGATGACTTGTCAATGGAGGCACAAGACACCATTAAGAAATATACTGGAAACATAAACAGTGATCCTGTTGATGATTTGGATTTGGATAACCCTTCGGAAGTGGGGAACTTTTTCTATAAACCATTGTGGGAGTTGCCAACATTGTCTGACTTCAATGCACTTGCCCAAGAAAGTGAATATGCCGCTTGGGTAATCTACAACAGATACTATCTTAACCACTATACGATAAGCGTCCACGATTTGCCAGAAGCATATAACACCATTGAAAAGTTTAATGCATTTTTGGAGTCTATTGGCGTAAAGCTCAATTCTTCAGGGGGAAAGGTGAAGATCAGCGAAGATGGTTTGCTCAAGCAGAGCAGTTCCATTGCACAAATGATTGAAGCTGATTTTGCGAGAGGTGAAACGGCCGAGATAGCCGGAAGCTATGTGGAGTTTGCCGAACGATTGCCATTACCGGGCCATGTAAAGCAATCAGGACTGGTGGACCGTGCCCAACGTAGGGATGGCTTTGAATCTGCTAATGCTGATAAGATTTTTGAAAGCACCTATAGCGAGCAGACCAATGCTTTAAAAAACCATTTACAGGGTTGATGATTGCATTGTTCCGAGAGAATTTTCAAGTGAAGAACAGTATCAAATCAGAAAAATCCAATAAGTATTTTAGGAGATAAAACCATTGTGTAATTTCGTTGACATCAATTTACTGATGTTATGATAGTTTGGGGACTGTTCCTGCTGGGAATCCTTGTCTTTTTGGCATTGGATTTAGGGGTGTTCAATAAAAACGCCCATGTTATAAGCGTTAAAGAAGCTTCACTTTGGACCACAGTCTGGGTTTCGCTTTCCTTTTTGTTTTCTGGGGTCATTTACTGGCTTTATGCCACGGATAAGATTGACAATGTAGATGCTTTGGCCCCAATGGAGGCCTCACTCAAATATATTACAGGGTATCTCATTGAGTTATCACTCAGTATAGACAATATTTTTGTGATCGCCGTGATTTTTAGCTCGTTCCAAATCCCACAAAAGTATCAGCATCGTGTGCTGTTCTGGGGAATCTTGGGAGCCATTATTTTCCGCGGATTGATGATATTTTTTGGCGTGGCACTCATCAAGAAGTTTAGTTTTACAACCTACATTTTTGGGGCTTTCTTAATTTTTACGGCCATCCGCATGCTGCGTTCCAAAGAAAAACCCTTCAACCCAAAAACATCTGCTATCTACAAGAACTTGCGAAAGGTTATGCCCATAACTTCCCATATGGAAGGCCAAAAGTTTTTTGTCAAATTAAGACACATTACTGCGGCAACACCCCTTTTTATTGCTTTGGTGGTCATAGAATTCACGGATGTTCTCTTTGCGTTGGATAGTGTACCGGCCATATTGGCCATAACTTCAGACCCATTTTTGGTGTTCAGTTCCAATATGTTTGCCATTCTTGGATTGCGATCTATGTATTTTTTTCTGGCCAATATGTTGGATAGGTTCCATTACCTAAAGTACAGTTTGGTGGCTATACTAAGTTTCGTGGGTGTTAAGCTTCTATTGGCCCATCATTACATTTTTCCTGAATGGATGTCATTAGGGTTTATTGCGCTTTCTCTGCTAGTTGGTGTTTTGGCTTCAATGAAGAAAGTCAAGTAATTTTTGCGGTAAAAAATTAGGGTGCTCGAATAGAAATCCATTTCAATTGAGATTAAAAAAACCGATGAATATTGTTTTGCTTGATAAATAAAAGTTTTTTGTACTTTTATTCTGCACATAAAAAAGGGTCGATGTCAATTTTGCTCGACCTCTCAAAAACAAAAACAGATATGATTCGTACAAAGACCATGGTCAGCGGCATTTTTATTCTTTGCTTTCTGGCCCTTTCCCAATTTGTGGATGCCCAAGAGAGCTCTTCGGATTTGAAGACCCAATGGGCCAGTCAGCTAAATGTTGATAAGCCTTTGCCAGAGTACCCACGGCCCCAATTAAAAAGGGCTAAATGGGAAAACCTTAATGGACAATGGGACTATGGTATCACGAATCAGGCTGGTGAAGCACCGGTCACCTATGATGGGAAGATCACGGTCCCCTTTGCGGTAGAATCTTCATTATCTGGAGTCAAAAAAAGGGTAGGGGATGATGAAGTGGTCTGGTACCGTACAAAATTCCAAGTACCGGCCTCATGGAAAAATCAAAATGTGGTATTGCATTTTGGAGCGGTGGATTGGGAAGCCACGGTGTATGTGAACGGCAAGTTGGTGGGGATGCACCAAGGCGGGTATGATCCTTTTTCATTTGATGTCACCACTACCTTGAACCGTTCAGGTTGGCAAGAACTAGTGGTTAAAGTATGGGATCCTTCCAGCGACGGTACCCAACCCAGGGGCAAGCAGGTGACAAAGCCCAGTGGCATATGGTATACCCCGGTTACGGGAATATGGCAAACCGTTTGGATGGAACCCGTTCCCAAACAATCCATCCAAAATATAAAAATCACCCCCGATATTGATCAGGGCAGATTGATGGTAAAGACCGTGGGCAACGGACAGCTTGGAGATGGGTATTCGGTACAGCTTACGGCGCTTGATGGAGGCACTACGGTAGCTTCGGCCAAAGGTTCCGTTGGACAAGATGTGGCGTTGAACATCAAGGACGCCAAACTATGGTCACCGGACAATCCATTTTTGTACGACCTAAAGGTCGCCTTGTTGCGCAATGGCAAAAAAGTGGACGAGGTGGAAAGCTATTTTGGCATGCGAAAGATTTCTGCGGTGAAGGATGCCAACGGCCACATGCGAATGGCCCTGAACAATCAAGTGCTTTTCCAATACGGTACTTTGGACCAAGGCTGGTGGCCCGATGGTCTGTACACGGCTCCTTCGGATGAAGCCCTGGCCTACGACATTGAGGTGACCAAAAAACTGGGATTCAACACCATCAGAAAACATGTGAAAGTGGAACCTGCCAGATGGTACTACCACTGCGACCGATTGGGCATGTTGGTATGGCAGGATATGCCCAATGGCGATAAAAGTGCCGATTGGAGAGGACCATCCGGCTATGATGGAAGGGAAATGGAGCGAAGTGCACAATCGGCCCATCAATATTATAAGGAATGGAAGGCGATCATGAACGCCAATCACAACAACCCCTCTATAGTCATGTGGGTGCCCTTCAATGAGGCATGGGGGCAGTTCAATACGGTTGAGGTCATCAATTGGACCATGGAATACGATCCTTCCCGCTTGGTCAATGGCCCCAGTGGAGGGAATTTCTTCGCGGCTGGCCATACGGTGGATGAGCACAGATACCCCGGACCCTCTATGCCTCAAAGAAATCTTCACGCCCCGGACATCATCAACGGAAGAATCCTTTTATTGGGTGAATTTGGCGGACTGGGATTGCCGTTGGAAGGACATTTGTGGCAAAAGGACAAAAACTGGGGGTATAGAAACCTTACCGGAAGGGAAGAATTACTGACCTCGTACAAAGAGCTGTTGGTCAAAATCCCCGCATTGATCAAGGACGGACTTTCTGCGGCCATTTATACCCAGACCACGGATGTTGAAGGCGAGGTAAATGGTCTTATGACTTATGACAGGGCCATTATCAAAATGGATGTGGATGAAGTGCACAAAGCCAATTCAGCCTTGTACAAAAACTAGGTCCATGAAAAAAGTAATTCATTTAATAGTAGTTTCTTTACTTCTTTTTAGCTGCGTGAAACCTCAAGAAAAGAACATAAAACGGATAGACAAGAAAAATTTCGAGAAGATTGTAGATGGCAAGCCAGTTAGCCTTTACGTTCTTGAAAATGAACAAGGCACAGTGGCTGAGATTACCAATTACGGCGGCAAGGTCGTTTCCTTATGGCTGCCCGATAAATCGGGTAATTATGAGGACGTGGTCCTCGGACATGAAAATATCGATGATTTCCTTAACGCCAAGGAGAAATATTTTGGTGCCCTTATTGGGCGTTATGGCAATCGGATTGCCCATGGAAAGTTCACTTTGGACGGCATGGAGTACACCTTGGCCACCAATAATGGAGCCAATTCCCTTCATGGAGGAAACAAGGGTTTTGATGCCGTGGTATGGGATGCCAAACAAGTGGATGCACAGACCTTGGAACTGACTTATCTCTCCAAAGATGGGGAAGAGGGATATCCGGGGAATCTATCGGTACGGGTGTCGTACCAATTAACGGATGAAAATGAACTCAAAATAGAATACTGGGCCACAACGGACCAAAGCACCGTGGTGAACCTCACCCACCATTCGTTCTTTAACCTGCATGGTGCGGGCAATGGTACGATCAATGACCATCTCCTTCAGATACATGCGGCACATTATACCCCAGTGGATGCGGGATTGATTCCGACCGGTGAGATTGCAACCGTTGAAGGCACTCCGTTCGATTTTCAGGAATCAAAGCCCATTGGGGTAGAATTGGAGATCAAAAACCAACAGTTGGACTACGGTATGGGATACGACCATAATTTTGTGCTTAAGCAAAACGGCGAAGGCCTCAACTATGCGGCCAAGGTGGTGGAACCCATTTCCGGTAGGGTCATGGAAGTATATACCAATGAGCCCGGGATGCAGTTTTATGGGGGCAATTTCTTGGATGGCTCCATTGTGGGCAAGGAGGACAAGGCCTATGAATTTAGGACGGCATTTTGTTTGGAGACCCAACATTTTCCGGATAGTCCCAACCAGCCCAATTTTCCCTCCACCCGATTGGACCCGGGAGAGGAATATTATTCCATTTGCGTGTATAGATTTTTGGTGGAGTAAGGGTAGGCATGGAATTCTCGGTGTGTATTTGGATCTATTTGGTGCATTAAGGGCACTATTGGCCATAAAAACGAGGGTTTCTTAAAAAACCTGATTAATTTTGCAGCCTCGGAGGGATTTTGATGCATCCCTTTGTTAAAATGATCTGCGGTATGATTGCGACAATATGTAGAAAGGCCCATTTCAATGCAGCGCACCGGCTCCACAATCCCAAATGGAGCCAAGAAAAGAACATTGCCATGTTTGGCAAATGCAACAGCCCCAACTATCACGGGCACAATTTTGACCTTGAGGTGCGGATCAGGGGAGAGGTGGACCCGGACACGGGTTTTGTGATGGACCTGGCCGTACTGGGCGATTTGATCCGGGCGGAAGTGGAGGAACGCTTTGACCATAAGAACCTGAACGAGGACTGCCCCGAGTTTGCGGACCTGCTGCCCACCACGGAGTATTTTGTGAAGGTGATCTACGATATTTTAAAGCCCAAACTGGCCCAAGGCCAATTGTTGCACATTACCCTGCACGAAACGCAAAAGAATTCTGCGGAATATGGGGATTGGTAACAATTTTTCCGATATTGCACCGCTTTTTAATGGGATATTAGCTCAGTTGGTTTAGAGCGCTGCCTTGACAGGGCAGAGGTCACTGGTTCGAATCCAGTATATCCCACTTTCTTTGGCCCCTTGGCCGTTACCGCCCGATGTTCTTCGGGTATTTTTTTACTCGTATTCCGCGATCTTGTCCCGTAATTTTAGGTTGTCCCGCACCAAACGCTCGTTGCGCAGTTGTAGGCGGTCCATTGCTTTTTGAAGGATCTGGAGGCTCTCCAACTGTAGGCCTATGATCTGTTCCAGATCGGATTTGGTGTAGGTTTTGCTCATAATTATGTTTTTAATTTCTGAGAAAAAACTTTAAAAGTTTATTTATCTCCCAATAAAGCATATCAAAGTTATATAAAGATTTTTAAAACTCCTAATAAGGTATATTTTAATGCTTACAGTATTTATTTCTCTTGGTTATTTTTATTGTTGAATCATCGCATTTACTATGGATAAACCATTTTATAATAGAGTTAAAGCGGTTTTAGCTGAAAAGGGAAAAACCAATAAATGGCTGGCTGAACAATTGGATATGAATACAAATACCATTTCAAAATGGTGTAGAAACGAAATGCAACCGAGGGTGGAAAATCTATTTCAGATAGCCGAGGTTTTGGATGTGAATGTGAGGGAGCTTCTTGTTTCGACCAAGTAACTTTCAAATGAACGATGAGTAACAAAAGAATAGCAAAAATTAAAAAGAAATATGACCAATTAACACTAAGCCTTGTTGTTATAGCTATCTTTTTTATGGCTTATGGCATTTATCATTATCTTTTTTTGGGCACTTCTATTGTAACCCATCCCAAAGTACCAACACCAAGTTTATCAGATGGATCAGTCACTATTTTTTTTGGAATCATCTTTTTAGGTTTAGCATTATATCGAATAATTAGAAGAGAAAAATTAATAGAACAGATTGATCAAATGAAAAGATCAAATAGAAAATAAAGTCCAAATAAATCTGTGGAACAATTGAAAGGATCAATAGCGGAATTTCTAGATGTGGATGTATTTTATATTTATATAAACAAGTTGTACAAAATAAAAGAAAATGGCAAAACCTAGAATATTTGTAAGTTCAACATTTTATGATTTAAAACATATAAGGTCGTCATTGGATAATTTCATAGAAACACTTGGATACGAATCAATCCTATCTGAAAAGGGCGATATTGCATATTCTTTTGACTTACCTTTAGATGAATCTTGTTACAGAGAAATTGAAAATGTTGACATATTTGTTCTAATTATTGGAGGAAGATATGGTACTCAAGCAAGTAAAGAAGTAAAAAAACCGAGTAAGAAATTTTTCGATAGATACGAAAGTATTACTAAAAAGGAATATGAAGCAGCTGCCAAAAAAGATATTCCAATCTATGTTCTAATCGAATCTAATGTTTATAATGAGTATCGAACTTATTTAAGAAATAAAACGACAACCGATATCAATTACGCTCACGTTGATTCCGTCAACATATTTCACTTTATTGAAGAAATACTTTCTAAACCGAGAAATAACCCAATTTATTCATTTGAAAAATTTGAGCAAATTGAAAGTTGGCTCAAAGAACAATGGGCAGGTAGTTTTAGAGAGTTACTTAACAGAAAAGTTCAGCAAAACCAAATTAAAACTTTAACTGTACGTCTTCAAACGAATCTGAACTGGCCCAGTCCAAAGTTAAGTCATAGTTTCAACTTTTGAATTTGGTGCTCTTTTCTTCTTTTGAGCATCGTTCTTCTCTTTATCAATTTACGGTTTTCCAATATCTTTTTGTCCAATCCAA
>NZ_SNTZ01000130.1 GCF_004916895.1 Flagellimonas alvinocaridis
GAGAACATCTTCTCTCGCTATGGGGTGCCTCGAGCCATTATCAGCGATGGCGGATCTCATTTCTGTAACCGCCCGGTAGGAATTCTAATGCGCAAATATGGCATTGTTCACAAAGTAAGCACTGCTTACCATCCTCAAACTAACGGACAAGCCGAGTTGGCTAACCGCGAAATCAAGCGAATCATCGAAAAACGGTGAATCCAACTCGCAAAGACTGGTCCCTTCGTCTTACATATGCGCTATGGGCTTATCGTACTGCCTATAAAACCATATTAGGTGCCTCTCCGTATAGACTTGTCTATGGCAAAGCGTGCCACCTACCTGTTGAACTTGAGCATCGAGCGTATTGGACAATACGCCAAATTAA
>NZ_SNTZ01000131.1 GCF_004916895.1 Flagellimonas alvinocaridis
TGTACACATAATAAAATAAGTATTCTCTCCCCCCTAACTAAAAATAAACATTGTCCCCAATGTTTTAAAAGAAAAGAAAAAAAGAATATGTACAACTGGGACTAACTAATCTTCTCGCGAAGACACGGGTACTACTTTTCTCCATAAAACGTGGAACTAGTCCTAGTGTTAGGTGGCTATACCGGACCGCCTAAAAGAGTCTAAAAGACTCAAAAGAACCTAGGCGGATCAGAAGGATCTAGACGGCCTATCTAGTGTTAGGTGGCTATACTAGACCATCAAAAAAAATGTCTCACACTGGGATGCCTGGATCCCAACAAAAGTTTTGGATTGAGTCAGTTATTTTTACTTTTGTGACCTTGCG
>NZ_SNTZ01000133.1 GCF_004916895.1 Flagellimonas alvinocaridis
TTTATGATGACCAATCATGACAGAAATCGTAGGACAACCGGGGTCCTTACGTTTTTCGGGCAGGTCAGACTGAATCATAGCGTTGATACGCTCAATATAGAAGGATTTTTCCTTAACATTTAGCTTTCGCTTTTTCGTGCAAAGGTCTTTGAGCAATTTAGCATACGCGGGTATATGTTCGATTGCATCGATCAAAGGAATATTGATTTTGACATTTCGGAGAACGTCAAGAATCTTATCGTTTATAATTTCAGAGTTAGGCCTTTTTAGCCTTTCAGGAAATGGTGGTGGAGTGATAAATGTATCAATTGCGATTGGAACTCCACCGGGTGGTTTCTTGGTACTTGATTCTCCTGTTTGAAT
>NZ_SNTZ01000135.1 GCF_004916895.1 Flagellimonas alvinocaridis
AGGTTGCACAACCGATGTGCAAGTTGCTGCAAAAACAGATGATTTTCGAGTTCGATGAGTCGTGCAATGAGGCATTTGACATGCTAAAAGGATTGTTGATCTCGGCGCCAATCATCCAACCACCTGACTGGAACGTGCCATTCGAAATAATGTACGATGCGAGGGACTACGCCGTATGAGCTGTTCTGGGACAAAGGATTGGAAAAGCTTCGCATGCCATTTACTACGCGTCCAGGACTTTCAACGATGCCCAGAAAAATTACTCTACCACTGAAAAAGAACTCTTGGCTGTTGTTTTTGCTTTAGAAAAATTTCGATCTTATTTACTTGGTACTAAAGTAATTGTTTATTCTGATCATGCA
>NZ_SNTZ01000136.1 GCF_004916895.1 Flagellimonas alvinocaridis
TAGGACCGATCATGAAGTAGGTTATTGCCCTTATCGTTTTAGAGTTAATAGACATAATCTTATTTGGGTTCCAAAAGTACGAGAAACTAACCCGCAAGAACAGGTTACAAAAGTTAGTTTAGGTATTGAGCAATTATATTTGGAGAATCGAATTTAATATCGCATTAAAACGACAGTTTTAGCATAAATAAATTAGTTAAATTATGATTATGTCTCTGTGGACGACCTGGTACTTCCCGTATCAGTTTTTATAAATTTATTACTGCAATTGGACCCTAGTATCCTTGCTAGGTAAAAGGTAATTATTCTTAAATCGCTTTTTTATCCCGATCAAGTTTTTGGCGCCGTTGCCGGGGA
>NZ_SNTZ01000137.1 GCF_004916895.1 Flagellimonas alvinocaridis
AGGTTACAAAAGTTAGTTTAGGTATTGAGCAATTATATTTGGAGAATCGAATTTAATATCGCATTAAAACGACAGTTTTAGCATAAATAAATTAGTTAAATTATGATTATGTCTCTGTGGACGACCTGGTACTTCCCGTATCAGTTTTTATAAATTTATTACTGCAATTGGACCCTAGTATCCTTGCTAGGTAAAAGGTAATTATTCTTAAATCGCTTTTTTATCCCGATCAAGTTTTTGGCGCCGTTGCCGGGGATTATTGTTAAAATAGTTTTTTTATATTTAAACACACACAAAAAATAGTCCCTAAGTTGCTTGAAAAATTTTGTTTGGTTAAATTAATTTTATTTTGGATTT
>NZ_SNTZ01000020.1 GCF_004916895.1 Flagellimonas alvinocaridis
GCTACAACACCTGGTATTCCAATTGGTTCTATGCAACTTTTAGGAGAAAAGAGGACTGATACGTCTAGTAAGGCTTAACTTAGAGACCGTTTTAGTTCTCCTCTTTCTCTTATTTAATATATAAATTCAAAGTAAAGGAGACCGTTGGTTGCAAGTTTGAAAGAATATGAGATATATATTACTAGCCATTTTATTTGTTTTCACGAATTGTAATTCTAACGAAAAGACCGAAATCCCCGTTAGAGATTGTGACAATTCAATGTTTGGGCTTATGATTGAAAAGTATGCTAACTCAAATGAAGCTATTGAAAAAGAAATATATGCAACTTTTAATAAATTTAATCTTCAAAATGTAAAAGTCGCTGAGCGTTATGATAGTCTAACGATTGAATATAAAAAATATCTAAATAGTGTTTTTATGAAAATATTCGAGCGTTCAACATCAGATTCAAAAATGGATTATAGTGGTGATTTAGGCAACCCATCTATTATTAACGAATTATTTTATGAAAATAAAGCCATAAATTCATTTGGGAATGAATACCTGAGAAAGCAAGAAGAATATAGAATAGAAGTAACTAAACTCATAAAAAATCGATATTTATTTCAAAGAGTGAATGAATCATTGCGCACAGATAGTCCTAGAGATAGATATGGAAATGAAATAAAATATCTAGATTATTTTTTTAAAGACATGCCTCCAATAGCTGTCATGTTGCATATACAATACACCCAAAATATTATAATTCAATTTGAAAACGATTATTTTAAGAATTTGGTTATTGAAAAATAAAACCAGCAACCAACATTGGCTATCCCCAAGCGTCGTATTTTGGAAAAAAGAAAAAGCGTAACTTTAATCGAACAAAAAAACTAAACGGAATGGTTCTCGCCGGCGGCCCAGACGCTAGCTGATTCGCACGCAACTTGAAAGCTGCTTCCCGCTTTTGCTCCGCAAAACGGTGCTTGCAGAATCAGCCGCCCAAACGCCGCCAGAGGGATAGCCGGGGCCGTTGTAGCACATTAAAGAAAAACTTGAACGAATTAATAAACATCATCAACGAAATCACCAAATATGGACTAAATCCGAATTTGGAAATCAACGATAAAGAGAAAGATTTAGAAAAATATCTTGTCGAACTATACGCCAAATATTTCCAAATAAAATATGTTTTTGACGAGAAAGATTATGCGGATTATAAGTTTGACGGACAAAATCAAATAAGGGAAAATGTTACTTCAAATTTTCCATCTTTTGGACTTTATCACAACCTATCTGAACTGAATAAAATTGAAAAAGAAGCGGAATTGGTTGTTGGAGATGCTTTAGACGACCTGACTGACATCATTCTTGACCTACTCGAAATAAAATGGCGAGCGGAAACAAATAGTGAAAGCGATGCGTGGTGGTATTTTGAATTGATTTTCTATTCACACACTCAACAGCATTTGATTGATTTACTGAATTTTATGAAACATAAAAATGGGTAAAAAAATCTTCACATTAAAAAATGTCGCTATCGGAATTGGACTAATAATGCTTGATTTGGCTGTTTATATCGTTTTAGGCTTATTGTTAATGGACTATGATGATTTTTATGACAAAAGCAAAGGAGAATATTGGAGTTTAGAAAGTATGACAGCTTCTCAAAAAGCAACTTACATCGGATTGAATATTTGGCATATTCTAAATATTATAATTATCGGATATCTGATTTATAGAATAATAAAAATCGTTAGAAATAACGTGCTACAACAACGTGTATAGCTCATTGCTGTTCAGTTGCTTAAATCGAAGTTAAGGCATATTTGGAAAGTCGCCAAATTTTTAAATTTGACGATTTTCAAGAAAAAAGATAAATAGTAAAATTTAAAAATTTGGCTTGTGGCTCAACCGAAAAATAATCGCTAATTTGGACGCAACGAGCCATACACAAGACCGTTGGAGCACATTCAGCTAAAGCTGACTTTTGTTGCTACGTGCCACAGAACTCCCACCCCAAAAGAAATGTACTCCAACGACCCGCTAAACCAAATTACAGCCCTTAGCTGCCCATCGAGGGAAAACCAAGCGCAAGGCTAATAAAACAAACCTTGCGGTGCGCCAACAGTGGCTAAATGTAATTTGATCCCGTAATTTTTACTCCCAATACCGCCAAATCGTCAAGTAACGGACAGTCCATGTCCTACTTGGCAAACAATGCCACAAGATCCATAGGACGAAACCTTCTTGTGGCATTGTTGAACGATTTCGCTATATTTCCTTAAAAATCCCGGAACTACGTTTAGCGGGTCGTTGGCGGTTTAAGGACGTAAGTCCTTCAATTTTTTAGTGAAGAATAATTGAAAATTTTGATTGTTCTCGTTTAATTTGAGACTGACTGATAATAGGTTTACGTTTTGGTACTTTAAATAATTTTCTAAAAAAGCTCAATATCAATATACTCTTTTAAAAGATTTTCCAATTGGTAGTCAATTTGGTATTCTGTTAACCTTTTCCCTGTCATAGAGTTAATCCAGTCCATTTCCTTTGCATTATATTTCCAGTTTTCAAATTCTTGTACCTCCATAATGGTAGGTACAACCCCGCTGGCTTCATCCAAATTGAACCCAAAGCTTACAAATAATTTACGCTTATCAAATGCTTTATAAATATTATGGAGGGCATTCGCATAAATCTTAAGTCCTTTCAAATCTCCTTTCTTTCTTTTCCTTTTATTGTTTGGGTCTGGATCAGTAAGGATTTTGGCACCGTACTTAATAACCTCAATTAAGTCTTTTTCAGTTTTTCCAACAGGGCGTATATCCTGACCTTTTTCACCAACCATAAACTCATTCTTATTCCATTCCTTTTTCCATTCTTGTTTAATATATAATGCCATTGGTCTACTCGGTACTATTAGATGGTAGTGTGGGTTGTACCAACCTTTGGTAGCATTATAATTACATTCCAAAGATTTTATCCCAATCAGCTTCATACCACTATCCCTTTGGTGGCGTTTATTGCACCTGTCTTTGATTCTTGAGAAATTTTTAATCATCAGGCTGATTCTAGACCTTAACTCTTTAGCTTTAACCGTTTTAGTGGTAAGTGTTAACAAATGTGGTTCTGGCCAATCATTAATCGTAGAAAAGTATCTATTGATAAAATCAGCTTTTCTGATTCCACAACAAGTAGTACACCATCTGTTTTTACAATAGTTGCCGTAAGCCTTTCCATCATGGCTGGTCAATTCATTTTGACAATGGTACGTGTTCCAATACCTTTGAATCCAACCGAAATCCCCATTAGCTGTTGCCACATCGATAAGAGCTAATACGAGTGCATTCGTGACAACTTTCTTATTTGCCCTTTTTAGTAAGGCTGGATTATCAACCATTGCAGTTCCAACTCCCGTAATTGTTGTGTTGTACAAACTATGCAGGAAATCTTGTGTCCCACTTTGTGCTAATGTATTAAAAAGCTTGTTTTGTATTTTTTCTTCATCTAACTTTTCAATGGTATTATTGATAATGGTCAAATTTTTAAGAACTTCAGAGTTGGAAAAAATCTGAGAAATTGAGAGAAATCCTTTGCTAAGAAAAAATCTGCAAAAAGAATCCAAATCGAAAGCCAAAACACCACCCCCCTCTTTGTAGCAAAAACTGGAAAAGAACTTCTTGGCTAGTTCAAATTGAGTTTTTTTATCCCTATGCACAAACTTATTATTTAGCATTATTCGTACAAATTCTACACTAGCAATTTGAAATGTTAACCCCATCTGAGTTCTATATCTATCGCATACACCTACAATTTTATAACCTAAGGCTTCTTCATCAATTTTTTCAGCATTAGGGCCACACTTTGGACAGTTCTTCTCCAATCCTCTAGGCATGGCCTTTTCTATCGCCTCATTAATTACTTCCTTTGCTTTTTTCAAATTTTCTTCAGAGCCTAAAAATTCCGCAAGGAAATCATCCTCGGTCTTTTTCGGTTTAAGCGAGTTTAAATATTCAATGGTTTCCATTGGCAAAGGAATTGCAATATCCTGTTGACCCTTTTTAAGTGGCTCGAATTGTACTCCTATAAATCGTTTAGACATTTTCAACAGTTTTTGCAAGAGGGACACTTTTTAATTTCCAAACAGTTTTCATAAACCTTTCTTTTTCTTTTATACTAGGCTTATAGTATTTATTAAAAACCTCCAAACTTCTATGACCTGTATAACTCATAATTACCTTATCTGGAATTTTATTATTCTTCATTATGGTGATAAAACTACGTCTGGCAGTATGTGACGAAACCCTATTATAGAATGGACTAAAAGTTTCCACTATTTCTCGTCCAATCTTCATGGTCTTTTTTACCGTCCAATTATACTCCATCAATTCAAATAGTTCCTTCAAATAATCGTTGAATTTTTGATTTGAAATTTTGGGTAATCGATAATCGTATTTTTTTAGAATATAATTAGATAGGTCATTCAAGGGTATTTCCAATGTTTTCTCTTTGTTTTTATCATCTACCACTCGAATCAATTCATTTTGAACATCTACTTTTCGCACTTTGGAATAGTTGCTATACCTCATTCCTGTAGCGCAACCAAAAACAAATAAGTCCCTCACCTTCTCCAGTCTCTTGTTTTTGCTCAAATCAAAATCAAATATTTGATATATCTGTTCTTGGGTTAAAGCAACCTCATCAGTGTCCTGCGCCTTTGGAAGTTTGAATTTCTGAAAATCAACCTTATAAGTATGATTGTTCTCAAATGCCCAATACATATAGGTTTTGAAAAGCCCGACATTTCTTCTTAGGGTATTGGCCGAATGTTCTTTTACTTTAATGCAAAACTCAATGAATGAGTTATAGAAGGTTTGGTTGATTTGATTGAAATGAATTTTCTTTTTTCGGTGATCCTCAAATTCTTTAAGTAACTTCTTGTTGTACTTATATCGATTAATTGTAGTTACTGAATTAGCTGTTTCAGTGAAATCAGTTTCCTTGGATAATATAAAAAGGTCATAAACTTCAAAGAATTTGCTAGAGATAGCTTTTGTGCGCTTAAATTCTTTATCAAAGTCCTCTTTGATAGATGAGGTGGTAATCTCTCTGTTTGCAAGCTTATATTCCCTAATTATATCAGAAAAGAAGTTTGAATATCTGTCTAATTGTCTTTGAATTGCCCGATGTCGATTTGCTTCTTCCGTCCTCCCTGTTAGGTTTTTAGGTTGCCTAAGTTTGTAATTCCACTCCTCAGGTGACAGAAACTCACCAGTGGAGTATACAAACTTCTTTCCTTCGCTTTTAAAATATGCGGAGAAAAGAATGAGGGATTCCCCATTTTTATTGGGTTTCTTTAAATTGAATGTAAACTTCATACCTAAACCTATTGGTTGACAATCTGGTTGACAGTAAAGTTAGGTTTAAGTAGTATTTTAACATATAATAGTTTTAAAGACTTATTAACAAGTAGCTGATTATTAGACTATTTATAAAATATAATTAAAGTAAATATAGAAGGTTCAAATACCTCTTCCTCCGCTTAATGACGTGAAAAGCCCCTTAGATAGGGGCTTTTTATATTATACACAACTTAGAGAGTTTGTTTTGTCTTATTAAATGTGTATCACCGTTTCAAAAAAAAGATTCCTGAAAACAGTCTGTTCTGAATTGTGCCAATCCATTGATTGTCCAAATAATTTGAATCCTCATTTGATGGTTCTTCCTGTTCGGGTATTTTAAGCTTTCTATATTCCATGAGTACTTTTTTACATCGGGTGCAAGTTGATTATCATTAAATACTTTCAAAAAATGTCATGATGATTTCAGGCAGGTTCACATCTCGATTAAGGTTTCCCAAATAGTGGGGCCAATCCTTAAAATCTGGATTAGCAAAATGATGTCCACCATTCATAATTTCCAAAGTGGATATTTTTATGCTTGATCCAAATGACGAATAAGTCCTTTGTACAGCCCTCGAGTTATCCCTTGGATAGGTGTCTTCATAATCTAATTTTGATTCCAGTTTTGATTCTCCAGGCAATAGGCTTAGCCAATAATCACGCGTTGCCTCCAAGGACATTACACATCCCCGGGTTTGCCCATCACCAGACCAAACTTCTCCTCCCCCATAAGGGTTTATAGGGTCTGTAGTCCCATTTATCAACAGCATGGAAACTGCTTTATGGCTACTTGTACAGTCATCATTATCCGAAACGGGAAGGTTGGCACCAACTACTGCAAAACCCTTAAATTCACTGGAGGCCACCTTGGCCAATTTAAAACACATGTGCCCCCCATTTGAATAGCCTACGGCGTAAACATCCAAGTCATCAAAGTCGAATTTACGCTTCAACCTTTTCTTTATATCCAAAAGAAACGTCACGTCGTTACTATTTTCCAATTTTGCTGGATAGGTCGCCTTTGCCCTGCAATCGTTCCAATTTCCTTTATGCCCTTCTGGATAGACTATAATGGTGTTACTGTCCTGTAGGGCCAATGTATTGAATTGCCCACCTACCACTTCTTCCATAAAATCCATGCTCATACCAGAACCATGAAGTACAAATACGATTTTTGCCTTGCCACTATTTTCCTTGGGCTTCGTGTATTTAAAGAATCGAACCTTATCATCGACTTTCAACGAATCCACATACGACATTTGTGCATTCATCATAATAGGCATTGCAATAGCGAAAAGCCATAAAACGGCGTTGGATGTATAATTCTTCATCATTTTAAGATTAATGGGTTTTAAGTTGCGTAGAGCTCCTTTTAACCCTACGCAACTTTTTTGATTTTAATGTAGTATTTGGGTAAAACCGTATAGACAATCAAACCCAACTGTGTTTTCAGAAAATGCAGACATATCCAATGTGGCATTTAGGGTTGATCCTCCTGCAAAACCGGAATAGATACCTGTACCCGACACCACATTATCTGTTGTGTTTTCTTTCTTGATGAAGGCGTTCATATTAGCCGGTGGAGCCGGTATCATATCAATAAGGTTATGTAGCACCAAGGTGCTGTTTTGGGGGTCTTCAAACAAGAACACCGTATAATTTTCACCAAACATGCTGCCATCTTCAAAAGTTTCCGCACCTACGTTGATATCTATCACCGTGCCCATACTCTCCCCTGTTGCGGGATTGTACATGGTCATTTCAAAAGCATTTCCAGCGACGGACAAGTCGGTTCCCGGTAACTTGAAGTTTTCAACCATTTTACCTGTTACCGTTCCCTTTGCATTTATACTGAACATTGGGGTTGTTGTGGGGTCTTCATTGATGATACCCCCTTCATAATCATCATCGCTACAGGATAGCAATGCCATAAGACTAAAGGTTAGCGCTATGAGTTTAAAAATCACTTTTTTCATTTTGTACAGAAATAATAATTGTTCATGATGTCGTGTTCGTAATTTTCTACGGTAATGGTACCAAAACCTGCTTCCGCAAGCATTTCTTTAGCCTTTTCCACTCCCCAAACTGTTCCCAGGCCCATTCCGCCCTGTGCAAGCGAAACGGACATGCAATGCAATGTTGAGGCGGTATAAAGAAATGGCGCCAATGGATGTTCTTCGTTATTCTCCAAATTGGAGGAAGCATTGATGTCCATCATAAGGTATTGACCTACGTCTTTTTTCAACAAAGCATTTATTTTGGAAAGGACCTTGTCCGGGAATGCCAGGTCATGGATAACATCAAAAGTTGTGATCAAGTCAAATTGCCTGTCAAAATGATAATCCAGCACATCGGCCTCAAAAAAATCAACATTTTTAAGTTCAGCTATCCTTGCCATGTTTTTGGCACTCTGTATAGGCTCTGGACAAATATCTATACCCACAAATTGACTGTTGGGAAAAGTTTTGGCCATTTCCATGAGTATTTTCCCATCACCACACCCAACATCCAGTACATCAATCCCTTTGGAAAGGAGCTGCAACAAATCTGGTTTGTGTTTTAGGATATTGTCAATAAGGTTATTTCCCACATTGGCATTGCTGATTTCCCCCATAACCTGATAGAATCTACCATACTCTGAGTAGGGTACTCCTCCCCCATTTTCAAAACAGTTCACTATTTTGTCCTCAACACCAGACCAAACGGGCAAGATAGAGGCAATGGCTGCCATGTTTTTTTCATTTGATTTACGCGTGAGGAAAAAGGCATTTTCGGCAGGTAATAGATAGGTCTTGTCCTTTGCATTATACTCAACTACCTTTCCACAAACCAAAGCTCCCAACCACTCCCTAACATACCGTTCGTTCAGCCCGGCCGATGTGGCTATTTCCGAAGAGGTGGACGGTTCCAAGGTATCCATTACGTCAAACAACCGGGTTCGGTGCCCAATAGAAATCATTGTCCCCAGCGCAGCGTTGTTTATAACGGACATCATTTGCCCTGCAAAGGCTTCCATTTTGTTCGCATCACTAGGGATTCGGGGCAAACAAGAATTACACATAATTTTATTGTTTTAAGATTATTATGTGCAAACTTATGGGGGTTGCTTTGGCGGGAATGTTCAAATAAGTCCAAAGAATTGGCAAATTGGACCAAATCTATGAATTCATGGAAGCGCGATATTTTGTTGGCGTAACATCTTGCTGTTTTTTAAATGTTTTAATAAAGTGTGAAGCGCTTTCAAAACCACATCTAAAAGCCACTTCATTGATGTTCAAGTGAGAGTTCCCCAACAACTTTCTGGCCAATTGCAGCTTTCTATTGAGCAACCATTTTCCTGGTGCGGTTTTATACACTCTTACAAACTCCCTTTTAAAGGATGAAAGACTCATATTGCATAACTCTGCATACCCCGGAAGTTTTAGGGTGCTGGCATAATTCTCCTCCATAATTTGCCGTATCCCCACACGGTCGTCCCCTACCAATTGCAATAGGTATGATGATAGTTCGCCGTATTTGGGCTGGGTAAATAGATTTAATAACAGCTCATCAAACTTTACTTCCAAAAGTTCCTTGTTCACAACCTCCATATTGGCAAAATAGTTGAGAATGGTAAAAAAGAACACTTCCAGATTGGAATCTTGTTCCAGGGCAATTAAGTTTTCTTGGGTGCCGTATGCCAGATCTGCTCCATGGTCCATAACCTTCAAATAATCAAATTTGGACAAGAAATGGCCAATATAACTCTCTGGCAAAAAAAGCATCAGGGCACAATATTGCTCCTCAAAAAAGCTTTCACCAGTATACGCTCCTTTTTTCATAAAAAATACAGTGCCTTTGGCCACCGCAAGGTCTTGCCCCTTGGAACTGTATATTTTCTTACCGGATGTACAAAATACCAAACACCCCACTTCCGTCCAGAATTTGAACGTCCGGTCTTCCAAAAAACACTTGTATTCCACACAAAGTAAATCGCGGATAATCACTTTCTTGTAGATATCCAGTACTTTTAAAGTTTGATAAAAATTGATCATCTGTATTGACTTAAGTAATGATTATGATGATACAGACCAATTGTCTCGTCAACCTTTCAATTGTTTATGGTGCCGGTCAAATTCTCTCTGCCCTTCCGAGGTCAGGTAAGGATAAATGGCTTCCAATAACAGGCTACTATATTCCCGTATTGTCTTCTTGGCAACGCCTTTGGGGTGGAGTACTTGTGCAGACGACATCCAAAAATCGCCCAAAATTTGATAGCGTTTCCCAAGATTCCTGAACTGGTTGGGATACTGCTCCTCTTTCATTAAGCCTTTTTGAACAAAAGCGTCGAACAATTCGGTAATCTGCTCTTCCCTTAGCTTGGCCATACTCCGAAAGTGATATCTTATGGTCTTGTGTTCTTGCATCACCTCGGTAAAATTCAACAGTATGAATCGATAATTATAAAAATTGGTGGTTACCACTTCTGAAACATCAAACAGCAATTGTAAGCTGGCCTCCTTATTCTGATTGCCCAACATTACTTGATCGATGTCGTAAACCAATCTTCTATACAATTCGCCGATAATATCCTCTCTTTTTTTAAAGTGATAGTTTAGATTGCCTTGGCTAATACCCAAATCTTTTGCTATTGTTCGTAAGGTCACACTAGATGTTCCATACCTATTGAACAGTCGTAAAGCACTTTTTAATATGTTCTCTTTGGTATCTCCCACAGGGCAAACATACAAAATTTTAGTAAACTTGACCTATTTTAGTATATTTGACCTAATAATGAAAACCCCTTCACTTGGCCTAAACATTCATCCTTTTGAAGTTGGGAACGCCTTCTGGTGTTAAGTCACGATTACACGTTGAATTAGTAAGGTCCGTTGCAAATTGACCTTGTGTAAAAGACTTATGTGTTTTATAAAATTTCAAAAAGTTCATCAAGCGGTTTTCGCACTTTTTTTCTAAACTGGGTATGGTCTTCTTTGGAACGATAGCCTACCGGAACAATAACACTTGCATTTAATCCCTGTTCGTCCAACCCCAGTATTTTATTGTATTTTTCCACCTCGTAGCCTTCCATGGGACAAGCATCAATCCGCAACTCGGCACAGGCCATCAAGAGGGTGGACATGGCCAAATAAGTTTGTTTTTCTGACCAAGACATCCAAGTAGTTTCATCCATTTCAATCAAACTACGCTTGATCAGGTTTCCATATCCTTCCAATTTATCCATGGGAGTTGCCTGTATTTGGGAAATGGATTGGATGTAGGCATCCACATCTTCTTCCTTTCGTTCCGTATAGTTACAGAACACAAAAAGATGGGAAGCATCTGTAATCTGGTCTTGGTTCCATGAAGCTATTTTCAACTCCTCCTTGAGTTTCTGGTTTGAAATCACCAATACTTTATACAACTGAAGTCCATAGGATGAGACCGATAATTGTATCGCCTCTTTCAGTTTATGCATGTCCTCTTCAGTCACTTTTCGGGTAGAATCGAATGTTTTGGTGGCATAACGCCACTTTAAATGCTCCAATAATTCCATCTATCTTTTCTCAATTACGATAGAAAATATTCCATATCGATATTTATGTACAAAAATAACCCATTGTATAAAACTGCGCTCAATACACCTTTCAACGTTAACTACTCCAAACTTTTACGACCTAGCCTATAGTAATTTAAATCAACACCATCATGAATCGAAAATCTATTATCAACCTAGCGCTAAGAATCATAGCAGCAGCAATTTTATTACAAACCCTATTTTTTAAGTTTACCGCAGCACCGGAATCGGTATACATTTTTGAAACATTGGGATTGGAGCCAGTTGGACGTATAGGCATCGGTGTATTGGAATTGGTAACAGCCATTCTATTGCTTGTCCCAAGAACCACCGGGTTGGGTGCTCTATTGGGGATGGGAATCCTAGGTGGAGCCATTTTATCCCATCTTACCCAACTTGGCATTGTGGTTCAAAACGATGGAGGTACTCTTTTTATATTGGCAGCGATCACTTTTGTTATCTGTAGTGTGTTGGCTTGGCAACATCGATTTCAAATCCCTGTATTGAAAACCTTGTTGAAAAAATGATAATACAGCGTTAAACCCAGCAACCGCTTTGGTGTATTGCAAACAGGGGTTGTACCTTGCGCAAAAAAGCACCTTTTCATGGATATTGATTCAAACCGGAATCTTAGCTGGGACGATTTTAAAAAAGTACAGATGGCCGTAGGGACCATTATTTCTGCTGAGGTTTTCAAAGAAGTTAGAAATCCCGCCTATAAAATGATCATCGATTTTGGCGAATTGGGAAAACGAAAGACTTCTGCACAAATTACCAAACTGTACAAACCTGAAGAACTTATTGGAAAACAAGTGGTGGCTGTGGTCAACTTTCCTCCAAAACAGATAGCAACCATGATGAGCGAATGTTTGGTGATGGGTGGTCTTGGAGAGGACAAGGAAGTCATCTTGATACAACCCGAACGAAAGGTAAAAAACGGTACGCGGATTGGTTAAAGCTACGTATCTTGTAGCTATATGCCCAGATACCTCCTTATTTACCCTATTCGTTTTTCCCTTTTGGGGATTTTTCTTTGTTGTCTTCTTTTTAATGTCTGGCATGGGCATTCACAGCAAGATTCCACTCGGATTGTCACTTATACCGATAAAATCATTTTAAAAGCCAACATAGATACCCGCGCCGATGCACTACTATACAGAAACCAAGATGAGGGTGAAAGATTGGAACTCACACCCAACAGTAGGTATCGGCTCTTCCTGTCTTTGGACTATGAATTTATAGGGGTAAGTGTGGGTCTGGTCCCAAAATTTTTGGGAGCCAACTCCGATGAGAATCTTAAGGGCAAATCATCATTTACAGATTATCAGTTTCGCTTTTTCCTGGGAAAATGGGTACAAGGACTCTCTTATAGTAAAACAAAGGGATATTATGTAAGAAATACAGCCGACTTTGCCCCAAACTGGACTGAAGGAACCGATCCATATGTACAATTCAACAATCTTACCAATTCCCATTATGGTATGTCAACTTCGTATGTTCTCAATCCGAACTTTTCATATCGGAACATCATCTACCAGAATGAGTGGCAAAAAGTGAGTAGCGGCAGTCTTATTCCAACCTTATATTATGACTACAATATTTTTTCTTTTGATGAACTGGGTATCAGTAGCAAGGAAAAGTTTTTTAATCTAAGACTTTCTCCAAGATATTTCTATACCCATGTATTCCATGAGAATTGGTTTGTTTCCGGTAACCTGTCCCCTTCCTTGGGAGTTCGCTTCTCCAAAGAGGAAACCATGGAATCTGAAGCTATAGAAATTGAGCACAGTACCTACTTTACACGCTCCTTTTCAACCGGATTGAATCTAGGTTACAGTTCAGAGAAGATTATTTTTGGTCTAAATCTTACCTTCAGCTCCGATTGGTATAATGAAGACAGCAACAGCAGTGTGGAAACTGACCAACTTTATGGAGTACTGTATTTTGGTTACCGTTTTCAGCCTCCAAAGTTTATAGAAAATACATTTAAACCCTTTTCAGGGAATTAAATGGATAAGCCGGGTAAACTGACCCACCTTCGCCGGATAAAACTGACCATAGCAAACGAACTGCCCAGATTTGATCTATCCTTGGGTTAAACTTAGTTTTTATTTTTTAATTTTCTTCTCATCGATTCTCCTTTTATATCTATTCTGT
>NZ_SNTZ01000138.1 GCF_004916895.1 Flagellimonas alvinocaridis
TGTTGCTGAATTGAGTACACGAAAATTTRASATTAGTACTAGTATACCTTATTCACCCCCCCTCTAAGGTTAAGTTAAGGGCCAACAAGTGGTATCGGAGCCTAGCTTGTTTAGAACACCTAGGAATCTAACGATTCAAYAAGCWAACRATCTTATGGCTAGTTACRCYGAGGATAGYTTTAGRGAAGGTCAATCGACCAATAGRCCWCCWCTATTTGATGGAGTTAACTATTCTTATTGGAAAACTAGGATTAGTACCTACCTATGAGCCAATAATTTTGAGGAATGGAAAATCATTGCCACAGGTTACAAACCCCCTATGGAAGGCAACCGACCTAAACCTATAGAAAACTAC
>NZ_SNTZ01000139.1 GCF_004916895.1 Flagellimonas alvinocaridis
TATTTTTAACCTATAATTAGATGGGGTAATCATTCAAATTAAGAACAGAAGCTCGCGGCTCTTTCTTTCCCTAGAATTGATTGAAGCCATAGGGCTCTATCCATTTATTTATTCGACCGAAGGATTCTTTTTCGTTCRTTTCAAGAATTCAAACAARGTTTTGTATTGATCYGTTAAGAATAAAAMAGTTTCARAATTCTCCATTAATAATTACTACGACATGCTATTTTTTCCRTKCRTTMCCCTTCAGGATCAGTCGTGGTCTTCYAAACTTTACCAATTGTAWRGACGAATCCCTTACTTCATCCAAATGTGTAAAAGATCCTAGCCGCACTTAAAAGCCGAGTACTCTACC
>NZ_SNTZ01000140.1 GCF_004916895.1 Flagellimonas alvinocaridis
TATTTTTAACCTATAATTAGATGGGGTAATCATTCAAATTAAGAACAGAAGCTCGCGGCTCTTTCTTTCCCTAGAATTGATTGAAGCCATAGGGCTCTATCCATTTATTTATTCGACCGAAGGATTCTTTTTCGTTCATTTCAAGAATTCAAACAAGGTTTTGTATTGATCCGTTAAGAATAAAAAAGTTTCAAAATTCTCCATTAATAATTACTACGACATGCTATTTTTTCCGTGCGTTACCCTTCAGGATCAGTCGTGGTCTTCTAAACTTTACCAATTGTAAGGACGAATCCCTTACTTCATCCAAATGTGTAAAAGATCCTAGCCGCACTTAAAAGCCGAGTACTCTACC
>NZ_SNTZ01000141.1 GCF_004916895.1 Flagellimonas alvinocaridis
CCAGATTTCCGGAAGGGAAATTCTGTGGTACGGTGTGTTGTGCGCTAGTCCCACATCGCCCAGATACGAGCGTACTCGTGTGGTATATGAGCTTAAAGATCCATTTCCTATCAACAAGGCCTTTTAAAGCCGTGCGGCACAAAGCGAGGACGGAACTCCACAGTTAAGCGTGCTTAGCTTGGAGTAGTACCAGGATGGGTGACCCCCTGGGAAGTTGTGCCAAAGCGGACAATATTGTTGATATGAGCGTAACGGTCCGGACTGTGTGGCCGGGTCGTTACAAATGGTATCAGAGCCTCTATCTGGCCGGAAATGTGGGGACTAGCACGAGTGTGTGAGCCCCTGAAGGACGG
>NZ_SNTZ01000142.1 GCF_004916895.1 Flagellimonas alvinocaridis
CGAATTTCCTCTAACTCTTGAAGTTGCAACTTCCTATGCTCACCGCTCTCATCAAGACCCATGTTAAAACTCTTTACCGCCCAATATGCCCTATGCTCTAACTCAACTGGTAGGTGACATGGTTTCCCAAACACTAACCTATAAGGGGACATACCAATGGGGGTTTTGTAAGTGGTCCTATACGCCCACAAAGCGTCATCTAAGCGTAAACTCCAATCTTTCCTATTTGGGTTAACAGTTTTCTCAAGGATGGACTTAATCTCTCTATTCGATACTTCAGCTTGTCTATTGGTTTGCGGATGGTAGGAAGTTGACACCCTATGGGTTACATGATACTTTTTCATTGAGCCGC
>NZ_SNTZ01000143.1 GCF_004916895.1 Flagellimonas alvinocaridis
CGTATGCTCGAGGGCGAGCATCGAGCTAGTTGGGGGGTATGATTAGACCACGAAATGGTAGTTTTTATAGGTTAATTCAGGAACATTTAAACTATTTTTTGAGCTAATATAGCCTGTTTAGGCTCATTTATGTGTTTTTAGCCTTGTTCTACCTTATTTGTACGTTTTTCGTATTTTTGCAGGAAAAAGACGTCAATTGCACGAAAAAATGGCGAAAGGACCTTCACGAGCTCGTTACCATACCAGTTGGAAGGCCGGAAGACCCAAAGGAGTACTAATCTGCCTAAGAAGAGAAGCCCAACATTGAAGACCAACATTGAAGCTCAATTCGGCCCAGTCCGCATTAAAAAC
>NZ_SNTZ01000145.1 GCF_004916895.1 Flagellimonas alvinocaridis
AGGAAAAGAACTTAAATTGATTTATATTTTCCATAAGAAAATTAAACCGGTGTTTCTACTAAGCTAAGTGAGATTTTAAAGCATATTCGGAATGCTAAGTGTGGATAGGCGTTAGAAGTGTTCGCACACTTGACTAACTACAGTGAAAACTGTTTTTCCAGACATACTAACGCAAGATTAAGTTTGATAGCTTTTAAACTCATTTGTTCTCAATAGGAGTAAGGAGGATGGAGATTGTAGGGTAAGACGTTATCTGGCAACTTTTCATTTCGCCTTGCCATATTTTTTGTGATTAGCTGGAGTAGAAATGTAAGGAAACTTCACCACATTGGTGCAAGGGAAAGATTCGA
>NZ_SNTZ01000146.1 GCF_004916895.1 Flagellimonas alvinocaridis
TTTAATCCTTAGGAAAAGTCCTTTGTTCCCACCGAGCTAAAAAAATATGTCGATGTCTCTAGTAAATCAAAGTCATCATTTCATAGCTATTTTGCTTCAATTTCTTCTCTATCAACTCAAAATTGAAGATTTAGTTACGGTTAGAAATACACTTTTATATCTTCCGCCATAGATCTTGATTCATAATTATTTAATTGGAAGTAGGAATCCAATTCACAAATTATGTTTCGCAATTTTAGAATCCAATTTTTCAATTTCGAGTTCTTCTTTGGATATAAATCACGATAATTTCTATTTTTCCTCGAATCCGTCATTGAGAGGTAAAGGATTTAATCCTTTTAAGAAAAAA
>NZ_SNTZ01000003.1 GCF_004916895.1 Flagellimonas alvinocaridis
TTTTAACAAAAAAAGCACTTAGACTTTTTACAGATAGATCTAATCTAAAGGTGGTCCACTTTGGCCCGGCGCGGGTGGGTCACTTTCGTCCGGCCAGCTATGGTCACTTTAACCCGGCGAGGGTGGTATACTATGTCCGGCGTTTCCATTATACCATGGTTTTGTGAACCAAAGTGATAAAAGCAATACCGGCATACACGAATTTGTACACCTTTTAGATAAGCTTGATGATTTTGCAGATGGTATTCCGGAAAGATTATTAGAGCATCAATATACCATACCTTGGATAAATTTGATCCATAAGGAAATGGAAGCGATAAACAGTGACCATTCTGATATTCGAAAATATGGTGGAACAAACGCTGTTGAATTTTTTGCAGTTGCTTCAGAGTATTTTTTTGAACGTCCAGATTTACTCAAAAAAAAACATCCAGAACTTTATAACATGTTGGTTGTGTGCTTTATGCAGAATCCTGAGGCCTGAATTCATAATTGAATTATATCATTTGCAATTGATCAATTTTAAAAGCTGATTCGTAGATGCCCCAATCTTTTTATGCTTACCTCCCAAACCAGGATCGTTTAATAGTATAATAACCTTAATTTTAAGCAGCAAGGGCAAATGTGATTAACAGTTAAGAGTGATTTCTCTAAATTTTGCGTGAATTTGGGTTCTGTTTGTGGTTATGAATCCTTTCAGGAGATAATAGGTCAGATTTGGTGTCGGGATCCAATATAATGTTCCGATCTATTGCTTTAGGGTCATTAAAATGTCCCAGAATGGTTTTGCCACAATACGCCGTGAGCTTAATTTTCTTCAATTATTAGATTAGAGATTACTTAGACCTTAAAAATCGTATTCCAATTTTAAACGAATTTTGGCCTTGTTTAATTTTTTTTAACCACGTTAAAATCTTTTCGTTTCTCATTTCGGAATCCTATGATTCAAAAAGATGGTCTCTTTTTGAAATCTATCTTTTATTTTTTTCTTCTTTTACCCGACATTTCTAGTATTTTGATTTGAAAGACGACTGGAATGCCATTAGCAGATGATTTACTGGAAAATTCATTGATGAACCCTACCTCTCTGTTTTCTTTTCTACGGATAATGTCCTTCACGCCTTCGGTGAATAGATGTAATTTTTGTTTGGCACTACTGCCTCGAATTTCTTCGAATGTACCTTGTAACATGACCGATTCCCAATTGGATATGGATTGCACTTGTTCGACTTGAACGGCAACCGATTTGTTGGCTCGCATCGCATCGATTTTATGGCCTTCCGAGGTATAGCTAATGATCGTATTGTCCGTAGGGTCAAAATAATAGGTAAAGGGAATCACATGGGGCTTCCCTTGCCATAGATAGGCCAAGTGGCCGAGGTAATTGTTCCTGAGTATGCGTTCGATCGCGTTTGGTGTTAAATCTGTCATTATTAATGTATTTCAATATTACTAATCGTTTTATATGTATGGTGCCTAGCGCAGTTACAGTTTGCATTCCGCCACTGATTGTATATTTCCTTATTTTAGGTTCTTGTGCCGTATGGTTTGCTGCTCGGGTCGTAAAGACAGATAAACGAGCCCAACCATTTAACCACTTGCCAACATATTATAACCTATAATTTTTCAAAAACCTTAAATGCGGAAGAAAGGTCAGAAAAAGCATAATCGTTCGTACCATTTGGTAAAAAATCCAATTACCCAACTTATTGAATATACCGGCTCTTTGTCTTAGACTCCCCTTTGTAATTTCGCTACACTCGCTTATAACTATTTCAAAGTCAGCCCGAAGGTTTTCGGCAAATTCTACTGAGTGAACCTCTACGTTCATTTCAATGCTGCCATAGCAACTAAGACTGTTCAAGTTAAATGAGCCTATGGTAGACCATTTGTTATCAACCACCGCAGCTTTACCGTGTACTACGGATCTGTTCCATTCAAAAATTCTCATATGATGGTCCAAAAAGGAGGAGTACAAATGTTCGGTTGCCCGCCGCACCAACGGCACATCGCTAATACCCGCTAAGATCACCGTTGTTCTTATTCCTCTTCTACAGGCCTTTTTCAAAGCCTTTGCCAATCTGCTTCCAGGCAAAAAATACGAGCCCACGATTACTATTTCCTTTTCGGCATGAATGAAGGCGTTCGTGTAGGCATCACAGACTTCTGTTTTTCGCTGCAGCCAGTCGTTTTGTAAAATTCCCACCAGTGCGCTACCGGCCGAATGTAACACTGGCGGTATTTTTTTTGAACTCCCCTTTTTGAAAAAGTAATCGCTACATAATATTTGTAGATTTTCAGCTGCCGGGCAGTTCAACTGAACGGCATAGTCCAACCAAGGTTCCGAACCTGTCGTTCCGTGGTATTTATCGGCAATATTGATTCCGCCTATCAATGCCATTTTTTCATCGGCGACCACAATTTTATGGTGCATCCGCCTACCGATATAAAAATTGTTCAGAGAGAATAAAGGCGAAAAAAAACGAAGTAAAATACCATGCTGCACCAAATCTTGGGCAAAACTATTGGGTAATGCAGCGCTACCATAGGCATCCAATAAGACATATACCTTTACCTTTCGTTGAGCGGCTTTCTTCAAACAGGAGGCTATACGGTTTCCCGTATCATCGTTTTCAAAAATGTAGGTCTGTATATGGATTTCTTTTTCTGCCTTATCGATTAGCTTTTCCAGCCTTAAAAAATAGTCTTCTCCCGAACGAACCAATTCAACATATTTCGAATTGTCAGCAGCATTTTGAAGTGCTGTTTTACTACATTTTCTATGATCCATCCCTATAGTTTTTTATGCTGGTCAGCCAATAAGGGCGCGTCAATCCCTTTATTTGGTCGCTTCAAAAAGTAAACCAGTCCCATAGCACCAAAAATGGTTGCACCGGCAATAATAAAAGGGTAATAAAACCCACCAGCTATCAGCCAAGTCCCCAATACCGGGCCCAAAATCTGTCCGATGCTGTTCGTGGAACTTTGAATGGATATATTCCTTCCCGTATTATCCCGGGAAATCAAAGAAACTGCCGAAAGCAGGTTTGGTGTCACCATGGCTCCCCCAGCTGCGAAAATTATTATGGTACCGTAAATGTATAGTTCACCGCTCACAAAGGGGAAGACAATTAACGAAACACCGGATATTAATAACCCTAATGTTATTTGCTGTTTTGAGGTCAGCATTTTTTCGCCATAGGTCGCGAACACAGGCTGCAAAATGGCCATTACAGAACCACAGAGCATAAAACCGATACCCACCTGATTGGTTGTAAATGCCAACTCATCCTTCCCATAAATTGAAAACACGGTCTCAAACAGGGTAACCACAAACTGTATCGCAAAGGATAGGAGCAACAAAATGATAAAATAGTTACTCAGGGAAAAACTGAATTTGACCGCCTCAGAAACAATACGTTTTTTTATTTCGGTATTCTTCAGCCATTTTATGATTATCAGTAATACCACAAAGCCCAAAAGAGCGGCCAAAATAAAGGGAACCGAAAAACGGTCTAAGTGGAACACCCCAAAAGAGTATGTATAATGTAGGTTCGTTTGCGACAGAAATCCCCCCAGAACAGGGCCAAATATCACCCCGGAACTGATAGCGACCCCAGACCAGGCCATTATTTTGGTCCTTCGCTTTTCAGAGGTAATATCACTTAAATAGGCATTACTGACCGGAATGACCGCTGACGTAAAGATGCCCCCTATGATACGGCCTATATATAGCATCGACAGAGAAGTGGCAAGACCGGTTAGCAAGTTCATCACGACAAAACCTACAAGCCCCAATAGTATTATAGGTTTACGGCCGTGTTTATCGGAAAGCTTGCCCCAGACGATAACGAACAAGAGCTGGAACAACGGATAAATACTGGTCAACATTCCGATATGGAAGTTGATAAGGTCCGTATCCAGATTGTCTTTTAAAGCCAGCCTTTCGGTATAATATGGGAGGGTAGGCAATAAAATGCCGTAGCCCAACATCACTACGAACAAACTCAATAAAACTAGGAATATTCTACCGAGTTTTTCTTTCCTGTTCATCAGTTGCTTCCGATTTTTCTTTTTAACAATTGAGCGTTTATGGCAACAATGATGGTACTCAAGCTCATAAATACGGCACCTACTGCTGGCCCCAACACAAATCCTGAAGAATATAAAACCCCAGCGGCCAACGGTATGGCCACAACGTTGTAGCCTGTTGCCCACACCAAATTCTGGATCATTTTGTTATAGGTGGCTTTACCGAACAATATCAGATTGGCGATATCTTTTGGGTTACTGTTTACCAAAATGATATCGGCGGTTTCCGCGGCAACATCGGTACCGGAACCAACAGCAATTCCTACATCAGCTTTTGCCAATGCAGGTGCGTCATTGACCCCATCTCCCGTCATGGCCACAAACTCTCCTTTGCTTTCCAGCTCTTTTACGATTTCCACTTTTTGATGGGGTAGCACCTCGGCATAATACCCATCCAAACCAAGTTTGTCACTCACAGCCTTTGCGGTTTTTTCATTATCGCCCGTAGCCATTAAGACTTTGATGTTATTCTTTTTGAATACTTTGATGGCATCGGCAGATTCTGGCCGTATTTCATCGGCCAGTGCAATATATCCTGCTAATTTTCCATCTATCAGAACAAAAACTACGGTCTCTGCGGCATCACTATAGGCATCTTCGGTAATTTGGATTTTTTCATCCCGAAGATATCCCGGACTTACTACCTTGACCTTCTTACCCTCTACGATTGCCTCTACACCCTTGCCCGTTATGGCGTTGAAGTTTTTGGGCTTTGGAATCTCGATGTCCTTTTCTTTGACCTTTTTGATGATCCCCACGGCGATGGGGTGTTCGGAGCTTAGTTCCAGAGCACTGGATAACCTCAGAATTTCATCTCTGGTGTACAATTCGTTCACTGATTCAATTCGGGTCACCCCAAAATCACCTTTGGTCAATGTTCCTGTTTTATCAAACAATAAAGCCGATATTTTTCGGGATTCTTCAAAGGCCGTTCTGTTCCGGATCAATAAACCATTTTGGGCAGATACCGCTGTAGATATAGCGACAACCAACGGAATGGCAAGACCGAGCGCGTGTGGACAGGCAATGACCATGACCGTTACCATTCTTTCCAATGCAAAAACAAATGGGAAACCTAAAATCAGCCAAACCGCGAGTGTCCCAAAGCCAATGGCCAATGCAATATAGGTCAGCCATTTGGCCGCCCGATCTGAAAGGTTCTGCATCTTCGATTTCGTGCGCTGTGCCTCATCGACCATCTTGATCACCTTGTTCAGGTAACTGTCCTTTCCAGTATGCTCTACCTTTACCCTTAAGGTACTATTGCCATTTATGGAACCTCCGATGACCTTATCCTGTACTTCTTTTTTTACCGGTTTTGACTCGCCTGTCAGCATCGACTCGTTCAGGTAGCTAGATCCTTCGGTGATGATGCCATCCGCGGGTACTTTCTCGCCGGGTTTAACCAATATGATGTCATCTTTTAATAAATCCTCTAGTTTTACATCTTGAATTTTATCACCCACAACTTTATGGGCCTCAGCGGGCAGCATACTGACCAAAAGTTGGAGTGCCTTGGATGCGCCCAGCACCGATTTCATTTCCAACCAATGTCCCAACAGCATGATGACAATCAAGGTGCTCAGTTCCCAGAAAAAGTCCTCCCCAGGGAGTCCGAAAACTGTAGCGGCACTATAGAAATAGGCCACACTTATAGCCATTGAGATTAGGGCCATCATGCCCGGACCCTTGGATTTTATTTCATTATAAAATCCCTTTAAAAATGGCCAGCCGCCCCAGAAATAGACAAATGTTGATAGTGCAAATAGGATATACGGATTTCCGGGGAGCAATAGGTCATACCCAAAAAACTCCTGTATCATTGGCGATAAGAACAATATTGGGATGGTAACGATTAAAGATATCCAAAACCGTTTTCTAAAATCCTTGACCATCATTTTATGGTGGTCGTGCCCCATTTGTCCGTGAGCGGGGTTATGGCCCGAATGGTCTCCACTTCCGTGATCCATTTTAGAATGGTCTTCTCTTTGGTGTTGCTTTTTGGAGGAGTCCATCTTAGCATGGTCATGGTTACTGTGATCCATTTTTGAGTGATCCATCTTAGAATGGTCCATTTTTTTGTCCTTGTGCTCTTTGTGATTGTCCATAGTGTTCTATTTTTAGGTATTTGGATATGTTAAATTATGTTTTTTAAGGTGTTCCAATACTATTTTGGCAACGCAATAGTTGCGGTACCAACGTTTGTCGGCTGCAATAATGTGCCATTGAGGGTCGTTGCAGTTGTTCATTAACATATTATAAGCCTCTCTGTAAACTTCCCATTGGCTGGCCGCTTTTTCGTCTTCGGCACTATATTTCCAGCGTTTATAAGGTTTGGTCTGTCTTTCTTTGATACGTTCTTTCTGTTCTTCTTTGGAGATATGAAGAAAAAATTTGAGTACATGAATGTTATTTTGCCTAAGATGCTGTTCCATATATTTTAATAGCTTGCAACGGTGTTCAAGTATTTCTTCTTCGAGGGAATTGGTAACCTTGGGTACCAGGATATCTTCATAATACGAGCGGTTAAAAACTTGTATCATGCCCTTTTGGGGAAAGTGCGGATAGACCCTCCACAGAAAGTCGTGCCTGAGCTCCTCTTCGGTCGGCTTTTTGAATGATTTTACATGAACACCCTGTGGATTCATGCCCTTAAGCGCATTACGAATCGTACCGTCTTTTCCAGAAGTATCCATTCCCTGCAAAATAATCAACAAGCCAAAGCGCCCATCGGCATAAAATTTGTTCTGAAGCTCAAAAAGTTCTTCCCGTATCCCTAACAATCTTTTTTTGGATTGTTTTTTTGAGCTACCTGCGGGAGGAAGGGTTGAAATTGTATTTAAGTCTATCATAGGTTACAGTTTTATCGTAATTTTCTTCGCATTGCTTCCGAGATATTTTCAGCATAGACCCCATAGGCATCTACCAAAAGCCCCTTTATACCATCTTTTGATGAAATGGCATAAAGAACACTGTTATCGTCTGTACTGCTCATACCTTCAAAACGATGGGTTTCATCCACATCAAAATCTTCGGGCTGAATTTCCATTTTCAGTGAGGCACATTGCAAGCATTCTGGTTTCAAGTTGAAATCATAGGTATATCCCCTGATCTGTAAATCATTAATTGCTTCTGATAGGGTGTCATAGTTTCTCATAATTTATGGTTTGTATGTCATCGTAAAATAGCTGCCGTCTTTCTCGGTAAATTTCTGGAATGATAACAAGTTCTCATTTGTAAGTTTTTCACTTGCAACATAGTCCAATTGTTTAATTCGTATACCAATGGCGTAGGCTTTAATATTGATTTTGGATTTGATTGTTTTCCCATTACCATTGGATTCCAACACCCGGTCATAAATTTTTATTTTGCTGTTAGAACCAAAGAAATTCAACAATCCGGAGTCGAAACTCATTTCGAGTTCGACACTATCCAAGTTCGACAGATCATAGAGTTCCTTGAAATTTTCAGAGGTCGTACTGATTTCGGTTTCCTTGGATTTTGGGTTCGAAAACGGAAAGGCCATTACCATTATACTGGCTTCATCGGGCTTGCAGCGATACGTCATGGTGTATTTGTCAGTAGATTTTTTGTCCTTGTCAAACAGTTCGGCAACCACTTCAACCTCATAATATCCATCGACTTCTTTTAGCTTTCCCGCCTTAAAGGTCTGCTTGTTCAGAAAGTCTCCATTTTTATTAAAACTTTCCCGTTCCACCCATCTATCGGACAATTGTCCGATCAACATTTTATTCTGTGCATATGCAGAAACGACCATAAAAATGAATACTGTAAAGTGCAATCCTATTTTCATTGATGGTGCATCAGTTCGTTTACTTCCTTGGCTATGGTATCGCTTAAATCAATTTTATTTGACTGATGTGGAATTGTATTGCAGGTAATGATATCCTTGACATGGGCATCCCAGAGATCTTGATAGGCATTCCCTGAAAATACGGCATGAATGCCAATGCATATTGCAGGTTTCATTCCCGTACTCTTCAAATGCTCCGTAGTATCTATCATGGTACGGGCCGTAGAGATGATATCGTCCACCAAAACAGGGGTCGCGTCCTTAAATTTGTCAACTTCAGGCACGGAGACTTCAACATCACGGTCACCATGGCGAGTCTTTTGTAAGACCGTGAAAGGTGCTCCCGCTTTTTTTGCCACATCTGCAACCCACTGCTCGCTTTCCGAATCGGGCCCGATCAGTACCGGATTATGGATATTTTCCTTGATGTATTTTGAGATTTCGTCAGCGGCATGGATGACTCTGTTCGGAATTCTATATACTTCGCCCAACGAATGTATCCGATGCAAATGGGGATCAATGGTGGTGATGCTATCTGCGAAACCCGAAATCAATTTCCCAAAAAAACCAGAAGTTACACCTTCACCTTCATTAAAAATCTTGTCTTGCCGCATATAGGCAAGATAGGGTGCTACCAAACAGGTACACATCGCACCAAGTGATTTTGCTGTTTGGCTTAAAAAATAGAGCGGTAATAGTTTTTCATCTGGTTCGTGTAAGGTACAGACCAAAACTACACATTTATCTTTTACATCGGAAAGTATGCGTGTATAGGATTCACCGTCCGGAAATTTTCTTATGTTGCATTCCCCGATTTCCGCTTTCATTTTTTTAACCAACAACTCGGTGAGTTCCTGATTTCCGGGAAGACTGAATAATATAGTTTTCATTTTGTTTTTTATTTAATGGTTATGATATCGTTATGGCGATTTTTGTATTCTAAAGCATAGTTTAGCTCACCTTGTGATTCTGCAAAAAGCGTGTATAGTAAGCCGTCTTTTTCAACTTTATCATTTAAATGGACATTCAATGAAATTCCCGCAGATTTAGATTGGGGTGCACCTGAAAGTTTTGCGAGCTTCGCTATCTTTCTATTGTCAATACGCTTCAAAATCCCCGAAGTCTCCGCTCTGATTTCTGTTTTAAAAGGTGCCAAAACAGGTTGTGTAAAACGCCCCTGGGCTTTACAAATGGCAAGAAATTTTTCGTAGGCCTTACCAGATATAAGTACCTCTTTGGCGGTTTCCATTCCTTTTTCTTTTTCGACCTTTCCTGAAAGTTCTAACAGTTCTCCAGCCAACAGCACAACACGTTCCTTTAAGTCTTTGGGTGCATCTTCTTCATTTTTTAGCACATTCAATATGTCGATAGCTTCCAATGTTGGGCCGATGCCATAGCCTACAGGTTGAGAGCCATCTGTTATGATTGCTTTTACCTTCAGGCCGACAGCCTTACCGACATTTTCCAAATGATTTTTCAGCTTTTCAGCCATTTCCATACTACGAACTTTGGCAGTTTCACCTACAGGGATATCGATAACAACGTGAGTAGAACCAGCTGCAGCTTTTTTTGATAGTACGGAAGCTATTAGCTGCCCTTCACTGTCAATATCCAATGCTTTTTCAATTTTAATGAGCACATCATCTGCGGGACTTAGTTGGGCAGTACCGCCCCAAACAAAACAACCACCTTCTTGATTTACTACGTTCTCTATCTCGTCAGCAGAAAGCGCAACGTTGGTGAGAACTTCCATTGTGTCCGCCGTACCTGCTGGTGATGTAATGGCTCGGGACGATGTTTTGGGCATTGTAAGCCCGTAAGCGGCAACTATAGCCACTACCAAGGGGGTGGTTCGGTTTCCAGGCAATCCACCAATACAATGTTTATCCACAACTATTTCTTTGTTCCAGTTTAGTTGCTTTCCTGAAGCAATCATAGCTTTTGTTAGGTCGGATATTTCATCAATATCCATTCGGTCTCCTGCACAGGCTGTGATAAATGCTGAAAGATGGATATTTGAATAATCTCCCTCCACGATGTCTTTTATGATCTGATTATAGGCATCGTAATTGAGCTTTTGATTATAAATTTTTGCCCTTACGTGACTCAACGATTCAATAGGTTCCAAATGGGAAACATACAGCATATCATTTGGGGAAACATTCAGTTTTTTTGCAGCAGCGTCTGATAGACCTATCTCATTGGGCAACAGAATATCTGAATTTATGACGTTGAGGCTTGCCACTATTGAACGGGTTACTTTAGCAACCCTTATCCTTGTGAGTGCCTCAAACCCTTCCGAAATACACACGAGGCAATCATCACGCATATATACCACATTTTCGTTTTGGGTATAGATACCAAGATGTTTATATTTTAAAATATTTGAATGTTGTTCCATGGCCTATACTATTTCTTCAATGCTGTATAATTGCGGTATTTCTGCTTTCCAGCTATAAGTTCTCTCAATGTCGTTTTTCAATGCCTTTGCACCTTCATTTTCACCGTGTACAATAAAAATCCGTTCAGGCGTGTTCTGTATCTTACTCATCCAACCCAAAAGTTCTTTATGGTCTGCATGCGCTGAAAGCCCTTCAATTTCAACAACTTCCATGTTAAAAGGAACCCATTTTCCATAAACTTTGAGTTCCTTGTCACCTTCCAGTAACTTCCTGCCACGTGTACCTTCGGCCTGATAACCTACAAATAGAAGGGTATTATTGGAGTTTTGAGCTTGGGTTTCAAGATAGTTAAGCATTCTTCCTCCAGTAAGCATTCCGCTTCCGGCAATGACAATTTTTGGTTTATTATCAGTCCGCAATTCCATAGTTTCACGATAACTGCTTACAACGGTAAAGTGCGAGCACATTTCATCACATTCATTGTCTTCTAATCTGTGCCAATCCCTTGTGCGGTGGAATAGTTCTAGTACATTAGTCCCCATAGGGCTGTCCATTATCATTTGCACTTTTGGTATTTTATTTTCCTTGAGCAATCTCCAAAAAATAAGCATCATAAGTTGGGCACGTTCTACCGAAAAGCTTGGGACAAATAGACTGCCACCTCTATCAAGGGTGTCATTGACCAGTTTTTCAATCTGTGGAATGGCTTCTTCTTCCTCTGGATGAAATCTTCCGCCATAAGTGGATTCAATAAACAGTACATCGGCCTTTTTCGGGTTTAATGGTGGGTATAACAGTAAATCATGGGTTCTACCTATATCTCCTGAAAAGACATAGCGTTTTCCATGTACATCCAAATCGATATAAGTTGCTCCCAAAATATGTCCATTGTATTGGAAACGGGCTTTTACGCCATCAAACAATGGAATCCATTGTGATTGCGGAACGCCCTTAAAATGTGGAACGGTTTTTTCAACATCCTTTAAATCGTATAGTGGCTCTGCTGGGCTGTGCTTGGAATAACCTTCTTTATTGGCACGTTCGGCTTCCTGTTCCTGTATTTTAGCACTATCGTTCAGAATGATTTTGGCAATATCCAAGGTTGGATTTGTACCGTAAATAAAACCATTAAATCCTTGTTTGACCAATCTTGGTAGATAGCCTGTGTGGTCCATATGGCCGTGTGTGAGCAAAACCACATCAATCTCTGAAACGTTCACAGGGAGATATTCCCAGTTTTTGAGACGTAACTCTTTTAAGCCTTGAAACAATCCACAGTCAATCAGTATTTTTTTGTTTCCAGTATCCACTAAATATTTGGAACCGGTTACTGTACCAACCGCTCCCAAAAAATGGATGTTTATTTTATTATTTTTCATTTTTATAATATTTTTTTAGTGGCCACCACAGCAAGAAGGTGTGTTACTTTTGTCTTGAGTCGATTTGTACAACTCTACTATTTCATTATAAAGATTTCGCGAATCCTCTTTGATAAAAAGGGCTAACTTTTTAATGGATGAAGGTTCAAAGTTTACCATTTCCAATAGTATTTCCAAGGCTTCTTCAAGCAGTTTTGGGTCATCTTCCAATGCTTCGTAAAATGGTTCTAAATCAATACTCTTTTGTTTCTTTAATTCTTCTGTTTTCATGATAGTTATTTTTAAGATTTTATTTTTTTAATGGTTTTTGCACAGTGCTTCGGAATCCTCCAAAATCTTTTTGTGCCTTGTTTTATCTATTCCGATTTCATTTAGCAAAGTAGGTGTTTCGTGAAGCTCTTTGCAGAGCACAATGCCTTTATCCAATAATTTGGATTTCTCGGCCTTCGTCAAGGTTGTTAAAGAGGTTAAGGGATGTAGGCCGGATTTGTCTATGCGTTCTTTCAGACCGTTTCCTTCCGGATAATCCCAACTTGTAAGCATCAGCCCAACACAGGTGCCATATTGTATAGCATCAGTTGTAAAACGGGTGTTGGTGTACACTCCACCCTGATGAAACTTTGTTTTGTGGCCTTGCTGTTTTTCCCATTGTTTTTCGACATCCAAAAATCTTGAATGTATATATAGTGGAATCTTGACATTGCAAAACCTGCCTTGGTCGCTATGGTATTTGCATTCAATCATATAATGTTTCTTATCCTTTTGGGCAATGACATCTACTTCATGGGTCACACAGCTTCCCTGTATGATGCTACTGACTTGTGTCTGAAATCCTTCGTGTTCCAGCAATTTGCCGACAAACTTTTCAAAGGGGTAGCCTGAAGGCCCCAGTTCCATCAGCGCTTTTTTGAGTTTGTATTTTGATGCGCTTACCCGAGATTTCCTTTTCAACATCTTAAAGGCCATTTGATATATCTTCTTGGTGGTCATTCCGTCGAAAACGATGTCCTCAATATTTTTGACAATCTCATTAATTGTTATTTCATTCGCACCGGCCCGTTCCAATGACCGCCTTACTTTTTCCATTTGAAAAGGTGCCTTCTCGCCGCTTGCTTTTATAATTGTTATCTTATCCATTAATGTGTATTTTTTTAATATTGGCCAAAGCAAAGACGACCAAGAAAAAGCTTAGGAATATTTCGAGCATGACAACAAATCTGGCTACGTCTGAAGTAGGAACAATATCGCCGTAGCCCACCGTTGAAAATGTGATCACACTGAAATAAAAAAAGTGATACAAATTGTAGAGATACGAGTTCGAATAATCAGGAACGCCTTCAAATGTGGTATGGTTAAATTGGAAAAGACAAGCATAGTCGGTCGCATAGGAGAAAATGCTAATGATGATAATCAATCCAAAAACCCAAAGCAATCTCTCCAATGAATGACAGATCTTGATCAATTTTGACAAGCGTTTCAGGGTAGTTGCCGTTATCACAATGGTCTTTCCAAGTGCTGCCGCAACGATAATTATGTGGAATGGAAAAGAGGGGTGGTCTATCATCGACATCAAAACGACATACAGGATGCCTATTCCCAAAATGGTAACCAGGGGCAATACCGTTCTGTCCAACAATAATTTGTAGAAGGCTATTTCTCGTATTTGACCTAAGCTATCGGACATAGTGTTATACTTTTCAAATTTTGATAGTCATTACCGGCAGTGATGAATGGTTTGCAACCCCTTCAGCTATACTTTTTGAGAACAAACTCAAAAAACCTGTATTGCCATGTGTGCGCATGGCGATCAGGTCAGCTTTGTTTTGCTTCAAATAAGTGTTGATGCCCGTCTCCACCGTCATTTCGTTATAGACGTTCATAGAGAAATTCTTGAGTTTGGGAAAACCCTCCAAAAACTTTCGAATAGGGTCTAGGCCGAGGGCAATACTGTTACGGTCCGATTCTGTATTGATGCGCAAAAGGTGAATTTTTGCATTGCATTTTACTGCGATGGATAGTACCTCTTTAAAGGCATTGCCCACATCCTCCACAAAATCTGAAACGAAGACGATATCCTTGAAAGGAAACCTTACATCATCTTCTTTTACCACAATGACCGGAACATCAGATCTTCTTACCAAACGTTCGACGTTGCTTCCCAAAAGTTCCCGTACAATGCCCTTGGTGCCACTACTGCCCGCAATAATGAAATCATGGTCATAATGGCCAGAATGTTTCAGTATGTTTTCCTGGTCCACCTGAAATTGCAAAAAGGTCTGACATTTCAGGTTTTCTTGTTCGGCCTTTTTTTCCAATGCACGTAATGAGGCTTTTGCTGCCCCAATTTTTTTGAGGGTCTCCGGATATCGCTTTTCTTTTTGCTTATCCAATTTTACCCAATCCACCGGTGTTTTCAGCAAATGGAAAAAATGGATTTCTGCCTCGAAGAGCTTGGCCATCTTGATTCCAAACTCCGCCGCCTTATTGCAGTTCTCTGAAAAGTCTGTGGGTACCAATATGTTTTTCATCTTAACTATGATTTTATGGGTTGTTTCACTTCGTTTTTATTTCATTTCCTGAAACGGTTCCATTTTCGAAACAATCAATGTTATAAATGGTGGTTTCAGCAATGTTGGTCAAAGCCGTATTGGTCAAAAAAGCCTGGTGACTGGTAATCAAGACATTGGGAAAGGTCATTAATCGGGCAATTACATCATCTTGTAAAATCTCGTCGGAGTGGTCTTCAAAGAACAGCCCTTCTTCCTCTTCATACACATCAATACCGAAATAGCCGATTTTCCTTGATTTCAGTCCCTCTATGACCGCTTTGGTATCGACCAGCGCGCCCCTGCTCGTATTGATAAGCATTACCCCTTTTTTCATGCGTTCGATTTGTTCGGCACTGATGATATGCCTCGTTTCGGGGGTTAAGGGAACGTGGAGGCTTATGATGTCCGATTCGCTGCAGAGTGTTTGGCAGTCAGTGAATCGTACACCATACATTTCTTTCAATTCCTTATCCTCCTCTAGGTCGTATGCCAGTATCTTACAGCCAAAACCATATAGTATTTTGACCAGGACCGCACCAATTTTTCCCGTGCCCAATACCCCGACCGTTTTGCCGTTCAGGTCGAACCCTGTGAGTCCGTTCAGCGAGAAATTCATATCCCTGACCCTATTGTGGGCCCTAACCAGTTTTCTGTTCAATGCAAGTATCAACGCTATGGTGTGTTCGGCAATGGCATAGGGGGAATAGGCAGGAACCCTAGCTACTTTTATGTCCAATTCGGTAACTGCTGCCAAATCAACATGATTAAAACCAGCCGAACGCAATGCGATATTTTCTACGCCAATGACTTTTAGTTTTTTTAGTACATTCTTTGAGGCATCATCACCTGTAAATAAGCTAACTGTTTTAGAACCTTTAGCTAGAACAGCCGTTTCTTCTGTCAATCGAACATCAAGTAGTATTAATTGATGTTTATTATTATTTGCTTGAATTAGATAATGTTCTTCAAACTTGTGTGTGCTATATACTGTTGTGTTCATTTTGGTTTCTGCTATTAAAATCTCAATTTATCCAAGAATTAAGTACAATATAAAGGATGCCAAGAAGGACGACCGCCCCAAAGGCATAGCCCACTAGTCGCCCTGTTTTTTGAGAGCCTTTGAAAAAGGCAATGCCCAATTTCACGGTCATATTGCTCAGGGTCGCTGCAATGATGACATTCGATGCCAAAATCAGCTTTTCATTCTGCAAGGCAAATTTTGCCATACTGATGGTTATGGCATCGGTATCGGCCAAACCTGCTATCAATGCCGAATAATAAAGACCACTTTCGCCAAAAAATTTGTTTCCATAAAAAACCGAGAACAGGATGGCCACATAGATGCCGCCAAAACCGATCGCATTCCAGATGTTAAGTGGATTTCCCAAATTGATGTCGGTGTTCGGCTGATCGTCATCCTTCCGTATCAAAAGCAGGGAAGCTACGAGACAGACCACCGTAAGCAGGGCAAAGGGAATTGTAAGATAGCTCAGGATAGCAATATTGAAAATATAGGCAAGAGCCGCAAGTCTAGGGAACATAATCGCCGATGCTATAATGATACCCGCTGCGTATTTTTTTGAAAGCTCGGGAGACTCCTTACTTCTGGAGGCATAGATCCAAGCTACCGCCGTACTCGATATTAAACCGCCCAGAATAGCCGTCAACAAGATTCCCTTTTTTGATCCAACATATTTGACCAAAAAGTAGCCGATAAAGTTCAAAAAGGAAACAATGACTATAATAGCCCCTATCTCAAAAGGGTTCAGAAGGCCCTCTGGCCCATAATCCTTATCGGGCAGAAACGGTAATATCAAAAGTGCAATGATTGAGAATTTGATAAAGGCAAACAGTTCTTCGGATGTGATATTCTTTATGAACGAGCGGAAGGTGGTCTTTAGGGATAACAACGTAACCACAATTACGGCCGTGGCAATAGACTCTTTGTACAAATGGCCCGAAACCATAACACCAAGAATAAATGTGGCAATCAAAGCGAGATTTGTGGTATTACCGGTCATGGAATGTTTCTGCACAATGGACAAATGGCTGATGGCAAAGAACAAAATAATGGTCGCCAAACTAACAATGACAAGCCAAGAGGTATAAGTCTCGTTCAAACTGCCCAACATAAAACCGATTATGGCCGTTATCGGAAATGTTCGAATACCGGCAAACCCCTGCTCATCCTTTAGCTTGTCATATTCCCTTTCCAGTCCAAGGATAAGACCTATACCCGTGCTTAGGAGTACCCCCAGAATGTAGGGGCTTAATAGCTCACTTATGTTTTGATGTGTTTGCATTATTTTTTTCTTTCCCTTGTAACTATTATCATTTCATTAATTCCTTTCAGGGTCACAATTCCTTTCAGCTGCCCGTCATCCAAGACCGTGGCAAACTGGGAATTGTTAGACATGAGCTTTTCGTACACCTGCTGTAGGGGCATATTTGTGTCTACTGTTACAAAATCTTTTCTCATAAGATCGGATACATAGGAATCATTGCCATATGAGGAAAGCCCCTTGATCAGGTCCTTTCGTGTCAGCACGCCATGCACATGATTATTTTCTGTGACCAAAAAAACCTCTTCTTGGGTACTTTGCAATATCTGCACCAGGTTTCCCAAGGTTTCCGTGGGCGATAAACAGGTATATTGTGCAATCAAAACATCCTTTACGGTAAATCCGACCAGAGCAGATTTGCCACTTTCGTGCATTTGCTCGACTCCGGCACCTAGATAGATGAACAGGCCAATAAAAACCAACCAGAAATTAGAGAAAAAACCAAGAAAAACGAATACTATGGCTAAAAACTGGCCTACCCGTGCGGCAATGGTCGTTGCTTTCAGCTTATCTAACCTGAATGCCAATAGTGCCCTCAACACTCTTCCACCGTCCATTGGAAAAGCTGGTATCAAATTAAAGACCGCTAGGATCAAATTCGCAGCCATGATGTTAAACCAGAAATCTTCACCGCTCATGTGGTCTATTTTCGAAATTGGCAACAGTTCATCGTTAACGTAGAGAAGAACAAAAAGGGTCCCGGCAATCACAATATTTACTACAGGGCCGGCCAGTGCCACCACCAGTTCCTGGGCAGGTTTATCCGGCATTCTATTGAGACTGGCGACGCCACCAATGGGATAGAGCGTAATATCACGCGTTGGGATATTATATTTTTTGGCCGCGAGCGCATGGCCAAATTCGTGTAGGACAACGCAGGCAAAGAGAACGATGATGAAAAATGTTCCCTTTATGCCTTCTGTCCAACCATGGCCCATTTCAAAATGCATCATGAATATCCATCCGACAATGATCCAAAACGTCCAGTGGACGAAGACCTTGATGCCCGCATAGCTTCCAATAAAGAGGGACCATTTTTTCATGTGTTCTGTATTTTAAGGGTTTTTGATCTGTACGCCAGCACTATCACCAAACCGTATCCTAACAGGGCAAGAAGGAATACAAATCTATAACCGTAAAGGATGGAAATGACAACGGCAAAGATCGAGGCGGCAACGCCTGCCACGCTTGATATACCCAATAAATAGGGAATGCTTTTCTTCTCTTTCAGGGAGGAGGCCTTTTTCAGCAATACCGGAAAAGGGATTCCTATAAAGAAAGACGGAAGCAGCAAAAATAGGGCGATCCAGAATTCAGATAGTTGTTTATACCATATAGGGAGCAGTACGTAAACGGTTAGTAAGGAAAACAAAATAACCAAGACCGTGTATGTGATGAGCTTTCGGGAAAGATTTTTTTTGAAAGCCCCCGTCACAAGGCTGCCCAAGCCATTGCCCAACAAAAATGTAAAAAGCAGCAATGAAAAAGACTGTGATGGATTGGAAAGTTTTAAGTTGAGTACCTGAAAAAGATATCCCTGTACGAGGATATATGAGAACCCCAACAAAAAGGAAACGAGTGCCCAGGCCCTAAATTTTCTTCGTATATATAAAGAGGTGCTTTCTGAAAAAGAGACCGATTTCCATCCGTTCATATGATTGAAAATGAACCACCCGATGATGAACAGACCAAGCCATAAAGGGGTGGTCATGGCATCGGGTAGGCCATTGTTGTAATTAAAAAAATAGGGGGAATCATCGGAAACCGGACTCAAGTTTATGGAAGCGGCTTTCCAAAGTTCATCATACGCATAAGATCCGTTGGAGATATCGTACAACAGTTTGTCGAACATGAACCATTGATAGTTTACGTTCTGCACGATGGTGTCCAAACTTTCCTGTCTGATATACGGAAAATAAAACGGCTCCTTGTCCAATCCATAATAGTGTGCGGTATTATGTGCCTCCTCCATTGTTTTTTGTTCAAAAGGGTTCTTTTTAATGACCAATACAGGGTTCATTTCGTCGGAATAGATATACACCTTTTTTAACGCCTCTATTTGATTGACCCCCATCCGATCCTGGAGCTCCAAAAAGTTCGCCAACATTTTATATACCTCCTGCCTTCCGTGCATCGTAAAATAGATGGCCCCGTCTTCCGTTAAACCATCCAAATAATCGGCAAGTGCCTCCATGGTGAACAGATAGTTCTCGGTAAGTCCATAAAAATCGGTGCCCCTTGAACTTTTGGTCACCGGAATGGTCAATATGATGGCATCAAATTTTCCCTTGTTCTCAATTATGAAATTTCTTCCTTCGTTCACATGTACCTTTATGTTCTCCTTATCGAGGAAGGTAGAGGGATTGTATTTTTCCATCAATGCTACAAAGGAAGGGTTGACCTCTGCTGCCTCGATATATTTAAAGCCCATGAAGTATGTTGTGGCAATATCTATTCCACCACCGGGACCTATTATCAGCACCGAATCCTTTTCCTTTTCGCTTAAAAAGTTCAAAGCAAATACGGCCGGAAATCCGGATAATACTTTTCTCATTTTAACAGTATCCTTTGCAAGTTCATCGATATCGATAACTTTGGTTCCCGCAGCAGCATCTATAAACATTGATTTGGACACGGTACCATCAGGATATGTGAACTTTACAAGATCCGTCTGACCAAAAGCACTCCAGCGGCTTTCGATTTTTTCGCTTTTAAAAGCGGGGTTGGCCATCAATCGGTACAAATCCTTGGACGGGTCTTTGGCAACGGGTATAGTGAAGTTCAGGGCATCTTTTGCAAATCCCATTAGAAAAATAACGCCAAGCACTAAGGGGGCCAGTATTTTTGAATAACGGTTCTTGTGTGCTATCAAGGCTACTACCAGGGCCAGCAGCAGTAACCCTATAGCAATCGCCACCACCTGTGCCAAGCCAAACGTGTTGAGCAAAAAAACGGAGGTGAGTGCACCTGTGGCCGCCCCTATAAGGTCTAAGGCATATAAGGTTGACAAGTGCCGATTATCCGTTTCAAAAATATGGGCATAGACTATTCCGATGGCCATGAACGGAATAGTTGACAAGAATATAAAAATGGGCAGGCCAAAATCAGTGGACGACGAAACGCCCAGTTGTGAAAGGCTGAGCAAAAGGGCAAAACTGAGAAACATCGTGACGGACGGTAGTGCCATCCACCAAAGCCATGAATGATTAATCATCTTGGAATATTTGGCATACGTGATCTGGCCAATACCCAAACCCAGTATGGAAAATGCAATGATAATGAGGACGAAATGAAAACTAAGAAGGTACGAGAACAGTCTTGACAGACTTATCTCGAAGACTATGGTAGCCGCAGTCAGCAAGAAAATAATCGCTATGTTGGTCGACGCTCTTTTCATTGTAATTTTAGCTTCCGAAAATTTTCAAGAGACTCCGCAGTTCATCGTTCACTTGATGTTCCTTTACCACTTGGTCAAACGGGGTAAGGCTCAGTTGGTTGTTCAAGATTCCCGCCATGACATTCTTTCTTCCATGTAAAAGTGCCTCTACGGCAGCAGTGCCGAGCCGTATGCCCAACATTCGATCAAATGCCGAGGCGTTTCCACCGCGTTGTACATGGCCCAGTTTGGCAATGCGCAAGTCCACTTCAGGGTTTATTTCCTTTATCTTTTTGGCTGCCGGCTCGACCCCTAGTTCATCCCCTTCTGAAACAATCACAACAAAGGCCTCTTCACGATCGTAGCTTCCCGCCTTTTCCAACAATTGAGTAAAGTCATGCCCACTTTCAGGTATCAAAATGGCATCTGCACCCGTACCCAATCCGGAATGGATGGCAATATACCCGCAGTCCCTGCCCATTACCTCTATCAGAAATATTCGATTATGGGACTCCGCCGTATCCCTGATCTTATCAATGTTTTCAATTGCGGTGTTCACTGCAGAATCGAAACCGAGTGTAAAATCGGTACCTGCCAGATCATTATCGATGGTGCCGGGAATGCCCAAGAACGGCAGGTCACAGATTTCTGAAAATGCCAATAGCCCTTTGAAGGTGCCATCACCACCAATAGCAATCAGGGCATCGACCTTGTTCGTTTCAAGAATTTGCATAGCTCGTTGTCTTCCCTCCAGCGTCAAAAACCGCTTGCTCCTTGCTGTTTTCAACAATGTGCCGCCTCTGTGAACGTTCTTTTTCAGTTGACTGGAATCCAACTGTACTAGGTCACCGTCGATTAGGCCTTCGTAACCTTTTTTAAAACCGCTGAGCCTTAGGTTGTTCATCTCAGCCGTTTTGGCCACCCCGTGCAAGGCGGCGTTCATTCCCGGGGAATCGCCCCCAGATGTGAATACGCCTATGTGTTTAATAGTCTTCATACTCTTATTCTTCATAATTTTTTACAGGTATATTACAAGAAAATCACCCAGCCCGGTTTTCAACGCTTCGTTCTGACAAACGGATATTTAGCACCGGACCGGAACAGGGAAACCGGAATATTCTTTTTACCCATCCCATATGGTGAATTTGTCAATATTTTTTCGAGTGGAAACCCTTGGCCTTTTTTGCCCTCCCCTCTTTTGGGGTGAAATTACTTTATCATAACTTTTATCTTTAAAATATTGATTGGCCAAGCTCTCTGCAATAACCAATTCTTCATCGGCATGAATTACCATGACCAGCACTTTACTTTGCTCTTTAGAGATTTTAGATGAATTTTTTCTGTTTTGTCCCTCATCGAGCCCAATACCTAAAAAGTCAAGTCCTTGACAAATCCTGGATCGTATTATTGGGGAATTTTCACCGATGTCACCCGAGAAAACCAGCACATCCAAACCGCCCAAGACAGCGGTAAACGCCCCGATCCACTTTCTTACTTGATAGCAGAAGGAAGTTACAGCTTCCGCTGCCCTTCGGTCAACATCTTCTTTTAAAAGTAAATCAAGCATATTCGTACTTGTTTCGGAGATTTTTGGCGAACCGCCCTCATCATCTGTTAAGCTGTTGGGCTGTTTTGACCCCATCCGTTCTTTTTTCAGTAAATGCGCAAAATCGCCAAGATCTAAATCTCCGCTTCTTGTACCCATGACGACCCCCCCCAGTGGTGTAAACCCCATGCCGGCATCTATGCTCTTGCCCTCCTTGACGGCAGTTATACTGGCCTCTTTGCCAAGATGTGCAAGAATGAGCCTTCCATCGGCTTTTTGAATACCTATCCTTTTTTTAAGTTCCATCATGATATGGGAAAACGATTGCCCATGAAAGCCATGCCCGTGCGTGCGTGCCCGTTCAAAATGCCTTGGAATGAAAGGGGGTATCTTGGCAGCCTTGGGCAGGTTCACCAGAAAACTGGTATCAAAAAAAGCTACCTGCTGTAATGCCGGAAATCGCATTGTGAACGTTTCAACAATCTCAATCTCAGTTGAAAGACAGTTAGGAATATTATAGTCGGCAATCTGTTTCAGTTCGTTCAATAGGGCGGTATCGATTACTTTCGGCCCAGGATAGTTCAATCCATATGTTATCTTGTGTCCTATGTAACCAATACGATCGAAGCCGGGTTGGTTTTTTAGCCAACCTATTAAAAAAACGGTCGCTTGATAAAAGCCAGGAGCGTATATCCGTGAATTTTCCCTTTCATTGCCTTTAACATGGGTAACCCTGAAAACCTCTTTGCCGGATCCGAGGTGACGAATATCACCAAAAAGTTCCTTCACGGGATTTTCTGCCATTTCATACATTGTGAACCTAATATTTGATGGTCCGGCACTGATTGTTAAAAGGAGTGGGTTTTGCAGGTACATTTTAACTTGTGATTTTATTGGTTATCGTTATCTTCAAAAGCACAGCTCTTGTTTTCCATAAATTCGGCGGCCATCTTTTTGTATTCCTCGCCAAGGTGCTCTCCGCACCATTCAAGAAGGGCCGGCTGTTCGAAAGACGTGGTATTGCGGACCGCCTTTTTCAGTTCCATCCTCAACAACCTCTTGTCGAAGCTGACTTTTTTTAATATGGTTTCGTGATATTCCAGTGTTTTCATTTGTCCGATTATTTGAAATTTGATTTAATGCTGCCATAATATCAAGTTATTCTCCAACGGTACGGATACACCTTCGTAGTTCGGTGCAATACGAACCGTGTAGTGATCAATTGGCCGGTCAGTAATTACCTGTGCGTAAAAGTTATGTTGCCCTTCTTCGCCCATCCAATCAAATTTCATCGTGTTTCTTTCGGGCGTTTTGCCGTTAACACCTTCTGCGAAAAGTTCTACCTGAATATGCTTGGGGTCAATACCATTCAGCCAAATGGGTGCTCTAACATGATGTTTATGGCGCTCACTTTCAATCTGAACTTTTCCGAATTTTATGGTATCCCATCTTTTCATAAGTTCGTTTTGCGTGTCTAAAATCCTTTTTCCAGCAGCTCCCTTTTTTGCCGCACGCCTCTTGTATTTTTCTGCTGCAGGCAGATAAAATTGTTCTGTGTACTCCCTTACCGTTCGATTGGTCGAAAAACGGGGCGTTAGGGTCGCCATACTTTTTCGCATTCTCCCTACCCACTGTTCAGGGATGCCTTTTTTGTTACGTGAATAAAATTCGGGTACTATTTGTTGCTCCAGAATTTCATATAAAGCTATCGCCTCGGCAGCATCCAAAGCAGGGTCATCACCATGTTCTTGTCCATCACCCAATGCCCAGCCCACTTCTGGGGTGAATGCCTCGGCCCACCAACCGTCCAGTTCCGATAAGTTGAGGCCACCGTTTACAAGTACTTTCATGCCACTGGTACCACTGGCTTCCCAGGGCCGTCTCGGGGTATTGAGCCATACATCAACGCCCTGGACCAAATTTTCCGTCAACAGCATGTCATAATCACTTAGAAAAAGGACATGCCTGTACAAATTATGTTGTTGGATGAACTGCGCCCACTTTTGTATCAACCCTTTTCCCGCTTCATCAAATGGGGGCGCTTTGCCGGCCAAAACCAATTGTAACGGATGTTCCGAATTGGTCAGAATTCGGACCAAACGTTCGGGATCGTACAATAAGAGATCCGGTCTTTTGTAAGGCACAAACCGGCGGGCAAAGCCCAAGGTCAATGTGTCCGGGTCAAGAACTTGGTCGGCGATTTCGACCACTTCAGATGGTAGGCCCGAGACTATTGCCTGTCTCTCAAACCTTTCCCTTATAAAATCGACAAGACGATTTCTGGATTGGTTCCTAAACTCCCAAAGTTTTCCGTCGGATAGCTTAGAAATATGTGCCGAATGGTCATCGAGTTCGCCCCGCCAGCGATCTTTTCCGCAGGCTGCTGTCCATACCTTGTCCGCATATTCAGAATCCCAAGAGGGCATATGAACCCCGTTGGTGACATGGCCAACAGGTATTTCTTGTATCGGCCATCGCTTAAAGAGATTTCGAAAAAGATTTCTGCTAACCTCGCCGTGTAAACGACTGACGCCGTTCACCGCACCGCTACCGCGAATGGCCAGATAGGCCATGTTGAAGCTCTCCCAATGATTATTGGAATCTGCCCTGCCCAAGGCCATCAGGTCATTGAAATCGATACCCAATTCGTTTTTGGCGTATTGGCCAAGAAACTGTTCCATTAGCATTGGACTGAAATGATCAAAACCGGCAGCAACCGCTGTATGGGTGGTAAACAGGTTGCCTGCCCGGGTAACGGCAAGTGCCCGTTCAAAAGAAGTTCCATTCATCTTCATAAAATCGCTGGCACGTTCCAGCACGAGAAAGGCTGCATGGCCTTCGTTCATATGGCACACTTCTGGCTGGATATTCAGGGCCTTAAGTAATTTGTAGCCCCCGATACCCAGAACAATCTCTTGTTTTATGCGATGGTCGGGGCCACCTCCATATAGCTCGTCGGTAATACCACGATGGAGGGGCAAATTGGCGGCATCGTTGCTATCCAATAGATATAGCTTTGACCTTCCTACCTGTACCTGCCATGTCCTTAGCCATAGCGGGTGACCGGGCAACGATACCTTTATGCGAAGCCACTCCCCGTTGGGTAGGCGTAAGGGCGTAACGGGCAATTGCCCTGGGTCATTGTGCGGGAACAAGGCATTTTGTGAGCCAAATTTGTCGATTTCCTGACGGAAATACCCTTTGGCATAGAGTAGCCCCACGGCCACGACCGGTACGCCCAGGTCACTTGCCGATTTCAACTGATCTCCGGCCACGTTGCCCAGGCCGCCTGCATAAATGGGCAGTGCCTCGCTCAGCATATACTCCATGCTGAAATAGGCAACACACTTAAGCTGGGTCTTGGCATAGTTTTGTTGAAACCAGTTCGGGGCCGATAGTGCTTTTTCGTTCTCATTCAAAAGGCTTTTGATTTTCGCCCGGAATTCTGGATCGTTCAAATGCCCCTCAAGCCGGTCGCGTGAAACGGTCTGCAAGATTACCCATGGATTTTGGGTAAGTTTCCAAAGTTCGGGGTCTAATTGTTGCCATAGTTTATCCGAGGCATGGTTCCATGACCAGCGAATGTTCAGGGCAAGTTCCAAAAGGTCATCGATTCCCTCGACATCAGTGTGTATCAATCCGTAGAGTTGATCAATATGATTTTTTTGTTCTTTCATTTTCATTTTGTCCTTACATTTCTTCCAATATTGTTCATTGCGGTTAATGATCAAAAAAATCGCTTATCGCTTTCCAAACCTTAAAGGGCTCTTTTAGAAAGAGTTGGTGGTCACCATTCTCCACACGCATTAACTTACTCTTGGTAAATAGACTTGCAAAATTCTCTACATTTACGTAGGGTGCCAATTTATCGACTGTGCCTTGGATAAAGAGGATCTTCCGGTCACGTATGTTTTTGGCAAGTACAAATAAATTTGTGTTGAGAATTACTTCGTTCAACGAATTGTAATAGCTCTGCCAAGTATGTTTTTTTGAGTCCTTAAAAACGTCATCGGTCAGATTTTCGGGCTTGAACCATTTAACAATGTATAAGGGGTGTAGCATACAGAACAATTTTCCATATCGGCCTACGGCGAGCGTATCAAAATAAGAACCATCGGGCATCTGTTCCAAAAATTGATCCCTGCTTTCAAAGACGGGAAAGCCGATTACGGTCGCTCCCTTAAACCAGTTAGGATGTTTTTCGAATAATGCCAGCGATATTATGGCTCCCATGGAATGACCGACAATAAGGCTCCCTCCTTTGTCAAACCCCTCTGCCGAGATGACCTTTTCAAGGGCCGTAAGTTGAATTTCGAGGGTATATTCGCTTTGGGGCTTGGGAGAGTCGCCAAAGCCCAACAAATCGACCAAAAGAAGTCTATGCGTTCCGGTAATTTGTTCCAAACCCCTTTTCCAATAGTTTTTTGAACCTGCCAGACCATGGATCAAGACCATGTTTTTATCTCCCGAACCCACTATTTCATAGTTCAAGGGCATGGTTTCTGGATCATATTCAGGAGCTACGGCGACCGTAAGGTATTGGTATCCCGCTACCGACATGATGAGTGCCACAATCGCCAATACTGCCCAAAAGGTCTTTTTCGCTATTTTCATCATTGCATGTTTCATTATCCTATGTCGAACCCGACCTCGTTTTTTCTTACACCCAATTGTTCTTGAAGATCAAAAACTCCATGGGTCTTAGTTTTACCTTGATGAAAAGGCGATCGGTTTCTAAAGCTGTGTTTTTTTCGATTTTGACTTTTTTCTTGTTCCCATAGATACATTCCATTAGAAGATTTTCTTTGTTGATAGCGTTATCTATGGTTACGTATCCTTCTTTGGTATTCTTTGGAGAAGAATTATAGACGACAAGTATCTCGCCCTGATAAAGGATCCTTGAAAATGCCAAAAGACATTGTTCACAATCTGGAAACCGAAAATCGAGCCCATTTTCTGAAGTTTCCCTAAAATACATTCTACCGAATTTTAGAATGGCTTCCCTTTGCCTAAGATGTGCCAAGAACGAAATTCTCTTGAATAGCCATGACCCTTGGTTCAATACGTTGGTCTCCTTATCATCGGGATTGAACATGCCCTCCCTGATATACCGATCATCAGTACCGTTGCCCTCAAAACCTTGTTCGGTACCGTAATAAATACATGGAGCGCCAAGGGCACAAATGAGAAAGCCCATGCCCGCAACAATTTGCTCGGGAGCGGCATTGTGGCCAAAGCGGTGCTTAAAATCCATCCCAACCTGGTCGTGGTCGTCGATATAGGTCACCAGAAATTCGCCATACTCGCCACGGTGAAGGGCATTCTTTCGCAGTTCTTCATAGCGCCGTATCAATAGGTTCGGTGATGAATTGCCCTTTATCACTTCCGCCAGGACACTGTGCAGGGGGTGATCTAAGATAGAATCAAGCCCATAATAGATGTTACGGTCTTCAGGCAGTACTTTAGGGCCTATATAGGGATTGCTCATTTCATCGTTGCCGATAATTTCACCGAACAGGAAAAAGTTTCTTTTGCCCAAAGAGTAAGCATATTCCCGAATCCTCGAACAAAAACGGCTGGTATCCTGCCCTTTCATATGTTTGACAGCATCCAAACGAAAACCATCAACATCCACCTCACGTATCCAGTAACAATGGATTTTGGCCAGTAGCTCCTGTAAGTCTTCACTGGCGGGGGAACCATCGTTCCGAAATGTTTTTAAGGTAAAGAAGTCGCCTTCCTGGGTCTCGGGATACGCATCGAAATTCTTGATCTGCCCTTTACGGTTATACATTTCGGGATTTCTCAGTTCAAGGGGTATCGGTCTGTCCTTTTCTCGCCAATCACCCAACGGAAAACGCTCTCCTTTGAAATAATAATAGCTGTAATCAAAGGGATAGGACCAATTATCGCCAGAATGATGCAGAACGATATCCAAAAAGACCCGTATATCAAGCCCGTGTGCCTTGTCAACGAGTTTTTCCAAGTCTTTCTTTGTGCCCCAGCGTTTGTCCACATCCATATAATTCTGAATGGCATAGCCATGGTAGGACTCTGGATTGTTTTCAAACACGGGGCTTAGCCAGATGGCCGTACAGCCCAAGTTTTTGATATAGTCAATGTTGTTGATGATCCCCTTAAGAGTACCGCCAAAGGGCTTTCGCAATTGATCTTCATTCCCGAAACCAGGGTGCCGGATATCGAAATTCTTTGAGTGCCGTGCATTGCTATCATGAAACCGGTCAACCATAAGAAAGTAAATGATCTCCTCACGCCATTCCCTATGGCAGTTTACCCAATATTTCTTGTCTGGGCGTGGTGAAAGTTCTATTTCCTCAATTGATTTTAACATCATCTCGTTTTTAAACATTCACATTGGAATATGGTGTATTTGTAGTTATATCTACCTCTTTGCTTTCTTGTGATCTTGCTCCATAAAAACGGTTGAAAACCATACAGGCCGTTAGGTCACCGGTAACATTGACCGCAGTTCTGAACATGCCGAGCAAGCGCTCCACCCCTATAATTATGATAATGCCTTCAGCCGGTATTCCGGCACTTGACAAAACGGAAGCCAAAATCACCACACCGCCACCGGGTATGGCAGGGGTGCCGATGGAGGCGGCAACTATGGTGACCACGACAACAATAATATTCAGAAGGCCCATTTCAAGGCCATAAGCCTGAGCGATGAACAAAGTCGTTATGGTTTGGTAAAGTGCTGTTCCATCCATGTTCACGGTAGCCCCTATCGGAATAATGAAATTGCTGATGGAGCCGTTCACTTTGAGCTCTTCTTCCGCTGTTTTTAAGGAAAGGGGCATTACTGCGGCAGAACTCGTGGTCGAGAATGCCAATAGTTGAACATCCGTGATCTTTTTCAAAAATTTAAACGGATTGCTCTGGCCCAATAGACTTACCAATAACAGGTAAACACCGACCAAAAGGAATAACCCTATCAGTACCACGAGCACATAAAAGCCCAAACCTGAAAGGGAGTTTAGACCAACACTGGATGTAAGTTGCGCCATTAAACCAAATACTGCGATGGGTACCAACAACATGGCCCATTTGACCACGGTCATGCAGATTTCCTGTACGGCACCCAAGAGCAGCTTGACAGGTTTGAGCAAATCGTCAGGCAGCGACAATACGGCAACCCCGATTATAATGGTAAAAATCACAATGCTCAACATTTCACCACTGACCATCGAGGCCAATGGGTTTTCAGGCAGTAGATCGGTAATGACATTCGGTATATCGTTTATTCCAAACGACAGTTCCGTACTTTCGTCCGTATTGGCCAAAGCATTTGCATGATCGACTTCCGCCTGTTGGTGGAGAAACTTTCCCGGTCTAAAGATCAAGGCCAGAACCGTACCTATGGTTACCGATATAATCGTTGTCGATATAAAATATAAGAGTACGCCCCCGCCCAATCTTTTCAGATTTTCCTTGTCGTTACTCGCTATGCCGGTGATGATGGAGGCCACGATCAGTGGTATCATGATCATCTGGACCAATTTCAAAAAGAGCATGCCCGGCAGGGCCAGCCAATTCCCCAGAACATCGGCGGTGCTTTTGGTGATCCAACCGTTTTGGGGACTTAACAACAGGCCTACTCCAACACCAAGAAACAAAGCAATGATAACTTTGAGCCAAAGCCGGTTCTCAACCAACCTTTGTAGGTAGTGGTTTAATGATTTTAATGATTTTATTTCCGTATCCAGCATTCTTTTATCAGATGACTTATGCTATTGTTATTCTTTCTTCAAGGTAAACGCCCTGCACGGTATGCAATAATTCCACACCGTCCTTAAAAGGTCTTTGAAAGGCCTTTCTCCCTAAGATCAATCCTGCTCCGCCTGCCCTTTTGTTGATGACCGCAGTTCTGACCGCATCCGACATATCTGACTCGCCTTGTGAACCGCCACCTGAGTTTATCAAACCTATTTTGCCCATGTAGCAATTGGCCACCTGCAACCGGCATAGATCTATGGGGTGCTCCGTGGTCAGTGTTTCGTACATGGCATCATCAAACTTGCCGAATTTCAGGTTCTTGAAACCAAAATTGGTCGTGGGCAACTTCTGTTTGATGATATCGGCCTGTATCGTTACCCCTAAATGGTTGGCCTGACCCGTTAAATCCGCGGCGGTGTGATAGTCCTCTTTGTCTGTTTTGAAAGCATCGTTGCGGGTGTAGCACCACAAAATTGTGGCCATACCAAGGCTATGGGCCTCGGCAAAGGCTTCCGCAATCTCCCTTATCTGTCGATTGCTTTCCTGGGACCCAAAATAAATGGTAGCCCCGATTGCAACCGCGCCCATGTTCCACGCTTCCCTGACTTTTCCGAACAGGTTCTGGTCATAAGTGTTGGGATAGGACAATAACTCATTGTGGTTTATCTTGACAATGAAGGGGACTTTATGCGCATATTTCCGAGAACAAAGGCCCAACACCCCAAAAGTGGAGGCCACACCGTTGCAACCGGCTTCGATGGCGAGCTTTACAATGTTCTCGGGATCAAAATAATCGGGGTTTTTAAAGAAGGAAAAAAAGGCACTATGTTCAATGCCCTGATCTACGGGAAGGATGCTCAGATACCCTGTATCCTTTAGATTGCCATGCCCGTACAATTGGGCAAGGCTCCGGAGCACTTGTGGGCTTCGATTACTATTGACGAATACGTTGTCCACAATATTCTTATCGGTCAACCGCAGTTCATCCTTGGTGACCTTCTGGCTTACATGATCTAAATAGAAAGATGCTTTGTCCCCTAAATGCGCGACTATGTTATCATACGTTTTCATAATGAAATTTTATCCGATTCCTAAACTTGCATTGGTTTTTTCGATGGATCTGTGTGCATCGGTCTCAATACCCGTGAGGGCCCGAATGGCATCAATGGTCTCAGGGATTACAATCGCTTGGTTATCGACCACGTAGGCATAAAAAAGTTCATCGCCCACAACCTTGAGCATGTCTTCCCATAGGGCCACCTCGTACATATCGCCCCAAGGCCTACCCATATCCAAAAACATTTCTTTGATGGTATTGTTGGAGACCAAGCCTTGATCATAGTGAATGAACTTGATTCTACTTGAGGTTTTGAGGGCGTTCAACACCTCTTCCTTTGAGGCTTTTTTTCGTAGCTTAACGTTCCAGTAATGCATATGGCTCAAAGTCTCGGGAACTTTGACCGCAGAAGTAATGACATCCAAATCCGGATCGACACTTTGCGCGTCGGGACCTTGATGGCTCGGGATGTCCTTTTCCGGCACCATGGTGTTCATGATGCCGCCCAAGTGGCTTTCCCATGGGTCGGTCGCCCTTCTTAATAATGTTCCCCGTGCATAATCCAATAGATCTGCCTTTTTTAAAGCGGTCAATGTCCTTAAGATAGATGTGGTGTTACAGGAAACCACCCGGGTAGCATCTAGATTTACCGCAGTGCTATAATTGTTCTCGGCACTAAAGGAGTGGCCTGTGGTCTTGTGTTTTTCACCTCCCTGTACGATAAACTTGATCCCTTGCCCTTTGTATATTTCCACATTTTTCGCGGCGATGTTCTTTGGCGTACAGTCCACTACAAGATCTACTTTTTCTAAAATGTCTTGCATACTTCCTTCAATGGCAATATTGGCTGCTTTCATTTCTTTTTCGGCTTCGGGTGTGGCCGCATAAACTGCATACCCTTTTCGCACCGCATTTTGTATGCGCCAATCGCTGATGACATCACAAACCCCAATAAGGCTCATATCATCTTGTACATTAATGGCATCGGCCACTCTTTTCCCGATAACTCCGTATCCTACTACTGCAATGTTTTTCATGTTCTTTTATGTTTAACTGTTCTTAATTGTTTTCTGTTTCTGTATAATAATAGAGCACCCATTACCCCCGCTGTCAATGAAGCGAATAGGATGCTTACCTTGGCCGTAAATATTAGGGACTCGTCCGTAAAAGCCAGTTCGGTTATAAACAACGACATGGTAAAACCGATACCGCCAAGAAAACCTATACCATAAATCATTTTCCAATTCACGTTTTCCGGAAGCTTGGCGAGTTTAAATGCAACGAGTAGTCTTGAAAAAGCAGTAATACCGATAAACTTGCCAAAAATGAGACCTAGACCAATCCCCAAGCTAACCGGGCTGGATAGTACTTTCAGCAAATCTCCATGAAGATGTATTCCTGCATTTGCCAAAGCGAACAAGGGAAGAATTACAAAGCCCACTATTGGGTTTAAAGTCCTTTCCAATTTTTGGAGTGGAGTTTCGGCCTCGGAACTTGCAGTCTTTATATCCTCCAATATCTCCAATTGCGTTTTTGAGATAAGCGTCCCCTTTATGGACTTGGTTTCTTGAAATCTCTTATGTAAACGGTCTAAACGCTCTAAAAAGGTAGTCTCCTTAATTTTTACCCTACCAGGAATGGCAAATGCGGTCAGAATCCCGGCAATGGTTGGATGTACCCCTGAAAAAAAGAAGGTCAACCAAACACCACCGATGCCAATAATGGCATAGAACCATGTGCTTCTTACTCCCGCATAATTACCAATTATCAAAGCCGCGAAGAACAATAGTCCATGGAGTAGATCCATCTGCGAGATACCTGAGGTATAAAAGAGGGCAATGACCAAGACACCACCTAGATCATCCACAATAGCCAGTGTAATAAGAAAAACCCTCAAGGTCGAAGGAAGTCTTTTTCCGACAAGGGCCAGAACCCCTAATGAAAATGCAATATCCGTGGCCATGGGAATGCCCCAACCATTGGAAGCCTCGCCCGAGTTGTTGAACATAAAATAAATAAGGGCAGGGAGCACCATACCACCTATTGCTGCACCGATGGGCAGTATTGCATCCTTTGGGGACGACAGTTTACCACCGATTATTTCACGTTTCAGCTCTAGACCGACTTGCATAAAAAATAGTGCCATTAAGCCATCGTTGATCCATAACAGTAGCGACTCAGATAGCTGAAATGTACCCACACTAAAGGCAAATTCGGTTTGCATTAGGCCGACATAATATCCCTTCCATGGCGAGTTGGCCCACACCATAGCAATAACAACAGTGATAAAGAGCACAATGCCATAGTTGTGCAGTCTTTTGATCGAGCTGCCGAAGAATTTCATAATACTGTTATTTGAATAATGGCTAGGCATCAATGCTGGATTTTTTGGGATTTACATCCTTTTCCCATTCATTATTGGAACTATATTTTAAGGAGGCTTTCATATAAGCATCACGTTTGAAACTTCTTATGATTACCCGGTTGCTTTTTTCGTAGGTAAAATAACTGATGGCCCAATTGAAGCCCACCAAAAATTTGTTTCGAAACCCGCTGATGGAAAGCAAGTGAACCACGGACCATAAAAGCCAGGCAGCATACCCGCCGAAGTGGAGCTTTCCTAAATCAGCGACCGCTTTTCTTTTGCCAACTGTGGCCAATGAACCTTTATCTTTATACCTAAATGGTTTGGAAGGCATTGATTGAACGGTGTTCAATAGCACTTTGGCCAAATGACCGCCCTGTTGAATGGCGGTTTGGGCTACCTGTGGATGGCCCTTAGGGGTCTCGTCGGTGATTACCCCGGCAATGTCCCCAATGGCAAAAACATTATCCATGCCTTCCACTTTTAGATGGGTATCCGTTTTTAGACGGTTCCCATTAATTATATGTTTTTGATTGATGCCCGCTGGAACCTGGCCTGTTACACCTGCCGTCCAAATCAGGTTTTTCGCCATGATTTTCCTTCCGCTTTTGGTAGATACCACATTACCGTCGTAACCGCTCACGGCCTCGTTCAACAACACTTGCACATTTAGATTTTTTAGATACCGAAGTGTTTTTGTCGAGGCTTTGTTGGACATTGAGGCTAATAGTTCGTCCGATGCTTCGATCAGGTAGATGTTCATTATGCTATTCGGATACTCGGGATAGTCTTTTGGAAGGATGTACTTACAGAATTCCGCCAAGGCACCTGCCATTTCGACACCGGCCGGGCCACCGCCCACAATCACAAAATTGGTCAGCGCATCGCGTTCTTCATCATCACAGGTTATGGCTGCCTGCTCCAAGTTTTGCAACATCATATGACGTATGTTTAGCGAGTCCTTGATGTCTTTCATACCAAGACTGTTTTGTTCCACCTCTTTCATGCCGAAGAAATTGGTCTTGGTTCCGGTGGCCAAGACCAGATAATCGTAGGTGAGCTTGCCTTTGTCTGTTACAACTGTGTTGGAAGCGGGTTCGATTTGCGTCACTTCGGCAAACCTAAAGCTCACATTACCATAGCCCTTGAACTGTTTTCTGAAGGGAAATACGATACTGTCCGGTTCAAGACCGCTGGTGGCCACTTGATAGAACAAGGGCTGAAATTGATGGAAGTTGTTACGGTCTATCAGCACGACCTGTACCTCCTTGTTTTTAAGGCCTTCTACCAGGGCCAGCCCTGCAAAGCCACCACCCACAACCACTATACGCGGCAAAAATGTTTTGGGCAAACAAACAGACTCCATCACTTCACAGTTGGCATCGGTATTGTTCTTTGATATGCAGGTATTCTGATTTCCCATGATCTGCTCTTTTATTTTTCTACGGACAAAATTTATCCTGTCACATTGTAAGTGGCCATATTTTATTTTTGATGTTTTTTTCTGACAATCAAAACAGAACAATGCGCGTGCATGGCAATGGATTGGGCGACCGAACCAAGCAAAAAGCGCGAGAATGCGCCATGGCCTTGTGATCCCAATACGATAAGATCCACCTCCAAATCAGTTGCCTTTTCCAAGATTGCATTTTTGGGAAACCCTTCTACAATATTGGTCGTTATCGACAACTTGCCGTTCTTTTGTTTTAACGACTTTGCAGCATTGTTAACGATGGTTTCAGCCGATTTTTTCGCATTTGACATGGCTTCTTCTTTATAATGGCCGATACCACTTAAGGGGAAAGCCCCTGGTACAGTTAACATTGGATTTTCATAAACATTTAGAACATGTATTTTAACTAATTTTGGCAGCGACATTGCCGCTAGTTCATCGATGGCATCTTTGCTGAATTCAGAGCCGTCAATTGCGAGTAATACTTTCATCTTCTTCGTTTTTATTTATAGACTTAACTTAAAAATTTTGATTCAAAACAATTGGGTTGATTAATTTTCTCCAATACAAATGCTCATAGAGGCCTGACCAATACATGCCAAAAGTGAAAGCGAACAAAAGCTCTTCGATTGGTATGCCGGCCACTAGAATATCACTCAGGTTTTCCAGATTCCAAAACAATGTTACGTAGTCGGGGTAAAACGGGAGAATACTTCCAAAATAAACAAAGTACAATGCCGTGAACAGAAATCCACTTATCCAGATTTTGGTCTTAAGGTCTGGGCGGCAGTATAACGTGGCCATTCCACCCAAGAACATGGCCAATATTCCACAGTAAATATGGTTCATGGGAGTGAAAAGGGCCAATATCAAAAACACGACCGCCGGTACGAAAAGGATATATAGATGCAACCTATGTCTATAATGGTTACGCTCGGTATGCGGTATTTTAACATACCTTCGCTTGAAAATAAGATTGTAAAGTACGGTGCCAATACCCCCGATGGCAAAAGAGAAAATGATGCTTTCAATATCGAACCCGGTCTTTATCGCCAAATCGAAGAGCGATGGCGGGTGCCAATATTCGGGAACGAACAGCGGCTCGGTTAGCCCAAAGGGCATGGTTATCCAACTCATCCTCAACATTTCTTTACGGGAATCCTTCTTCAAAAGATAGACCACGCCCCAAAGGGCCAGTATGATAAGGGACCATATAAACCAAACGTATTGCATAAGATTATAATTTTCTGGTTTCTAAATAATCAACCGCTTCCTTGACCGTCAAGGGGTAGGTGGCATTCCCCGTTCTGACATAAAAGGTTGTATTTTCGGTATCGCTGACATAGATTGGTTTTTTAGAAGGTTCGACAGCTATTACGCACACATCTTCACCATTTAATTTGTAAAATGAAATGTGATTGCTAAAACAAGCCTCGTGACCTAACTGTGTTGAAATTATCCTGAAAATTTCACGCTCATATCCATCTTTGTTCTTGTGCTTTAGGGTCTTGAAATCTTTTTCAAGGCCCACAATGTTGCCATCATCGTCAACGCCAATGATCAATTTTCCACCTTTTGCATTCATAAAACCAGTGATGGTCTTGGCAATGACTAGTTCCAGTTCGCGGTTCGTGGTTTTCCTAAAATAATCGTAACGAATAGATGACTTGAATTCTACCCGTTCATTCTCACCCGCCTCTATCAATTCTTCTAAATCACGCAGTAACAACTGCTGTTGTGTGCCTATAAGCTTGTTCTTTCGCCTGAGGGTTATGAAAAATAGACCGGAAACTATCCCTAGGAAAATGCCAAGGATTGTAAGCGAGACGCTCATCCCTCTCATATCAAAAGTGAAAGATTCTAAAAACTGCGACTTTAAGACGTCCCAAAACAGGGAAAATGAAAATGGTGTATTGCTAAATTCAAACCAATAGAGCACCATGGTAAAAGGATGGACAAGGAAATAGAAAATGCCCCCCCATATTGCCGTTTGGGTGAAAATTGTTTTGATATTTCTTGCAGTACTATTCACTTATTCTACTTTATATGGTTGTACTCTAGGTTCAATTCCGGGATTCTATTGTCAATTGCTCAGTTCTTTGGCACTTTCCGCCAACAAATTGCCTGTGGTCGATGCGACACCGGTTCCTAAAAAGTCTCTCCGATCTTTTGTTCAGATTATCTACTCTTAATCTGTGTGTTGTAAAATGCTGCAATCAGGGCACCTGTGAGCCAAGCAATGATAAATGTCTGGACAATGCCAATAAGTGCCTCCCAAATTGGCACGTCTACCCGTATTATACTGGTAGTGTCCAAGCCGTGCAGCAGGCTGTTGAAAAAGGTTATGCTTCCTTCTTGTCCTGCTGTCGCCAAAACAATCATGCAGCCGGCGTAGAGGATTGCAGCGGTCAGCCCCATGGCAAAACCGAATTTTTTTACATTGATACGATTCATGATTCTTGTTTTAATGTTTATTGTTGTTATTATTCATTTATGAGTTTGTTCATGTGCAAAAACCAAAGTTGGAGTCAATGGTTGCGCTCAAGGCTCTTTTTGTATTCCATTTTATTGTGCATGGCCTTGGCGAGATCCTCGTGTTCTAACGTGTGATCACAAAAAGAATCGGTCAAAAGGCTGTCCGAAGCAATGACCGGCATAAAATGGTGGGTGGTCAGTAGCATAAGGTCAGGATATCTAGTAATCATATCGCTCAATTTGTTCGCTAGTATGGTATCCTTTGCTGCTGCTTTTACGAGTTCGTCCACCATCATTCCCATGGCATGGTCGTTATCCATCATGTTGGCAATGTATTTTTTGCCCAGATCGTGATTTTCGACAAGTGCGGACAATACCTCTTCTTGCTGAGAGTGGTCCTCGAGCATATCCTTTACAGAACTACCCTGTTTTTGTGAGCAGGCCGAAATGAGTAAAGTAGCCAATACCATTATGCCTGTCTTATAAACTTTTATCTTCATTTTGACTTTTTTTAGTAATTAATATTTGCCCTACATTCCTTAATTTGATTTCAAGATCTTTTTTGATTCTTCATATTCCTCCTTAGAGATTTCGCCATTGGCGAAGCGCTTTTTTAGAACTGAAAGTGGGTCTTCCTTCTTTGATTTTCTGTAAGGGATGTCATATGGCACCAAGAATATCCATATCAAGAGGATCAACCATATGACCCACCAGATGACGTGCATGCCGCCCCAATGTCCGTCGAAAAAATGCATAGTTTTAGTTTTAAAGGTTATACATTACTTGTTTTCGGACTATTTGTCCGATTGTAAAAGTTTCTTAGATTGCTCGTATTCTTCTTTGGAAATCTCGCCCTTCGCGAAGCGGATTTTGAGCAACATTAGTGGGTCATCTCCCTCAATCTCTTCATAGGAGGAACTGGTTGGGGCAAAGAAAATCCAGCCCAATGCCACAATCCAAATGGCCCACCAGATCAGGTGCATGCCCCAAAAAAATCCATCTTTGTAAAACATATTTTTAATTTGAAGGTTTTTATGATTTTAACTAATCTCTGCTATGGTATAGCCCTCAAGTTTGTTGAGTTGCCCTTGCAGTTCTTCTACCGTAAGCTTCTTGTTCATTGTTACAATGGTTGCGCCCATAGGCTGTAAAAAAACTTCTACTTGCTCTACTTCAGGATGTTCTTCCAAGGTCTTCTTGATTCTTGTGATACAGCCACCGCAGCTTATTCCGTTAATTTGATATCTGTACTTCATTTCGAAAGTATATTTTAATGGTGCCGATGCCCCCGGTGATCTTCTTGGGTCTCAGTGGAATCTTGCTCTTTGTCATGATCATGGTATTTACTGTTATCAGATTTTCCATGATCACCATGCCCGTGACCACCGTGAGGTATGAAAAGGTGTATCAAAAACATCACGATGATAAAGGAAAAAAGCCCATTGTACCCTGTAATGCCAAATGCAGGCGCAAAAAAAATCAACAATAGCGGGAGACCACAACCGATGACCATCCAAATCCAATGTCCTTTCATGATTTTTATTTTTTCGTTACCTATTATGTGTTAATGGTGCTCAGAATGGTCATCTCCTTTTGATTTCATTGTACCATCATCCATCATTCCCATTCCTTCCATATCCATTCCCTTTTCCTTCATCATATTCATGCACGACTCCATACAATCATTGCTCATCATCCCTTTGTCTTGCATCATTTGCATCATTTCGCCCATCATCTCGCCATCCTTTATCATTCCGTTCATCATGGAATGCATCATTTGTCTGTTGCCCATCATTTGGTTCATCATGGTGCTGTCGCCCATCATCATTTGCATGCCTTGTCCCTTCATCATGGTGCCCATCATTTTTTTGTTTCCCTGCATCATTTGCATGGCATGGTCGCTCCCTTGCATCTGTTCCATGAATTCCATCATATAATCATGGTTTTGTACCAGATCTTTAAGGATCTCGCTTCTGGTTTCCTCGTTTTGAAGCAAGGTTTGTACATCGGTTGATTGTTTGCAACCGTTCAAGGACAAAAGCCCTATCACAGAAAAAATAATTACTAAATTTCTCATTGTATATGAATTAAGGATTAATCGTCAATTGGCTGATTTCAGAAAGGATTCGATTTTGGTGATCTCCTCTTCCGTCAGATTGGCCCTAACCCGCATGTGCAGGCTTATGGTTTCCCAATCGGTATCGTTGTAATCCGCGGGTGAAGGGGCAATATGACATCGGTTGCACACCTCGCCCCAGAGCTGCGCCCCGGATTTTTCAATTTTGAAATCCACTTCACTCCCCGCCACCTCGGTCGCGGTATCCGTCGCAATGGGTTTTTTATTGGAGGAGCAGGCGACCATGATCGATGCCATGACGGACAGGATTATTGCTGCTTTAAAATTCGTTGTTGTTTTCATTTCACTTTCTTTTTTTGATTTTAAAATCCAATGGCCCAATGCACAAACAATCCATTGGTACGGGTCGTGCCATCACTGTCATGACCACCTTCCATCTTGGTGGTTTGATAGCTGAATTTGACCACGGAACGCCAACTCAGCCAATAGTTCAAACCAAAAGCGTACTGCGTTGACTTCTCTTCCCACTCCGCTCCTTCAGGTGCGTTGAAATCGGAATATCGACCCACAAATTCGAGTTGCTTTATAAAGTCGCTTCCCGACATGATGGGGCTATAGCTCAATTGTGTATAAAAGGAGCTGCTTTGGTTGTCAAAGGAGTAAGGTTCAGAAATCCCATCTTCGATTTCATAGTAGGTGGCGGTATCCACATTGGAACTGTTGTACTGGGCCTTGATGTCCACAACCCCTTGTAAGGGGGTGATCGATTTTACATAGGAAAGATCCAACGCCCAAAGAAAGGCACCCACATCCTTGTAATCTGAGTCCTCTGCACCTGTACTGTTGGTGGTATAGGCGGAAATCCCCCATTCCATGGATGAATCCGAGAGCGGGAGTAGGCCGATCCTGCCACCCAAGGCCTTGGCCTTGTTCACATCTTCATAATAACCGAAATCCAGCATACCTGCTTCTTCAGGCTCCTCACTTCCATCTTTGATGCGCGGACCGTTGGTCACATAAACCGCATAGTTCAATTTGGGACCGCCCAGATCGAATGCCCCCCTGAGTTCGACGCCGATATCGGAGGCCGGTGCAATACCGTCGTGACCAAATCCAAGGGGTCTGCTTGGAAGTCGGTTGATCCATGCAGGGTGCAAACGCTCCATAAAGGTTCCAAAGGGAAGCAGGAATTTACCGGCCCTTACGGTCATGTGCTTGTTGAGCACATACATCACATCGGCATATTCCAGTCCCGTTTTCAATTCATTTCCTTCGAGCTCAAACTCCAGTTCGGCCTCGAACATGAGCTTGTCGGAATGCTTGTAGAGGAATATAGGGGCGAATGTGGCCCCTAAAAAGGTGGATTCTTGTTCACCACCGGTATCCAAATATTCAAATCCGGTGTGTCCGTAACCACGCAGCATGAACTGCGTCTTACTGGGTTCAAAGGTGTTGTAGGTCTGGGCCAAAGCCGAAGATCCCAACCCTAAGATAATTAGGGTCATTAGTAGTTTTTTCATTTATTCAAGGTTCTGATATAGTTGATCAATTCCCATCTTTTGTTTTCGGGAAGTGCGGTTTCATAGGAAGCCATTGGGGGCTTACCATTGGTCAATTTCCAGAATAGGGCACCATCCGTTTGGGACTGCACCTCGGTACTGGTCAAGTCGGTGGGTTTTGGGGTCAATCCGGCTCCGCCCATGCCGTCCCCTTTGCCCTTGGCCCCGTGGCAGATCACACAGAGCATTCTAAAGGTCCGTTTGCCGCTTTCTGCCGCCGTGGCATCATTTTTTAAGGGATTGTTCAAATTGTCCGCACTGGCCGGGGCTTCCCATTGGGTCTGTGCTCTGGTTACCTGTAGAGCCAAAAGAGTCATTAGGAACGTTAGCATTATGGGTATCGATTTTTTTTGTGTAAGTTTCATTTTATTATTTATTAGGTTGTTGCGTTAAAACTACTGTTTGACCTGACAGGCCATCTTCATAATATTCCTGGATTTCTATATAATTTCGTCAAGAAAATCCCTTTGCCACAATTGTCCGTTTTTGTAATCCGTCATGCTCATCCCCATAATTTCCTTGAACTGTCCGGATAAATGGTTGACGCTGCTGTAATCGAGCATATAGGCGATATCGGAAAATGAATATTGTCCCAGTTGGATGAGCTCCTTTACCTTTTCGATCTTGAGCTTGATAAAGTACTTTTCGATCGTGATGTTTTCATTTCTGGAAAAAACCTTGCTCAGTACTTTGTAATCGCGATGCAATAAATCGACAAGGTAATCCGAGGTGTTCCCTTTGTGGTTAATCGGGACGTTGGTCACTAAGGAAATCAAGCCTATCTTGATTTTCTCAACGATCATTTCCTCTTCGCTTTTGGCTATTTCAAAGCCATTGGAATGTAGGACGTCCACGACTTTTTGGTCAACTTCGGCAATCCCTATTTCAGGAGCATTTACCGTAAGTTTTCCGAGTTCAAGGGATAGTACCTCAATGCCCGATTCATGCAATTCTTGTCTTATGACCTTGAGGCATCGCCTACAGACCATATGCTTTATCCAGTATTCCTTTTTGGAATCCATGGCGCCTGAGTTATTGTTAAGCGTAAATAATATCGGGTCAAAACCCGATAGGAGAATCGATCAGGATATGCCGTCGTGGAGATAGCACACGACAAAAAAGGTCAATTAGTGGCCATGACCAATGTGAAGAGCGAACGATTGCATTGACGTTCCGCCAGTGTAAAAATCAAATTAGGAAAGTTTCATGAAGGACAAGGAGATCCTGTTCGATCCACGGGGGATCGTAGTCTTTAAAAGGGATTACGTTTTCCTGTAGCCCTTCGAAACAATCGATATGGTAAAAGATAAAGGCATTAAGAAATACAAGTGTGCCGAAATCAAGGTCGAAGGAATGCACCATCAGGTCATCCTTGCCAATATTGGCATACGTATCGGTGCTGCAGCAATCCTTTTGCTCCAAAGAACACTTCCTTGAGGTGTCTTTGGGATTTTGAAGCTTTTGGTCGCAGGGTTTTGCCTTGCCGGTCACAGAAAAACTGACCAACTTGTTACAGCAAAAATGGGCACTCGATGCAAAGGAAGTGATACTGATCAATACCGAACAGGCCAAGAACAGAGACAATATTTTCGAGACGACTTGCTTCACTTCCTAAAGTTACTAAATTTTGTTTAACCTTCTAAAAATAAAACGGTTATTAATAACGCAAATATCTATATTATAACTGTTTGTGTGCAATTTCAGAAGGATTCTGTTCCAAAAGTAACGTATGGGATTCGGAAAAAACATGACAAATATCAGGTTTTCCAAAAGTGCTATACTTGGGCCATTAGAAAGAACAGAACATGGTACCGGTATACAATAAATGACCATCGGCCGTCCAACCATCGGATTCGGTATTGGGCAATTTTAGGTCCATTAGGGTTTATTTAAAGGCAATGGTTCCAAATTTGATCGGGTTGAAAATACAATGCTATTGGTCAGGGATTCATCCGTTGCCAATAAGGAGGGCCTTCGAACCACGATGTGCTTTATACCGTCCCGGACCGGATACGATGGTCGTATAAATGATTGATGGTCAAAAGTATGGGGTGCCATGGTCGGTACTTTGAAAAGCAGGGGCTTTATGCGGAATCCTTGTATAAATTGTGTTAAATTTAATGAGGTTGTTAAAATTTTTGTAGTTTTGTAACCGCTTATGAGAATATTTTGGTTCAAAATATTATCTTGTTTTATGGCACTCAACGTGCTGGCATCCACCTTTTCCTTTGCGGTGGCACAACACTATTGTGGGGAAGATCTTGTTGATTTTTCCTTCTTCGGTAAAGCGGAATCCTGTGGAATGGATATGCAGCAGCCATCGGATTCACACCAGCACAAGCTGCAGAAAAAACAGTGTTGCGATGACGAAACGCTTTCCGTACAAGGAAATGGGGATCTATTGCTTTCCGTTGAAAATTTAAGTGTTGGGGAGCATCAGTTCCTGGTTGCCTTCACGTACAGTTACATCAATCTTTTTGAGGGATTACAGGAAAATATAGTTTCTGTCGTACATTACCCTCCGCCCCTTTTGGTCAAGGATATTCAGATTCTTGATCAAACTTTCCTTATTTAAGAGCATATCGATGACGTTTGGCCGTGCTATGGTTTTTGGCATGGCCCTAGGTATTTATTGCCTTTGGAACATTTTCATTATTTCCAACACAATAAACTCATGATATGCTTAATAAAATCATAAAATACTTTTTAGAGAACAAACTGGTGACCGTTCTCGTTTTAATAACGTTGGTTACCTGGGGGATTGTCACTTCCCCCTTCAATTGGAATACGGGCTTTCTCCCAAAAGACCCGGTGCCCGTGGATGCCATTCCCGATATTGGGGAAAACCAGCAAATTGTTTTCACGCAATGGCCCGGGCGATCGCCACAAGATATCGAGGATCAGATTTCTTATCCAATGACGACCTATTTACTTGGAATTCCAGGGGTGAAAACGATCCGTAGTTCATCCATCTTTGGATTTTCCAGTATCTATATCATTTTTAATGATGATGTGGAATTTTATTGGTCGCGCTCCCGGATCCTTGAAAAATTGAATTCACTTCCCGCAGGGCTGTTGCCCGATGGGGTAACCCCGACTTTGGGTCCTGACGCCACGGCATTGGGACAGGTATATTGGTATACCCTGGAAGGAAGGGACAAGGATGGGAACCCTACAGGAGGATGGGATCTGCACGAAATACGGACTGCCCAGGATTTTTATGTGAAATACGGGTTGAATGCCGTGGACGGGGTGTCCGAAGTGGCTTCGATCGGTGGTTTCGTCCAAGAATATCAAGTGGATGTAAATCCAGATGCCCTGAAAGCCTATAATATTCCTTTATACAAGGTCATGGAGGCCGTACGGAAGTCGAACAGGGATGTGGGCGCCAAGACCATTGAAGTCAATCAAGCAGAATATTTGGTCAGGGGCTTGGGATATGTCAAAAATACGGAAGACATAGAAAAGGCCGTGGTTGACGTCTTTGACAATGTCCCGGTTCGGGTCAAGGATATTGGGGTGGTCAGCTTGGGACCGGCCACACGAAGGGGCGTGCTCGATAAAGGGGGCGCCGAAGTGGTAGGTGGCGTCGTGGTCGCCCGTTATGGTTCCAATCCTTTGGCGGTCATCAATAATGTGAAGGACAAGATCAAGGAAATCGCACCCGGTTTGCCCAAAAAGACATTGGCCAATGGTGTGGAAAGCCAATTGACCGTGGTCCCGTTTTATGACCGGACACAGCTCATCCACGAGACCATAGGTACTTTGGAAAATGCCCTGTCCCACGAAATACTGATCAGCATCATCGTTGTACTGGTACTTGTCCTCAACCTGAGGGCCTCTGTGATCATATCCAGTCTATTGCCTGTCGGGGTCCTAATGACCTTTATTGTCATGCAATATGCCGGGGTAGATGCCAATGTGGTGGCCCTTTCCGGGATAGCCATTGCCATAGGGGTGATGGTGGACGTGGGGATCGTGTTCGTCGAGAACATTATCCGTCATTTGGAAATGCCCGAGAACCATGGTGCCAAGGGCAAGGAACTCATTCAGGTAATATATAAGGCCACCGTGGAAGTGGCCTCGGCAATTACGACCGCATTGGCGACCACCGTCGTGAGCTTTGTGCCTGTCTTTGCCATGCAATCGGCAGAAGGGAAGCTATTTAGGCCCTTGGCCTTTACCAAGACCTTTGCCCTGTTGAGCGCCTTTGTGCTGGGAATCGTTGTGCTTCCGGCATTGGCCCATTTTGTAATGGGGGTGGATTATGACAAGAAACGGGTGCGACGGTTTTGGTCCATTCTATTGATATCCACCGGGCTTATTTTTGCATTTTATGCCCAGATGTGGTTGCCATTGGTCATTTCACTCATTGGGTTGAACAATTTGATGGAACCCAAATGGCCGGAGCACTATAAATCGTTTCCCAACTATATCAATTTGGGACTGACCGTTTTTATCGCTTCCTTCTTCCTGACCGAGGAATGGATGCCCTTGGGACCCCAAAACGGTATTGTGGTCAACTACTTTTTTGTGTTGTTCCTAGTGGGCATTATCCTGGCCGCTTTGATGGGAATCGTACATTTCTATACCCCGGTCCTAAAGTGGTGTCTGGAAAACAAAGGAAAGTTCATGCTCATCCCATTCGTGACCCTGTTTTTTGGGGTATTGGTTTGGCTGGGGTTCGATAGCACCTTTGGAATCGTGGCCAAAGGCTTTGAATCGGTAGGTTGGAAAAGTGTCAGACAGACCTCGGGATGGCAGGCAGCTTCCAAGAGATTCCCGGGAATAGGATCCGAGTTCATGCCATCGCTCAATGAAGGTTCGTTCCTGTTGATGCCGACATCCATGCCGCATTCAGGGGTGGAATACAACAAAAGGGTGGTTGGACAGTTGGATATGCTCTTGGGAAGCATACCCGAAGTGGACTTGGTTGTCGGTAAACTCGGTCGCGTTGAATCCGCACTGGACCCTGCACCCATTTCCATGTATGAGAACATCATCAACTATAAACCTGAATTCATTGTGAATGAAGACGGACATAGGGTCCGTTATAAAGTAGATCGAAAGGACAGGTTCATTACCCAGCATAAAGACACTTTGACCAATGAGGAGGCCTTGCAGTTAGGGATTGCCGAGAAGGACCTGATCGTGGATGAGGACGGTGAGTTTTTCCGAAACTGGAGGCCCCATATCAAATCCCCCAACGATATCTGGGATGAGATCGTAAAGGTCACCAAGATCCCGGGCATAACCTCTGCTCCCAAATTACAGCCCATAGAAACCCGGTTGGTGATGTTGCAGACCGGAATGCGCGCTCCCATGGGGATCAAGGTTTTTGGTCCCGATCTGAAGACCATCGAGGATTTTGGGATGCAATTGGAAGGTATCTTGAAGGAAGTGCCCTCGGTCAAGGCAGAAGCCGTATTCGCCGATAGAATAGTGGGCAAACCTTATTTGCACCTCAATATCAACAGGGACGGGATATCCCGATATGGTTTGAACATTGAAGATGTGCAGCAAAGCATCGAAACAGCGATCGGTGGGATGAAAATCACCTCCACCGTTGAAGGTAGGGAACGTTTTCCCGTGCGGGTGCGCTACCCGAGGGAATTGAGGGACGACCCGGAATCGTTGAAGAAAATTTTGATTCCCACACCGGTAGGGGCGCAAATTCCCTTATCCCAAGTGGTGGATTTTGAATATGTCCGCGGGCCTCAGGCCATCAAGAGCGAAAACACCTTTTTGGTGGGCTATGTGCTTTTTGATAAACGGGACGGTTTTGCGGAAGTCGATGTGGTGAACGATGCCCAGGAAGCCATCCAGAAAAAAATCGATGCAGGGGAATTAACGGTTCCCGCCGGAATAAGCTATAAGTTTTCTGGGAGTTATGAGAACCAAATCAGGGCAGTGAAAAGACTGTCCATTGTCATACCGATCAGTTTGATCGTGATTTTCTTGCTCCTGTTTTTTCAGTTCAAGACGGTCATCGCATCCTCCATCCATTTTTCCGGAGTTTTTGTTGCTTTTGCGGGAGGTTTCATAATGCTCTGGCTCTATGGTCAGGATTGGTTCATGAATTTTGCCATTTCAGGGGTCAACATGCGGGATCTGTTCCAAATGCACACGATCAATTTAAGCGTTGCGGTTTGGGTTGGTTTTATCGCACTTTTCGGTATTGCCACCGATGATGGTGTCATCATGGGTACGTACATCCACCAGGTTTTTGAGGAAAAGAACCCTCAAACCGTACCGGATGTAAGAGCGGCGGTTTTGGAGGCAGGGAAAAAAAGGGTCCGTCCCGCCATGATGACGGCCGCCGTGGCCATCATCGCCCTTTTGCCCGTGCTGACCTCTACCGGAAAAGGGGCCGACATTATGATTCCCATGGCCATCCCGACTTTTGGGGGAATGGCCATTCAGATCATGACCATGTTCGTGGTCCCGGTACTCCAAGCCTATTGGAGGGAAACAGTCATTATAAATCGCAACAAAGCATTGAAAAAAATACAGTAAAATGAAAAATGTATTGACCATCATATTTGTCTTGACAAGTATCCTTTCCAACGGCCAGACCTTGGAGGATTACTTTAAGGTAGCGGCTGAGAACAATCCAGGGTTGCTTTCACAGTACAAAGATTTTGAGGCGGCGTTACAAAAAGTACCGCAGGTGAAGGCTTTACCAGATCCAAACCTGTCCTTTGGGTACTTCATCTCCCCGGTCGAAACCCGGGTAGGGCCCCAAAAGGCAAGGTTTTCACTGACTCAGATGTTTCCTTGGTTTGGAACCTTAAAGGCCCAAGGTGATGCCGCTGCACTTATGGCAGAGGCCAAGTACCAGTCTTTTTTGGATGCCAGGAACAAACTTTATTACGAGGTTTCAGCAGCTTATTTTCCATTGTACGAACTTAAGGAGTGGGTACGGATCGAAGAGGACAACATTGCCATTCTGGAATCCTACAGGACGGTTTCCAATACGAAATTCAAAAATGGCTTGGGATCATTGGTCGATGTCTTAAGGGTGGACGTGCTTTTAAAGGAAGCCCGGACGAATCTGGGTATCCTTAAACATAAGGAAATCCCCCTTTTGGCGTCCTTCAATAAACTATTGGACCGTAAGGAAGATGAACAAATAAACATCCCTGAGACCTTTGGGGTCAATGTACTGCCCATTGATTATGTCAAAGATTCCTTGGTAGTGGACCATCCGCTCTTGAATTCCCTGGAATTAAAGGTCAAGGCTGCAGCGGCATCCGAAAGGGCAGCCCTTAAACAAGGCCTGCCAAAAGTGGGGGTCGGACTGGACTATGTAATGGTTGATAAGCGTACCGACATGGTGGTTCCCGATAATGGCAAGGATGTATTGATGCCCATGGTTACCTTGAGCCTGCCCCTATTCAGGGGTAAGTACAGGGCAGCCGAAAAGGAGGCCCAATTGATGCAGGAAAGTTATGCACTGCAAAAAAAGGAAGTCACCAATACATTGAAGACCAATTATGAAATGGCCGTTTTTGACATAAGGCAGCAGACGGATTTGATTTCCCTCTTTGATGAACAGATCATGGAATCGGAACAAGCACTCAATCTGTTGTTCACAGCCTATGGGAATTCCGGGAAGGACTTCGAGGAGGTGTTACGAATGCAGCAACAATTGTTGAAGTATACTAAATTGAAAATAAGCGCATTGACGCAATATGAAATAGCGTTGGCCAAGTTTAACTATATCACGGCAAAAAAATAATCAGATGAAATCAGAAACACAAAAAATAGTAAAAATAGCCTTGTCCACCTTGGTTCTTGGACTTTTGCTGGGATGGCTATTGTTCGGGGGCTCCAAGGGCAATGCCACAGAGGAACACCAACATACTTCGGAAGTATCGGGAGAAACCATTTGGACCTGCTCCATGCATCCCCAGATCAGACAGACGGAACCGGGAGATTGTCCCATTTGTGGGATGGACTTGATCCCTTTGGAAAATGACAACGGTTCGGAACTGGACCCCATGGCCGTTAGCATGTCGAAAACCGCCATGCAGCTTGCCAATGTCACTACGGAAATCGTGGGCAAGACCGCCCCGGTCAAATTGATCGATCTTAATGGCAAGGTGGAAGCGGATGAACGATCGATCTATTCCCAATCTTCCCATATTCCCGGCAGGGTGGAACGGCTAATGGTGAATTTTACAGGGGAGTATATCAAGCAGGGGCAGATCATCGCCTATATTTATTCCCCTGATCTGGTCACTGCACAAGAGGAACTTTTTGAAGCAAGAAAGGTGGCGGACACCCAACCGCAGTTTTTTAATGCCGCCAAGGAAAAATTAAAAAACTGGAAGCTTTCCGACAACCAAATCGCACAGATACTTCAATCCGGGACCGTTAAGGAGGAATTGCCGATACATGCCGATGTTTCAGGCTACGTTACCGAAAAAATGGTAAACCTTGGCGACTATGTCAACAAGGGCAAGGCATTATATCAAATTGCCAACCTGAACAGCGTTTGGGTACTGTTCGATATTTATGAGTCCGACATGCCCTGGGTAAGAAAAGGCGATGAAGTGGTCTTTACCATACCCTCGCTCCCGGGCGAAAACTTCAAAGGCAGGATTTCCTATATCGACCCGGTGATCAATCCCATGACAAGGGTTGCCAAGGCCAGAATCGAGATCGGGAACACCGGTTTAAGGTTAAAGCCGGAAATGTTCGCTTCCGGAACCGTAAAAGCAAAACAGCCCATTGCATCAGAAGCGATAACCATTCCTAAGTCGGCAGTGATGTGGACCGGGGAACGTTCTGTGGTATACATCAAGAATACCACATCCAATGGGGTGAATTTTGTGTTGCGCGATGTCACCTTGGGACCATCGTTGGGAAATGGTTTCATTGTCAAGGAGGGGCTGCAAGAAGGGGATGAGATCGCGGTAAACGGGACCTTTAGTATCGACGCGGCGGCCCAATTGGCCGGGAAACCGAGCATGATGAATCCTGAAGGTGGGCCCGCCATGACGGGACATAACCACGGAGGCATGAAGATGGGGGATGACAAGGGTACAGGCGGTAGCGATCATTCGGAAATGGATATGGGGGATCCCGGCTTGGAAAACAAAACAGACCATTCTGATATGAACCAGCGAATGACGGCGACAGCGACTTTTAAAAACCAATTAAAACAGGTGTTGAGCGCCTACTTGGAGTTAAAGGATGCGCTTGTCAATGATAATGCCGCCAAGTCCAATGCCGCTGCAAAAAAAGTGTTGTCGGCCTTGGAACATGTGGATATGAAACAATTGACGGACAAAAAGGCGCACGGCCATTGGATGACGATATCGAAGGAAATCTCCAATTCGGCGAATTCCATTTCAAAGATATCGGATATCAAAGCCCAACGCGATCATTTTAAACATCTGTCCGCCCATCTATCCAAAGGTGTCAAGCTTTTTGGGGTCGATCAAAAGATATACGAACAGTTTTGCCCGATGGCCGATAACAACAAAGGTGCCTATTGGTTGAGTACGACCAAAGAGATCAAAAATCCCTATTTCGGAGAGGCTATGTTGACCTGCGGTGAAATCACCGATGAAATGTAATTGAACAAATGTAAATGAATGAATGATGAAAATATTGAAATCTAAAATCTTGTTTTTTGTCCTAACTGCCTTGACGACCCATGTTTTTGGGCAAGTGGGGACAAATGGTGAGGACAGAAAAGAGGAAGGTAGACCCGTTCGGGAATACAATCTTGTACTGGAACAGAACAAATTGACCCTCGGTGGGGTCACTGCCGATGCAATGACCATCAATGGGAGTATTCCGGGACCGGTCTTGGAATTCAACGAGGGTGACTTCGCCCTGATCAACGTGACCAATAAGATGGATGTGGAAACCTCCGTACACTGGCATGGATTGATCTTGCCCAATTTTTATGACGGGGTTCCCTATTTGACCACACCGCCCATAGAACCTGGCACAACTTTCCAATATCGGATTCCGATCAACCAATCAGGTACCTATTGGTACCATTCCCACACCATGCTGCAAGAGCAAAAGGGGGTGTATGGCTCGATACTGATCCATCCCAAGGAAAAGACGTTGGACTACGATAAGGATTTGGTCGTGGTGCTCTCCGATTGGACGAACGAAAAGGCCATGAACGTGCTCCGAAACCTTAAACGGGGAAACGAGTGGTACCAGGTCAAAAAAGGGACCGCGGTGCCCTTGAGCAGGGTCATCAAGGAAGGTGCACTAGGTGCACAACTCAAATTTTGGCGAGATCGTATGGAAGGAGCGGATATTGCGGATATCTACTACCCCGCATTTTTGACCAATGGGAAAACATTGGCCGAATACCCTGATTTCAAACCAGGGGAAAAAGTGCGGCTCCGGTTCGTCAATGCCTCTGCCTCCACCTATTATTGGATGGATTTCGGTGGCGGTAACCCCATGGTGGTTTCCGGGGATGGTGTCGATGTGGAGCCTGTTTCCAAAAGTCGTTTTCTTTTTGGCATTGCCGAGACCTATGATGTCATCGTGACCGTTCCTGAAGGCACTTTGGAGGTAACGGCCACGGCACAGGACGGCTCCGGGCATACCTCGTTGCATTTAGGGCAGGGAACGCTTTTTCCCGCAACGACCATCGATAGGCCCGACAAAGTGGCGATGATGAAACAAATGGCCCAAATGGACATGAAAATGGGAGCTCCGGCAATGGCCGGCAACAAGAAGAAAAATACACCCGAATATTTGATGCAAAAGTATGGGATGCAGATGGACATGAAGGATGGCAGCATGGATATGGGTATGCACAATGGGATGTCGATGGATAAGACCGAAATGAGCGGTCAAAAGGATAAACCCATTGCGAAGATGGATGATAAAAGGCCTATGAATGCGAATGAAGATCATAGGCACATGGAGATGGATAAAAAGATGGGGGATATGGCAGGAATGGAAAAGGATTCAACGTCAATGAAATCCACCGGACATAAGGACAAGATGGAAAACCCTATGGTTCAGACTATGCCAATGATGCAGAAAGACACTTCAGCTTTTGATTACGATACCCGTAAAACGTATTTCAACTATGACTTCTTAAAAGCAAAGGAAAGTACTACCTATAATGCCGATCTGCCCGTCAATGACATTCTGTTGAACCTGACGGGAAATATGCAACGGTATATCTGGAGTATGAACGGTGTGCCACTTTCAGAAACCGATAAGATCAAGATCAAAGGTGGGGAAGTAACCCGGATCACCCTCAACAACCTGACCATGATGCACCATCCGATGCACCTCCATGGGCATTATTTCAGGGTCATCAATGAGAATGGTGAAAAGTCACCCTTGAAACATACGGTCAATGTGCCGCCCATGCAGAAAGTGGTCATCGAATTTTATAATGAAGAGTACGGGGATTGGTTTTTCCACTGTCATATCCTCTACCACATGATGGGGGGCATGGCCAGGGTTTTCAGTTATGATACCCCAAGGGATCTGAGGATGAAGGATTTTCCTGTTCAAAAGTTGGTAGATGAAACTGACCATTATTATGCTTGGGGTGCTGCCAGATTGGGTTCCAATTTTAATGAACTCTTCCTTGTTTCAAGTAATATCAGGAATGAATTTGGGGTACGGGCAGAATTTGACTACGACCAAAATGCCGAGGTGGAAGTCAATTATAACAGGTATCTCAATGACTGGGTACGGGTCTATGCAGGGGTAAACACGGAAACCTCCATCCCTGATTCCTATGACCGTTTCAATACAGTGGGACTGATAGGGGTCAAGTATTTTACCCCATACCGCTTTAATATGGATGTGAGTATGGACCACCAGCTGCGTCCAAGAATAAGGTTGGATAGGGAACTATTGCTTTTTCCCAGGATTTTCCTCGAGGGGGAATATGAATTTCGGGCCGATTTTGGATGGGTCAACGATTTGGGGAATTCATCCTATGAAAGTGAGACCCAATGGCTGGTAGGGGCCTCCTATATCCTTTCACGTAATTTTTCAATCCAGGCCAATTACAACAACCGATATGGTTGGGGCGGAGGCCTGCTAGCCCGTTTTTAAATGGCAGAATACAAAAAAAATAGCCTGAGTCTGACCAATACCATTGCTTTGGGAACCGGTGTGATGATCGGTGCGGGAATTTTTGCGCTCTTGGGTCAGGTTGCCGAACTCTCCGGCCAATGGTTTCCCTTTGCTTTTTTAATCGGGGCAGTCATCTCAGGTTTCAGTTCCTACACCTATGTCAAAATGTCCAATACCTACCCCTCTGCCGGGGGCATTGGCATGTACCTCAAAAAGGTTTACGGTAAAACGGCCTGGACCGCTACCGGTGCACTGCTGATGGCCCTTTCCATGGTCATCAATGAGAGTTTGGTGGCCCGGACGTTCGGGACCTACGTATTGGAGCTTTTTGATGTGGAGTCGAAAGGATTCTGGCCCCCGATCCTTGGGGTATTGTTGTTGATCACAGCCTTTATTGTCAATGTGATGGGAAACAAAGCTATCGGGGGATCGTCCTTGGTCATGGCCATACTAAAAATCGGCGGGATAGCGGTTTTTGCCATTGGTGGCCTTTGGGCAGCTGGATTTACCTTTGATCAGGTCGTTCCTTCCCAGTCCTTGACCGAGCATTCCCTGGTGGATTATTTGGGGGCATTGGCACTGTCGATATTGGCCTATAAGGGTTTTACCACCATTACCAATAGTGGGGATGAGATCGTCGATCCCAAACGTAACGTGGGACGGGCCATTGTCATTTCTTTGGTGATATGTACCCTGGTCTATCTCATGGTGGCATTTGCGGTCTCTTCCAATCTTTCCATCCAGGAAATCATTGCGGCCAAGGACTATTCGCTGGCCGAGGCATCCAGACCCGCTTTTGGAAAATATGGGGTCTGGTTCACCGTTGGTCTGGCGATCATCTCCACCGTTTCCGGGGTCGTTGCCAGCATTTTTGCCGTTTCCCGGATGACCACCATGCTCACTGAAAAGGAATTGATACCACATCGACATTTTGGGATTCCCGGGGACATACAGAAACATATGTTGGTGTATACCGTGGTGATTGCCATAGGGCTCACCATGTTGTTCGATCTGAGCCGGATCGCTGCATTGGGGGCCATCTTTTATTTGATCATGGATATCGGGATCCATTGGGGGGTCCTAAACAATCTACGAAAGGAAATCGGTGCAAATCCCATTATCCTCATTACGGCCCTTGTGCTGGATGTACTGGTGTTGGGCGTCTTTATTTGGTCAAAGGCGGGTAGTGACCCCTTGGTGGTCATCGTTGCCCTTGCATTGATGGTGCTTATTTTTTTCGGGGAACGATTTTTTTTGGGGAAAAAGCGTACGGTCGAGGAAGAATAAGGGCTGAGTGCCTGCGTGGGAGAAATGGAAAATTAGATGAAAAAATTAAAATAGTAACAATAATAGGGGATAATACAAAAATGCTTACCCCGGGCAATCAAAACGAGGAATTAATCTTAAAATCAATTACAATGAAAAGAACAACAGTTACATTAAGTACAATTGCCATTGCGCTTTTGACCATTACCGTGATTTCCTGTAAGGACGGTAAGAAGGAAACAAATGACAAGGAAGGAGCCCATATGGAGATGGGAACGGAAGAGGGCCATCACCATGAGAGCACTGCAGGGGAAATGGACCACGGGACCATGGACCATGATATGGGTTCGTCCGATGCACAGGGCACATCCGTGATCGACAGCTACCTCCAACTGAAGGATGCCCTGGTGGCGGACAATAAGGATGAAGCGGCCAAATCGGGCCAAGCCTTGGCCAGTGCCTTGGGCAGCTTTGATATCAGCGGATACGATGAACAGCAACAGAAGGAGCTGTCCGATATCATTGAAGTGGCCAAGGAACATGGGGAGCATATCGCCAAAAGTGATATCGGTCACCAACGGGAACACTTTGAAGGACTGGGCAAGGATATGGTCGATTTTATTGCGATAACCGGGACTTCCAAAACCTTGTACCAACAATTCTGCCCCATGTACAACAACAACCAAGGAGGAACGTGGCTCAGCGCAAGCAACGAAATCCAGAATCCATTTTTTGGAAGTAAGATGTTGACCTGTGGTAAGGTGCAAAAGGAAATCAATTAAATGAAAGTACTGAAAATCATAGTATTGGTAGTGCTGTTGGGATTTGTGGGCATCCAGTTTGTGCCCACAGATCCCAACTTGAGCGATGTGGTTCCCGATACGGACTTCATGTCGGTGAACCAGGTTGCCAAGGATATCGAACACGATTTGCGGGTATCTTGCTATGATTGCCACAGTAACAACACCCAATACCCGTGGTACAATAAGGTCCAACCCATCGCCTGGTTTTTGGAAGAACACATAAAAGAGGGAAAGGAAGAACTCAATTTCAATGAATGGGGCGACTATTCGGATCGAAGAAAAAGGAGCAAACTAAAGTCCATCGCAAGTCAGATCGAAGACGATAAGATGCCCCTATCTTCCTATACCCTGATCCATAAGGATGCAAAATTATCGGTGGAAGAGAAAGAACGGATATTGACCTTGGTAAATGATCTAATGGAAGAATTGGATAATTGAAAATGACATGGAAATTACCCTAAAACCGGGACAAACGATATTGCTATTGTTGTTGGTCATGTCCGGTTACTATGAATGAGGAAATAAAGTCCTGAAAGGGAGGGGAACACCCAAAGTTGATTGGTTGGTGAGTTAGTTAGTTAATCGTTCCCTTCCCTTGTCAGGCACTAATGGAAAAGAAGATGAAAGATTGTTGTCGTGACAATGGACCTGTCCAGCCGAAAAAGGCCATTTTAATAAAATGGTTGGCCCATATCCTGTATGGGATCGTCATTTCGATTGCCCTGGGAGCCTTTATCATACAATAAATACTAACCTAAACAATGCTAAAACAAACCAATGAAACGTATTACTTTACAGATTTTTCTAATGGCCGTATTTCTCACAGGGACAAGCTTTGGCCAAACAAACCCTAACAAGGAAAACCTAGACCAGGACAGGGCCGCTGTGCTGAGGATTTTGGAAAGCTATAAAGAAGCACTGCAAAATTTGACCACGGAAGGTACCTTGGAGCTTTTTGCGGAAGATTCCGAAGTTTTTGAATCCGGGGGCGTGGAAGGCACCTATCAACATTATCTCGACCATCATATAGGTCCAGAACTTGGACATTTCAACAGTTTTAGGTTTTCGGATTATACCATTGAAGTGAAGGTGGAGCTACCCTTTGCCTTTACTACGGAAAGCTATGTCTATACCATTGGCCTAAAATCGGAAAATGGAGGTGAGGGCAAAACGATCAGCAGAAAAGGGGTTGCCACCGCCATCCTTAAAAAAACGGATGGGGAATGGAAAATTGTAAAGATGCATAACTCCTCACGGAACAACGGGAAGAACTAATGGTCGGAAGAAAAACATCGATGAAGGTCAGAAAGATACATAGATATCTTGGCCTATTTATTGGGATCCAGTTCCTAATGTGGACCATCAGTGGACTATATTTTAGTTGGACGGACATTGACGAGATCCATGGAGATCAATTCATCAAGGAGCATCCGGACCAGTCAGAATTTGGGAATTTAATTGCTCCCAATGGACACGGGAACGTTAAAATCAAATCTTTGGAAATGAGAAATATAGGGGGAAGTCCCTATTATTGGATCAATGGTGGGGTTTTGATGGATGCACAAACGGGGGAGATCAAAAAGGGTATCGATGAACAACAGGCCTTGGCCGTTGCTTCACAGTATATGTTGCCCGAACTTAAGGTCAAAAGTGTCGAAAGACTCACCCAAACAGGTGGGCAGCACGAGTATCGTGGACGTCCATTACCGGCCTATGTGATCACCTATGAAACGGATGAAAACCTAAAAGCGTATGTCTCAGAGACCGATGGGTCGTTTCAACGTGTAAGGTATCGGTCCTGGAGATGGTTCGATTTTTTGTGGATGACCCATACCATGGACTATGAGGGACGGGACGATTTTAACACCATGGTTTTACGGATTTTTTCCCTGATGGGATTGATTACCGTTTTGAGCGGATTCTTGTTGTGGTATGTCAGCTCACCAACGATCAGAAAATTATGGAAAAGGCGATAGTTCAAACACATTGACATACTTATTTGGCAAAGGACTCCTGTTAGGAGCAAATAGTTGACTATTGTGCCAGTTGAACCATTTTGGGAAAAATGAGCGAACTTAGGAGGCAAAGACGAAAGAAAAAAAGGGATCTGGCGAAAAAGAAACGGGATCCGGCCAAGAAAAGAAAGGAAAAAAGAATGAAAATCCTTGGCATATTGGCCTTGATATTGATCATTATATTGGCAGTGGTCGTCATTTTTTTGAAGGCCCTGTGGAAATTCACTGCATGATATGGAAGTTGGGTCCAGTAAATCGAAAGATGTGTTGTACATCAAAAACATGGTCTGTCCGAGATGCATCATGGCCGTCAAAGGTATTTTGGACGATGAGGGCATTCCCTATATGAATGTGTCGTTGGGTGAAATAACCCTCAATGGGAAAATCACGCCTGAAAAACGGGAAGGTCTCAACGAACGACTTGAGAAAATTGGATTTACGATCATCAACGATCGTAAAGGTCAGTTGATAGAACAGATCAAAAACCTAGTGATTGAGGCGATACACTACACCGGACCCATGGAAAAGGTCAAATGGCCCGAATACCTTTCCGATGGATTGCATCTTGACTATAAGTATCTTAGTTCGCTGTTTTCCGCGGTGGAAAGCATTACCTTGGAGCAATATATCATCAACCAAAAGATTGAAAAGATCAAAGAGTTTCTTGTTTATGACGAATTGGGCTTAAAAGAAATAGCGTTTCAATTGGACTATAGCAGCGTTGCCTATTTAAGCAACCAATTTAAAAAAGTAACTGGAATGACACCTACACAATTTAAGAAAAGTGCCATTCAAAATAGAATATCGCTTGATGATATTTAACCTCTACCATTAAGGGCGCAATACCTTTCCAAGGAACCAGCTTCCTAAACGCTATTTAAAAAACACCTTTCTTCGCAAATGGGTCAAGGTTTGTTTTTTTTCAAACAATGCCCTTATACAGAAAGTGTTACTTTTCCCATACGTGTTGGAACCAACATTGTTGATTCTAGGTGTAAAATTGTTAAAATAAAAAATGATCACAACATGAAAAGAAGATACCAAATAGAAGGAATGACTTGTGATGGCTGTAGGGGGCACGTTGAAGAAGCTCTTTTCAATGTGGCCGGTGTAGCCGATGTAGCGGTCGATCTAAAAAACGCAGAAGCTACAGTGGAGTCGCAATTTGAGGTCCCCCTTGAAAAGCTACAAAAGGCATTGGAAAATAAGGGGGGTCAATATAAAATACAAGCGATGAACAAAGCCAATTGAACCGATATACGATAACTGGGACAGGTAAATTGTCAGGCCTACAATTGGAATGGAACAATACAATACTCGAAAGTCAAGGAATAATCACAATAACCAGATAAAATTTGCACAATGGAAGATAGTCAAAGGAAATCCAATAATTATTTAAAGTTTTTTGCGATGATTGGTACTTCAATGGTCGCCATGTTTTTTTTAATGTACACCCACTCATATCAAATCATTGATCACTTTTGGTATAGTGAGACTAGATTTTTCATGACTTTGATCATGGGGGGATCGATGATCATTATTATGCTGCTATATATGCTACAGATGTATAAAGACCGACGCAAGAACATGTCAATATTAGCCTTGGGTGTTTTGTTGATTGCAGGTGGGATATGGCTGGTCAGGAGTCAGGTCACCGTATCAGGAGTCGACTACATGGAAGGAATGATACCCCATCATTCCATTGCTATTTTGACCAGTGAACGTTCTCAAATAAAAGATGTCAGGGTACGGGAGCTTGCCAATGAAATTATCAAGGCACAACGCAGGGAGATAATGGAAATGCAGTGGTTGATAAACGACATCAAGGAAAATGGAATAGTGGAAACCGAAGCAGGAAAAGAAAAGCGGCCTATTCCTAAATTCGAGGGATCTCTTAGGGAAGAAACAAAGAATCTGGCCGAATGAGAGGCGATTATTTACTACCAATGTTCTTGTTTTGCCCCAAGTTCACTACAATGGTTTGTCCTATCGAATATATTCTAAACTGATCGGGGCAAATTCTCCAAAAAAGATTGACGTGGGCGAACCTGATTTCATAGATGTTGCCGAATTCTATAAACCACTCACCAATTATAAGTACTTGACGAGGAAAGATAAAAGTTGATTTTTCGGAAAATTCTACAACTCTTTCAGTAAATAACGTAACAGTCCATTTTAGGTCTATTCTGAAATTTGTACCATACAAATTGGAGTAGAAAATGGATGCAATCGATATTATTGAGGACACCGAAAGGAAAGCGAAGACGGTGTCAAAAAAATCTTTCCCGGTCACTGGAATGACCTGTGCTGCCTGTGCATCCAGCGTGGAATCCATGCTGGGCCATACCGAAGGGGTCTACAATGCCAGTGTCAACTTTGCCAACAGTACGGTCCTTGTGGAGTATGACAGTGCTATGGACCTAAGCGATCTTCAAAATGCGGTACGTCAAATCGGTTATAATATAATTGTGGATGCCGAGGATCCTACCGAAGTACAGGAAGAGCTTTCGAAAAAGCATTATGTATCCATAAAAAAGCGAACCCTTTGGTCCGCTATTTTGACACTTCCCATTTTCCTTCTTGGGATGTTTTTTATGGATTGGGTCCCGGGTAGATGGATTTCGTTGGTACTTGCCGTTCCTATCCTGTTCTGGTTTGGCCGAAGCTTTTTCATAAATGCCTTCAAACAGGCCAGATTCGGTAAGGCCAATATGGATACCTTGGTCGCACTCAGTACGGGCATTGCCTTTTTGTTCAGTGCATTCAATACCCTTTTTCCTGAATTTTGGCTCAGTAAAGGCATGGAACCCCATGTATATTATGAGGCGGCCACAGTGATCATCACCTTTATTTCATTGGGGAAATTATTGGAAGAAAAGGCGAAATCAAATACATCCTCCGCCATAAAGAAATTGATAGGGTTGCAGCCCAAGACCTTAAAGGTGATAGCAGATGGGGAGGAAAGGGAAATCCCTATTTCTTCGGTCAAGGTAGGTCAAACGATTTTGGTCAGACCGGGAGAGAAAATCCCTGTGGATGGAACGGTGTCCAAAGGAAGTTCCTATGTTGATGAAAGTATGATCACGGGCGAACCCGTCCCTGTAGAAAAGACAAAGGATGAAAAAGTTTTTGCCGGTACCGTAAACCAAAAAGGAAGCTTTCAGTTTGTAGCTGACCGGGTGGGAGGGGAGACCCTTTTGTCCCAGATCATCAAGATGGTGCAGGAAGCACAGGGGAGCAAAGCGCCCGTACAAAAATTGGTGGACAGGATTGCCGGTATTTTTGTTCCCGTGGTAATGACGATTTCACTGGTGACATTTATCACCTGGATGTTCCTGGGAGGTGAGGACGCTTTTACCCATGCACTGTTGACCGCAGTTGCCGTATTGGTAATAGCTTGTCCCTGTGCGCTGGGTTTGGCAACCCCCACGGCCATCATGGTGGGAATCGGCAAGGGGGCCGAACACAATATCCTCATCAAAGATGCGGAAAGTTTGGAGTTGGGTTACAAAGTAAATGCCATTGTCCTGGATAAAACGGGAACCATAACAGAAGGAAAGCCAGTGGTGACCGATATGGTCTTTGCGGACCATGTGACCGATCACAGGGCCCTGGAGCAAATTTTATATGCCATGGAAGGACAGTCCGAACATCCCTTGGCTGAAGCCGTGGTCTCCTTTTTAAAAAATAGAAAGGTAAATCCGGTCGAAATTTTGAACTTCAATAGTATTACAGGAAAAGGTGTTCGCGCTGAGGCATTGGATGGAACCCAATACCTTGTGGGCAATCATAAGTTGATGGTCGAAAAAGGAATCGCCATGGATGACAACCTGGGGCACATGGTCGAAGGGTTAGAGCAGGAAGCCAAAACGGTCATATACTTTGGCGGTGGAGGCAAGGTGAAGGCGATTTTGGCCATTATGGATAGTATAAAGGAATCCTCAAAGGAAGCCATACGGGAAATGCAGGGGAATGGTATGGAAGTTTACATGATGACCGGTGATAACAAGATGACCGCCGAAGCCGTATCACAACAGGTGGGTATCAAAAGCTATGAAGCCGAAGTGCTCCCATCAGAGAAAGCTGATTTTGTGAAAAGGCTTCAAGAAAGTGGAAAGGTGGTCGCCATGGTGGGCGATGGTATCAATGATTCGCAGGCACTTGCCCAAGCAGATGTCAGTATCGCGATGGGCAAAGGGTCCGACATTGCCATGGATGTCGCGAAAATGACCTTGATCACCTCTGATTTAAATGCCATTCCCAAAGCGTTGAAGCTCTCCCATAAGACCGTTATAGGTATAAGGCAAAATCTTTTTTGGGCCTTTATATACAATATCATTGGAATTCCTATAGCTGCAGGGCTGCTGTATCCGATCAATGGATTTTTGTTAGATCCGATGATCGCTGGTGCCGCTATGGCCTTTAGCAGTGTATCGGTCGTATTGAACAGTTTGAGGCTTAAAACGATTAAACTATAGTAATTTTCTAATTTAAAATCGATGAACATGAGTACATTACAATTCAAATCAAATATTAAGTGCAGTGGGTGTGCCAATACCGTAAAACCATTTTTGGATAAGGTGGATGGCGTGACCGATTGGTCTGTTGACTTTGCCTCCCAAGACAAATTGTTGACCGTACAGACTACAAGTGCCACGGAAGAGGAAATCACTTCTGCTGTTGAATCGGCTGGATATCATTTGACCAAGAAATAAAGGAATGTCCAGAAGAATATATTAAATGGTTCGAATAGGGTTGGGGTTACCTTAATCCTATTCGGGTTGTATAAGTTTATTGGATTTTTCTACACAACTTCGGTATAGGCATGGTCATTGGTAGTATTGAAAACATCGCAAGATTCAGGTATCACTGCAATCAAAACCTCTAAACTTGATTGTGTCAATCATGTAAGGTGGACCAGTAATGGCTTGGCTGGAACACCGGTGGCAAAAATCTAAATCTTGTAATTTATACAGCTAGTTTAAAAATGACAATCAAAGTTCTTATTATATCTGCTTGTCGATAGGGCGAATAGATACTCATCTTGTTTGTGATGAGATTTTGAACTCACAAAAATTCCTTTGTCTATTTTGATTTAAAATTAAATAAAACAAGATGGTGTGGTTTGATTTTAAATATCGATATTTACGTTGTGAAAATCATTATTTCACACGAAGATGTCCTATGGGATGTCCTATTTTGGGAAAATCGACATAATATTCTGGATATTAATGGGTTAGCGCCTCTTCAAGAGGTCAGTCATGATCAAGCTTATTCCGGAGTTGCACATCCGAACACAATAGTAGGATTTAGTTCAACTTCAATTCCAATGCTTTCTGTATAAGGTTGCAGTAAGCTAATTGGTGAAAAGGGTCATAGGGGAATCAAAGCTCTTCTTCATATTTTTTAAAAAAAACAAATCATTTAAAGATTTTTTTATAATTTGTTAACGTTTTTTGGTATTTATTCTATTGGTCACTTCAGATCAAAGAATTGAAATAAGGAGCTTATACAGCTTCCCTTTATTAAAAATAGCCCAAGATTGTATTGGGGGATTTTTATGTAACGGCACTTTTTCGTTTGAGATAAAGGTAGTTCATGCCACTTTGCTGGAACTACCGCTACGTTAAGAGCGTGAGACAGGTATTGGTGATACAATGGAAGTATTCCCAATGGTCGCGCGCTGAATGACTAAGACGAAAATATATGGACCAAAAAAAATACAGAGATGAACATCTTCTCGTTGAGCAGCTGAAAGAAGGCTGCCAAGAAGCCTATGGATACCTTTTTGGGATATACCATAGAGAACTGTGCAATTACATGACGGTGGTCTCTGGCAGTACAAGGGTCGCCGAAGATATAGCCCAACAAACTTTTATTAGGTTATGGGACAACAGGGAACGGTTGGTTGTCCAAGAAAACAAACTAAAGCATTACATCTTCAAAATAGCCTACCACCTCTTTATAGACTCAAAACGGAAAAAGAAAAAGGAATTTGAGTTGTTGGAGAGTCTTAAACAAGAAGCGTATCTGGAAGTTGCAGATGCCGATGCTTCACTTTTTGAGGAACGATTGAAAAGAGTGGAGACCGAAATAGAAAACCTCCCCGAACAGTGTAAGCGGGTCTTTATAATGAGTAAAAAGGAAGGCCTTAAATACCAAGAGATCTCCGAGAGACTTCATATATCCATCAAAACTGTTGAAGTGCATATAGGCAAAGCACTGAAAAGACTTAGGGCCCAACTGACCATTTTCTTCTAAAAACCTCTCTGTAGGTTCATTTTCCCTGAATCGTTCCTTCTAAAGTTTCAGGGCAAAAAAAGCATACTCTATAATTTTTGTGTTAAAAAAATAAATTCAGGTAAGGGTTTTTTGAAAAACTGCGTCTGTTTTATAAAAGAGATAAATTTTCACCGATGACCAAGTTCGATATAAGAAGAACTATTACAAGATACATCAACCAGGAAGCTACCCAGGAAGAATTGTCAATGTTGTATGAGTGGGTAAAAAAGGGGAACAACCAAGAAGTGTTCAAAAAGTATGTTCAGGCAGATTTCCTGATAAATTATCAGAACAGATCTTGGAAGTCTGAGGAAGCCTTCAAAAATTTCTTGGAAACCATAAAAGAGAATGACTCCAAAAAGGTAAGGTCATTGTTGGTACGCGGAGATATGTGGAAATATGCGGCTGCCATAGTGGTAATTGTATCCACATCCTTTTTTGCATTGCTATACAGTACTCCGCAAGAGGATATGACTCCTCGAGTGGACTTAAATATGATAACGTTGCAATTGGAGAATGGTGAAGTGTTGAATCTAGACCCAAGTGCCAATGGAACGATTAAAAGCAAAATGGGAAATACTGTTTTTTCTTTGGTAGAAGGAGTACTCATCCAAAAGAATGGAACCAAAGGGAAGAAAGTGGAAAAAAACAATGTACTGAAGATCCCTTATGGGAAAAAGCTTTCGGTAACCCTACAAGATGGTACCGTGGTCATGTTGAATTCGGGATCTACATTGAGCTATCCGGCTAGTTTTTCCGGGAAGGACAAAAGAGAGGTGTATTTGCAGGGAGAAGCCTTTTTTGAAGTGGCCAAGAACCCGGAACAACCGTTTTTTGTCAAAACCAATACAATATATACCCAAGTGTATGGTACAGTGTTCAATGTATCCGCTTATACAGAGGATGGAGTGGCGGAAGTGGTTTTGGTAGAAGGCTCGGTAGGAGTTGGGGAAGTTGATGTAAATACCTCCAAAACCCCGCAAATGCTAAAGCCCTCACAAAAAGCTTCAAAGCTACTTGATGTGGAGAGTGGTTTTGTTGTGGAAGATGTGGATGTTTCTTCATATGTGTCGTGGACCAAAGGCATATTGACCTTTGAAAACGAGGCGATGTCCAACATTATAAAAAAGCTGGAGCGTCAGTATAACATACATATTATAAACCAATTTGAAGAATTGGGTGAGCGAAGATTCACGGGAATGTTCGATGTGGAGGACATAGACCGGGTTTTGAAAACAATTCAGACCCATACCCGCTTCAGCTATCAAAAAGAAGGAAAAACAATAACAATAAAAGAACCTAACAAACAATAGTGCCTATGATTTGAAGAACCAGTAGACCAAAAAACGAATACTTAACTAACTAGACTAAAAGAATTATGAAAAAAACCAAAACTATCCATGCTTTGTCGCCAAAGGTCGGTAGAAGAATATTATGCTGTTTTTTCTTACTGTTTATATTCGGCCATTTGAAAGCGGCATCATGTACGCAAGAGGATATTGTTGCCATAAGCTTTGAGAATACGAAGCTAGGGGATGTATTTGAAATGATTACAGAATCAACCGGATACAAGTTTTTCTATGAAGCTTCCGATGTTGACCTGAACCATAAGGTATCCATATCCCGCAAAGACCTTTGTGTTGAAGATTTCATGAAAGAACTTTTCAAGGATACGGACCTGTACTTTGAGGTGATCGCAAGGCAAATTGTGGTGAAGCACAAAGACAAGGGGCCACTGCCCAATTTAGTTCCCCAGAAAAGAATTGATGCACCAAAGCCGCAGTCCAACCTTTCGGGTACGGTTCTGGACGAAGCAGGTATGCCCTTGCCGGGGGCAAGTATTGTGGCCAAAGGGACCACAGTGGGTACAACTACCGATTTTGACGGGAAATTTACCATTACATTGCCAGTAGGTGTTACCGAAATCCAAGTAACCTATATTGGGTATAGACCCAAAGAAGTGAATGTGGCAGGACAGACCTCCATCACGGTTTCCATGGAACAGGATGCCGCTGCCCTTGAAGAAGTTGTGGTAGTGGGGTATGGAACATTGGCCAAAACCAAGGTGACAGGTTCTGTAGTCTCCATTACCCCAGAAACCATTGTTGAGGTTCCCGCACTGACCCCGGAAGGTGCCCTGATCGGCCAAGTTTCCGGTGTGCAGGTACAGGAAGTCTCCGGTGAACCGGGTGCGGCCCCTAACATTAGGGTGCGTGGTTCAGGTTCTATTTCTGCGGGAAACGACCCATTGTTTGTTGTGGACGGAATCCCTATTTCGCGTAACCTTACCTCATCAAGTCAGTTGGGGGGTGTTGCCAATAGAAGGGCTACGTTCCAACCCCCGACCATTAATCCATTGGCTACGCTAAATCCAAATGATATTGAATCCATTCAAGTACTCAAGGATGCGAGTGCCGCAGCTATTTATGGGTCTAGGGGAGGTAATGGGGTTCTTTTGATCACCACCAAGAAAGGGTCCAACTCTGAAGAAGGAGTATTTTCTTTTGATTCTTATGTGAGCATACAGTCCGTTGCCAATAAGTTGGATTTGATGAATGCCCAAGAATTGATAGACTATACTACGGATGCCAGGAACAACAATTATCTGGCCTCTGTTGATGGAGCTTCCATCAATGATCCCATAGGACCCGGAGATAGAGGGAATGCCAACTACGAACTACCGGAATCCTTTGTTAACTGGGATGGTACGGATACTGATTGGCAAGACCTTATCTTTAAGACCGGAATAGTTCAGAGTTACAATTTTTCATACGCATCACCGGTAAGGAACAAGACAAGTTTTTATGCATCCACGGGCTATTTTTCCCAAACCGGGGTTATAGATAAGGCGAAGTTTGAGCGGTACTCCGTACTGCTGAACCTAAATTCCCAACTTGCCAAAAAGTTGAACTTGGATGTAAGATTGGCCCCGACCGTTACCGAAAACCAACGGGTACCGGCATCTTCACCTTATTTTGCCACGCCTCCAGGTATCGTCTATTCAGCCATAGTGCATTCTCCAACAGTGAGTCCATACAATCCTGACGGTACCATAAACCAACTGAACAACCAATCCTATTTGGGAGGTGGGACCACAACGGCAAGTAATCCTTTGGCAATCATCGAAGCCGTGGATGACCAAATATTCCAATTTCAGACAAGGGGAAGCCTTGCATTGACCTACGATATTTTACCGGAGTTGAGTTTTAAGACATTCGGAGGGGCATACATTAATTTGTACAATCAGGATTTTTACCGTGCCAACACATTGTTGTACAGAAATTCGGCGGATGGTAACCCGTATGGACAGGCATCATCTTCCACAGAGACCAATTGGCTTTGGGAGAATACCCTCAATTGGAAAAAGGAATTTGGAGACCATTATTTGGATGCTGTTTTGGGATATACCGCCCAAAAGGACAATTTGACATTGAAACAGGTATTGGCCAACAACTATCCGGATGATTTGGTTCCGACCATCAGTGGGGGACAGGTGTTTGGTGGCACCTCTGTAAAGGAACAGTGGTCGTTATTGTCCTCTCTATTCAGGGTCAACTACAGTTACAAGGACAAGTATTTGTTTACCGGTACGATTCGTTCCGATAAATCATCCAGATTCGGAAAGAATAACCAAACGGGATATTTTCCTTCTTTCTCGGTGGGGTGGAGATTGAACGAAGAATCGTTCTTGGTCGGGTCAGAAACCGTTTCCGAGCTAAAACTTAGATTGAGTTGGGGGCAGACGGGTAACTTTGAGATTCCCAATTATGGGGCCGTTGGCCTATTATCCCCCCAAAACTATAACTTGGGAGGAAATGAAATCAACGGTTTGGTCCAGAGTACCATTCCCAATCCCAATCTGACTTGGGAGAAATCGGAACAGATTGATGCAGGTATTGAACTGGGATTGTTCAACAATCGAGTTTTTCTTTTGGCCGATTACTACGATACAAAAACCAGAGATCTGTTGTTGAATGTTGCCATTTCCTCGGTATCTGGGTTTGAAACTACGTTGAGAAATCTTGGTGAAGTACAAAACAGGGGATTTGAGATTGCGTTGAGCACCAAGAATTTTGTAGGAGATTTTACGTGGAATACGGATATCAATTTTTCAACCAATAAGAATGAAGTGCTTTCGCTCAATGAAGGAAACGAACCCATTTATTCTTCAGGTAGTGCCGGTGTACGCCACGTAACAAGGGTAGGAGACCCGATAGGAAGCTATTACGGATATGTAGTGGACGGTATATACCAATCACAGGCAGAAATAGATAGTGCTCCCCTGGATACCCAGGCTCCTGATCCAGGTGTCGGTGATTTCAAGTTCAAGGACATTGATGGGGACGGAGAGATCACTCCAGATGATAGAACGGTTACCGGGAGTTATTTTCCGGATTTTACCTGGGGGGTAAACAATAGGTTCAAGTACAAGAACATAGATTTGAGCTTCTTGATCCAAGGAGTCGAAGGGAATGAGATCTTGAACCTTACCTCAAGACATATGAAGAACGGGGAGGCCAATTTTAATTCCTATGCCATTTTCAATGAACGATGGAGGTCGCCTTCCGACCCTGGGAACGGGTCGATTCCACGGGCGGACAGAGAATCTGGAAATCATGGAAATAACAACAGACCGTCTTCTTTCCAAGTAGAGGATGGGTCGTATATCCGATTGAGGAATGTGACCTTGGGTTATACATTGCCAACCAATAATCTTTTTGGAAGCAACATCCAGAAACTTAGGTTCTATGTTACGGGAACAAATCTTTTTACGATTACCGATTACCTTGGTTACAACCCAGAGGTGAGTAGTATTACCACGAACAGTTTAACCCCGGGCGAGGATTATGGAGCATTTCCATTGACCAAATCCTTTACCCTAGGAGTAAACTTAAAGTTCTAACCTAAAAAATGGAAAACATGAAACGAGTTCTATATATAATACTATGCACGGTTCTATTCGCCGGATGTAGTGAAGATTTTACTGACCTTGCACCAGTATCCAATAGGAATGAAGCCGATTTCTATAATTCTGCGGATGATTTTGAAGTGGCCATCAATGCAAGTTATTCAGGGCTTCAAAGCATAGGAATTTATGGAAGGGGGTATTGGACCATGTTCGAGATGCGAAGCGATAATACCGATCAAGGTCCGGATGCCACAGGGTTGGCACGTCAATACACCGAAATCAATTCCTTTACCGAAGATGCGTTGAACGAGCAGATTACTTCCGCATGGAGTGAATCGTACAAGGTGATTGCCAATTGCAACGTGATTTTGGAACGGATACCTAATGTGGAAATGGATGCCTCCCTAAAGAACAGGGTCACAGGAGAAGCACTGTTCATTAGATCATTGGTGTACTATCATATGGCCATCGGTTTTGGAAACATCCCTTTACAGCTTACCCCATATATCTCTGGGGATGAGCTGACACAGGTGGACCAAAACACGATTTTGGGACAATTGGTCACGGACCTGACCACGGCCGAAGACGCCTTACCGGTTTCTTACTCGGGCAGTGAAGTGGGAAAAGCAACAAAGGGAGCGGCTGCTACTCTTTTGGCCAAGGTATTGCTGACCTTGGGTGATGATTCTGCTGCTGAAACGGTACTTCGGAGAATCATAGCCAATTATGGATATGAACTGCTTCCAGACTATGCCGATTTATGGGGTGTGGCCAATGAGAACAATGCGGAATCCATTTTTGAGGTGCAATACATCAGTGGGGGGATTGGACAAGGAAGCCTTTTTACCAACGATTTTTCACCCAGTACCGATTTGCAAACAGGCTCAGGATTTGGGCGAAACCGACCTACGGTTTCCATGTTGGAGGCATATGAGGACGGTGACCTTCGGTATGATATATCGATGGGGGATTCTTATGTGGATTTGGAAGGAGAGACCATAGAAGCTAGGTACATCAAAAAGTACCGATCTGATTTGGCAATTGAAAACGATTCCGATACCAACTTTGTGGTTTTTAGATATGCAGATGTACTTCTTATGCTGGCCGAAGCATTGGGGGAAACACCCGAAAGCTATGATTTGATCAATGAGATTAGGAATAGGGCAAATCTTCCCGATATTGATGCCTCCACTCCAGGAACCTTCGAAGAAAAACTATTGCAGGAGAGAAGAGTGGAGCTTGCTTTTGAGAACCATAGATGGCCAGATTTAAAACGCTTTGGTATGGTGGATAAAATCCAGGATGCTGAACCCTTCATCACCGGGACAAGGGAGTTTTTCTATATCCCACAACGTGAGATGGACATTAACCCAAATTTTGTACAGAACTAAGCAATGACTTTGATTACGTTATAATGTGTTTTCATTATTTAAGTTAGTTTGATTGGTAGCGCCCCAAAATACCATGAATCCCTACTTATGATGCTATGGGTGCCATTGTCAAAAAGGACAGGGGTCCGTTTCATAAAGTTGCTTTATAAGAATCGACCAAAATCACAATTACTAAATTTTTAAGGAACCTAATATAGATTATACGATGAGAAAATTAATGATGGCAATTTGCCTTTGCTTTGCCTTTGCAACCATCCAGGCACAAGAAAAAAAAGTACTCAATATTATAGCCATTGGGGCACACCCTGATGACTGTGACTCAAAATTCGGGGGTACTGCAGCACTCTTTGCAAAAATGGGCCACAATGTAAAATTTTTGGCGTTGACCAACGGAGACGCAGGCCACCAAAGCATGGGAGGAGGGCCATTGGCCAAAAAGCGCAGACAAGAGGCCAAGGATGCGGCCAAAGCTTTGGGTATTGCGGAATACGAAGTTCTGGATAACCATGACGGGGAGCTGTTTCCCACTTTGAACGTTCGACTGGAGGTAATCCGAAGAATACGTGGCTGGAACGCTGATATCGTTTTAGGGTTGAGACCCAATGATTATCATCCCGATCATAGAAATGCAGGTTCCGTTGTACAAGATGCAGCCTACATGAACATTGTGCCCAACGTAGCTCCGGACACACCACCCCTTAAAAAGAATCCAGTTTTTCTATACATGAGCGATCACTTTAAAAAGCCATACCCATTCCAAAAAGACATTGCGGTGATAGTGGATGATGTGATCGATACCAAAGTCAAAGGTTTGGCGGCCCACGATTCACAAATGTTCGAATGGTTGCCATGGACCAATGGAATGGACCTTGCCACCATTCCCAAAGGAGAAAAGGAAAGACTGGCATGGCTGAAGGACAGATGGATGAACAGAAAACCCGATGCCGGCACTTTGGAAGTCGTAAAGAAGTGGTATCCCAACGTGGATGTCTCCAAAGTAAAGCAGGTGGAGTTCTTTGAGATTTGCGAGTATGGAAAACAACCGACCGAAGAAGAAATCAAGGAATTGTTCCCCATGCTGGGTACAGAATAGGAGTGGACCAATATTTGGAACCCCAAGATTAAAATAACCAACCAACTAAAAATGGAGCACAACAAGGCCACAACCAAAAGATATTTTCACATCATTGGGTTGGTAATGATCGTATTCTTTGTAATATCCTTCATCACCAACATACTGAACTCGATAATAGTGGATGTTAAGGGTAGTTTTGATCTAAGTCTGACTTTGACAGGCCTACTGCCATTTACATTCTTTATCGCATATGGGATCATGTCCATACCTGCAGGGTTCCTTTCCGAAAGGTTTAGTGAGAAGACCTTACTGTCCGTATCCTTTCTGGTAATGGCCATTGCCTCTATGGGCTTTGCCCTTACCCCACAGTACAGTGTGTTCAGTATTACACTATTTATACTGGGTTGTTGTATGGCGGTCCTTCAGGTCATTATTAATCCCATGTTACGCGTTGCCGGAGGTGAGGAACATTTTGCATTCAACTCGGTACTGGCGCAATTGGTGTTTGGGTCAGCGTCTTTTTTAAGCCCTTATCTCTATAAATACTTGGTGAACAAGGAAGAGGTTTCCAACGATATGATTGCAGACATGTTGCGGGGATGGGTGCCTGAGGATTTGCCTTGGGCCTCGCTCTATATTGTGTTTGCTGGAATATCCCTTTTGTTGTTTTTCTATGTTTTTTTTACCAAATATCCAAAGTTTGAAAAGACTGAGGAAGAAAGGGCAGGGGACAAAAGCTCCTATTGGGATTTATTGAAAAACAAATGGACCATACTGTATTTTATAGGGATGTTTTGTTATGTGGGTACGGAACAAGGTGTTGGAAATTGGATATCCCAATTCTTATACGAATACCACGGACTTGACCCACAAACCACAGGAGCTGACACTGTATCCTATTTTTGGGCCATGTTGACGGTAGGATGTCTGCTGGGCCTTCTATTGTTGAAGTTTATGGATAGCCGGAAACTGTTGATTTTGGCAACATCCATAACCATAGTCTGTCTTATTTTGGCCTTGACAGGCTCATCCCAAATGGCATTGATAGGTTTTCCAATGGTGGGATTCTTTATTTCGGTAATGTATTCCATTATAGTTTCATTGGCGCTCAACTCGGTAAAGGAACACCATGGTTCGTTGTCCGGAATTTTATGTACCGGTATAGCAGGTGGAGCGGTCATTCCATTTATGGTAGGGGGGCTGGGTGAAATGTTGACCCTGAAATCTGGAATGTTTTTTCTGATACTGCCCTTGGCATTTATTCTTTCCATCGGCTTTTGGGCCAAACCCTTGGTAAATAATAAGACGATAAGCTTAAAGAAGGAACAGTGAAAGGGATTGGAGCAGAGGTTCTTGGGGTTGATATAGGTGGAACTAAGATCAAATCGGGCAGGGTGATGGGAAACAGAATAGTGGATACCCATCTCATTGAAGTAAATCGAGATGATTCAGAGGAAATTGCCCTCAATAAGGTGTTTGGGGCCATTGATGAGCTTATGACTGATTCAATTCGAGCCATAGGTATAGGTGTTCCCGCGGTAGTAGATCCAGATTCAGGAATGGTATATGATGTACAAAACATTCCATCTTGGACAAAAGTTCCTTTGAGAAGAAAAGTTCAAGATCGGTACAATGTGCCTGTCCATATTAACAACGATGCCAACTGTTTCGCGTTGGGCGAGAAGCATTTTGGGAAAGCCATGGGATATTCGAATTGTGTAGCGCTTTCATTGGGAACAGGATTGGGTATGGGCATTTTGGTGGATGGAAAGCTATACAATGGCGTACTGTGCGGAGCGGGGGAAGTAGGTATGATTCCTTATAAGGATGGGATTATGGAGCATTATGCGGGTAGTTTTTTCTTTGATGAAAAATACGGGGAGTCGGCCAAAGCCTTATTCAGGAAGGCCATGGATAAAGATAAGATGGCTCTACAGGCGTACAAGGAATACGGAGTTCATCTAGGAGAAGCCATCAAGGCCATTCTTTATATGTATGCTCCCCAAGCCATAGTCCTTGGCGGATCCATAAGCAAGGCATATACGTTTTTTAAAGAATCGATGTATGAAACCTTAATTTCATTTACTTATCAAAAACAATTGGAACAAACAAAAATTGAAACATCAGACTTAATGGATGCTCCCATATTGGGCGCGGCTGCATTGTGTCTGTAAAATGTATAATCGTATTGCACAAATGAGAATACTAGCTTTAATATTGCTTACATGTTTTTTGCTTAAATCCTGTGAGACCCCGGAAAAGGGCAAGCAGGTCAACATTACCATAGAGAACAATAAAGAAGGTGCACCAATAACCCTTGGAATTCCTTTTCCAAAAGGTACACTCCATTCGGTGGACCATCTACGTCTGTTGACATCCCGAGGTACTGAGATTCCTTGTCAAACCACAGAAGTGAGCAATTGGGGGCCAACCGACGAAAGTGTTAAATGGGTATGGGTTTTCTTTTTCTCCGAAAAAGACTCAGAATACATATTGGAATATGGTGATTCTGTAGTACCCATACTTCCCAAAGAAAAGATTGTTTCCATGAACAACATGCGACCCCAAGGTGGGATAGAGGTGAATACAGGGCCTTTGTCCTTCTCCATACATAAAAAAGGGAATGGTTTTTTGGATGAAGTGTTTTTGGATTCCAACAAAGATGGAAAGTTTGATAAGGAGGAGCTCATTGTTTCTTCACCAGGAAAAAATAGGGGTTCTTTTCTCGATCTTTTGGATGATGCCGGAATAGATACTTCGAAAGCGGTGATAAATGAGGTGTTCAGGGAGAAAGGATCTGGCCCGATGCACAGTATATTCCGGATAGAAGGAACCTATACCTATAGCAGATCGGATAACAATCTGTCCCCTTTTACCATTTGGTTGCACGCCTATGCGGGAAAAAGCTACATAAAAGTTTTGCATACCATGACCTATACAGGAATCCCGGACAAACATAAACCACAAGAAGGGGAACATGCCAATATTGCCACACAAAATAAGATAATCGTAACGGAAAACACTGAGAACGATATGGGTTGGACTCAGCCCAATGATCAAATTGCAGCCTGTGGGCTTCAGCTTAAATACCATCTGGATAATGAAGTAAATGTTTCAATGCCTCTATATGAAGGAAGCTGGAAAGAAGACAAAGCCAATACTTTTCTGGAGGAAATCGCTGCCAATGGGGAATCCCCAGTTCAACTTTTACAACAAGGCCCGGCAAGGAGAAAGAGCACCAGTTTAAGAAGTTTGTACCTCAACGGTTTCAAAAAGGAGGACGATGGGAACAATCCCGATACGGCTTTGGAATTTAGAGCCACTGTTTCAGAAGGGGAAGAAAGTAAAGCAATAGTGGAAAGGGCTAAAGGATGGCTCAACGTTACCGACGGAAAACGAGGAGTAGGCGTTGGGATTAAAAACTTTATGAAGGAATATCCCAAAGGGATTGAGGTCGATCCTGCCAATGGAACTCTCTTGGGCAGTGTTTGGCCCAAGGAAAACGGTCCCATGAACTTTGCTAGACATAATACCGAACCGGATGGGGGCATGTTGGGCAATTTTGCCCAAGGGATTACCAAGACCACAGAGTTTGTCTATTACTTCCACAACAACGATGCTATGGATAAAGTAGGGAAAAAGATGGATTATATCATCGAAAATCCAGTGGCGCATGCCACACCTGAGTGGTATACCCAATCCAAGGCATACGGTAATATGGCCCCTTTTTCATCCAAGCATCCGGAATTTGAGAACGCCCTGCAATATAAATACCAATGGTGGGCCTATAACCAAAAGCATGAGCCGTGGTATGGGATTTTCAACTATGGGGATGGGAAAAGTTACTACTTTAATGGAAAATGGGTACAATGGACCAATAATGAACCCACAGTGGACTTCATGCTCTGGACCAACTTTATGCGGACAGGAGACCCCAAATATTATAATTTGGCCCAAGCCATGAGTAGGCATACCATGGATGTGGACAATGTGCATTGGCCCAAAAAAAGAACCTATTATGGGGAGATAAATGATGCCATAGATTTCTGGAACTATGAGGATGAACCCAAATCCACCCCCTATTTGGGCATAGGAAGAAGGCATGCCAATGAACACTGGTATGCTCTTTTGAGTGCCCATGTATGGATACAAGGTTGGATTGCATCATATTACCTTTCTGCCGACCATAGGGCCCTCGAAGTGGCCAGAATGACTGGGGATACTTATATCAACAGAATATGGGGGGAGCATGATCTAAGGGGAAGAAGGTTATATCTATCCGTTTTAAACCTTGTTGAACTGTACGATGCCACCAAGCTCCAAAAGTATAAGGACGAACTGGACGATAGGGTCAAGTTAATGTTGGAATTCCAGGAACGTCAGGGAGGAAACCTACTCTTGGATAGATATGGGTATAGTCAGACCTATGTTGCCCAAGGACTTTATAAGTACCAACAGATTACCGGTGATGAAACCGTGAGACAAGCTCTTTTGAAACATGCTCGCTGGGTCAGGGATGTGCCTCCCTTGAACCATGAGATGGAATCATATTTGGCGACCATATATCCATTGTTGATAGGATATGAGTTCAGTGGGGAAAAAGTGTATCTGAATGAAGCTCTTGAGAGAGCCAAAGTACTAATGATCGGAGAACTGCCCAAAGAACCAGCATCCTATGAAAATGCGGAAGCTTTTAGCGAAGATCTGGTCAAGATTTCCAATTTGCCAAAAAGTAAAAAGAGCTTTACCAATTGGGAAACCAATCAAGGACTTCGCGTATTTGGATGGACCCATGCCTATAACATTCCTTACCTGTTGTACTGGATGGACAAGGAACATATGAATTAAATCTTGTAATCTTTGCGAAAAGAGGCGGTTCGATCATAGATCAACGCCTCTTTTTTATATAACCATACCAAATCAATTCAAAAAACATGTCATATAAACGTATAGGCCTTTTACTTGGTCCGATTCTGTTTCTTCTCATTCATTTCTTTTTTAGCGGGGAGGGTCTCTCCTCCCAAGGAAGGGATATCTTGGCCGTTACCGTATGGATAGGTGTTTGGTGGATTTTGGAGGTGCTTCCGATAGCTGCCACGGCGCTGCTTCCCATTGTTTTGTTTCCCATGTTGGGGGCACTGGGCCTAGAGGAAACCACAGCTAACTATGGCCATAAATATGTTTTCTTGTACATGGGTGGGTTTATGTTGGCTATGGCCATAGAAAAATGGAACCTGCACAAGAGAATCGCATTGCATATCATAAGGGCCATTGGTACCAATATGTATACCATTGTATTAGGATTTATGGTGGCTACTGCGTTTCTTTCCATGTGGATATCGAACACGGCCACTGCAGTGATGGTAATGCCGATGGCCATATCCATTGTAAAACAGTTAAAGGACAATCCACAGACCGCCAAGGACGAAAATGCTGTTTTTGGCAAGTTGCTGATGCTTTCCATCGCATATTCGGCATCCATTGGAGGGATAGCAACATTGATAGGTACCCCACCCAATCTGGTTTTTGCCGGTTTTGTACAGAAGGCCTATGGGTTGGATATCAGTTTTTGGCAATGGATGAAGTTTGGACTTCCGATATCGATTCTACTGTTGATTTTGGCATGGCTATACCTTACGCGGATTGCCTACCCGTTGCGGCAAGGAAGATTTCCTGGGGGAAGGGAAGAGATCCATAGGCTTATACAGGAACTGGGACCTATGAAAAGGGAAGAAAAGATTGTTATGGCCGTTTTTGTTCTTACCGCACTCTGTTGGATAACACGGTCGTTCTTATTACAAAAGATTGTTCCTGGGATAGATGATACCATAATAGCCATTGGAGCGGCACTTGTTTTGTTCATTTTGCCTGCTGGAAAGGGTAGGAAGATGATAAAATGGGAAGAAGCTGTTCAGATTCCTTGGGGGATAATTCTGTTGTTTGGTGGAGGAATGGCCATCGCTAGTGGTTTTGAGACTAGTGGGTTGGCAATTTATCTGGGTTCACAAATGACATTCTTTGATGGATTACCCTTGCTTACGTTGATATTATTGGTCATAACCTGCATAAATTTTTTGACGGAAGTCACCTCGAATTTGGCCACTACGGCCATGATGTTGCCTGTTTTGGCACCATTGGCGGTGACCTTGGATGTTGATCCGTTCGTGTTGATGGTTGCCTGTACCACTGCCGCTTCCTGTGCTTTTATGCTTCCAGTGGCAACGCCCCCAAATGCGGTGGTCTTTGGATCGGGCTACCTTAGAATCCCCGATATGGTACGTACTGGTTTTTTAATGAATTTAATTTCCATTCTTGTGTTGGCCATTGCGGTGTATTTCCTATTGCCTCTATTTTTGAAAATATAAGAGATGGTGGAGGAATGTATGTTCACATCAAAGAGAAATTTCTAGTAACATATTGAGTGGTTTGTTAATAACCTATACCAATAATATCTTGTGACTAATTAATATCAAGGCGGATCATCGAATAATCTTTTTAATCAATATGTCAAGTTTTTTGCGCAGAAAACTTGACATGTAATTTATTTGAATATCTTTGCATTGTAATGACAATTGCAAAAAAAATAGCGGATAAAATAGCGGAACTCCCGAAGGACAGTACTTTTGGTTATGCCGATTTACCTATTCGGCCAGAAGAATATGTAACCGCTGCAAAGGCCTTGGAACGACTACAAAAAAAAGGAATTATAAGAAAATTGTCCAAAGGCATTTTTTACAAACCCAATGTAACGGTTTTTGGAGAACTAAAGCCAAGGGAAGAGGATATTCTAAGACCATATTTATACGAAGATGGTAAGCGAATAGCCTATATAACCGGAACCTCTTTGTACAATCAGTTGAACCTGACTACCCAAATACCGTCACTATACAAAATAGCAAGTGCCGAAAAGCGCATATATATTAATAGAGGCGGCATCAAAGCAAAGCCCGTAAAGAGCTACGCACCCGTTACTGATAAAAATTATAGGATGTTGGGTTTTTTGGATGCCATGAAAGACCTTAATAGCATTCCGGATGTTGATAAAAAATCCGCTATTCTTATTTTTTTAAGACGTTTAGGGAAAATGACATCCAAAGAATTGGATGTACTCATCAAGTATGCTCTCTTGTACCCACCACGGGTAAGGGCTTTGTTGGGAGCACTATTAGAACAACTTGATGTGGCAATCGATATAAAAGAATTGAAAAACTCACTTAATCCACTTACTATCTATAGATATAATTTGCGTGATACCACATTGACAACACAACCAAATTGGAATATCGTATGAATCTGCACACTAATAGTGAACTCTTTGCTGAGGCGATAAGGGCAACTGCCCAACGTATGGATATTCTAGAAATTTACGTGGAAAAGGATTATTGGATATGCTATGCCCTAAAACTCATTTATGAAAGTGCAAACAAAGATGAGGCTATATTTAAGGGGGGTACAGCTTTGTCAAAGTGTTTTAAATACATTGACCGTTTTAGTGAAGATATTGATTTGGTAGTATTGCGCAGGGAAGAAGAGACGGGGAGCCAATTAAAGAACAAGCTTAAAAGAATAACCAAGGAAATAGTAGAACCATTCGAGGAGGTGGATATTGATGGAATCACCAATAAAATGGGAATGATAAGAAAGATTGCCTATAACTATCCCAAAATCTTTGAGGGCGATTTTGGACAAGTAAGGGATACTATCATTGTTGAAGCTACGTGGTTAGGTCACTTTGAACCATATATTAAGAAGGTCGTCAATACGTATATCTATGAAATGATGGTTGACTCAAACCAAACGAAACTAGCAGAGACTTATGGATTATTACCCTTTGAAGTACTTGTGTTGGATGTCAAAAGAACACTTTGCGAAAAAATAATGAGTTTGGTCCGGTTTTCCCATACTAAAAACCCAATTGAGGATTTGAACAACAAAATTAGGCATGTATACGATATTCATCAATTATTAAAGGATGAAACGGTTCTAGGATTTTTCAATTCGGTTGCATTTGATAAAATGCTCCTAAGGGTAGCCCATGATGATACGCAAAGTTTTAAGAACAACAATGATTGGTTAAAGTACCACCCAAAACAAGCATTGATTTTCAAAGAACCCGAAAAAACATGGAACCAACTTAAAGATACCTATCGTAATGAGTTTGAGTATTTGGTTTATGGAAAATTGCCAAAAGAGGAAAGCATTTTGGAAATAATTCTGTCCATATCAAATAGACTCACAAAAATAAAATGGGAGAATGTATAATGTGGATCAAATAGTAGACCAAAACAAGGACACGAAATGCAAATCTTTAATCTACTTATCTCTACCTACCCACTATCCAGCAGAGGAAATCACTTCTGCCGTTGAATCGGTTGGATATCATTTGACCAAGAAGTAAAAGGAATGTCCAGAAGAATAGATTTAATGGTTCGAATAGGATTAGGGTTACCTTGATCCTATTCGGATTGTATAAGTTTTTTCGATTTCTGCCTTACGACCGTGTGATGACCGAGGAGTTCATTGCTGTTTACAAAGGACTATTGGCCAATAAATTTATAATGCCAGCAGTGGGTGTGGTGGAACTGTTACCAGGTATACTTTTGGTCGTTGGTAGATGGGTGATTGTTGCATTGTTAGCTATGATTTCTATTGCTTTTGGAATCATGGGTTTTCACTTTGCAGTGGATATACAGGGCATTTTTTGGGGAATTTTGATAGCTTTTGGGCTTGTTTACCGTCTTTCAATGCATTTTTCTAACGTTGGATACCTAAAGGAAGTGGATACCAATGGTTGAATATCGTGATTTTCCATAAACCGCAACCAATATTTGAATTTATTGGTTTTTGAAAATTCATTTACAATAATATGTAAAGTTCAATTTTTTGTTTGTAATTGCCCCAAGGTGTCTTTGGCTTTTAAATTAAAGGGATATCAATCCGGAATATAAAGGGTAAGCGATATTTGAGGAAGAACGTTTCAATCTTTCATGGGTAAATTCCCTTACCTTGAAGGTGTATAGGATACGTAAAGTCAATGGTCTCAAAAATCATTAGTATGCGTTTTACCAAGTAGGGTTTGGTTCTCTGGGTGGTCAATATCCCGCAGCGGTATCGTCCCCTCGTTTATCCGCCCCGCCCTCAAGTCTGCCGTCTTCCAGCACTCGGATGGCGTCTACCTTTCCTATGATCCGGGTCCTGCCCTCATTGATTTGGTAGCCTTTTGCCTTTAGGGTTTCAATGGTTTCCAAAGGAAAGCCTTCGGGTTCGAACACGACTACATCGGGCATCCATTGGTGGTGGAACCGCGGAGCGTTCACGGCATCCTGCATGCTGAGATTGAACTCGTGGACATTGAGTATGGTCTGGGCCACGGCCGTGATGATCGTGGAACCTCCAGGGGTGCCGACGACCATGTACAGCTGGCCGTCCCTTTCCACTATGGTCGGTGACATACTGCTCAACATTCGTTTCTCGGGTGCAATACTGTTGGCCTCGGAGCCAGGAAGACCGAACATATTGGGAACACCGGGCTTGGTACTGAAATCATCCATTTCATTGTTCAGGAAAAATCCCAAGGCATCAATATAAAGTTTGGAACCGTATCCACCGTTCAGGGTCGTGGTCGCACTGATGGCATTGCCCTCCGCATCGATAATGGAGTAGTGGGTGGTCTCGCTGCTTTCCACAATTTCCACCGTTCCATGGCCTACTTCCGCGGACGGGGTGGCCCTATCAAAAGTAAAATCGGCCATTCTGCCCTTTAAGTAGTCAACGTCCATCAGCCCCGTATAGGGAATGTCCACGAAATCGGGATCGCCAAGGTAATGGTTCCGGTCCGCATACGCTCTTCTGGAAGCTTCGGTGAACAATTGGATGGCCCTAGTCGAATTGTGGCCATAGCTAGCTATATCATAGGGTGCTATCATGGTAAAGATCTGATCCATGGTCATCCCGCCACTGCTGGGGGGACCCATCGAGATGATCTTGATGTCCTTGTAGTCGAAAACAATGGGCGTTCTCCACTTGGCCTCATACCTGGCGAGATCCTCCTCCGTGATCACACCTCCCTTTGCCTGTACATAGGCCGCTATTTTTTGGGCTACCTCCCCTTTGTAGAACCCATCATGTCCCTCGTTCATGATCTTTTCCAAGGTGGTGGCCAATGCCGGGTATTTGATGGTATCACCAGCTTTGTACACGGTCGCGAATTTGGTGCTGTCACTATTCGCTTCAATGAATCGTTTTCGGGTACCTTCCAATCTTTTGGCCTGTTTTTCGGTGACCACCACCCCTTTTCTGGCCAAGGCAATGATGGGTTCCATGATTTCGTCAAGGGGCAGTTTTCCGAATTTCTTGTGGACTTCCAGAACCCCGGCCACGGTACCTGGGACACCTACGGCGGTTCCCCCGGAAGTACTCAGTCCAGGGATGACATTGCCCAGGGAGTCGAGATACATGTCCCTGTGGGCGGCCAATGGAGCCTTTTCCCTGTAATCGATACTTCCCACTTCACCATTGCTCTTGCGATAGACCATAAAGCCCCCGCCCCCGAGGTTTCCCGCAAAAGGGTAGGCCACCGCTAGGGAAAGTTCGGTGGCTACCATGGCATCGAAAACATTCCCGCCTTTTTTCATGATTTCAACGCCTATCTCCGAAGCTTCCCTACGTGCAGAGACCACCATGGCATTTTCCGTGACCAGACCTGTCGGTTCGGCAGGTAACTCACGGGTACAGTAGGTAAATAGTAGTAAGGGAAGAAAATATAGAATTCTTTTCATGGGTTTATTTTTAAGGTACTTGAAATTGCTTTTCTGGATTCCGGGTTTTGCCCTTTTGGCCGGGTCATGGCATGTCCTTGATACGCTCCAACATGATTTCCATAAGTGCTTCAGCGCCTTTCTCGGCCTTTTCCTTTAAAAAATCCCTTGGGGTATTGTCCCCGACCTCAAAGACCAAGGCCTCGGCACCATGTTTTACGAAGAAATAGTTCCTTGATACCGTGGTAGGGACCAAATCCCCATTGGGCTTGATATTGGGGTCGTATCCCTCGATGCGCTCCTTTAAGCCATCCAGCCAGGTGGAGACCAAATTGGGCATGTTTCCATGGAGCTCCGGATCCACAGTATAGTAGATATCATCCCAGGTGGAATGGAAATCTATGCCGAAATAGAACTTCCCTTGGGTCTTCTCGACCATCCCCTCCATGAAATCCTTGACCGCAGAGGTCTCCGGTTGGTTAAAATTGGCCCAATCCCGGTTGAGGTCTATCCCGCCTGTATTATGTCTCCAAAACCCATTGTCGACCCCGTCAGGGTTCATTAAGGGGACCACATAGATGGCAAATTCCTTTCGGAACTTTTTGGCCAATTTGGTATCCGAGGAAAGGGTCTCCACAAAGGATTTCATGGTCAGGTACCCTGTTACCTCAGGGGGATGCTGTCTGGAAATGATCATGATCATATTTTTGGAGTCCGTATCACCAATGCTGAGCAAATTGAGGTTCCGGCCCTCACGGCTCTTTCCAATGGTGCTCTTGGTCACGAACTTTTTCTGGGAAATACTGTCCATCCAGGCATTGACCCGGGCCGAATTTTCCAATTCTTGGCCAGCGACCCAGAGCGTATCGGGGCCCACTTCCAAACGCATTTTGACCTTTTCCGGCAAGGAGCCGGGGCCAAAGGCCCTATCTCCCTTGCCGATCTCCTCATAACGAAGGGAATCCAATGCGGTCCAGTGCACTCCGTCATGGCTGAGCTTTGGATAGTACCTGTGTTTGTTGTTCGCTTGATAGGTCAGCCATACGTCAATGGTCATAGGACGCTTTCCCCAAACCTTGAACGCATACCACGGACTGGTATTGATCGGAGTGTTCTCCGAAGTGATCAATAGGGTATAGGTACTGTCATTGTTCTGGACCAAGCCGTTCAACCGGGCACCGTCGAACTCATTGGAGAAGGTAATACCTTGATCCGGAAAGGCAAACTGTCCCTTCCATTGCTTTTGGACCGGTTTGGAATCCGTTGGTACGGCGTTCACAGGGGGTTGGCCCTGGAACCGTTGTTCTTGGCCAAATAGGTTCGCTATGGCCAACAGGCTTAGGAGTACAAAGATTCTTTTCATAATAGGATTTTTAAGCTAGTTGTTTTTGCAGTTCAATTTTCTTGAAATAGGATGCAGTGGCCGCATTGATGCGCGGTGCCAATAAAATCGCCGAAACCATGGTGGGGATGGACATTAGGGCAAAGCTGATATCGATGATGCCCACGACACCGGCCAAGGAGGAAACCGAGCCAAGGAATATGCCCGCGATATACAGGTAGTTATAGGTGTTCCGATATTTGGATCCAAACAGGAATACCACACATTTTGATCCGTAATAGGAATAGGTGAACAAAGAGGTCAATGCGAATATGGCCACAATAAAGATCAACAACGGGGCACCTATTCCAGGCATGGCAGAAACGAAAGCATCCAAGGTAATGGATACACCACTGAGGTCTGAACGCTGCCAACTTCCCGTGACCAAGATGGCAATGGCGGTCAAGGTACATACCACTATGGTGTCGATAAAGGGTCCCAACATCGCTACCAGTCCTTCCTTGATCGGTTCGGTGTTCTTTGAGGCACCATGTGCCAATGGGGCAGTGCCGATACCTGCCTCATTTGAAAAGGCGGCCCTTCGTACCCCCATGATGATGATTGCACCCAGGCTTCCCCCCAACACCGCATCGCCGGTCATGGCATCTCTAAATACGTCCATTAGGACCGGAATGATCCTACCATGGTTGACCACCAAAATATAGCTTACCGATAAAAAATACAGGGTGACCATAAAAGGCACCAGTCGACTGGCCAGGTTTGCTATGCGCCTGATCCCGCCAAATATGACCAGACCCACCAAAATGCTGATGGCGATCGCCACCATCGAAAGGGTCAGCCCCTTGGATGGTCCCATAAATGAGGGGGGCATCACTTCAACGATGACCTGGGTCAACTGGTTTGCCGTAAAAATGGGAAGTGAGCCAAAGATGCCAGCCATTGAAAAGAAAATGGCAAGGGGTTTCCATGGTTTGCCTAGACCATTGACGATGACATACATGGGGCCCCCTTGGGATTCCCCTGAATCATCGGTACCTCTGTACATGACGGCAAGGGAACAGGTATAATATTTGGTCGCCATCCCGATCAATGCACTGATCCACATCCAGAAAAGGGCACCAGGCCCACCCATCGTAATGGCAATGGCCACTCCTGAAATATTACCCATGCCCAAGGTGGAGGACAAGGCTGTGGTCAATGCCTTGAAAGCACTGATCTGTCCAACATTCGAGGCCGTCTCGTACTTTCCCCTGATGACCTGTAGGGCATGCCAGAAATGCTTGAACGGCAATAACCTGGAATACACCAAAAGATATAGTCCGCCACCCGCCAACAGCAGTAATAGGGGAAATCCCCAAATCCAGTCACTGATCCCGGTTATCGTTGCTTCAATTTTTCCCATCTGCTTATTCGTTCTGGTCGAATTTGGCGGAATAGCGTTTGTAGTCCAATTGTTGTGGTCCTTCCAAATCGATCTGCTTGCCGCCAATAAATGCCAAGGTCAAGGCATTGGTCTGTATATCGAGTGCATCCCCCTTGGATACAAATAGACTGGCCACCTTGCCCACGGCAATGGATCCCAGCTTATCGTCAATTCCCAGAATTTTTGCGGGATGCAAGGTAATGGTCTTCAGGGCTTCCTCCTTGTTCATCCCAAATGCCACCGATGTCCCCGCATAAAAGGGCAGATTGATGGAGTTGGACAACGATCCCACATGGTACATGGATACCTCGATGCCCATCCGTTGCAATTTTGTTGGCAAACCATAAAAGGCATCATAGTCCATATCATCGTTTCTGGGGAGGTTGTAGGTAGGCGGGACAATCACCGGAATTTTGTTTTCCTTGAGAAAATCGACAACTTCCAGGGAACCCTCAGAGGCCACCAAGGAGATTTGGTCAATGCCAAAGGACTTGGCAAAGGTGATGCTCTCTATGATTTCCTTGGGTTCATTCACATGGATGACAAGTACCCTTTCTTTTTGGAACAGATCCGTTAAGGCCTCCAACTTCAAATTGGTTTGGGCAGTGGGCATTTGTTCGTATTGCTTGGCATCGGAGAACAATTTTTCCAATTCACCGGTGATCTTTTCGTAAGAAGTATTGGGGCGGAGCATCCTGCTGTTCGTCTCGGCATCATAATAACTCGATAGGGCAGAGGGCCAATCGAGGTGTATGGCCGCAGCCCTTTTGAATACAGCTTCCTCCCAGTTCCAGCCATCCAAGGACATTACCGATGAGGTGCCTGGAATGACACCTCTTGATCGAATCGATTCAATGTAAAGAACCCCATTGAACCGCAAAGGTGGAAGAAAAGTTGATGTCATATCAAAGGCGTAGACTGTTTGTAGGTTGGGAAGATAATCCCCTTCCTCCAAGGTATCATTGGTATGCGGAACGCCACTGATTTCGTTGATACCGATAATGGAATTCAAAAGGATAAAACCCGGATATACCTGTTGTCCGGTTATGTCTATGATCTTATAATCGATCCCATTGGCGTCCAGATCGGAGGCTTTGCCCAAAAAGGTAATGGTTCCCTTGTCAAATCCAACCGCGGTGTCCTCCAATACCCGGCCATCCCCGGTATGAACGGTCCCCCCAACCAAAAGGATGGGAGTTTCCTGCTCCTTGGCAACCATCGGAAGAATCTGGGCATCCAATCCTTCCAAAAGGCTCGAAAGGATCAGTATCATGGTCAATATCGTATAAAATGTCTTGTTTTTCATGTTCTTAATTATTTAGTTCTGCATCTCTAAGGACTCACAATGGAATTCCACCCGTTCCAAGGATATTCTGGTTGATACGTTCTCGGTACCTTCCAACCCTTCCATTTTTTTGAGGAGCCTGGCACGCTCTTTTGAATTCTCCCTGCGCAACTGCGCATCCTTGGCCAGATCAAAATAAATGGCCCCTTCAATGATGGTCTTTTCAGGTTTGGAATAAAGCGACAGTGGATCTCCTGTCCAAAGGACCACATCCGCGGATTTACCGACTTTGATGCTTCCCATGGTATCGTCCAGGTGCAAGAGCCTTGCCGGGTTCAAAGTGACCATTTTAAGGGCTTCCTCTGGTGTGAGCCCCCCATATCTGACCATCTTTGCGGCCTCATGGTTCAAGTGTCGCATTGTTTCACCACTATCCGAGTTCAATGCAGTGACCACACCTTCACGGTCCATGATGGTGGCATTGTACGGGGTCCCGTTCCTAGCCTCCCATTTATAGTTCCAACGATCGGAAAATGTGCTGCCCCCGACCCCGTGTTCCTTCATTCGGTCCGCGATCCGATAGCCCTCCAAGGCATGGGTGAACGTGTTTAGGGCAAAACCAAACCGTTCCGCCACCTCCATCAACATCAACATTTCCTTATCCTGGTAGGAGTGGGCCGTAATGAACCGTTTCTTCTCCAAGATTTCCAACATGGTCTCGTGCAGAATGTTTTTACGGGGTTCCACTGCGGTCCTTTTTTCCTTTGTGCCCAAGCTTCTATATGCATCCCATTCCTTTTTGTAATCCAAGGCCTCGGTGAAGGCATTGGTATAAAATTGTTCCACGCCCATCAAGGACCTTGGAAATCGTATGGATACGTTGTTTTTTGAACGTTTCACGTTCTCTCCAAGGGCAAATTTGATGAAGGGGTCAGCGCCCTGGATCAACAATCCCTTGGCATCCTCCCCCCATTTGAATTTTACTAGAGCGGACTGGCCCCCAATGGGATCCGAAGATCCATGTAGGAGCTGCGCCGCAACGACGCCCCCGGCCAAAGCCCTATAAATGCCCGGGTCATCGGGGTCGACCACGTCCTGCATCCGGACCATTCCCGAATTTGGTGCCATTTCATTGATACCGCCCAAGGCAATATGGGAATGCTCATCAATGATTCCAGGGGTCAGGTGCTTGCCCGTACCGTCCAATACCAAGGCATCCTTGGCACTGAGATCGGTCCCGATCTTGGCAATCTTGCCATTTTCAAGAAGCACGTCCGTGTTCATGAGGATTCCTTCATCTTCGTTCGTCCAAACGGTGACATCGGTGATTAAAATGGATCGGGATGCAATCTTTTCCGGACTGCCAAAGGCCAAGAATGGATAGAATACCTCACCCAAGTCGACAGGATCCTTATCCTGTACCTTTTGAGCTCCCAAGGTGCCCTTTCCTTTTTCTTTCATCCGGGCGGTCCAAGGTTGGTCCTCCCCAAAGTTCAGGGTGCCAGTACCGTTAAGCACGGTCATTCCATTTTCTTGTTTGGTCCAACCTTTCAGATTGTATTGGCTTCCCTTGACCGTGAATTTAAGGACAGGTAGGTCCCCATCCATTTTAAATTCCACTTTTTCCTTTGATCCATCGGACAATGTCAATTCGGCTTGGTACTTGGGACCTTTTTCGATAATGGACAATACGGCCTTTAAGCCACCTACGGATAGGTCATATTCCCCAAGGATCGATTCGGAAATGGGTTCGTTTACCACATAGGGTTTCCCTTCGATCCAGTTGTCCATAATTTGAGTGCCCGGTTCAAAAAGATCACCGTCCGTAACGATGAAGTTGGCCATTTTACCGGCTTCCAAAGTGCCCATATCCTGGTCAACGCCCAACCATTTGGCCGGAACGGTGGTCAAAGAGGAGAGTGCAGCCGTTTTGCTCAGGCCATACGCCACTGATTTTCTCAGATTTTTCAAGAAGTCAGGAAGATTTTCAGGTGGAAAGGAGGTGATGGCAAAGGGAATGCTGTTCTTTTCCAAAGATGCCGGGTTTGTAGGGGCCAGTTCCCAATGCTTAAGATCGGCCAAGGTGATTTTCTTGGTGATGTAGGGGTCACTCACATCATAGGCCTTGGGAAAGTCGATCGGTATGATCATGGGAGCCCTCATGTCCTTCACTTCCATAATCCGTTGATATTCGTCTCCACCTCCCTTTATAATGAACTCAAACCCGAATTCATCCGCTATTTTATCGGCCCTTAAGACTGTCAACCAACCATCGGCCTCCATGATTTTAGGTAAGTTCCCATTGGCCAGCATGGCATCCAACGACAGGTCCGAAAATGGGCTGTCGGTTTGTGCGCCATACCACTTGGCATCGTAAAAGGTCTGACGCAAAAGGGCAATGGTCCCCATAGCGGAAATGGGATAGTCCTGGGTCGAGGTGCCCTTGTCAAAAGAGTAATGGTCGGCCACCTTGGAATTGATGACCAAATTGTTTTCCGTATCCTCGCCTAGGGCTACTAGGGCAGCGGTTCCCCGCGCAATTCCATCCCTTCTGATGGACGCCATGGCACCAAATCCTTGGGCCCTCCATTTGGAGGCAAGCTTTTTGTCCACGGTAAAGTTTTCGGAACTGTTGTATTGCGATTTTATGGCCTCGTTGGCATTGTAGGGTCCCTTGGTATTGGACTGTATCTGTTCCCTGCTGAGAACAGGGTTCCTGAATGGGGGACGTTTTACCTCGGGTTGCCCATATTCCCCAAACATGTCTATAAAAGAGGGATAGATATAACGTCCACTGAGATCGATTTCCAGATAGCCGTTGGGTACCTGGTTCCCCGCTTGTACCGAAACGACCTTACCGTCTTGGATGACCAACATCGCATTCTCCATCACTTGCGTTGGGGCCGTGACGATGGTTGCATGGGTGAGGGCCACCCTGTCCGGGCGCGCATCGAGGACATCGTTTTTGGGAAAGGTCTCCTGTGCGAGTGAACTCCCCATAGATAACATGATACCTAAAAAAAAGAGGTATCCAAAGGTTTTTTTCATCTTCATTGTTGGTGATTTTATCATTTATTTGGTTTTAGATTTCGAACCATTGGTCCAGGTCCAGTCTTTGGTTGGATTCGGACTTGTGGTAAAAGGTATTGCTCATTGGATCGTAATCATATGCTTTGGCCATTTCAGCACCATGCTCCGCTATTTCGCGAAGTGCATCCAGTATAAGGTCCAGTTCCCCATCCGTCATAGTGGGATGGAGTGAGAGACGGATCCACCCAGGTTTGTCCTTAAGGTTTCCGTGCTCGATCTGGTCGGTAATGTGCCGTGATCGTTCCTGGGTGACCTCCAACAGTATGTGGCCATAGGTGCCGGCACAGGAACAGCCGCCCCGGACCTGGATTCCATAGTGGTCGTTCAATAATCGGACCACCAGATTGTAATGGAGATGTTCCACATAAAAGGAAAAGACCCCTAGTCGGTACCTGACTTCCGGTGCGAATACATGCAAGCCCTTGATCTTTGGCAACTCCTCGAAACATTTCCTTGTAAGTTCATTTTCCCGTTGCCGGATCTGCTCAATGCCCATTTTTTCCTTCAGAGCGATCGACAGGGCTGTCCTTATGGTCTGTAGGAATCCAGGCGTACCACCATCCTCCCGGGCCTCAATGCTTTCAAAAAAACTGTGCCCCCCCCAAGGATTCGTCCATTTTACCGTTCCACCACCTGGATTGTCCGGAATCCGGTTCTTGTAAAGCGCCTTGTCGAAAACCAAAACGCCTGAACTGCCAGGCCCCCCTAAAAACTTATGTGGGGAGAAAAAAATGGCATCCAATTTCCTTGCCTTGTTCTCCGGGTGCATATCAATCTGGACGTAGGGTGCTGATGCGGCAAAATCCACAAAACAGTACCCGTCGTGTTCATGCATGATTTCAGCCAACTCATAATAGGGGGTTCCCACCCCCGTGACATTGGAACAGGCCGTAAAGGAACCGATCTTGAGTTTTCGGTCCCCATATTTACGAAGTTCCCTGCGCAATTGGCGTGTATCGACGAACAGGTCTTCTGTAGGCTGTAACAATACGACATCGGCCATGGTCTCCAACCAGGTCGTCTGATTGGAATGGTGTTCCATATGGGTCAAAAAAACGACAGGTCTTTCGGTCTCTGGAATCGAGAGGGAATTCTTGAACTTTTCTGGGAGCTTTAGCCCCAAAATACGCTGAAACTTGCAGAGCACCCCGGTCATACCGGTGTCAGTGGTAATAATGACATCTTCCTCGGTGGCATTGACATGTTCCTTGATCCGGTGTTTAGCCTCCTCGTAAAGATTGGTCATCAATTTCCCGGTAAAAGTGGTCTCGGAATGGGTGTTCCCGACAAAGGGACCGATTTTTTTTTTCATGATATCCTCTATGGGGCCATATAACCTACCGCTCGCGATCCAATCCGCATAAACGATCTTTTTGGTCCCAAAAGGGGTTTCGATATTTTCGTCGATACCGATAATATTTCTTCGAAAGGAATTGAAGTACGATTCCAATGATGTTTCTTTTTTCAAGATTATTATTATGAAAAGCTACCCTTTATCCAATCCAACTCAACAAACTACTAATTCAAATATTTATGGCAATGTGTTGAAGACCCCATACGATAAGGCCTAAGTTTCTATTTTTACTTGTTTTGTATTGATGGATAAGGGCAGCTTTATTGATTAATTAATTTTCACAGAATGCGATATTCTGTAAACCCTATTGTACTGGATTCTTCCCGGCTTATCGGTCAGTTATTGCCTCTAGGGAAAAATCCCGGGCACTGAATTTTGTTTCAGTCCATATAGGATTCCACAAAGTCCAAATAAGTAGTGATGGATTCCGCAAAGGCTTTGGAAAAGTTTTTCCGGTTCTCCTCACTGTCACGGACCCCTTGGAAATTGGCCTCTATCTGCATCCCGAAAACTTTGGGGTGGTCGTAAGCGGTATATCTTCTAGTGTTATATCCTCCGTTGAAGTAGGGCTCGCCCTCCTTGGGATAGGGGTCGCCTTGGCTTGGAACCGCAGGGAAACCGGCTCGTTCCATAAGGGTTCCGAAAGCGTTTTCCCCGGTCAAGAGTTGGTTGAGTCCCAATTGTGGGTTACCCTTTAATAGGTTCCGTACCGAAGTGTTTCCGCCAATTTCAGACTCGGAACTTTCCCCTTCCCTTAGTTCCGTGAGGGCAGGTGTCCTAAGTAGGTACCCCAACTCCAAACGTTTTACTTTATGGCTTTGGCCGTGAAGGTCGATGTACATCACATATCCGTATTTTTTGATGGCCGCATCCAAGGCCTCCTCGATATGCTTGTGATATTGTCTCCAGGTATACTCCATTTGTGGGTTTCCACAGGTGGCCTCCTCCAGGTCCCGGTTAAAATCGATCTTACTCCTTGCCAATCGGGCAATGACCAGGTATGGTTTTTTGCCATGGACCTTGAACGCATTCTCTATTTCCAGTGCGAGCTCGACCGTATTGTTGTCCATTACCTTCGCGCCACAATCCCTGTCCTTGATCTTCTCAGGAGATATGGTGCCCCCATGTGGGGCACTGATGACCAAAGGGATGTTGCCCTTGACGGTTTCCAGCCAGCTGTCCTCGAATATTTTCCGGCCTTCGGACAAAGCCTTTTTGTCCGAACCGTCCGATGTGCTTTTGCCACCAGCGCACTGCACTTGAAGAAGTGCAGTGGCAACTAGAAGGCAAATGAGCATGTTTTTCCCAATCTTTCCTTGAAAAAATAGATCCCTATGCATTTTTCGGTGACTTAATTTTTCAATTATTGATTGACCTTGGTAGGTTCATATAAACCAGGGTCTGCCGGGGCCATTGGATTGGAAAGGACCTCGTCCTGGGGATACAACATACGCTCCACGTTTTGTGTACTGGTCGGTACGTTCAAAGGAAAAGGCACCGCTACGTCCGAATCATTCTTCTTTAACCTGCGTGCATCATCAAATGGCATGAAGGTCGTAAACCCTGAAACATAACGTTCTTCGATGATTTCTCTGAGCAAGGCGGTTTCCGGGTCTGTTCCGTCCATATTCTCCATGCCACCGGAATCGAAGTCCCCGGCTACATAAGCGTCATATAAATAGGGTTCTGCTGAAAAATTCGAATTTAGAAAACTACCGGTGTTCAAAAAGGCACGCAACTCGTTCAAATGTCCCAAACCAATTTCGAAACCTTGGGTACGGGCACCGGCTTCTGCCAATATGAGCATATTTTCCTGAAATGTTATCATGGGTTGCGGCTCCAGTTCCTGTGCCACACCCAGATTTCCGTCCGCATCCGATTGGTCGATAACATAATACATACGCCTTGCCGTTTCATCGGTCTTGGCATTGTTCCGGGAAATTCCACTGGTATCGTCCAAGAGCTGCATCAAATAACTGTCCCCGGTCCCTGTGTTCGGACCACTGGCCAAAACAATGTAGTATTTGTTTTTGGTGGCGTTTTGCCCCGTAACATCAAGGGGATTGAACATCATGTTGTTGTTGCTAGAGGAAATCCCGTTCAAGGCTGCACTATAGGCTTCGCCATACGCTTTGGTATGCATAAAGTAACGAGCTTTCAGGGTCCATGCGGATTCGAGCCATTTGTCGCGGTCACCTTGGAAGATGTAATCCTCCAAAACCCCAAAACCGGCAGCACCCTCCAAATCTGCTATGGCACTGTCCAACAGTATCTGTAACTGTTCAAAAACATAGAGTTGGTCATCGAATTCAGGGTTTTCTATATCGCTCAATGCTTGTGAATAGGGGATATCTCCGAACAAGGAAGCATAAGTGCCCACCAAATGGGCCTCTACCACCTTGGAGATACCCAATAATAGGGGGTTGTCTGATGCTCTTTCCTGTATCACCCGCACTGGGGTCAATACACTTTGGTACCCATCCCAATCAAAGGTATTGTTAGCGACATTGTATTGGAACCGTTCCAGTTCCACTTGTTCAAAGCCGACCAGTTGTCCCGACCAATACCCCGCCATCCTGCTATAGGCGCCCAATTGGATTCCAATGTTCGAAAGCTCCGCGCCGTTTAGGAAAAGGCCTGGGTCGATATCATTCAGGGTTAACTGGTTGGGATTTTCATTGAGATCATCGACCATTTTTTCACAACCAAAAAAAACGAAAGCCGTGAAAATCAAAAGAATTTGTATATATGTTGATTTCATGATTATTAAGTTTTAGAAATTGGCTTGAACGTTGAAAAGAACCGAGCGTGTTCCAGGATTATTGAAGTAATTCATTCCGAAGGCATTGCTGACGCCATAGTTATTGGTCTCTGGGTCTACATCCTTGATTCCGGTCCAGAGGATCAAATCCCGCCCTGTCACCGATATCCGGAAGGAATCCAGTGCCAGTTTTTTACTCAACTTAAGGCCTGAAAATGTATACCCAAGGGTCACGTTACGGAGCTTGGTCCACGTGGCATCCTCGATGAACAGGTCATTGGTCTTGTTGAAACCAAGGCCACCTCCGATACCGCGATACCAAGATTCATCCAACAGGACATCCCCACCACCAAAGTCGGCAATGTTCCCCCTTACCGTGGTTCCGGCTAGGATTACATCTCCATTGACATTGACAAGGTCCTCTGTTAGGGTAACCTCCTGGGCTACATCCTTGTGTACGCCAAACCCATATAATACCACTCGTGTTCTATTAATGAAATCGCCACCTTGGGAATGTTCGAACAAGAAGCTGAAGTCAAGACCTTTAAAGTTTAGTTGCATGCCGATGCCTCCCCTCCAATCGGGATTTGGATCTCCGAGTACGCGGCTTTCCGTATCCAATTGTGGAAAACCGTTGGCATCCAAAGCCAAACTATTGTCCTCATTTCTTAGGGTTCCTGGCAAGAAAAAGGAACTCATCGGATATCCCTTGACGGCTTTTGATGTTCCTCCAATATCCACGGTTTCGGCTCCAGCAATATCCACAACCATATTTTCGTTGTTGTTGTAATTGGTGTTGATCGAAAGTTTGAGGTCATCGGTTTCGATTAACTTGCCAGTAAGATCGACTTCAAGACCTTTGTTCTCGATGACCGCGGCGTTCTTATAGTTAAAGTTGAAACCGGAACTCGGATTGGCTTTGACGGCAAAGAGGATGTCCTTGGTTTCATTTCTATAATAGGTAAACCCTAATCCCACTCGGTCTTTAAAGAACCGTAAATCGGTACCAACTTCCCACTCTGTCTTAATCTCTGGTTTCAGATTTGGATTTCCTTTTTCCGAATCGACCATAAAACTTCCACCAAAAGAGGAAAAACCCGTAGTGGCCAAAGTCTCGAATTTATAGGGAGCCGGTTGGATGCCTACTTTTCCCCATGCTGCCCTAAGCTTTCCAAAACTCAGGAAATCAGAGGAACCGACCAGATCACTGAACTGCCAGGCAAGGTCTACTGAAGGATAGAAAAAACTCCCTTTTATGGTTGAAGAGGCTTCCAAGGCTCCTGAAAAATTGAAAAACAATTGACCATAAAGATTTATTCCCAAAATACCATAACCACGGTTTGAGCGAATATGCTGAAGATTACGATTCCAAGAACTGGCCGCTTGATCTGGATTGAGATCTGGTGTGGGTAACCTTGAATCAACGGCAAAAGGACTTATTGTATTTGTATTGATAACTCTTTTCCGATCATTGAAGTTAACACCGAACGTGGCGGATACCCCTAAATCATTGCTAAAGTCATGTGTAGCAACTATAATTCCATCTAAATTGAACTCCTTACTGTTAATATCCGTCTGACTCCAATACCCGCTACTTCGAAGGCCACTAGCCGAACCGATTGGATAAAATTGACTTCTTGCATCCGTATAATAATCCAGACCGCCCCTTAAAATGACTTTTAGCCAATTGACAGGGTCAATGGTCAACTCGGGATTGATGATGAAACGGTTGACATCATTGGGTGCTTTTTGTTCGTTTAAGGTCCATAAGGGATTGTTGTAAATGGGATTTTCAGATTCTCCCAATTGGCGTCTATAGGACCTTTGTCGATTTGTGATGATGTCTCCGTTGGATGCCGTGTAGGTTCCGATATAGTCTGTAATATCAAAATCAGGTGCGGTCCTTAAAAGCCCTAAAAGGATACCGTTGGTTGTTTCCCCGGCCTGTTCAATACGATTCGATCTAGTGTTGGTAAAGGATACTCTATTGTTCCAACTCAACCAATCTGTCATTTGGAACTTGGTGTTCAACCTAACATTTTGTCTTTTGTAATCATAATTTTTGATGATTCCTTTTTGATCCAAATTCTCATAACTAAAAAAGTAAGAGGCTCTTTGCCCTCCGCCATTTACGGATACATTGTGTTGTGAAAAGGTTCCAATACGAAAAACCTTGTCATAATTACTATCAGTAAATGTTTCTCTTGAGTTTTTTGAAATTACGGGATAATATCGATTGCCGGTTGTGCTTGACAAAAAAGATGCTCCGGATGTATCCAAGTCATCGGGCTCACCTGAGCGGTCTGTGATTTTGTCGCCCCAGGATTCTGCAAAAGAAGTACTAAAAACTCCATTACGTCCTTGTCCAAAGGAGTTCTGAAGAGGAGTTCTTACATTGATATAATCATAGGATTGTGAAAAAGTATATTGTATGGTTGGCTTTTGACCCAATTGACCACTTTTTGTAGTAATCACAATAACCCCATTGGCAGCACGGGAACCCCAAAGGGCAGCAGCTGATGCACCTTTCAAAATCTGAACTGAGGCGATATCCTTTGGATTGATGTCGTCCAATCGCGATTGTTGGCTGAGGGTGACGCCTCCAATATTGTCATTGCTCACGGGAATACCATCCAAAATGATCAAAGGCTGACTGGCACCTTGAATGGTGTTCGCACCGCGGATCTGTATGGAAGATCCAGCCCCTGGGTCACCATTGGATTTGCCGATCCGTACCCCTGATGCCTTACCTGCCAATGCATTGATAACCCCGGCTTCCCCAGATTTGGCAATGTTATCGGATTGGATAGTGGAACTTGTGGAACCTGATTCATCCTTTAGTTGCTTGGTACCAATGGCCGTTACGATAACTTCATCCAAATTACTGACACTGGGGACCATGGTCACATTGACGACGGGATTGTTCCCTACGGTTATTTCCTTGGTTTGGTAACCAATATAGGAGTATACCAAAATGTCTCCTTGGGAGGCATCGATGGCATAGTTTCCATCGAAATCGGAGGAGACCCCCTTTATTGTCCCCTTAATGACAATACTGACCCCAGGTAGGGGGGAGTTGTTCTCATCAGTAACGGTTCCTGTGATGTTAATGAAATTTGGCTTCGATGCCTTTTCTGATTGGGTGCTGATCTTTTCCGGTTCATTTTCCTTTTCTACAAGGACGATCAACTTTCTCCTGATTTCATAAGAAATATTGCTTTCGGCAAGGATAATGTCCATCAGGATATCGATTTTAACTTTTTCCACATCCACCGAAATCCTTTTGTTCAAATCCAATGTGGAATTTTTGTATAGGATATTGTAATCGGTACTCTCCTCAATTTTTTCGAAAACGGATGCTATGGATGCATTTTCCATTTTCATCGAAACGAATTTTTGAGAATATGAATTATTGGCATTGAGTTGGAACAGTGCAACCAATAAAAACAGGGCGGAAATTTTCATTTTCAAATCTATTTTAGCACTAAAATAGCTTTTGCATAGTGTGTTTTTCATACTTTTGATATGGTTTAAAAATTGGTCATTCAGTTTTTGAATTGTTTGAAAACCAGGGATTGTTCCCGCAATTCCTGGTTCTTTTTTAGGTTTAGTTCATAGGCGTTAGTCGTTTTTCTGAGTTAGTATTATTTTATCGTTGGTTATCTTATAGGCAAAATCCTTGATTCTTTGGAATCCTTGTAGGACCTCTTCAATAGTTTCCGTTTTGAAGCGACCCGTGTACCGTTCACTTTTAAGAAGGTCCCCCCTTATTTCGATGGCCACATTGTAGTGCCTCTCCAATTTTTTGGTAATGTGGATGAAATCTTCGTTCTTAAAATACAGGACACCCTCTTTCCATGCGATGTACCTGCTGACATCCACATCGGTCAACTGTATCGCTTTTTGGTCCATGGAATAAGATGCCATTTGGTTCGGTTTCAAAAGGAAATGTGATGCTTCGGAACCATTGCTCCTTTTGACCGAGAGGCTGCCCTCGACCAAGACCACTTGAACGGTTTCGTCATCGGGATAGCTGGATAGGTTAAATTGAGTGCCCAAAACTTTAGTGTCCAACTCCCTTGTTTTGACCCTGAAAGGGCGCAAGGAATCGGATTCTACCGTGAAATATGCTTCCCCTGTCAATTCTACATCCCTTGGTCCCGAAGCATAAAATGCTGTGGGATAGGTCAAGGAAGAACCGGAATTGAGATAGACCTGGGTTCCATCGGAAAGCACAATCTCGAATTTCTTCCCATAAGGTACGTTGAGGGTATTGTATACCAAGGGTTCGCCCAAATCATCATTCTCAATGCTAACTTTTTTGTATACAATCTTAGATCCATCCTGTTCAGCAATGATATTGTTTGAACGCGTGATAATTGAGGCATCCTTGTTCGATAGTTCCTTGGTCGTACCGTTGTCCAGGACAATGGTGACTTCCTGTTGGCCAACCGTCTTTGAGCTATTGTTTCTTAACAAAAGCAATGTTGATATTCCGATGAGCCCGATAAAAATGGCAGCATATCTCAACCAAGCCTGTCTTCTTTTTCTTTTGGATCGAACCAAGAGGTCAAATTTTGAAAGTAATTCCTTTTTGTACTGTTCGGCATTTTCCTGACCTAGGGACCGTGTGATCAAATAGTGAAGCTCGGCCGATTCCTTAAAGGAAGAAGGATTGTCCTTGACCCATTGGGCCAATTGCTTAAATTCATCCGGGTTTGAAGGGTTTTCAAAGAAATTGAAAATAATTTTTTTGATATGTTTATTTTTCATTATCGTTAAATGCGGATTACCAAAATGTTATTTGTGAAACGATCTGAAATTGACAAACCCTTGGTTTTAATCAAAAAATATTGATAATATTGATCGGACTTAGAAGATAGGTGCAATGGATTCCAATGATATCGGGGGAAATATTGATTTAATCTCAATCCAAAAGGGCAGTCGAAAGGAATTCGAGAAGGTTGTTGAGCTTTACTACAACGAACTCTTTTTTTATGCCAAAAGTTTATGTAGGGACGAATTGTTGGCCAAGGATTTGGTCCAAGAAGCTTTTTTTGGACTATGGAAAAAAAGGGAAACTTTGAATACAAAAACGGTCCTTAGGGGATGGCTTTACCTTTCATTGAAGAATAAATTCCTGGATCATGTAAAAAAGTACAGAAAGGAAACCTATTTTTTCGAGAGGACCTATTCGGAGACCATGGAAACCCTCTCACAACAGGATTACCAAGAAAACCTATCCAGAAAGATTGAACTGATGGATAGGGAGATTGCCTTGTTGCCCAAGAAATGTAAACAAGTATTGGTCATGAGCAAAAAGGAAGGATTGACCAATGCGGAAATTTCGGATTATCTGGACATTTCCATCAAAACCGTGGAAGGCCATCTTTCCAATGCCTATAGAATCCTCAAGGAGAAGTTGTATGAGAAATTTCAAATTTTGTTCACCGTAATCAGGTTCAGATCAAAATGATAGGGAAATAGGTCCTAACCTTGATAAACCGCGATAAGGTTGTGGCCAATTCAAACATTTGACAATCCTACCGTCACGTATTAAAGGTTTTTTTTCATCATTTTTTACATTACGAGAATTTTGCGGTTCATCTTAATAACAATGAAAATCCTGAAAGCATTAGCAAAAACAGGATGCTCTTTTTATAATGGGATTTTCCTGATATGTTGAAAGTTTTCCTACCCAAAAACTGGGCTAAAAGGAAAATGGGAAAAATAATTGCAGCGTATTTACATTGCTCAATATTTAGAATGCCACTTAAGGCCAAGGTTGGTGTTCTAGTAAGGGTAACAAGTCCCAAAATGCCAATCATCGTGGCCCTTATGGCATTGATTTTCTTGACCCTATTCTCCACACAGATGATATACAATGGTCCCCCAGTGGAGAAAACCCCTGAGAAAAAACCTGCAAGAATTCCAATACCTAGAATACCTGCGTTCCTCAGATTCAATTCTCGCTTACCTAGTAAGGAATACAACACGTAGGCAAGAATAAAGGCACCGAGCATTCTTTTTAAAAAGATTGGCTTGGAAAATGAAAGGACCAATATTCCTAAAACAACCCCTACAATTGATGTTATGGAAAGGTCAAGGATTGTCTTTTTATCAATGAAGACCCATTCCCTGTAAATCAGGAAAATACTTGAAAATACATAGAATAGGGAAATGTAGGCAATGGCCTCCGGTAATTGAAACTTCAATAATAGGATGGGAAGTGCCACGAGAGAACCTGCGAATCCCATGGCACTTTGCACATAAAACCCTGCAAAAATACCTATGGCCAATGTGATAAGTGAAAATAAATCCATGTTTCAAAAATTAAACGGCTAATCTAGTGGGTTGCAAAATGGTTTTAAAATTGAAAATTTGGAAAATGCAGGGTATTTTAATTGAATAAGTATAATTTTGACCAAAATAACGTTGAAAGGATGGTTGATGGAATAGATAACCGAATAATTGGTCTTCTGAGAAAGAATTCTAGGTATTCATTTGCCGAAATCGGCAGAATCATTTCACTTTCACCTTCATCTGTGAGGGAAAGGATTCAGAAGCTAGAGGATTTAGGCATAATCGAATTGTACAGTCTCAAGGTCAATTATGCCTTGTTGGGGTATGGGATGGAGGTCTTTATCCTTCTAAAGATTTTCGATGGAAAACTAAAGTATTTTTTGGAGGAAATCCATGACTTTGTTGAAGTGGAGGAGGCACATAGGATTACAGGCCCTTATAATATCCATATTAGAGCAATTCTGCGGGACCAAAAACATTTGCAGGACTTTGTGGACAGGCTGATCAATTATGGAAGTCCAACAACCCTTTTGATTCTATCCGATATTGAAAAGAACTTGTAATTCATAAGTTCATTGTAGTGTAAAACACAGTGTAATTCTGTGCAAATGGCATTTGGGGGATTTAACTGATTTTATTTGAGTTTAATTGTTTACTTTTAACTCGTGAAAATCATTATTTCACACGAAGATGTCCTATGGGATGTCCTATTTTGGGAAAATCGACATAATATTCTGGATATTAATGGGTTAGCGCCTCGTCAAGAGGTCAGTCATCCCGACAAAAAAGCTAGATTTTTAATCTAGCTTTTTTTATTTAGTCCCTTCCTTTAAAGGCTTAATGGATTTTGATAATGATGAATTGAGGTGGCTTGTATTTTCGGCATATCATTTTAAATCATATAAAGGTGTTTTGTCAGGATCAGACCATTACACATATGTTATAATTTTAAGATGACTTTTTCAAGCAATTGATTGCTTGCCGCAACGGAACATACACACTCCTTTAAGATTGTAAACGAGAAAGAACTGATGCATCACAGAACGTTGTACAGGCTTATTTAAAAAAATACCAAACCTACAAATTGAAAAAAGAAATACTGGATACAATTTTATAGAGCTTGTTTGGATTACATATTAAAAATATTTCTTAGCTGATAGAAAAAGCGTTCTATTAACCTTAAATCTTCCACAATTATTTCAGCTTTTCCTGTAGTGCCGGGCATATAACTGATTTCTTTATCAGAAATGGTGGCAAGTCTCTCTCCTATTTTTACTTCAACTGAAATTAGGTCCCCATTATAGATACCCAATGACCCAAGTGGTATAGTCCACATTGTCTGAATGGCTTGAGCCGCACTTCTAGGTTGCCGAACAGATTAAATTATCTGGAAAAGAATAACCAAGGTGCTAAATGCTACACTAAGTATTAAAATATTAAAAGTGGTTAAAGGTTTTAATTGGGCGAGTACCGCACCATTGAAAGCCATACAAAAAATGGTGACAAAAAAGAGCAGGACCATTTTAGGGATCATGGCCATTTCCGATATTAAAAGTACCATGGCGGCAGCTGAACCTAGGCAACTTTGGCCTATGATGGCTATGGTCGCATAGCCCATTTGGCCTTTTTTGAATTCCAGGAACAGGTGCTTATGGAATTTTTTCAATTTACTGGATTTTTGATCAGTTCCAGAATGAGTCATGGGTATTGTTGATGAATGTTTCATGTTGATGGTGTTCATGGTTCACTCCCTTGAGTGCATGGTGTCTTTTAATAGGGCTTTTCGCCATTTTCTAATCAATTGGAAAGCAGTTTTTTCTCCATGGCTTCTGCCTTTGGGAAAAGAATGTTGTTTTCCAAATGGATGTGCCTGTGCAGATCATCCTCAAACTCTTGCAAGAGTGAGAATGTTACCCGATAGGTGTTGCAGGCATCCGTAGGGGGGGTGTAATCTTGGCTCAGCGCTGCAATTTTACGGAAACGTTCCCCTTCGTTGTCGTGCTCCTGCATCATCATTTGAATAGGATTGCGTACCGTACCAAAGTGAGGAGCTTCCAAGGTTTCACGATCAGCAATGCCCTCTACCATTTTACGAACCCAAGGGAAGAGCACAAGTTCCTCTTTTTTCATATGCATGGCCAGTTCCCCTGCCGATACTTTAAAATGTTCAAATATTTCGAACAATTCCGGGTGGCGTTCCCCGTGTACCCTGCAGAGCTTATCTAAATATTGATTGAGTATGGGAATGTGCTCTTCTACATAGCGATGGTGCTTCTTTTCAATATAATCTACAAGTAAGTCCAAAGGCCAAGAAGCAACATCCGGTTGACTTGCTTGGCTTTTGTCTTTGATTGTATCCAACTCTTCTTGCAAAGCCTCTAAGTTTAATCCCTTTTTGGAGGCGACCTCAGATAGGGTTCGGTTTCCTTTGCAACAAAAATCTATTTTGTGCGCTTTAAAGACCTGGGCAGTCCTGTAGTCATCTGCTACCATTTGCCCAATAGTTTTTTCCATGGTGCTGTTCATAGTTTCAATTTTAATTCGGATAAATTTATCCTTTATTAATTCAAATTTTTTTATCGTTTCAAATAGGTCAATCCCACTTCCAAACCTGTGGCGAGTTCGTACAGACTTGTACTTTGTAGCATGGTCCTTAAATTGGATCTAACATCTACGAACTTGTCGTGTAGGGGACAGGGTTTGTCTGCATTGCACTCCTTTAGACCCAATCCGCACCCCACATAGATTTTATCTCCATCAATGGCCTTCACTATCTTGCTTAGTTTTACGGTATCCATGGCTTCACGCTCAATTTCAAATCCACCTGTTGGACCTTTTACGGAATCTATAATGTTGTTCTTGGTGAGCTGTTGAAGGATTTTGGCGGTAAATGCCATGGGAGAATCAATTTCCTCAGCAATTTCATTGACGCTTACACGTCTGCCATCCAAAGATTGCATAGCAATGTACACCGCCGCCCGAATACCATACTCACATGCTTTTGAGAACATCTATTATTGTTTCTTAGATTACAAAGATAACGCTTAATTTAATTGAGACAAAATTGTCCTTTATTATTTTTTCCATCAGTAAAACGTTAGGACAAATTAAAAACCATTACAAATATTAAATTCCTAGATTGTTTAAAAAAAGAATCATGGTTTGTTTCTATTATGAAATACCATTACCATCAATCCTAAAAAAATAAATAAGGAACAAAGAACCAAGGCTAGGGCATATCCAGTAAAAACGTTCCATTGCAGCCAAGCCGAAAACCCTTTGAAGAAAATCAGGACTTCCGTAAGCAAGAATCCTACCATATAGAGTGCGTGGGATGATTTTGATACTCGTACCAAGCCAAAATAGTCCATAAAGAAGAACAGCCCAAAACTGATGACCCCCAAAAAGGTCAAGTGCAAATAGCCAATGGTAAAGTCGAGATACTTTGCCGCCAATAGGGCAAAGTAGGGAACAACGGTAATTAGTTGCAATACTACCTTGACACATGTAAGCACCACAACGGTATAGAGTAGTTGCCGTTGAAGGTTTGTTAAAGACAATTTTTCAATCCCGTTTTTGGTGTGTGCCCAATACAGCAGAAAAGCAACAATCTGGGTAATTGCCCCAATTCCCCCAAGGACATACAGCCATGGTGATGGCTCTGTCCATAGGGTGGAAAGGAAAAAAGTAAGGATTATTCCGAGGTTGATCATCTTAAAAAAGCGACTAAACCCCTTTTTGGGGATGATACGCCCCCGTTGCTCCAAAACAAACAGGAACAATCCTAGCAAGGCCAGTAACATCCAACCATTGTACTGAAAGTGCAAGTAAAAATAGATGGACAAGCGGTACCAAATGGATTGGGCACCCAAAGTGCTCATGACAGCCCCCAAGACCCACGGCCCCAAGCTTGATATAACCATATAGATCAGCGCTGCTTTTATGCATTTTAAACCATTACTTTCTTTATGTTTTGATATAACGTTCTTCCAGAAATAATAAGTATAGGTATAGGATGCTATAAGGAATAGGGTGGAAAAAATAATGGAAAAGAGAGCATAACCTTGAAAGGGAAACGTAAGGAGCATCCCGATCAAAGTGGCTTGGGTGCCCCAAAAAATTCGTTGATAGGTGGTGTTGGATACATCCTTGACAAAACAAAAATGGAGCAAAGTGGTCAAGGCCACATATACCCAGCCCAAAAGAGCAATGTGCGAATGTGCATGAACCACATATTTGTAGTTGAAATCAAAGGAGAAAATAGGGAAGGAGCGAAGCAGTAAGCCCAATACCGCTGCAATACTGAAGTACAATACAGCAATTCCAAGATGTTGACGGTATAGGTTTTCTTTCATTTGATTTTATGGAAACTTCGCCACATCCGTGTTAAAAGTCCTTCCGTTTTGCTTTATGGCCCAGTCCAAGTATGGGCAATACTGTCCAAAGTAACAGAATGGCCATGGATACCAAGAAGCCCAGGTCAGTACCGAAGAACTTCTTGAAAATGGCGCCGGTGTAGCCCAATAGGGCAGAGATGTCCAATTTGAGCAGGATCAAGATACGGGAAAGATCAATTGGATTGAGGGCTGTAGCCACCAAAGAAAAAGTATCCAGAGGGTATTCCTCAAAAACGATGAGCGACATCAGGAACAGCCCGTCATAGACCACGGCCAAGAAAAGCCATAAGAGAACGGCATAGCCGAAACCCTTTATCTTGTTTTCGTTGGATATGGCAATGACAAAAGATAATCCAACGAAAATGAACGTCAAGAAAGCCCCGGTGACCAATAGCAGTGAAAAATCAAAAATGGCATTGCTTCGTAAAAGCCCATACAGAACAAATGGAATGCCCAGACCCAACACCAGACTCATGGTCAATGAGCCTGCTACCCCAAAGTACTGTCCCATAAAAATGGACCTTCGGTTGATGGGCTGAGCCAGTAAAAGTTCGGTGAATTCGCGGGAATTGTAATAGTACATCACCCCAAATATGGTGCCTATCAAAGGGATCAAGACAATAATCACATTCATCAAGGTGATTACGGCCTTGGAAACGTCGTTGTTCAAAAAAAGCAAAACAAACCCAAGGGCCAAGTAAAACAAAAAGTAAACGTAGCTCCAACGGCTTCTAATAAGGTCGTAAAAACTGTATTTCAGTATTTTAAGCATGACTTCCTATGTTTGTTATGGTCGCAATGGCGTGTTCAAAATTGGTTTGTTCCGTTTGCTTCAAAAGCTTTTCAATGTTTCCTTTGAAATAGATTTCACCTTCCAGAAGATATACAATCTCATCGGCCACCTCTTCCACAAACTGCATAATGTGTGAGGTGATTAAAATAGTCTTTCCTTGGGTCTTTTCTTTTTGAATCAGTTCCTTGAGCCGAATCAATGCCTTTGGATCTAGGCCAGTGGTAGGTTCATCAAGAATGATCAATGGACTATCAAACATAAAGGTCAAAACAATGTTCACTTTTTGTTTGGTGCCCCCGGATAAGGTGGACAGTTTTTTGTTTAGAAAGGGTTCCAACCCAAACAGTGTAATAAGTTCAGTTTCGTCAGCGACACTGTTCCGAAGGTCCTTGATCATATGGATCAATTCTTTGACCTTGATGTTGGGTGGAAAGTTTGCAATCTGGGGAAGATAATTGATTTGCTTGCGATACTTCCAATCCTTTTTAATGGGTTTCTCCAAAACCATGATCTGTCCTTTATTTGGAATTACCATGCCCAAAATGCTTTTGATCAGTGTGGTCTTTCCTGAACCATTGGGACCTAGGATGGCATAAATATGGCCTTCGTCAATGGTGAGGTCCACTCCTTTTAACACTTGGTTCTTTCCAAATTTCTTGTGGAGGTCTTCTATTTCTATGGTCATGGTCGTATTTTCATTAAAGGTCGAATGTCTTTTAACTCATCCGGGGTGAATACTGGGGAAACCCGTTCGGAAAAATCTATGATATCCATAAACAAGCTTCGAAGTAGCACAATGGTCTCAGGGGTACGGTTCACTATGTAGGAAAACAATTTTACGGGCCTATAAGGTACATCACCAACACCATCCTTGTCCAAATCATAGCCGGTATAACTGCTCCAAAAATTACCTTCAAAGACATTGTCGTTGAGTTTACTGTTGTATGAAATGTCAAAAGAATTGTACAGGAAATTGTTGCCTGTAAAACTGTTGGTATAGCAAGCTCCGATTACTCGAATGGCCCAACCATTGTTGATGAAATCGTTATTGTGGTATTGAATGCGATTGGACCCCTCGATATTGATGCCGATGGTATTTTCTTCGAAGGTGTTTCCGCTGATTTCCGCATCATTGATTTCTTTCAAAAGCATGCCATAGGCCGCTGTTCCCCAATTCTTTTGAAAGGTGTTGTCTTTCATGGTGATGAATTTGGAAAACATGACCGCTACTCCAGCTCCATTATTTTCAAAGGTATTGTTCGAATACACATCATTGTTCGAGAACATAAAATGAAGCCCATACCGAAGATTGTCCACACTAGTATTATCGGTAATGGTTATGCGGTCTGAAAACTCCAAATAAATGCCATCCCTGGTACCTTGCACGTGGTTTTTGCTAACTTCTACATCCGTAGAATACCAAAGTTGGATGCCATTGCCGGAATTGTATTCGTCCACGGCCTGGCCAATAATCCTGTTGTGGTACACCTTGCCATGGGAAGATTTTTCCAGATAAATGCCAAAAAACAACTGTTCCAGCACCATATTCTGAATGAGGAAGTTTTTGCTCTGAACCACCCGTATGGCCGCATTGTCCTTGGTATAGCTTACCCCAACGTTAATAACAAAAAGGCCATCCAAGGTAACATTGTCCGAAGTGATCTTAAAAATCTCACCCTTTTTCTCTCCATCCACAATAGGATAGCCAATGCCTTTTATGACCAATGGTTTATCCACCAAAATCTCAAATTCTTTGTAGGTGCCTTTTTCAATGCGTATGGTGTCATGATCAGTAGCACGCGCAATGGTTTCCTTAATGGAATTGTTCTCGCAGGTAGCACAAACGGTCCAGGTGTTTGCCATACCTATTTGAAAACCCATCAATAGAATACAACCCAAAATGAATTTTATATGTTCTTTCTTGATTTTCATAGTATACCTCCGCTTTATGAACTAAAACCTACCAAAACAGGCAAGATTATAATGATGGTATTTCTGCCAATACATACCTAAACATGATGGATTTGGAAACCACCGTTTTTATCGGATAATCAAGAGTTTAGCATCCTCATTGGCCAACACCCAATGTTCCACATTCTTTGAAAAGCTAAAATGCTGTTGGGAGGTTAAATTAATGATCTGGTTTTCGATATAAAAATCGATGCAACCTTCCAGCACAAACAAATGCACATCCTTTGGGGACGAATGTTTAGGAAAAAGTGCACCTTTGGCCAGACTAACACTCAAGATTTCCATTGACGGGTTTTTAACCAGTTGCTCTACCTGTAGGTCATGAAAAGGTTGTTGCGCAATGGTGTTATCAATTCCGATCATATACATAATTGTTGTTTTTAGGAGTTATTGGTATTCTTGTTTCAATTGATTCCAGGTGAAAAGTTCCCCACCGTTGTCATCCAACGCAAATTGGGCCGCCTGTTCTTCCGAAAATGCACTTAAAAAGGCACCCATAGGGCTTGGAATGTTCTCGCTGATTAAATAAGTGGCCCCTGTAGCATCTACCAATTCGCCCGGTTGGTCAAAATCATTGACCAAAAACAGGGCTATGGTAGATTCATCCTCATCTTTTAAGTGGTTCATCATGCATTCAACCGCATCAAAGTTAAAGACCTTTCCTTTTTTGGTGACCAATTGTGCGGCATGTTGCTTGTCCACAATGGTCATGCTGCAAAAATGACAACCTACATGGCCATAATCAATAGGTTTAGGACCTACGGTGCATCCAAGGATACAGCCAAGCATGGCAAAACAGAAGATAAAAGATGGTTTCATAAGAAGTATTTTTATTGTTTTTTAGTATTCTTCCACCCTAGGTAGCTGGCCGCCAAAGTAAGCATCATACCCACGAACATGAGCCAAGCACCTATGGATGGCATGGAGGTCACATCAAAATTGAGCATCTTCACATGTCCCAATAAGGGTGGTTTATAGGTCATTGGAGTTCCATCGGGGTTGGTCAGTTTCATAATGGCATTGGGATCTAGGTTGGTTCCATAGTCTATCATCCATGCATTAAAGTCGTACATGCCCAGCAGCCCTAGAATGGACATGAGTATGAACCATCCCAAAAACCATTTATAGCCTACTTTGTTGAAATATCCCAAAATACCGATCAATACCCCTAAAGCCACCATAATTCCAATGATGGTGGGAAATGTTCCAAATTCCCACATATCTTCTACTTTGGGCAAGGTCTGCATTCCTATGTAGTGGTTGAGGCCATCAATGTTCTGAATGTCAAATTCATTCATTCCCTGCAAGCCGTTGATATGGATATTCAACCCTAGGGGGTCCGGGTACTGGGGCGCTCCCAACATAATGTTCCAAAGAGGAAAGATGTACAATCCCAATAGAAAGAGAGGGCCAACGATCATTAGTATACTAGCCTTTTTCATTTTTTTGATTTAAGGGTTACAAATTGAGAGTGTTTTTTCTGAAGGGTTGATGAACTTCAATTTGTAAGAAAAGCGGGCAGGTCATGGACACAGCCCGCTTTGTTCAATGGTAGGTCAATTGGGATTATTCACCTAAAGACCATTTCAGTTCCATGTTGGAATTGGCAGGGGAAACCCTAACATATCCTTGCATTTCTTGGTGCAATGCAGAACAAAAATCAGTACAGTAGAACGGCCATACCCCAACTTGTTTGGGCTCCCATACCGAAGTCTTGGTCTGTCCTGGCATAATCAGAAGCTCGGAGGTGTTCTGACCTAGGATAGAGAAACCGTGTGGCACATCAAAATCCTGTTCGTGGTTGGTGATGTGGAAGTACACTTTGTCACCCACTTTGATACCCTCGATATTGTCTGGCGTAAAGTGGCTTCGTATAGTGGACATATATACGTGGACCTCGTTGCCTTCGCGTACCACTTTGGAACCAGTAGGCGATGTTACGGCGTATGGGTGTTTGTTCTCATCCAATCGATAGATTTTCTTTGATTTTGGTGCCAACAGTTCAGCTGGGCAACCAGCAGCATAGTGGGGCTCACCATGCGTTGGAAAATCATAGATGAGTTCCATTTTCTCACCAGAAATGTCATAGATCTGTGCAGAGTGTTCCATTTCCGGTCCAGTGGGCAGATAACGGTCTTTGGTAATCTTGTTCATGGCCACTACGTATTTGCCAAAGGGTTTTCTTGAGTTACCCCCGGGAATCATCAAGTGTCCAACAGAATAATAGGTGGGTTTTCTATCGATGACCTCCCAAGTACCCAATTTCCATTTTACCACTTCAGAAGAGATAAAGAAGGTAGTGTAGGCGTTTCCTTTGCCGTCAAACTCGGTATGAAGGGGGCCTAGGCCACCACTTTTTACCTGTCCAGCCAATACATCCTCAAACTTAAGGATTGGAATACCGTAGGCTTCACCGTCGAATTTCTCACCTTCTATGGCCGCTATCATCTTGTCAAAAGAGTGTACGGTCAAGTCTGCAGACAGTTTACCGTTTCCAATGATGTATTGCCCAGTTGGATCTACATCACAACCGTGTGGCGATTTTGGAGTAGGTAAGAAAAATACAGCCCCGGGCACCTTTAAAGGATCAACCGTCAATACCTCTTTTTTCATGGTGGTGGTTGCCATATGGGTACTTTCATCATAAACATTATGGGCGTAGTTGGCTGGCATTTTGGTACCACCACCATTGTTTACATATTCTTCGATTTTCTTCCAGTTGACTGCGGCAATAAAATCCTTGTCGTTCTGGGATGCATTTACCTCTTGAAGCGTGTGGGCTTCTTCTGTGTTATAGGTAGTAAAGAAGAACCATCCGTGAGATTTTCCGCGACCGGGATGCGAAAGATCATAGTTGAACCCAGGCATCAACAATTGAAACTTCAAGTCCATATGACCGTGTTCTGGGTCTACACTGATAAAGGACAGAGATCCCTTGAAATTGCTTTTGTATTCATTGATTGGCATATCCCTTTGTGGAATGGGAACGGAGAAACGTGTTCCTGCTACTACATACTCGGTGTTCTCGGTAATGAATGAAGAACTGTGGTTCCCGGCACTATTGGGCACTTCGATGATTTCTTCTGTTTCAAAAGTGCTCAAACTGATACGGGCAATCCTTGGAGTATTGTTGCCATTGATGAATATCCAACGTCCATCCAGTTCTCCATTGGTCTGGGAGATATCAGGGTGGTGGGCATCGTCCCAAGGTACAAATCCATGAGATGTAGTAAGCATGGGCTTGGTCTCTTCAGAATATCCATATCCAGAAGTTGGGAATTGGGAGAACACGGGGATTTCCTTGAACATCCTTCCAGAAGGTAGTCCATAAACGGTAAGGTTACCGCTGTATCCACCAGAAAGGAAAGCATAGTATTCGTCCTGCTCACCTGGAGCAACATACACTTTTTCGGCGGCACTTGACGAGAGGGCCCCGTTTGAGTTTTGGTTTTGTTGACCACAGGAAGCCAGTACCAGGACAGCCCCCATGGACATGATCAATTTTTTATAAATTTTCATTGTGTTAGGATTTATTCGTTTTAATGGTATTGTTTATTCTTTTGGGGGAAGGATAACTTTGTCCACAACATGGACAATACCGTTCCCGGCAGGTACACTGGCAATTATTTTGGCACCTCCAACAAAAACATCATCACCCTTGATTTCAACAGGGACATTTTGATCATTGGCCTGTCCCAATTTTTTGAAGTTTTTCAAAAAATCCTTTGAATAGTTGCCAGGAGTAACGTGGTACTTGAGAATATTGGCCAATGCGTCCTTGTTTTCAGGTTTCAACAAGTTTTCCACGGTACCTTCAGGTAGGGCATCAAAAGCTGTATTGGTAGGCGCAAACACCATTAACGGGCCTGCATTCACTAGGGCATTTTCAAGCTCCGCTGCCTGCACTGCGGCGACCAGCGTACTATGGTCAGGTGAACCAATGGCTATTTGCAATACGTTGGGAGTAGATCCATCGTCTTCAATAAAAGCTTGTCCCTTGTTATTTTCCAGAATGGCCTCGGTATCATTTTGGCCAGAAGCTGTTGTGTCGTTTTGGGGCCCTTGTTTGCAACTGCTGACTACCATGAGCAGCAAAAACAGCCCCATCATACTGAGTTTGATGGTTGATTTCATATGCATTATTTTAAGGTTCTAAAATATTCTAGAATGGCACGGGCCTGATCTTCGGTCAACCCTTGGTTGGACATGGGCGAACCGTTAAATTCTTGGAGCAATTCTTTGGCCAAAGGATCTTGTTGTACCATTTCTTGGGGGTTCAAGATCATGTTCATGACCCATTCGGGAGTTCTTCGCTCCAATATTCCGTTTGGGGCGGGGCCTATGAATTTTTTATCTACCCTATGACAGGCCAGACACATTTGCTCATAAACTTCTTTGCCTTTGGCAGCCATAGTTTGGTCTATTTCAGGTGCCAGATCAACAGACTTAATGGGGCCGACACCTTTCGTGGACATGTCCACACGTTCAGAAGCTTTGACCTGATCGGTTATAGGGGTTTCAGCAGGCTGCTCTGTTGTTGTCTTTTGCCTTTGAATACTGAAACCGTCGTCTTTTTTCTCCTCTTTCTTACCGCCACAGCTTATCAAGATGAGCGTAAAGAGTAAGGTTATTCCTTTTAGTATAGTCTTCATGTGATAAATGGTTAAAATTTCGTATCAAAAGTAGCATGGGTAAAACACTAAAAACATGATAATAGTCATGAAAAGGATAAAAATGTCTTTTAATCTTTGTTGAATATAAAATGTCATGCTCTCCAACTCCTCCAAATATGCCATCAAGGGAGTACTTTATTTAGCAGTAAACTCCAATGAGGACCGAAAGATTATGGTCAGGGACATTTTTGAAATGATCCATGTGCCTGAAGCTTACTTGGCCAAACTGTTGCAGGAACTGTCACGACACAATATCATTTCCTCCACCAGAGGACCTAAAGGAGGGTTCTATTTGAGCGATGAAGACCGAAAACGGACTCTTATGGATATTGTTAGGGTAATTGATGGGGAAAAGCGCATAAAGTCCTGTGTTTTGGGAATCAAGGACTGTGATATGGATAATCCCTGTGTGTTGCATAAATTGGTGGGAGCGAACAAATCAAAATTTATAAAAGTACTCCAGAATACCACCATTTTGGATTTGGTGGAAGGAAAACAGGATATAGAAGAGTTTTTTCCCATTTGATTCCTTTTTTGCAACCGAACTCTTGCCGCATCTTTAATTTAGAAAATGCGGGAATTAAAAAGGTCATCCATTTGTGGATGACCTTTTAAAAAACAACAAGTTTTAAAACTCAATCTCGAAGTACAAACTGCTACTTTCGTTCTCTTCCGTAACACTTTCTCCTTTTAAGATTTCATCATTGGCATTGAGCAGCTGTAAGTTGATTTTCCAGTAACCGGTCATGGTGAGGGACAGTTTGCCTGCATAGTTACCGGCAGTGGCGTCATAGATTAAATCCTCATTATTGGGGGAACTATGGTTGCCCATTCCTGGCATTCTGGGATCTAACTTTATGGTATAGTTTTCTATAGGTTGAAAGCTCATCATAGATTCCATTTTGAATAGTACGGCCGATAGGTCGTTGATAGCAACTTCTGGCGTAAGTGGCATCATGGCCAAAACATAACGGGCATCATCGGCACCCATGAATACATTGACCGTTTTTTTGCCATCAGCTGGGGCGTTGACCTCTATGGTTTCCGAGATGGTATAGGTAGTGCCCCCAAAGCTGTATTCTAGGTTCAACTCCCAATATTCGTTAGCGTTGCTGGCCATTTGAAAGACCACAAAGCCTTTATAGACGGTTTTTTCCTCTGTTGCTGAAATCTCCGATTTTGGACAGGAATGGCTCATTTGGGTCATGTGCATAACGGGATTCCAGCTAATGGTTGCATTGGGGATATATTCACCGGTTGACAAGTCCTTAATTTGGAGGTATAGCTCATTGTAACCTGTGGTCAAAACCTCTTTTTCAGAATATAGCTCCAACATATGGCCATTGGCCTCAAAACTACTTGTCAGATTATAAGCTTCCAATGGATTTTCAGTTACAGGCATTGGGCTTTCGTTATTATCGGAGCAAGATGTAATTCCAACAGATAATGCAATCAATATGATTAAGGATTTTATAGTTTTCATTGTTTTTGATTTTAATAATTAGGATTAATTAATGGCATAGGATAAGGTCATGAAAAAGTTCCTTCCCATGCGGGGTATATTGTTCCAATCGGAATACGTTGAGTAATAGGTGTCAAATAGGTTTTCAACTCCTGCCTTCACATACAGCGTATTCCCACCAAAGGAAAAGGTCTTGCCCAAGGATAGGGATAGTAACGTATAGGCAGATGTACGGTCCTCCCCAAAAGTGGGGCTGAAATTGGTTTGTTCCATTGCGCCGGATAAGGTCACTGATCCCGAAAAACTTCCATGGGCATAGCTCAATTGGGAACGGTAGTCAACGGGACTGATGAAGGGCAGATTGCGACCATTGTGGTCTATGCCCCTGTGATAAGAGACCCGTCCACTCCAGTTGAGTTCAGAGGTAAACTTGTATTCCATATCCATAGAGACATTGTAAAGGTTGGCATGTTTCAAATTGGTATAGACTTTAACGCCATCGGCACCTATGGTCATTTCGTTGAGTGTTGGGTCAATTTCACCAATGATATAATCCCTGGTGTGAAAGTAATTGCCCTCTAGACCAAGCTCCAGATTATCTAATGGTAATGTAACCTTGATTCGGGTCTCCAAGGCTTTCTCATTCTTGAGATTTGGATTGCCAATGTAATCATGGTTGTCAAAACTGTTGAACAGATAAAAGCCAAATCCCTCAGAAACCGAAGGAGCACGATCACCATAGGCAACACCACCGTTTACATGCCATTTCTTAAACTGTTTGTGATAATGCGCTGAAACACTTTTTAGTGTGCGTGTTTGCCTTTGGTCCATATCTGGATAGAAAATCCGAAGACTGTTCAGTCCAAAATCATCCGCCACATGAAACGATTGGTAGGCCAGTCGAGTAGCTAATTTTAGGATGCCGTCGCTGAGGTTAATTTTGTCTTCCAAATAAAGACCCGTATTCAACGTCCGTACATCTGGCCAAGTAAGCATGAACATTTCCTGCTCATTGGGGTTATTGGGATACATGGTCATTTCCGCCAAGGAACGATTGTAAAATCCATCGATTTTACCCATAAACCTATGGTTATCAAAAGAGAGCTCGGTCTGGGAATAAAACCCATAGGTGTCACTCCAACCGGGCATATCCATTCGAATGGGCACATCAGGTCTTTGGCTGTCATCCATAATATGTGTAATGGTGTTGGCATATAGCTTGGATTCCCAATTCTCAAGGTTTCCAATAAAATTGGATTGCACCCAACTTAGTGATCCAATAAAGGCACGTGCCAAGGATACATCCATAGGCAGGGCAGGGTAGCCTACATCCCGGGCCTCGTCAAAAATAAAACTGGCTAACAGTTTTTGGTCATCGGAGACTTTGTACCCAGCATTGGCGGACAGATTGTATTTTTCATATTGGGAAAAGGCAACCTCTTCACCGCCACCAGCGGTATAGTTTTCTGCCTTCCGATAAATGATATCGGTATCCAAATAGAAATTTTCATCAGAGTAATTGAGCTCTCCCCCCACAATTTGAGAGGTGTTGTTGGTCTCGTAACCCGTTTCCACAGCAGCTGTCCAGCCCAAGGGTTTAAAGTTGCTCTTCTCCAAGCGCATATCAATGGCTCCTCCTATTACATTGCCGTGTTGGGCACCTTGTTGTCCACTTTTCACCTGGACATCCGAAAGATTGGATACGTCCACATAGGATGTTATAGGGTCCATTTTATCCGTACAGGCCCCAAAAATTCGCATACCATCAATGGTAATGGACAATCGCTCAGAGGTCATATCATTGAGCATTGGATCCCAGGCATATGCACCACGTTTGACCATGGATATTTTCTTGGAGGATTCCAGATATTCATCCAAAGTGGATAGTGGATTTGGTTGCGATTTGTGTTCAATACTTCTTTTAAAGGATGAGATGACAATGACCTCCTTTAAATCTATTGTCAAAATTGAATCCAAGGTTTGGAACTCTATGGGTTCTTGGGCCTGGAGCTTTGACTGAAAAATTAACATTAGGCAAAGCCCAAGGACAACTAGCGGATATTTTATGCAAGCTGACCTGACCCGAAATGAATAATTCGATTTCATGGTTAAAGGTTTTGAATCAATTCAAAAAAATAAAGGGCACCCAGTAGTTGGGAAAATATTGGAATTTTCCCTTAGGGGTACGTCGAATTCATTCAGGCTTGCTCTGGAGGGTGGGGAATGTCTCTAACAAAAAGTGATGTATGTAAATCTTGATAATAATAACCACTGGGGGCTATGCAAGTTTGGAATTGTAAGGACAGGTCAACGGATGGTATAGGTTGGAAGAAATCCATAGGTTGGACTTCCGTTTTTGACCGTTGATCTCCAAAGGGATTTCTATCGGAATCTTTTTGTTGTTCTTCCAATTGTTTTGCCAAGTAGCACTTACCATTACATTGCAACTCTGGTCTATTCTTGTTTTTACAGAGCACTTCTGAGATATATTCATAGTTGGCCACGTACTCCATGATGGGCCAAAGAGGCTTGACCAACATCGAAAAAGCGACCAAAAGAATAATAGTGTGCTTCATAGGGACAAAAGTAGAAAAGGCTCATGGGTGTGAACATGATAATTGTCATAAAGAGGATAACAAAGTCTTTTTTTTGCCATATCAGGTAGAGGATTGGTATCTATGGACTCAGGAAGCTTTTTTCATTCTGTTTACGGTATTCAATGCCGGTTTTGCCACTAACCTTATCAAACGTAAAAAACGTCCGTTTGCTGGATATCGCCGTTCTGGAGTTAGATTGTTGAAGGTAAGAGCCACCAATAACATGATAAAGACCCCACTGAGAACAGGGAAGATAACGTACCAATAGCCCAAACCGATAATTTTTTCAGAACCAATTACAGCAATAAGGGCAGTGGCACCACCTGGAGGATGTAAGGTCTTGCTCAACTGCATGGCTAGGATGGAAATTGAAACGGATAGGGCAGCGGCCAACCAAAGTATGTCCCCTAAAAATTGGCTAACGGTAACACCAATAATAGCACTAATAACATGCCCTCCAATCAGGTTTCGTGGTTGGGCCAATGGACTGTGGATGGCTCCATATATTAAAACACCAGTGGCACCAAATGATCCTATTATCAATATGTTGTCTGTTTGGTTCAGATAATGCCCCTGAATAACCCCGATACAAGCAATCCCTATGAACGAGCCCAAAAAAGACCAAAAGAGTTCTTTAGGGTTCAGGGAAGTCTCCCTATACACTATATATCTTCCAATTCGATATCCCCGTCTAAAATTGTTCCGCATAGATGCCCAAAGATACAGCGAAGGCTTGGCAGAGCAATGCCATTTCCTGTAGTTTTAACCTGCATTGAATCCCTTTGTTGTTACAGAAATAACGTTTGTTAATGGCTGTAAAATAGTGCTAAGACTAAGTGTCTTAAACACAGTTGGTTATTATGATTTTTGGTCGATTTCTACCCAAGTGGGTAAATATTCCCCGGAGGACTATTGGCTTGTTTATTTTTTAAATGATTTAAGTAGCTGATAAACAGAATGTTGAATGTATTTGCTTTATATTCTATTCATTAGGCATACAGTTTGCTCTTTTTTTGGCACAATGGATTGGCATTGAGGTCAAACTATTCGATTAAGGCACTGAACAAGAAGGATGGATTGTCAATAATTCAATCAAAAAGGAATTTCATGAAATACGGTAGTCTGGTTTTGGAAAAACATGACTTTTTGATGATTAAAAAGTTTATGGAATTGAACGCTTCCTTGGAAGACTACATGCATAAAAATGCTTTGGAAATCCTAGATGGGAACTTGGAGGGCGCCATTGTGCTTCAAGCAGATAAAATGCCATCGGATATTGTACGGCTCTATTCACAGTTCATTTTAACCAATTCTTCGGGTTGGCGTGAACAATTTGAGTTGGTTTCGCCCAATGAAGTTAACCCCAAGAAAAACAAAATCTCAGTGATAAGTGGCTTGGGAGCATCGATAATTGGATTGTCCGAAGGGGATATCGTAAAATTTGGAGTCCCGGGAAACATTATGATGCTTCGACTGGAAAATGTGCAGCAGAGCGGCAGGAAAATAACGTTGGAAGTATCCGAAAATGAACTTAAGAAATTATTCAAGCGAAACAAGGATACTTTTCTGGCCAATGAGCTGGAATCCTAGAGTATGCCAATGGAATACAATGTATGAAACAATTCCAATGCAATCATAGTGCACTGGGGTAGTTTGAGGCGAAGATTTTTTCAAAGACTTTATTTAATAGAAAACGATACTATGAAAGCCAAACTTTCTGGAAAACAACGAATACTGGTTGGGGCTATATTGACTTTTGCTTTTTTATTGGTCTTGGGGTCCAATTTGCTGGATCGTAAGCATTTTGAAACCATACAAAGAACGGTCAGTTCCATATACCATGACCGTATTATGGTCCAAGATTATATCTACAAGCTAAGGAACCATATTTATGTGGAGGAACTCGCCCTTATTGAAGGAAGGGAGAAAGTGGAACCTTACCTTGTCTCGCAAAAGATTCAGCCTATTCTGAATGATTATAAAAACACCGTATTGACTCCTGAAGAGAGCAAACTTTTAGAGCGCTTGATAAATGGATTTTCTGGATTGGAAACATTGGAATTGGAAGGTAAGGCAGGAGGTAAAAGTCAAAATGTGCAAGTAAACACCAAGGAAACACTTGTTAAACTCAAGAAAAATCTTGATGCGCTGGAGGCCATTCAAATAGAGGAAAGTAAAAGGCTTACAAAGATTTCGGAAAAATCGTTGGGCATCAATATGATGTTGTCCAATCTTGAGATGACTTTTTTGGTTCTAATCGGTATGGCAATAGCTCTTTTGGCCTTTCAACCAATAAAGACCCTGAATCTTGTGCATCGAAATTGAATCATCGGATGCATCTACCTGAAATTGCAAAAACGGAGCTCGCTAAAATCCAAGCTCAAGAGGTAGCCTAGTCGTCCCTGAGCGGATTCTCATCGCTTTAAGGCAAAATGAAACCTGTAGACATCTGTTATGGTCCCATTTGTGAATTGAACATTGCACCAGTATGTAGTGGAAGGCATTGGTTTTCCACGGTAGCGCCCATCCCAATTGGGATTTTCAGGAGTTAGAACGGCAACCAATTTTCCATAACGATCATAAATTTGGGTAAAATAATCACAGTCTGCATCGTTCTCTAAAAACCAATAATCATTTATTCCATCACCATTAGGGGTGAAAAACTTCTTGAATGTAAAGCAAAGTCCGTTGTCTTCAACGCAAGGCAGTCCAATGAAAGGTTCGGAAAACGTGCAACCATTGTTCACATCAAAAACTACGATGTTTTCATATAAGCCTGTTTCCAGAGCACTTAAATTGATTTGTCCAAGGTCATCGGAAGCAATGGTATTGGTAGTTTGGGCATCATTAAAATCGTATGAAACCTGATATAGCGCATTAGGGACAAGACCAATAATCTGTATGTTCCCGTCAGAGTTGGCACAATTGGTTGGGGAAGTGATTACAAACTGCAAATCAGCGTTTGAACTTTCAAGCACCACATCACCGTAATAATTTTCACAACCGTTTACCTCTTCCCTGATCATGAAGCCCATGTAAGAGCCTCCGGGTAGTTCATCAACAACGATTTCGCCATTTGGATTTGCCGTTGATTGCAGGGAAGTTGGAATGGATTGGTATTCATAGGAAATAGTATAGTCAATATTCGCAACCAGATTGCTGATGATGATACTTCCATTGTTGGCACCACATTCCGTTGGCTCCGTAATGGTAATTTGAGCATCCAAACTTGACCCACTTAGCACAACATTTCCAAGGTTATCGGTGCAGTTGATTACATTTTCAGTTACAATGATGTCATTATACGCTCCCTGCTCCAATCCTGTAACTTGAACGATTCCATTTACATCCGAGATATAATTGTCCGTCACCAAATTTCCCCCATGCACATAGGTTATGGTGTATTCTTTTTCCGGGGCCAAGTCCGAAACGGTGAATGAACCATCATTGGTTGAACACCCAGAGGGGTCGGTTTGGTCAGAAAGTGTATAGAAAACATCGCCTAAGTCAAGAATCCAGATTGCACCTCTCTCGGGTCCATTTTCACTGTCGTGATAGGCACTCACGGCAATTTTTGGATTTTGACCACCATTTAAAAGGGTAATAGCCCCTCCAAAATAGTCGCCACCATTCAGTTCTCCCGAGAAGCAATGCTCCCCATACGTATAAAAGAAGTCTTCGGAAACGGTTCCATCATTGTTTAATTCAATCATATAAAATCCACCAGTTGCAGATGATAGGGTGGGGTTTAGGTGCCCTAAAGCCCCTACTAAAATTTCAAGCCTGCCATCACCATCTATGTCATTGGTGCCATCAATTGATTCACCGAACAGGGCGCTGCCAGAAATTTGATGTGAAAGTCCCCCAGAAAGATTACTTACTTTTTGGGATGATTTCACTGTTCCGTCTGTATTTAAGTACAAGGTATAAAAGCTGCCTGCATTTACCGCTCCATCATCATCCCTATATGCGCCCACAACGATGTCGGTTACATTGTCCCCATCCAAATCACCCATGTTGAGAACGGAACCCCCAAAATAATCCTCAAATTCAAGAATGGGCGTAAACCCACCCTGTGTATCACTGATTTTTTGATATGAGTTCACGGTTAGATCGGCATTCATGAAAAGTATCCACAGTGCACCCCTCCTAGAACCTCCGTCAGCATCCCTTCTTGATGCAACGGCCAAATCGGCAATACCATCATTATTTAGATCTCCAATGCTTTCAATATCGGTTCCAAAAATTGCATCTCCGTTTATGACACCAGTAAAACCTCCTTGGGTATCACTGATTTTTACATGCGAGTTAACGGTTCCATCGTTGTTTAGGCTCAAAATCCAAACAGCACCATGCCAATAACCGCCATCCCCATCATAATCTGCACCAACGGCCAATTCAATACGTCCGTCAGAATTTAAATCCCCGAGATAGGCAACGGCGCCCCCGAAACGATCATCATTCTCAAGCACTCCCGTAAACCCACCTTGAGTATCACTGATTTTGGTTTGATTGATAACTTGGTTGTCCGCATCCAAAAAAAGAATCCAAACAGCTCCCCGATCAGTGCCACCATCATCGTCGGTGTACGCTCCTACGGCCAAATCGTTGACCCCGTTTCCGTCCAAATCCCCAATATTGTCTATGGCGATTCCCCACGAATCAAAATCATCTAGATTCCCTGTGAATCCACCATTGGTCTCATTTATTTTTTGATAATCAGCAACATTATAGCTTTGCGAAAAGCAAGGGAAAGAGCAAACAAGTAAGGAAAAAAGAAGCAGCTTGTGGGTTAAAGAATACGTTTGTGGAGTCATTGAAAGTCAACAATGAGGTTTGGTACAAATTAAAGATTTCGTAGTGAAGAAGAGGTATAAACTCCTGTTTTTTGGTCAAAGTGCACCTATTCTTCCACCTACTGTACAACTCATGCAAGAACATGACGAGGATTCTAGTTTGAAATGGGTAACTTTGATTTTCATTTAAGTCTAATTTGATGGGTTTTTTTCATTCTTTGGTGTATGAACCAAATGTGAATCGGTTGCTGAGAAATGTGAACAGGATTTTGTCTCCCTTGCTGCCAGAACACATAAAGATTCATCCATCGGGGTCGATAAAGGTAGATGTTGGCAATGGGATTGCGTTTCGGTTAAAGACGAATCAAACCAGTTATATCACACGTGAACTTTTCTGGGATAAACCTGAGAATTTTGAATACACCCCTCTTTTTATAGAGCTGGTAAAAAAGGTTGAAACTTTTTGGGATGTAGGGACCAATATTGGTTATTATTCCATTCTAGGGTGTATGGTAAACCCAAAACTGAAGGTGCATGCTTTTGAACCTTCAATGGGCCCCATGACCTATCTTGAGGAAAACATTAAAATCAACAACATTGCGGATAGGGTAAAGATAGAACCCGTGGCTCTCTCCGATGTAAACGGGGACATAGAGTTTTATCAAATACATAATCCAAAATTCCCTGACACTTTAAATTTATCTGGGGAACACAACATTGGGACAAAAACACAATTGCCCTCCAAGAAGGTTAAAGTACGATCATCTAGATTGGATGATTATAACCAGCCCAATAAAAGGATAGATTTAATCAAAATAGATACTGAAGGAGCCGAGGTCCATGTGCTCAAAGGGTCCCAGGAAACCATAAAAACCCAACAGCCCATAATAATCTGCGAAACACTTTTCAATGGTAATGAAGGCCAGATTGAAGCACTGTTGAAGGATGAGGATTATTTGTTTTTTAACCATACCGAGAAAGGCCTGGAAGAAGTTCCAACTTTGGTCCGGGAAAAGGATAACGGGGTAAGAAACTGTTTTATGGTTCCACGATCTAAGAAAGATATGATTATGTCGCTTATTGCCCGGTAATGGTATTCCCTTAAGACAAACCAAATGATTATTAAAGGAATATCAGGATATATCAACTTCTTTTTTTTCTGTCACCTGTATGATCCATTCCTTGTTCCCGCTCCAATAGAATCATCTGTTTCGGCCTAAAATTAAGTATGAGTGCTCTTCGTGGGCCATTGGTGGTGTTGCCCTTACTGTAGTGGAGGGTAAACCCATCATGGAAAGTGCATCCGCCGGCAAGCAGGGGAACTGCTTGGGCACCGGTAGTATCTGAATTGCAATACAGGGCACCTCCGCCAGACAAACTTTGGTGTGGCAGTACCTCTTGCTCTTTTACGGGTAGAAACCACATACATCCATTTTCTTCATGAACATTGTCCAGCGCAATCCAGCAACTGGCAGCACGTTTGTCAGGTAAATCAATCCAATAGGCTGCATCTTGGTGCCACGGGGTTTCTGTATTGGTGTGGGGAGCTTTATTGATCAACATATCAAAATCCAAGTCCATATCATCCCCTAGAAGCTGTTTGGCCCACTGCAAAGCCTTTTGGTATACATGGTGGTTTTGTAATTTTTCCTCAACCAAGCTAGGTCGCATAATTTGGGTGATGCGTTCCATTTTTTCATTTTCGGCCACTGTATTTCCCGCAAGGTCGCTTCGCAAACCTATGGTTTTTTCCTTTTCAGATAAAAGTTGGTTGTATATGGCTTGAAGTTCTTTTACTTCATCTGTTGTCAATAATTCTGGGATGGCTACATAGCCTTCCGAGAGAAAATTTTTCTTGAATGTATCCATGGATTTAAGTTTTTCCAAAAATGACAACTCTATATTAAAATAGCTACTATTTTTATACAACCTTACTTTTTTGAACATGTTATGAAAAAAGCGTCGACCCGTACCGTTCTTTTGCCCCATCAGCATGGAATTTCCAGGGTGCAGCAAATGGGCCACTATCGTTATTCCGCTGCAAAACCGGGATTGGAGAATCATTTCCATCAAAATAGTATTGAGATTTGTTATTGTATAGATGGTGTGCAACAATATAGTGTGGGAAGCCGGATACATTATTTAAGGGGAGGGGATATTTTGATAATTCCAGCAAACCAAACCCATAGTACGGGAGGTATGCCTGAAGAAAAAGGAGAGTTGTTCTGGATTCAACTGCAGCTTGGTGACCGGCACGGGAAACTATGCCATTTACCCCAAGAGAAGACTAATTTATTGTTGAAGCATCTACAAAATGCTTCCAACGCACCTTTTTTTGGAGGACTTCAACTAAAGGAACTGTTGATGGAACTTTTTACCTTGGTGAAGCAAGATGCAAAGGGATTGGACAGTATACGAAAGGAAGTGGTGTTACTGCGCTTGTTGTTGGATACTTTGGAACTTTCACAGCGTAGGCAGGAAAAGGAAGTATCAGAGCGTATTAGGGCTATAGATGGTTTTATAGAAAAAAACCTCCATAGGAGTATTTATGTGGATGAATTGGCCGATTTGACCCAAGTGTCAACCGGTTATTTTAAGGCGTGGTTTAAAATCAATATGGGTAATACTCCAAAGGAGTATATAAATCGAAAACGTATTGATCTAGCCAAAAAAAGGTTGCAAAGGGAAATTTCCGTGACCAAAGTGGCTTATGACCTCGGGTTTAACTCGTCCCAATACTTTTCAACAGTATTTCGAAAATATACAGGGAAATCACCGAAGGAATATATACAAGAAAAAACTAAGGCCGAATGAATCCATTCGGCCTTAGCTCTTATATGACAGATAATTGGGTTTACTCTTGAACTTCTACCACCATGTCTATCTCCACGGCAATATTGCTGGGTAAAGACCCCATTCCCACAGCAGCACGTGCATGCTTGCCACGTTCTCCAAAAACGGCCACCATTAAATCGGAATAACCGTTTATTACCTTAGGATGGTCTGTAAAATCAGGTACGGCATTGACCATTCCCTTTACTTTTACAATACGCTTTACCTTGTTAAGATTGCCTAGTTCTGCTTTTAGCACAGAAAGTTGGTTTATACCGGTAATCCGTGCAGCTTCATACCCTTCTTCAATGGAAAGGTCTGCGCCCACTTTGCCAGTGATGTTTTCACCATCTGCTTTAAGTGGACCCTTACCTGCCAGAAAAATTAGGTTTCCAACACGAACAGCATTTACATAATTGGCCACAGGAGGTGAGGGTTCACTCAAAGTAATTCCCAATTCCTGAATTTTGGCTTCAGGATTATAATTGGGGTCAATGACCTCCTTCTCTACAGGGGCACTTTCGGTCTGTGCCGGATTTTCTTGTTTTGGTTGACAGGAAACTAAGCCTATCAAAACAACACTAAGAAAAAAAATAGTACGTTTCATAGTTTGCGACGTTTTAGGCGTTGGCCAATATTTCTTTCAAACGTTTTGCAACAACACGTTCCTGTCCCGGATCCATCATCCAAGTAGTAATGCCTATATCATCCTTACCTCCAACGGTCTGAATGGATGGATGCCCTTCACGAAGTTGTTTACGAGCTTCTTCTTTTGTGATTTTGACAACACTCTCATCCCAAGTTACCCTTAAGCTAGGTACGTGGTTGGCGTAAGGAGGAACATGGATTTCGGTCTCTACACCGGTAACTGATTTGGCACTGTCACTGATCAGTTGGATTTGGCTTTCCCAAAGTTTCCATTCTTGTTCATGGTCTTTGGACAAGTAAAGCTCCAAGGCCACCAACATACCCAAAATTTCTTCTTTGTTCACTTTCATACCCCTAGCAATAGTGGTACCTCTTGGTGGGCAGTGCAATCTTGCTGCCTCAATGTACTTACGCTTACCCAATAGAAGTCCGGCACTCTGAGGTCCACGGATTCCTTTTCCTCCCGAAAAACATACTAGGTCAAAGCCCAATTTGGTGTATTTGAAAAGATTCTCTACCGGAGGTACGTCCGCAGCACAATCGATCATACACGGAATATTGTGTTTTTGGGAAAGTGCAACGAATTCTTCGTGCTTGATCTTGCCATTATCGGTATTTGCATTTAGGAACCAAAGCATTGCGGTGTTCTTGTTGATGGCCTTTTCCAATTCTTTGGTGCCATCCACTTCAATAATTTTTGCACCAGTGTTCAATAGGGCATGGGTGTATCCAATGGCATGTCCTTTTTGTACAATGACCTCATTTTTCAGTCCCGTTGTGTCAGGAAGCTGGCTTACCTTTTTGTTGTCCATTCCACAGATAATCCCGGCCAAACCAATGGTCATGGCACCAAAGCACCCAGAGGAAACGGTGGCATACTCGCAATCTAGCAGCTCGGCTATACGCTCACCGACCTTGTCCTGTAGGTCGTCCAGATTCACATATTCTGTGGTTGCATATTTAATGGCATCCGTTACTTCCTTGCTCATTAGACATCCGGTCATAGAGGTATAGGTTCCTGCTGCATTGATGAACGTACGCACTCCAAGCTCCTTGAAGAAGTCCCGTGCCAAGGGTTGGGCCACCGAAGTTTCCAGCGTTTTTGCCGAAAGCAATCCGGTTCCCATTAGTCCGCCCGCAACGGGTAGGGCGGAAAGCGTTTTTAAAACTTTTCTTCTGCTCATAATCTTTGGTTGTTTATATTAAAATTGTTCTTACTAGTTATAGGGTTTGTATTATCGCAATAGGGATTTTCTATTTACCCCAGGCTTGTTTTGAAATACCGTTTAGATCGTAGACTACTTTACCATCTTTGATGGTAAGTTCACATTCTACTTTTTCATCTCCTTCCATTTTGGTATTCCTGGTGTCTATGAATCCGAACTCTCCCTTCCTGTGGTTTAATACGGTAACATCTGCCACAGCCCCTACAGAAATATGACCTAAATCGGTACGTTGAATGATTTTTGCGGGTTCCCAAGTAGATACGGTGATAACTTCACTTAGGGACATACCCAAGTTTAGGAATTTGGACATGATATTGGCCATATCCTTCATTCCTCCATTCATACTTCCTGTGTGAAGGTCGGTGCTTATGGAATTGGGTTTGAGACCTTGCTCCATGGCAGGAATGACTTGCTCGAAAACAAAACTTCCACCCCCATGGCCTACATCAAAAATAATCCCTCTTTTTTGTGCAGCAAAAACATAGTCCCTTACTTTTCCATTTTCATCCACAATGGGGGTACGACCGTCTACATGGCCATAAGCATGGGTGAAAATATCCCCGGGGCGTAATTTTTCCATGAAGAGAGTTTCCAAGGATAACTCAGGCTCACTTCCCCCAAAGTCTATCATAACTGGGATATCGGCAAGCCTTCCTGCCTCTGCGGCCCTTTCCGCGGGTGTCCAATCAAATCCACTGAAATGTGCCAATTTCACCCCAACCACGTCGTTGGGGAACTGTTTTGCCACCATAGCGGTCATTCGGGCATCCATATCACTTAGGTTTTGCTCAATGGGTCCTCCTTTCATTCCAGAGCCTACAATGTTCAAAAAGGCCAATACCCTGGTTTTGGACCTATCGATTACCTGTTCTTTGAACTGCCTAAAGTTTCTCCAACCGGCACCCCCGGCGTCCGCAACTGTGGTAACACCACTTCTGAAGGTGAAACCATCCGGTGGGACCGCATAATAACCATTGCTCAGGTAAGCGTTGGATTCCGTACCATAAAAGTTATGGCTGTGAATGTCTATAAGTCCCGGACTAACATAAAGCCCTTTGGCGTTGATTACTGTCTTGGCTTTACTTTGGGAGATGTTGTTGGATACTTCGGCAATCTTGCCATCCTTTATGGCAACATCCATGACTTTGTCTATGTTGTTTTTGGCATCGATTACATGCCCATCTTTGATTAAGATGTCGTAATCCTGTGCCATGGCAAACATGGTGAACAAAAAGAAGCTGAAAGTTGCATACAAATTGCCCATTTTTAGAATTTTCGTTTTCATACGGTTTGGTTTATGATAAAAATTTATATTATTCTGTTTGTACTTGTATGGGGCCCGTCTCTCCACTTTGCTGGAGTTTTTCCCTTGATTCGGCAACTTCACTTTCGTCAATGGCGCTGGCCTCGTTGCCAAAATTTGTTCTGATAAAGGTCAGCACCTCTGCAATTTCCTTATCGCTCAAGAAGCCATGTTGGGGCATCATACCGTTGTAGACTTCATCGCCAACTTTTATGCTGCCTTCCATACCTCGTAGCACTACATTGATGAGTCTTTCTTTATCTCCAGTAACCCAATCCGTTCCAGTAAGCGGGGGAAATCTGCCTGGTGCTCCTTTGCCATCTCTTTGGTGACAAGCACTGCAGTATGTTTGGTAGGCTTTTGGACCACCCACAAGCCCTCCTGAAATTAGGTTGTCCTTGATTTCATCGGGGGTCCTGATGTGGGACAGCTTCTTTCGGTCTTCCATGGCCAATAATTGCTCTTGTCCAAAATTGTTCCTATCACCATTGAAAGTGACTTTCCAAATTTTTCCTTTTACAGAATCGGAGATGTACATGTCGCCATCGGGGCCAAAAGCGATTCCCATAGGGCGATAAATGGCATCCCTAACGCTCACAAGAGGGTCTACACCTGCAAAACCATCGGCAAAAACTTCTACGTCACCACTAGGTTTGCCATCCTTGAAAGGAACAAATCCAATAAAATATCCCGATTGGGGATACGGTGATCGGTTGGTAGAGCCGTGGAAGGCTATAAAGGCTCCATTCTTATATCGTTTGGGAAATTGGTCTCCCTGATAAAAAACAAGATCATTGGGTGCCCAGTGACCTGGAAATCCAATAATGGGGTCTTCAAATTCAGAACATCGACCTATGATTTCACCGTCTCCACCATATTCTGGAGCCAATACTTTTTTCCCTTTTATTTGATCATAGTAGCAGTACGGCCAACCAAAATTGGAGCCTTCCGTAACCTTCATGAATTCTTCGGAGGGCAATAGTGCACTTTCCCAAGGGGAATATTTATCCGGCCACAATCGTAAAAGGTCATCTCTACCATGCATGAGCACATAAAGCTCATCATCAGCAGGATTCCAACTCATGGCGACCACACTTCTAATGCCTGTAGCATATTTAACCCCATCTTTTTGGGTTTGCCCCAATTTATTGGCATCAAATTTCCAGATACCTCCATGGTCTTCCAGTTGGGGGCAGGGATCCATTCCGGGAATACCGGGAGTACGTTTTGGGTCTTGACAGGCATTGGAAGGAGCACCAAATGGCACATACATATTTCCTTTGCCATCAAAAGCTACGGGTTTGGCAATATGCTCGTGTTTGCCATGTTCATGATCGTCTGTCAATACCACTTCAACTTCGCCTTCAGGAACAAGAGAGCCCGGCGTTAATTTTTGTCGATATACCACAAGGTCGGAGCTGAAATAAATATAGCCATTGTATATCCTCATGGCGGTGGCGTAGCTCCAGCGTTGAGGCTCATTGTTTTCCCCAAACTTTTGAATGATGTTTGCCTCACCGTTACCATCGGTATCCTGAATGGCTGCTATTGTACCATCCTCTTTAGAGTTCCTTAGTTTGGCATATAGGATGTTATCTTCAGTAACGTCCATATGTCTTACAGTCTCAGGGATACTGTCAATAACTACCACGGAAGAGAAACCATCGGGTAGAAAAAGCTCACCATCACGTCCCGGCTCTATTTTCTTACAGTTCGAAAATAGCAAGATAGTGCCGAGGGATATTGTTAGGATTTTAATGTTACGGCTGGAAACCATGTGCTAGGGTTTTATAAATGTGTTAATATGTCAACTAATCTTTGGTCTATATTTTTTGAGGCCATCAGCTCATTTGCTTTGTTCAGATCTTGATTGTATAGGGCCCAAACCAAAGCTGCATCCACGTTTTCGGATTTTTGACTCTCTACTTTGTCCAATATGTTTTGTAAGGATTTCTTGTCCCCCAATTTTTTCATGGCCAAAACAGAAAAAATAGCATTGCTCCTTACTCTTGATGTGGTTGCAATTTCATAGTTGGCAACAGCTTTGAAGTTGGATTCTGCCTGATTTGTATTTCCTAAGCTTGTGTTGCACAGTCCCAAGAGATAATTTGCCATTCTCTCATCGGGATTGTAGGGTGCTCCCACGCCCAAGTTTTCAGGCCACTTCTTTGATGCCTCCAAAAGGGGTATCGCCTTACCTAACTGATTTTTTTCCATATATTTTCTGGCCAGATAGGTATGGGCTTGAGTGTATATTCGTTTACTTTCAGAAGCATGTTCAAAAGGTAAAATTCTTAAACCATTCAACACTGTTATGGCTTTGGGGTAGTCATTGATTGCCAAAAGCGCTTTGGCGTAGCTTAGACCAACATTGTAATTGTCAGGGAATTTTTTTACCGCCTTTTTGCCCAAAGCAACGGCGGCATCATTTTGCTCGTGCTTTAGTTGAAAAAGAATAAGGTCGTCCCAATTTTTCCAGTATCCCTGCTTAAGAGCGAGGGCTTTTTGGAAATCTTTTGACTGCATTTCGTAGGATTCGTCATGGAGAGCCTTTGCCCTGAACCTGTAGAAGGTATCATTATCGGGAACATCACCACATTCCTTTAAAAGTTGCTTGCCCTTTTTCTCCAGACCTACCGCCAAATAGTTTTGTGCCAAATAATATTTAAACGTCCAATGGTTGTTTGTCGAGGCGGCCCATTCCAAAACAGGGAGCATCTCCCTTCTATATGGAAACACAAAATCAGGTGATTGGGTTGAAAGTTGGTTCAGGACAGCGGTACTTTTTTGAGCTCCATCTTCTCGACCTAAATAGGCCAGAAGAAGTTTGGATTTACTGTCCGTTGATATGTTCAAAACGTGTAAAGCAGTTTCTTTTTGGCCTAAATTCAAATAGGAGAGCGCCAGTTCCAGTAAAGTCTCATTGGTAAATTCATTTTGAATGTGTTTTAGAATAAGATTGGGTTCTTTACTGAAAAAGAGTATTTCCTCAAAGGATGCAAAGTGATGGATGGGGCTTATTTTGGAAATTTCTGAAAGCTGTTCGTTGAACGCACTTGAATCCTTATTAAGCCTGTGTACTACCAACAATACCTGTCTGGCATTGAGGTTGTACTGGTTGAAATCCAATGCTTTTATGGCATACTCTTCAGCGGTTTCCAAATTACCTTGATGGAGATGTATTTCAGCCATTTGTGCGTATGAAACGGAACGATATTGTATGGCTCTAGCGGCCCATCCAAAAGCTTCCAAGGCATTTAGTGCATCTTTTTGGGCCCAATAGGCAATCCCTGACAGATAATTTGCGGTTGGGTCATAAATATCTAACTGCAATGCCTTGTTTGCATATTCCAAGGCACTATCATATTCAGTTTTTCTAAATTCTGTACTGGATTTTAATGTTAAACCGCCTGAGTGATATGGAGCATCGGTCAGTAGCGAGTCCAATTTAACTTCGGCAAGGGCAAACTCCCTAAACTTAACAGCTTCAGAAGCTTCGTGGTATAGTTTTTCAATCTTTGAGATTTTAAAGTCAGGGGTTTGTTCAAAATTTCGCTTGAGCAAGGTTTTACTTTTGGAAATGTAATTCAATCTGTTGTTTCCCAGCCGAACCTCAAGAACATCTGAGTCTTTGCATGGAATGGTTTTTTCAAAAACTTCCATGGGTTCCAATTTTAGGTTTTCTACAGGAAGTTCTTTGCCATTCACGAAAATGTGCAATGGTTCATTAAAGGCTTGTAGTGCATTGATGCCAAGGTAGGCCGAGTTTCCATTGCGTTCCACATTCAGGACACCATATTTGGAAGCAGCCTCCATGCCTCCGATTTCTTTTATAGGGAACCACTGTTCTTGCCATGAATCCATGACATAGGGGTCAAAATTGGCCTGCGTTATGGGATTTTCAACACCTGGGGAATATTGGTTGAACAAGCGCCCAGCTTGAAATTCAATATATTGTCCATCGGTATCTGTCAGTAAATCTTCCCATATACCACCGGAACGCGATAGGGCCCACAGCCATAACTTTTGTCCAGGCATTTGTTCATAGGGAGATAAGTGTCCAAAACCAACATTTCTATCATGATAATAGCCTCCAAAATAGTTTTGGTAATCGCCTACGATATGATAGGATTTTGCGGGGCCGAAATCATTATTGCGATACATGGCCAAGTTTCTTCCTTGCTCATCAACGGGCCATTTTCTCCAAGTACCATCATGTTCCAAGAATCCGTTTCCGGGAATAAAGAACTCCAAATCATCTGAGGCCACTGCTGCACCGGTCATCCAATTGTAATAGGATTGATTTAAGGGTGTACCGTTATACCACGAAGCATTGGTTTCAAAATAGGCTTTGTCCTTTTCCAGTTTTATTTCAACTTGCCAATAGGTCCTAGAGGGAAGGTCTAGGTTTCCAACAACACAACTTACGCTTCCATCGTCGTTGGTACGGGTCAAATAGTCCACAGGGGTGGCTGTACCAGGGTGATGTCCTATAATTCCGAAGTTAAACTCGATGCCTCCGGATGTCCATGGACCTCTCATGGCTATATTCCTGAACTTTACAACTTCATTTTTGTATAGAAATTCATTTCCGGTACTTTTTTCGATAGCGCCCCATACTTTTCCTCCAATCTCTGGAAGCACATACACTTCTATGTAATCATTTTCAAGCTTTACAACCTTCCATTCTTTTTTTTCAGATTCGTGTGAATAACCTTCGTACTTGAAATAGGGATAGATTTTAGGATTCTCGGTTAAAATTGGAGCAGGGTTAGGGGTGTTGAACCCATAAGTCTCCAACAGCATGGTTTCTTCTGTAATCGTTGTTTGGGAGTAACCACCGATAAAAAATAGAAGTAAGCTGGAATAAAGTAAAATTTTCATTTTTCGTTGGTAGAATTGGTTTTGAAGACTAATAAGGGGCCATTGTTTTGGGCCACCAAAAAAGTTGAATCATCGATAAATTTTGCATCCCTTACCTGTCCTGTAATGTTCATGCCGGTCTTTGTTTGTTCCAATGCGGTGAAACGACCATTTCCATCATTGGTCAGAACAAGCCCGTGATTGGCATCATATCGGCCAAACTTGACCCGGGTATCAAAGAAATTTCCAAAGAGCATCAGGTCAGTATCGCCGTCACCTTCAATATCAAAAGGGACCATGGCATATATTGGGGCAAATTGCGCTTCAACTGGGAGTGCTTCCAAAGTAAAACCGTTGCCATTGTTTCTAAGGATGGAAGTTTTAAAGGTGTGTGCCTCAAACTTTTGGGCCCTGGCCAAACTTTCTTCTCCAAGGATTTCTGAAACGGTGTGCGACGCATAGTCGGAAAAATTGATGTATTTGCTCTTTAGGTAGGCCAATTGGGAGCCAATATCATCCTTAGAGAATACAGGGTGATTTTTGCCACCTAGATAACAACACAGTATAGGGTCAATGGAGCCGTTGTCATCAAAGTCATCCGCATAAAGGGTAACAGGCTCTTCTGCGCTTGCCTTTAATTGGGAATTTTGCCCAAAATTGCCCAAGGCGTAATCCATGTCGCCATCATTATCCACATCGATGGGAGTGATGGTGTTCCACCACCCTTCGGAATTGGTCAATCCTTCAGGGGTTTCCGGTACAAGTTTTCCATTTTTGTTGGCTAGGAAGATTACCGGGGTGAACTCACCAACGACAATCAGATCTTGAGTGCCATCTGCGTTGAAATCTGTGAAAACGGCATCGTTTACCATTCCCAAATTTGAATTTTCACCAAGAATGCTCTCGCTCGCATCGGAGAAATTTCCTTTGCCGTCATTCAGCAGGATTTGGCTATTGGGGGCCATTGGATATTTCCCTGGCTGCAACCTTCCTCCAATAAAAAGGTCTTGGTCCCCATCCCCATCCACATCGCCCACAACGGCACATGAGCCACTAAAGCTCATTTTTGGCAGTTGATTACTACTGTTTTTAAATTGACCGTTTCCTAGGTTGATATAAAGCCTATCGGTATAATTCCCAGGGAGGGCATCATACTCATTTCCACCACTTACCACATATAAATCTGGTTGGGCATCGCCATTGGCATCAAAGAAAACAGCCCCTATGTCCTCGAACTTGCGATCTTGATCAAATATGGTTTCACTTGAGGAAATATAACTTCCATTGGCCTTTTTTAGGAACATTTTTCCAGGTTGACCTTGAGCCCCTCCAATGTAAATGTCCTTCAAACCATCGCCATTGACATCGGATACCGCCAATTTTGGCCCTTGGGTAGAGAGCATATGGGGGAGGAGTAGTTCTCTTTCAAAATCAATAAATCTATTTTCTTTGTGGTTGAAGGTTACAAGACTGTCTTGTGTAATCTCCGTAAACAGAGCTGCTATTTCTCCAACGGTATTTTCTTGGGCCGTTGCCTCATTTTGATCTAATTGCAATGTTTGATTAACGGCAATGTTATTTTTTTGGGTGATGCTGCCATCGGGCCAAATGACCTTGAGTTCCCCAATGGTGCCAACTTTACCCAAACCAAAAATTATGGAGGGGTCAACTGAAGATTGAAAACCTCTCGAGGTATAGAGTTCATGCTGAAGTTTTAAGGTGTCCGCTTCAACAATAATCTTGGAACCAATGGCCAAGGTGTTCTTGTCTTTTCCTTTGAGTTGAATTTTCAGATAGTTGTTCTGCGTGATTTTCTCTGAATTGTTACGGTAGATAAAGGCCTCTTCATCCATATTATTGACCACAAGGTCATAATCGCCATCATTGTCCAAGTCCACATAGGCAGCCCCACTGGAAAGCGATTTGCCTCCAAGGCCCCAAGCAGTGGTCTCTTTTTCGAACTTAAGATGCCCAAGGTTTTTATAGGCATAGTTTTCCTCAATGGAAGAGGGAATTTCTTTAAGGAGGTCCTTTATGGCCATTTCCACACCAGAATCCATCTCTTCAAGGCGTTTTTGTACGGCAAAGTTCATAAAGTCCATATTGGTATAGTCTCGTTTAAGACCATTGGTGACAAAGAGATCTGTGAGACCATCATTGTCTAAATCGGTGAGTAGGGGAGCCCAGCTCCAATCCGTGGCATGGATGCCAGAAAGCTGTCCCACTTCGGAAAATGAGCTGCCATTGTTTATGTGCAGCATATTCCGCATGTATTGGTGGTGAAAATCGGATTTCACCAAGAAATCATATTTGTCATAGTTGTCTGGCCCCAGCACCATTTTTTGCCTAAAGTTCCCTTCGGGCAACATGTCAAGGGTAACTATATCCAATTTGCCATCTCCATTGATGTCGGCCACATCACTACCCATTGAAAAATAGGAGGTATGCCCCATATATTTTTTTAGGCTCTCGGTAAAAGTACCATCACCGTTGTTGAGATATAAAAAATCGTGTTCGTGAAAATCGTTGGAAATGTACATGTCTGGCCAGTTGTCGTCGTTAATATCTCCTACGGAAACACTAAGACCAAATCCCAATACGCTGGAAATAATACCGGCTTCTGAGCTTACATCGGTGAATTTTCCATTGTCATTTCTGTAAAGACGATCGGCATATTCTGGGATATATTCCGATCGTAATTCTTTGGAGGTGTTCCTAAAACTTGAATAGGGCTGTACCGAGTGGTTTAGTACAAATACATCTAGATCACCATCTTTGTCGTAATCAAAGAAATTGGCCTCCGTGGAGTAACCTGAATCATCCAAGCCATATTCATTGGCCTTTTCGGTAAAAGTGAGATCTCCATTGTTAATGAACAATAGGTTTTTTCGTTTTGGAGCATCTTTCGCGGCCGAACGGCACACATAAATATCCACAAGTCCATCACCGTTTACATCGGCCATGGCTGTCCCCGTGTTCCATAATCCTTCTGCAAAAACACCAGCTTTTTCGGCAATTTCCTCAAATTTAAAATCACCTTTGTTCAGGTACAATCTACTGCCTACCATGCTTCCTGTAAAGTACAGGTCCATTAACCCATCATTATTGATGTCTCCAACGGCCACCCCGCCACCATTATAGATGTATCCATAGGTAAGGATGTTTAGTTCATCTGTTTCCACGACTAAGTTTTTAAACTTGATGCCTGTGTGCCCAGAGGGCATTTTAGAGAACAATTTATTGGAATCAATAGGGTTGCAGGAGGTCAGCACCAATATGTACAGAACACTGATGATAGAAATTAATCGCATGTAGTAGAGTGTTAGGTTGGTTTCATCTCAAAAGAAAAAACCTGTGGGAATCCCACAGGTTTTTTTGGGTTTTCCCACTCTTTAGAAGTTGGGACCTCCGGTATCCCACCATAGTCTGGTGTTGATTTCATCCGGTCCACCAAGTTTTGCGGTGGCGTCCGCTACTCCAGCAGGGTTGTTTTCACGTTCATCGTTTACAAAAGGCATTCTTTTGATAAACTCGCCTACAGGTACTATCCCCCAGTCAGCGTTACTGCTGTTCTGATAAACAGGGGGTAATTTTGGATATCCTGTACGTCTAAAGTCTACCCAAGCCTCCATTTCATTGGTATAACCTGCAATCCATTTTTGAGTAATGATCTTTTCCAGTTTGATTTCATTATCGGCACCTTCATCCCAAGCAATGGTGTTGGTAATCTGGTTGGTGAAATCATTGATGGGATCTGGATAAACCACCCCATCATAATCAATAGGCAAACTGGTGTCATCCGCAAGATAAGCATCTACACCACCTGCACCCCAAAGCTCAAAGGAAGCTTTCACTCCATTCTCATAGTTGGTCTGGGCATCACCGGCACCGGCCCAACCACGAAGGGCGGCCTCAGCTTTAAGGAAATGTACTTCATCGGCACTCAACACTTTTCGCTTAGTCACCTTTGCAGGGTCGTTAAAGCTTATGTCGATGGTTGAGAATGGAATATGGTCATCTTTGGCAATAAGCTCACCTCCATTACGTATACCCTTGTAAGGATACTCTGGGTGATCAGCCACCAATGACATATCGGATACAGGATCAAAGAATGCATGGATTCTAGGATCTTTATACCCTACCAAAATGGATTCCATAGTAGCACTCATACGGGTATCGTTCCACTCAAAGCAAATTTGGGCAGGGTGGAATTTATTCCCATACAAGGAAATATTCATGTTGTCTCCATTGGTTTCAATCAATCCTACAGGGTCTGCCAAAGCTTTCTCACCTTGCGTTCTAGCTAGGGTTGGGTCAACTTTGGAGATACGCATGGCCAATCGTAAGCGCATTGAATTGGCAAACTTGGCCCATTGAGAAACATCTCCACCGTAAGTGGCATCAAAATCAGATAGACCAGTATAGTCCATATTTGCACTAAACTCAGCAATAATTCTATCCAAATCACTAAAGAAAGCATTGTACAAGGCAGGTTCGCTGTCATACAATACATCGCCTTCAGTACCGAAATTGGTGTAGATTACTGGACCATAAAAAGTAGTTACCCTAGACATGGACAGAATTCTGATCAAGTTGGCCCATTCCACAAAAACGGTATAACCATCGGCCTCGGCAATCTCAATAACTTGTTTGGCCGGAGCCATAACAAAATCGTATTCACGTCCCCAATATCCGTTCCATCGGATATAATAGGTAGTGTTATTGATGTTACCTGTAAATGGAGTGGGTTGTGCCAAGTGCTGGGCAAACGACGTATTGGTCAGGTTATGGTTAACCTGGTTCCCAAAAATCTGGCTAAGCATTGAAGGGTAGAAAGCACCAACATGGTTAAAATCCTGCTTCAATGATTCGTTGGATATCTGGTAGGGGTTTGTGTTCGTTTCCTCAAAATTTTCAGTACATGAACTGAAGGCCGCTACCAGGGTTAAGAGATATAAAAACTTTTTCATACTGTTTTTTTTAGAATGTTAGTTTTAGGTTAAACCCGTAAGTTCCTGTAGATGGCAAGTTAAAGTTATCCAAACCTTGTGCAGTTTGACTCGTGCTCATTGCCAATTCAGGGTCAAATGGTGCATCTTTATACAAGAAGAAAAGGTTGTTACCTATAAAGGACAAGCTAGCTGCTTTAATGGGCAGACTAGAATTGGACATATCAAAGTTATATCCAATGGATAGCTGGCTCAACTTAATGTTGGTACGGTCGTATACGTAAGCCTCACCAACACCGTTCCTATCACCTATGGCACGGAACCAAGTTTCGGGATCAACACTGGTAACAGCTGTTCCAGAATCCTCATCAAAACCATTTACAGCTACAGCTCCAGCATCACGGGCATCTGCTGTACGTTGGGAAACCCCAGCGCCATCAAGCATACTTTCAGTTTGGCTGAAGACCTTTCCTCCAAATTTGGCATTGATCAAAGCTCCAAAGGAGAAACGCTTGAATGTAACATTGTTGTTCCAACCTAAGCTGAATTTAGGATCTAGATTTCCAATAAGCTCTGGAAGGTCTGTTTTTCTTGGAGCGCCGTTGCTAAATAGGATACGGCCTTGGTCATCCCTTAAGAATTTAAGAACATAAAGGTCGTTGTATCTACCACCTTCAACCAATCTGGAATAGTATCCTTCTGAAGAGCCCAAGTTGAAGATTCTTTCATCATCTGGACCTATGTCTATCACCTCATTTTTGTTAGAGGTAAAGTTAAAGGAAGAACTCCACTCCAAATCCTGGGTTTGAATAGGAATTGTATTCAAAGTAATCTCAACCCCTTTGTTACTGATTTCCCCAGCATTGATGAATTCAGTGGTGAAACCTCCTTCTCCTGAGGTCGTTGGAACTGAAATAAATTGGTCCTCACTCTTAATGGAATAGTAAGTGAAATCCAATCCAAGTCTGTTATTCATGAACCGAACATCAAATCCAAATTCAGTACTGGTTATGATTTCGGGCTTAGCATTCACAAAAGGTCTTGTAGTATTCCTATCCACACCGCCGTTGGCAGAAATTGTGTTTTGAGGGTTGATTCTGTTGAAAGGCACCTCGTTACCTACCTGGGTCCAAGAACCTCTTAGTTTGGCAAAGCTAACAGCCTCTGGCATGGTGAACATTTCGCTTAAAATAGCCGTTACACCAACAGATGGGTAGAAATAGGACTCATTTCCTGTAAGCGCCAAAGTAGAGGCCCAGTCGTTACGTCCGGATAAATCCAAGAACAACATTTCTTTATACCCAAATTGAGCATTAAGGAAAACCCCTTCTTTAATTACTGTTCCGTTGGTAAGAGAGGTTACAGGTACGTTGGTTGGCAAGTTCTGGAAGAAGAACTCATTTGGGTACAGAAGACCCAGTGTTCCTGTTCCATTACCGTTAGGACCAACACCAACACCAACACCATATTCGGTTTCTTGGTGGCTGGCACCCAAAGAAGCATTTAGACTAATGTCATCGCTTAAATCAGTATTGTAGTTGAGGATGATATCCGTGTAAAGCAATTTATCTTCATATTTCTGATAGTTCCAAGCTCCATTTGGGTGAACGTTTGTAGAGTTGGAGGTAGCAGCGTGACGTTGCTCTTTCAATACTGTTGCATAATCATAGTTGGCCCTGGCCTGAACGTTAAGATTATCAGCAATATCGTAGCTCAAGGTAAGGTTACCGATGAAACGATCTCTCTTATCCATCTGAGGTTGCTTGTTAATGATCCAATATGGATTGGATTGATGGTGATCGGAAACAAACCAGTTTTGAGAATCGATATTTCTTACAGGGTCAAAAACCGAGTAATTATTCTGAAAATCATAGAAACTTCTGTTTCTTGGGAAAAAGTAAAGACCTGTAAGTGGGTTCAAATAGTATCCTGCAGGCAATCTATTATGGCTGCTTTCAAAAGCACCAATAACATTTGAAGTGATGGTAAGCTTATCATCAAACAATTTGGTTGATTGCTTAAAGGTAAAGTTGTTTTTCAGATACTTGTTCTTAGGTGTAATACCAGTTGCGCTAATGTTACCGTAAGAGAAGTATGCCTGGGTCTTTTCAGTACCACCACTAACACTTACAGAGTTGAAGAAGTTATGTCCTGTTTGGAAAAAGTCTTCAACATAAGCACTTTGATAATCCCCGGGAGTAGTATCCCAGCTTTCCTTTGCAGCACCAATGGCTCCATACTTGAACTGTAGGTCGGGAAGTTCCAAATAGTGCTCAAAAGTGTAGCTACTGTTAAGCGTTACAGTAGTTTTTCCTTCAGCACCGCTTTTGGTGGTAATCAATACAACCCCGTTGGCACCTTGGCTACCATAAAGTACTGCAGCGTTGGCACCTCTAAGGATACTGATACTTTCAATATCATCAGGGTTAAGGGCAGAAAGTCCATCCCCACCATCAGTACCACCCCACATTCCGGGCTGGCCTCCTTTGTTGTTTGCCATTGGAATACCATCGATTACAAAAAGAGGTGAACTATCACCGCTAAGCGATTTGTTACCCCTAAGCAAAATTTTAGTAGACCCACCGGCACCTGAGCTACTTTTCTTGATTTCAACACCTGCTGTCTTACCAGAAAGTGCATTCATAAAGTTGGGGTCCCTAGTTTTTGTAAGTTCATCTGACTTTACAGTTTGTTGGGCATAGGTAAGGGTTTTCTCCTGTCTTTTGATACCCAATGCAGTTACAACCACCTCATCCAACTGGCTGGCGTCTTCCTGCATTACAATATCGATAGAGTTGGAAGCACCTACAGTAATTCTCTGTGATAGCATACCCAAATAGGAGTACACCAATACATCCCCTTGAGAAACTTCAATGGTATAATTACCATCAAAATCTGTTTGGGTACCATTGGTGGTCCCTTGCACCAAGATACTTACCCCGGGCAAAGGCATACCATCTGAAGCAGCTGTTACAGTACCTGTTACGGTCTTTTGCACCACTTCTTTTTCAACAATTACGGGAGCTTCTTTCTTAGGTCTTGGGCTAACAGCAATAGTGCTGTTGGTCCTTTTAAAGTTAAGGGCAGCTTCACGGCTTATCTGTTCCAATAGGTCATATACGGAATATGATCCAGTAGCAATAACGAGTCTTGCCTTTTTATTGACATCTCTCTCGTCATAATTGAACTTAAAAGCCGATTGGCTTTCAATTTCCTCAAAGACATCCAATACATCCACTTGTTTTGCGGAGTCCCATTTAAGGTAAATGTCTTTCAAGCTTTGTGTATACCCCTCATTGGCCATTGCAAAATAGCAGAAAACTAATTGCAAAATAAAGATTCTTGAGAGCACAGCGATCGTTTTAGTTAGTTTAAATTTCATACTTTTACGTCGGTTTAGTTGATATATTTTTTAATTGAACTTTTGATGATAAGTTTGTCTCCATCGAAAGTGCCATTTTCTTTGGAGCAAACTTATTTTTTTAAGTAGAGTTTTTCATTCCCATAATTTAAAGTTTAGCGGTTATAGTTATTTAAAATTGATTCTTATTTTTCTAGGATTATCCTTATCCATTTTAAAGGAAAACCGTTCAGCATATGCCATTTGTTCAAGCACACTTTCCAGACTTTCGGCCGGAAATTTTCCAGTATAGGTAATGGGTCTGTTCAAATTGCTGACTTCAATGTCAACATCGTACCAGTTTTCCAGTGTTTCCTTGACCTCATCAAAGCTTGCGGCCTTAAAAACAAGTATTCTCCTTGTCCATTTGTAAAAATCCATATCGGAATAGGCCGATATGTCCAACTTGCCCATGGAAGCATCAAAAGTGGCCTTGCCACCCAATGCATCTATAATTTCTGAATCCATATTCCCGGATACAACCGGCGAAACCTGAATTTTACCGGTCACCAAACCTACTTCTACTTTTTTGCCGTTATGGGCTTTAATGTTAAAAGATGTTCCAAGTGCCTTGGTCAATAGCCCGTTTGAGTTTACCACAAATGGCCTTGTAGGATCTTTTTCAACTTCAAAGAAGGCTTCACCTTCCAAAAAAATCTCCCTTTTTTCCTCAAAACTTGAACTGTAGGAAACCTTGCTATTATTATTAAGGTATACCGTGGATCCATCGGGCAGTGTAATTCTGGATTTCTGTCCGCGGAAATTTTCCTTTACTATCAGTTTTGATGGAATATAAACTGGTGCGATCTCTGTAGAGGTGGACCACTTGGCACCTACTGTCAAAGCAGTCATTAAAAGTGCGCAGGCAGCAGCTTGGAATGCCATCATTGGCCAGCTACTTTTTTTTACAGTGATTTGTGAATCTTTTTTGGCTAGGATAGACTTAAGGATTTCACCTTGGTCTATAATGTCAATATCTTCAGATGAACTGTACTTGAAAGAAAGGATGACTTCCCTGGCCACCATGACCGCCTTTTTTTTGGACGGATTTGCGGATAACCATTTTTTCCAAAAAAAATGGTTGGACGGGTTTGGCTTCAATACCCAGTTTCTAAATTCTGGATCGGCCAAAAAGTCTTCCAATTCGTATTCGTGATAATCCATAGATAGTGGCACTATATTAATATGACTTCACAATTTGATAAATGACATCAAAAAAACTTAACTTTTTTTTAAAAAAAACTTCAAGAAGATATTTACTGTATATAAAATCGTTTAATTGCTTGAGAATCTTATTGGTTTGTTAACATGTATAAGGTATTAAATTTCATCAAACCGAAATAAGTGCCCCTCATTTTATGAATTCCTTGCGCTGGCCATGGTTGTTTTTGCCAATAGTTAAACAAGGGCGGCTATTTGGCGGGCGTTTCCGCGTACTTTTTTAATTCAGAAAGTGATCTGTACATTAAGTTTCGTACAGCCCGAACGCTTGAGAAGCCCATGATTTCTTTGATTTGAGAATAGGAAAGTCCGTTGTAATAAAAATAATAGACCACCTCCCTTTGTCGCTGGGTCAATTTGTTCAAGGACTTTTGAATCAGCTTTACTTGTTCTTTGTGGAACTGTTTGTTAACTAGTAAGCTTTCATGGGATGGTGTAACCAAGAATCCATAGGAATCATTGGTCAAACCCAAATCCATTTTTTTTCTTTTCTTGTTCTGCTTTTTCTGTTCGGTAATTATCTTGTTCCTATAACACTTTATTAAAAAGGCCTTGACCGAAATCACTTTATGGAGATCATGTCTTTTTTTTCTGATGGAAATGAAAGTTTCCTGCAGGCAATCTTTGAGCAAATCGGTATCTCCTGAAAACTGTCTGCCCAAATTATAGAGTATTTGAAAGTAGTGATTGTAGATCTTAACAAAAGCAGACTCACTGCCATCGCAAAATAGCTTCCACTCCGCAGCCGAATCAAAAGACTTCGAAAACTCTTGGGAAGAGTTTTTCCTATCATTTTGATTATAACCTTCCGAAATATTGGATAATAAAGCCATTATGTTAAGAGGTTGATAATATTCTACCAATATAGAAAAAAAAACGTAAGCTCTACTTTTTTTGCAAAATTCATTTTGTGAAATATTTAACACCTCTTGATTAAGGGTGGTCTGAAATAATCAGAAACCTATAAATGACTAGGCTTCCAACCAGTTGGAAGCCTAGAAAGAAGTATAGAAAAATGTACTTGGATAGATGTGGATTAAATATGATTTTATGAAATAAAGAAGTGGTTTCTTACAAAAACTACTGTAATGGGTTAGCCTGTCCTGTGCTAAAAAGTATGAGCAAGATGATTAAACTGTCTGGTTAAAAAGAATCAGTGCAATTCTTCGCAAGAAAATCCATTTTTCCTGAGCAATTTGGAAATGGTCAAGGCACCTAGGTTTTGGGTTTCAACCCGGAGGATGTTGTCACAATCCTCCAGATCAAAATTCCAATCACCATTTTTGGTGACCAACTTGTTCAAGACGGGTTTGAGCTTCTTCACACTTCTGTTGTCGAGGACGGAAGTCTTAAATACTAAAACGGTCTTCATACTTTATATAAGTTATTTGTCCCTTTCCCAAAAGAAAGGAGGTTCTATCCCCAATGAACGTAGGTACACATAAGCCTGTCCTCTATGGTGGATCTCATTATCTATAAAATAGAAGATGGAAGACTGTACAGAACCTTCGTATTGGCCAAATAGGACAATGTTTTCTTGAAATCGTTCCAATTTGATTTTACCCCAGAGGCTATTGATTTCCTCAGTGGACTTATCCCATGCCTCCAAGACCCTTGCCTTGCTGTTGCCATGGTCAAAATGTTCTTTAAGCTCAGTGGTCTTGCCGGAAACGATTTCCTGTAATCCAGGAACGGCAATGCCCAAGAGTTCATTCACCATTTCCGAAAATGGACGCATTCCTCCAATGGAGTGTGTAAAGAGTTCTTTTTCGGGAAAGGCCTCGATGACCCTTCGCGTTACCCTTCTGTGTCCTTGCCAATGTTCTAATAATTGGGAAGAGGTGATAATTTGTGCTGTTTCTTTTTGTTGTTCCATTGTTTTTTCCATGATACATGATTTAGATTTTGATTGTGGATTCAAAGGTAGATGGGGGTTGTGACAGCCCTTTGTCAGTAGAAAAAAACTTTAGCAAAAAAAGTGATGTTGACATACGGTTGTCATGCACTGTACAGATATTTGCCATATTCAGGACCATTCATTCCAAAAGGAATTAAGGGGTGTAGGGAATCCTGAAATAGATTTAAAACAAACTAAAATGAAATGGAAATGCTCTCCCGGCCATGGATTGAAATCCTATCTTTGGGAGATAGCACATTCAATTATGGGAATGGATACCGTAAAACGTTTTGATAGGATTGTGGCGATTTTGATCCAACTGCAATCCAAGCGTATTGTAAAGGCACAGGAATTGTCGGATCGTTTCGAGGTAAGCCTTCGTACCATATATAGGGACATTCGCACTTTGGAAGCATCGGGTGTGCCCATTGTCAGCGAGGCAGGAGTAGGCTATTCCATCATGGAAGGGTACCGTTTGCCTCCGGTAATGTTCACCCGTGAGGAAGCTGGGAGCTTTGTGGCCGCAGAAAAGCTCATGCAAAAGTTTACCGACAAATCGTTGGGAGCCTATCACGAGTCGGCCATGTTCAAGCTTAAATCGGTTTTGCGGGGAAGGGAAAAGGCCTGGGTAGAAGCCTTGGAATCCCAAGTGTCCATTTTGCCGGGCAAGGAACTTTTCAATGAAAAGGTGCCCAACGCTTTGGAAATTCTGTTCGAGAGCATTGCAGAAAAGAAACAAGTCTTTTTGCGATATGGTGCCCTTCAGACAGAAATACCATCGGAACGAAAGATAGAGCCCGTGGGACTCTTCAATGAAAATGAATTTTGGTACATATTAGGGTACTGTCATTTGCGGAAGGATTACAGATATTTCCGAACGGATAGAATCCATAGGATTGAGCGTACACCACTCGATTTTGTATTGGAGCACGGCACCTTGGATGAATACCGTCAAAAAGAAAAGAAACCACCAAAGACAAAGGTCAGGATATTGGTCGATAAAGTGGTGGCCAGATACATACAGGGTAGCAGAAAGCACTATGGTTTTGTATCGGAAACCCAAAAAGGTGAATTTGTGGAAATGACCTTTATGTCCATGGATTTGGAGAACGGTTTTGCCCGGTGGTATTTGATGTTCGGGGATTTTGCCAAGATAGTAGAGCCAGAAGCCCTAAAGGAAAGGGTGGTGGAGCTGTTGAAGAAAAATCAAGAAATGTTACAAGGCTGATTTCCAGTTTTTAAAATGAGCAAGAATCGGGTTTTGAAGCAAACTGAAGTCGCATACTTTTGGTTTCAAATCATACAGTTATGGAAACCCAGACAAATTACAATTACAAGCGAATAGCAAAGGCCATAGATTTTATCAGGAACAACTTCAAAGAGCAACCCACCTTGAACGAAGTGGCCGAGACCGTGCATTTGAGCCCATACCACTTTCAACGTCTATTTACGGAATGGGCGGGCGTGAGTCCCAAAAAATTCATGCAGTATATCAGTGTAGAATATGCAAAACAGTTGCTGAAGGAACGACAGGCCACCTTGTTCGATACCGCCCAAGAAACCGGATTTTCTGGGACTAGCAGACTCCACGACCTGTTCATAAACATTGAGGGAATGACCCCTGGGGAGTTTAAAAATGGAGGCGAGAACCTGACCATCAATTATAGCTTTGCCGAAAGCCCATTTGGCCCCTTATTGGTCGCTTCGACCCCCAAAGGAATTTGCCATATGTCCTTTATACATGATGAGGCCCGTGCATTCGAGGGTTTGAGATCAAGATTTCCCAAGGCCCAGTATCGTCAGATGCTGGACAAAAACCAGCAGGATGGCCTGTTCATCTTTCAGCACGATTGGGCAAAGCTGGACCAGATAAAACTCCACCTGAACGGCACCCCGTTTCAACTAAAAGTATGGGAAACACTCCTTAAGATTCCCATGGGAAATCTATCTACGTACGGGAGTATTGCGGAAAAAATTGATCAACCCAAAGCATCAAGAGCTGTGGGGACGGCCATTGGAAGCAACCCCGTTGCCTTTTTGATTCCCTGCCATCGGGTCATTCAATCCTCGGGCCAGTTGGGAGGATACATGTGGGGCCCTACACGAAAGAGTGCCATAATCGGGTGGGAAGCGGCTCAAACCCAAACCTCAAAATAACCCTAACAGAATCCATTAAAGATGCACCAACTTAAATCAAGAATCCACAAAGTGGACTGGCCCCTTGTGGAAGAAAGTCTGCATGCCAAAGGGTATGCCGTAGTGCCCAATTTGCTCACTCCAGAAGAGTGCGATGAGTTAAAGGAGCTTTACAACAACCCTAATGGGTACAGGAAGACGGTTGTTATGGAACGTTATCGGTTTGGACTGGGCGAGTACAAGTATTTTGACTATCCCTTACCCAATATGATTCAGACCCTTCGTGAGGCCATATGCCCCCATCTGGTACCTGTGGCCAACCTTTGGATGAAAGCGTTGAAAATAGAAAAGAAGTTTCCCGGCACCCATCAAGAACTGGTGGAACAATGCAAGGAACAAAACCAGTTGAAGCCCACTCCCTTGATTCTTAAATACGGAGAAGGGGGCTTCAATACCTTGCATCAGGACCTATATGGCGATGTCTATTTTCCGCTTCAAGCGGTATTGTTTTTGAGTGAACCCGGTGAGGATCATGAGGGTGGGGAATTTGTCTTGACCCAGCAAACACCCAGAGCACAATCAAAAGCAATGGTCTTGAAACCAAAAAAAGGAAGTATGGTTGTGTTCACCACTAATTTTAGACCTGTACAAGGCCAAAAGGGATATTATAGGGCAAATATGAAACATGGGGTGAGTGAGGTGTCCAGTGGCGAACGTTATACCTTGGGAATCATTTTTCACGATGCGATAAGTTGATATGCTGTACCACATCCATCTGCAAGATTTTGAGGTAAGAATAGGAATTAGGCAAAGAGAAATCACATATGCCGGCCATAAGAAGTTGAAGATTTATGGTACCTTGAAGTGTACATCGGGCAAACGCATGAAGCGTGAAAACCGTGTCTTTTTCAAAACCGGGCAAGAAGCCATTTCTTTGGGATATAGGCCCTGTGGACATTGCATGCGGATAGCCTATAAAAAATGGAAAGATGAACTTGTTCTCAAATCAAAACAACCCTGACCAAAATTGGCTGCCCCAGGATGGTGTTGTAAACTATCATGGGCCCATTATGGCGTATGATGAAGCGAATGCATACTACAAAAAATTGATGGAAACCATTGCTTGGAAAAATGATGTGGCCATCATCTATGGTAAACGCATCGAGACCAAAAGAAAAGTGGCCTGGTATGGCGACTTGCCTTTTGAGTATACCTATTCCAACACCACTAAACATGCATTGCCTTGGACCCCCGAGCTTTTGGAGCTTAAAAAATTGGTGGAGGAACACACCGGGGAAAGCTTCAATTCATGCTTGTTGAACCTGTATCATTCCGGGGAAGAGGGCATGGTTTGGCATAGTGATGCCGAAAAAGACTTGAAAAAGGACGGCGCTATTGGTTCCTTGAGTTTTGGGGCGGAAAGAAAGTTCTCGTTTAAGCATAAAACCACCAAGGAGAAGATTTCAATTCAACTGGAACACGGGAGTCTTTTGGTAATGAAAGGAACTACCCAGACCCATTGGCTACATCGTTTGCCTCCAACCAAAATGGTAAGGTCTCCAAGAATCAACCTGACTTTTAGAACTATAGAGACTATACAAGTTCACTAGTCTTTACCATTAAAATATTGTAAATGTTTGTTAGATGTAAGTCAGTAATTATGGAAAAATCCATAACTTCAAGGGAATTTTTAATACTATGGCAACATTTACACTGAACATCAACGGAAAAAAACAGGAGGTGGACGTAGATCCATCGACACCCATACTTTGGGTTCTTCGCGACCATTTAAATATGGTCGGCACAAAATTTGGTTGCGGCATAGCCCAGTGCGGAGCTTGTACCATTCATTTGGACGGAACAGCCACACGATCTTGCATATTGCCCGTTTCCAGTATCGGGGACAAGAAAATCACGACCATTGAAGGACTTTCTGAGAACGGGGATCACCCCGTGCAAAAAGCATGGTTGGAAGTGGACGTGCCCCAATGTGGGTATTGCCAAGCAGGGCAGATTATGACAGCATCTGCCTTACTTGAAAAAAATCCAAATCCAACAGACGAAGAAATTGAAACGGCTATGAATGGAAACATCTGCCGTTGTGGCACCTATGTCCGTATTAGAAAAGCTGTAAAAATGGCTTCAGAATCATAATTCAACCGGGCTAACATAAAATTAAGACCATGACACTCATAAAGACAAAAATAGGAAGACGAGCATTCATCAGAAATACTGGTTTGGCCAGTGGAGGCCTTGTTTTAGGCTTCAATTGGTTGGCATCTTGCAAAATGACCCCGGAACAGGTGAATGCTATGCCCAAAGAGTGGTTTGAGCTCAATGGATTTCTCAAAATTGGCGATAATGGTATGGTGACCATCATGTCGCCCAATCCAGAAATAGGTCAAAATGTAAAGACGGCCATGCCCATGATCGTGGCTGAAGAATTGGACGTTGCATGGAAAGATGTTATTGTTGAGCAGGCCCCATTGAACACCGATATTTTCACAAGACAATTGGCAGGAGGGAGCCAATCCATTCGTCAAGGATGGGAGAGCCTTCGTATGACAGGGGCCACGGCCCGGCAAATGTTGAAAGAGGCAGCTGCCCAGACTTGGCAAGTTCCCGTGGATGAAATCACCACAAGTGAGGGAAGGCTTCATCATGCTGCCAGTGATAAATCGGCCGGATATGGTGAAATGGCTTCCATCGCCGCAGGGCTGGAGGTTCCTGAAGAAGTACTGTTGAAAGAAACGGGTGAATTCAAGATTATAGGTACAGACCGAAAGAATGTGGACGGCCCCAAGATTGTGACGGGCAAACCTTTATTCGGTTTGGATATACAACGGGAAGGTATGCTCATCGCTATGATTGTGCACCCTCCCGCATTTGGAATGAAATATAAATCCATGGATGCAACGGCGGCCATGGCTATGCCCGGGATCAAGGATGTGTTTCCGGTAGTGGTCTATCCGGAAGATGCTGAAAAACAATGGTCGGACGGAGGAGCCATTGCGGAACAAGTAGCCATAGTGGGGAATAGTACTTGGGAATGTATGCAGGCCAAAAAAGCCTTGGAGATAGAATGGGAAGAAGCCTCTACGCTAGAAAGTAGTGTGTACCATGATGAAGCTCTATCGAGTTTGTTGAATACGACTCCAAAAGAAGCAGCGCGAAAAGATGGGGATGTAGAAAAAGCATTTAAAAGTGCTGCCAAGATTGTGGAAAGTGTCTATACGGCACCCTTTTTGGCACATAACACCATGGAGCCCATGAATTTCTTTGCCCATGTAACCCCAGAAAAAGCGGAGCTTTTGGGCCCCATTCAAACCCCAGAGTTCTTGGAAAAGACCTTGGTGTCCGTATTGGGAATGCCCGCGGAGAAAATCGATATCATGATGACCCGAATGGGTGGGGGATTTGGCCGTCGTCTCTATGGCACATTTGCCGTGGAAGCTGCCGTAATTTCGCAAAAAATGCAGGCCCCCATTAAATTGGTATATTCACGTGAAGATGATATGACCCAAGGGACGTATCGACCTTCTTATAAAGTACGGTACAAAGCTGGTTTGGATGACCAAGGCAATTTGATAGCTTGGCATGTGCGGGGTGCGGGAACCAATGACGACTTAATTTTTGAAAACCGTTTTCCAGCTGGGGCCGTGGACAATTATTTGGCCGAGAAGCATAGCTTGCAGACCAATGTTACCACAGGAGCATGGAGAGCACCACGCTCCAACTTTATTGCTGGAGCAGAGCAAGCTTTCATGGATGAAGTGGCCGAGGCAGCAGGAAAAGACCCCATTGCCTTCCGTTTGGAACTTTTTGAAAGGGCCAAAAACAACCCAGTTGGCAATCCCGAGAACAATGATTATGACCCAGAACGTTATGCTGGTGTTTTGAAATTGGTTCAAGAAAAATCGGGATGGACAGACGGGGCGAATAGCGGTAAATCAAGAGGTGTTTCTGCTTATTATTGTCACAATTCCTATGTGGCGCAAGTTATGGATTTGACCATGGATGGGGATAGGCCCAATATCGATAAGGTGTGGTGTGCAGTAGATTGTGGTATTGTGATCAATCCATTGAGTGCCAAAAACCAGATTGAAGGAGGAATTGTGGATGGTATAGGACATGCTACTTATAGCGCATTGAGCTTTAGCAATGGCCAAACGGACCAAAAGAATTTTGACACCTACCGTTTGATTCGGAATATGGAAGCTCCCAAGGAAATAGAGAGCTTTTTTGTGGATAATGGCATAGATCCAACCGGATTGGGTGAGCCGTCATTGCCCCCCATTATGGGAGCTTTGGCCAATGCCCTGTACCGCGCAACGGGTAGGAGGCATTACCATCAGCCTTTCATAAACGATAAACCTCCTTTGGTGGGGTGATAAGCGGTACTTTTTTTGAGACTATCTAAGGGTATTGTAATCTATGGGAAAGGAGTTTTTGGTTTCAATATGCTGAATATCAATACGGTATAGGGTCTAAAATTTTTTTGTCAAAAAAGTTGTTGTATTCATTTTTTGTTTATGTTTGACCCATGAATGAGCCCCAATAATGGGACGCATTGCCTATACTTTGAAAGCTTTTTTCATGTTCGGGCTTTTGGGAATAAGGAAGTCTACCCAAAAAGCCGTCTTAGGGATAAGACACCGAATCTTAGGGCTGACTTCCGAAGTACACTCCGTAATCCGTGATTTCTCACGGAAACCTTTCTTTGTGGCCTATACTGTATTTGAATTTCGCATCTGAGAACAAGTTCGCCTCCCATCGAATTACTTTTATTTATAATTTTTAGCAACGCGAAAAGCAAATGAAAACAAAATACATCGACTTGATCGAGCAGACTTATGATTTCCCCCAAGAGGAATTCCAATTGGAGGACAACAAATTACAATTCCATGGGATTGACCTATATGATTTGGTACAGCGCTATGGGGCTCCCTTGAAATTCACCTATTTACCCAAGATTTCCGATAACATACAACGGGCAAAACAATGGTTTGGTGAAGCTATGGAGAAACATGCTTACAAGGGAAAGTATCATTATTGTTATTGTACCAAAAGTTCCCATTTTGAGCATGTGCTTAATGAGGCTCTTAAAAATGATATCCATATAGAGACTTCTTCGGCCTTTGATATTGATATTGTGGAACATTTGAAGAAGAGTGGGAAGATATCCAAGAACACCTATGTACTCTGCAATGGGTTTAAAAGGGATCAATATATCCAGAACATTGCGCGATTGATCAATAACGGACATAAGAACTGTATTCCGGTCATTGATAATTATGAGGAGTTGGAGCTCTTGGGTGAATCCATTGAAGATAATTTTAAGGTGGGTATCCGTATTGCTTCCGAAGAGGAACCAAAATTTGAGTTTTACACCTCTAGATTGGGCATTGGGTACAAGAACATTGTTCCCTTTTACAATCAATCCATAAAAGGCAATCCCAAAGTTGAACTGAAGATGTTGCACTTCTTTATCAATACGGGGATAAGGGATACCGCATATTACTGGAACGAGCTACTGAAATGCTTAAAAGTTTATGTAAGCCTTAAAAAGGTTTGCCCCACGTTGGACAGCCTTAACATTGGCGGCGGATTTCCAATAAAGAATTCTTTGGCTTTTGAATATGACTATGCCTATATGGTGGATGAAATTATTCATCAAATAAAACAAGCGTGCGACGAAGCCGGAGTGGATGTCCCCAATATTTTTACCGAGTTTGGTAGTTTTACCGTTGGTGAAAGTGGAGGAACCATCTATGAAGTGTTGTATCAAAAGCAACAAAATGATAGAGAAAAATGGAACATGATCAACTCTTCGTTCATCACCACCATGCCAGATTCATGGGCCATAAGCAAGCGCTTTATAATGTTGGCCATTAACCGATGGAATGAGGAATATGAGCGAATCTTGTTGGGAGGGCTTACCTGTGATAGCGATGACTATTACAACTCTGAACAGCACATGAACGCCATTTATTTGCCTAAGTACAGAAAGGACAAACCCCTATATATTGGATTTTTCAATACAGGGGCTTACCAAGAGACCATTGGTGGTTTTGGTGGATTGCAGCATTGCCTAATCCCACATCCCAAACACATATTGATCAATAGGGACGGGGAAGGGAATATTGAAACTTCTGTATTTGCGGAACAACAGACAGCGCAGGAGTTCCTGTCCATTTTAGGTTACGGGGCCGTAAAACGACAAGAAGCAGTCATTAACACAAAAAAAGTGCTGGAATCCAGCAAAAACTGAATACGAATAATTAAATAAAATGAATACGAATAAAACGTATGCCGGTATTCCAAAGGAATACGGATCGGCCGAAAAGGCCAAAGTGGTATTGTTACCCGTTCCCTACGATGGTACCAGTACATGGGGAAAAGGTGCTGATAAAGGACCAGAAGCCTTTTTGGATGCTTCAGAGAATATGGAGCTGTACGATATTGAAACGGATAGCGAAGTCTATAAAGTAGGAATTTATCTGTCTGAACCCATTTTGGATTTTGAAACTCCCGATGCCATGGTCAGTGCAGTGCACAAAACCGTCAAGGAGTACATCAAACGAAACAAATTGGTGACTATGTTTGGGGGTGAGCACTCCATATCCATTGGGGCGATCAGGGCTTTTAATGAGTCTTTTGAAGACTTGACCGTTCTGCAAATTGATGCCCATGCCGATTTACGGAAAGAATATATGGGTACCAAGTACAATCATGCCTGTGCCCTTTATGAAGCCAATGAGACCGCAAACCTCATTCAAGTGGGTATACGCAGCATGGATCATGCAGAGACCTTGGTCATGGACAGGGACAAGGTGTTCTTTGCCCATGAAATGGTGACCGATGATTTTTGGATGGACAGTGCTTTGGATTTGATGACAGACAATGTGTACATCACTTTTGATTTGGATGCGTTCGACCCTTCCATTTTACCATCAACAGGAACACCTGAACCAGGTGGATTGTTCTGGTATGAGACCTTGGATTTCTTGAAAAGGGTGTTCGAGGAAAAGAATGTAGTTGGTTTTGATATTGTTGAACTCTGCCCAAACGAGGTAGACCGTTCTTCTGATTTTTTGGCGGCAAAGCTATACTACAAAATGTTGAGTTATAAATTTTTAAAGAAAAACGATTACGTTGAGGAAGGTTTTTCAAAAACTGAGGAAGGTTTTAAAAAATCACCCAATGCAACAGACGATTACGATGAATAACAAAGGAGAAATATCACAATTCATTCAAAAATACTTCCTTCACTTTAATGCTGCCTCTTTGGTTGATGCGGCAAAAGGATACGAAGCACAATTGGATCAAGGTTCCAAAATGTTGGTATCCTTGGCGGGTGCCATGAGTACCGCAGAGTTGGGAAAGATTTTTGCCGAAATCATAAGACAGGATAAAGTTCATATTGTTTCATGTACTGGGGCAAACCTGGAAGAAGACCTCATGAACCTTGTGGCGCATTCCCATTACAAGAGAATCCCAAATTATAGGGATCTTACGCCACAAGAAGAATGGGATCTTTTGGAAAAAGGATTGAACCGGGTAACCGACACCTGTATCCCAGAGGAAGAAGCTTTTAGAAGACTTCAAAAGCACATATTTAAGTTGTGGAAGAAAGCAGAGGAGGAAGGAAAAAGATATTTTCCCCATGAGTATATGTACCAATTGCTGTTATCTGGCGTTTTGGAAGAATACTATGAGATTGACATAAAGGACTCCTGGATGTATGCTGCAGCACAAAAAAACTTGCCCATTGTGGTCCCTGGCTGGGAAGATAGCACTATGGGGAACATTTTTGCCAGCTATGTGATTAAGGGGGAGTTAAAGGCAAGTACAGTGAAATCGGGCATAGAATACATGACCTTTTTGGCTGATTGGTATCAGAAAAATTCAGACAACGGCATAGGCTTTTTCCAAATAGGTGGTGGTATTGCAGGGGATTTCCCTATTTGTGTGGTTCCTATGTTGTATCAGGATTTGGAACAGACCGAAATCCCTTTTTGGAGCTATTTCTGCCAGATCAGTGATTCAACCACAAGCTATGGTTCCTATTCAGGAGCTGTGCCCAATGAAAAAATCACCTGGGGTAAATTGGACATTGATACTCCAAAGTATATTATAGAATCGGATGCTACTATTGTGGCGCCATTGATTTTTGCCTACCTTTTAAATATGTAATGATGAAAAACAGGCAAACCTTAGGATTGAAACGGGTAATAGTGGATTATAAAAAGCTTAATCGACATGTACTCGACCTTTTGGTAGAAAAATATCCAGATGGGTATGATGATAGGGATATTGTCACCTACCGAAATGCAGATAATGAAATTGTGGAATGCATCGAGGTCAGAACCGAGGATACCGCTTATTTGGTTAAAGTGAGCAAGCGTTTGGTGATGGCCATGGAAGACCACGAAGAATCTGATAACGACAGCGATGAAGAAACATCCCTGGACACGGATGGGTTGGAGACCTCTGAAGAAGAGTGACCATCCAACAAAAAGGTCCAAACAATTAGTACAGACCATTAATTTTTTTAGAGTATGAAAACAATCTTTTTCATGTTCTTGTCCTTAACGGCCTTAATGGGAAAACCTACCATTCAAGATTCTGTGGTAGAGGCAACCTATAACGGTTACGTGGACGAAATGTATGAGTTCACCGATGCGGACGGATCTACTTACGGATTTGCAGAGATTGAAGCCTCTGCTGCCCAAAAGTATGATTTGGATTCAACCGATTTAGTGGGGAAATTATTTAGGGTTACCTACAAAATGGATACTGCAGTCGATGAAGAAGACGAAGAATATGACATTTATGTCATAGTGGATTTAAAAGTATTGGAATAATCAGATAAGGGCAGATACCCTCTGCCCTTATATTTTATGCCCAGATATGAAAAAAGTGGTCAAATCAAGGTTGGTAGCCATCAACAAGGATAAGGTTTTAGTATTGAAAAAGGTGGAAAAACCATTGCGATACACCTTGCCAGGAGGGGTGAAGAAAAAAAAGGAGACTGAAGAGGAGACCCTGATAAGGGAAGTAGGAGAGGAGATTAAGTTGAAATTGACTTCAGGGCAGGTTAAATTCTATCTTTCCCATATCAAAAAAAGAAAAGAAGAAACGGTCATTAAAAACTATTTCTTGATCCAATTGGAACCCACATCCATCAAAGTGAAGGAAAAGCACAAGTTTGCGGCAGCTCATTGGATGGATTGGAAGGAAGTACTGCCGTTCATGGATAAATCGGACAGATTGGCCGTTCGATCTTATTTTAAAAGTTTTAATAGAAAAGTAAAGAAAAAGAAAAATAATGGACATCAAGTTTCATCTCGCCTTGCCATGTAAGAACATAGCCGAGACCAAAGCCTTTTACCAAGAAGTGGTACAGGCCAATTTGGGAAGACAGACTGAAAAATGGTTGGATGTTGACCTTTTTGGCCATCAATTGACCTTTACCGAATCAGGAAGCTTTAATTTTGATTTTAAGAACTATCGGTTGGATGATTATGTATTGCCATCGTTTCATTTTGGCGTCATTGTTCCTGTGGATGTTTGGGGAGAACTGTATTCAAGGCTTTTCCAAATGGACTTGGAGATTACCACAGAGGCCACCTTTATGCAGAATAGGACAGGAGAACACCTTTCCTTTTTTGTACAAGATCCCAATGGTTACATGGTAGAGTTCAAAAGCTTCAAGAATCCCGAGGAGATTTTTTCAATATAAATGAAAACAAGGGCCATAGCCCAGCACTTGGCTGGAAGTATAGACATTTCTGGGTGTAGACAGGCATTTAACGGAGAATTGGTATTTGGTGATCGCGATGAACTTTTCTATTCCAATAACGAGGGCTATCTGTACATATTTAAATATGGCATAGTGGCTTTTCTTGGATATGATGACACGGCGATAACCCAAGTTTTGGAAGAATTGCGACCTTTCTGTCTGGAATGGCGAAAACCCGAATTGACGGAAGAAATAGAAGTGGAGCTTGTGGCTGGGCAAGTACAGCCCAAAGTAGGGAACAATACGGTTACTCTGCCCGAATCCAACATCGAGGCCATGCGTCTTACCTTACTACATCTGTCGCAATCCGTGGCACTGGATTATTTCTCCGGACTTTCTGAACAGATCATGAAAGAGACCCGTGAACATACCACCCATTTGGAGTACTTTGGAAAACTGGATTTGGGAGGTAAGAAACTAAAAAGACATATCGGAAGGGTGTTGAACATCAACAACCAAATATCTGAAAATTTATACATATTTGATTCCCATGAGGTTACTTGGGAAGACGAGGCTTTGGACCGATTGGACAAGAGTCTAAAACAAACCTTCGATTTAAAGGAAAGATACAGAACCATAAAGGAACAAGGGTATATTATAAAAGAAAATTTAAGTTTGTTCAAGGACATAATGGATCATAGGGAAAGTAGTAGACTGGAATGGATTATCATTATTTTGATTCTGGTTGAGGTAATGGACCTTTTCATTATGCGATTGATCAGTTAACCATATACAATTTTGGACGAAACAAGGATATTGGGCAGCGAGGAATGGTGCCGATTGGAAGACATGGGGATACCGGCCATAAAGGCAAGGGTGGATTCTGGCGCGAAGACGTCATCCATTCAGGCCAATAAGGTCAAAATTTTTACAAAAGGATTGGAGGATTGGGTGCGATTTGAAGTAAACCCCTTACAGGACAATCGCAGTATATCAATTTTATGCCAAGCTAAATTGTACGATGTACGTAGTGTAAAAAGTTCCCAGGGAATTTCGGAGGAGAGACCCGTAATAAAAACCCCGGTAACCATTGGGGAGCATACATTTGAGATAGAACTCACGCTGGCAAATAGGGATACCATGGAGTATCGAATGCTTTTGGGGCGTGAGGCCATCAATGAACGTTATCTGGTTGATCCTTCAAAAAGTTTTGGGCAGGGCAATGTCTCCCAAGAAGAAATTTCCAGAAAATATAAGCCCTACATGACTGAAAAATCAGGGCTCACCCTTGGTCTTCTGGCCAGTAATCCGGAATTGTACAGCAATAAAAGAATTGTTGAAGCAGGTGAGCTTCGTGGTCATAAGGTGGTTTTTCTGAACGTGGAGAACGTTTATATGAAATTGGATGCAGGATCTCCCGAAATCAGATATAGAGGTGGAAATATCTTGGACAAATTTGATGCGGTGATACCACGGATCAAACCTTCGGTAACTTTTTATGGTTGTGCCCTTCTGCGGCAATTTGATACGCTTGGTGTATACTGTCTCAATTCTGCAGATGCCATAAGCAAGTCCAGGGACAAACTATTTGCATCACAATTGTTTTCCAAGAACGATATCCATATTCCCATTACAGGTTTTGCCAAATCTCCCATGGATACAAAAGATCTTATCCGCATGGTCAATGGGTCCCCACTGATCATTAAATTGTTGGAGAGTACTCAGGGAAAAGGTGTAGTGTTGGCTGAAACCAATAAGGCCGCAGAAAGTGTTATCAATGCTTTTAAGAGTGTACAGACCAATATTTTGGTTCAGGAGTTTATCAAGGAAGCCAATGGACAGGACATCCGCTGTTTTGTGGTAAATGGTAAAGTAGTGGCCTCCATGCAGCGCCAGGCCCAAAAAGGAGAGTTCAGGGCCAACATTCATCAAGGAGGTGCTGCATCCTTGATTAAAATAACCCCTGAAGAGCGTAAATTGGCCATTAAGTCTGCTAAAGTACTCAACTTGGATGTGGCAGGAGTGGATATTATCCGGTCCAATAGGGGACCATTGCTCTTGGAGGTAAACTCCTCCCCAGGATTGGAAGGTATTGAAAATGCTACGGGCATGGACATTGCCAACGTAATGATCGAGACCATCGAAAAAAAACTAAAATACTCCCACTAGCCTTTAAAGATTGAAAACAAGTTTTTTGTAGGAAATTTCCTTTTAGAACTTTGTTTCACACCCTTTTTTTTAAATATGAATTCAAATGGGCCATTCGTGAACGCAAATGGCCCATTGGTTAATTCCCCTTCATTAAAAAAAATAATACGACCTAAGTTTACCCCATCAAAAATAACCTCCCAATAGGATGGGGTATTTGTAGGGTACTTATAGTGTTCTTTACCTAGTTCTAGTTCTTAAGAGGTTTCCGTTACGCCAGGGGGTTTTTGAGGTTGAGCCCCTTGGTTGTAACGGTTTTTATGAAACTGGGCAGATTTGCCATTCATGGATTTAATCTACTTATTGCAAAGAGAGCCGCTCCCAACGGCTCTCTTTTATTTTGGTTCCCAATGGAAAGATTTTGGCCTTTTCTATAAATGTTCACATCTTTTTAATAAAACCGCAGGGGATAACCAATTACCGCTTTGTAAGTTTCTGTACAAAAAACCTACTTTTGTAACATACAATTTAGAGGAAGATTTTTGTTATGTCAGAACAACTGGAAAGAGTAAAAACATTGATTATTGGGTCTGGACCTGCGGGCTATACCGCTGCAATATATGCTGCTAGAGCCGATTTAAGACCTGTACTGTACACTGGAATGGAGCCTGGAGGTCAATTGACCACTACTACCGAGGTAGATAATTTTCCCGGATATCCCGAAGGGATAGACGGCCCCACTATGATGGTGCAGTTACAACAACAGGCAGAACGTTTTGGAACCGATGTAAGAATCGGGATGATAACTGCCGTGGATTTAAGCGATGAAGTAGGTGGAATACATAAAGCCACGGTGGATGACTCCAAAATTGTGGAAGCCGAAACTATCATTATTTCTACCGGAGCAACGGCAAAATATCTGAACATTCCAAGTGAACAACGCCTAAGAGGTGGAGGAGTGTCTGCTTGTGCCGTTTGTGATGGATTCTTTTATAAAGGCCAAGAAGTAGCCATAGTGGGTGGTGGTGACACTGCCGCTGAGGAAGCTTCATACCTTGCCAATATCTGTAAAAAGGTGACCATGCTTGTCCGAAAGGATGAAATGAGAGCCTCCAAAGCCATGCAGCATAGGGTAAACAGTTTGGAGAACATCGAAATACGATACAATACAGAAGTAGATGAAGTAATAGGTGATCAAGTGGTGGAAGGCCTAAGAATGGTAAATAATCAAACAGGGGAAAAAGAGGAAATCGCCATTACAGGACTTTTTATTGCTATAGGACATAAACCAAACACTGACATTTTTAAAGAACAGTTGGAAATGGACGAAACAGGGTATCTTATTACGCAAGCCAAATCTACCAAGACCAGCAGACCCGGTGTTTTTGCTAGTGGAGATGCCCAAGACAAGATTTACAGACAAGCCATTACGGCTGCAGGAACTGGATGTATGGCCGCTTTGGATGCCGAGCGTTATCTGGCAATGGTTGAAAGCAAGGAGACCGTGACACCATAAAGGGTTAGGAAATATACGCTATGAGAACAAAAAAAGGCACTGGAATTCCAGTGCCTTTTTGGTGCGTTACGTGTTGAGTCAATCAATTCGAACGTAATTTTCAGAAAAAGTTCTGTTTCCTTCTTCATCAAAACTAATTTGGCTATACGTACGTTCTGTGATGTCCAGTTCAAATCGGAAAACCCGAAGGGTATCCAGCGCACTCATCATGGATGAAGAGGCATATTCCAGTGTTTCAATCAAGGAATCCGGCGTCACCTTATATTGGCCATATCCAAACCACTCAACCGAATCTTGTGGCACATAGCGTGTCCACATGACCTTACCGTTATAGTACATCTTTACTTGCCGGTATCCGTCCGCTTTAGGCACGGTATCCGAAATGTTTACACCATCATCATAGCTATAAAAGCTTTGTAGTTCCCAAGTTCCCTCAATGGAATGCATTGTTTCAGGTTTTGGAGGTGCGTACCATGCTGTGGAAATAAAAATGAACACCAAAAAAACCAATCCAAGTATTTTTTTCATGACAGGTGTGTTTATGTTATCAATTGTTAATCCTTAATAAGATACGATAAAAACTAATGAATCCGTAAAAAAGGAATTAAAAAATTAACAGGTTGTTGATCCAAGTATTTTAATGATCTTTTGTGGAAGAAAATGAAAATCAAAAAAATATTGTGGTTTCCTATTTTTTTTGAATATTGTGCACTCTCCTTGTCATTTTTTTACAAATACAACATTTTTAACGGCAATTGTTTGATTATTGAATTTTTTTATCAATATTCATCAAAAAATAACATAAAACTAAAGAATGAAGAACGTTTATCTCATTTTGATGGGTTTGTTTATGGGGCTTACGACCTATGGACAGACCATTACAGGAACGGTGACTGATTCATCGGGTCAACCCTTACCAGGTGTCACCATTGTTGTTCAAGGAACAACAAATGGTACCACAACAGATTTTGATGGAAATTTTTCCATTGTCGCTTCTAGCGGACAAGTACTACAGTTTTCGTATTTGGGCATGCAGACCAAAGATGTAACCGTAGGTTCGCAAACCAGACTCAATGTGGTCATGGAGGAAGATTCAACACAATTGGATGAAGTGGTGGTCACCGCTTTTGGTGTTGAACAAAAGCAAAAATCCTTAGGATATTCAGTTACCAAAGTAAGTGCCGAGGATGTTAATCTTGTGGGGCAAGCCAACCCTATAGAAACCTTACAGGGTAGAATTGCGGGTGTACAGATCAACCGAACCTCGGGTAGTTCCGGTGGTGGTGTTGATATTTTGATTCGGGGGGTTACTTCCATTGACCCTTCACGGGGGAACCAACCTTTGATCATTGTTGATGGTCTTGCCCTTAACAATGACACCTTTGCCGGTGAGGTTAGGCCAAGTGCAGGTTCCAACTCTCCCAATAGTTCAGAGCAATTTGCTTTTTCCAATAGGGCAGGAGACCTAAACCCGGAGGATATTGAAAGCTTTAACGTATTAAAGGGAGCGGCGGCAACCGCACTTTATGGGGTAAGGGCTTCCAATGGAGCTATCATTATCACCACAAAAAAAGGAAAACTAGGCAAGCCTAAGATCAATTTGACAGCCTCTACTTCGTTCAGAAATGTTAGAACCACACCACCTTTACAAACTACGTACAGGGAAGGTTTTAGTGGTGCACCAAGAACATTGTACGACCCAGATTCTGAAACAGGCTTCAACAGGGTTCAAAATTCCACATCTTTTTATTCATGGGGTCCTGAATATTCGTTGGATTCGTACGACTTGGGGGATGGAAACATCGTTGATTTGTCCAACGACCGGTTTTACAGCCCTTATGACATCTTTAGAACAGGTTTTAACACCCAACTTAACTTAAACCTTAGTGGGGCAGGAGAGCGAATAAATTATTACTTCTCGGTTGGAAACAACAGCGAACAGGGTGTGCTGCCCAATACAGACTATAAAAAGACCAATTTTAGGCTTAAGGCAGGCTATAAGGTAACGGATAATTTTAATATTGATGGTTCTGTTGCGTTTTCCAGCTCTGGAGGAAAAAGAGCCAATGGAGGTGATAAATCCGTGATGAGCGCCCTATCTTACTATTCTGGGACCTTTCCTATAAATGATTACATGAACCCAGATGGAAGTGAACGTGATTATTCCTTTGGAATAATTGATAACCCAAGATATCTTATGGAAACCAGTAATCTTGAGGACGATGTAAGCCGATGGATCGGTAACACTACCTTGACGTGGTCTCCTAAAGACTGGGTCACCTTTACCTATGCGGCACAGATTGACAACTATTCCGATGCACGAAACAGATATGTGGGACCAGATTTGGATGGAGGTTCTCAAGTAGGTGGATTTATCTTGGAACAGAACATTAATTTCACCGGATTGGAATCCAATTTCTTGGCAGCTTTCAATAAATCTTGGTCAGATGATTTTACAACAGACTTGACTTTGGGGCATCAATTGTCAGATTCAAAACGCTCCTATCTTGAGGCTAGGGGAGAAGGATTGAACATTCCCGGATTGAACGAAATAGGCAATACCACCAACTTTTTTATAAATAAAAGCATTGTTCAGGAACGCGTTATGGGGGTTTTTGGGGAGCTTAAGTTGGGATACAAGGATAAACTATTCCTGTCCTTGACAGGAAGAAATGACTGGATTTCTACTTTACCTGTTGATAACCGATCGTTCTTTTATCCATCGGCAAGTTTGGCATATGACATCTCTGACCTGTTTGGTGATACCAATGTGTTTAGTTTTGGTAAACTAAGGGCATCATGGGCTGAAGTAGGAAAAGGCCCAGGATTTGGCCAAGCAGGACAATATTTTGTGGTTGATGGCGACTTTCCTTTTGCAGGCGTAGGGGGTTACAGAAGAAGTACTCAAAGAGGCTTCGAAATTGTACCGGAGAAGAATCAATCGACCGAGTTTGGAGCGGACCTAAGGTTTATGGATAATCGTATCAGGTTGGATTACGCCTATTACAACTCCCGTGTCAAGGATCAAATATTTGGTGTGGGCGTGGCCAATTCTTCAGGGTATTCACAAATTTTCAGAAATGCAGGAGATTACAAGGTATTTGGACATGAACTTTTGATCAGTGCAGATATCATCAGAAACCAAGATCTTCGATGGGAACTTATCCTGAACTGGTCTACCAGCGAAGGAGAGGTGTTGGAAATACCTGACGATGTTGAATCCATCATCTTTGCCGATTCCGGTTTTGCAGGGGTCACTTCAGAAGTAAGGGAAGGAGACAAGATGGGTAATCTCTATGGATACAAATGGGTATATGAAAATGGAGAACGATATATAGACGCCAATGGCTATCCCGTAATCAATACAGATGAAAGGGTCATTGTGGGGAATGCGTTCCCAGATTTTATTTCTTCCATTGGTAGTAACCTAAAATGGAAAGGAATTGGTTTTAATGTCTTGTTGGAATACAAGAAAGGAGGAGACCTGTATGATGCCGGCCTAAGAAACTCCATTAGGAATGGTAATCCATTGAGCACACTTCAACGTGATGTCAATGTAGTTTTGGATGGTGTCATGGATGACGGAAATGGAGGGTTTGTACCGAATACCACCGAGGCCTTGATAGATGCCAACTACTACAGAAACTCCAATGCATACAACCGAGCTTCCGAAGTGTTGGTACAAGATGCCAGTTGGGTAAAACTGAGAAACGTGTCCTTGTCCTATGATATTCAAAGCAACCTTATCAAGAGTTTGAACATAGAAAAGGTAAGTGTTTCGGCAAGTGTAAATAACGTTTTACTCTGGACGCCTTTTGATGGATATGACCCAGAAGGGAATCAATACAGCGCAGGCAGCAATGTATACGGCTTCACAGGGTTAAATATTCCGTTGAGTGAGAGCTATTCATTTGGTTTAAATATTGCATTTTAAAAAATGACTATGAAAAAAATAAGAATAAGTATAGAAAAGGTTTTTCTACTGTGCTCCCTCATGTTTGTGGTGGGATGTAGTGAAGATTATTTTGATGTGAACACCCCTTCCAACACAGCTACGGAGGAGGAATTGCGAATGCAGGACCTAATGGCTCCAGTAATGCACAGTACCATGGAGGGACAAAGATCTGCCGAACTTTCTTTTGGCAACTATGTGCAATATTTTGTGAACACGGGAGGAGGTGCCGCAGGGCAAACTTCTGCTTCGGGACTTTGGGAGCAGGTGTATCTTTATATTTTGCCCAATTTGCAAGTTATCAAAGCTAAGGCCGAAGAAAATGGCTCAACCCATATTGATGCCATAGCAGACATCCTTACTGCGATAAACATTGGTATCGCAACCGATACTTGGGACAATATTCCATATTCGGAAGCAGGACAAGGTCCAGAAAACAATTTCCCAACGTTTGATACCCAAGAAGAAATCTATACAGAGATCTTCGCATTGTTGGATGCTGCCATTGCTAAATTGGAGACTACGGACAACTCTGTTTTTAGCTTAGGCTCCTCTGATTTAATTTATGGTGGGGATACCGATAAATGGCTTAGGGCAGCCTATTCGCTCAAAGCAAGGTATCAATTGCATTTGGTGAACAAAGGAATTGTTTCGGCCAATGATGTGTTGGCGACCGTTGAAAATGGGTTTACCTCCAATGACGATAATTTTGCCATGTACTATGATGATAGAAATATAAATCCATGGTATTCTGAAGAGATCTTGGCCCGAAATACCGGTAACCTTAGCAAGGATATCGCCAGCCAATTGGTAAGCTCCATGAACGGGGAATATTTTCCTTTTCAAGGCGGAATAGTAGAAATAGACCCCAGACTTCCTTTGTTTGCTGAAAACAACGACGAGGCAGAGTATAAAGGCTATGTAAGTGGTGGTGGCGGAATTGCACCGGATGGTACGGATGCCAATACAGGTTTTAGGACTGATGGGTTTTATACCAGTGTGGACTCACCATTGATTTTGATCAGCTACGCTGAAGTTTTGTTCATAAAAGCTGAAGCTGCTTTCTTGGCCAATGGGGGTAACGAGACCAGTGTTGGTTCCAGTGCAACAGCCTATACCGCTTATTTGGACGGTATTGCTGCCAGCATGGGAATGTATGATGTGGATGGCACTGATTATATGGCTGATGGAGCAATTGCTGTTGGAGAAGCAGGTTTGATGTTGAACCACATAATGAAGGAAAAATACATCCATAACTTCTTGAATCCTGAAACTTTTGTGGATTATCGCAGGTACGACTTTTCAGATGATGTTTTCACGGGATTACAGATTAGAAGTGAAGAAGAAAGCGCGGACACAGAATTTCCCGGTCAATGGTTCAGGAGGGCAAATTATCCGGCCAGTGAACTTACCAGAAATGAAGCCAATGTTCTGGCCAACCAGCAAGATCCTGTAGATCCTGTTTGGTGGGATGAATAGACAACTATCTAGTTTCTAATAAAAAAAAGGCCATCCGATCAGATGGCCTTTTACTTTTATAGACTTTAACGGATAACTCAGAAAATGTCCTGCTCCGTTACGTAAAGAATTCCCTCGTCCTTTTGGTTTAAAATGCGCTTACTTCTTAGGTATCTGTTGTGGTTGAACTCATCGTAATTTTCCGCATCCTTGTCCATGCTGCTGATATGTACATCGCCAGCCGAATGTATAAATTCATTGTTTCCGAGCCACATACCCACGTGGGTCGCTTTTTCTTGGGTGGTATCGGTGGCCTTTCTTCCAAAAAAGAGTAAATCTCCTGGAACCAATTTTTCAAAATCACCGGTTTCATCAACCAAAACTCCTTCGTGTATCTGTTGGGAAGCATCACGCGGTAAAATCATCCCGTTCATAAAAAACACGGTTTTGGTGAAACCACTACAATCCACACCTTTGGCCGAAGTTCCTCCCCATAAGTAGGGTATCCCCAGCATTCTCTTGGAAGTTGCTACCAAAGCTTCTTTGGTAAAGGGAAGTTGTGATTTCCATTCGTTGTATGGTACCCCTTCAGATTTGGCAATAAATGCTTTTTTTCCATCTGGGTACATCACTTCAAAAAAATCGCCCTGTTCAGAGACCAATTGTAAAATGTTCCCAAAAACCAAATCCGATACCACTTGGGCATTCTGGGTTTTACCCGAATAAGAGTTGCCAAAGGTTTGCGTATAGATCAGTTTCTCCGAATTTTTCCAAGCCTTGGATTGTTCATGGTCCATGAGGGCCACTCCTCCGCCATCTACCCAACCCAAATATTGGTCTGGCGTTTGTATACGGTACCAGCTCCCTTGTTTTTGAAAAACTTTTACAGGTGTTCCCATGGTAGCTTGCGTAACCATTTCCGCAGCATGTGAAGCTTTACCCCTTAAATTGGCCACCGAAACTCTGATGACCCCCTGTATATGGCCTTCAAGGGTTTTTGAGGGAAGGACTTCAATACTGTCCACATAGGTGATTTGTTGCGATTTAAGTTCCTCTTTTAGAGATTCCAAGGCTTTTGGTAGATTGGTCTCACCTTTTATAACATATCCGATACTTGTTGATTTGGCCTCAATATCAAAAATAGCCACCCGTTTATCAGGAACGTGTGCGTTGGTTACGGAGGAAATAATGGACTCGATGGCTGTGTTATCTGCAGGGGCATCTGTTTTGCAGGATAGGATTAAGGTTGAAACAAGTAATAAAAGGAAAAACCCTCTATTGTGATAAAAGAAATAGTTCATGATCTTTATTTAATTATTTAGTTTGACCCATTGATGGACGGGGAATAATTGGCAAAACATACCTACGGTTTAAAACTGTTCAAGCAGGTTATAAGTTTTTGTACATCTTCCTTGCTATGGTAGGCACTCAAGACAATTCTACTGATTATAGGTCCATTTTCATCAGGATAATTGAAATTCGTGAAAATAAAACCATGGTCCTTTAAAAATTGAGCCAGCGATGGGTTACAGAACTCAAAAGTTGGGTGGCCGGCCAAATGGCTGAACGGTGTTGAAAAAGTATAGCTGTCCTCAAACATTTTTAAATGCTCCATCACTATATTCCTTCGCTCATTATATATGGTCCTTGCTTCCATAAGCGTGCCCATAAATGCTGGGGAGGTTGGACTGGCTGCTCCAAAAAAAGCAGTATTCCCAAACATTTCAATGGTGCTTTTGGCACCAAATATGGCTCCCGATTGGATTCCCAAACCTTTTCCCAAAGAACAACAGACGATAAGCTGCAAGGGGTTTAATTGCTTCAACCTGGCATAGCAGCCATTTCCTTCATTTCCCACAAGACCTATACCGTGAGAATCATCTCCCACCAAAATAACTTTGTCCAATGGAAGTCCTTGCAGTGTTTCAAAATTCGGGAATTGTCCTCCTGAAAAATCAATGGTATCAAAAAGAATGACAGGGGCAGGACCAAGCCGTTGTTCCAGACTTTTGGAAACCTGATCCTGCAAATCTTCAACACTATTGGTCATAATAATTTTATCGGTCAAAAGTGCCGTATGGGCGTTTGACGCAGCAATAACCGAGTGCCCCTGTTGTAATAGGGTCTGTACCACCAATTGGGCAGCCAAATATCCCGACGATAGAGTTATGCAGTCCTCACTACCTACCCAATTCCCTAAAAAATCCTCGGCCTTACGGTATACTTCCAACCTTACATTGGATTTTCGGGATGCTCCATAATGTAGACCATACTGTTGCACGTTCTTTAAAAATAGCTCAATAAAAGGCGGATGGGACTGCAGCCCCAAATACGAAGTGCCACCAAAATAGAGATATTCTTTATCGTCAACAACTATAGTCCGGTCGGGTATACGATCAAGTGGTAGGGCCATTACAACAATTGTATTCCGCTACCGGGTAGCTCGGGGAAAATGAGTTTGCCATCCTCCAGAATTTGTACGCCTTGAGCAATGTCTTCTTTTAATAGTAGAGGGCCATCCATATCCACATAATCCAGTTGCGGAAGCAGTTGTGCTATGGCCGATATTCCCACTGTGGACTCTGTCATACAACCAACCATTACTTTTAAACCCAGTTCTTTGGCTTTTTGGATCATGCGTCGGGCGGGGGTCAGGCCACCACATTTTGTCAATTTTATGTTGATGCCATCAAAGTAGCCACCACAATTTTCAACATCGCTTTCCACAATACAACTTTCATCGGCAATGACAGGAAGAACACATTCCTTTTTTACTTTTTCCATGCCTTCCCAATCATCTGCCTTTAGCGGTTGTTCCAAAAACTCTACCCCCAAATCTTTTAAGAGGGGAGCATTTTTCAAAGTTTCTTCGGCGGTCCATGCGCAATTGGCATCGATTCGGAAAATACTATCGGTGTGTTGGCGCAGTTCCCTCACAATGGCAACATCATCCGAAGTGCCCAACTTTATTTTGTAGACAGGCCATGGTTTTTCCTGTAGTTTTTCAACCATTTTGGGAATGGTGTCAATGCCAATGGTGTAGTTGGTGATAGGATAGTATGACGTATTGGTGCCCCAAATTTCATATAAAGGTTTTCCTTGTAATTTTCCATACAGATCATTGGCCGCCAAGTCCATGGCACATAGGGTGAAGTTTTGCAGCCCTAGGCTTTTTAGAAATGTATGGAAGTTCTCGGGTGTATCAAAATCGTAGGTTTCTATGTTGTTTTGAACCGCTTCAATTTCAGCCTTCATGCTTTCCACTGTAATCTTGTAATAGGGGTTGGAAGTGGCTTCACCATATCCTGTTTTCCCATTGAGCGTAAGACAGATGATCATGGTGTCTTGGGTCACATGGGTTTCTCTTGATATCCCAAAAGGGTGTTGCAATTGCAACACATATTTCTTGATTTCAATATGCATTTATACAAAAGTTTTAGACCTGCTAAGATAACCACATAAGATGTTTTAAAAGCAAAAACCCGCTGAAGTTTCAGCGGGTTTTCCAGATTTTGGATGGTTTGGTCAGGTTAGTATTTGTGTACACTCCCTGAGACCGATTTTTTTGTCTGTACACTGGCCTCACCCGTGTACGATATATCTGCACCGCTACTGGCATCTGCAACCAATGATTCGGTTACGTTTACCGAAATGTCGGAGCCACTACTGGCATCTGCATTGCATCTCTTGGTGATCAGTTCCTTGGCTTTAATGTCTGCGCCACTACTGGCATTTGCATAAAGTACATCTGATTTTCCAGAAATTTGAATATCTGCACCGCTGCTGGCTTCGGCAGAGACTTCTTCGGCAACAAGCTCTACTTGCAGGTCGGACCCACTACTGGCTTCCAACTCGATTTTTTTGCTTTCAACGACATTTTGAACAATCAGGTCTGCACCGCTGGAACTTTCCAAAGCCGTAATTTCAGGAAGGGACACATATATTTTTTTAGTGGCCCTGCCAATGTTTTCAATGGTATGTATTTTCAATCTACCATCTCTAACGTCTGTAGCGATCAGGTCAATGATATTTTCATCCGCTTCTACAGAGATTTTAAAATCTCTATCCTGGGTAACATATACATCCAAACCTTCTGATGCCGAGATCATGGTAAAGTCTTCAGATACGTTTCGGGTCTCTTCCACCACTTGGCCGTTTCCTTTTTTACCGCTTCCAAAGTTGATATCCATCATACATGAGGATGCAAATAAGGAAAAAAGTGCTGCGATTGCTAATCTTGCTAGTGTAGTCATGGTTGTTGTTTTTTGCCCCAGTTCAGGGACTGTTCGTGATTTGATTGATGATTGTACTTATTTATTTCAGTGTAAAACTCGTATTTGCTTTCCATTTTGGGTAGGAAAGCTTACCCAACTGTTAAAAAGAATTGCTCAATTGTTATTTTTCTCACCGGCCTTCACTTTAATGCCATCCTCATCAATTTTCATTTCAAAGGAATCGTGCTTATCCTTAATGTCGATGTTCACCCCATCTTCATTAATGATGATTTTGCCCCCCTCTTCATTTTCATCAGGGTTTTCTTCATCATCATCTTCTGGACAATCTTGGCACTTGAGCTCCCCATCGCTGCCCATGACCCAAGTATACCCCACAATACTGCTTCGGTAATATTCTTTGTCATTTTCTATACCACGTCCAATATGGCCATGGGTAGATTCTCTAAAGAACACGGTTTTGCCTTCCGGAATGTAAATAGTGACCGTAACCTCTTGATTTCTGGCCTTGTTGGAAACATCGGTGGTTAAATGTTCGTCCAAGATTATTTGGTTTCCGATGACTTCATAGCCAAAGTTGACATTTTTGGCCCTGTCCCTGGCTGCCCGTACGGAGCTTCCTTGGGAATCTTTACGGATATTGATTTTCACCTGTTCATCATCTGACCTACGGATTTTAATATCCACCTCGTCAGAAATCAGTATTCTGTTGTCGTCCTGATCATATGTAAAGGTCATACGCCCAAAGTGTACATCTTCCATACCATATTGGTATCCTGTATCTTTCATGCTGATGAATAAAGTGTCCGTGGGATTTTCCATCACCATTACACGATCTTCATGAACACTCCCCACATTGGCAAATTCGGCTGCTTGGCGAACTCCCAAAGCAAACAGGGAGCCTACGGCAATCAACCAAAGCCCTAAAAGTGAGAACTTGGCTATGTTACCGATAGATTTCAGATTGTTCACCAAAATCTTCAGTCCCAAGTAAAGGATAAAGAAGAATGGGATGCCAATAGCAAAGAACAGCAACAAGGAAACTACCCAAACTGGAGCCCCGGTGGTGTTCACGATTTCGTAGAAATCCACTCCAGGAAAGTTTACTGCGTTGAACATGCCTACCGTAAAGAGAGCCACAAATAATCCGATTAAAGTGGATGCACCGATGATGATCAACAAAATACCTATGAACTTGCCAAATACTTTGAACAGGAACATGATAATGTCACCAATAGCATCGAAAAAGGTCTTGGAGCCGCTTTTGACCTTGTTGCCCACTTTCTCGTAGTCAACATTTTTTACCTTGTCGGCAACATCACCAAACCCCTCTTTAACCTTGCGTTCTATATTGCTGATGTTGACAGGCTCTCCCCTCATATCCAATTTTTGCGAGGTTGTGGCAGCTTCGGGCACCAAAATCCAAAGAAGGATGTAGGCTATTAATCCAAAACCGGTGAATACTGCCAAAAGGATAAAGATCAACCGAATCCATAGCGCATCAAAGCCTAAATAGTGTTCCAGACCGGCACAGACACCACCAATGTATTTTTCATCGATGTCCCTATATAGTTTTTTGGAACGGGTGGTGGTACGCTCGTAAGTCTTTTTGGGTTCATCCTCAAAAATATCCTCGTCCACCATATAGTCTTCGGGTTGCCCCATGACATTGATCACCTCATCCACTTGTTTTTGGGTAATGACCTGTCTTTCATTTTCCATTTTCTCCAAAAAGAGCTCGGCAATCCGCGCTTCAATATCGGCTATGATCTCATCGCTTCCGGGAGTTCCGGCAAACGACCGTTTTATGGACTCGAGATACCGTCCTAGCTTGTTATACGCATCATCATCTATGTGGAAGAGCGTATTGGCCAAATTTATATTTACTGTCTTGTTCATTTTAGATTCTTATTTAGTGTTGGTTACCAAATTCACTGCGCTTCTTAGTTCGTCCCAAGTACCGTTGAGTTCTTTGAGGAACAAACGGCCCGTTTCTGTTAGGGCGTAATATTTCCGTGGAGGTCCCGATGTGGATTCTTCCCAACGATAGTTGAGCAGCCCCGCATTTTTCAACCTTGTCAACAAAGGGTAAATGGTCCCTTCCACTACCAGCATCTTGGCGTCTTTCAAGGCCTCTAGAATTTCCGATGCATACTTGTCATCATCCCTCAGGATGGACAGGATACAGTATTCCAGAACCCCCTTGCGCATCTGTGCTTTTGTGTTTTCTATGTTCATAACTTCATGGTTCTATTAAATTAACTGTTCGCTTTTGTTTCCACTCCAGCCCCCTGTGATGAGCAGGGGAGTGGAAACGGTTTTTGATTGATGATTGATTGATGAATTGTTCGTTTTTTGATTGATGATTAAACTCCCTTTTTTATTTAGATTTTTCTCGCTTCGTCCACAACGGTATCGTTTTCCAAGATGACCATTTTTAAAACTTCATGGCCATTGCTCCGGATAAATTTAAACTTGGTGCCCCGCTCCTTCAGGAAAAAAATGTTTTCGTCCTCTGGATACAGGTTCGCTTCAAATCCGTTTGATTGTAAGAGCAAGTGATCGGAATCCTTGGTTATGGTCACCTTGCCGGCATGGGGCGATTCATAATCTCCCACATAGCTGTTCAAAATTCCTTCCGAAAGAACAATTCCCTCTTTGGATGCTGTTTGGGCATGATGATCATAGCTCAATTCCCTTCTTACCTGCCATTGTCCGTCTTTCAGCAGCCAAACATGGGTAAACTTGGCGATATCCCCTTTTTGATATTCTTTTTGATCATTCAAAAACTCAAAGGAATGCACTCCATGCTGAATGGCCCCATAAAGTTCCCCGTCCTTGTAGAGCGGATATACTTCCAAACTTCCGTCCACCAAGATTCGTTTGGAATTTTGTGGCTCGGCTGGATTCTGCCTCGCGCAATTCTCACGGACGGATTTTAAGAATGCCTCCCTGCGATCGGTAAAACCGCCTCTGTCATGGTAGAACTCAAAATCTTCGGTGAACAAGGATTCCAAGGTAGCCACATCACATCGATTGAAGGCGGCATCGAAGAGAATACTGTCCTTGGATTTTAAGGTCTTGTATAACTCAGTATCCTTGGCGACTTGCCCTTTAAGGCTAAGTGATAGGACCATGATGCCCATTCCCAATATGTATTTTGCCTTTTGCATTACTTGATGAATTTTATAGTGAAAGGATACTTAAAATATTCCCCTTCATTGGTTCTGATAGTGGCCAAGATGGAATACACGATGTTCACCAAAGCCAATCCCACTTGGATTACTCCACTGATACCTGCAGGCCAAAACAACCGTCCAAGCCTAAAGTTGTCACTGTCTATATGGATATTCAGGTTGTTGAGGTCACTCAATCTATGGACGCCCAAAAAGTCCCAATCGAACAAATCGGGCAAAGCACCAATAAAAAAGGGAATGCTGATCAAGCCGGCCACGATGGAGTAGAGGAGCATGCTCATTTGAAAGTTGAGCGCCTGCTTGCCGTTGTAGTCCACAAATTCATGCTCTTTCTTATTGGCGGTCCACAAGATCAAAGGAAGTATAAAGTTCCCAAAGGGAATAAAGTACTTTGAAAAGGTGGATGCGTGTATGATCGCAGATAAATTTCGTTCGTGTTTGGTTAATGTTGCAGCCATTTTTGATTGATGATTTTTGATATACAAATTGGTTTACCTATTAGCTTACGATGCAAATATATATCCAAAAGATGGTACTATGCAAAACAAAGTACTATAAATTAACATTTTTTTAACAATGTAAAATCATTTCAAATTTGATTATTTTTAGACTTCCTAAATTAATGGTATGGCACTGAAACCCAGTAAAATCAACACATTTACCTTCTTTAAGCTCCCCTCTGCATGGTGGACGGGAATTCGATTGACATATATAGATGAGCAGAAGGCAATGACCACTGTAAAACATCGGTGGATCAATCAAAATCCATTTAAATCCATGTTTTGGGCCGTGCAAGGTATGGCGGCAGAGCTTAGCACTGGGGCCTTGGTCATGAACGAAATCCAAAAAAGTGGTGAAAAAATCTCCATGCTTGTGGCCAATAACAAGGCCGTTTTTACCAAAAAGGCCACGGGACGCATCACTTTTACGTGCGAGGAGGGTCATTTGATTGCCGATGCCATCCAAAAAACGATAGCTACTGGAGAGGGGCAGACCTGTTGGATGAAATCGGTGGGCGTGAATGCTGATGGGGTGGAAGTCTCCACCTTTCACTTTGAGTGGACGGTGAAGTTGAAAAGTTGAGTTCTTTTTGTAACAAATTGTTTAGGTCTTCAACATATAGTTAGAAATTAAAACAATAGAAAATGAACGCACACGAAATAGACTATCACATTTACGGGGAAGAAATGCAATATGTAGAGATTGAACTCGACCCCCAAGAAGCTGTTGTGGCCGAGGCCGGCAGTTTTATGATGATGGATTCCGATATTAAAATGGAGACCATTTTTGGAGATGGTTCCAACCAAGACTCTGGAGTTTTGGGCAAATTGTTCTCCGCAGGAAAACGTTTGCTCACCGGGGAAAGCCTTTTTATGACAGCTTTCCTGAACGTTGGGCAAGGTAAAAAACAGGTAAGCTTTGCTTCTCCTTACCCTGGCAAAATCGTGCCTATTGATCTTTCCGAAAAAGGAGGAAAATTTATCTGTCAAAAAGATGCATTTCTATGTGCGGCAAAAGGAGTTTCCGTAGGTATTGAGTTTTCGAAACGTCTGGGTAGAGGACTTTTTGGAGGAGAAGGTTTTATCATGCAAAAATTGGAAGGTGATGGAATGGCCTTCGTGCACGCAGGAGGTACCATGGCCAAAAAAGTCTTGGGTCCGGGTGAGATTTTAAGGGTAGATACCGGTTGTATTGTTGGTTTTTCACAAACGGTGGATTATAATATTGAGTTTGTGGGCGGAATAAAGAATACCGTTTTTGGTGGTGAGGGACTGTTCTTTGCTACCTTACAAGGTCCAGGAACAGTATATATTCAATCATTGCCTTTTAGCAGATTGGCCAGTAGGGTATGGGCCGCTGCTCCCAAAGGAGGTGGGAAGGATAAAGGGGAAGGAAGCCTATTGGGCGGTCTGGGGGATTTGCTGGACGGGGACAATAGGTTTTAATTTTTAGGAGTTTGGGCTCAAGGCTCAGTGATTAAATTATATGTCATTTCGAGCGTAGTCGAGAAATCTTTTTTTAGATGTCTAATGTCTAATGTCTAATGTCCGAATAACGGTTAAGCGTATTTTTCCTATGTTCGTAGCATGAACTTTACAGACCTGTTCCACTTTCTGGAAGAACTCCAACAAAACAACAACAAAGAATGGATGGATGCCAATCGGAAATGGTACAAATCCCTCCGGAGTGATTTTGTCGTTTGGTTGGATGATATGGATTTGACCATGGCCCAACTGCATTCCGATTATTATCCCACTCCAGGGAAAAAGGGCATCAACCGAATCAACAATAATCTCATGTTCCATCCCAACAAGCCCGTGTACAAGGACCATTTTGGCGCAGGACTTGACAAAGCACCCCATTCTGCTGATTTTTACATCGAAATTGGATTAAAACACTGCATGTTGGCTGGAGGGTTTTGGCGACCCGACCCCAAGACACTTCGCAGTATTCGTGATGGGATAGATTACAATGGAGAGGAGCTACAGGCCCTACTGGACAAACCTTCTTTCAAAAAACTGTTTGGTGGTCTGTATGAAGATGAAAAACTGACCAATGCCCCAAAAGGGTTTTCCAATGACCATCCTCACATCCAATTATTGCGAAACAAGACGTTTGCGGTTGTTCATGAGTTGAGAAGAGAAGAGGTCTATCAAGAAAACTTTAAAGGGAAAATTGTGGAAGTATATAAGGAAATGCTCCCGTTTCGGCAGTACTTGAATAAAACGGTAACTGTTTAATCCAGTTGGTCCGAAGCTTTAATCAATCTGGCCGAAAGGTCAGGCAGGTCCATGTTTTCATCATAAGGGAACATGGGACGGATGATTCTTTTATGTCCCAAACGTTCCAAATCTTGATCCACACCGCCAGGTGTCAAGGCCATGATCCAATCACCCCGCATATTGTACAGCTCGGGAACCAAATACCCAATTTTGACGACTACAATATCCGTTTCCCTTGGATTTAATCCCAATTCTGTAAAGTCAGATTCATTATGATAGGGTTTTCTTTTTTTGGTTACAATTACGTTGGCATTGCCCACTTTTACCACCACCTCGGTTTCGGCATGGACATCACCTTGTTTAATATTCATGACTTCTCCATTCAGAAGTAAAGGAGGAGCATACCGATTATCGATTTGCGCACCGACCGATGCACTCACGGTTCCGCCTACGCCTACTTTTATGGCCTCCTCAATCAGTTCCGGTCCGGGAATGGAAGCGTAAATAAGGGTTTTTCCATTTTCTTTGTGGAACTCTTCTCTTTGTAACAATTCGGTCAAGGTCCAGCTAACATCCCCGGCACCACCTGCTGTGGGATTGTCTCCCATATCACTGATCATAAAGGGTTTTTTATCACTGGCTAGGGCAAGTTCCAAAGCTTCTTCATAAGGTTTGGTGGGGGCCACAAATTCAAACTCTTTTCGTACTTCCCAAAAACTCTGGGCCAATTGTTCGGCGCCCGTACTTACTTTTTGCTTATCGTCACCAGTCACCATTACCACAGCATGGTTTCTGGGTTCATCGGCCCACGCATACCCGATCCAAATAGCAGCATCAATGACACCATCTTGATTGGCAACCCCGGGCACTTTGGCATAGAGACTTTTTCCAGGTTCAACACGGGTACTTGTTTTTTCTCCAGGCAGCAAAATGGGTACGGGAATCCATGCTTTGTATTTTGGTTTTCCTTTACCGTTTTCGAGGCGTGAAACTAAGTTTTCCACAGCACGCTTTTTGGATTCCATAGCATCTTCATGGGGAGCCATACGATAACAGGTGATTAAATCAGTATGTTGGGCCAAACGTTTGGAGACATTTCCGTGCAAATCCATGGATGTGGATATGAGTACATCCGCACCCACAACCGCACGTATACGTTGGATGAGGTCACCTTCTGGATCATCCATCCCCACAACACTCATAGCACCGTGGATATCAAAAAACAATCCATCATAAGGTTTGTTCTCCTCCAACATTTTGAGTGTTTTTGTCACCAAAGATTCATAAGCTTCCCGTGTTACCGTACCTCCGGGCAAAGATTTACCCACTAAAGTGGGAATCCATTCTGCCCGTGCGCGGTTTAGGGAATCTGTGTTCAAGAATGGGTAGCGATCAAAGATGGAGTCCCCAATTTTGGCATGAAAAGCTTCCTCATGGGTCAAAGCAGGAGAAAAGGTACTGGATTCAATTCCCAATCCGGCAATGGCAATTCGGGGGAGTTTTTTGTCATTTTCCCTTCCTTTTTTCGGATTCCCATTACAACTGAGCAATAGAAAAAGAGAAAGGTAAAAAAAGGAAGCTGTTAGGCGCATGGGATAAATGAATTTAGGTTGAAGGTTCTATACATTCCAAAGATATTAATATAATGTTATCCCTTTGGGAAATGTAATAACACAGCATAGGCTTTTATAGATAAAGTGTATTTTTATTGCTTAATCCTTTCTTATATTGAAAAGCAGGAACATCAGGAACATCAGTAGGGAATTGCTCTCGGACAATTGGTACACTTTGGAAAAAGTGACTTTTGAATATTTGCGTGACGATGGTGAATGGGAGACACAGGTTCGCGAGGCCTATGATCGTGGCAATGGTGCGGTTATCTTACTGTACAACGCTCAAAAAGGAAAAGTGGTACTTACACGGCAGTTCCGTATGCCCACCTACTTGAATGGGAATGAAGATGGGATGATGATCGAAGCTTGTGCTGGACTTTTGGAGAAGGGCAATGCCGAGGAGACCATTAAAATGGAAGTGGAAGAGGAGACAGGATATAAGATAGACAAGGTGAAAAAAATATTTGAATCGTATATGTCCCCAGGGTCGGTCACTGAGATACTATACTTTTTTATTGGGCAGTATACAGACGCCATGAAAGTGAGTGAAGGTGGTGGGGCCGAGGACGAAACTGAAAACATAGAAGTTTTGGAAATGGATTTCGATAAGGCCCTGCGTATGGTGGAAACAGGTGAAATCAAGGATGCCAAAACCATAATGTTGCTCCAATATGCGCAAATACACAATTTGCTCAATACCTAAGATATAACTCCTTTAAGGTGTTGTACATGGTTTTTCGAATTTCCTTGGAAGAAATTTTAAAATGATTGTTCATGAAACTAAAGATGAGCAATTTTCCTGACCTTGTCTTTACATAACCACTCAAGTTGTAATTGTTTCCAAATGACCCTGATTTGGCATATAAGAAAGGCTCTGTTGTGGGATCTTGCCACTCTTTTACCGTACCGGACGGTCCCCAAAGGGGTACAATCCCGAACAGACGCTCTTCAGGAACCTCACGGTGTAATTTTTCAAGTATTTCAACAAAGGACCGAGGTGTAAAAAGATTATATCTGGATAAACCTGAACCATCTACCCATCTGGGCTTTTGACTTAAATCGCTATAATCGTTCTCGAACATATGTTCTATGGCCACTTTGGTGCCTAATGTATCCGAAACGGTTGAAGAGGCAGCCACCAGCAATTGTTCGGCTAAAAAATTATCGCTTTTGAACAGCATTTGCTTAAAAATGGAATCGGTCTCCATGCCATAAAGCGTTTGTTTAGGTACATCTGGAAAGTCGTCCACTAGCGTAATTTCCTTTCCCAATGCAATTTCCAATAGTTGTTTGGTAAGCTTTTTACTGGTCATATAAGGAACTTCCAAAGTGTCTGTTTCCGAAGGGCTGATAAAAAATTCATTGGCAAATTCAGTTCGTCTTTTTGGAGCTTCAGCCACAATTACATTTTTGGAAAAATAAGACGGAGAAACGCTCAAACTGTCCGCAATGGAAAGAGTGACCACATTTGCATATAAGGGAATCGGCCCTTTTTCTGGTGAAAAATAGGTGTCATAGTCTTCCCAAGCCCAACCGGGTCCGTATCTGTCTTCTTCAATATTCCCGAGATAAAGAGCAATGCTCCCTTGTTTTTTTAGCCAATTAATAGCTGTAGTGTCTTTTAAATGGGGGTGCAACCATGAGGGGTCTCCGGTTCCTTCCACAAAAAGGGTATCGTTGGCAACAGCATATTTTAGGGTTGGGATGTTTTTCGGAAGCATTTTAACCCCTGTATAAAAAGTAACGAGCTTGGTGTTGCTGGCAGGAAGAAAATAACGATCCCCATTTACATCATAAATAGTCTTTTTGGTTTTAGCATCAATCACAACCAAACCATGAAACGAGTTTTCAAGAGGTTCAATTTTTAAATTGGCATTGATGCTTTTCTTTATGGAAGTACATCCGGTAAGCCAGATAAAGCAGAGTAAAATACTATATATCAGTGGTTTGAAATTTAGATGCATAAGGTCATTTATCGAATTTAACACGAATTTATCCAATTTTTAACTGGGGGCGGAGTTATTCAATTAAGATTTTTTCTAAATTAGTTGTGCAACCATTTAATCCAATTTAATCAAAATTCAATGCCCAGAGCTATGTTAGATTACACCAAAACAATCCTACAAAAGGTCAGTTTTGATGCCAAACTCTTCGCGAAAGAATTGAAGAAAGCTGTTTCAAGGCTATTGCCAAGTGAAATAGAAGAACTTAAAATCTGGTTACAATTCTATATTTTGGATAAACCAGAATTACAACCCACACTATTATTGTTAAAAGCATAATCTAAAACAAGGGCCGCTGAAAAGCGGCCCTTTTAGTTTTTGGCCAAGGGACTAATGATTTTTACATCCTGAAAGGCGATGGCTCCGCGAACGATACCCGAAATGACTTCTTTCAAAGCATCGGTAATCTGTATCTTAAGCTCGCTTTTGTGGTAGATCAGACTAATTTCCCGTGCAGGGGATGGGCTTTTGAAAGGCTTTAAATTTTGTTTTTTGGCAGCATCCAATTGAACAGTGTTCAGGTAGGGGAGCAAGGTCATGCCCATGCCTTCATCTGACAAACTCACCAAGGTTTCAAAACTACCGCTTTCAATTTTGAACGTTTCGCCACCTATGTTCTTGGAGGCCTTACATAAATTAATGACCCCATCCCTAAAACAATGCCCATCCTGAAGAAGAAGCACATCATTCACATCAAGATGCTCTGTTGAGAGGAGTTGCTCTTGTGATAATCTATGGTTTTGGGGCACATACCCAACGAACGGCTCATAATAAAGAGGCCGTTCTTTGATAAACTCAATTTCTAGCGGGGTAGCAGCAATCCCAGCATCTAAATGGCCATCCAAAATATTTCGTATCATGACATCTGTGGGCTGTTCTTTGATGATAAGGTTTACCTTGGGATATTTTTTAATGAAAGTGTTCAGGAACATGGGGAGCAGAGTAGGCATTACCGTTGGGATGATTCCTAACGTATAATCCCCGCCTATATATCCTTTGTCCTGGTCCACAATGTCTTTGATGCGTTCCGCTTCGGCAACAATATTTTTGGCTTGGGCCACTATTTTTTTACCTACGGCAGTAATTGAAATAGGTTTTTTGCTGCGATCAAAGATTAGAACACCCAGTTCATCCTCCAATTTTTGTACCTGCATGCTCAAAGTGGGCTGGGTAACATAACTTTTCTCTGCGGCCAATGTAAAATTCTTGTGTTCTGCAACAGCAAGTACATACTGAAGTTGGGTAATGGTCATCAATTATAAATTTGAAGCATAAAAGTATAAAAAACCATCAGTTTAATTTATGGTAGACCTAGATATGTTTCTTTTATGAAATTGAAATAAGCGATTTTGATCAAGCTTGTTTTATGTTGCAAATCCCTATATTTATTTCATCTATAACCTCTTGTAACCGTACAATGACCTCGGCACGACTCATGGATTTGGTGAATTTTTTAAAGGAAGTCCCGTTCTTTTCCGAAGTGGACAAGGTGTCGTTGTTGCAGTTGTGCAAAAATGGGGTAGAGGAGCAGTATCCTGTCAAAAGGACTATTATAAGAAAGGGGGAGCTAGGAGAGGCCATGTATGTTATTTTGGAAGGTCATGTTAGGGTGCATGATAAAGACCATATATATGGAAAGCTCCACAAGGGCGAATGTTTTGGCGAATATGCCTTAATTGACAGCAAACCGCGATCGGTATCGGTCACAGCAGAAGAAGAAACCATTCTATTAAAAATAGAGACCACTCATTTTCAGGAATTGATGGATTCTAACAGTGGATTTGTAAAAGGAATCATGTCCGTTCTCATCAAAAGACATAGGGAGCTGGATAGGGTCCAAGAGCGTTTGGCCTCATCAAAGAAGGAATTGGAATTGACCAACTCCAAGATGACGGGACTCATCAATGGTGCCATGGATGCCATTCTGATGTTTGATGCCAATTTTAGGATATTCTTGGCCAACGACTCTGCAAAAAAGCTACTGGAAAATGATGATGTTGACCAACGGAACGTTCTTTTCTTTTTAGATGAGGAATCAGCTCAGTTGTTGGAATCCATCTGCCAGAACGGGGCTGAAGGCTCAAACACTTATTTGCCCAAGATGGTAAAGATTATTGGATCCAATGGAAAGGAAACCCTCAATGAGGGAACTTTGAGTCATTATGGAAACGATACCGACACCTTTTATACGTTGATTCTTAGGAATATGGAAGATCGGTTGTTGGCTGAAAATAAAATCACCTCCCTGGAAAGCCAGACCGAGTATTTGCAGGAAGAAATCAAGGAGCTTACCCATGACCACGGTATCATTGCGGAACACAGTTCCATGAAAAAGGTGCTGGAGCTCATTCAACAAGTGGCCCAAACCCAAGCTACGGTTTTGGTGCATGGCGAAACAGGTACGGGAAAGGAATTGGTGGCCAGGGCCATTCATGAAGCTAGTGCCAGAAGCAATGGCCCTCTGATTCGGATAAATTGTGGGGCCATTCCAGCCAATTTGATAGAGAGCGAGCTTTTTGGACATGAAAAGGGCGCTTTTACAGGGGCGACCAATATCAGAAAGGGCCGCTTTTTATTGGCGGATAAAGGCACCATTTTTCTGGATGAGATTGGAGAACTTCCGTTGGATCTCCAACCCAAGTTGTTGCGGGTGATCCAAGAGGGGGAGTTTGATCCTGTGGGAAGCTCAACGACCATAAAGGTGAATGTGCGGATCATTGCTGCTACCCATCGGGATTTGTTGAAACTGTCCAAGGAAGGTAAGTTTAGGGAAGACCTGTTCTACCGCTTGAATGTGTTTCCGATTGAAATTCCCGCTTTGCGGGATAGGGGAAGGGATGTTTGTTTGATTGCCGATGATATGATCGGATACTTCTCCAAGAAAATAGGTAGAAAAATCAAACCGCTGACCGTGGTACAGCAGCAATTGTTTTTGGAATATGGATGGCCTGGAAATGTTCGTGAACTTCAAAACCTTATCGAAAGGGCTGTTATAGTTTCCCAAAACGGCGGGATAGATTGGTCTAACATCATTCCAAATTCCAATCCTTCAGAGGAAATGATACCAAAGACCAAGAGTGAATACATTTATACTTCCCAAGAATTGATACAACTGGAAAAGCAGAATATTTTAAACGCCCTAAAGAAATCCCAATGGAAGATTTCCGGGAAAAATGGCGCCGCAGCGCTTCTGGGACTGCGTCCCACCACACTTACCTCCAGAATAAAGGCGCTGGGAATCTCCAGACCGGTCTAAATTAACGAAATCTCGTAAATCTACTAACGAAATCTCATAAATCAACGAAATTTCGTAAGCATTGATCTTTGTGTTCTTGAATTTAAGTAATTGATTTTTAAATTGTTATATTTTTTGGCACGGCAAATGCATCTACTAAGGCAAATGTTAATCAATTAATCTTAAAAATCTAAAAACATGATTACAACAGCAAACATTAAGAACGGAGTAAACGTAGATCAACTAGTAGACACGATCAACGCAGTACAAGAAACCCCAGAATTGGCCAAGTTCGAGTTCAGAGCCAAAAACAACTGGATTGAAGGAGGTCATTGTGTGACCAGCATTCAAGATTACTATGGTGTAGGGCAGGAGCATCCAACCAGAAAAGGAGACTTTACCTTGGAGGCGGACCATGTTGAGGTTCTTTTGGGGAAAGACCAAGCACCCAACCCAGCCGAGATTGTTTTGCACGCCTTGGGATCTTGCCTAACTGGAGCTATGGCCTATCACGCTGCTGCCAACGGTATCGACATTGAAGGTATGGAAAGTACTTTGAGTGGTGAAGCTGACCTTCACGGGTTCTTGGGACTAGATCCAGAAGTACGCAAAGGATACAAGGGTATAACTGTGAAATTCAAAGTGAAGTCCGATGCTTCCGAAGAGCAATTGAGAGCTTTGTCACAATTCTCTCCCGTATTCGATATGATAACCAACCCAACTCCGGTTACCATCGAGTTCGAAAAGTAAGATCAATTAAAAATAAGCCGCCTAAAAATGGGCGGCTTATTTTTTTATCCAACTAACAAAAATTACCTCGCTCCCATGCAAAATCAGAAATACAATATCGTAAATGGAAATCAGGCCGTAGCCCATGTAGCCTATCGTACCAATGAGGTATTTCCCATTTATCCCATTACTCCATCTTCGGAAATGTCTGAACTGGTTGAGGAATGGAGCGCTTACCAACACGAAAATATTTTTGGCAATGTTCCTTCGGTTTTTGAAATGCAAAGTGAAGCCGGTGTGGCAGGGGCTATGCACGGTGCCTTGCAGACCGGATCATTGACCTCCACCTTTACGGCATCACAAGGATTGCTTTTGATGATGCCCAACATGTATAAAATAGCGGGTGAACTTAGCCCGAATGTGATCCATGTGGCCACAAGATCTGTGGCAACACATGCCTTGTCCGTTTTTGGGGACCATAGCGATGTCATGGCAGTTCGGAATACCGGATATGCCCTTTTGGGGTCGGCTTCGGTTCAGGAAGCTATGGATTTTGCACTGATTTCCCAAGCGGCATCCTTGGCATCAAGAATCCCCTTTGTACATTTTTTTGATGGCTTTAGAACTTCCCATGAAGTATCCAAAATTAAAACTGTAACCGATGACGTCATTGGAAGGATGATGGATAAGGATAAAATAAAGTCTCATAAAAACAGAGCCTTGAATCCCAATGCTCCCGTGATTAGGGGAACCTCCCAAGCTCCCGATGTATTTTTTCAGAGCAGGGAAGCGGTGAATGCCTATTACAATGCCTGTCCGGAAATCGTGCAGCAAAAAATGAACGAATTTGCCCAGCTTACCGGAAGGCAGTACCACATTTTTGAGTATGTGGGACATCCCCAAGCAGAACAGGTGATCATTGCCATGGCCTCAGGTACCGAGACTATTGAAACCACTATAGGTCAACTAAATGCCCAAGGTGAAAAAATTGGACTGGTAAAAGTACGATTGTATCGACCTTTCAGTGTGGAGCACTTTATCAAAAGCCTACCGGAGACATGCAAGGCCATTGCCGTTTTGGACCGTACCAAAGAACCTGGTTCCGTAGGGGAGCCTTTGTATTTGGATGTGACCCAAGCTTTGGTGCAAAACCAAGCAAATGGTTTCCTTCCCAAGATCATTGGAGGTAGGTATGGGTTGGGTTCCAAGGAATTTACACCCACTATGGTCAAATCCATCATCTGCAATTTAAAGCAAGAAGTGCCGAAGAATAATTTCACGGTGGGCATTTCGGACGATGTGACCCATTTAAGCCTTCCCAAAGCTGAAATGGAGGTTACCATTCCCTTTGGTGGTCAGGCCTTGTTTTATTCGGTTAAAAATCCAAAAACTTCCGAGCAGTTTAAGAATCTTTTGCAGTATGTGGGAAATACGGAGGGCAAATTTGTACAAGGCTATGAGGAGTGTGACTATAGAAAATCAAGCTCTCGAAATGTGGCCCACTTTCGGGTCTCCAATTCGCCCATAAAAGCACCTTTTTTGGTGTCGAATGCGGATTTTGTGGCCTGTGAAAATCTTCAATTTCTTGAAAAAGACTCTGTCTTGGAGCGTTTAGCCTTTCAAGGGGTGGTCGTGGTGCTATCCGAAGACCAGCCCACTGAAGTGTGGAATGTACTTTCCGAGGAAACCCAAAAGACCATTCAAAAGAAGCAGGTGAAGCTCTATGTGGTCAACAGTGAAAAACTATCGGAATATATAAAGAATAGTGGCGAAAACATTTCCGTTTTGCATGCCAGCTATTTGATGATGGGCAATCCTGTTTCCAACCATCAAATCTTTTCCGTAAGGCGTGAAGAAATTAAAAGAGTGGATACGTCATCCATAGATCAACATATCGAACGGGAATTGAAGGAGGATGAAGACTTTGCCCAAACACTTTTAGGCCGACTTTTGGCTGGTAAAGGGGACGAAGCCCCAGTGAGTCTACTCCCCGTGGATGGAACCTATCCAACGGGAACCTCAATATATAATGATAGGGAACTGGCCAAAGAACTCCCCAGTTGGAACCCGGATCAGTGTATACAGTGTGGTGCATGCAGCATGGCATGTCCATCTGGGGCACTACGCATAAGGGCCTATGACTCCAAAAGTTTAGGGGAAGCCCCTTCACAGTGGAAATCTATGGAAATATTGGCCGAAATGGAAGGGCTCAATCTATTGGATTATACCATTCAGGTAAATCCGGATCAGTGTACGGGTTGTCATAACTGTGTGGATGCTTGTCCTGCCAAAGCCCTTGTAATGACCCATGGTAAATCCCGTTTGGAGCAGGAAAAGGAACATTGGGATTATTTTGATGCCATTCCAGAGATGGACCGAACTAAAATTGATGTTTCCAAAGTAAGTCAACAACAATTGCAGGAACCCCTGTTCAAATACCCCATGGGTGAGGATGGGTGCGGGCAGGCCACCTATTTAAAAGTATTGTCACAATTGTTTGGTGACCGTTTGTTGGTGGCCAATGCCACTGGAGCGAGTTCTATTTTTGGGGGTGCGCTTCCGACTACCCCGTGGAGCAAAACCAAAGAGGGCAAGGGGCCAGCTTGGTCCAACTCCTTGTTTGAAGACAATGCCGAATTTGGTTTGGGTTTTAGGTTGTCTTTGGACCAGCAGGCAATGAAAGCCAGAAGAGGGCTTCAGAGGCTTTCGGGATTTATTGGAGACCAATTGATTCGGGATATTTTAAATGCCAGGCAAACCACCGAGGGTGAAATCAACCAGCAAAGAAATCGTATTGAACAATTGAAGGCCGTACTGAAGAAAGTGCAAATGCCTGAAGCACAACAGTTATTACAGGATGTGGATAGTCTGGTGAAGAAGAGCGTATGGATTGTTGGTGGTGATGGTTGGGCCTATGACATTGGTTATGGTGGGTTGGACCATGTGTTGGCATCCGGAAAGAACGTGAACATTTTGGTGTTGGACAACGAGGTATATTCCAATACGGGCGGACAGATGTCAAAGGCGACACCGTATGGGGCTTCGGCAAGATTTGCTGCTAAGGGAAAATCGAAACAGAAAAAAGATTTGGGGGCTTTGGCCATGCAGTATGAAGACGTTTATGTGGCATCCGTGGCCATTGGGGCAGATCAAGAACAAACCTTGAAGGCTTTTGTGGAAGCAGAACGTCATGATGGACCGTCCATCATTATTGCCTATTGCCATAGTCCGGCTCATGGTATTGATATGAAGCATCCGTCCAAATACCATAAAGCAGCAGTAGCATCAGGACAATGGTTGTTGTATAGGCATGACCCAAGACGGGTTGAAGTGGGTCGATTGCCACTACAGTTGGATTCCGAAGCGCCCCACATACCCTTGTTGAACTATCTGAAAATGGAAGGAAGATTTCAAAAAATGCTTGAAAACGAACAAAGGATAGATGATAGTTGGGTTTCGGTGATGCAAAAAAAGATACAGGATAGATATGTAGGTTATCATGCCATGGCAAACAAAAATCAAGAAGAATCGGTTATGGCATAACCTTCAAGGAAGCCTTCCAAGAAAGGAAGAACAACTATTAACTTTTAAAAATTATCTGTGATGAAAAAAGCATATTTGGGAACATTGACTCCCCTTAGGGGACTGGCAGCCATCTGGGTGGTCATCTATCATTTTGATGAGGTCACTTCTTTTGCGGGTTTGCCCCATCTAATCTCCCGAGAGTCCAGCATGATCCTGGGAAAAGGATATCTTTGGGTCGACTTCTTTTTTATCTTAAGCGGTTTTGTGATTACCCATGTCTATGCCGATAAGTTCAAGGTATTTGGGTTGGATACCATAACCTCTTTTATCAAAGCTAGGTTTGCCAGACTGTATCCATTGCACTTACTGCTACTTTTTTTACATCTCATTTTTTTTGGGTCACTGTTGGTGTTGGCACCAAAAACGGCATCGGATTTTGGGTTTCTATTTCCGCAGGATGGCTTTTGGCTACATCTAGTTTTTGGAGAAACCTTTGGCAACCCGAATGGATTGAGTTGGAATATGCCAGCTTGGTCCATTGGTGCGGAATGGTGGACCTATCTGATTATGGTACCCGTTTTCGTCTGGCTGTTCAAAAAGAGGAATTTGACCTTAGCGGCCTTGTCCATTGTAGGTGTTACACTATTGGTGCTAATTCCTGGATGGCATGACAAGGGAAATATGGATACTACTTGGGAGTTCGGACTTTTTCGTTGCATTTCCGAGTTTTCCATCGGTATATTGGTCTATCAGGCGTTTAAGAGTAGAATTGGCCGAGGCTTCTTTCAAAAGGACGCTGTTGGAGTCGGACTCCTCACCATGGTCGTTGCCTGTATGCATTATGGAGTGGAAGATATTTTTACCGTCGGAGTTTTTGCTTTTGTCATATTAAGTCTGGCCTACAACAAGGGAATGCTGAATCGATTGGCTACATATCGCGCTCCGCAGTTTTTTGGGGATATTTCATTCTCCCTGTATATGTTTCAAGCGCTTTGGCTGTATGGCTACTGGATGGGTATACAATATTGGATGTCCACACACCCTGGTGAAGCTCCTGGCACCATGATGTTATTGATGTTGATGATTTTCATGCTGATTGGCAATAGCCTTAGTGCTTGGTTGTCCTTTAGGTTTTTTGAACAGCCCGCAAGGATATGGATACGGTCTATTTCGTTTAAACAGATTAGATCCAGACTGTCCTACGCCAGAAGATAGGCCCGGAAAGTACTACACCTTATGTTCCGAGGAAGATATATCAATCTTTAAGAAAATAGATCGTATTATTTTTCCTGCATAACGGTACCTGAGGTCCAACCCTCCGGCGCACCGATTACGGCATATTTTTTGGCTTGTTCATTTAAGTATTGAACCACTGTGTCCCCTGGATTTTTGTAGAGGACCCATTGAAAAGCGGTGGACGCTTCATTGAACAGGCCTTTATAAAATGCTTGGATACCCTCTCTGTAGTGCGATAGTGTTTCCAGTTTTAATGAGATGCTCTCGATACTGTCGCCGTCAATACATTCATAAATTTCAATGGCCTTTTGCTTGCCTTTTACCCTCACTTTGCCCAGATATCTAAAATTGAATCCGGAAACATCTTTCATGGTATTGATGCTGTTTTCGCTAATAATGATTTTGGCCCCAAAGTGTTTGGTAACCCCCTCAACCCGTGCTGCACTGTTCACGGTGTCGGCAATTACGGCAGGATCGTTTCTTTTGTCATCGCCAATGATTCCCATGATCAGGGGGCCGGTATGCAATCCAATCCCAATGGATAAAGGTTTGTATCCTTTTTCTTCCACCCTTCTTTTGTTGTAGAGACTAAGGGTACGTTGCATTTCAATGGCGGCATCCAAGGCATTTTCTGGAGATTTGGGAAACAGCGCCATAATGCCATCACCTAAATATTGATTTACAAACCCTTCGTTTTCCTTAATAATTGGCCCCATTCTACCTACATAGGCATTCACAAATTTAAAGTTCTGTTCCGGCGTCATTCCTTCCGAAAGGGAAGTGTAATCACGAATATCAGAAAAAAGAACCGTAACATTTTTTTCAATATGGTCTCCCAGTTTAATGTCGGTAATGGATTCTTTGCCAACGGATTGCACAAATTCCGATGGAACAAACCTGGATGTGGCCCTATGAATGGTGTTCAGGTTAATGTGGGTCTTGATTCGACTCAACAACTCGCCTTTGGAAAATGGTTTGGTCAAATAATCATTGGCACCTGCCTTAAATCCAATCACAAGATCGTTTACCGTGTTTTTGGCGGTGAGTAAGATGATGGGCAAATCACTGGCGGCGTGTTTCATGCGTATATTTTCACATACCTCGTAACCAGACAGGCCTGGCATCATGATATCAAGTAGTATAAGCTGAAACGGCGTATTGTTGTCCAATAATTTCAGGGCCTCCTTACCGGAACTTGCTTCGATGACCTCATATCCGGCTATGGTAAGATGATTTTCCAAAACCCTACGATTGATCGGCTCATCGTCCACAACAAGAATTGTGGGTGATTCCCCTTCCACTTTGGCTACTTTACGTTGTGTGGTTGGCCGTTCGTTTCCCTTAACCATGGGTTGAATATAATCCTGGGCATCTTGGGTTCTTTGTTTGAGCTCTTTTCGGGTGATATTGCTCTTGGGCAGGGTAAATGTAAATATGGAGCCTTTACCCGGTTTGGATTCAACCTGAACGGTTCCTCCGTGCAGCTCCACCAGCTGTTTGGTGACAGAAAGACCAAGTCCTGTACCTCCATAGGTTCTTTGTGTGGACCCATCGCCCTGTTCAAACGAATTGAAAATGGCTTGCTGCTTGTCCTGGGAAATTCCAATTCCAGTATCCGATACCGAGATGGCCACGAAATTGTCCTTGACCTCGGCAAATAGGGTAATGTATCCTTTCTCGGTAAACTTAATGGCGTTGCCAATGAGGTTGTGCATGATTTGCTGTAATCGGTTTTCATCAGCACCCACAGGTGGAATATCTTTTGGGATTGAATTGATGAGCTTTAAATTTTTGTCCTGTAGCAAGGGTTGCGAGAGACGTAGCACAATATTGGATACCGCAAGTATATCTACGGCTTGACGAACCAAGGACAAATCGTTGTTTTTCAATTTTGAGAAATCCAGGATATCATTGACCAAATGGGACAACCGTTTGCCACTACTTGAAATCATATCCAGATTTTCCAGCGCAGCTTTGGGTAGTTTGCCGGCAATGCCGTCCTTCAAGGATTCGGTCAATCCAATAATACCGACCAAAGGGGTACGCAGTTCGTGGGAAGTATTGGCAAGGAACTCATCTTTAAGGGCATCTATTTTTTTGAGTTCGGAAACCCGTTGCTTTTCAATCTCCGTACGTTTGCGTTCTTCCAAAACTGCGCGTTTTTTTTCTTCGTCGGCCTGTTTGACCCGTTGCTCCTGTTTGTACCGATTAAAAGCAAACAAAAGAAATAACACTATGGCCAAGGCAAGCCCAATGACAATATTCCTAAGGATTTTCTGTTGCCGTATCTTCAGTCCGCTTATTTCTGCATCTTTTTGAAGTGCAGTGATGGCATCTTGCTTTTTCTCGGTATCAAACCGTACTTGTAGCTCTTCAATTTGCTTGGATTTGGCCTCATTGAAAAGGCTGTCTTTTATGGCGATGAATCTATTTTTATAATCGAGTGCTTTTTTCAAGTCGCCTTTACTTTCATAAATTCTGGAGAGGATGCCAAAATTTTCCTGAAGCTCTGGCCGTGCCCCAATGGTTTCAGATATGGCTATGGCAGAAAGGATGTTTTTTTCAGCTTCATTGAGTTGGTTCATTTCTAGATTAATGGCACCTATTTGTGTGTAGCTCATGGAGAGTTCCAACTGCTGACCCAATTTTTCCCGTAAAGCCAATGCTCTTTTGTGATGTTCCAAAGATTCGGCATACTTTTTTTGTCGCCCATACACTTTGCCCAATGCTTCATAATCAAAGGCCTTGCCCCAGTCACTATTGGTTTCTTGGTCCAAAACCAATGCTTGGTTAAAGTAGTCCGTTGCCTTTCCATATTCATTTTGAAGCATGTAAGTATCTCCAATATTAAAAAGACAATTGGCCATTTCCGGTTTGTTTCCCAAAGTGGTGAAAATTGCCAAGGCTCTTTGGTAGTGGTCCATGGCTTCGGACACTTTCCCGGTCTTTTTCAGGATTTCCCCCATGGCATTCAGCGTATTGGCAATGCTGAATTGATTGTCATGGGCTTCATAGATTTTTAGAATGTCATAATAGATTCCCAAGCTTTCATCAAAGTTGCCCAGATTATCCAAAATAATGGCTTTTTGGTAAAGCCCGTCCGCCAAGGAAAATGAGTCTTGTTGGGTTCTAAAATGAGTAAGGTAGGCATCAATATGAGTCAAGGCCTGATCATAGTTTCCAATTTGTCGTTCCAAAACAGCATACTGGTAATCTGCCATTGCAATGCCCCAGAACAATTCTTTTTCTTTACTTAACCTTTGAAAGCTATCGATATGTGCCCTGGCCAGAGTGGAGTTGCCCCTATTGTTCAAGTACTCCCAAGCAATGTCCTTTAAGATTCGAATCCGAAGGGAATCAGAATCAACGGAAGTGTATTTTTTTTGGAGACTATCTATAATACCTGTCTGCCCTCCCGCAATGTTGATCGAAAGGCATACGCAAAGTAATATGAAGGCAATGCGTTTAATGGTATTGGTTTTAGGTTGATTAACAGCAAATTAAAGGTAGTGTTTTAAAGTGATGCAAACAAAGTGATGTGTTCAATGTGCATCGATTTAAAAACAGCCTTTCGATGTGGTACCAATAGTCTTTACTGCTGCATTTTCAGATAATAATCCGTCGAATGCTTTCCAGACCCATAAATTGTGAAGAAAATACATAGCAAGAAAACTACAATTGCCAGAATGAGATTGGATACGTCCATCACCCCAAGAAAATTGGTAAGAATGGCGCCTATTAAAATGGGCAATTGTGCAATCACAGCCCAGCGGGTCAATAATCCTATCACAATTAAAAAACCTCCCACAAAATGAGCTGGAGTAACATAGTGCAGAATAAGCATGCCGCCGGGCATCTCTTGAAAGGGTCTAGCCATTACCGCCATTTGTTCATGGCTTGTCATAAATTCTATACCCTTTATAAAAAGAAAAACACCCAAGGCAACGCGAAGTAAATCCAATGGATAATAGGTATGGGCGTTGGCCCATTTGTTAAGGTCCTTTACTGTTCCCATGATAAACGGATTTATAGGTTGATTAACTTAAGGTACTCATTTTTAGCGAGATGACCAATTTTTTTATAAGGCAATCTTTGGGGATTTGGGGCTAAGTATTATCAAAAGGAATAAGAATGTACTAACTTTAAAGGACATGTTGCATCCCAAATACATAAGATATATTAAACAGGCTTTGTTATTTGCTTGTGTTTGGTTGTTGTTTGGTTTTGTGTACGGTATTTTGGAAAAAGGAATCTTGGGCAGAATGGATTATTATCCTTCAACCCAGAACAGATATGACTTTATGACCTCTCTCGCATTTGCGAGCTTTGGTGGGTTTGTTATGGGATTTTTACACGGCTGGGTCGAAGTGTCATGGTTGGGAAAAAAATTCACAAAAAGCCCTCTCTGGGTAAAGGTGGTTTTGAAAGTGCACTTCTATCTGGTATTCATTGTGCTGTTTTTGGTGCTGTTGACCTTTGGGGTAAATAGTAATCGGTTTGAAGAACATCTATTAAGCAAAACAGTGCTGCACAGCGTTGAAATGTTTATTAACAGTTTTGCCTTTTGGAGCGTTGTGGTGTACATAGCTTTTGGATTGATAATGGCCATGCTGTTCTCAGAACTTTCTTCTTATTTGGGGGGCAATGTATTTTTAAACTTCTTATTTGGAAAATACCATACCCCAAAAAGGGAGGGCAGGATATTTATGTTTTTGGATATGAAATCCTCCACTACCATAGCAGAAGAATTAGGGCATTCCAAGTATTTTGAGCTCTTGAAATCATGTTATGCCGATATGTCTAGCCCCATTTTGGAAACTTCAGGTGAAATTTACCAGTATGTTGGGGATGAGGTAGTGGTCACTTGGCCCGAAAAATTAGGCCTGTACAACAATAATTGTATTGCATGCTTCTATAAAATCTCTGAAGCATTGGAAAAAAAGAGGAATAGATATAAGAAAGAGTTTAATTTTTTTCCAACATTCAAAGCAGGTTACCACATTGGACTTGTGACCACCGGCGAGATAGGAGTGTTGAAAAAAGAGATAATCTATACGGGTGATGTGCTAAACACAGCATCCCGGATACAAGCGGAATGTAATGCTTATGGCACACAGATACTGATTTCAGATGCTTTGGCAGACCAATTGCAGCGGCAGGAACAATCATATCGGTTTGTTCCAATGGATTATCTAAAACTGCGAGGGAAAAAGGAACAAATTCAATTGGTCACTATTAAATTGGACGAAGGAAATCAGCCCAAAATAAGTTCCATTTGAATATCACTTCGTTCGTAGGGAGAGGAAACACCTTTTATTTCAACAAAACCCAGTTTTTCGTATAACCCCAATGCTGGTTTTAATACCCTATTGCTCTCTAAATATAGCTTTTTTGCCCCCAAGGATTTTGCTTTTTCAACAATGTGCTGCCCAATAAGTTTTCCTATGCCTTTTCCTTGTGCTTTGGGCGACACTCCCATTTTTGCCAGTTCAAAATCATACCCTTCTTGCTTACTGGGAATAAGGGCGCAGACGCCTACAGGTTCATCTTCCCAAAGAGCCACGGCAATATAACCGCCCTTGTCCAAAATATATTCTTTGGGATGATGGAGGGAGACACGATCCATTTCCTCCATCTTAAAATACTTGGTGATCCATTCCTCATTTAGGGTCCTGAATGCTGTACGATAGATATCAGAATATGGAACTATTTTAGGTTTTACGGTCATGTGCAATAGGATAAGACTATCTACAAAATTACAGGTAAACCATGAAAATCAAATTATAATTTTGTAAGCCTTAACATTCTTTTTTTGAGGGGTGTAGCCAATATTTTGATGCTTAAAACGTTGTCATAACGAGAAACCTTTCCGTTTAACGAAAAAATTGGTTGTTTACCGAATTATTACGTAATATTACGATTCATATTAGTAATAAAACTCTTACAAGTTCCCAAATCTTGCTAATGAGACAAAACCAAAAACACCTACCTGTCCCAAACGGGTATCTTAACCTACAAATTCCAATCGGCTATGGAAATACGACTACTATTATCTTTATGGAGCCCCCACCAGTTAAGACCTAAAGGCGTCTTATTGTTTGTTTTTTCGTGTTGGCTTGGCAGTCAAACAGTACTAGCTCAAGATAGTAACCCCTATATGAGCTATGATGTTCCATTCCAAAATTTGCTCAAATACAATCGGTTTTTAATAAACCCTACTTTTTCTGCGGTACGGGAAGACAAATCGTATGTAAACTTTTTCCACAGGAGTCAAAGCGCAGAGTTCAGTGACAACAACCAGAATTATTTTTTGAGCTACAGCGGTCAGGTCAATGATAGAATTGGTATTGGAATGAGCTTGTATAACCAAAAATCTGGTGTCATCTCCAATTTAGGGGTAATGGCCAATTATTCCCATGGGATACAATTGGGGCAAAAAAGCAGTCTCACCTTTGGGGTTAACATTCCTTATTATGTAAGTAGTTTTGACCCGGATAGGGCTGTTGCACTTGAGGATGATCCCTTGTTGAATGAGGCTTCCGAAAATTCCATCATTTCTTTTCAACCAGGATTGAACCTTTCCCTGGGTAAGTTCGATTTTGGGGTCTTTGCCCAGAATTTGGTGGATTACAATATAAAATCCGGTAAGTCTTTGACCAATATTTCGGAAAAGACTTTTTCTGGACATGTTCAGTTTGCCCATGAGTTTGAAAATGGACGCGGGATTTTGGAAGATGGTAGACTAATGCCCTTGGCAAGGGCAAGATTTTCGGGAAGCAATGATCCCATTTTTGGAGGTGGGGTTATTTTGGACCTTCCCAAATTGGGTTGGATTCAAGGAGGATACGACCAGTTTTATGGAGCTTCCGCCGGAACAGGGTTCAACTTGAACCGCAGACTTTCCTTTGGCTATAATTTTGAAAAAAATATCAATAACAACCTAATAAATCTTGGCGTTACCCACGAGGTGTCAATAGCTTATTCCTTTGTGCCAACCTTGTCCAAGAACGTTATGGTTTCCAATGAAACGGAAAACGATGGGTCAAAGCCCATCGAGGGAACTTTGGTAGCCGATGCCAAAAAGTCAAAAAAGGAAGTTCAGAAAAGCAAATTGGATGTGGAGACCACTTTGCGACCTACCAACAAAGAGGGTTTGGCATTTTGGGAAGAACAGTTGGAAAAATTAAGGGCACAGCAAGAAGATAATTATGCAGTGATCAACGAGCTTATTTTTAGGATGGATTCTATGGAGCAGAATAGGCAACGTGATTTGGAAAAACGGTTTGAAATGGTCATGCATATGGTGAAGCAGCAAACGGGAAATACCAGACCCGATATAGAAGCGAAAGCACAAAAGTTGTATTTGGCCAATACAGAAGACCTGGATTCCTTGGCGAAGAGTATGTCAGAAACGCAATTGGCTGCCAACTCAACCAATAATCAGAACCATACTGTTAAAAAATCAAGTGGTTCCTTTTCTGGGGGAGATTACAAGCCCATTGAAAAGTTCATCAATTTGGATGGGGTAGGGAAAGGGCATTATATTGTGGCCAATGTCTTTAAAAATGAGAGGTACCTGAAAGATTTTATGAATAAGCTGAAGGCAAAAGGACTGGATGTGGAATACTTTAAAAACCCTGATAATGGTCTTAATTATGTGTATCTGGCCAAGTATCAGGAAAATGAAGATGCCTATGCGGCCTATCAGTCCAAAATGAAAGGCAAGTATACCGACGAGATATGGATCATGCATGTGGACAATCCCCGATATTCCAATTGGGCCGATGCTATTTATCAGGATAACGAATAAATCGTCAAGACTTTCGTCTTTTCATGATTTCGGCAATGGTGTTGCTTCCGGGGTCGTTGACTTCGTTAAGCTCAGAGATGATTTTGGGATGATCGTCAACTCGGGTCTGCGAAAGCTTATAGGCTGCCTGAATCTCCGTGATTTCAACTTGGAAGCCTACCACCCCCTTTACTTGGCGTAAGGTCTTGGGCGACATCTGATGCAAAGAAATGGGATTTTTTAAGTTTTGCTCGTATTTATCCACAAGTTTATGTAAAGAAGCCATGGTCTGTTCTTCATCCAAAATGGTAACTTTTCCATAGATGTGTACGGCAATATAGTTCCATGTGGGAACCTCTTCTTCTTTATACCATGATGAAGAAACATAGGTATGGGGTCCATTGAAAATGCACAACACTTCTGAAGGACTTATGAAATTTTTCCATTGTGGATTGGCTTTTGAGATGTGACCCACCAAAATATCCTTGCCAGTTTGGTTGGTCTCCAATTCTAAAGGAATGTGAGTCCCCCAAGGTTTCCCATCAACAGTATTGATCAAGATACCAAAACTGTTTTGGGTTAAAAAATCCTTCACTTCATCAAGATTTTCATTTTTGTAATGATGCGGAATGTACATGGAATGGTAACGTTATGGGATAATGAATCCAAAGATACAAATACGTGTCCATGCGATTTCAGGTAAAAAATAAAAAAGCGGGGCATTGCCCCGCTTTCTTTTGGTTCAATATCAATAGGAGACTAGTTGCCTTCCTCAACCACTTCAGCTTCTAAAATGAAGTCTTGTATGGTCTTGTTGGCAGCTACAATTTCAACTTCTACGGTATCGGTGTTCACAAATCCGTTCATAGAGGCAAATACTTTATAGGTGCCGGCATTGAGTCCCATTATGGCATAGTTTCCATCCACATTGGTAGCTCCAGAGATTACTGGCTCCTCGTCTGTATCCAACACAGAAATTTGGGCGTCTTCCACTGCAATGGAAGATTCACCATCCATGGTGGTGACCACACCACTCAAAGTACCTGCTGTGGACAGGTTGCTGACCTTGATTACAGGCTTGAAATTGAATCCTGTGATGCCATCAACAGAATTCACATTACCCTTGGCTACAAAAGAGCGGCTAACATCAAAATCCAACAATAAATCACTGGATAAACCACCTGCCACGGTAAGAGCAGGATCAATAAATATTTTAATCCCGGTCTGCTCACCACTTGGAACCTTAAGGTCAAAGGTGCGTTCATCGGTCAAAACCACGTTTACACCCTTCACATATACTCGTATAAGATCATATGTGCCAACGGGTACATCCAAATCGGCCATGGTTTCCGTGGTTCCGTTGGTCAAATCCAAAAGATTAACGGAAATTTCCTCTTCCATTAAGGTAACAAAGGAAGAACCACTTTCATCCTCCATTTCTTCATTGTCATCTTCGCCGTCTTTTAATCTTGCATCTATTTTAAAGATAGTGACATTGGCCTCTGCCACCATATCAAACGGAAAAGGGGCATCGGTCAACTGAACTGTTAACCTTCCCATGGTGTCTGTGTTGCCGTTTTCAGCGTCATCTGAACAGCCAATAAATGCAAAAAGGATAAAACTCAGTGCGTAAATAAAGATTTTTGTTCTCATTGTATGGGGTTTAATTAATAGGTTCATGTTATAGGTACGCTGAAAATGACTTCTTTCCGCGTCCAAACCCCGTTTTTTCGATGAAATGCAATCCTTTGGTGTCTTTTTGAAGCTGAAATCCTATAAAATTACTGGCCGCTACTCCTTGACTTCACCTCACCGCTTGAACCACTGAGATCACCTCTATAGATCCACAGTTCGCCACGGTCACCATTTGTGGCAGCTTCAACATCTTTTAGGAAACCAGAAAAGGTGCCTGCGCCATGGACTTCTTCATACCATTGCATAAACTTATCTTCTTCTCCCATCCAAGCTGATTTTTCAAAAAAATCGACCCAAACAAAATCTTGCCCGTCCATATTGGGAAGTTCATTGAAGTAGGTTCCCCACTGGTGGTCTGGGTCTTTGGTCTTGAACACTTTGTACACGCGATCCAATATAGAAGCAAACTCCATCTGCTTGAACCGTTTTACATCCACCATAAAAATGGACAGGTTCTTTAGGTTGAAATCCCTGCTGAAATTGGAATGCTTAGGGTCGTTTTTCCAATAGGTGGTTTCCATTTTTGCCAGTGCATTTGCGGCTACATTGGTATTCCAGTCTTGGGTATGTGCATCATCGTAATTGCTCACATCATCCATGGCCGCCCATGAAGTTGGACCCATACTCCACACATATTTTCCTGAATTTTCGCCGCTGGCCACCCAAAATACACTTACCTGACCTGGGTCACTGGTGTGGTACTTCTTGTTATGGGCCGCTACGCCGGCTTCAAATGCTTCAATCTTTTCTGGATGTGGGGTCATCATCACATTCATAAAGATTGGTGGTTGATTTGTCTGTTGGGCCATTATTAAAATTGGCGCTAGTGTTAGTGTTAAAAGTAATCGTTTCATTGTTTTTAGTTTTAGTATGGTTTTATGATTATTCTGTTTGTTCTTCCTCCATCATCTTCGCCTCAGCTTCAATTTTTTGGAGTTCCAATACAATTTCGGTAGGGTCCCAGTAGCCATATTCCTTAACAATTTTGCCGTCTACAAATTGGAGGGTCAAGTGGACGGGAACGGCTATTTCCTTACCGTTGGCTGCGAGGGTGCACCTCCATTGTAACCAACAGTTCACCCATGTTTCACCATCATCGGTAACCACCATCTCATATTCTTGATGATCACTTTTGAACCCTCTGGACGCATAATTTACTTCGGACTCCCTGTGGTAATCCATGGTTTGGGCGGCCGACATGGCATTATCATTGGAATTGTAGTAGGTCTTGGAGGTATCAGCATACATGCTGGTATCATAGTTTTTACTGTCATAATTGGCAATCAATTTTTTAACAGTATCAATCTCTGGTGAATTCTGTGTATATCTCACGGAATTTTGTTGACAAGCACAGATTAACAGAGCCAGTGCTGCAAATGATAAAAGAATTTTCTTCATTGTTTGTTGATTTTAGGTTAGTAAAAAAAATACCCCGACCACAGGGTCAGGGGATAGGTTATAATGCGATGTGTAATTGGAGAAGTCAAGCCTTATCCTTATAGTGTATGTTTTTATACCCATGAAGTATTCCATGTGCAGTGAATGTTTTGCACAATGTTTAAGGGTTGAATCAACCAGAGTTGTTGATGTTTTCAAAATATTGATTTACGGGTTATGCAAATCTGTAGTCAAAAGGCAACTTGCTTAATTTCTAGCGTCGTGAATCAACATGGTGCGCAAGTACAAAGATCTATTTAGAAATGGGACTTGCCGAGAAGAATGCAAGGGGGAGGTTGTAAACAGTCGGTTCTAATAAATATAGTAAAAAACTGTATATGAATCACTTAAAAGACTGGATAAATGCGTGAAGTCAACTAAAAATGAGTCAAAACACTGGTTTTTCCCACGCAAAATGTATGGTGTAGGGGGCAATTTGTGGGGTAGGAGAATTTTACGTTCCGGGAAAAAGAAAAGAAAGCATTCCCAGACCAATGGAAAGGGAATGCTTATTTGAATTATTGAAAAGTGTAACTGGTTTGAATAACTTCAGTTACCCTAAAATACCCGTAGGCAATATTGTTGGGATTGTCCATGTTCACACAATTACCAATTAACGGAACCGGTGTAGGGCTGAACGGGGTTCCGGCATTTTCATACTGGTCTACCAAAAGACGGAGATAATCATGGTACTGTTCCGAAATGCCCATCAAGGCAATTTCCACCAAGTCTCCGGGTTCAAATTCTTCCACACTATCCTCGTCTTCCAGTTTTTCATAATAAAATGTGGCCGTGTTGCCATCAATGAACTCGTCTTTGATGTAATAGAGTTCGGGCAAAAGGTCATCCTGACTTTTAAAGCGAAGGAAGTAATAGTTTCCAAGACCTTCTGGGTCTTTAAAAGTGACATTTACTTCAAGGGCGTCTTCATCCTCACCGGCGTCCTTGGATTGGGTTACCTCAATAGTGTCAACCAAGGGGGACAGGGTTTCAGTGGCCGTATAGGTTTCACCGCTGTAAATTACCTCTAGGCGGTAGGTGTCACCCACGATAGGTACAAAAGATGAGGTGGTGTACTGTCCGTTATTTTGACTTTCGAACACAAATTCCGTGGATTTATCCAAGTTGATGACTTTGACAGAAGCCCCAAGAACAGGAGCAAATTTTTGTTCGGCAAAGAATGGGGTCGAGGTGCTCAATACCACGGTCTGATTATTCCCTGAGGTTCCTTTTTCCCAATCCAAGGAAGCTTCCACGACCAACCGCTCTGGGCCTTCGGGAACATCTACATCAATAACATCGGTGCACGATGCGGCCAAGAATAATAGGCCAATGCAAACTTTATAAAATGATTTCATGAGTTTAAAATTTAAAATTGTACGTTACAGAAGGAACTATCCCGAAAATGGCAGTTCTACTGGCTTCATTGGCTCCAGTTTCCAAGTTCTGACCAAAGGATATGGATGCGGCATTTCTCCTATTGAACACATTGTAAATGCCAAAGACCCATTCGCCTTTCCATCTATTTTGCGGCTTCCTATTAGGTTGGTAGGTGGCGGAAATATCCAACCTGTGATAAGCAGGTAAACGATCTGCATTGCGTTCCGAATAGTTGGCAATGGAAATTCCTTCATATTGGTATTGACCATTAGGATAAGTGACTGGCCTTCCGGTTTGAAAAATGGCATTGGCCCCGAAACTCCATTTATCGTTTAAAGCATAGGCTCCTGTAAGGGAGATGTCATGGGTACGGTCATGCGGAGTACTGTACCAATTACCATTGTTGATTCCTGGCCCACCTGCATCTCCGCCAGGTGTTCTTTGTTCCGATTTGGATAGGGTGTAGGCCAACCACCCCGTAAAGACACCTTCATTTTTCCGAAGCAATAGTTCAACCCCGTATGCTCTGGATTCACCGCTTAAAATCTCACGCTCAATGGTGTTGTTTCCGATTAAGTCGGACCCATCAATATAGTCGATTCGGTTATCCACTGTTTTATAGAAGGTTTCTACCTCCATGGAATACACCTTGTCTTTAAAATTTCTAAAATAGCCCAAGGCGAATTGGTCGGAAAGCTGAGGCTCTATGTACTTGCCACTGGGGGTCCACACATCAATGGGAGTAACCGAAGAGGTATTGGATAATAGATGAATGTACTGAGCTGCTCTGGAGTATCCCAATTTTACCGATGAGAGTTCATTGAGTTGGTACGCCAAGGAAACACGAGGCTCCAAATTGCTGAATGTTTCAATGCTCTCGCTTTTTTTATAGTTTACCTCATTGATGGGGTCTTGCCTCTCATAAATACGAAGTGTGCTGTTATAGACCAAAGGTCTGTCATCTAGATATTCGTTCAAGGGTTGTCCGCCCATCCGGTTAAAATGGCTGAAGCGGATGCCATACTGCGCCGTTAATCTATCCGTAAGCTTATGTTCCGCATTAATATAGGCTGCACTCTCCAAAGCACGTTTTTTGTCCAATTGTAGTTCATTGATGGCAGAACTTGGATCAGTGGGTTTTATCCTTCCGGGATCAAACACATACTTTATGGTTCCTGCTCCAAAATCGAGTTTGAAGGCATCACTGAAATAATACTTAAGATCGTACTTTATATTATAGTTTTGAATGGATGAAACCCAATCAAAATCAAAAAAATCGATTCCCAATTCATAATCATAATTGCTGAAAATCAGGGAGAGGTTGGAAAATAGACGATCATTAAAAATGTGGTTCCAACGAAGGTTGCCCGAAGCATTCCCATAACTACTGCTAAAAGAACCTCCAAAATTGAAAAGATCTCGCCCAAAGTATCCCGAAAGGTAGAGTTTGTTGTTTTTGTTGAGGTTGTAATTTGTTTTTAGGTTAAGATCGTAAAAACTGGCACTGTTGTCCTCACCGGCTAGCTTTAAAAACAGATGGGCGTAGGAGCCTCTTCCAGCAACCAAGAAAGACCCACGGTCGTTGAACATGGGCCCTTCAAGGGCCAATCTGCTGGAAATGGCACCAATTCCACCGGTCATGGCAAAGTTTTTACTGTTCCCATCCTTCTGGCGCACATCCAACACGGATGATACCCGTCCTCCGAACCTTGCAGGAATGCCCCCTTTGTATAGTTTAAGATCCTTTACGGCATCGGCATTGAAAACGGAGAAAAAACCCAGCAGGTGGGAGGTGTTGTATATAATGGCTTCATCCAGAAGCACCAAGTTTTGGTCCACGGCTCCTCCGCGTACATGAAACCCGCTGGAACCTTCTCCATTGTTGGTAACCCCGGGGAGAATCTGTAAAGACTTGATAATATCCACTTCGCCCAAAACAACAGGCATTTGTTTTACAGTTTTTATGTTGAGTTTGGAAACACTCATTTCAGGCTTGCGAAGTAGGGCGCGTTCCGGTTCTTCAGCGGTGACCTCTACCTCATCAAGCTGGGTGGATGCTTCCAATAATTCCACGTCAAGGGTCATGTTTTGGTCCAAAACAATCTCTCGGGTCATTTCGTTGTAACCCATATACGAAAACACGAGGGTATAGCTTCCCTGTGGAGCACTGATGGAATAAAATCCGTATTCGTTGCTAATGGCACCAATATCGGTACCACGTAGAAAAATGGAAGTGCCAAATAGGGTCTCCCCATTGGAACTATCCGAAATTTTTCCACTAATGGTAAAATTGTTTTGCCCATGCATGAGCGATGGACTCAATGATAGACATAGACCCAAAAGCCATAATAGCGGGCCATGCCGTTTCTTTTTTTGTTTCATTTGTGATTTTTTGAATTATAGGTTTAGACTAAATCGTTTTTTGATTCATTCGACCTAAGGACAGAAGAAAAATTGGAGGGTTGCACGGGGAAGATGAAGAAAAGGTTGTCAATGTGATTTAAGACGTCCAAAAAAGATGAAAACCAAGCTTTTAGGCTCTAAATAAAAGAAAGAATATTTTTAACGGACGTTGGGTTGGTTTGTAATGTTGTTGGTCTAAATTTTGGGTTTATTGCCACTGGGATTAATTAAATTCATGCCTGACTAAATCAAAAAAACAAAAGATGCAGAAATTTTTAATGTTGATGGTTTTGGCCATCACAATTGTGTCATGCAAAGACAAAGAAGGGGAGAAAGAGTCTCCAACGAAGACTAAAATCCCTGTTTATGCCTGGGATTACGGACCTGGTGAAGCCACGGATGAAGAATTGACCGCAAAGTTTGCCGACCTTAAGGCAAAGGGCATCGATGGGCTTATGTACAATGGCGGGCACGACCCTGAAACTTACAGAAGGGTTGGGAAGCTTGTGAAAGAAGCTGGAATGGAGTTTCACACATGGATTCCTACCATGGTACAAGGCAAGAATCCAAAGCTGAAGGAAGAATGGTATGCTATTAATGGCAAAGGTGAGTCAGCTTTTGATAAGCCTGCCTATGTTTCACATTATACCTTTTTATGCCCAAGCAAGGAAGGCGTGTATAACTTTTTGGCCGACCTCTATGGTAGTGTTGCCGAGGTTGAGCATGTAGATGGTATCCATTTGGATTATATTCGTTTTCCTGATGTGATCTTGGCTCGTGGCCTATGGGACAAGTACGGTTTGGTAATGGATAGGGAGTTTCCACAATTCGATTACTGTTACTGTGACGACTGTACATCAACATTTAAAGACAAAACAGGGATTGATATTCTTGAAGCTGAAGATCCTTCCCAGGTTATGGAGTGGAAACAGTTTAGATATGATTTGATCACCAGTATGGTAAACCGTCTGACCGAAGTGGTGCATTCCAAGAACAAGAAAATCAATGGAGCTGTTTTTCCTGGCCCATCCATAGCAAAAAAATTGGTGAGACAGGATTGGGGAAAATGGAACCTGGATGCCATTTATCCCATGAATTACAATGATTTTTATTTGGAAGGCCCTAAATGGGTTGGGGAAATGGTTGCTGAGGAAGTAGCCACAGCTAAAGACGGAGCACCGGTATACAGCGGACTGTTCATTTGTCCAAAACCGGAAAAGAAGGGTGACGAAAAGGATCCAGAGAATCATGGGTTATTGCCCGAAGAAATTGCAGAAGCCATCCAAGTGTCCATGGAAAATGGGGCAGCAGGTATCTGCCTATTTACTCCGGGTAGGATGACGGACGCCCATTGGGAAGCCTTTGAAGAAGCTATCCATAAAGACTACTCTGCGAAATAATTTTCAATTATTTGAAATAAAGCCCGGTGGAATCTCCCACCGGGCTTTTTGGTTTCTACAGCCCAGTTGCTAAAAATGACAATTCGGTACTTTGATTTTTCAATCCTTGGGTCAAATGGACAGCTTTGCACTATCAATCAAAAAACGAACAGTCTCATTTTCTTCAAGACAAAAGTGTTCAATGGGGAAGAATGGAAGGGTTCAAAACAATCATAAAGAAAAACGCACGCCTTTTTGTTACTTTTAGCATTGGTTAACCGGTATTAAAGCGCATACGGGTCTATTGTAAATGGAAAAAACAGTTCGATATATAGGGAAATTGCTGCTCACCGCTTTGGGGTTGGGCATATTGATAGCGGTTATTTTTATTAGCGTAGAGGCTCTATTGGGAAGAAGGATCGTGTTTGGACCAACGTTGTTTCGGGAAGTGGGATATTATGTCTTGTATTCCATTGTACTAACCTTGATAAATAGCATCTATTATGATTATATCAACCATAAGGTTGTATGGAAAAAATACGGAAAATACCGCATACTCATTAGCGGTATAGGTGGAATTGTACTTACGCTTCTTGGTATTTTTTGGATACGTATTGTAATCGGGGTAGGGTTTGAAGGAAAGGATTGGGAGGCTTTTGTAAATGGAGAAGAACCTATATTCTACATTGTTGCACTTTTAATTACGGTTGTGGTCTCCGTGTTTTTTCACGCCGCATATTTTTATAAAAATTGGCAGGAGAAAAAAGTCAAGGAACAGAAGATTATTGCGGGTACGGCATCAGCTAGGTTTGATGCTCTTAAAAACCAATTAGACCCCCATTTTTTGTTCAATAGTCTTAATGTGCTTACAAGCCTTATTGAAGAAGATCCCAATCAGGCACAGAAGTTCACCACATCGCTTTCTAAAGTGTATCGCTACGTTTTGGAGCAAAAAAACAAGGATTTGGTCACTGTGGATGAGGAACTCAACTTCGCGCGGACCTATGTTCGTCTTCTCAAAATGAGATTTGAGGACAGTATCGTTTTTGAAATTCCTGAAAACTGCTCCATACCCGAGGCTAAAATAGTTCCCTTGTCACTGCAATTACTTTTAGAGAATGCGGTCAAGCATAATGTGGTAACCGCCTCCAGGCCTTTGCATATAAAAGTTCATGAGGTGGGTGGAATGCTGGTGGTAAGCAACAATCTTCAAGAAAAACAGGTGGTGAAAAAGAGCAGTGGGGTTGGCCTTCAAAACATAAAACAGCGATATAACATTTTAACGGATCGCGAAGTAAGCATTCAAAAATCAGCCTCGGAGTTTAGTGTCTCCCTGCCCATGCTTACCCAAAAACTTACCGTTATGGAAACACAAAAGGATTACATTGCCCAAAAGAGATACGCCAAAGCTAAAGAGCAGGTAAAGGCCATTAAAGACTTTTATAGCAACTTGATCACCTATTGTATTGTGATTCCATTCTTGTGGTGGATTAATTTCAGGACCACAGATTTTCTTTGGGCGTTTTTTCCAACATTAGGTTGGGGTTTTGGGGTTTTAATGCATGGTATGGAGGCATTTGGGTATAACCCGTTGTGGGGCAAACGTTGGGAGGAGCGAAAAATCCAAGAGTTTATGGATGAGGATACTTTTTAAGTTCTTTCAGATTTCAGACCTTAGGACTCAGACGTTGGATCTCAGATTTTTCTACTTTCAAATAGTAGCGAAGCTTTACAATCCCCAAATCCTTACAGCTCATCCTGTTTAAATGACAGTTCGCGAACCAATTTTTCTTTCTCTTTCCGTATATGTTGAATTTTGAAGTGTAAATAAAGACAATCAATCCAAAAACAAGAAAAAATATGGACAACTTTAACGAGAATAAGTATCTTAAAGCAAAGAAGAAGGTAGATAAGCTAAAGTCTTTTTACTCCAGCTTGTTGGCATACTGTATCGTAATCCCACTTTTGGCCTACTTGAATTTTAGGACCACCAGTTACCCTTGGATAATTTTTCCAGCGGTTGGTTGGGGAATTGGTCTTATGGGTCTTTGGTTTTGCGCCCAAGGGTATAATCCAATTTTGGGTAAGGATTGGGAAGAGCGAAAAATCAAGGAGTTTATGGACAACAGGGAATTTTAATAAGGGGTACAATTATATCAACTGAAACTAAAAGTTAGGGTATGGAAAATATGGACAAGGAAAGTAGATACATAAGAGCCAAGGAACGTGTGGATGAACTTAAAAAGTTTTATGCCCATCTTTGGTCTTACATCATGGTCATGTCAATATTGGCGTTGATCAACTACCTTACCAATAGTTTTAGGTATATGTGGTTTTTATGGGCCGCTTTTGGGTGGGGTCTGGGAATTATGTTCCATGCCGTGGGCACGTTCAATCTAAACCCCTTTTTCGGAAAAGGTTGGGAAGAAAAGAAGATAAAACAGTTTATGAAAGAAGAGGAGGAAACCACAAAATGGAGATAATCATGGAAAATTTTGATAAAGAAAAGTTTGCTAGGGCAAAAAAGAGGGTCGAGGAAATAAAATCCTTCTATATACATCTTGCGGTATATCTGGTTGTCAACGGATTTATTTTGGTGAGTATTTACATTAATTCCGACTCTTTTTGGAAGTGGCCTCATTTTGTCACCCTTTTTGGATGGGGAATAGGGCTGTTCTTCCATGCCGCCAAGGTTTTTGGTTTTAATATATTGTTTGGAAAGAATTGGGAGGAGCGACAGATTCAAAAGTATATAGAAAAAGATAAGAAGGATATTGATAAATACCGATGATTTGATTATGGAGGACCTAGAGAGAAAATACGAAAGAGCAGTCAGCCGAGTAAAAGAACTTAAAGACTTTTACAGGCATTTGAAGATTTTTGTTTTGGTAAATGGGGTTTTGTACTTAATGAGAAGCGGTGTATTATTGTCATTGTTACCGGATGGGTTTCCTACGCAATCATATTATTTTGACTGGATCCATGTGAATTTAATCATATGGTTGGTGATATTGGGTATTCATGCGCTGTATTTGTTTCGCCATAAGATTACTTTTTTGAGGGAGTGGGAAGAACGGCAAATCCAAAAAATATTGGAAAAGGAAGAAGATGAAATAGACAAGTACCTATAAAAGTACATAGGCACTTGAGTAAAATTAGTTAGGAAATGAATGTGATCATCATTGAGGATGAAAAACCAGCTGCAAGGCGGTTGAGTAGATTGTTGTCCGAGTTGGGAGTGGAAGTGTCCACTATGTTGCACTCCGTGGACGAGTCCATTGCTTGGTTCCAAAACCATTCGCACCCCGATCTTATTTTTTTGGATATTCAATTATCCGATGGGCTATCCTTTGAAATTTTTGATGTGGTCGAGGTGAATAGTGCCATTATTTTCACCACCGCTTTTGATGAATATGCACTCCAGGCATTTAAGCTGAACAGTATTGATTACCTTCTAAAACCGATTGACGATGAGGAGCTCGAACAGGCGGTAAAAAAGTACAGGAATTTTAAGCCTGCCGGGCAAAAAATTTCGGTGGATTTCAACGATATAAAAAAGTTGTTGGTAGACCCATTGGAAAGGGAATACAAAAAACGATTTACGGTTAAAGTGGGACAGCATCTCAAGATTGTAAATGCAGATGAAGTGGAATGTTTTTACAGCGAGAACAAGGGAACATATGCGGCAACTTCAGATGGTAGAAATTATTTGTTGGATACCACCTTGGAACAGTTGGAGGAGGAGTTATCCCCGAAGATTTTTTTTAGGGTAAGCCGTAAGTTTTATGTCAACATAAATTATATAAAAGATATCATTTCGTATACAAATTCAAGGCTTCAAATCAAGCTGAACCACTTTAACGAGCAAGAAATCATTGTAAGTAGAGAGCGTGTTAAAGACTTTAAGCTTTGGTTAGAGTGATGTTGTTTAACATACTGATTTAATTTGATTTAATAAAATTGAAAAGTCACTATAAATAAAATTTATAGTGGTTTTTTTCATATAAAAAAGCTTAATTTTCCTCTATGCGGTTATCGTCAAAGGCGGAGGGGAGTAACTTGGGAATCAATTTGATGAAAATAGGTAAAAGCACCGCACCACCAGGCAGCATAAAAATGGCCAAGGACGGGATACTTTTAAAAATATCGACCAATTGATTTTGAACTTTTTTCTTCTCCTCCTCCGTTAAATCCTTCACGGTGGACTTAGATAAAAGAGTCATTAATTCCCTACTTTCTTCCAGTTCTTTTTTAAGTCTTTTGCTGTTCCGTAAAATAAGTTTGCTAACATTTTTGGACATGCCATCGTAGAATTGAACAGCCAAATTTTTGTCATTTAAATAGGTGATTTTTTCCTTGTTTTCCTCAAAGAAATTTTTCACAAATTCCAGAGCTTCACCTACCTCTTTTTTTGTTTTTCCAAGATGCGTTCCAAGACCAAAAATATAATCAGATTCGGTATAGTCCACGGACTTATCTTCCCAAATGGTGAGACATGCCATATCCAAAAAATAATCCTTTTCAAAAACCGTGAAGTTCTGCTCCAAAAGATTCAAATAAGAACCGTCAAACCTTGCTTTGTCCAAATCCACATAAGTTAGGGAGGCATCCAAAAGCTGAATAAGTTTATCGTCTTTTCTTTTGGCTTGTTTCGAATTTAAGGTGTGGTAGGCGATGTTTATGGTAACGTATTCCAGCAATTGGGCATGTTCCTTAAAATCATCACTGGATTGTAGATATGTTCTAAAAATCAATACATCCACAAAGAGCAAGGAATTGGTGAGACTACTGCCAAGAGCCCTATTGAATGTATTTCCTCCAAGGTAAATCCTTGAATCAATCAATTTTTCCAACTGCGATTGGGTTTGTTTTCCGCTCAGGATTTTGCTCAAAAACGAAATACGCCCCACTTCCAAGGACTGATAATACTTAAACACAGTATTGATAAAGTTCTCAAAGGAAGTCTTTCCTTTTTCAAACTGCAGGGTAAAATAAAGCGAGGTAAGCAGATTGATTTTTGCAATCTCATCTTCACTTAGAGCATGTTCAGCTTTTATAAAAGATGGGATGTCCAAATGCACACCATATACAAATCCATTTTTTTTCAACTCCCTGTAGAGCGAGTCATAATCGGTAAAATAAGCGGATTTTTTGGCGACAAGGTGACCAAACTTCTTGATCCATCCAGATGCAGAAGGGTTCATTGGGATGATTATTTGCATACCAAAGTAAAACAATTATGGGACTTAATGATATTTAATTCCTGTTCGAGACATTAAAAATCCGTTAAGTTTTTTTTAACATTTAAAGACCAAACCGCTCCAGAAATAGTTGCGTAGGTAGGGGTGTAGAAAACCTTTTAAAACAAGTAAGATGAAAAAAACAACAAGTTATTTAGTGGGTTTAGGGGTACTGATCGCCTCGGCAGTGGTTTTGGTGTCGGCAGATCATATCGATGCACCTTCAACCGCAGGAACCACCTCAGACATAGCCGATTTTTATGCCTTTGAGCCCAGTGAAGGCTCAGACAACACGGTTTTTGTGGTAGATGTCCAATCCAATGTATTGCCAGAATTGGCCTATGGGACTTTTGATGAAGACGTCCTTACTGAAATCAATATTGATTTGGATGGCGATTTGGTCGAAGATCAAGTTATTCAAGCCATTGCCAGGGACGGTAGAATGTACTTTTTTGGGCCTGCCACACCTTCACAGACAGGACTCAACAGTCAGGTTCTGGTGGATTCACCTCTAGGAGATGTGGAAATTTCTGGAACAACCCCCATTGTGGAAACTACCAATGGAGTTTCACTATTCGCCGGACCCAGACAAGACCCATTCTTTTTTGATTTCTTCCAGTTCAATGCGGTAATCTCACCGGAAATGGATTCAGCTCCGGGAGGATTTCTCCCCCCAGAAGAGGCTGCCGATACTTTTGACGGAGCCAACACGCTCTCCATCATTGTAGAGATACCCAATGCCATGTTGGGAGCACCTACGGCCACTAATGCCCTAGGGTTGACAGTATATAAGACTTGGGTAACAACTAACAGAAAACAATAAACATAAACACAGACGAACATGAGACTAAAACAGATTTATATAGTAACGTTGATTTTAAGCCTTGGTTTGGTCATTGCATGTAGTAATGATGATGAAACCCCTATCCAGATGGGCATGGATGATGATATGATGATGGACGATGATGACATGATGGGAACTGATTTTTCGGGAACCTATGCCCAAGTGGATCACATAGGCCGTCCGGGTATCAACACTACCCTAAGTTTTGATATGGAAGGAGAGGCCAGTGTGAAGGATGCCCATAATACCACTATTCCTTCCGAGATGTCGGCTACTTTCCAAGCTGGATTTCAAGCAAGGTTGGAACAGTACCATGATGTTTATGCCATTAAATTGGGTCTAGATCCTGCCGATGTTGATTATGAGAACAACATTTTGGGACTGGATGCAGCCACCTTGACCACGGTATTGGCAGCAGATGTTCTTGAAGTGGCCCCAGACCTACCTACTACATATTTTAATCCAGGTACTGATTTTGATAACGATGGACGTATTCTGGTGCCGGATGGAGACGAAGTGGCCCTTACCGGAAGACACCCCAATGATGATATTATTGATGTATCCCTGATTCTTTTCTTTGGAGGAATGGAAGGGGATAGGTTCAGTGGTCAGGATTTGGATGATGATGGCATGGCCGACCTACCCAGGTTGACCTCCGATGGGGTTTCGTTAACAGCAGATATTTCTACAACTTTCCCTTACTTGGGAAATCCCGAGTAATCGCTATGAAAGGGAAGAGGGGAGAGGACATGTCCTCTCCCTTTTCATACTAAACAACAACAGAATCATGGAAGCAACAAAATACAAACTCATATTCTTAATGGCGATGGTATTGCTATCATGTCAGCAAGAAAAGGTCTTTAAAACAGACCAGAATGATTACAATCACTTTTTGGCCTCAGAACCAATGAAAACAACCTCAAAGTATTATCAGCTTTGGGATTCCAAAATAAAACAAGATAGTTTGCAGATACTGAGCCTAGGCAATGTAGCTGGGGAATATAATAGATATTTTCAGGGAACGGGAGACATCAAATATCTAAAGATGGCAGAACAATCCCTCAAAAAGGCAGTGGATGTGGCCGCAGTGGGGAAAGCTGGTTACTTAAGAGCTTTGGCCAGAAATTACATTTCGCAGCATCGATTTAAAGAAGCTTTGGATTTAGCCACAGCTGCCCGAGCACAAGGAAGCGGGGTCAATGCATCCCAATCCCTATTGTTTGATGTGCACATGGAACTGGGTAATTACCAGGAGGCCCACACATATTTGGATAGTATTCGAAATATGTCAGATTTTGGATACCTGATTCGGTTGGCCAAATGGAATGATCATAAAGGTGATTTGGATACTGCTATCCGATTCATGGAGAAGGCTTATGAAAGAGCGCAGACGTCAAAAAATAAAAATTTGATGTTATGGTCCAGCACCAATTTGGCCGATTTTTATGGTCATGCTGGACGGATAGAAGATTCGTACAAACTGTATCTGAAGGCTTTAGAGATGGATCCCCAGAATGCCTATGCCAAAAAAGGGATTGCTTGGATTGTATATTCCCACGAAAGGGATGGGAAAGAGGCATTGAGAATAATGGATTCCATCATAAAGAAAAACCAATCTCCGGATTATTTTTTACTGAAGGCTGAAATTGCTGAGTTTATCGGGAATGAAGCCCTTAAACTGGAAGCTTTGGACAATTATCACAAGAGAGTGGGGGATAAAGGGTATGGAGAAATGTATAATGCCCATAACATAGATTTCCTCATTGGTATGGAAGTCAATGGGAAGGCCTTAAAATTGGCGCAACGTGAAGTGGAAAATAGACCCACCCCAGAGTCTTATGGACTCTTGGCTTACAGTTATCTGAAAAAAGGGGAAAAAGAAAAAGCCTTGGAGTTGGTAGAGAACTTTATCTGGGACAAAACCTTTGAACCAGCTATACTTACCCAAGCTGCAGAAATCTATAAGGAAAACGGGAACCTGGACAAGGTGAAGGAATTAAAGCAAGAATTGACAGGGGCTATTTACGAATTGGGACCATTAAAGGAAGATCAAATTTTAAGCCTGTAAACTCTAAAATGAAGGCTTATTGAACGTAAAGTAGTGGTTTTTGGGTTGCTACTTGGTTGTTGTTTTGGATGCGTCACTAAGCATAGTGGCGCATCCTATCAATTTTCAATAATTTCTTCTTCACTGGAATCTGTATCGTGATTCTGTAAGATTTCAATGCCTTTTTGAATGACCAAGTTGGTGGGAATTGTAATTCTTCTGCCATCATCAGTTCGCATAAAAAGATAAAATCCGCTAATATCTTCAACTTTTCCGGTCCAATCAAAATCCTTGTCCAAAACCCTTATCCGATCCCCCAAACGCAACGGGTGACTAAAAAAGAGGATTACACTGGCCGTTAAGTTGGAAAGAATGGACCATTGAGCCACAAACCCAACGCCCAATATAGCTAGGGTAGAAGACAGGAAAAGGGAAAAATCCTTCAAATTCATACCCCAAATCAAAGAGAGGCCTACCGCGGCCAAACCATAAAAGAACAGGTTGCTGAGATAAAAAATGATTTTTCGGTTGTTCATGTCAATGGCACTCGTTCTGCCAAATCTCCTTATGGCTCTCTTGGTCAAAGAGTTCAAAATAAAAATGACAACCAATAATATTCCAGTGACTAAAATTTCAGTTTTAAAAGACATTACGCCCACCATGATCCAATCTTGCTAAATTTGGTTTAACTTATTGCTCTAAACTACAAATAACCCGTTTTACTTTTACAATAATGGTTACAGATTTCGAAAATAATACCTGGGTAATCAACTATTCACTTGAGGATTATTACAATAGAAAATTTTCGTTGGAAGAGGATATTTTGCTTTCCAAAAGTAATAAGACCATAACCTGGGTAAACACCTATGGCCTGGAGTATATGGATGAGTTCAGAAAGATGGTGCTCAGTAATGAATTGGATGACTTTCTACTACGCCTACTGTTGAACCAAAACTTTGGAAACAAGGTAATAGAGCTGGAAGAGCAGCTTTTTATTGCGGCAAGAATCATCAAGACCGAGAACCATAACCTGGAATCTGAACAGATGTTTTTTGTGGTGGCCAAGGATTTCGTCTGGTGTATCCAAGAAAAATGGGGAGACCACTTTGATTGGATAAGGGCACGGATTTTTGATAACAAGGGAATTATTCGGAAGAAAAAAGCCGATTATCTGTTGTTCTTTATTTTGGAAACCTTGATTTCCAACTACAAGGAAAAATATGAAGAAATGGTGCTTATGGAGAACATGTTGGATCGTGCCACTAAAATGGAGCCGACACCTGAATTTATGTTCGAGGTGGAAAACAAGAAAGCCCTCATCCAACAATTTAAAAAAGCATCACATGGGCTCCGCGATATTGTTAATCGGTTGGAAAGGGTTGAGGTAAAAGGGTTTCATACCAAGTATTTTAGTGAGCTTCGGGAGCAAATCAATGGACTTACCAATGATATCGACTCGGACACCCAAGAGTTGGAAAGTCAAATCAATCTGTTCTTTAGTATTCAGGGTCATCGCCTCAATGAGGTCATGAAAACCTTGACCATATTTTCGGTGATATTCATTCCCTTGACTTTTTTGGCCGGAATTTACGGGATGAATTTTGAGAACATCCCGGAACTTAAATGGCCCTACGGCTATTTTGTTCTTTTGGGACTCATGTTGGTAGTTACAATAATCTCCATACTTATTTTCAAGCGTAAAAAGTGGTTTTAATGGTATGACCAACGCTATCTTGCCTACTTGATTTTTACTATCCAATTCGTGATTGGGTTACATGTCTTTTCTCAAGACTTTCCAATGATAAACATCATGTTTATGGGCTATTCTGCACAGTAATTTTGTTCAATCTTAAAATTCAAGACAATGAGAAGAACAGTACTTTTAGCAGCGATGGCATTAATGGGATTCATCAACATGGGAATAGCACAGGATATATCGACGGACGATGCTGGTAGTCCTTGGCAATTTCGACTTCGTGGTATTGTGGTAACGCCAGATGAGAGCGCTGATATTGAAGCTATTGGTGGGGATGCGTCCATTTCAACGGCGGTTGTTCCAGAGCTGGATATCTCTTACTTTTTTAATGAAAATTGGTCTTTGGAGTTGATTTTGGCCACAACTAAGCACGATGTTGAAGCCGTTGATACGCAAGTTGGGGATATTGATTTGGGCCATGTGTGGCTGCTTCCCCCAACATTGACTGGTCAGTATCATTTTACAGGAGGCGATTTTGTACCCTATTTAGGGGCTGGATTGAACTTGACCTTGTTCTATGGTGTGGATGAGGGACCTGTGGCCGATGACGTGGATTATGACACGGCCGTTGGATATGCATTGCAGGGAGGATTTGATTTTATGCTTAACGACAAATGGTTCTTGAACGTTGATGTGAAAAAATTGTTCTTGAACACAGATGCTACTGTAAATGCTACCACCGCACTTGGTGCAACCGTAGTTGCCGATGTTGATATCAACCCATGGATTTTTGGATTTGGATTTGGGGTGAAACTATAATTTTTTGGTGAATTGATTTTTAATAAAAGCGGCTTGGATTGTTGCCAAGCTGCTTTTTTTTATGCCCCAACGGCACCTAAGGTGTACAGCTGCTCCAGTGTAGGGGTTTCGCTACCACCTTCGGGCTCCAAGGTAATGCCAAATGCTTCAGATTCATTGGGATTGGGTAGAGAGAACAATTTACTGTCGGCCGTGGCAAAGTCTTCCAAGAGACCAATACTAGTGGGGGTCAATGGGCTCAATTTTAGGGACCAGACCTGATAGGTATAACCAGGTGGAGGTTCGGGAAGACCCTGGGCGTCGATAATGACCTTGCTTTCTTCCCGGTTCCAGTAGGCCTTGGCATACGAATCTGGAGATACAGCCTGTCCGCCTAACGCTACAACCGTAACATTTTGGTCACGAAGTTGCTGTAGAAGAGCTTCCTTATCAATAACTCTTTCTTGGGTAGTGGATAGGATTTCCTCCAGATTTTCCCTTTCCTGATTGGTAATTTCTATTTCGGTCTTAAGCTTATTGTTCTCAAGGTACAGCCCAAAAAGTCCCACAGCCAATAATACCGCTGCTGCCCAACCTAGATAACTGCCCCAAGGTGTTCGCTTTTTGGAGGCTTCGGGTTTAAACGGTATAACATCGTCTAATTGGGCCAAAATCTCATTAAAATTATCCTTTGGTAATTTTGGGGAAGCAGTTCGGGTAAGCTGAAGTACAGTTTCCTCAATAGCCTCAATCTCTTTTTGGATTTCAGGGTGTTGTAGCGCGTAGTGTTGCACCTCCAAATTTTCCTCAGGGGAAAGTGCTCCAGCTACGTAGAGTTCCAAAATTCCTGATGCTATGTATTCCTTTACATCCATCTTATTGGGGTAAATTTTTCCGTATTTCGGAAATACAACTTCTAATCCGTGTTTTTATGGTGCCTATTGGTGTCTTTAATTCTTTTGCGGCTTCCTTTTGGGTAAATCCCTTAAAATAAAGCAAATCTATCAATAGAATACATTTATCCTTCAACCCCTTCAATAACGATTGCAGCCCAATGGTGTCTATTTTGCCATTTAGGTCCTCACTGTTTTCATAAATACCTACGAGAGAATCAACAGGGAGGTTTTTCTTTTGGTTTTTATGGCTTTTGGAACGCAGTTCGTCAATGGCCGTATTACGGGCAATATTCAAAATCCAAGTGAAAAATCGACCTTTGGAAGTATCGTATTGGTCCGACTTGTTCCAGATTTTCACAAATACATCTTGACAAAGTTCTTGGGAGCGTTCCGGGTCTTTGAGTATTACATTGATTACCCCACAAATATTTTCCGCATACATATTGTGCAAGGTCTCAAAAGCGGCCTTGTCCTTATTCTGGAATCTTTGTATGAGGTTGTCCAAATGCATAGCTGTCCAGCTAAAGATATAAAAATAAGGTGCTCCCCAAAGGGTTTGTTTGGAAAATAGAAGTTATGGCTTACGCAATATTGATTCCTTTTAGAACCAACGTTTTCCATTCAGGGTGTTTACTTATATAAGTAGCAACAAAAGGACAGAGTGGGACCAAGGTAAGGTCTTCTGCTTTAATGTGTTCCAGTGTTTGTTTGATCAATTTGGAACCAATGCCCTTTCCGCCATGGGACTCAGGTACTTCGGTATGGGTAAGATAGATTTTTTCCTTGGCACGGATGTATTCTATTTTGGCAATAGAATCGCCCAAGTCAAACTCAAACTGTTTGGCTTCAGCGTTGTCCACAAGTTTATACTCTTGTTCCATAATCAGGAGGTAGGGGTGTAGTGGCTCAGTGCTCCCGAAGGGTAATGGGCAATCTGGTTCTTTAATTCCTGGGTCGAGGCATTTTCGGCCTTTATCCAAGGTTTGTCCTTCGGATTATATACTTGGGGGAGCATTTTCACACAGATTCCTGCATGTTGGCACAGTTTGGGTTTCCATACCACGGTGATTTCCCCATTGGAGTATTCTTTTGTTATTTCCATATGAAATGGTTTTTACAATGTTTCAAGGGTAAACGGCGGCCCATGGGCCGCCGTTTTTATTACTGTATAATACCGGTACAGGAAACCCTGGCTCCTGCGGCTCCACTGGGTTGCGATGTGAAATCATCCACACCTTGGTGAACGATGACCGCTTTACCCATGATGTCCTTGGTTTCATCGTCGCACCCGATGCACCATTCCTTGGTGGCAAAATCTACGGTGGCATTACCTTCGGCATCGGCCACAAAGTTGCCAATGTCTCCTTTATGGTACCCTTCCTGGGCACCCCATTTTCCGTGGGGTTGGAAGGTTGGGTTCCAATGACCTCCGGTAGACGTTCCATCAGCCGAAGAACAATCAGCCTTCTCGTGGATATGTATGGCGTGTTCACCTTCGGTAAGACCGGTAAGGTGCGCTTTCATGACAACCGTGCCATTTTCTTCGGTAAAGGCTACATCGCCACTTACATTACTGTCACTTTTGGGTTCCATTTTAAACGAAATGGATTTGGTTTCCATTGTTTCAACCACTTGTTCAACGGTTTCCTCTATTTCTTCGGATGTCTCTTCCGCTTCCTTTTTTACTTGTTTGCAGCTAAAGCCAACCATTAGCGCCAGCCCAATTACCACTGCGGGTATTTTTTTCATTAGTGAGAATTTTTAGGTTTAGTCTAAGGTAACCATTATTTAGGGAGGTGTCAATAATTTTCCGATCAATCAACTTAAGGCACCATACGATTTTGTACATAGGACCGTTATAGAAATACCATTTGTGTTGACTATCAACATATAAATTATGACGGTGATCTCTAAGGTTCTAGATTATATCAACTTCTTTGTGTACTGCAAAAAGAAAAAAACTTTTTGTAAAGGATACCGCCGTCTAAGGGAAAACAAAGTAAAGGGATATATTAACCAGAGGGAATACGCAAAATCGCTTCGAAATATCTACAATGCCGTAATTGAACTAGAGTTGGATTATTTTGACATCCGACACATGCGGTTATAATCTCCTATTTTTTAAATCAACTTGTTGATTACCTGAGTCTCGCTGTGTAAGGTTTTGTGCACGGGACATTTATCAGCAATCTGCATGATTCGGGCTTTTTGTTTCTCATCCAAGTCTCCGGTTAATTTAATATCCCGGTAAAAGGTATCAATTTTTGTTCCCTCGCTTTCGCAGTTTTCACAATCTATGGCATGCGTTTTTTCGTAGGAAGTATGCACCTCAATGTTTTCAAGGGGCCAACCTTTGCGTTTAACATACATTTGCACGGTCATGACCGTGCAGGCCGAAAGCCCCGCCGAAACCAGTTCATAGGGAGAAGGGCCAAAATCGTTCCCGCCATAAGATGTGGGCTCATCAGCTGTCATAAAATGGTTTCCAACCTTCATTTGGGTAGTGAAGCCATTGTCACCATCCAAACTTGCCACTACTTGGTGCTCGGTTTTTAAAGGTGTATTTAGGGTGTTCTCAATATCCAGATACCGTGTCGCCCAACCTGCAATAACTTCACCTGCATAGATGGAGTCTTGTTTGTTGGACAATAGGTGGTCGGCACCATCCAATGAGATAAAACTCTTGGGGTGATGTGCAGCAATATAAATATCTTGGGCATTTTTGATTTCTACGGTCAAATCTTGGGGCGAATGAAGAATGAGTATGGGTTTTCTCAGGTTTTTGATGACTTCTATTAGGGATTTGTTTTCCAAATCATCCAAAAACTGTTTTTTGATGGTAAAGTCCCGCCCGCTCAAATTTACAACAGCTTTCCCAGTAGTATTGATTTCTTCTAGATCACTCTTCAATAAATGCTTTACATGAACAGGATTGGATGGAGTTCCTATGGTAGCCACTGCCTTTACCGAAGCAATTTCTGAAGCTGCAAAGATGGAAGCCGCACCACCCAAAGAATGGCCAATGATCAAAGCAGGGGCTTTGTATTTTTCCTTTAGGAAATCTGCCGCAGCAATCAAATCCTGTACATTTCCAGAAAAATTGGTATCCGCAAAATCCCCTTCACTTTCACCAAGTCCGGTAAAGTCAAAACGCAGCACGCCAAAACCTTTTGAGGTCAATGCCCTGCCAATGTGTTTAACCGCCAAGAGATTTTTGGTGCAGGTAAAGCAATGCGCAAAGAGTACAAAGTTGTGCGGTTGTTGGTCCACCGGCAGCTCCAAGCGACCTACCAGTATTTGCCCTTCTTTATTATTGAAAGTTACTTTTTGAATCCCCATATTGCTTTTTTAGGTTGATAAATGAGCAATTGACCCATCCAACATTAGTTCAACGGGGTCAAAAACCACTAACTCTCGTCCTTAGCTTTTTTTGCAAAGACCTTTCTTAAGTCGGGATTAAAAAAGAAACCTATCTGCAAACGGTCATAAACGGCATTGGCAAACTGGTTTCTAAGGTACCCAAACTGAACACTGCTATTCTCCGTAATATGGATGCCCAAAGCACCGTACAAACGGTTTTGTCCAAACAAATCGTCTTGTAGGTTTATGAACAACTCGTCATAAAAATTCAAGAAAAAGGTATCAGTGAGCGGCAAGGTCATTTGGATACGATAGCGGGCCCTGTACTGGGTATCGGTGGTATCCCCTAGTTCCAAAAACCGTTGCTCCAAACGATAGCGGTGTTCAAAAAGGAATTCCCAAACCTTGTTTTTTAATATGAATTGTTCAAATATTCGATGTTCCCTACTATCCAATCCTCCCAAGGGTTCATCAAAAGAACCATCGGTCTTTATGAAACCATAACCAACAGTGGCAATGGCACTCGGGTCTATGTGGTAATTTAATCCGGTACGCAACAGCAGCTGGTTAAAGTTGCTTGTGGTTTCATAATATCGGAATTGTGCTTCGGTATGTATACTGAATCGTTCCGATACCTTATTGGTGCCAAAATACATATACCAAGCCCCCCATTTGTCCTCTCCGGGTTCTTGGGCATTCAAAACTACTATAGCGGTAAGCGCGACCCAAAGGGTCGATATTAATTTTCTTTTTCTTTGCTGCATTAATCTAAACTAAAGGTTTCTGTTTCTTTAAAAGGTGATACATCTATGGCTTCAATGGATTCGCGATAAGGTTTCCATTTTTCATTGAAAAAGGTATTGGTTTTATCCAAAGCCGATTTTAATTCGTCTTCCGCAAAGCGGATGAGTCTTTTTTCTGTTTCAGTGATTCCGGACTGACGGCTACCAACATATGAACCAGCCGTATTGAGCCTTTGCACTACAGAAGGCTCTGGATTTCGGGTAATGCCTTGGCGTTTGTCTTCCTTGCCCAAATATAGGGCTATAACCGAATCTATTTCCTTTACTATGTTCTTTGAAGCTTCAATTTGATCCTTGAACTTTTCCTTGTCCAATTCTTTAAGCTCTTTTTGGAACTTGTTGGCCAAGTTCTTGTTCTCCACCAATTGTTTTACTGCATCTGCAGCAGTTTGTGTATAACCGTCCAATTTTTTTCCAGTGGCATACACTTCATTTATAGATGCCAAGGAAATGTTTAAGCGGGGGTCTGTTTTTACGGTAACAGAGGTGGAATCCTTAAATTGTCCATAATGGGCCACCACTTTATAGGTTCCAGGTTTAACGGTTAATCCGCCCGACTCTCTTGGATTTTTTACAATCGTCCTTGATGGGGAATCAGGAGCTTTTTCATCCAGCCCCCAATAGATTCTATGAAACCCGGCCTTTTTGGGTGTCTTGTATTTTAGGGTTCTGATGAGTTTGTCTCCATCATAAAAATTAAAGAAGATGGAGTCTTTGTTTTTTTCCTTGGTGCTTTCCGAGTTTGAAGCTTCTTCCCCGTTTTCATCTTCTTTTTTGTTGCCAGCGTCTTTTTTAGTAGCCACATCTTTGATGTAGTAGGTAATCATCGCTCCCGATGGTCTATTTTCAGCATTATACAGGGCATCACCACCAAATCGGCTTCCTGTGGGTTGCTGATATGCTGCCAAGTAGGCATCAGGACTGTTGAACAGGCTAATTTCCTTTTGCAAAAGAGCTGTATTGCCCGCCAAAGCACGCAATGGTCTAACATCATCCAGTACCCAAGCGGCCCTACCAAAGGTGCCAATGACCAAATCCTGCTCTCTGGGCTGTAGGACCAAATCTTTGGTGGAAACGGACGGAAAGCCTTTTCCCCATTTTTGCCATTTGGAACCAGCGTTTAGAGAAATGTATAATCCATCATCTGTACCTAAAAACATAAGGTTGGGGTTTTCCGAATCTTCCAAGATGCTAAGTGTATAGCTTTCAACATCATTTTCATCTACAATACGGGTCCATGTTTTTCCGTAATCTTTGGTTCTGTAAGCATACGGAGTGTAGTTGAACCTTCTGTAATCATTGGCGACCAACAAGGCTTCGCCTTTATTTTTTTGCGAGGCTTTTATTTGTGGAATCCAACTGCCTGCGGGTAACCCTTTAATGTTTTTGGTGACATCAACCCAAGTACTACCGCCATTTTGGGTATAGTGTACCTGACCGTCATCCGTACCCACCCATAGCATATCTTTTTCAACGGGTGAGGGTTCTACCACAATAATGGTACAATGGTTTTCAGCCCCTGTGGCATCCATGGTAAGTCCACCACTTTCGCTCTGTTTCTGTTTTTTGGGGTCATTGGTGGTCAGATCAGGGGAAATGACTTCCCATGTGAGTCCCTTATCGGTGGATTTATGTACAAACTGACTTCCAAAGTAGACTGTGCCATTATCAAAGGGGTCTTGGCCAATGGCTGCATTCCAATTGAAACGGAGCATGGTTTCCGGATCTGGATGGGTTGGACGAACGGTGTAGTCGTTTCCTGTTTTCCAATCGTATCGGCGAACATAGCCTTGTTGGCTCATGGCATATCCAAATTGACTGTTGTCTTTATCCGGGACAACATCAAAACCATCTCCAAAGGCAATTTCTTGCCAATAGCTGTTCCGTATACCTTGATCTTTCCAAACATAGGCTGGTCCTCTCCAAGAACCATTATCCTGCATGCCCCCATATACATTGTATGGAAACTCATTATCCACATTAATGTGGTAGAATTGGGCAACGGGCAAATTGCCAATAAAGCGCCAGGTCTTGCCTCCATTTTTGGTGATGTTCAACCCACCGTCATTGCCATCCAACATGAACTGTCCGTTGGTAGGATGTATCCACCAGGCATGGTGGTCAGGGTGCACACCATTGGTAACTCCGTAGGCAGGCATCAATTGGGTAAAATTCTTCCCACCATCCTCAGATACATTTATGTAGGTGAAAACAGAGTAAACACGATTTTCATTCTGGGGGTCTACATAGATTTCGGAGTAATAAAATGGGCGATTGCCAATATCGTTTTTATCATTGATTTTTTCCCATTTGAAACCTCCATCAACCGATCTGTACAATGCATTTTTTTTGGCTTCTACCAATGCATAGACAATATTGGGCTTGTTACGTGCAATGGCAATACCAATCCGGCCCAGTTCGCCTTTGGGCAAACCATCCTCCTCGGTAATCTGTTTCCAAGTGGCCCCTCCATCATGGGTCATGTACAGACCGCTGCCTTCACCTCCTGATTTAAAGAACCACGGGTCGCGTTTATGCTCCCACATGGCCGCAATCAATTTATTCGGATTGGTGGGGTCCATGACCAAATCGGCCACTCCGGTTTTATTATTTACAAAAAGTACCTTCTCCCAAGTCTTTCCACCATCAATAGTTTTAAAAACACCGCGTTCAGGGTGCTCACCCCATGGTGAACCAATGGCCCCAACATAGACTACATCAGGGTTGGTGGGGTCAATAATGACCCTATGAATATGACGGGTTTTCTCTAGCCCCATAGACTTCCAACTTTTTCCACCATCAAGGGATTTGTAGATACCGTATCCACCGTTGAGACTGTTCCGCGGGTTTCCCTCTCCGGTACCTACCCAAATTACGGATGGGTTGGATTGTTGAATGGCAATTGCACCAATGGAGGCAGTAACCTCATTGTCAAATATAGGTTCCCATTTAATCCCTCCCGAAGTCGATTTCCACAGGCCGCCCGAAGCGGTTCCCACATACATGACATCTGGATTGGATAGTTCTACATCAATGGCAGTGACACGACCGCTCATTCCGGCTGGTCCAATGTTCCGAGGCTTCATGTCCTGAAGCAAATCCATTGAAAAATCTTGGGCAAAAAGAGATATTGATGCGAAGAGCATCAACAGGAAAAGAGGCTTTTTCATTTTTAAGGTCAATTAGTCGCCTAAAGATACCAAAAACCCCAAGTGGAATTCTTAAAAGGATGTTAACTGAAGCTGTACAGCAGGGAAACGTGCTCTATTTGAATTGAATGGGCTATTCGTTTTTGTAGATTACCCCATCTTTCATAACAAACCGTACGTGTTGCATCTGTTCAATGTTGACAAGGGGGTTGCCTTCCACGGCTATAAGATCGGCCAAGAAATTGTTTTTGACCCTTCCCAGATTCTCCAAATGAAATACCCTGGCGTTCAACGATGTGGCTGATTGTAGGGCCATGAGGGGCTGCATTCCGTATTGGACCATCAGAACGAGCTCCCTATAATTTTCTCCATGGGGAAATACGCCTACATCACCCCCAAATACAATGTCCACCCCAGATTGTAGGGCCAAGGCAAAGGATTGTTTCTTTTTCGCAATACGGTCTGTATCGGCCTCTTTGCCTTTTTTCCATCCTTTGTACTGCTCAATAGCATCGCCGGCAGCCAAGGTAGGGCATAGGGCCACATTTTTTTCTTTCATCAATTTGAAAATTTCCATAGTGCCCCAATCCCCGTGCTCAATGGTCTCCACGCCGCCCAAGATGGCTTGGCGCATTCCTTCGGGGGTGCCGGCATGGGCTACTACATATTTGCCTGCTGTGGTAGCGGTGGCTACCATGGCATCGATTTCTTCCTGTAAAAAGGTAGGTTGTGGGATTGCGCCTGGGCTCCAACGGTAATCTGCATAAATTTTGATCAGATCTGCACCATTCCCCATTTGATTCCTTACTTCTTTTATTGCTTCATCTCTTCCACTTACGGGTTTGGCACCTAAGGGAACATTTACCCCATCATGAAATCCTTTTGGGCCATAGGCCCCTGTAGCTACGATGGCAGGTCCGGCAACAAGTAATCTAGGTCCGGGGATAATCCCATCATCAATACATTTTTTTAAGTAGACATCGGTATATCCGGCACCTTCCGAACCCAAATCACGCATGGTCGTTACCCCGGCCATTAGGGATTTTTTGGCATGGACGCTCCCCCGGATAGCTCTTTCAACGGGCGATTCCTTTAAAACCTGGTCGTTCCAATCCGTTTCGTTGTAGGGATGAAGCAACAGATGGGAATGCCCTTCGATGAGGCCTGGCATCAGGGTCATCCCTTTGAGTTCCTGTTTGGTGTAGGAACTGCGTTTTTTTAGCTCACTTTCTGGACCTGCATAGGTAATTTTATTATTGGTGACAGCCACCACCCAGTTGGAATGTATTTCTTCACCATCAAATACCCGATCGGGAACCAATAAAACTTGTGCTTTTACGGGGAGAACCAATAAAAACCAGAGTAAAAGGCCTCCAATTTTTGAGCTTGCCGCGATTTTTGGAATAGAATTGATCATTGCGTATGGAGTTAAAATTGAAAAGTGCATCAATCCATGATGGCAGATTTCAATAGTTTTTGTAGCTGGGTTTTGGAGAACACTTGCGTTCCCTTGAATACCATGTAAATACGTTGTGAGTTGCGAATATCTTCCAAAGGATTGTCATCCAAAATCACCAAATCCGATACGTTTCCTTTGGAAACACTACCATAGTTGTTGGATTTATCCAAAAACTGTGCACCATTATAGGCTGATGTACGCAAAGCATCCAAAGGAGAGATTCCATTCTGTACCATGGTTTCCAATTCTTTGTGGAGTGAGAAGCCCGGATAAGTGTACGAGTTGAAGGCACCACTGTCCGAACCCGCCAATAGCTTCACCCCGGCCTGATCTAAGGATTGGGCCAGTTGTCCAAAAAAAGTATCCAGTTCCTTTCGGTTATTTCTGACCTCTTCCGTAGCATTCATGGACCTTGCTATCCTACCTTGATAGGTTTGGATAATACCTTGACCCATGTACGTCAGGTAAGGGTCGTTGGAGTGGTCCACTTCATCCAAATAGCTCAAAGTTTTTCCGATGTGAAGCGTAGGTACCACAAAGACATTGTTATCTTTCAACAGAGTAAAAGTCTTTTGTGCGGTTGAGTCTGAATACGCTTGCATTAGTGCGGGCATGGCATCCCAAAAGCCAATTTCCCCCGATTTAAGCCTTTCGGTTACTTCCTGTTCGTTGCTGGCACAGCCTTTCATGATGTAGTAGAGGTGTTCAATGGCATCCATGCCTGCATCCACGGTTTCCTTTAACGTAACCGTAAAAGGCATATGGCCCGAGACGGTCATACCTCTTTTCTGGGTCTCTTTGATGGCGTTGAGGTAATTCTCTCCCGAAATTCGGCTGTCGTAAAGTTTGACAAAATCAACCTGCAGCTCCTGAAGGGAATCCAAGGCGTTCTTCACATCCTCTTCAGTTTCCACTTCAAGAGAACCCGCCCATGTGGCATTGAGGCCATCAATCTTGGGTCCTGAAGTATAAATGGTGGGTCCCACCAAATCCTCGGAAGCAATCTGTTTTTTCCATTGAATGACGGAAGGCGTAAGATCTCCGCCAGCGTCTCGGACCGTGGTAATACCGTTGGCAATGAACAGTTTTAAAAAGTTTTTGTTGTTGTCTATTAACGAATCACCTCCTCTAAGATGAATATGGTTGTCCCAAAACCCTGGGAGAACAAATTTTCCGGAAGCATCGATAAGGGTATCAGGCTCATAGGCATTCTCTGTACCTGCACTCAGAATTGCCTGGATTTTCCCATCGGAAATAAAGATGTCTTGGTTCTCTAAAGTCCCGGTTTCAAGATGGATGACCTGGGCATTGGTAATGGCCATGTCCACCTTCTGTTTTGTTTTTTTATCCTCACAGGACATGGTAAGTACAAATAATGTAAAAATGCCTATTGTTCTGATAATGTGTTTCATCTTCCCAAGGTTCTGTATTTGATGTTTTGGGCTGACATCCCCACAATTTCTGCTATCCTTTTCTGTCGGGTATCTTCACGTTTGGCCTGATTGAGCCAATACAAATAGCTTTTACGTTGACTGTGGGTGAAGTTTTCAAAATTCTTTTTGGCCTCTTTATTTTGGTTGAATGCCCGTTGAAGGTCTTCGGGCACCACTCCGTTTTCAACATCGTCCAAAGCTGACCAAGAACCATTTTCCTTGGCAACCTGAATGGCAGCAAGACCACTGCTGTGCATTAATTTTTTGGATTTTAGATCCTTAATATGGTCTTTGTTGAGCTTGCTCCATACACTTTTGGGTTTTCTGGGACAAAAATATTGTCTCCGCTTGCCGTCGCCCAAACTTTTCACCGTACTATCTATCCAACCATAACAGAGGGCAACCCTTACAGCTTCTTCCCATCGCATACTTTCCATATGGTGTTCCACCTTGTAGAATATCAAGTGGATACCGTCTGAACTGTCATGGTTTTCATGCAGCCAATCACGCCAATCTGAATCGTTTTGGAAATAATGCTCCGGGAGTTTGCTCAAATCAGATTTTTTTGGTTTCGATATAAAAATTAGGATCAAAAATGAGTTCGTTTCCTTGCAGCGTCTCCGTTTTCCATTCGGCATTTGGAAAGAGCCACTGTTCCTTACCATCAACAAATACGCGAATGGGCATATCAAAATCCTCCACAATGTCCACATACCTATAGGTTATGGAACTTCCCTCTTGTTGGTATTCAAACATGGGAATCATGGTAGTGCGCAGGTATTGGTTGAAGAAGGCGGATAGGTCTTTGTTAGTTTTTTCACTGATGTAGTCCTCAATTTGCTGTGTGGTCACGGTTTTGTGGTAGAATTCAGCATTCAGACCTCTTAAAATTTGCCGCCATAATTCATCGTCCTCTATGAGCTGACGAAGGGTATGCAGCATATTGGCCCCTTTGTAGTACATATCTCCAGAACCTTCTTGGTTTACCCCATAAGTACCTATAATGGGCCTGTCGTTTTGGATGTTGTTTCGGGTTCCCACGACATATTCCGAAGCAGCTTTGGGACCGTAATGGTAATCCAGATAGAGGTTTTCTGAATAGGCCGTAAAGCCTTCATGAATCCACATATCGGCAATATCCTTGTAGGTAATATTGTTGGCAAACCACTCATGACCTGCTTCATGGATAATGATAAAATCGAACTTAAGGCCCCATCCAGAACCGGAAAGGTCTTGCCCCAAATAGCCATTGGTGTATTGGTTTCCATAGGTGACGGAGCTCTGGTGCTCCATGCCCAAATAGGGTACTTCCACCAACTTAAAACCATCTTCGTAAAAAGGGTAGGGGCCAAACCAATGTTCAAATGCTTTGAGCATCATCGGGGTCTGTTTGAACTGTTCTTTGGCCTTTTCCAAATTTTCGGGCAGTACGTAATAATCTACCTCCAAAGTGCCTTTTTCACCTTCGTATTTTTCACCAAAATGAACGTAGTTGCCAATGTTCACATTCACACCATAATTGTTGATGGGATTGGCCACGAACCAGTTGTAGGTCTTAAAATCGACTTCCTCCTCCACGCTTTCAAGTTTTCCATTGGAAACATCCATAAGGTTTTTCGGAACGGTTGCACGGATACGCATACTGTCCACTTCATCGTACATATGGTCTTTGTTGGGCCACCACACACTGGCGCCAAGCCCTTGACAGGATGTGGCCACAAAAGGATTTCCTTTGGTATCTTCTTTCCAGGAAAAACCACCATCCCAAGGGGCTCTCACAGCCTCACGGGGATAACCTGAAAAATGGATTTCGATGGTATTGAACTCTCCAGGAACCTGTTCTTTCTTCAAAGTGATAAAATGTGCATTTCCTTCGGAAGTGACCTCCAACGGTTGGCCATCTTGGGTCACAGATGCTATTTGCATGGGTTGTTGTAAATCAATTTGAAGCACTTTGGCAGCGTTGAGTACTTTATAGCGGACCACATTATGTCCCGAGATGTATTTTTTATCGGGCTCTATTTTTACGTTTAGGTCATAATAATTTAAATCCCACCATTCGCGCTCTGGGGTAATACTCCCCCTAAGGGTGTCTTGGCGGGTGAAATTTTGGGCAGATGCAGTGCAAACTCCCAATACAAGTGCTGATATTATAAAATATTGCTTCATGTTCATACTATAAAAGCCTTATGACTAGACTTACTTTTTATCTAAAAACTTTGTTTGGAAACACAACCGGGCTTTCATGTCCATCTTTGCCAATGGCTGCCACTCCAAAGAAAAAATTGTCAATTACTATGCCGTTTAGCGTATAGGAATCAATGTTGCCAACGTACCTGTAATTGTCCCAAGTGGGGGAAGTGGTATCCCTCCAGTAAATCTTGTACCCCATGGCGCCGTCTACCTTGGACCATTTTAATTTTGCGGCAGGTTCTACCACACCTCCAATTTCAACGGTTTTTGGCGCAGGGGGTGCCCAGGCTATTGATGCCAGATTGATGGCATTTACGGCGGTCAGTTTTTTGGCATATTCAAAATTTACGTGTTCAAGGACATCACCGTAGGCGATACCATCTTCCATACGGATATCCTGATGTTGTTGGGTATAGTTTTCATGGGCCTCCATGATGCGGATTCCGGCAAAACCAGCATCATTAAAGGGTCTATGATGTCCGCCACGGCCAAAACGGTCCAAGCGGTAAACGAGCATGGGATTCATTTCCGGCATATAGGTCTTGGTGGTTTTGTAGACATATCGGGCCAATTGCCGCGAAATACCGTCCACTTCGCCGCCGTAAAAACGTCTAGCCCGTCTTTCTTCCTCGGTTTCGGTTGGGGGAACAGGTTCCGAGAAAATACGAAAATCCCGATTGCTGACCACACCATCCACTCCGGTGATGTTACCGATCATGTCGTTGTTGAAAATGCCAACAATGTCCCAGTTATTTTGCTTTGCATATGCAGCCAAACCTTTACCGCCATAGAGTCCTTGCTCTTCGCCAGAAAGCCCAACGAAGATGATACTACTATCAAACGAATATTTGGAAAGTACCCTTGCAGCTTCAATGGTTCCGGCCATACCACTGGCATTGTCATTGGCCCCTGGCGAATCCGAAGTAAAGTTATTCGGGTCGCTCACCCTGGAATCGATATCGCCGCTCATGATGATAAATCGGTTGGGGTGTTTGGTGCCCCGTTTAATGGCCACGACGTTCACCACCCAAACATCTTTTACAATTCTGGCTCCTTCCCCTTTTTTGACCAAATCTTTTTGGTAGAAGACTTCCAAACAACCATTACAATCGGAAGATATTTTTTCAAACTCTGATTTGATCCATCGCCTTGCAGCACCTATTCCCCTAGTTTGTGAGGTGGTGTCGCTCAAGGTGTGTCTTGTACCAAAATTGACCAAGGTGGTAACATCTTTTTCAATGCGCTCAGCCGAAACTGTATTAATGATATCGTAAAGTCGGGTGTCGTTTTGAGCTGTGCCTATAAATAAGCAAAGTAGTGCAATAAGCAGTAGTGTCTTCTGTTTCATTCTTGATTTGTTGTAAAAAGGGTTCAATGACCAATGATTTCGATAAAAACACCGTCAGGGTCTTGAATCAGGATAAAATTTCTTCCATCGGGTAGTTGTATGGGAGTGTCCCCCAGAAACTTAATGTTGTTTTCGCGAATGCGTTTTATGATGTTTTCTGTGGAGTTTATGAAAAAAGTGGTGTATTGCATGCCATTTTGATCTTGAATATGGTTGTCCATGTCCGTTTTTTCATTTCCGAACGATACTAATTTTAATTCTGTCGCATCTGGACTGTTCTTGAGCTTTAAGATTTTTACCAACAAAGGCTTTCCCCCTGTCAATCCCGAGACTTTCCCGAAAGAACCATCTAAATCCAGTTCGCCGGTTTCTTCCATACCCATGATATTGGTGTAAAAATCGAGGGAGGTTTCAAGGTCCGAGACGACAACACCAATGGAAATGGTCAATTTTTCGTAATTATCCTGGGCTTGGACAGTACTAAAGGTGAGTACTAACATGATGCAGGCAATGTAGTTGATTTTCATGGCGATACGGTTTAAATTTTAAAATGTGAGTCTATGAAAGTAGCAAAAAGACTCATTGTAAAAAAGTGACTTTTACGATTTTTCCATTTTCTACTTCATAGATGGCCACGGCGGTTATCACAGAATCATTTACCGTTACATATTCTTCATCGATTACCTTGTTCCCAATAACTATACGATTCTTGATCTTACAATGAAGGTTGGAGGTGTTTTTAAAGAAGGAGTCATATCTGGTCCTCATTTCCTTTTTGTCTTTGAGGGTAACTTGGTTGGGAAAATTATAAAGGGCAATAGTATCGGAATAGGTATCCATAAAAGCATCAATGTCGCGGGCATTATAAGCGTCCAATTGCTCTTGCACAACGGATTCGGCATCTGCGGTCTGTTGATTGGGAAAAATAAAGGTCATGGAGGTGATGAGCCCACCTTCAACGGTATACAGAGCCACTTGATGCCCCTGTCGACCATCAACCATGGTGATTTCCTCATCGATTACTTTATTTCCTAGGGTTATTCGTTTAACCACCTCAACCTTTGCATTTTTGGTATTGGCGTAGAACCGTTCATAATTGGAGAACATTTTGGCCTTTCCCACATACATGGTGTCGTTGGGAAAACGTTGTGCCAGAACATTTTCTGCATAGCAAGAGACAAACCCATCCAAATCCCGTTTATTGAAGGTATCCACTTGCCTTTGTACGATTTCTTTGGGTGAAATCTCTGTGACCAAGGCCAATCGCGTTCCACTTGGATTTACGGCCATTCGGGATATTTTAAAGACTTGGTCTTTGTCAAAAACCTGGAAATCTTTCCAAGTATCTCCCACTTTTGGATTGTAGAGGGAAATTCGGTTGTCATTGGGAATAAGAAGTGCGCCATTGGGAAGCCAAACCATATCTTCAACGGGGTCGATTAACGTTAAAACAGTATCTGTTACATGATTGGTTACGTTAAGAGATTTGATTTGCCAAAGTTCGTTTTTTGAGGAGCCCTTGCTAATGAAACTTACCAAATCTGTCCCTGGAATTTTATGGAGGGAGCGCCCCACATTTTTGTATACGGTATGTTGGGAGCCATTATCGAGGTCGATCACCACCAAATCCATCCGGTCTGCCACCAATACTGTGCAGACCAAAACATGGTCATTGTACCACACATGATAACCTATCTTTAAGTCGGAAATAGCTTCGGATTCCCCGGTTTTTATATCGTATTCATACAATCTCTGCAATCCATCCAAATCCAACCTAATGGCAGAGATGGCGTTTTCCCCTGGAATTCTCAGTGGGGAGTATTCGCTTCCCGTGGGTGTATTGGTAATCCAAGAAGAGGTGCTTCCTTGATTGATGTTGAATCGCAGGATATCGGTTTGGTCGGCCCTTGTCGAAGAAAACAATACCGTATCATCGTCCCAAAAAGAGGGCTGGTTGTCATATCCATGATTGTTGGATATATTCTTGGGATTGGATAAAGGAGCATTTCCGTTGCTCATGTCAAGGTCAAAAAGGTAGACCTCAGTATTTGCTTGACTGTAACTGTTGAAAGTCATCAGCAAGCATACTAAAAGGTAGAAGTGTTTCATCATGGTTTTGCAAACCGTTTTAAAAGTTCCCGAACCCGTTTAGTGTTTTCAACATGGTATTTGGCCTGGGTCTTTTTTAGTCCCACTTTAACAGTTATGGCCGAGTTGGGGAGTTCTTGGAACATAAATTCATCAGTCCAATCGTCTCCAATGGCAAATACGAAATCATAGTCATCCTCTCCCAGCATGCGCACGGCGGCCCTGCCCTTGTTCACGTTACTACTTTTGACTTCCATCACTTTGTTTCCGTTGAGAACGCTAATATCGTCATTCCCGATAAGACTGGTCAAGACCGTATTGAGTTCCGTGGCCCTTTTTTCACCAAAATCAGGGTCGGTGTTTCGGTAATGCCACGCCATGGAGTAGTTTTTCTCTTCAATAAAAGAGCCAGGGGTCCGATCCACAAAAGATTCCAGTACCGGTTTAATTTTTTCCATCCAATCGCTCTTTACATTTTCCAAGAGTTTAAAGTCTTCACCATCTTTGGAAATCCAAACCCCATGCTCCACGATCATATTGTACTTTTTGGGAAGGAACCACCTGCCAAAGGTCTGTTTATCCCTGCCACTGATCAAGAATAGGGTAGTGTCTTTTTGATTGTGCAATTGGTCCAGTAGAGCGTATAACTCTTCATCGGGCAATGCCTTTTGGGGGTCTTTGTGGAACCCGGCCAAAGTACCATCATAATCCAAGAACAACAGCCGTTTTGAAGAGTCTGAGTACTCCTTAGAGATGGTGTTGAGGTACTCGTTTGTGATTTTTTGGGAAATATAGGCGTGTCCCGCTGTTTTTTTCTGGTTGAGTGCACTCATAAATTCGTTGGCCCACACTTCCACATTGTAACGTTCCAACCGTTTTTGAAGGAAGGTATTTCGGGATTGTTGCTCTTCCAAGGGCATGGTAATGGCCTGATGCAAGGTATCTGCCTGCTGCTCGAAATTATTGGGGTTGATCAAAAGGGCTTCGTTCATCTCATAGGCAGATCCGGCCATTTCACTCAAAATAAGCACCCCTGACTTGTCTGTTCGGGTGGCTATGTATTCCTTTGCCACGAGGTTCATCCCATCTCGAAGTGGGGTAAGCCACGCAATATCACTGGAAGTATACAGGTCGATGAGGTTTTCAAAGGGAAGGGAACGATAAAAATACCAGATAGGGGTCCAGTTTACCGTGGATAGTTCACCATTGATGCGTCCCACCAACTCATCGATTTCTTTTTTCAGCAATTGGTATTGGGGTACATTGGAGCGAGAGGGCACCGCAAGGATGATCAACCGTACCTTTTCCTTGTACTCTGGATATTTGTTGAGAAAATATTCGAAGGCATTGATGCGCTTGGCAATACCTTTACTGTAATCCAAACGGTCTATGGACAGGATCAATTTGGTGTCCGGGGCAGAGGCTTTATGATCGTCCAGCCGTTGTTGTAGATCACTTCTATTGTCTTGCTTTCTTTCAACTTGTACCAAAGCGGCATCTCTAAACTTCTTATAGTCGATTCCCATAGGGAAAGAATCCACTTTGATGACGCGGTTATCCAAATAAATCTCATTGAAGCTTACCTCCAATCCCAGTAGTCTTCGCACAGAACTCAAAAAATGCCTTTCATAGTCGTAGGTGTGGAACCCAATAAGATCGGACCCCAACAAGCCTTCCAATATTTCTTCACGCCAAGGGAGTGTTCTAAAGATCTCGTAGGAAGGAAACGGAATGTGCAAAAAGAATCCAATGGAGGTATTGGGGCGTTTTTCCCTGACCATTTGCGGAACCAGCATCAACTGATAGTCATGTACCCAAATGGTGTCATCCTCATCCGATTTTTCAATGATGGCATCGGCGAATTTCTGGTTCACGGCCTTGTAGGTATTCCAAAAATCCAGTTCAAACTCGGAATACTTCAAAAAATAATGAAATAGGGGCCATACGGTCCTATTGCTGAAACCAAAATAAAAACCGTCCACTTCCTGGGCATTCAGTTTTACCTTGGCACAGCCATTTTCTTTCAAGGCCTTGTCAATGGCATCTTCAAGTTCAGGGGGTGTATCCTCATCCGTGAGGCCAGACCAACCTATCCAAAGGCTTTCACTGCCACTATGCACGGATTTCATTCCGGTGGCCAATCCTCCTACACTGGGGATGGCATTGATGCTTCCATTGTTGATTTGCAATTGAACGGGCAGTCGATTTGAGATTATGATAGTTTTGGCCATAAAAGGGTATTTTTTGACAGGTTTTACTTTTAAGTTTCTTTAAATTTCGGGAAATTCGACTGTAAAAGCAATTCATTCTAAACCTTTTGAGGATAATTAGCCTATGGATAACCTGGATTATGGAATTATTGGAAATTGTAGAAGTGCGGCCTTGATCTCAAAAACGGGCTCGTTGGATTGGTGTTGTCTGCCTCAATTTGATTCCACTTCCGTCTTTGCAAAATTGTTGGATGAGGAAAAAGGAGGGAGTTTTGAGTTTCTTGTGGATGATGCGTATGAAACTCATCAACAATACTATGATAGCACAGCTATATTGATCACACGTTTTTCCCGAGGGGAAGATGTTTTTGAAGTGCATGATTTTATGCCGAGGCACCATAAACACAACAATGGAAAGTATAATGCACCACCAGAGATCATTCGGTATGTAAAGTATGTTTCGGGAAAGCCGAGCTTTAAGGTCAAGTACGACCCCAAACTGGAATACGGGTTGGGGCAGACCGAACATCATGTGAAAAAGGATTTTGTAGCGAGTCTCACCCATAAGTTAAAGTATGATACCCTGTTCCTGTATACTTCGTTCAATAAAAGGGTGGTATTGGAAGAAGAGGAAATCCCATTGAGGGAGGATGGATACTTTATGATTTGCTACAACGAGAAAATTCTTAAGCCCACTACGGAGAAAATGGCCTTGGAGTTGGAGCGGACCAAAGTGTATTGGTTGGATTGGGTGGATAAGACCCCTACCTATAAAAAGTTCAACAAGGAAATCGTACGGAGTGCAATTACCTTGAAGATGCTTACATACGATAAAACGGGGGCGGTTTTGGCCGCCGCCACGACTTCTTTACCCGAAACCATTGGTGAGGTCCGTAATTGGGACTACCGATTCTGTTGGATCAGGGATGCCTCCATGGTAATCAAGGTGGTTTCCGAACTGGGGCATAAGAATTCCGCCAAAAGATACCTGCAGTTTATCATTGACCTTATGCCGGACAAGGATGAAAAACTCCAGATTATGTACGGTATCAATCAAGAAAAGAAACTCACGGAGCAAACCTTGGACCATTTGGATGGATACAAGGGCTCGAAACCCGTTCGTATTGGCAATGCCGCCTATAAGCAAAAGCAAAACGATATTTACGGTATCCTTATGGATGTCATCTATGAGCAGTTGGTGAAATTCAGCAATGACATTGAAAATGTGGAAGAGCTGTGGAGCATCACCAAAGGAATTGTCTGGATCGTAAGCAAACACTGGAGGGAACCGGACAAGGGTATTTGGGAATTCCGAGGAGAAGACAGACATTTTACCTTCTCCAAGGTACTGTGCTGGGTGGCTTTGGACCGGGCCATTAAAGTGGCCAAGATCTTTGGAAAGACCCATAAGATTGAAAAATGGACAGCACTTGAGCAAGAAATTAAAAGAGATATCCATGAAAATGCATGGAACAGTGACATCAATGCCTTTGTGCAATCGTATGGTTCCCGCCACTTGGACGCTTCGGTATTGTTGATGGAACCCTATGGTTTTATCAATGCCCGAGACCCCAAATATGTGAACACGGTGCAGGCCATTGAGGAGGGATTGAGCAATGATGGATTATTGTATCGTTATAAGAATGAGGACGATTTTGGCGAACCCTCATCGTCCTTTACCATTTGTACCTTTTGGTTCATCAACAGCCTCTTTAAAATAGGGGAGGAAGAGAAGGCTTTGGAACTTTTTGAACGTTTGTTGGGCCATAGCAATCATTTGGGACTCTTTAGCGAGGATATTGATTTTAAGACCAAGCGCTTATTGGGTAATTTCCCACAGGCGTATTCCCATTTGGCTTTGATCGAATGTGCCATCAACTTTTCAAGAAAGCAGAGCGAGGAAAAAATATTGGAATCTATAGGGTAGGTTCCGGAGCCATCAATTTTTCGGCTAGGGTTTTGATTTTTTCCAATAGCCACCCCAAATGTTCCATGGTGGTAAAGGGGTTCATTAAACTGGTCCTTAGGTAATGCACGCCCCTTAGTTGGGTCTGGACCATATAAAATTCCCCATCCTCCAATAATTGCTGACGAATGGATTGGTTCAAGCTGTTAAGCTGTTCCAAACTCAGTTGAGGTGCCACATACCGGAAACAGAGGATGTTGGACATGGGTTCAATGGCCAACTCGAAATTAGAATCACTATGTATCAATTGGGCAAATTCTTTTCCTAAATCATACAGTTTGGTCACATTCTGGTCAAAAATGTCGTCCCCGTATAGTTTTAGTAAAATGTACCAATGTAGGCCCATCATGGATTTGGTGCACTCAAAAGTTCTTTTCCCTCCATTATACCAATCTTCCTCATCCGTATGGGTCAATAAGTAGTCCGCTTTTTGGACAAAGGTGGTATGCGAATGAATACCTTCCCGGTATAGAAGTGCCGTGGTAAGGGTAGGCATCATCAGCATTTTGTGTCCATCTATGACCACGGAATCCGATTTTTCAATCCCTGCGAGCAGATGTTTGTATTTTTTAGAGAAAATGGCAGCACCTCCATGGGCACCATCCACATGGAACCACAATCCTTTTTCTTTTGCGAACCGGGCAATGGCCTCCAAATCGTCATAAATGCCGGTCGCGGTGGATGGGGCGCTGCCCACAATCGCAAAAACGTGAACTCCATTTTCCAAGGCTTTGGCGTGGTAATTTTCCAGTTGGGAAGTGTCCATGGTAAAATCCTTTGTAACCGGAACTTTAATGATTCCCTGGTCGCCCAACCCCATGATACGTGCCGCACGGTCCACACAATAATGGGCTTCTTCGCTCACCATGATGCCTAGTTGTTGGGAGCTGCCTTCCGTCCAAACGTTGTGCTTTGCCTTGGCTTTCCGTGCCGATAGCAATGCAGTCAGATTGGCCAGGGTCCCGCCTGATGTCAGCAACCCTCTGGATGTTTCCCCATAACCCACTTTTTTGCAAATATGGTCTGTAATGATACGCTCCATGGCCGTAGGGGACATTCCCATTTCGTAAACAGCCATTCCGTTGTTCAGCAAGGAGGCCAGTAAGCCCGTCAAGGCGGTAATTGGGGCAGGAACCCCCACTTGGTGCCCAATGTATTTGGGATGATGGGTATGGGTGGTTCTTTGTATGACCTTTTCAAAGAAATCATCTGCATTTCCGTTGTTGAAAAAATCCTTCCAAGATTCCAGTTCGGTACTAGGTTCAGCCCAGTCAATAGTCTTTGGGTTTTTCCCTGAAGTGGTGTTGGCGATGTGGTCGGCCAAAAGATCTATCAATCGGTGACCCATTTCCCTAAATTGCCTTTGGTCATAAAGGGATTCCATAGTGTTCCTTTCCATAGGATAAAGGTATACCGTATATGCAACCTTGCAAAATAGCACATAAAAAAACCGCCCTAAAAGGGCGGCTTCTCAGTTGTTTTGTTTCAAAAAACAATTGCATCAATCAAAGGTGTACCCGTTATCTGCGGCCACTTTATCCGCAATTTGCGTACGAAGTGCCACAACATTGGGCTGGTTAGTATATTTTGTGAAACGCTTCAGTCCCATCAGCATCATACGTTGTTCATCTCCCTCGGTAAAAGAAACTATGGCTTCTTTTCCTTTTTGGATGACGATATCCACGGCTCTGTATAAATAGAGTTTGGACATGGCAATTTGCGTAGCTTGGGCTTCTTCACCAAAACGTTTTGCATTTTTCTCGGTACGGAGGATGGTGGACTCGGCCAAATACACCTGAATCAGAATATCCGCGGCGGATTGCAACAACATCTGGTGCTGTTCCAAATCCGGACCAAATTTTTGAACGGCACTACCGGCGATCATAAGGAAGACCTTTTTCAAACGGGTCACCAAATCCTTCTCTTCGGAGAACAGTTCGGAAAAGTCAGGCGTATCAAAAGATGGAATGCCCATCAATTCCTCACCAACGGCAGTGGCAGGACCTAAAAGGTCCACATGGCCTTTCATGGCCTTTTTCACCAACATGCCCACGGCCAACATCCGGTTAATTTCGTTGGTTCCCTCATAAATCCGTGAAATACGGGCATCGCGCCAAGCAGATTCCATTGGGGTGTCGGCGCTAAAGCCCATTCCCCCAAAAATTTGGATACCTTCATCGGTGGTGTGTTGCACATGCTCGGATACGGCCACTTTTAAAATGGAACATTCAATGGCGTATTCTTCAACACCTTTGAGTTCTGCTTCTTGGTGCGAGTTGCCTTCGGACTCCCGAATGGCAATCCGGTCCTCGATGTTTTTAGCTGCTCGGTAAGAGGCAGACTCATCCACATAGGCATTGGTGGCCATATCGGCTATCTTGGCCTTGATGGCCCCAAAGTTCATAATGGGAGTTTTAAACTGAATACGCTCATTGGCATATTTGGTCGCCTCATTGAGCACCCGTCTCTGGGCTTCCAAACAGGCAGCAGCCAATTTAATCCGACCAATGTTCAGGGCATTCATGGCGATCTTGAATCCGTTGCCCCTTTCGGAAAGCATATTTTCAACAGGTACCTTGGTCTCGTTGAAGAACACTTGTCGGGTAGAGGAGGAGTGGATGCCCAGTTTCTTTTCCTCATCGCCCAATGTGATACCATTCTCTGGATTGTTCTCAACAATGAAACCGGTGATGTTCTTGTCATCCTCGATTCGGGCAAAAACAATGAACATATTGCAGAACCCCGCGTTGGAAATCCACATTTTTTGGCCTGTAATGCTGTAATACTTGCCATCATCGGACAAAACGGCCTTGGTTTTCCCGGAATTGGCATCGGAGCCAGCTCCGGGTTCGGTAAGGCAATAGGCGCCAAACCACTCGCCAGAGGCAAGCTTGGGGACGTATTTTTGTTTTTGTTCCTCGGTACCGTACAGGGTAATGGGCATGGTCCCGATTCCTGTATGTGCCCCGAAGGCCGTACTAAAGGAGCCTGTAGCCCCTGAAATGTAGTCGCAGACCAACATGGTGGAGACAAAGCCCATTCCCATCCCGCCATAAGCTTCGGGAACGGCAACGCTCAATAGGCCTAGTTCACCGGCCTTTCGCATACACTCTTCGGTATAGGCGTAGTCTTTTTTCTCAAAACGTTCCCAATGTGCCCAAAGTTCCCGGTCTACAAATTCCTTGGTACTTTCGCGCATCATTTTTTGTTCTTCGGTAAGGTCTTCAAGGGTGAAAACATCCTCACATGGGGTTTCCTTTACCAGAAACTGACCTCCTCTTAAAATGTCTTTATTTGTTGTTTCTGTGCTCATCTTTATAAGATTTTAGATTCAAGAGACAAGAATCAGGACTTATTTCAATCCATCTTGAAAGCTTGATATCATTTTTTGTAGTTGTTGGACTTTATGTTCTAAAAATTCAAATTTCTCTATGGAAATGTACTTTTGGTTCAAGGCAATAATTAATTGGGTTTCCCACTCAAAACTAGAACCAAGACTTACTTCGATATAATTATTAAAATGCTTATTTGTTGATTTGCTTGTACCTTCGGCAATATTAGATGGAATGGATACTGCACAACGGGTCATTTGGGATACAAGATTGAATTTTTCCATAGACGGAAATTCTTTTATCATTTGATAAGTTTCATCAACCAAAATCATCCCTTCCTGCCAAATTTTAAGTTTTTTAAAATTATGTCTTCCCATAGTCTTGAATCTTGCCTCTATCCGTCTTGGTTCCTAAGCTAAAAATTCAAATATACCCGCTGCACCTTGCCCTGTTCCCACACACATGGTCACCATGCCGTACTTCCCTTTCATATTGCGTTTCCGCATTTCATCAAAGAGTTGCACGGATAATTTTGTCCCTGTGCATCCCAGTGGATGTCCCAAGGCAATGGCACCGCCATTCACATTTACAATTTCAGGGTTTAGGCCCAGTTCGCGGATAACGGCCAAGGATTGTGAGGCAAAGGCTTCATTCAATTCGATCAACTCAATGTCGCTTTGCTTCATTCCGGCCTGTTTCAAGGCTTTTGGAATGGCCTTTACCGGGCCAATTCCCATAATTCTGGGTTCTACCCCGGCAGCGGCATAGTTCACCAATCGGGCAATGGGCTCCAGATTCAATTCTTTAACCATTTCCTCGCTCATCACCATGACAAAAGCTGCACCATCACTCATTTGGGAGGAGTTTCCTGCGGTAACACTTCCACCAGCGGCAAAAACGGGTCTTAACTTGTTCAGGGTAGGGATATTGGTGCCTTTTCTTGGCCCTTCATCCTTGGTCACAGTGTAGCTGGTAGTTTCCTTTTTCCCTGCTCCATTGATAAAGGTATGTTCCACTTCAATCGGTACAATCTGGTCTTGGAACCGATTTTCTTCTTGAGCTTTTAGGGCCTTCATGTGTGAATTATAGGCAAAGACATCCTGATCTTCGCGGGATACCTTGAACTGTTGGGCCACGGCTTCTGCGGTTAGCCCCATGCCCCAATAATAATCCTCATGTCCTTCTTTGGCGGTGGCATAATCCGGGGTGGGCTTATAGCCTCCCATGGGAATGTAGCTCATGCTCTCGGCACCTCCCGCAATGATACAATCCGCCATTCCCGATTGGATTTTTGCGGTGGCAATGCCAATGGTTTCAAGCCCAGAGGCACAGTATCTATTGACGGTCACTCCCGGAACATCGTCAATGTCCAATCCCATTAAGGAGATGAGTCGGGCCATATTTAACCCTTGTTCTGCTTCTGGCATGGCGTTGCCCACAATGACATCGTCTATGCGTTTTTTGTCCAACTGTGGCAATTCCTTCATCATGTGTTCGATGGTCTCTGCGGCCAGTTCATCGGGTCTTTTAAAACGGAACAGTCCCCGTGGTGCTTTGCCCACTGCGGTACGATATGCTTTTACGATATATGCTGTTTTCATTTTTTTAGATTTTTAGATTCAAGAACCAAGAGAAAAGACGGCTGTCTTGGTTCCAATGTCTTGATTCTTGTTCCTAATTTCTCAGAGGTTTACCGGTTTTTAACATATGCTGTATACGTTCCAAGGTCTTCCGCTCCGTACAAAGTGAAAGGAAAGCCTCTCGTTCCAAATCCAAAAGATATTGTTCGGTAACCATGGTAGCTTCAGACAAATCACCACCAGCCATTACGTAGGCCAGTTTGTCCGCAATCTTCTTATCGTGTTCCGAAATGTAATGACCAGCCTCCATGGAATCTGTTCCTACCAAGAACATTCCCAAGGCTTGTTTTCCAAGCACTTTTACGTCCTTGCGTTTAACGGGTTTGGTATAGCCTGCCTCGGCCATTAATTTGGCGTATGCCTTGGCCGTGGCAATTTGTCGGTCTTTATTTACGACCACTACATCCTTTCCTTTTTGTAGAATGCCCAAATCGTATGCTTCATAGGCCGAAGTGGATACCTTGGCCATTCCTATGGTCAGGAAGTATTCCTGTAGCACGTTCAATTCCACATCATTTTTTCTAAAGGTATCCGAAGCGCGGAGTGCCATTTCCTTGGAACCGCCCCCACCTGGGATGACCCCAACACCAAATTCCACCAAACCGATATAGGTTTCTGCGGCGGCCACTACTTTATCGGCATGCATGGACAGCTCGCATCCTCCGCCCAAACACATGCCATGCGGCGCTGAGATGGTGGGAATGGAGGAATATCGCATCCGCATCATGGTATCCTGGAAGTACTTTATGGCCATGTTAAGCTCATCATACTCTTGTTCCACGGCCATCATGAAAATCATGCCGATGTTGGCCCCAACAGAGAAATTGGCCGCTTGGTTGCCAATGACCAATCCTTGAAAGTCTTTTTCGGCCAACTCCACGGCTTTGTTCAATCCGGCCAATACGTCACCTCCAATGGTATTCATTTTGGATTGGAACTCACAGTTGAGAATTCCATCGCCCAAATCCTCAATGACCACACCACTGTTCTTGAACACTTCGTTGGACTTTCGGATGTTGTCCAAAATGATGAAGGCATCCTGACCTGGGACCTTTTCCATGGTCTTTTTGGGAATGTCATAGAAATAGGTAGCCCCATCTTTTACGGTATAGAACGAATTGATGCCTGCCGCTTTCATGTCTGCAACCCATGAAGCAGCTTCCAGCCCTTCGGCCTTGATGAATTCCAAGCCTTTATCCAGTCCTACGGAATCCCAAATCTGGAATGGGCCGTGTTCCCAGCCAAATCCGGCCTTCATGGCATCATCAATCTTATAGAGTTCGTCCGAGATTTCTGGAATACGATGGGTCACATAGGCAAATAGGGCCCCGAAGCTTTTTCGGTAGAATTCCCCAGCTTTGTCCTTGCCATCGACCAATACTGGAAAACGCTCAATGACCTTGTCAATGGTCTTGGTGAGCTCCAAAGTTGCAAATTTTGCACTTTTTTTGGCGCGATAGTCCATAGTGTCCAAATCAAGCGTAAGGATTTCACTTTTCCCATCGTCGCCCTGTACTTTTTTATAGAATCCCTGTCCAGATTTGCTCCCCAACCATTTGTTTTCCATCATGGTGTTGATGAAATCTGGAAGTTTAAAGAGTTCATGGCGTTCATCGTCCTTACAGTTCTCATAAATACCGTTGGCCACGTGCACCAAGGTGTCCAATCCTACCACATCCACAGTACGGAAGGTGGCAGATTTAGGTCGACCAATCACAGGTCCTGTCAATTTATCTACTTCTTCCACGGTCATGCCCAGTTCCTTTACAGCGTGAAAAAGGCTCTGGATGCTAAAAATCCCTATCCGGTTTCCAATGAAAGCAGGTGTATCTTTGGCCACCACGGAGGTTTTCCCCAAGTATTGTTCGCCATACCCATTCAAGAAGTCCAATACTTCTTGGGAGGTCTTTGGCCCCGGAATGATTTCAAAGAGTTTTAAATATCTGGCAGGATTAAAGAAGTGGGTGCCACAGAAATGCTTTTGGAAATCCTCACTGCGTCCCTCACTCATAAACTTGATGGGGATGCCAGAGGTGTTTGAAGTGATCAAGGTACCAGCGGTGCGGTACTTGTCCAGATTCTCAAATACCTGTTTTTTAATGTCCAAACGTTCAACCACTACTTCAATGATCCAATCCACTTGGGCCACTTGGGCAATATCGTCTTCCAAATTTCCTGTTGCGATTCTATCGGCAAATTTTTGGTGATAGATCGGGGACGGTTTGGATTTTAAGGCTGAAATGAGGGAATCGTTCACCAAGCGGTTCCTAACCATTTTGTCCTCCAGTGTCAAGCCTTTGGCCTTTTCTTTTTCGTTGAGTTCCCGTGGGACAATATCCAGTAACAAAACCTCGACCCCAATATTGGCAAAATGACAGGCAATGCCACTTCCCATAATGCCGGAGCCGATGACGGCAACTTTATTGATATGCCTTTTCATTTATGAATGTTTGTTTTAATTAGTTGTTTTTATGTATACTTTTTTATCAGAAATAAGTTTGTTGATGACCTCCACTATTTTAAAGAAACTTTGTAAATCTTCTTCTTCCACGTGTTCCTTTACCACTTCGTTGAACCGAAGAACTACACTTTTTGATTCTTCCCGTTTCTCCAAGCCAAGTGCTGTTAGGTGTATCAATACCCCTCTACCATCATTGGGGTTGGGTTTACGTTGGATGTAACCCTTTCCCTCTATATTCTTTAAAATTCTGGATAAGCTTGTTGCCTCCATGCCCATTTTTGGACCCAAGGCTGTACTTGGCGTCCCTTTTTTTGGGTCAATGCTCAAGAGTGTAAAACCAATTGCCATGGTAAGCCCATAGTTTTTGGCCTCCTCATTGTACATTTTACTGACCGCCTGCCATGTTGCCCGCAATGCATAATCAATGGTCAAGTCCTTCATACGTAGTTTGGTTTCCTCAAATATAAAAAAAATTTATTATGCATGCATAATAAATTTAAGTTAACTCAGAAACAAATTTTCTGTATAATGATTTCTTGACCAGGTAACAAACAAAAAGGGATTTTGTAACTGGTCAAATAGGCTTGAGCTTAACTATCAAATGTAATCAAGGACTTCTATCTTACTTAGGAATGACATTTGTTCATTGATTATGCTCTGATGATTGTTCTCTCCAAATTAAATCTTTTGCCTAGGCTGGAAATGACCAGAGACAATGAATATGGATAATTATTCATCTTAGACGGTCATTGAAAGATCAATGTCCATAAATGTCATTATAGAGATCAAGGTACTTCTCCTTTACAATTTTTCTACGCAGTTTCATGGTAGGGGTCAGGTGACCGTTGTCCACGCTCCATACATCAGGGGTCAGACGAAACTGTTTTACCTTTTCCCACTTGGCAAAATCTTCGTTGGCTAGGTCCACTTCTTCTTGGATACGGGCAATGACCTTGTCATTAAGGACAATATCCGAGTTTTCCCCTACTGTTACCTTATGGCGTTTGGCCCATTCGTGCAGAAATTCAAAATTGGGTTGTATCAGGGCTGCGGGCATTTTTTCACCTTCACCTACCACCATGATTTGCTCTATAAAACGGGATTGTTTAAAGCGATTTTCCAACAACTGAGGCGCTACATATTTTCCACCAGAGGTTTTAAAGATTTCTTTTTTACGGTCGGTGATGCGTAAAAAGCCATCGGAATCCACTTCGCCAATATCTCCTGTATGAAAATAGCCATTGGTCATTACTTCTGCCGTTTTTTCTGGGTCCTTATAGTAGCCCATCATTACATTGGGGCCTTTGCAGAGAATTTCACCATCCTCGGCAATCTTTACTTCAACCCCATCTATGATTCGGCCAACCGTACCTATTTTCCATCCTTTGTTCCGTTGATCGTTTACCGCAATCACCGGAGAGGTTTCGGTAAGACCATAACCTTCCATGACCGGCATGCCTGCGGCAGCAAATATGCGAGCCAAACGGGGTTGTAAAGCGGCACTTCCTGATACCATGACCGAAAGGTTCCCACCTAGACCTTCTTGCCATTTGCTGAAAATAAGTTTTCGGGCAAGACCCAATTGTTTCTCGTACCACCACCCATTTTTACCGTAGGGTTCGTATTTTAGTCCAAGTTCCACGGCCCAGAAAAACAGTTTTTTCTTTACTCCGGTCAGTAAGGTCCCTTTGGCAATAATGGCATCATAAACCTTTTCCAACAATCGAGGTACCACTGTCATTACATTGGGTTTTACCTCCTTGACGTTATCGCTGATTTTGTCCAACCCTTCGGCAAAATGGATTTCAATTCCACAATATTGGTAGAGGTATAAAATCATCCGTTCAAAAATGTGACAGACAGGCAAAAAACTCAGGGCACTGCCGCCGGTTTCAAAAGGAACCCTTGTTTCGCTTGAAATTACGTTGGACACAATATTATCATGGGAGAGCATAACTCCTTTAGGTCTTCCCGTTGTACCCGAAGTATAGATTAAAGTGGCCAAATCCTCCGGTTTTACCTGATCTTTTAATTTTTCCACCTCATCTTGATTGGAATTATCAGCTCCTTTTTCCAAGACTTCCCCCCAATTTTTACAGTTGGTCAATTGGTCAAAGGAATACACATCATTCAACTTTTTTAATTTATCGCTGATAGACAGTATTTTTTGGAGTACCTCATCACATGAAACAAAGCAATACTTTGCCTCGGAATGGTTCAGTACGTATTCGTAATCTTCTTCGGATATGGTGGGATAAATGGGAACGGTCTGCGCACCAATCTGAAGTACCCCAATGTCCATAATGTTCCACTCTGTTCTGTTGGTCATGGAAATTATGGCAATTTTGTCATTGGGTTGTACCCCCATGCGCAACAGGCCCCTACTAATGGCATTGGCCTTTTCCACATATTCTTGGGTTGAGGTTGCTACCCATTTGCCATTGTATTTGGTGACCAATGACTTTTCCAGCGGAAGTTTGTTCAACTGGTAATAGGGGAAATCAAACAATCGGGTAACGTTTTGCATACTAAGTTTCTATTAGGTAATTGCAAAATAGGGAAAGGAAGTGGTATTTTAAAATTGGTTATTTAAAAAACCTGATAATTATTTATCAATTTCACAGTAGGTGTAGTTTCATGCCTTCGTGAGAATCGACAAAACCCAAGGATTGATAAAATTTTAACGCATCAGGGCGTTTCTTATCCGTAGTTAACTGTACTACATGGGCTTTTCTTTCTTTAGATCGTGCAATGGCCCATTGAAACAACTTTTTGCCAATTCCTTTTCCTCGATGCTCACTATTTACCCGAACAGCTTCTATCTGGGCCCGGATTCCCCCTTGGTAGGTTAAATATTGGATGAAACTAAGTTGGAGGGTACCCAAAATTTGTTTTTGATCATTCTCGATGACCACCAATTTTTGATTTGGATCGCAATCAATCCTTTCAAATGCATCAAAATAAATATTGGGCAAAGGGTCCCTATAATCTTCCCGAAGCTGTCCTAACTTGTCATTGGCAAGCATGCCTACAATGGTAGGAACATCAGATTTTAAGGCCTTTCTAATCCACATTGTTTATTTTTTCGACCCACTCTCTGGCATTTACAAAGGCTTGGAGCCATGGTGATACCACATCATTTCTATCTTTAGGATAGTGGGCCCAGTTCCAAGGGAAGGTAGACCGTTCAATATGCGGCATGGTCACCAAATGCCTTCCGGTTTTGTCACAGAGCATAGCGGTATTATAATCGCTTCCGTTGGGATTGGCAGGATAACCTTCGTAGCCGTATTTGGCCACAATGTCATAATCATCTTCCTTTTGGGGAAGACTGAATTTACCCTCGCCATGTGAAATCCATACCCCCAGTGTGGTTCCGGCCAAGTTGGATAGCATTACCGAGTTGTTTTCTTGGATTTTCACCGAAGTGAAATTACTCTCGTGTTTCCTAGATTCATTATAGGTCATTTTGCCATGGGTTTCGTGCTCGGGGTTAATGAGGTCCAATTCCATGAACAACTGGCACCCGTTACAGATACCAACCGAAAGCGTATCAGGACGGGCAAAGAAATCATTGATCACTTTGTTGGCCTTTTGGTTGTATTTGATAGCACCGGCCCATCCTTTGGCACTGCCCAGAACATCGGAATTAGAAAAACCGCCTACGGCACCCAAAAATTGAATGTCCTCCAACGTCTCCCTACCCGAGATGAGGTCGGTCATGTGCACATCCTTTACATCAAACCCGGCCAAGTACATAGCATTGGCCATTTCACGCTCGGAGTTACTTCCCTTTTCACGGAGAATTGCCGCTTTGGGTCGGCTATTGTCTCTCGACTTCGCTCGAGATGACAATTTTCCATCAAAATTCTCTGGAAAAATATATTGCAGGGGTTGGTTTTTGTAATTCTCGTATCGATTTTTTGCCAAGCCCTTGGCTGTTTGTTTGTTGTCCAATAGGTATGAAGTCTTGAACCAAGTATCGCGAAGCGAAGCAATGTTCAGTCCAATTTCAACCCCGTTGTTTTTGATTTTCAGGGTGCTTTCTGAAGTGGGGGTCCCAATTTTGACAAATTTGATACCAGCTTGTTGCAAAATATCTTCCACGGAATCATCCTTACTTTGGAAAACTAGACCAATATTTTCACTGAACAAAAGCTTGATGATATCTGTTTCACCAAGACTGGATAGGTCCAAGTTCGCCCCAAGGGCATTATCAGCAAAACAGAGTTCCAAAAGGGTGGTGATCAGACCTCCTGAGGCTACATCATGTCCGGCCAAAATCTGGTCTTTTTTAATGAGTTCTTGCAAAGTATTGAAAACAGTCTTTACATAGTCAGCATCCAAAACCGATGGGGTTTCATCTCCAATGCCGTTTAAAATTTGGGCAAAGGAAGAACCTCCCAATTTATACCCATCTTTGGAAACATTGATATAGTAGATGGCGCCGCCATCTTTTTGAAGGACAGGTTCCACTACTTTGGTAATGTCGTTACAATTGGCTGCCGCAGAAACGATAACGGTTCCAGGGGATAATACCTCACTATCCTTATATTTTTGTTTCATGGAAAGAGAATCTTTCCCTGTTGGAACATTGATGCCCAATGCAATACTGAAATCTGAAAGGGACTCCACGGCCTCATACAAACGGGCATCTTCGCCTTCATTTCGGCAAGGCCACATCCAGTTGGCTGAGAGAGAGACAGATTTTAATCCATCTTTTAAAGGCGCCCATACGATGTTGGTCAAAGCTTCTGCCACACTGTTCCTACTACCGGCTTTTGCATCGATTAAGGCAGAAACAGGGGAGTGTCCAATACTGGTGGCAATACCTTCCTTGGTCTTAAAATCGAGCGACATCACGCCGCAGTTGTTCAAGGGTAGTTGAAGAGGTCCAGTACATTGTTGTTTGGCCACATGGCCACCCACACAACGGTCCACCTTATTGGTGAGCCAATCCTTGCAAGCTACGGCTTCCAGTTGCAGTACCTGCTCCAAATAGTCATGGAAATGCTCCAAGGAATAGGACAGGGCAGGATATTTTTGATGGGAAGTAGTGTCTTCCATAATGGTTTTGGGAGAGCTTCCGAACATGTCCGAAAGTTCCAAATCCATGGGCTTCTCACCTGTTTTTTTTGACTCAAATGTAAATCGGTGGTTGCCAGTGACCTCACCTACATTGTACATGGGCGCGCGTTCACGGGCAGCCACGCGGTCCAATAGACCCAAATCCTTTTCTCCGATGACGAGTCCCATACGTTCTTGGGATTCGTTCCCGATAAGTTCTTTTTTGGATAGGGTAGGGTCTCCAATGGGGAGTTTGTCCGTATTAATGGTGCCTCCCGTATCTTCCACAAGTTCCGACAAGCAGTTGAGGTGTCCACCAGCACCATGGTCATGGATGGAAACTATAGGATTGTCATGACTTTCCAAGAGTCCACGGACAGCATTGGAAGCCCTTTTTTGCATTTCTGGGTTGGAACGCTGCACAGCGTTCAATTCTATGGCAGAACTGAATTCACCTGTATCGGCACTGGAAACTGCAGCGCCACCCATTCCAATACGATAATTGTCACCACCTAGAACGACTATTCTGTCTCCCTTCTTCGGAGTGTCTTTCAAGGCTTGGTCCTTTTTTCCATAGCCAATACCTCCGGCGAGCATGATGACCTTATCAAAGCCCAATTTTCGGGCTTCCTCGGCATGTTCAAATGTGAGTACAGAACCTGCGATCAAGGGTTGACCAAATTTATTGCCAAAATCAGAAGCCCCGTTGGAAGCCTTGATCAAAATGTCCATTGGGGTTTGGTACAGCCAGTCACGTTCAGCCATTCCCTTTTCCCATGGACGATTTTCTTCCAAACGGGAATAGGAGGTCATGTATACGGCGGTTCCTGCCAAAGGCAAAGACCCTTTACCTCCTGCCAAACGGTCCCGGATTTCCCCTCCAGAACCTGTGGCAGCCCCATTGAAAGGCTCAACAGTGGTCGGGAAGTTGTGGGTTTCCGCTTTTAGGGATAGTACCGAATCAAATTCCTTTTCTTCATAGTAATCAGGCTTGTCGGCACTTTTTGGCGCAAATTGAATGGCTTTGGGCCCCTCAATGAACGCTACGTTGTCCTTGTAGGCCGAAACAATATTGTTGGGATTGGCCTCAGATGTTTTTTTAATGAGTTTGAAAAGAGAGGAGGGCATTTCATTACCGTCAATAACAAAAGTACCGTTGAATATTTTATGTCTACAGTGCTCAGAGTTCACTTGGCTGAACCCAAAAACCTCGGAGTCTGTTAGCTTACGTCCCAATTTTTTGGAAAGCCCTTCTAGATAAGATACTTCTTCATCGCTAAGGGCCAATCCTTCTTTTTGGTTGTAGGCAGCAATATCCTCAATCTCCAGAATAGCTTCAGGAACAATGTCAATAGTGAATATGCTCTGGTCCAACCCTTTGTATTTCTGGAACAACATAGGGTCATAATCCGTAAAGTCTACCGTGATTGACCGGAACTCTTCAATTCTTAGAATTCCTTTGATGCCCATGTTTTGGGTAATTTCTGTGGCATTGGTACTCCATGGGGTAACCATGGCAGCACGGGGCCCAACAAAAAAGGCGTCCAGGGACGCCGCTTGTATCTTGGGATGGTTGCCAAACAACCAAGTTAGTTTTTCAATGTCTTTTTGAGCAATCTCCTGAGTAGTCTGGACGGCAAAAACCTTAGTAGCCTTGTCCCCGAAAAAATGAATCATACAGAGTATGGATTGAACGGTTTAAGAAAGTGCAAATTTACGACTTTGGACTGGATTTTCGGCTATGGTCCAACGGAGTTGTTAACTGAAAATGTTGATAGTCTTCATTTGACAAAGTGTTATAGGGCTATTGTTTGTGAAATTACTTGGGTGTTAAGTTTTTGCATTTTCGATTTGCTGTAAAAAGATGTTGGGTTTTCCTATCTTAGACGGATTAACGCTAATTCAAAACCCAACCACATGAAAACTGTTAAAACCTTGTTATCAGCGGTGCTGCTTCTTAGTTGTATTGCACCGGCAACCGCCCAAAAAAAATACTCCAAAAAACAAGTTGAAAAATTAAAGGCCGAAGTCGCCCAAATCGTGGAAGGCCATAGAAAACAATCTCAAGTGATGGTGGATAAAATCTTCAGCTTTGCCGAGCTTGGTTTTCAAGAAGTGGAGAGTTCCAAATACCTTACAGGGATTCTAGAAGACAATGGTTTTGCCATTGAGCATTCCATTTCTGGTATTCCCACGGCTTGGTTTGCTACATGGAGCAACGGTGATGGACCTGTAATTGCTTTGGGAAGTGATGTGGACTGTATTCCAAAGGCATCGCAATATCCGGGAGTAGGATATCACAAACCCATCGTGGAAGGCGCACCTGGACATGGGGAAGGGCATAACTCGGGAATTCCATTGAACATCACCTCCGCTTTGGCCGTAAAGCAAATTATGGAACGCGAGAATATTGGTGGCACTTTGATTCTTTGGCCTGGTATTGCCGAAGAATTGGTAGCGGCAAAAGCGTGGTACGTTCGTGATGGTCTTTTTGATGATATCGACATGTGTATTTTTACCCACGTAGGCAATAATTTTGGGGTTTCATGGGGACCAACCCGTGGAACGGGTTTGATTTCCGTTGAATATCTTTTTGAAGGGGAAGCGGCCCATTCTGCCGGCGCTCCATGGCGTGGAAGAAGCGCCCTTGATGCTGCCGAATTGATGAATATTGGGTGGAATTACAAACGGGAGCATTTGCATCCGCTCAAACGCTCCCATTCCATTTTTACCGATGCCGGCGATCAACCCAATGTAGTTCCGTCCAAAGCGGCTATTTGGTTCTATTTTAGGGATATTAAATATGAAGGTATCATGGAAATGTACGCCGAAGCCAACGATATTGCCAAAGGAGCGGCCTTAATGACTGGAACTACCATGACCTCTAGGGTTTTGGGGACGGCATGGCCTAGACATTACAATAAGGTGATTGCGGAAACCATGTATGAAAACATTAAACAAGTAGGCTTGCCTACTTGGTCTGCGGCCGACCAAGCCCTGGCCAAAGCTGTCCAGACAGAAGTGGGTTCGGAGAAGATTGAAGGCCTTCCTACCGAATTGGCGGAGCTGGGACTTCCTGTATTGGAGCCTGTTAGCGGTGGTTCGGATGATATTGGTGATATCTCTTGGAAAGTGCCCACGGTTACCATGCGTTTTCCTTCCAATATCCCCGGATTGCAGGGTCATCATTGGAGCAACGCTATAGCTATGGCCACCCCAATTGCCCATAAAGGAGTTACGGCCGGGGCCAAAGCCGAAGCCATGACCTTATTGGACTTTTTCTTAAATCCTGAGTTGCTCAAAGGAGCGTGGGACTACTTCAACAATGAACAGAGCAAAGAAACCAAATATCAGCCTATGATTGCTGCAGACGATATGCCGCCCACTTATTTGAACAAGGATAAACAGGAGACCTACCGCTCGGAACTGCAAAAATATTATTACGATGAAACCAAATACGATACCTATCTGGAACAATTGGGTGTAGAGTATCCAACGGTAAAAGAATAGGATTTTTTGATGTGTCATATCGAGTGTGGCCGAAAACCGTTAGGCACATCTCGACTGCGCTCGATGTGACAGTATTTAGGCTTTCTTTTTCATCAAGGCCATATAAAACCCATCAAAACCACTTTCTGAGGCGTAGACATTTTTCTCTCTGATGAACTCAAAATCCTTTCCATTTTCGGATTCCAAGAACTTTTTGACTTGCTCCGAGTTTTCTTGGGGAAGGATGGAACAGGTAGCATAGACCATTTGCCCACCTTTTTTGAGCATCTTACTGTAGTTCTGTAGAATGTCCTGTTGAACCCCCATGATGCGGTCAATGAACTCAGGTTCGAGCTTCCATTTGGAGTCAGGGTTTCTTTTGATGACCCCTAGACCGGAACATGGGGCATCCAATAACAATCGGTCGGCACTGTTGTACAATTTTTTGATCACTTTGGTGGAATCTATGGCACGAGTCTCCATATTATGGACACCATTGCGACGTGCCCTGACTTTTAGTTTTTTGAGCTTACTTTCATAAATATCCAAGGCAATCAACTGTCCCTTATTTTGCATGTGGGCAGCCAAGTGAAGGGTTTTACCGCCTGCTCCGGCACAGGCATCGATGACACGGTGTCCAGGTTCAACTTCCAAAAAAGGAGCCACCAATTGTGATGAGGCATCTTGTACTTCAAAAAGTCCATCTTTGAAAGCGGAAGTGACAAATACATTTTTCCGTTCTTTGAGCTGCAGGGCGTCAGGATAGCCAGCCAAGGTTTCGGTTTCAATATCTTCCTTGGCCAAAAAGGACTGAAGTTGATTTTTTTGGATTTTTAGAGTGTTGGTACGGAGGATTACATCCGCCTGCTGGTTGAGTGCGGCGATTTCCTTGGTCCAAAGTTTGTTGCCCAAGGATTTTTCACCCAGTTCATCCATCCAATCGGGAATGGATTCCCTAAACTTTCGAATTTTTGAAAGCTCATCAAACCGTCCTTTTATGCGACGCTCAGGAGTACCTTCCAGCTGTTTCCAATCTGGGATTCGGATTCCTTTCAACACACACCAAACCGAAAACAATCGAAACAAGTGGGGACGGGTATATGGTTCATGGGCCTCGGCAATTTCAGTGTATAACCGTTTCCATCGAACAATGTCATAGGTTGTTTCTGCAATAAATCCTCTATCACGTGCACCCCAGCGCTTATCATACCGCAGTACTTTTTCAATGACCTTATCGGCATATTCACCCTCATTAAAAATAAGATGTAGGGCATCAATAACGGCAAAAACAAGATTTCGATGTAAACGCATGGTGTAAAATAAGTTGCAAAGGTATCATTTCTACTTACTTTTATAGCAAAATATCTACTATGCGATTTTCTATTTGTGTGCTATTGGGCCTAATCTTGGTTTCCTGTGTTGATGAAAAAAAGCAACAGCCGTTTCAAGGGGTGTCCATCACGCCCGTTTATGAGGATTCGGTAAGCATTAGGGCCATTACTTTTTTGGACAGCAATACGTTGGCCTTTGCAGGAAGTAAGGGAATATATGGAACAGTGGATGTAAGGACCGAAAAAGTACGGACCAATATCCAGAAATATGATTCCATTGTCCCTGATTTTAGGGCTGTTGGAAATACGTCCAGTGATTTTTTTATGCTTTCCGTGGCCAATCCGGCCTTGTTGTACAAAACTGGTGACCAAGGTAAAATGGAAGTGGTATATACCGAAGAGGGTAAAGGGGTGTTTTATGATGCCATGGCTTTTTGGAACGATATGGAAGGGATTGCAGTTGGCGATAGTGTAAATGGGTGTTTATCCATTATTCTTACCAAAGATGGTGGACAAACTTGGTCCAAAATATCCTGTGAACATCTTCCAGAGGGGATAGAGGGGGAAGGAGCCTTTGCAGCGAGCAACACCAATATTTCAGCTGTAGGGAATACAGTGTGGGTGGCAACTACGGAAGGAAGGATTTATCATTCTTCTGATAAGGGAGCCACTTGGAGCGTACAGCAGAGTCCCATCATTCACCAAGAACCTACGCAAGGTATCTATTCCATGGCTTTTTATGATGAAAGTATAGGTTTTGCAATAGGTGGGGATTATACCCAACCGGACGCCAATACCGCCAACAAGATAATCACCCAAGATGGTGGGAAAACATGGGATTTAATTGCCGATGGTCAAGAACCGGGCTATAAAAGTTGTGTGCAATTTGTGCCCAATTCCAAGGGGAAAGGTTTGGTGGCTGTTGGTTTTACAGGGATTTCATATTCCGCTAATGGAGGTGAAAGCTGGAAATCCATGAGCGAGGAGTCTTTTTATACCTTACGATTTTTGAACGATACAGTGGCTTATGCGGCAGGGAAGCATAGGATTGCAAAATTGGTCTTCAAATAAAAAGAGCGACGCTATTCCGCCGCTCTTATGTTCAAAAAACCAAAAAACTATACGGTTACCACAACATAGTGCCGTCCTGCTCTTTTATAGAAAACGCCTCTATACTTGTACAGTCTTCTGCCATTGACATAGACAACCTTTGAACTTCTTGGCAAAACGGATATCTTAACTCCTTTGGGAGCTGCGCAGACCACATATTTTTTGCCCTTGGCTTTATACCAAATGCCATCGGCATAGTAAAAGCTCTTCTTTTTGTGGACCACCAAACGGGGTCTGGATATTGTGGTCACTACCGTTCCGTAAGCTGGATATGTTCTCACTACGGTTCGTTGGGCGTTAGCGGCCATCGTCAGTCCAAAAAACGCCATGGTTGCGAGTATTAATTTTAAGCCTTTCATAACTGCGGGTTTTAAAGATTTATATCAATAGGACCAATGGTTTTGGAAATGGTTTAATTGAAAAAGGAGCCAAATGGCTCCTTTAAAGGATTATTATGAAATTGATGCTTCCTTGGCGGTGATTTACAACGTCAATACTTTTGAAGCATTATTCTAGGTCTGCTCCATAAATAAACCATTCATCATAAATACTATTGGGCAATTCCTCTCCTTGCATACCTCCATAGATGACGAACATTTTTCCATTGAACAAGGCCATTTGATGTATGGAATGGAAGCCATCAGGGTTATTTAAGTTATGGGAGATTTCCGTGATACTGTTATCTTGGGTATCAAATACATGTATGGTGGATTCTCTTCCACTTGGATTGCCTTCTGTGTCAAATTGTAACGTTGTCCCTGCCACATAAATCAAGTTTTGATGTTTCTGTACAAAACTGAAGCTTAATTTCTTGGGCATTGCCAGCGTCTGAATATCTTTCGGGTTATCCATGTCGATAACGTAAATAGTATTGGTGGGAGTGTCATCATAAAAACCCAATGAACCACCAAAAACATACATTTTATTATTTACAATGGTTCCGCGTGCTCCATAACGCCGTTCTGGGAGTGATGCAAAAAGGGTAGGGGTCATGGTCTCCAAATCCCATTTGTAAATATTTCTAGCCTCTTTAGTATCAAAACCTTCGGATGGCACAAAACCTCCACCGATAACATAAACGTTGTCATCTTGCACGGCAATACCAAATCGAGTAAACATGATTTCTGAGTCAAACTCTTCCGATACAAGACCATGAGGCACCGTTGTTGGGTCGCCCGAAAGATCAAGATCGTAAGTGTTGACATACCGTCCTCCAAAGGCAATCAGTTCATTGTTGACCACATGAAGTTGCTTGGAGGCTCCATTATCCAGAAATTCAGGATTGGTATAAACATATTCCTCTTGTGAAAAATCATCAATGTTAAATTTGATGACTCGCTCTGGTCCCCAGGCTTCATTCTCTTTTAATGCATCTTCCCTGTTTACCAAAAAGAAGCTATTGTCACTGTTAGACCCTATCATTCCTGGGGAATATCCTTCAATGGAGGTGGATCCAAACCGAAAAGCTTCGGAGAATTGAAGTCCGCCAGTTGGAGGTGCTTTGTAATCATCCGGATTTTTTTTGACCAATGTCATGACCAATTCACCTATACCGCCTTTACCTGTTACGGTTCCATTTTTTGAAGTGTCGGAACCGGAACCCGAAATCGTTGCGGTTATTGTTCCGTCTGGGGCGACATTTATATCAAAGTCATCTGAAACCAAATCAGAACTGCTTTCACCCACAAAAGAGAATGCGGAACTTTTGGGAGATCGGTAATAATCCAATAAAGTTTCATCCATAGAAGATGCGGACATGTTCAGATCATGGCCTCTTCGCCATTCCAAAGAACCATTGGAAACACTTCCGGAGAAAATGAATTCATCATCAGCGACATTAAAATTGCTGGTAACGTCCAGTATTTCACTTCCTGCGGAAAGTTGGGCTGTTTCAATTTTCCATACAGTAGGTTTTCCATTTTCGGTCAACTTGCCCATAGTCTCTCCCTGAAGCTCCGATAGTGTAGGTTTTTCATCAGTTTTACCAGTTGGGATAGGTTGTGGGCTATCATCAGAACTACAGCTCCAAATCAATAAAGTAATTGCGAAGATGTGTAAAAGATTTCTTTTCATAAAAACGTTCAATAGACCTTTTTTCATAGAATTAAATTATGTTGTTTAGACACTTGATTAAAGTGAACATCCCTTTTAGATGCTGCCGCAAGGTCTATTTTTGAAAGGCTGATTTTTGTATCCGATTTACGAATGGCCCATTTGATTTGACGGATGGGTAGTTTCAATTGATACTTTTTTGTGTTGAGATACGGCAAAACACTGAAAGTAAGAGGATTATTGTTAACGAATTCAGTTTAATCGCAAAGATGTAGTAGTGTATTTTGTAGAATGGATATGGAGCGTAAAAATCGTCCAATCAATACGCTTAAATGAGTTATAGGTAAAGTGCTGGGAATATAAAAAGACAGGAAAAAGGGAGGACCATTAATCACCTCCATTGTGTTTTCGGTACTGTTGCAACAATCGTTTTTTAAAGTCTTCTTCAGCCCTTAGGAGGAGCAATGTTTTTTTGGCGGAAATGACGGTCCTGATTTTTGAGATGAAATCTTGTTCTGTAGTATGTTTTTCTTTTTGAAGGGCCATGAGGGTGTCCAGTAGGGCGGAAGATTCGCTGTCGGTCAAATCTTGGGCCAACGATATTCTAGAGCGTAATTCCCTACGTTCCTTTCTTCGGATGTTCTCCAGAGTTTCCTCATGGGCGTTGTATATGGGCCAAAATTGTTGTGCTTCCTGACTGGTTAGCCCAACCCTTTCCGTTATAAAAGCCACTTTTAAGGTTTTTATGCGATCCCTTGCCGGACCTTGGGCGTGCAAGTAAGCGGTCCCCATTAACAGAGCAAAGAGTATGAGTATTCTTTTATTCATAATCGCTGTAATCTAAGTTTAGTTCGTCAATATCGTCTACGGTTTCATCCAAATATTCCAAAATATTTTCGGCATCCAGGTCCTGTTCCAAGACATCGTTCAATTCCACATTGTCCAATGAGATCAGTTCGGCAAGTTCATAGGTGTTGATATCCAGTTCATTACTTTCAAAATACGCATCGATTTCGGCATTCGCCAGGTCATCAAACGCAACGGTAGTAGTGGATTTCCAGTTGAGGCCGAAGACCAAAACAAAGACTGCGGCCACGGCAGCGGCTCCATAGTAGAACGTTCTGTAGGATTTTAGCTGGATGACCTTGCCGCCTTCCCCTGTTGTTTTGGACATGATTTTTGGGGTGATTTCGTCAAAATAGTTTTCAGGGATGGAAAAACCATCTGATTTTGGGATGATGGACTCTGAGTGAACCTCTTTTTCAATGCGGCCCATAAGTCGCTCATTGAAGTTCTCAAAGTAACCTTCCGGAGTATTGAAGCTATTTTTCTTGTCCTTTTTCATTTCTTTAGTTCGACTCTTAAATACGCTAAAGGTTTAATCTTCCTTAAGATACGATTCAATTTTCTTTACGGCTAAATGGTAGGAGGCCTTTAGCGCTCCGACCGATGTTTCCAGTACTTCGGAAATATCCTCATATTTCATTTCCTGAAAGTATTTCATGGTAAAGACCAATTTTTGTTTGTCCGGCAGGGTGGCCAACGCCTTTTGCAATTTCAATTGGATCTCGTCCCCTTCAAAATATACATCGGATTGCAGGTTCTCCACCATGCGGTTTTTGAGTTCCTCATCACTGATGTCTGCTTTCTTGGACTTCTGCTTTAAAAAGGTCAGGGATTCATTGGTGGCGATACGGTACAACCAAGAATACAGTTTGCTTTCACCTTTAAAACCGTCAATATTCTTATACACTTTAATAAAAGTATTTTGGAGCACATCATCCGTATCATCATGATCAAGCACAATACGGCGTATATGCCAATACAAGCGCTCTTTATAGGTGTTAACCAACACTTCAAAGGCCTTTGCCCGACTTTCCTTTTGTTTTAATTCCTTGACTAGTGCTTCTTCGGCAATCAATATGTCCGTACAATTTGGTGCTTTGACTAAGATAGGGTAAAAGGTTTAATGCAATTGGCAATTTTCAATGGACAATGAACAGTCATCAATGTGATACTGTCATTTTGAGCCCTGTCCTGAGCGAAGTCAGAGGAGCTGTGGGGAATCTATTTTGGGGTGACTAATCCAGAAATCAAACCTCAGAAATCGGAACCCAGCGTTTAGGTAGTGTTGAACTTGATTTTGAAACTTGAACTTTCAAAGGTTTGACACGAATTGCACTAATTTGCCCGAATGTACTGGATGTCATTTCGAGCGCAGTCGAGAAATCTATTCAAGTGTTAAATATTCAGACATCAGAAATCGGAAACCAGCATTTAGGTAGTGTTGAACTTGATTTTGAACTTGAACTTTCAAAAGGTCTGACACGAATTGCACTAATTTGCACAAATGTACCGGATGTCATTTCGAGCGCAGTCGAGAAATCTATTCAAGTGTTAAATATTCAGACATCAGAAATCGGAAACCAAAATTTGGGCAAAGATGGTTTGAGCTTGAACTTGATATTTGAACTTTTAGGGGTATGACACAAATTGCACTAGTTTTCTCAAATGTGTGTCTTCCTTTCAGGATGAGAATGACTGCATTTCCACTAGCTTTTTATAGCCTTTTTGTGACTTCATCAGCTCTTCATGGGTGCCCTGTTCCACAATTTCACCTTTGTTCAGTACCACAATGGAGTCTGCATTTTGGATGGTGGACAAGCGGTGTGCAATAACAATGGAGGTACGGTTTTTCATCATTTTCTCCAAGGCGTCCTGTACTAAACGTTCGCTTTCAGTATCCAAGGCCGAAGTAGCTTCGTCCAAGATCATGATAGGAGGGTTTTTTAGTACCGCCCTGGCAATGGATAGTCGCTGTTTTTGTCCGCCGCTCAATTTATTGCCACTGTCCCCAATGTTGGTATCGTAACCATGCGGAAGTTCCATAATAAACTCGTGGGCATTGGCTACTTTGGCCGCAGCCACAATCTCTTCGGTGGTGGCATTTTCCTTGCCCATGGCGATGTTGTTCTTTACCGTATCATTGAACAAAATGGAGTCTTGTGTTACCAGTCCCATTAGTCCTCGAAGTGATTTTTTGGAGATTTGTTTGATATTGGTCCCATCAATCAAAATCTCACCCTTATTGACATCATAGAAACGAGTGACCAGATTGGCCACGGTACTCTTTCCACTTCCAGATTGCCCCACCAATGCAACGGTATGGCCCTTTTCAACCTTTAGGTTGAAGTTTTTCAGCACGTAATCGTCCTCATATTTGAATGAGATATTGCTGAGTTCAATGCCTTGGTTGAAATCGGTTTTCTCCAATGCATTTTCGGCGTCTTTAATAGGATTTTCCGATTCCAGGATCTCCAATACCCGTTCTGCGGCGGCATTCCCTTTTTTAACCCCGTAGGAGGCCTTACTGATGGCTTTTGCGGGAGTCAATATATTGAAGGCTAGACCCATATAGGAAATGAAGGAGGCCGCGTCTAACGAGCCTTCCAGCAATACCATTCGGCCTCCAAACCAAAGTAGTACCCCAAACACTAAAATCCCCAAGAACTCTCCTGTTGGCGATGCCAAGTTTTGTCGGTTCAGTAAGGAGTTGGAGAACTTGAAAAAACGACTGGTTGAATTTTGGAAGGTCTTAAAGAATTTGGATTCTGCATTGAAAGCCTTGATGACCCGCAATCCGCTCAAGGTCTCTTCCACGATGGACAGGAACTCGCCCTGTTCCTTTTGGACCCGGTCCGATTTGCGTTTGAGGGATTTCCCGATCCTGGAAATGATCATTCCGGCGATGGGAATAAAAATGAACACAAAAATGGTAAGCTTTACACTGATCAGGAACATTACAATGATCGTGAACAATATGGTGAGGGGTTCCCGTACGATCAATTCCAAAATGGAGAGGAAAGAATGTTGTATTTCCAGTACGTCGGAAGTGATCCGTGCAATGACGTCCCCTTTTTTCTTTTCCGAAAAGTAGGAAATGGGCAGGTCCACAATCTTTTCGTACATCTTGTTTCGGATGTCCTTGAGCACCCCATTCCGTAAAAACGTGATGAAGTACATGGCCAAATAGTTGAAGATGTTTTTGAACAGGAACAGGAACAAGATTAGTCCCACGGCCAAAATAAGCCCTTTCATAGGGTCATTTCCCGAATATTGGGTGACTTGGTAGTTCATGTAGTCCATGAAGTAATCTTTCAATCCACCGATACCTTCTAATTTTGGAGGGGTGTGCACTTGCTGGGTCTTATCAAATAGCACATTGAGCATTGGGATAAGGGCAGCATAGGACAATGCACTGAAAAGTGCATAGAGGATATTGAAGAAAATATTCAAAAAACCATATTTACGGTAAGGTCCCGCAAAACGGAGAATTTTTTTAAAGTAGTTCATTCACCTACAAATTCAGTTCGGAAAGGATACCGTCAATTTTGGTATCCAACTGCGAATTTACGGATTTAAAATCCTCGGCCCTGTCCAATTTGGTATTTGTACTGATATAAAACTTTACTTTAGGTTCTGTGCCACTGGGGCGGGCAGCAATTCGGGTGCCGTCCTCGGTTTCGTAGATCAGTACGTTGGATTTGGGTAAATCGATGGTTTTTTCTTCTCCGGTCTGTACATTTTTGGCAATGGAGGTGTTGTAGTCCTCAATCCACAATAATTTTGATCCTTGGACGGATTCCACAGGATTTTCTTTAAAATCTTTGAGCATTTGTTTGATTTCCTCTGCACCACTAATGCCTTTTTTGGTCAAGGAAATGAGTTTTTCTTTGTAAAAGCCAAATTGGACAAAACAGTCAATCAACTCCTCATAGAAAGAACCTCCTTCGGCCTTCGCGTTTGAGGCAGCTTCGCAAGCGAGTAGGGTAGCGGTAACGGCATCCTTGTCACGGACAAAATCACCCACCATATAGCCAAAACTTTCTTCTCCACCACCAATGAACTTGGAATTGGGAAAATCCTTGATCATTTTGCCAATCCATTTAAAACCGGTCAGGGCTGTCTTGTATTCTACTCCATAGGCTTTGGCCATTTGTTCCACCATGGGGGTGGATACAATGGTTGAGGCTATAAATTCGTTGCCCTTAAACCCTTTTTCTTTATAACGATCCAACAAAAACTTGGTCATTAGTACCATGGTCTGGTTACCGTTGAGCAATTCCATTTTCCCTTCAAGGTTTCTAACGGCTATTCCCAAACGGTCACTGTCCGGGTCGGTGCCCACCACCATATCAGCACCAATTTCTTCGGCTTTGGCCATGGCCATGGCCAGTGCTTCTGGTTCTTCCGGGTTGGGGGATTTTACCGTTGGAAACCCACCATCGGGCTTCGCCTGTTCTTCAATGATCGTTACGTTGGTATAACCGGCTCGTTTCAGTACTTCAGGGATGGCGGTAATGGAGGTTCCGTGCAATGATGTAAACACGATTTTAAAATCACCCTTGCCCTTGGCATTAAAGTTGCCATTCTCGACAGAGGCTTTGAAAAAGGCCTCATCCACTTCTTTATCGATATGTTGAATCAAACTTTCATCGGCATTGAACTTAATGTCTTCAAAAGAAAGGGAATCTATTTCGGCGATGATTTCTCCGTCTTGGGGAGGAACGATTTGCCCACCATCTGCCCAATATACTTTGTAGCCATTATATTCCGGTGGATTGTGCGAAGCTGTGAGGACAATACCTGCATGACAGCCCAAGTACCGAACCGCAAAGGATAGCTCAGGGGTGGTGCGCAGTTCGGAGAACAAATATACTTTAATGCCGTTGGCCGCAAAGACATTGGCAACGGTTTTGGCCAAAGTGTCCGAATTATGCCTGCAATCATAGGCGATAACGACTTTAAGGTCAGAATCTAAATAGGTCTTTTTTAGATAGTTACTAAGGCCTTGGGTGTTCTTTCCCAAGGTGTATCTGTTGATTCTATTGGTGCCGACACCCATAATACCTCGCATTCCCCCAGTACCAAATTCCAAATCCTTGTAAAAGCGTTCCTTAAGTTCTTCCGGGTCGTTTTTAATCAGGTGTTGGATTTCTTTTTTTGTTGCATCATCAAAAAAATCGGTAAGCCAAGCATGTGCTGAGGAAGTAATGGCGTCGTCCATAGTTCAGTTAATTTATTGTCTTAAAAATACAAAGATTATGGGTTTACGTGCCCTTAAAGATTAATTTTATTGGAAATGCTGTAACGAGTGTCATTTTTTCGGGAACGCACCATGATTTCCCCAATAAAACCTGCCAAAAACAGCTGTGTGCCTATAATCATTGCTGTCAGGGCTATATAAAATTGTGGACGTTGTGTGATCAAACGCCCTGTAGGGTGCAAGAACAGTTTGTCTATGCCCAGATAAAGTGAAAATCCAAAGCCCACAACAAACATTAAAACGCCCAAAGCGCCAAAGAGGTGCATGGGCTGGCGACCAAATTTGGAAACGAACCATATGGTAATTAAATCCAAAAAACCGTTAATGAAGCGTTCCATTCCAAATTTTGTGGTGCCATATTTTCGGGCTTGATGCTGCACCACTTTTTCAGTGATTTTGGAAAATCCTGCGTTTTTGGCCAAGACTGGGATATAGCGGTGCATTTCACCATGGACTTCAATGGTTTTAACCACTTTATGGTCAAAGGCCTTTAAGCCGCAATTGAAGTCGTGCAGTTTTACCCCAGAGGTTTTTCGGGCCGCCCAATTAAACAATTTGGATGGGATATTTTTGGTGATTACGGAGTCGTATCTTTTTTTCTTCCAACCGGATACCACATCATTGCCATCTTGGGCAATTAATTGGTACAATTCAGGGATTTCTTCAGGATTGTCCTGTAAATCGGCATCCATGGTGATGATCACATCTCCTGTTGCAGCTTTAAACCCGGCATGAAGAGCTTGGGACTTTCCAAAATTCTTCAAAAAACGGATTCCCTTTACATTGGAATCCTTTTGTGAAAGTTGGGTTATGGTTTCCCAAGAGCCATCGGTACTGCCATCATCAATGAAAATAATCTCATATAAAAAATGATTGGATTGCATTACACGTACAATCCAATCATGCAGTTCATTTAGAGATTCTTGCTCGTTCAGTAAAGGAATTACAATTGAAATCTGCATTTCTTGTTTCTGGAATTCCTTTCAAAAGTAGTATTTTTTGCCTTAGTAGGCGGGTTTTTCCTTTTTCAGGATTAGGCCCGTGATCAAACCTAGGACCAATCCAATAACACAGCTGATGATCAATCCTATGGGGTAGCGCATCCATGCAAACTTTTTCTGCATTTCAACACCTTGTTCCCATTGTTCTTCAGTCAATGAAGGGTTTTGTTCAAAAGCTTTCGGTTTAGCTATTTCCATGGCTTTGTCCATAAAGTCAGGTTCTATGAAGCTGGTTAGCACATATTGGTACAGCAGGGAGATAATGGCAGAGACCAAGGCAATGCCAACTGCTACTTTCAAAGCTTCCCCAATTTTCAAGTACCCTCCATTGGCTTTTTTAAATGCATTTACACCCAGGAAAATGGCCACAGCCGTTAAAATGATGGAAACTGCCATTACAGGGGCACTCATTTCGTAATGCATCTTTTGTGTGTAAAGCATCACCCCGAATACTATAGACACCAGACCTAACAAAAGGCCATAATTGAGAGCGAATTTACCGGTCTTTGGTTGTTGTTCTTCCATTTATAAAAGTTTTTAGCGTTGATTCATTTGTTAGTGAACAAAAGCATAGTTTTGTTACAACTAAAGGTAGTTTTTTTCTTTTTTCCTTTTTTAAGTTGGAGGTGTCAAAGAAATCATTAAATTTGCACCTCGAAAATTCGGAGATTAAGTATTTAAGACGATGAGAAAAGGCATACACCCAGAGAATTATAGATTAGTGGCTTTCAAGGACATGTCCAATGAGGATGTGTTTATCACTAAATCCACTGCAGAGGCTAAAGAGACCATTACCATAGATGGTGTTGAGTATCCTTTGGTAAAATTGGAAATCTCAAGAACTTCGCACCCTTACTACACTGGTAAGACCAAGTTGGTGGATACCGCTGGTAGGATTGATAAGTTCAAGAATAAGTACAAAAAATTCAAGAAAGAAGAGAAGAAGGCCGAGTAGGTCCTTACTTTCAACGAAATATATGAACGCTCCTGATGCTTTATCAGGGGCGTTTTTTAATTTTAGGGCAATCTAAGCAAACACTATGAACTATATCCTTTCCGACGGCGATTACCGAAAAGCTATGCTTCCCTTTACGTTTACCAGACCTGTGGCCGAGATTCGTATTGGGATTTTGACCGTAAAGGAAAAGTGGGAAAAATGGCTGCAGACCCAAGTCAGTTTCCTTACCGAGGAATATCTCTCCATAAAGTTTCCCTTGATCACAGCGGATAAAAATATAGTGATTATTGGAAATATTCTTCCCGATGCCTCAATTGTGGAGCAGATAAAGCAGTTGAATATGGGGCAAGCCTTGGTATGCAATGATGAGGTGATAGCCTATGGGGCTAATGAACCGGAAAAACCTTTTAATATGGATGACTATGAAAAGGTTGCATGCAAAGGAGACGTGTTTGCCCTAAAAAATACTTGGGACATTTTCAGTAGGAACGGGGAAGCTCTGGAAGCTGATTTTAAACTATTGACCCAAGGTAGGAAAAGTGCCCCTATTTCGGATACAAATAAATTGATTCGCCCTGAGAAAATCTTTTTGGAAGAGGGTGCAATAGTGGAGCACAGTATTTTAAATGCTACCAATGGTCCTATTTACATTGGTAAGAATGCTGAAATCTGGGAAGGTAGCCTTATTCGTGGAGGATTTGCCCTGTGTGACCATGCTATCGTGAAAATGGGCGGAAAAATTTACGGTCCAACTACCGTAGGACCTTATGGGAAGGTATGCGGAGAAATCAATAACTCGGTTATTTTTGGCTATACCAGTAAAGGGCACGAAGGCTATTTGGGTAACTCTGTTTTGGGTGAATGGTGCAATATTGGGGCGGACAGCAACAATTCTAACCTCAAAAATAACTACGCCAAAGTTCGCCTTTGGAACTATGCCACCGAGTCTTTTGATCGTACAGGACTACAGTTTTGTGGCCTTATGATGGGTGACCATAGTAAAACAGCCATTAATACCATGTTTAACACGGGAACAGTGATTGGGGTTAATAGTAACATCTACACTCCGGGTTTCCCTCGAAATTTTATCCCGAGTTTTAGTTGGGGTGGGGCATCAGGGTTTAAGGAGTATCATCCCAAGAAAGCCTTTGAGGCGGCCAAGGTGATGATGGACCGCAGGGGAGTGGAGTTTGATGAAGTTGAGGAAAATATCCTCAACAAAGTCTTTGAACTGACCCAGAAGTGGCGAAAGTACTAAGACGGCACCATCAAAATTCAAGAACATAAACCATTTATGGTTTTATTTCCAGGCTGGATGTCTTTTCAATTCGTTTTCGAGGGTAGTTTTAATAACCGCTTGTTCGGTGGTAAGTGAATCTGAAGACAAGGGATTCTTTTCCAATAGGTCGTTGCTCAGGTGATAAAAAGTACTGTCAGGATACAATTTATAATCCAACGAACGTACAAATTGATTTCTATACTGGTTTACATTTTTGCCCCACTGGGGATCATAATGGACAAATGCAGTTTCCCTTGGGGTATACGTTCCATTGGTCAACAAAGGATAAAAGCTTTTCCCATCGGAACTCACATCAGCCTTGACCATATCTCCAAATGTTGGGAAAAAGTCACTGAATTCAATCAGGTCATTAAAAACCTTACCCTCTTTGATTTGAGCAGGCCAATAGGCAATAAGGGGCACATGGGTGCCAGCGTCTATGGTATTTCCCTTGGCCCCTTGAACTGCGCCTTCCGCCAGTTGTGATGTAATGGAGGGATGCGTACCATTATCACCTGTGAAAATGATCAGCGTATTTTCATCCAGTTGTAATTCTTCAAGTTTGCGAACAATCTTGCCCACAATCTTGTCGGTGTAGGCAACCATATCCTTAAAGTAGGTGGTGTCGTTCTTATATCGGTTTTCAGAATCGCCCCATTGCTGTGAATCGGGTGTGGGCACGAATGGGTCATGGACTAGGACCATGGGATAGTACACAAAGAAGGATTGGTCTTTTTTCCGTTCGATAAAATCCAAGATATAGTTGGCAAAAATATCCGGGCCGTAATCATCCGAATTACGGTCCAAGATTTGGCCATTTTGTTCGATCAAGGGGTTGGCATAGCGACCACCATCACTTCTTTGCTTGGTCAACTGCCAAAGACAGTATTCGTCAAATCCAAATTTGTTGGGCCTGGTGTTGTCATTCCAGTCAGCTATAATGTCTTTGTAGGACAAGCCGTTCAATTGCCATTTTCCAGCAATACAGGTTTCGTATCCTGCATCTTGCATCAAGTTCCCAAAGGTGTATTCTGAAAGGTTTAAATGTCCAAAATGATCGTAATTGCGGTAGTTGTATTTGCCTGTCATGATCTTCACCCTTGAAGGGGTGCATAGAGGTTGGGAAACACAATTGGCAAAACGGATTCCCTGTGAGGCCAGTTGGTCGATATTTGGGGTTTGATAGGAGGTGGAACCATAGGCCCCAATGCATTCGTATCCCATGTCATCCGCCATGATAACAATCACGTTGGGCATTTGGGTGCTCTTTTCCTTGGTACAGGAAGTTACCCATACGGCGAGCAGTAGGATTAAGAGGTTGAATTTGGTTTTCATGGTGGTTGGAATGGTTATAATCTCTTGTAATGAAATCGGATTGGTCCTTTTTCAAACATAGGTGTTGGCAAAATCATAAATGTAATGGAAAAATACCTTGGAGTCAATGGATTAAAGTATTTATGGGGCCACAGTTACGAAATCAGTTGTCTGTCCTGTTCCGCAAAGGGCAAAAAGCTGATATCCAAATAGCCTCCACTGGCATTGTCATCACTTACTATTTGAGGTTTTCCTTTAATGGTTTCCAAGGAATTTTGATGGATGTGACCCGTAAATATGCCCAATAGGTTAGGGGCATTGAAAACCTCCTTGTGAAAGTTGAGCGTGGTGGCGGCATGCCCTTCTTCCGGCCATTTGGGACGCCGTTCCAATTTAAAATTCCGGTCAGTGGCCGCTCCCCAATTTGGATTGCCACAGCCAAAGGAAATACTCTTTCCAGGTGCATATAGTGGAATATGTACCAATAAGACCAGAGGGACTCCACTGGTTACGTGCTCCTTAAAAAAAGCCAGTTGTTCCTTATTGATTTGATAGGTGGAATTATCGATAGCCAAAAATCGCACGCCTTTGATGTCATAAGCGGCCATTAATGGATGGTTTCCTTGGTATAGGGGCAATAATCGTTTCTGTATCCAGGTATCCCGCAAATCTTCCAAAGAGCCTTCCATGCCCTCGTAGTGCCAATCATGGTTCCCGGCAACGTAGATGTAGGGAATGCCGGTTTCCTTCAATTTTGACAATACCCACTCAATGGCGGCTTCGGAGGGGAAGCTGAAAATATCCCCGACCAAGGTAATCACATCGGCATTGACTTTTTTGGCGAAAGCCAGAGTTTCTTCAAAGGCTTCTTCCGGGTTGGTCTGTGCAAGTGTTTTAAAATGTGTGGTCCGGTTGTAGGCTTTGGCCATGCGCCCACTATACTCTTGATAGGGGATTCCCCTGTCATCATCCCTGAATAAATGGGTGTCGGCAATATGGACCACCTTAATGGATTCATGGATGACCTCGGCATAGAAAAAGACTTTTTCCTGTTCCACGGTGGTACACACCTTTAGGGGTTTGGCGGTTTTCTTCTCCGAAGTATTTGAAAAAGCCTCCGAGGTAAGTCCCATCCCCATCAGGGTGGCAGCGGTTTTTTTGAAAAATGGCCTACGTTTCATAAACTATTGTTGGTTGGTCAAACAATGGATGTAACATATTTTGTTTTGAAAGTGTAATTATTTGACTTCCGGTTTTTCCGTAAAAGGCCGTATCCCAAATGCGGGGTATACCTCTGCAGGATAGTAAAACGTACCTCCTTTGGATACCAATGAAATGGTTTTGATGTCCTTGATATTTTCAACCGGATTGCCGGGCACCAAAAAGAAATCGGCCAGTTTTCCAGGGGCAATACTGCCCAGATTGTCCTTTCCGAGGTATTGGGCCATGTCGTAGGTGGCCAATTTCAGTAATTCTGCGGGAGTATAACCCAATTGTTGGTAGAGCTCTAGTTCGCGGTGTAGAAAGAATGCTCCACCCAAATCGGTCCCAGGGACTATAAAAATGCCCTTCTCCTTCATTAGGGTGATGGTCTCCACAATTTTTTGATAGGCCTCCCGGTAGGCTTTGTCCTCTTCTTCATCTGCTATCTGGGCCATGGCCACTTTAAAGCCACGTTGCTCGTTAGGGGGTAAATGGTCTATAAAATCTTTGGTGCCAGGAGAAATTTCACCGTTTCGGGATAGCATCAACAATTCATGGATGGCCAAGGTAGGGTCTATAGCTGTATTATTGGCCACAAAAAGGTCCAAGGTTTCCTGTACCTCGGGACTGTTCAAATCCAATTCGGGGAAGCGTTTCATGGCCGTTAGGCGTAATAAGGTACGGGTGTCTTCATCCGGTTCCAATACCCAGCCCAACATGGTTTGGTTAATGTGGGTCATTTCATCAAAACCTGCCCTGAGCATGGCATTGGCATTGGAAAAGGCAGGTACGTGTCCCGTCACGAACATACCTTTATCATGAGCCTTTTTCACAATGTCTGGAGCCCAATCCCCATTCATGCTATTGTACAGTTTTATGCCATAGAAACCTAAGTCGTGATAGGTGTCCACAGCGGCTAAGGCTTCTTCCTTGCTTTCCACCAAAACACCATTGTTGCTGTTGTACGGACTTTTTCCTTCAATAAAGCCCAATCGGGTAACACGTGGCCCGGCCAGCACTCCGGATTCTATTTTTTCAATAAGGTTGCTCAGGACTTCGGTATCGTTCCCCATGTCCCTGAACGAAGTGACCCCGGCCAAGATATTCAATAAGGCATCGTCGTCACCTGTATGGGCGTGCATTTCAAAAAGGCCGGACACCAAGGTGCCTCCGTTGCCCTCAATTTCAACATCACCCTCATTGCCTTGGGCATCAGGGGCCTCAATGGCGGAAATCTGTTCGCCGTCAACCACCACAGAAACCGGTTCGGTCAGGGCCAAGGCTTCTGGGTCAAAAATACGAACATTGCGTATGCGTACTTTTCCATTGTACTTGTGGGCAAATTCTTTTTGTATGTTTTCATAGCGTTCCGCAGAATAGTTTTCGGAAAGTTCCCGCATATCCTTTTCCACGGCCTCATATCCTTCACGAATGGCAATGTATCGAGGGGTGATGTAAGCAAAGAAACGTTGCGCATCATCCAAGATGAAATAGGAAGGATCCAACCCTGCACCAGATAGGGCATAGGAGGTCAAGGCCAATTCGCCTTCACCTGAGGGGTTGGGAACACTCAAAGTTTCCATCTCCTGCAAAGTCAGTTGACCTGCCGGGAGCACTTCCAAAGTATTTTCTGGGGACTGGAGCAGCACTCGGGCTGTCAAAGCATCTCCATATGGACTTCCAAATTGGTTCACATAAAGTTTTGGATTATCGGTTGTGGCACTGCCCGAACCCGTGGCATCGGTCCATGAGGCATTTTGGCCGTCCAAATTGTACTCCTCATCAACGGCATTTCCAAAAGTGGTGTTTCCCGTAATATTCCAGTGAACAGGGAAGCCATCATCGTTAAGTATGATGGTTTCTTTCATGGTAGGTCCGCGTCCATTGTTCTTGTAGTCATAATCAATATGAATGGTATCTCCCGAAATGTGTGTTTTGAGATGCCCTACCTTGTTTTCGCCTACAATCACGGTGTAGGTTTCATCACCCTGAAAATTAATCAGGGAAGCGGGAGAGGTTTCTTTTTTGCAGGAATAGGTGGCCAGGACAATAAGGCCCAAGAACAGCAAACGGAATTTCATACGAGTTGATTTTTAGTATTGGGTTTAAGGTATGGATTTTTATGGAATGATATGACTATAAAGAATTTAAAACAAAGGGGTTCAATCATGTCAGTTTTTAAAAAGACGATAGAAAAGATAAGGTCCTATGGCCAAGGCGATGGGAACCAAGACCCAAATACGGCCCTTCCAGATGTAATAATCTTGCAACAGCTTTTCCCAGGAATTTCCCCGTAATCTACCAAAACCGAATTCGAAAATCAAAGTAAGCACCATCCAGAAAAGGCCAAGCCAAATCGCTTGAGATGAAGACTCGGGCGGAAACATTTTGACCATAAGACCTATACATCCTGCAAAGAGGATTAGAAGGGTCACTGTGGATAATTGATGGGCGACCAGTTCGCCAAAATGCTTTTTAAATACGAATTCCCTGAGGGTCCCGTTCAGAATGGCTAAAATCAACATGGGAAACCATGCGATGAAGTATTTCAGGAAAATGTTCAATGGGTTACCGATTAATTGTATGGGATTCTTTGATGATGTGTTTAAAGGTAGCGAAAAAACAAATCACTATCTTTGCACCCCTCAATTAAAGGCTTGGTAATGAACAAAAAAGTCGCTTTTTATACCTTGGGCTGCAAGCTCAACTTTTCTGAAACTTCCACAATTGCCCGAAGTTTTGAAAAAGAGGATTTTGAGCGTGTTGATTTTTCCGAGAAAGCGGATATCTATGTGATCAATACCTGCTCGGTGACCGAGAATGCCGATAAGCGGTTCAAGACCATTGTAAAGCAGGCCCAGAAAAGCAATCCCGATGCCTTTGTGGCCGCTGTGGGATGTTATGCCCAGCTAAAACCTGAAGAACTGGCCGCTGTAGATGGCGTGGATTTGGTATTGGGGGCCACTGAAAAGTTCAAGATCACCGATTACTTGAACGATCTTTCCAAGAATGATAGGGGAGAGGTGCACTCCTGCGAGATAGAAGATGCCGATTTTTATGTGGGCAGTTATGCCATTGGAGACCGTACCCGTGCCTTTTTAAAGGTACAAGATGGTTGCGATTATAAATGTACCTATTGCACCATTCCGTTGGCAAGGGGCATATCACGCAGTGATACTTTGGAAAATGTATTGCACAATGCCCGCGAGATTGCTTCAAAAGACATTAAGGAAATTGTTCTGACCGGGGTGAATATTGGGGATTATGGCAAGGGAGAATTCGGAAACAAAAAGCACGAACATACCTTTTTGGATTTGGTGAAGGCCTTGGATACCATTGATGGCATTCATCGTTTGCGCATATCTTCCATTGAACCCAATTTGTTGAAGAACGAGACTATTGATTTTGTATCCCAAAGTGATGTGTTCGTACCCCATTTTCATATTCCCCTACAAAGTGGAAGTGATGAAATTTTAAAGTTGATGCGCCGTAGATACCTGTCCAACCTCTACGTGGACCGTGTAAAACGAATTAAGGAGACCATGCCCCATGCCTGTATTGGGGTGGATGTGATCGTTGGTTTTCCGGGGGAGACGGATGAACATTTTCTGGAAACCTACCATTTCCTGAACGAATTGGACATTTCCTATTTGCATGTGTTCACTTATTCAGAAAGAGACAATACCCTGGCGGCGGAAATGAACCATGTGGTGCCTCAAAAAGTAAGGAGCAAGCGGAGCAAAATGCTTCGGGGGCTATCGGTCAAAAAAAGAAGGGCATTCTACGAAAGCCAATTAGGCACGGTACGCACCGTTTTGTTTGAAGGAGAGAATAAGTCTGGATACATCCACGGGTTTACCGAAAACTATGTAAAAGTTAAGACGCCTTGGAATCCTGAATTGGTGAATACCTTGCACCAAGTGGAGTTAACCCAGATAGACGAGGATGGTCTGGTGCGATTTGAGTTTGTCTCCAATGCGGTATCAGCATAAAAAAACCTCTCAAATGAGAGGTTTTTAATGTTTTCATACTGGTTTGGTCAGATGCGAATCCCAACGGGGAGCATCTCCTTATACTGCCTGTTTTTCCGTAAAAAGCCTGCAATATGAGGGCTTGTGGGTACCACTCTCAAATTCTTTTCCTGAATGTGGTGCAACACAGCTTTGATAAAAGCTTCCTTAAAACCTTCTTGGGTAATCCCTTCAGGAATTACCAACTTGGTCAAAAATACTTTACGCTCCTGTGAAGAGTACTCAATTTTAGCTAAAAGGCCATCGACTTTGGTCTCAAACTGGCGCAAGAAGCTATTGTCATTGATTTCAATTTCAGTCATATAGTATTGTTTTTAAAATTGACTCGGCACGATTACCAAAGTGGTAATTTGTTATTCCCTTTAAAAAATGCGTCTTGTCTTGAGGGGTTAATTGCAAAAGGGGTACAAAATTACTCAAAAAATTGTTAATTTCCTAACCCTTGTCGATATTTGGTGCGAAATGCCCGACAACAAAATCCATATATACCTCATGCCGGGAATGGCGGCCAACCCATCCATCTTTGATGGTCTATCACTTTCACCTGACATTTTTGAAACACACACCTTGGAGTGGTTCGTTCCGGACAGGAATATGTCCTTTGAATCCTATGCAAAAAAGATGTGTGATAATATTCTTCATGAGCACCCAGTGCTCTTAGGGGTTTCCTTTGGAGGGATGCTGGTACAAGAAATGGCAAGACATATCAAAACCCATAAGGTCATTGCGGTATCCACGGTAAAGACCAAGGATGAACTGCCCAAGCGGATGATCTTTGCCAAGTATACCAAGGTGCATAAACTATTGCCTACGGGATTGGTGAACAATGTGGAGCTTTTGGCCAAGTACGCCTTTGGGGAAACGGCCACTAAGCGTTTGGATCTCTACAAAAAATACCTTTCGGTGAGGGACAAACAATATATAGATTGGTCCATAGACCATATCGTAAACTGGAGCCAGACCCAACCACCCAAAAATTTGGTGCACATCCATGGCGAGAAGGATGCGGTTTTCCCCATGGCCAACATCAAAAATTGCATTACGGTAAAGAACGGAACCCATACCATGATCATACACCGGGCCAAGTGGTTCAATGAAAATCTCCCCTCAATTATTTTAGAATAAGGCCGTTCTTATAGTATCTTTACTGTAAAATTATAGCATCTTGGTATGAAACAGATAAAAAATATATTGGCGATTATTGGTTTGGTGGCAGTGGTGAGCACGCTCATATTTGCGGTTCAGACCGATTCAGTGGACACGATTGAAAAGAAGGAAACACCTTCAAATGAGGCTAAGGATTTGGACAAGAATGTGGCCGACACCTATCAGATCAGCGCCATAGAGATTCCAAAGGATTTAAATTTCGCAGGCGAAGCCGTTCCGCAGGAAGATCCAGAGATCATGGAGCGTGTGGACCGTGAGTTTTTGGTGAATACCTACTGGCAGTCCAATGCCCTTTTGCTCATGAAACGGGCCAATAAATACTTCCCGATCATTGAGCCCATTCTTAAAAAAAATGGCATCCCAGACGATTTTAAATACTTGGCCGTGGCCGAAAGTGGTCTGGAAAATGTGGTTTCCCCAGCTGGGGCCACTGGTTTTTGGCAGATTATGAAGGCTACCGGTAGGGAATATGGTTTGGAGGTGAACGATAATGTGGATGAGCGGTACCATGTGCAAAAAGCTACGCAAGTTGCTTGTGATTACCTTAAAAAATGGAAGGAACGCTTCGGAACATGGACATTGACTGCAGCAGCGTATAATGCCGGACCGGGGGGCATCCAAAAATATATGGGCATCCAACAGGTAGATGATTACTACGACCTGCTTTTGGGACAGGAGACAGGTCGATACGTGTTCCGTATTTTGGCGATCAAGGAGATTATCTCCAACCGCGATAAGTATGGTTTCCAATTGGATGAGGAGGACATGTACGAAAAAGTGCCCACCTTTACCGTTGAGGTAGATACCGCCGTGGCCAGCTGGGCTGATTTTGCCGAACTTTACGAAATTAATTATAAGATATTAAAAAGACATAACCCTTGGTTGCGCGAACCCCATTTGAACAACGCTTCACGTAAAAAATATACCATTGAAATCCCCAATAAGGGCTATTACCGCGTGGGGAGTGTGGGGAGGTAAATAGAAATACTTGATTTTCTGGGGATTGCTTATCAGTCTCGGCTATGGTTTTGTTGCGTTATAAACAGTTAGATTTCCAGTGGTGGTGAATCAAACCGTTGATGGCTTCTGAATTTCAAGTTAGCGAAATGCACCTACCAAACAAGAAACATTGTTGGTAAATTTTTTTATCAGAAATAGTTGAAGAACAGCTCGATAAAAATACCAAAGGCAAGACTTAATACGGCTACCAAACGAGATAAACGTTTTAATTCAAATGGGTTGGCAAATGCTATCCATAGGCATGACAGCCCGCAAATCGATAAAGTTACTGTTCCATATAAAGGTACGATGCTGTCGAAAAGACCTATTTGATTAAAGAAAGGATCTAGCAAAGCAGTAAATCCAAAAATAGCTAAAGCGAAATTCGTTTTTTTATGCTCTATAAAAAAGTAGTAACCCGCTATTAAAAGTTCAACACTTATAGCCAAGGGACCAAATTGGTTATAATATTCCCTTTTAAAGTAGGCCTCAAATCCTTGAGGAAATTCAATCCTTAAAATAAAGGCAACACTTAAAACAACACCAACCAGTAAAAGTAATAATGAAATAATTTTTCTTTTTTTCATAAGGTCTTTCCAAATGTTTGCCAACGCTATTGATATGATTCGTTTTAATGAATTATAACGACTGGTAGTGAAGTTAGTATTTTTCCGATTAAAATTCCAGTCGAAATATACCAGTTCACCTTATAGATTGACGTATTGCTTTAAAAAATGAAAAATGGGTGGGAGGTTAAATAAAGAGTTTACTGGGCTGGTATTGTATTGCATTGGAATAATTGGAAAATCAATTAGGCTTTAGAATTTTTCAAGGTTTCATAGTCATTTTCAAACATGCTTAGAATTTCGGTTGAAGGAGTTTTTGGTTCATGTTCAGGATCACTCTGGCGTAATATGTCCTCCATATCCTGAACGTTTTTATTTTTCCAAAATCCCGCTTTTGTAAACCCTACTGCACAGATTTGGCCATTTTGGGTGAATATTTGTCGATGATAGACCCATTTGTCGTCCGAACCTTCCAATTTTAATGTAATGTCAAATGTTTTTAACATTTTAAGCGGTTTTTTATAAATGATCTTTTGGGAAGCCAAAACGCCAAACATTCCTTTCCTCACTGTGTTGTCATACAAGTCCGAACGAAAAACCACTTCGTACCTTATAAGGGCCATGTAATAAAAATACTTAGAATTGGCCATGTATTTTAAAGATTCACAATCTAGGATATTCACTCTTCGGGTTTTTGTTAAATCTGCAGAGGGTTTGATTTTCTTCCAAAACATTCTTGATCCAATGTAGATGTATAACATGTGTAACCAATAATAAATCATTTTGTTGGATTTAGTTCGCAGGTTACTTGGAAATTTGGGTAGTAAAAGACCTCGCAGCTATAATGCAAAACAGCTTTTTTGATGGTTCTTTGGCACAAGGTAGGTGAAGGTAGCTTTTTTTGGCAAAACTTCGGCCAAAAAACAGCTGCAATTATTCTAAAATAACGTTGATAATCAACCCAATAGAATAATGGAACACGATGAATAAGCTGAAGTGAAGGGAACTTTTAAATCTTCTTCATCTGCTGTTGCATCATCTTGATCTGCTCGGTGAGCATATTGTTCTTGTCCAATTTCTTGGCTTCCTGCAACAATTGGGTGGCCTCACGCTTTCTGCGCTTTTGCATGGCAATGCCCGCCAGGCTCAATTTGGCCATGGCCACATCATAATCCATGGTCAACCCCAATTTTAGGGCCTTTTTAAAGTATTTTTCGGCCTGGGTAAGGTTCTTTTGCGAAAAGATGATGCCGTGTAGGTAATTAAAGTATCCCTGCTGCTTTTTGATTAAGGCCGCTTCGGGGTTCTTGATCTTGTCCAACCACTTTTGGGTGCCTTCCAAATCCTGTTTGCGCATACGCAAGAAGGCCAAAAGGATAAACTCGTTCCTAAAGTACAGAAAGATGAATACCGAGGAGAGCAGGACCAATGAAATGCCATTGCCAATGTTTCCTTCCACAAATTGGTATACGGCATAGGCTATAATGAGACCGGCTATAACGAGCTTAAGATTTTTGTTGAACATATTCCAGTTGATTTTCTTTGGATTAAAAGAGGTGGCAAAAGTAGTAAAAACTAAATTAAATATTTTTGTTCAGGACTTGTCAAAGTAAAAAGTCTTCGTATATTTGCGCCCAGAATTTTTCGGGAAGACAATCTTTCCACAACACAATCCATTAAAAGAGTTCCGAAATGAAAAGAACGTATCAGCCGTCAAAAAGGAAGAGAAGAAACAAGCATGGTTTTAGGGAGCGCATGGCGACTGCCAATGGTAGAAAAGTTCTTGCGAGAAGAAGAGCCAAGGGAAGAAAGAAGTTAACTGTTTCCTCTGAGCCAAGACATAAAAAATAATGATAGTATTTTAGATTTAAATTAAAGGTGTTACTTTTCTAGGTAACACCTTTTTTTTGACTTGAAACCAAAAACGAGTAACACTTTTTAGAATGCCAAAGAGAAAAGATTTAAAATCCATTTTGATTATCGGTTCTGGCCCCATCATCATTGGCCAGGCATGTGAGTTTGATTATTCTGGTTCCCAAGCCCTTAGGTCGCTTCGCGAAGATGGGATAGAAACTATTTTGATCAATAGTAATCCAGCTACGATCATGACAGATCCATCCATGGCGGACCATGTATACCTGAAACCCCTTACCACAAAATCAATTGTCGAGATTTTAAAGAACCACCCCAATATAGATGCTGTTTTGCCTACCATGGGAGGGCAAACGGCCTTGAACCTTTGTATTGAGGCCGATGAAAAAGGCATTTGGGAAGACTTTGGTGTGGAGATCATAGGTGTGGACATCGACGCCATCAACATTACCGAAGACCGTGAGAAGTTTAGGGAGTTGATGTTGAAAATAGGGATAGGCATGCCCCCGCAGGCATCTGCCACCTCTTTCCTAAAAGGAAAGGAAATTGCACAGGAGTTTGGCTTTCCTTTGGTAATACGGGCCTCCTTTACCCTCGGCGGGGCAGGGGCAGGTATCGTATATGACCCAGAAGATTTTGACGATATGTTGAGCCACGGTCTGGAAGTATCGCCCATCCATGAGGTGATGATAGACAAAGCTTTGATGGGTTGGAAAGAATATGAATTGGAGCTGCTTCGCGACAAGAACGACAACGTGGTAATCATCTGTACCATTGAAAATATGGACCCCATGGGTATTCATACAGGGGATTCCATTACCGTTGCTCCAGCCATGACTTTATCTGACAGGACGTTCCAACGTATGCGGGATATGGCCATCCACATGATGCGCAGTATTGGGGATTTTGCTGGGGGATGTAACGTGCAGTTTGCCGTAAGCCCAGATGAAAAGGAAGATATCATTGCGATAGAGATCAATCCAAGGGTTTCGCGATCATCAGCATTGGCTTCAAAGGCCACAGGATATCCTATTGCGAAAATTGCCGCTAAATTGGCCATTGGGTATACTTTGGACGAGCTGGACAACCAGATTACCAAGTCCACATCGGCCTTGTTTGAGCCAACCTTGGATTATGTGATCGTAAAAATCCCAAGATGGAACTTTGATAAGTTCGAAGGTTCCGACAGAACCCTGGGGCTTCAGATGAAATCCGTGGGAGAGGTCATGGGTATTGGACGTTCCTTTCAGGAAGCCTTGCACAAGGCTACGCAATCTTTGGAGATCAAAAGAAACGGATTGGGTGCCGATGGCAAGGGATACAAGGATTACGAGACCATCATGGAAAAATTGAGGGTACCCAGTTGGGACAGGGTTTTCGTGATTTACGATGCCATCCAGCTTGGGATTCCGCTGAAACGTATCCATGATATCACCAAAATAGATATGTGGTTCTTGAAACAATATGAAGAGCTACATTATCTGGAAATGGAGATATCAAAATATACCATTGAAAGCTTACCAAAAGCATTGTTGTTGGAAGCGAAACAGAAAGGTTTTGCCGACAGACAGATTGCCCACATGTTGGATTGTTGGGAGAGCGAGGTACACAGCAAGCGTATGGATATGAGCATAAACCGGGTGTACAAATTGGTGGATACCTGTGCCGCTGAGTTCAAGGCCGTTACGCCATATTATTACTCCACTTTTGAAGAAGAGATCGAAACTGCGGATGGCGTACGATATGTTGCCAACGACAGTGAGGTGACCGATAAAAAGAAAATCGTGGTACTGGGTTCCGGCCCCAACAGGATTGGACAGGGAATAGAGTTTGATTACTGTTGTGTACATGGCGTTCTGGCCGCGGCCGAATGCGGTTATGAGACCATCATGATCAACTGTAACCCTGAAACGGTTTCCACGGATTTTGATACGGCGGACAAGCTGTATTTTGAACCTGTTTTTTGGGAACATATCTACGACATCATCCTACATGAAAAACCCGAAGGGGTCATTGTACAGTTGGGAGGCCAGACCGCCTTGAAGTTGGCCGAGAAACTGGATAAATACGGAATCAACATTATAGGAACAAGCTTTGAATCCTTGGATTTGGCAGAGGACAGGGGAAGTTTCTCCACTTTGTTGAAGGACAACGGTATTCCTTACCCAAGATTTGGAGTGGCTGAAACAGCGGATGAGGCCTTGGCCCTTGCCGACGAGCTGAATTTTCCATTGTTGGTGAGACCATCCTATGTTTTGGGTGGACAAGGGATGAAGATTGTGATCAATAAAGAAGAACTGGAGGCCCATGTGGTGGATTTGCTGCGAAGCATACCCAACAATAAGCTGCTCTTAGACCATTATTTGGATGGGGCCATAGAAGCAGAGGCAGATGCCATTTGCGATGGGGAAGATGTGTATATCATCGGTATCATGGAGCATATAGAGCCTTGTGGTATACACTCTGGTGATTCCAACGCTACCTTACCACCGTTTAACTTAGGCGAGTTTGTGATGCAACAGATCAAGGACCACACCAAGAAGATTGCTCTGGCACTGAACACTGTAGGGTTGATCAATATCCAGTTTGCGATTAAAGATGACATTGTGTACATCATTGAGGCAAACCCAAGAGCATCCAGAACTGTTCCTTTCATAGCAAAAGCGTATGGGGAACCTTATGTGAATTACGCTACCAAGGTGATGCTAAGGGAAAAGAAGGTCAAAGACTTTACGTTTGATCCAAAATTGGAAGGATACGCGATAAAACAACCGGTTTTCTCTTTTAACAAGTTTCCTAATGTGAACAAAAATTTGGGGCCGGAAATGAAGAGTACAGGGGAGAGTATTTTGTTTATAGACAGTCTAAAAGATGATGAGTTCTATAATCTATACTCACGCAGGAAAATGTATTTGAGCAAATAATTTGGATATTTTCTTAAGTTTTGACGAGAATTCTATAGGTTTAATGGGATTCAATACCTTATTGTGCAATTTATTTGGTAAATAGCGTTATTAAATGGAGTTCAAGGGTGGTCAATGGAGTTTTGCGAGTGGCAATTTATCACCTTGATCTATTTTATCTATAGTACAATTATATGCATTTACTAGACAGAGTTGGTCATCGGCTAAACAACCTGGCCCTTACATCGTATATTAATACTTTAAAATTCTTTGATAGGTCAAAAGAGAAGAAAATCCTTTTTTCAGAAGTATGTGATTGGAAGGAAGAGATCATCAAGGGATTGAAGGGCACCAAAATCCAAGCTTTTTTTAAGGATTTGGAAACCGAAGACTTTAGTGGTTATGATTTGGTAGTTCCCTTGACCATTGCTGATTTGACAAGCGAGACCATCACCGAAAAGATGCGTGCCACGCCATCAATACTGCCATCTCCAAGTATTGAAGCTGTAAAGTTGTTTGATAATAAACATCTGTTCAATGAGAAATTGATAGGCACTGGTTTTGGAAAATATATCCCCGATGTTGGTGAGATAGAAGGTTATCCATATATCCTAAAAAAGAAAAAGGATAAATGGGGTGCCAATACCTTTCTAATCACTGATGAAACATTGGAAAAGAAACATTTGGATAAAATAAACTCCAATGAGTTCTTTGTTCAGGAGATTATCACGGGAAGATATGAGCATGCCGCGCACATTGTAATAAAAAATGGAAAGATTGAGAAGGCCTTGACCTTTAAATACATTTTTGATGACCGAACCGGGATCAAGGGAAAAGACCCACATATTAGAAATGTAGACAGAAACCACTATTTGAAGATTTTTGAGGAAATTCTTAATGCTACTGGGTTTGAAGGTCTGTGCTGTGTCAATTACAAGGTTAAAAATGGCATCCCCTATATCATAGAAATCAACCCAAGGTTTGGGGGTAGCTTGGCGCCCCATTTTTATTTGTTCATCAGAGGAAAGATTTGATATCCATGTCACTCCAATAGTTTAAAAGAATTGGAGATTGTTTCAAAAGTGGCTCTGTGTTCTTCTTTCTTGGAGGATGTGGTCCAACACATGACCAGGTACACTTTCTGTTTTCCCTCCACAAAGGTTAAAAAGTAAGAAAGAGTCTCCTCAATACCGTCCACTTTGGCATCGATTGACAGCTGTGAGGCTTCAAGGTTGTTGATTGTTGTAAATGTGGCTTCGGTTTGCTTCAGGATACGAATTCTTTCCGCTAAAAGCTGTAATTGGGTCTCCCTATAGTTTTCAATAAAAGATTTATCGCTATTGTACAGGTCAAGCTCCTTGAAAGTGTCAATGTATGCCCCTATTTGCTCATCAATAACAATGATATAGGCTTCTTGATAGATATTCTGGTACTGTAGTGAAGCATCGGCGTTGAGTCCAGTAGTTTTACCCAAATCCTTGGGGATTAAAATCTGGAACTCATTTTTAACATTGACCATATTGAAATCCTCAACCTTTGGGATTGTGCCGGCTTTCTTGGTCTTGGAATCGATACAAGAATTAAGTGTGGCATTGGTCGATACAAGGAATAAAAGTAACAGAAAGTTTTTCATGCAGTGGAAAATGGAATGAACATGACGAATATAAGCTTTAACCCTAGGAATTTATAACATAAAAGGCTCCTATAGGAGCCTTTTCAAAAATTTGAACCTAGGTTAATTCCCCAAAGGCTTGTGTGTACTTATTGCAATGCGGTTCCAAGCATTGATTGTTACAACGGCCATGATAATTTGGGAAAGGTATTTCCCATCAAAGCATTCAGTGGCTTTTTCATAGGTTTCTTGGGTAAGTCCATCTTTATGGATCATGGTGACTTCTTCGGTGATTTTAATGACGATTTTTTCCTCCTCGGTGAATAAGTCCGTATCCCACCAGGCATCCAAAAGAAACAATCTTTTGGGGTCTTCCCCCATTTTTAAGGCCTCTTGGGTATGCATATTGATGCAAAAAGCACAGCCGTTCACTTGTGAAGCCCTTATTTTGATAAGTTCATAGTGGGTCTTGCTCAATTCTCCTTGTTTCATATACATTTCAAGACCAAACATTGCCTCGAACGCCAAAGGTTGCACTTCGTCAATTTGAATTCTTTGCTGCATTTGTACCATTTTTTAAATTTTATGCTAAGGTATCCAGCTCCATTCCCAAAAAACTTAAACGGGTTTAAGAACGATTTTTGGCAGGCTATAAATGCAGAAATATTTAGATGAGGTTTTATGAAAAATTGAATTTCATGGGATTCTTACAAAATTTTTGACAAAGAAAGTAAACGGTTTATCGATTTTAACCAATATTAACAATGACTATTTGTACGTGTTGTTTGTGTGACATAGTTTTGTTCCCCAAATGAAAAAGGCACTAGCGCAATTTTGGCTTCCCTTATGTATCCTTTTCTTGGGAGGATTCATGAACCATGTCTATGCAGATGCGCAAGACACTTCGGAAAGTGCCTGTATCATTGACTATCAACACATCGATAATTCTACTGTTGCCATCCCTCTAAATGGGGTGGAGAAAAATCTTTTCGTGGAGATTACGGATGTGGAGGAACAGGAAGAACGTGACGAAAATGGGGCTTCCTATAACATTGATATTCGGTTGGGCAGTTATTTGACTGCCTTTTTTAATGGCTCGCTCTCTGAGCAGACCTTTGGTCAACTTGAGACCAATCCAAGACATTTGGAACCTAATTTCAGTACCGCAACCCAAAAGCGGCATATAAGGTTTCAAGTATTCCGAATCTAGAATTTTTAGCTTTTAGCAGGTCTTGTGGAATATGAGACCGCTTTCCATCCTTTGAAATAATTTCAACACAATGGGGTAGGTCCATGGTAAACTGGATTTGGACTTCCCTACAATCAATTAAACCAATTTTTTAAACCTGTAAACATTATGAGGAGAATTTCCATCTTCATTGGCATGTTTGTATTGCTGTTCCATGCAAGCTGCGAGTCCAAAAAACATGAAAAAAAGGACGAAACCAAGTATCTGGTCAGCAGTCCCATTCGTATGGACACATCCATCACCAAAGACTACGTTTGTCAAATTCATTCCATTCGCCATATTGAATTGAGGGCACTTGAAAAAGGGTACCTCCAACATATCTATGTGGATGAAGGGCAGCACGTAAAGAAAGGACAGCAGATGTTCCACATCATGCCCAACGTTTATCAAGCAGACCTTCAAAAGGCCAAGGCGGAAGCAGAAGTGGCCAAAATAGAATATCAGAACACCAAATTGTTGTCGGATAGTAATGTAGTGTCCGAAAATGAATTGGCCATGGCCAAAGCGGAATACGATAAAGCCAAAGCAGAGGTGACCTTGGCGGAAACCCATTTGGGCTTTACCAATGTGCGCGCCCCTTTTGATGGGATCATGGACCATCTTGAAGCAAGGGAGGGTAGCCTTCTGGACGAAGGTGAACTCTTGACCACTCTATCAGACAACAGTAAAATGTGGGTCTATTTCAATGTTCCTGAGGCGGAGTATTTGGATTATATCACCAGCGCCAACAAGGATAACAAACAAGCGGTGGACCTTTTGATGGCCAACAACAAGAAATTTAATCAATCCGGTATCGTGGAAACCATAGAAGGGGAATTTAACCACGAAACGGGAAACATAGCCTTTAGGGCCACTTTTCCCAATCCAGATGGGATACTTCGTCACGGGGAAACCGGTAGCATCTTAATGAAAGTCCCCTTGCAGAATGCCATCCTCATTCCCCAAAAGGCCACTTTTGAGGTGCTTGACAAAAAGTATGTTTTCGTTTTAGACAAAGAAGATAAGGTGCAGCAACGTGAGATTACGGTAGGTGCCGAGTTGCCCCACCTTTTTGTGGTGGAAAGCGGAATTTCGGAAAATGACAAAGTCTTGTTGGAAGGCATACGAATGGTTCGGAGCGGAGAGAAAATCCATTACGATTTTGAAAAGCCGGAGGAAGTCCTTTCCAAGCTAGACCTGTACACTGAGTAGTAGAACCCAAAATCTTTCAATAAGATGTTCAAAAAATTTATTCATAGGCCCGTTTTGGCCATAGTGATCTCCGTGATCATTGTGTTTACGGGGCTACTAGCCATAAAACAACTGCCCATATCGCAGTTTCCCCAAATTGCACCGACCACGGTCAATATCTTTATCGCTTATCCGGGGTCAAGTGCCGATGTGTTGGTAAAATCGACCTTGATTCCTTTGGAAACCTCCATCAACGGGGTACAGGGAATGCGGTACATTGCTTCCGATGCCACCAGTGCGGGCGAAGGTACCTTGCGTGTGATCTTTGAACCGGGCACCGACCCCAACCAAGCTGTGGTACGGGTAAAGACCCGGGTAGACCAAGTAATGCCCCTCTTACCCGAGTTGGTGCAGCGTGAAGGGGTCATCATCACCCCGGTACAGCCCAGTATGCTGATGTACGTGAACCTGTACAGTGATTCCAAGAACAACGATGAGAAGTTCCTCTATAACTATGCCTACACCAAGATGATTCCAGAGATCCAGCGGATCAACGGGATTGCCAGTGCGCAGATTTTGGGTAGCCGTAAATATGCCATGCGGGTTTGGTTGAAGCCAGATCGTATGAGGGCGTACAACATTTCAGCAGAGGAAGTTCTCGAAGCCATGGAAGACCAAAGTATTTTGGCCCGTCCAGGACGTTTGGGAAGAAGTTCCGGAAAAAAGGCGCAGTCCTTGGAGTATGTTTTGGTGTACCAAGACCGTTACAGCGAGCCTGAGCAGTACGAGGACATCATCATCAAGGCCAATGAAGAAGGAGAGTTGCTCAAGTTGGGCGATGTAGCCAGTGTGGAACTCGGAAGTGAGTTCTTCGATATCTATTCCAACCTGGATGGAAAGCCTTCAGCGTCCATTGTATTGAAACAAACGTTTGGAAGTAACGGTAGCGATGTGATCAAGTCCGTTAAGGAAAAACTGGATGAACTCGAAGCTGAAATGCCTCCGGGTATTGATTACAAGATCAGCTATGACGTATCCAACTTCTTGGATGCATCCATTGATCAGGTACTTCACACACTTCGGGATGCCTTCATCCTGGTGGCCATTGTGGTGTTCCTCTTCTTGGGGGATTGGCGATCTACCTTGATACCGATCATTGCGGTACCTGTTTCCCTTATCGGTGCCTTCTTTGTGATGCAGCTTTTTGGGCTGTCCATTAATCTGATCACCCTGTTTGCATTGGTATTGGCCATTGGTATTGTGGTGGACAATGCTATTGTTGTGGTGGAGGCGGTGCACGTGAAAATGCACGAGGAGAACCTTACTCCCTACAAAGCCTCCTATGAAGTGTTGGGTGAAATTGGAGGGGCCATTATCGCCATTACCTTGGTAATGACCTCGGTGTTTATCCCAATTTCTTTCATGACCGGACCGGTAGGGGTATTCTATCGGCAGTTTTCCATTACCATGGCAGGTTCCATTGTCATTTCAGCCATTGTGGCCTTGACACTGACTCCGGTACTCTGTGCCATGATGTTGAAAAACACCCATGGTCAACCTAGAAGAAAATCACCCGTAAACCGATTCATCGATTGGTTCAATGGCAAGTTTGAAAAACTTACCGGAAAATATGTAGGCTTCTTGACCAAGATCGTAAACCGAAGAGTGGTCACTTTTGGGGCCTTATTGGCGTTCTGTGCAGGTATTTTCCTTACCAATCAGGTATTGCCTGCAGGGTTTATTCCCAATGAGGACCAAGGGATGATATACGCCATTATCCAAACCCCTCCTGGGGCAACTTTGGAGCGTACCAATGAGGTGGCGCGGAAGCTTATGAAAATTTGTGAAGAGACCGAAGGAGTGGAATCCGTATCCTCTTTGGCCGGATATGAGATCATGACCGAAGGTCGGGGATCCAATGCCGGTACCTGTCTCATCAACCTTAAACCATGGTCGCAACGAGAACATTCCGTACACGAGATCATGGAAGAGCTGGAAGAAGAAACCAAAGACCTAGGGGCGGTCATTGAATACTTTGAGCCCCCCGCCGTCCCAGGCTTTGGTTCCTCCGGCGGATTCTCCATGCGATTGTTGGACAAGACCAATGGTACGGATTACCATGAGTTTGAGCGTATCAACAACGAGTTTATGGAATCCCTTCGGGAGCGCAAGGAGTTGACCGGTTTGTTCACCTTCTTTGCGGCCAACTATCCCCAGTACGAGTTAAAGATCAATAACAAAGTGGCCATGCAAAAGGGTGTTTCCATTGGAAAAGCGATGGAAAATCTCAATATTCTGATCGGGAGTACCTATGAGCAAGGCTTTATCCGCTTTGGACGTTTCTTCAAGGTATATACCCAAGCGGCACCGGAGTATCGAGGCATGCCTTCGGATTTGGAGAAATTCTATGTCAAGAATGAAGAAGGGGAGATGGTTCCTTATTCCGCATTCATGACCATGGAGAAAAAGCTGGGTCCCAACGAGATTACCCGATACAACCTGTACAATTCTGCGGCCATTCGCGGATTACCGGCAGCGGGGTATACCAGTGGGGATGCCATCAAGGCCATCCAGGAAGTGGCGGAGCAGACCCTTCCCCGAGGGTACGATATTGCTTGGGAAGGTCTCTCCTATGATGAGGCACAGCGTGGTAATGAATCCATCTACATTTTTATTGTGGTATTGATATTCGTGTATTTGGTTTTGGCTGCACAGTATGAAAGTTTCCTATTGCCACTGGCAGTAATTCTATCGCTGCCTGTTGGGGTGTTTGGTTCATTCTTCTTGCTCAAGGTCATGGGGCTGTCCAATGACGTGTATGCCCAGATCGGGATGATTATGCTGGTGGGACTGTTGGGTAAAAATGCGGTATTGATTGTGGAATTTGCCGTGCAGAAGCACCGTCAGGGAGCTACCATCCTTGCTGCGGCGATTGAAGGTTCCAAACAGCGGTTCCGACCCATTTTGATGACCTCTTTTGCCTTTATCGCAGGTTTGATTCCGTTGGTGGTGGCCACTGGGGCAGGAGCCATCGGAAACCGGACCATTGGTGGTTCTGCCTTGGGTGGAATGCTCATTGGAACCTTGTTCGGCGTATTGTTGATTCCAGGACTGTACTACCTTTTTGCCAAAATGGCCGAAGGCAAGAGTCTTATCAAGGACGAACACCATGAGCCTATTTCTGAAGAGTTGTTCAGGACCAGTGAGGGAGAGAGCAAGGTTAGGGCCAGACTCCGTGAAATCAACAAGCTGTTGAAAAAAATGGCCACAAGAAATGGTAACAACAAGAAAAAAGGAGACAATGATACGGAATAGGAAATTATACGGGGTCGCTGTGTTGGCAGCAGCGGCCTTTTACGCCTGTGTGCCCACTCGTGAGATTCGGGATGAAAACAGAACAGTGCCCGAGCAATATCAAAACCAATCCATAGATACCGTGAATACAGGAGTGGTACAATGGAAGGAGTTTTTTAAGGACCCCAACCTTGTGGCCTTGATCGATACGGCCTTGGTGAACAACCAAGAGTTGAATATCATTTTTCAACAAGTGGATATGGCCAAGAACGGGATTCAGGCTAAAAAAGGTGAGTATTTGCCCTTTGTGAACCTTTTGGCGGGAGCCGAAGTGGAAAAAGTGGGAGAGTATACCCGAAATGGCGCCGTGGAGAAGAACCTAGAAATCAAGGAAGGAGAGGAGTTTCCTGAACCCTTGACGGATTATAAGGTCGGGGCCTTTGCCACATGGGAACTGGATGTGTGGAAGAAGCTGCGCAATGAGAAAAAGGCAGCCGTGTTTGAATACCTGTCCAGTGTGGAGGGCAAGAATTTTATGGTAACCCAATTGGTTTCGGAAATTGCAGATTCGTATTATGAGTTGATGGCATTGGACAATGCATTGGCCATTATTCAGCAGAATCTGGAGATTCAGCAGAATGCCCTAAAAATGGTTAAGCTCCAAAAGCAGGCGGCAAGGGCCACGGAGTTGGGAGTTCGTCGTTTTCAGGCAGAGGTGTTGAAAAACCAAAGCCATAAATACGAAATTCAGCAAGAGATCGTGGAAACGGAGAACAAGCTCAATTTCTTGTTGGGACGTACCCCGCAACACATTCAAAGGGAGTCCGACAACTTTATTGACACCTCCATCGATAGCATTTATGCCGGGATTCCATCACAATTGTTGCAGAATAGACCTGATGTACGTCGGGCGGAGTTTGAGTTGGCAGCTGCCAAGTTGGACACCAAAGCGGCCAAGGCCAATTTCTATCCCCAGTTTACCATCAAGGCAGGCTTGGGATTGCAGGCATTCAACACCAAATACCTTACCACCACCCCAGAATCCGTGTTGTATTCGGTCATGGGCGATATGGTAGCTCCCTTGATCAACCGAAATGCCATCAAAGCGGAGTACAAGAATGCCACGGACCGACAGTTGCAAGCGGTTTTTGAATACGAAAAGGCCATTTTGAATGCCTATATCGAAGTGGCCAATCAGTTGTCCAACATCGACAACCTGAAAAACAGCTACGAATTAAAAGAAGGTCAAGTGCAGGCCCTCACGGAATCCATTGAGTTGTCCACACGCCTTTTCCAATCCGCACGGGTGGAATATATAGAGGTATTGTTGGCGCAGCGCGAAGCTTTGGAGTCCAAGATGGAGCTGGTGGAGACCAAAAAGGACCAGATGCTGGCCCAGGTACATATGTATCGTGCCTTGGGGGGTGGCTGGAATTAAAAACCCCAAATCAATAGTTGTTGTGCCTACGTAATGCGCTATTGGTTTCTCAAAAGTGAAAGCCCATGTTACATTTGCATGGGCTTTCTAAATTTTGGAAAAGACAGTGAGACCAATTTTACTCAACAATGGCAGAAGCTACCTCTCTGTGTATTTTCCATCGATTATCTTCCTTGTCCTTTTTAAGAATCACAATAAAAGTGTCCTGTAATTCAACAGACTCGCCTTTGTCATTTGTGTAATACACTTTACTGGTGCCATAATCATAGGCAATGGAATCGCTTGCAATCACAGTTTCTTGGGGGGTCATGATGATACTATCATAGCTGAATTTCCCCAAACGTTCTTCACGCTGCTTCCTATATTCAAGCCAGTCTTCACTGCCTGGCGAAACACCTTTCATGTCTGCTGTGGCATACTGACCCAAATCATCATACCGCTTTTCTTTGATGGTTTGTTGAAACGATGCACGAAGTTGATTGATGGCCTCCACTTCGGCAGCAACATCAATGGCCTGGGCAACAACGGGTTCTTCCGCCATGACCTCTGTATTCTTTGGAATTTGATTACAGGCTAAAACAAGAAATGGCAATAGAAAAACGAGTTTTTTCATAATACTAATTTTAAGGTTGGTGTTTAATTAAGTAGTAATATACTGATTCTTAGTATTCTGAAAAAAAGCTTCCCCTTAAATTTTAATCCTTGTCTTTATATTTTTCAAACCAAGCCAACACACTGGCTATTTTGGCGATTAAGTTGCTCGGCTTATTGGCGATGCCGTGTGAAGCCCCAGGAATTCGCACCATGGCAGTTTCCACATTCTGTAATTTCAAAGCGGCATAAAACTGCTCGGATTCCGCTATCGGGGTTCGGTAATCCTCTTCCCCGGTCATCAACATGGTTGGGGTGGTAACATTGCCCACATAGGTGAGGGGAGAACGTCTCATATAGTTTTCGGGGTCCTCCCACGGTTTTTTTCCGAACCAATATTTGGAGAAGAACTGTACGCCATCGGCATAAAGGACAAAACTATACCAATTGATAACCGGTTTGGCCACTACGGCCGCCTTAAAACGGTCTGTTTTACCCACGATCCAAGCTGTGAGTACCCCGCCGCCACTTCCGCCGGTGACAAAAAGGTTGTCTTGATCCACAAAACCTTTGGTCAACAAGGCATCCACGCCAGACATGAGGTCGTCATAATCATGGTTGGGATAGTCATGATGGATCAGGTTGCCAAATTCCTCCCCGTAGCTGGTACTACCCCTAGGGTTGGTATAGAGCACCACATAACCAGCCGCCGCATAGGCTTGGATTTCCGCAGAATACACAAAACCGTAGCTAGTAAAAGGTCCTCCATGGATTTCCAAGATCATGGGGTATTTTTTGGACGGGTCAAAATTGGGAGGGGTAACCACCCAGCCCTGTATTTTGCGTTGGTCATAGGAAGACTCCCACCATAATTCTTCCACCTTGCCCAAATTTTTGAACGAAAAGAGGTCGTCATTGAGGGCGGTCAAACGTTTGCTGTTCCCTTTGGCATCCACAACCGCCAAATCAGAAGGATGGTCTGTTTTACCTAGGGTATAGGCGAATTTGTTGTTGGAAGAGCCGGAAAAGCTGGCTGCATTGTAAGGTCTGCCCAGAGACAATCCGCCCAAGCCTTCTGCGATATCGGTCACCTTTCCGGATAGGGTAATGGAGGCCAGTTTCCCCAATCCCTTATCGGTGTAGGCGACATAGAGCCCATCCCCTTTGCTGTTCCAGGCCATATCTTCCACATCCCTGTCAAAGTCCCCGGAAATCAATTGGGCATTGCTTCCATCGGCATTCATTACATACAGCTGGGTCAGTTGATACCCTTGAAGGCGATCATCAAAGCCCAAATAGGCAATTTTGGAACCGTCAGGGGAAAGCACGGGGTTTCCATCAGGGCCATTACGGTCGGTGAGGGCTTTGGTTTCACCGGTACCTACACCGATCTGGTAAATTTCGCTGTCTAGGGCCTCAAATTCCTCATCCTTGTGAAAATTGGCGCTAAAATAAAGGTGGCTGTCATTTTTGGACCAAATAGGACCTCCGTGGTCAAAATCGCTAAAGGTGAGTTGTTTGGGTGTTCCCCCGGAAATGGGAAGGGTGAACAATTGCATGTTTCCTCCTTTTATATATCCTTGGCCATCCCCACGATAATTCATTTGGTCTATGTATTTGGGTGGGTCGTTCCATTTGGCGCCTTCCGGTTTGGCCGGCATCTTGATGATGGATTTATTTTCCTTGGGCACAAACATATTGAAGGCCACATACCGGCCGTTGTGCGACCAAGAAACCTGCCCCGGAGCTTGTGGCGTATTGGTCAAGGCCATGGTTTCCTTGGTGTCCAACCACATGAGGTAGAGCTTCATCTTTTCATCGGCCATATTGGATTTGAAGACAATTTTTGTGCCGTCATGGGACCATTTGGGTGCAAAATCATTATGGTTTCCTGTGGTCAAGGGGCGATTGTTGGAACCGTCAAAATTCACAATCCAGAGATTGGATAGATTTCTATCAGTCATGACGTCCTTAAAATTCCGTACATAGATGACTTTGGAACCATCAGGGGAAATCTGAGGGTCCGAAATGTACTCCATGTTGAAGATGTCCAAGAGTTCCAAGTTGGACTGTACTTGCGTCATCCCTAAGGAAATGGACAAGACAGTAAAAAATGTGGTAGTGAGTAATTTTTTCATAGGATTGTGAGTTAATTGCTGATGGTTAGTCTTATTCCTCCCACTCGGTATGGAAAATCCCATCGCGGTCTACCCGCTCATAGGTGTGGGAGCCAAAATAATCGCGCTGCGCCTGAATAAGGTTCAGTGGTAAACGGCTACTGGTATAGGCATCAAAGTAGGTAAGGGCATTGGACAATCCGGGTAAGGGAATGCCGTTAGCGGCCCCGTAGGCCACCAATTCACGGGCTGCATCAACCGTTTCCTTCACTTTTTCCACAAAGGAAGGAGAGAGCAATAGGTTTTGCAAGTCGTTATCTGCGCGATAGGCGTCGGTAATATCTGCCAAAAGGGCCGCTCTGATAATGCATCCAGCACGCCATATTTTGGCAATTTCACCCAGTTCCAGTTCGTAACCATATTCTTTGGAGGCATCAGCCAACTGGTGCATGCCTTGGGCATAGGTTATGATAAAGGCAAAATACAACGCTTGTTCAGCTTTGTAGATAAAGTCATTTTTGTCAACACCTTTAGGTGTTGGACGGTTGTACAACGCATCCGCTTTGATCCGTTCGTCTTTGAGAGCCGAGATTTCCCGCATACTCACCGCCACATCGATAGTGGGGACGGGAATACCCAAGTCCATGGCATTTTGGGAAGTCCATTTTCCGGTTCCCTTTTGCTTGGCCTTGTCCAAGATCATATCCACGAGGTCAGCACTGGTCAACTCGTCTTTTTGTGTAAATATTTCAGAAGTGATTTCCACCAAAAACGATTGTAATCGCCCTTGGTTCCATTCCGAATAGGTTTTGTGAAGTTCTTCATTGGAAAGTCCACCCGCTTTTTTGAGCAAGTCGTACATTTCCGAAGTAAGCTGCATCAATCCATATTCAATGCCATTGTGCACCATTTTTACATAGTTTCCAGCCGACTTAGGGCCTAAATACGCCACACAGGGCTCACCTTTATACTTGGCGGAAACCGCTTCAAAAATGGGTTTTACATGCTGATAGGCCTCACGCGACCCTCCGGGCATGATGCTGGGACCTTTTCTGGCCCCCTTGGCACCACCGGAAACCCCGGCCCCAAAAAAGTTGATGCCTTTTTCCTTCAAATAGGCCTCGCGTCGGTCTGTATCCGTGAAAAAAGAATTTCCACCATCAATGATGATATCGCCTTGGTCCAAATGGGGCAATAAGCTCTCAATAACTATGTCCACCACTTTTCCCGCAGGGACCAACAGCATGATTTTTCTAGGGATGGTAAGGGCTTGTACAAAGGTTTTTACATCGGAACTGGCGTTTACTTTTGAGGTATCGTCACCTTCTTGGATCAGTGCATTTACTTTTTCGGTATCCAAATCGTTTCCGAAGGCGGTAAAGCCATTATCGGCCACATTCAAGATAAAATTGCGTCCCATTACTCCCAGACCTACTAGGCCAAAATCATACGTATCTGTCATTGTGCTTCGTTTTCAGCTTCTTATGTTAAGACAATTTAAAGTAAGCTATTTGTTGAAATCAGAACCTAAAATAAACCTTATATTCGTTATGCTCAAATATAAAAGGACTTCATTGGATGGTGTGTGCGATCATCCGAAGGAATTACTCAGCCAATATCAACTATCGTATGAAAAAGACCGAAAACCAAATGCTCGTAATTTTTGGGGCATCTGGCGATTTGACCGCAAGAAAATTGATTCCAGGCCTCTTCAATCTCTATTTGGCCAAGCAACTACCGCCCAATTTTGTGGTATTGGGGGCGAGCAGAAGTGACCTTACGGATGAAGCATTTCGGGATAGGGTGGTGTATAAAAGCCCCTATTTGAAAGAGAAAATCAAAAAACTGGATGAAAGTGAGGTGAAAGGCTTCGCCGATAAGCTTTTTTACATGGATTTAGGGAAGGATTACGATACAGATTATGCGCCGCTTCGTAAACGTGTTGAAAGCCTGAAGGCCGATCATGGCACCTCTGGGAATATCATGTATTACCTTTCAACCCCACCTACATTGTATGAGACTATTGCCCAAAATTTGTCCGAAGCGGGCATGAATACCCAAAACAACGGTTGGAAGCGTTTGATCGTGGAAAAGCCTTTTGGATATAGTCTGGAAACGGCAAGACAGCTCAACAAAGGACTCCACAAATATTTTACGGAACCCCAGATATACCGGATAGACCATTATCTGGGAAAGGAAACGGTGCAGAACCTATTGGTGACCCGTTTTTCCAATAGCATTTTTGAGCCATTGTGGAACCGAAACTATATCGACCATGTGGAGATCACCAATGCCGAGAGTGTCGGAGTAGAGAAAAGAGGGGGGTACTATGATAAATCCGGGGCGCTACGCGATATGTTCCAGAACCATTTGTTGCAGATTGTATCCTTGGTGGTGATGGAGCCACCCATTGGGGATCAACCCGAGGAAATCCGTAACGAGAAAGTGAAAGCGCTGAAATCGCTCCGTATCATGAAGGATGAGCAAACCTTGTTCGACAATACGATCCGTGCCCAGTATGTAGCTTCGGAAATCAATGGGGAAAAGGTGAAGGGATATCGGGAAGAGGAGGGGGTAGACCCCAATTCCACCACGGAAACCTATGCGGCCATTAAGTTTTTTGCGGACAATTGGCGCTGGCATGGCGTACCGTTTTATGTGCGTACCGCAAAGCGGATGCCTACCAAGGTCACCGAGGTAGTGATCCATTTTAAGGCACCGCACCACCAGATTTTCAAGGATTCGGGTATGCAAAGCAAGGACAATAAACTGATTATACGGATACAACCGGATGAAGGTATTTTGATCAAATTTGGGGTTAAGGTCCCGGGACAGGGTTTCAAGGTGGAGCGTGCCAATTTGGATTTTTATTACTCCAGTTTAGCTGAAACCTATGTCATGGAAGCTTATGAACGACTTTTATTGGATGCCATGCAGGGAGATGCCACACTTTATGCCCGTGCCGATGAGGTGGAAGCCGCTTGGGAATTTGTGGACCCAATTCTGGATTATTGGAAGAATGGCAAGGATGTTCGTATGTACGGATATGCTGCGGGGGTATGGGGTCCTGAAAATGCCGATAACCTTATGAATGGTTTTGGTTTTTGGCGGAACCCAGGGGAGAATCTCGCCGATGACCCTGGATATTGTGTGATTTGCTAATAACAATGAACAATGAACAATGAACAATGAACAATGAACAATGAACAATGAACAATGTGCAATGTGCAATTGTCAGTTCGAGCGCAGTCGAGAACCAGTTTAGTCAAGAACAAATGAAATTAGATGTTTGATGGAGTTAAAGGTATACAAGGATAAACAAGAGGTAGCGGAACAGTTTTCAACCTATTTTAAGGAGAAAGCCAATTCGGGAGAGTTCCATGTGGCCCTTTCGGGGGGTAGCACACCCAAAATCGTATTTGATGTACTTGCCGAAAAATTTTCGGATGAAATTGATTGGAGCAAGATTCATTTTTATTGGGGGGATGAACGTTGTGTTCCTCCTACTGATGATGACAGCAACTACAAAATGACCGTGGAGCATCTATTTTCAAAAATTGAGGTGCCCGAAGCCAATATCCATCGTGTATTGGGAGAAAATGACCCTAGTGGTGAAGCCATGCGCTATGCCAACCTGTTGGAAATCAATTTGGATAGGATAGAAGGCATTCCCCAGTTTGATTTGGTCATTCTGGGTATGGGCGATGACGGACATACGGCTTCCATTTTTCCCCATGAGATTGGGCTTTGGAACGCCGAGGACCATTGCGTAGTGGCTACGCATCCCGATTCAGGTCAAAAAAGGGTTTCCATTAATGGAAAGGTCATCAATACCGCCAAAGAAGTCGCTTTTTTGGTCACAGGGGATTCCAAAGCTGAAAAAGTAAAGGCGGTTTTGGGGAAAACAGCAGGTTCTGAAGTGTATCCGGCTAGCCTTGTCAATCCAACATCGGGAAATCTGGTTTGGTTTTTGGATGAGGATGCCGCCACAGGGCTTAGTCCAAATCCATAGTCACATTTTCCCCTTCCAAAAACTCCAAAAACTCGTTTACCTTAAAGTTGTTGGATTCGTATTTGCTATCGCGACTAGATGCAGATTGCTTCCGTTCCTTGCTTCGGGCAAATCGGCGGATGTCCTGTTTGCTTTTTAAGATCAATCCCGGAACCGTTTTGTTTTTCCCATCCTTTCCTTTGGACACCATGGTAAAATAAGAAGAGTTGCAATGTTTTACCTCACCCGTGGTCACATTTTCGGATTCCACCCGTACCCCGACCACCATGGAGGTTTTTCCGGTATAGTTGATAGAGGCCTTGAGCGTGACCAATTCGCCCACTTCAATGGGATTTAAAAAGTCTACCCGGTTCACGGAAGCTGTCACACAGTAGCTTTGCGAATGTTTTGAAGCACAGGCAAAAGCAATTTGGTCCATAAGGTTAAGAATGTGTCCACCGTGCACCTTGCCCCCAAAATTGGAATGGGATGGGAGCATGAGTTCGGTAATGGAGACCCTACTTTCTTTGGACGATTTGAATTTTTTCATTGATTTCTGAATAGCGGTGACTTTTCGGTTTCCACTTCGGTGATGAAATATTTGGTATCGCCCAGCCAAAAGAAGGTGGCGTAGCGTTCCTTGTAGGTCACTTTGATGTACTGGCCTTGATATTCCTTCATCTTTTCGATGATCTCCGTTTGGCTGTCCTCCACAGAAAAGGAAAACACATTGGTGCCCGAAAGCCCTTGACTGATTTGCCCTTCCCAGGTCTTTGCGATCACACCCCTGCGGCTGAACTTGATGAGTTCCCCGGAACGATAGCCCTCACTGAAGGGCACGTAGTAGATAAAGGCAAAATAGGCGGCGATTCCCAGCACTATGGCAGAAATGGCGATAAATAAAAACTTTCTCACGACTTATAGTTCTAGTTTAGGGTCTTCCTCAAAATCATCCTCATGGGCACGTTTTAATATTGGCTCGGGCAAGGACTTTTTGGCTTTGGCCCCCATGGTTCGTAATTTTTCAATACTGATCACAATATTGCCTCGACCATCGAACAACTTGCTCATGGCATTTTTGTATTCCCCTTTGGCATCATCCATTTTTTTGCCCACTTGGGTCAAGTCCTGCATAAAACCAACAAACTTGTCGTACAGGGCCCCAGCCTGTCGGGCAATTTCCATGGCATTTTTTTGCTGTTTCTCATTGCTCCACATGGTATCAATGGTACGAAGCGTAGCGAGCAATGTAGATGGGGTCACAATGACAATGTTCTGTTCAAAGGCCTTGTTGTAGAGCGAGACGTCCTCGTTTATGGCCACGGCAAAGGCAGGCTCAATGGGCACGAACATCAATACAAAATCCGGGCTCTCCATTTCATAGAGGTCCTCATATTTTTTGGCTGACAACTGTTCCACGTGCTTCCGCAGCGAGTTGATATGATCTTTCAGGAATTTGGGTCGGTCATCCTCCTCGGCATTGGTATATCGCTCATAATCGGTCAATGAGACCTTGGAATCCACGACCATTTTTTTGCCATCGGGCAAATGGATGATGACGTCGGGCAAGACCCTACTTCCATCTTCACGGGTAAAGCTTTGCTGAACACTATATTCCCTATCTTTCTCCAAGCCAGACTTTTCCAGGACCCGTTCCAAAACCAATTCTCCCCAGTTCCCCTGCATTTTGCTATCGCCTTTCAATGCTTTGGTCAGGTTTTCGGCCTCTTGGGTTATTTTAAGGTTTTGGTTCTGGAGGTGGTGCAACTGCTCCTTCAAGGCCGAGTGGATACTGATATTCTCCTTTTGCGAATTTTCCACCTTCTCCTCAAACTCCTTTATCTTTTTGTTGAGAGGGGTGAGGATGTTCTCAATGTTCTCTTTATTGCTCTTGGTAAACTTTTCGCTTTTTTCTTCCAGAATTTTGTTGGCAAGGACCTCAAACTCTTTGGTGAACTTTTCCTGTAGTTTTTCAACCTCTTCCTTTTGTTCCCTGTTTTTGAGTTGAAGGTTTTCCAAATCAGCTTGATAACGCACCAACTGGTTGCTTTGCTGTTCTTTTTCGGATTGTAACTGTTTCCGTTCCTCATCGCCCAATAACAATTTATCATTGAGGGATTTGATGGAGGCATGGAGTTGTTGCTCCCGTTCTGCCCAAACACTTTCGGTGGACTTGGTCTTTAACTTTTGGATGTACATGCCACCAAACAGCCCTAATGCCAAGGCAATAATTCCTATAAATAGATAGATCAGTTCTGTGCTCATGAAAAGATTTCTTAGGATAAAGATAACGGATTCCGATGGATGCCAAAATGGAAAATAAACTTACTTATTCACCTTGAACGTGCCCGTTTTGGCATCAAACTGAATCATTTCCGAAGGAAACAAGCGTTCAAAATGATGTTGTTCAATCAGTTCGCATGGTGCTCCGAACGGGTTGTTTACGCCGTCCAAAATCAAGGTCTTGTCGCACAACTGAATGGCCAAATCAATCTCATGGGTGGTAAAGACTATGGTTTTTTGGTTTTCATGCGCTAACTGTTGCAACAATTTCAAGATTTGAACCTTGTGATAGAGGTCCAAATGGGTGGTGGGCTCATCCAACAGGATCAAAGGGGTGTCCTGTGCCATGGCCCGGGCAATAAGAACCCGTTGCAACTGGCCGTCGCTCAATTCGTGGCATTTGACATTTCGTAAATCGTTGAGCAAAAAGGCATTTATACTTTGGTTGATGTGTTCTTTGTCCGATGCGGTAAGGCTTCCCAACCAGTTGGTATAGGGTTGTCTTCCCAAAGCAATGAGTTCTTGGACAGTAAGATTTTTGGATGCAGGAGGTTCCGTGAGGACCACACTGAGTTTTTGGGCCATTTCGGAAGGCGAATGGTCCTCCAATGCTTTACCCTTCAGGTAAATGCGCCCCTCTAGTTTGGGTTGGAAGCTGCCCAAGGTTCGGAGCAAGGTGGATTTCCCGATTCCGTTGGCCCCAACAATACCGCACAAGGTTCCCGCTTCCAGTGAAAAATTGATGTGTTCTGCCACAACTTTTACACCATACCCAATGGTCAATTCTTTGGTGGAAAGGATATGTTTTTCAACGTTTTCCATCAGAATATCATTTTGCGTTTTCGTACCAACAACCATATTACAACGGGTGCCCCAACCAATGAGGTAATCGCATTGATGGGCAATACGTTCACCGAGTTGGGCAATTGGGCGAAGGTATCACAGAGCAACATTAAGATGGCTCCATACAGGAATACGGCAGGCACCAAAATACGGTGTTCCATAGTGTCGAATATCTGTCGCGTAAGGTGTGGTACCGCCAATCCGATGAACACAATAGGGCCGGCAAAGGCGGTTATGCCACCGGCCAACAATCCCGCTGCGATGATGATGATCCATCTCGATTTTCTAAGGGAAACTCCAAGACTTTGGGCATAATGCTCTCCCAACAAAAAGGCATTGAGGGCTTTGATGGAGAGAATGCACAGTAGGACACCCAAAAGTACAATCCCTGTTAAAAGAGATAATTGTTGGGAACTCAAATTCCCCACGCTACCAAAGGACCAAAAGATAAAGCGCTGTAAACTTTCCGCGCTGGTAAAATAGGCCAGTACGCTGACTAATGCCGAGGTGATACTGCCAAACATCAACCCAATGACCAACAAGGCCATGGTGTCGCGTATGCGTTGCGCAACAGCGAGCACTACGGCCAGTACCAAAAAACTGCCCAGACTGGCAGCAATGGCCAAGGAAACATCGCCCACAAAAGACAGGGAAGCAAAGCTTGAAAGGAATGAGGTTCCCATCAAAAGCAGTGCAGCCCCCAAACTGGCGCCGGAGCTAATGCCCAAGACAAAGGGTCCTGCCAGTGGATTTCGGAACAGGGTCTGCATCAAAAGTCCACTCAGGGAAAGCCCACCCCCAACCAAAAGTGCGGTAAATGCCTTGGGAACGCGATAGTCCCAAAGGATGTATTCCCACGAAGATACCTCCAAAGGTTTCCCCATAAGCCCGGAAAGGGTTGCAAAAAAGGGAATGGAAACGGAACCCGAACTGATGTTCAATACCAATGCAAGGCAGAGCGCGACCGAAATCAACACAAAGGAAAGGCGATATGATCTTGGGTGCGACATCTACTGCAAAGGCCTGTAAAAATGGGATTCATAACTAGGCAAGAGTCCCGGATGTAAGATGGAAATAAGGTCTTTCAACACCAAATCGGGGCGTTGGGGTGCCAATTCATAAAAAACCAATCCACCCGTGGCTCCCTTCCTGATGGCATTGGAATATACCTTCTTATTGGAAAATGCCGAAAATTGGTGGTAATGGATATTGGCCTGTTCCAATTCTTCATACGTCCCGTGAAGGGATGGGTTCAACCAATAATCCGCTTGTTGTGCTTTTTCCAGGACGGCTTCCAAACTTAAACCGATTCCCCCGGTCTCTTCGGTATCGGCCCAGATATAATCAGTATTGGCATCTTCTAAAAATTGGGCCATCCAACTTTTTCCACCGGAAACGTACCATACGTCCTTGTAAAGTCCACCTGTAAGTACGATAGGACGTTCTTTGGCATTTTTGGCCAGTACTTTGGCCTCTTGATAAGACTTTTCAATATCGTTAAAAATGCTGTCGGCCTCCATTTCTTTCTGAAAGAAAGGGGCAAAGAATTTGATCCATTCCGCTTTTCCCAATGGGGTCTGTTCCACCCAATCCCCATTATAGACCACGGGAATTCCAGCGCGTTTGATGATGTCATAGGCCTTGTTGGTATCGTTGATGCCAAATCCCATGACCAGTTCAGGGTTGAGTTCCAAGACCACCTCGGTATTGATATTCTCATTGGTACCCAATTCTTTGATCAGGCCTTGGTCGATTCGCTGCCGGGTGGCAGTAGATGAAATCAAATCAGTATTGGGAAACCCGACTACGGATTCGAGTACACCCAAGGCTTCCAAGGAAGGAATATGAGTAGTTGAAGTGATTACCATGCGCTCAATAGGTATCGCCACAATGGCATCATAGGCATCCCTAGGTAGGCTAATGACGGCCAACTTTTCCCTGGGCACCAAGGCATATTTGAAACTTTTTTCGGAACCTGGCCAAGCTGCTGTGACCTCAATTTCGGTAAACTGGCCATTGTGTTGGACCGTAAAGCCCGTAGCATATTGGATTTGGGATTCCTTTGCAGCTACTTCGATGGGTGGGTTTTTCTTTTTTTTGCCACAGCCCAAAACCAAGAGCAAGGAAGCGATTCCAATGAGGAGTCTGGATAACTGTTTTTCTGCCATGGACCAAAAGTAAGATTAATTAACTTTTGCCAAAAAAGATTAAACAGATTGATTACTTTCGCGTTGAATTTTGGTTTGCACGTTGTTGTTGACGTGTGATTAAAAGGGAATCTGGTGAAAATCCGGAACTGTTCCCGCAACTGTAAGTTTATGCCAAACTTGGTTTGGTACCCTTTTGTAGAGGGATGTTGTTTCTTCAAAACCACTGTCCGCAGGATGGGAAGGTTAAACTACATAAGACAAGTCAGGAGACCTGCCAAATTCAAACAAACAATGTTAAACTTTCGGGATAAAAGTTTGCGTATGAACACCATACTACGCTCCCGTTTATTGATTTAAACGAAATGAAGAAAAATCATTTATGGTTATGTGCCGCCCTTTTGGCAGGCAAGGGACTTTGTGCCCAACAACAAGATTCGGCCCACGTGCAACAATTGGATGAGGTTGTAGTGAGCGATTCCAAATTTGAACTGAAGCGTGAGAATTCAGGAAAAACGGTGATCAAGATCACTGCAGAGGAATTGGAACGAAAACAAGGCCAGATCGTGGCCCAGATCATCAACACCAAGAGTGGGATCGAGATTACGGGAAGTCGTGGACGGGACGGCGATGTTTTGGGCGTTTTTGCCCGTGGCGGTCGAGGAAGACAGGTTTTGGTCATCATTGACGGGGTCAGGGTTTCCGATCCATCATCCTTTAGCCAAGAATACGATTTGCGTTTGCTTTCCACCGCAAATATTGAAACCATAGAGATTATCAAGGGAGCGGCCAGTACCCTCTACGGAACCAATGCTGCCACGGCAGTAATCAACATCACCACCAAGAAAAGCTCCAAAGAGAAATTGGCAGGGAATTTTCAATCAACCGTGGGGACCAATCAGACGGCCGATGACCAGAACTACAATTTGGGCAACCTCAGTAATGCGGTTTCCTTGAATGGGACCTTGGACAAGTTCGATTATGTGGTGGATTTCTCCAACCGGAGTTCCAAAGGGCTTTCCGCTGCGGTGACCCCGGAAAATGAAGAGGACAATTTTTCCCATTTCAGCACCAACGTTAAATTGGGCTATCAATTTTCTGAGAACTTTCGATTGTCCGTATATGGAAACCAGACCCGATATTCGAATGAATTTGATGCCGATTTCATGGAGGCCCCTAACCGTTCCAGAGTGGACCAGAAGAGGGCCGGAGTCGCCTCATCTTTTGCATATGGGAAGGGATCGTTGCACCTGAACGCAGCATATACGGATTACGAAACGGATTCCAAAAGCACCTATGGGGAGAGTATTTCGGACGGAAAGAATCTGGTACTTGATTTTTACAACAAATATGTGATCCACGATAAATGGCATACCATTTTGGGCGTAAATTATCTCAAGGATGAGGCGACGTTTTCCAATGATACGGATTTCAATATTGTTGATCCCTATGCCAATGTGGTCTATGTTTCTGATTTTGGATTGAATTTGAATGTGGGTGGACGTTGGAACAATCACTCCGAGTATGGTAGTCACTTTGTGTACAATCTTAACCCTTCCTACGTTTTTTCATCCGCCAATGGGTATGTAAAGCTGTTCGGGTCGTATGCCACATCGTACATTACCCCAAGTTTGACCCAATTGTTCGGGGATTTTGGGTCCAATCCGGACTTGGAACCCGAGGAGAACAGAACCCTTGAAGGAGGTGTGGAGTATAAAGTCAATGATGGATTGCGTTTGAGTGCCCTGTATTTCAATCGGAATGAGAAGAATGCCATCGGGTATGACCAGAACTTTACCAGCATCAACATTTCTGATGAAATCGATGCCAATGGGGTAGAAGTGGAGTTGTCTTGGAAACCTTTAGATGTTTTGGACATCAATGCGAACTATACTTTTACGGAACGAAAAGGGGACAATGCCATTCGAATTCCTAAGCACAAGGTGAATTTGGCATTGGGCTACCAAGTTTGTGAAACCACCAACCTTTCCTTGAGCTACGCCTATACTGGGGAACGTTTTGACACCAATTTCATGACTTTTACGGATGAACCCTTGGAGGCATTTTCCTTGGTGAATCTGTATGTGGAGCATCAATTGTTGCTCAACAGGTTGACGGTCTTTGTTAACGGTTATAACCTATTGAACGAAGAATATACTGAAGTCATCGGCTTTACCACTCGTGGTAGGAATCTGGCCTTTGGATTGAATTTGAACCTATAAACACCCGTTGCAATCCTATGCTGAAAGTCTGTTCCTTTTTGCCGGCCGTTACCCAAATGCTTTATGATATGGGGCTCGATGGACATTTGATGGGAATCACCTTTGAATGTCCCGAACAGGCCTTGAGGGAAAAGAAACCTGTGGTACGCTGTATTCTTGAAGGTAAGAATTTGTCCAGTCAGGAAATCGATTCCCTTTTCTCGGCCAGTAAACATCAGGGGAAGCAATTGTATTATGTGGATGAAAAGCTTTTGGAGCAAATGGCCCCGGATATTATTTTCACCCAGGACATGTGCGATGTTTGCCAGATTGATACCGCTTGTACATCGGCTGCTGTGGCCAATCTGAAAAAGCAACCTGAGTTGATATCCATTAGCCCTGAATCCTTGGAAGATGTTTTTGAGTCGGCCATTACCATTGCGAAGGCTTTGGACCGGGAAGAAGTGGCCTATAGGTATTTGGAAGGACTTCACAAGCGTATGGAGTCTGTGACCGACCAATTGCGTGCGGCCAAGGCACTGCCCAAGCGGGTCATGCTCATGGAGTGGATTCAGCCCATATTCAACTGCGGTCATTGGATTCCCCATCAGATTGCCTACGCGGGAGGTGTGGATATGCTTTCGAACCCCTCCGGGGACAGTGTGGTTACCTCTTGGTCAAAAATAACACAATACGATCCCGAAGTTCTGGTCATTGCTCCCTGTGGTTTTGGGATTGACCGTACCTTAAAGGAAATATATCTCTTAACGGGTCGACCTGGTTGGAAGGATATCAAAGCAGTCAAGGAAGGAAAGGTTTTCATTGCCGATTATGATATGTTTACACAATCATCAGCAAGTACGTTGGTGAACGGGATTGAAGTGTTGGCCGGAATTTTTCACCCAGAAATAATTAAAATTCAGGAACACCTTAGAGGAAAATACAAACAACTCGATTTGCAAAAAGTCCAATCATAAAAAAAAGCGGCCTCGGCCGCTTTTTTTATTCCCATGGATTTGTTAGCTCTATATCCACGTTCAAAGGTTTGTCCAAATACATGTTGTCCCTTAATGGAGTCTGTAGCCTTGAACTGGCAAAGGATTTTGCTGCCATTTGAACAGAAAAGCTTCTTTTGGCACCAGCACCTGTAATTTCATCAATGGCACGGGCCAATAGCGGCTCGTTGGGGTCTCCCAGAACGCCCAGATTGGTCAGGTCCTCATTTAGGGTTATGTCTGGTGTTAATCCATTTGTATAGTCAAAGAAACCATCGGCATTTTCATTTCTTCCTACCAAGGGCTGTATGCCCCAACTATTTTGTGGGTTGATGTTGCCTTCACGGTCCTCATCATAAATAAAGGAATTTTCAGGGTCGTCCACCAAGGTAATGGAGAACTCATTTTTACCCCTAGTAGTCCCCCCAATGTGAATCACTTCCACATAGGGGGCCAAACCATTCATCACCAATTCACTTGCAGAAGCCGAGTCATTGGTGGCTAAAATGAACACCCTATCTAAATTAAGTGTGTTTATGGCACTGGCGCCTGTGGTATTCGCAAAGTAGTCTTCCAATTGGGAGGCACTCAATTGGTCTTGTATTTTATCATTCCAGCGTTGCCTAATGTAAAGCTCATTGGTATTGGTGCCATAGACCATACTGGCCAAAAGGCGGGAGGTGTTTACGGAACCTCCAGGATTGTAGCGCATATCAAGGACAAGTTCTGTGGCTCCAGCGTCTACAAATTGGCCAAATGCGGCATTAAGTTGTTCGTTAAAATTGCCTAAAAATCGATTGTACATGAGATACGCAATTTTCGTCCCATTGATGTCCAAAGTTTTAGCTACCAAAATAGGGTTTTCCACTTGGTTGGAAATTTTGGTAAGAGTCACTTCCGTATCGTTGTCCACAATTTGATTGTCCACGATATCTGCCATTCCAAGTGTATAGGTGTCGTTGTTTCCAAAAAGCAAACTGACATAATTGTCTCCGGTCAATTGTTGTCCGTTCACACGGGTAAAAATATCGCCCCTTTGTATGTCTTTGGTTGAAGCATCAGAATCCGGCACAATGTAAAGTACGTAACCAAAAACATTGGTTCCGTCTTGGAAATAGTTAAGATTGAACTCTAAGCCATTACTCTTGGATACTCCTGAAAGATTGCTGACCAGTTCGGTATAGTCATCATTTAAAAAGCTAAAACGATCTATGGAGTTTTGGTTTCCGAAAAGTGCCGCATGTTTGTTGCAAATTTGATAGTAGAAGAGTTCAGGGTTGGCTGTTGCTTCCAAAAACGAAGTATACTCATCATTGGATGAGAACCTGTCATCAGCAAGGTTGGGGACGTCTTCTTGCCAAAAATACCAGAGGTTCATGGCTTGCCACATAAAGTTTTGGGCAATGGCAGTAGATCCTGGGTTCATGGTGGGAGTTTCCCCATTCTTGATTTGATTGTCATCATTATTACAACCAACAAAGAAGATTGTAAGCCCCAATAATAGAAGAGCATATTTTTTCATAGCAGAGTTTTTATTGGATTCATCAATATTTGTTCCAAATTAGAGATGAGGTTGGTAAGTAAGGCGATAACTTTTATAAATTCTTACAAATTTGCGATACAAAATAGGTACATAAAATCAGAATACAAATTTTTTGTAACAAATTTCGATATGTGTCGTCGTGATTATGTAGACCGAGAAATAAGGTCTAAAACAACTAAGACAAACCAATGAAACAATCAGAGTTTTTAAATGTGGTGATGCCCTTTAAGGACAAGCTATACCGACTGGCAAAACGCTTGTTGGTCTCCAGGGAGGAAGCAGAGGACGCCACACAGGAAATCCTGATGAAATTATGGTCTAAGAATGAATCCATGGGAGAATACAAAAATGTGGAAGCTTTTGCCATGACCATGACCAAGAACTTTTGTTTGGACCGTTTAAAGTCCAGACAAGCGGGTAACCTAAAATTGGTACATAGTAATTATAGTGATGAAAACACTTCGTTGCAACGCCAATTGGAAGCCGAGGACAGTGTGCAATGGATGGAACGCATTATGCAAGAACTGCCCGAACAACAAAAAATGATCTTACAATTACGAGATGTGGAGCAGTATGATTTTGATGAAATATGTGAGCTCATGGAAATGAAGCCCACCGCAGTACGGGTGGCGCTCTCAAGAGCTAGAAAAACAGTACGCGAAGAATTAATAAAAAAACACAGCTATGGCATTGGATAATATAGAAAAGTTATTGGAAAAGTACTTTGAGGCCAGCACAACGGTGGCCGAGGAGGAACAGCTACGGGAGTATTTTGCACAGGAAAGCGTACCCGCGCATTTGGAGCAGTACAGACCTATGTTCAACTACTTTTCCAACGCCAAGGAAGAACGCTTTACCAAGCAGGTTCCATTAAAAACCAGAAGTAATCTATACAAATGGGTTTCCGTTGCGGCGGTCGCAGTTTTAACCTTTGGCATTTATTTTGGTAACGAATACCAAGAAAAGAAGAAAGCAGAGTTCGCTTACCAAGAAACCAAAAAGGCTTTTGAACTCTTGGCTGAGAATTTTGGCCGAGGAACGGAGAAAGTGGCTTACCTCAAAGAGTTCGAAGAAGCAAAACAAAAAATTTACAACAACAATTAAAAACGAAAAACATGAAACGGAATATTTTAATCTTTTTGATCGCGGTTTTGCCAACAATGGGATTCTCACAATCCTTGTTCGACAAGTACGAAGACCTGGATGAAGTCACCTCAGTAGTGGTGAACAAGAGTATGTTCAATTTATTGGCCAAAATAGATGTGGAAATCGATGACCCCGAAGCCCGGGACTTTATGGACATTGCCAGTAGTTTAAAAAGCCTTAAGGTCTTTACCACTGACAACCAAAAAATAGGTGATGACATGAGATCTTCCGTGAGCAGTTACCTAAAATCCTCGAAGATGGAAGAGCTTATGCGCGTGAAGGACAAAGATGCCAATGTAAAGTTCTACATTAAGCAAGGAAGGGATGACGACCATGTGAGCGAATTACTGATGTTGGTCACCGATTTGAGCAACGTAGAGGCTGATGGAAGAAAAATCGAGACTGTGCTACTTTCATTGACAGGCGACATCGATTTGAACAAGATCAACTCCCTGACCAAAAAAATGAACCTTCCCGAAGAGTTGAACAAAGCGGGCAAGCAGAAATAATAGATAAATTGGTTGACAATGACTGGCAAGATGTAACAAAATTAGGATTTCACCAACCAATCATTGTCAACTGATTATTGAATTAAGCAATCAATCAAAAAAAGTACAGATGAAAAATATAGTAAAAGGAATTTTGGCAATGGCAGTGATTCTGTTGGCTTCTTGCTCTTCGAGACAGAGCTTGCAGGAATACTACGTGGACAATTCGGAGAACCCTAATTTTATCACAGTGGATGTCCCAGCAAGTATTCTGAAAATGGATGCCGTAGACCTTACTCCAACCCAGAAAGAAGCTGTGGAATCCTTACGAAAGTTCAATCTATTGGCATTTAAGAAGAATTCAGACAACGCCGCAGAATTTGAGGTGGAAAAAAACAAGGTGCGCGAGATCTTAAAAGGGGAAAAGTTCGTGGAACTCATGAAAATCAACTCCAAGTACGGAAAGGGTGTAGTGAAATATTTGGGTGACGAAGATGCCATAGATGAGGTCATTATCTACGGCGATAGTGATGACAAAGGCTTTGCCTTGGTTAGGGTTTTGGGCAAGGACATGAACCCAGCACATATTATACAACTCATGCAGGCCATCCAAAAATCGGAATATAAGGGTGAGGGACTGGGCGAGATCGGAGAATTTTTAAAGGGCTAGACTGGTTTTTAAAAGGATATGATCCCAAATGGTTTTACTGTTTGGGATTTTTTATTTGTCATATTTCATATCAGAATTAAAGATAATTTCCTATATTGTTGTAAGATTTTACTCAACCTCCCGAATTTTTTCTAACTCTTAATCTTTAAAAATGAAAAACTTAACCAAAGTTATGGTGCTTCTCGCCATGCACACTTTTTTGGCGTGCACCACCGAAATGAAAGAGGATGAGAACCTGCTTTCAGAACAAGACCTAGATGATTTATTCAAGGGCTATAAAGATCTCCAATTAATTAAAGATTACACCATGTCAAAAAAAGAATTGGAATCTTTTCAAAAAGAGGGATTTATTGGAGAATATGTCCGTGTATTCAATTCTATCGATATAAAAACCGGGGAAGCCTCAAAAGTCTATGAGATTGGAAAGGATGTGTACATAAACGAGGAAGACATGTTTGGGCATTCAAAAAAAGACAAGACAAGCACTAAATCAAGTGTCAATGGTACAAATGATTTGTTTTCGCAGTATCGAACAACTAATCTGGTAACTGTTAATAATGGGGTAAGAACTATAGAGATTAAAGCTATTAATTTCTTTTATTTCCAGAATATGAATAATGTGGCTGAAGGACTAATTCAAGCAGTCAATAATTACAATAGCTTAAATTTGACGGTACGTTTTGAATTAAATTTTTATACTATAACCACTTTGCAAGAGTCTTGGCCACTTTACACTCCTGGCATTAATGTTGTAATTCACAATGGAAGTGGAAGTAGTCTGCCCGGAGGAAGCGCTGTCTTTCCCAATTCGGGAAGTCCAGGTGGTCAGGTAAGAATAAACTCAGGCACAAATAATGAGTCAATAAACGTAAATGAACATGTTATAACTCATGAAATTGGACATTGTTTGGGTATGAGGCATACCGACTTTTTTAACAGGTCAATATCTTGTATTTCTGGTGGTAATGAAGGAAATGCAGGTGTTGGTGCAATTCATATACCAGGAACCCCGGCACAGGTGAATGTAGATATGGATTCCGTGTTTTTATCGTGCTTTAATTTGTTTACTGATGGAGAATTCAGTAATGCCGATATCGTAGCATTGCAAGCATTGTATTAATCTTTAAAACAAGAAAGAGTGTTATGAGAATATTTTTTTTCATGATATGTGTTTTTTTAGTTGTGTCTTGTTCTAAAGAAGATAACATCCCTGTTACTGTTGTGGAACTCAACATTGAAGCGAATCAAGAGTTACGGTATTATCTTGGAAATAGACCGACTGAAGGAGGTTATAGTATTGCCAAACAGGCTAAATCGTATCGTTTCAGTGAAATTTTGACGGATGAGGAATTAGGAGGACTAACCTATGTCTATCTTCCAAAGCAAGACTTTAGGGGCACAGATATTGTTGAAATTAACCTAAAAATGTCATCTGGAAATCAAGATTTTAATCAACAATTGATTGTACTTCGTATTACAATCGAATGATTTTAGTGGCTTAGCGAAAAAAATGGAAAAGGGACAACGTTTGTTGCCTTTTTTTGTTTAAATGAGGCAAATTCCGAGCATTTCTGTGACCTTCTTTTTTATCTTAGTGTCTCATAACAAGAACACTAACAAATCAACAACACCATGGAAAAAGCAGAAGAATGGATGAATTACGGCCTTGATCTGGCCAAGGAATTTGGACCCAAGCTCATTACGGCAATCCTGATCTACATTGTGGGGATGTGGATTGTAAAAAGGATTATTTCTGGGACCAGAAAGGTCATGTCCAAGAGCAAGTATGACGAATCCCTACAAAAATTCTTATTGAACCTGTTCTCTTGGACTCTCAAAGTCTTTCTGATCATTGTGGTTATTTCGCGATTGGGCGTGGACGTTACCACCTTCGCTGCCGTAATAGCAGCGGCAGGTTTGGCCGTAGGCTTGGCCCTGCAAGGTTCCCTTTCCAATTTTGCGGGTGGGGTACTGCTTATGATTTTTAAGCCTTATCGTATAGGTGACCTTATAGAGGCCCAAGGCGTATTGGGTGTAGTAAAGGGCATCGAAATCTTCACCACCAAACTGGTTACCCCACAGAACAAACTGGCCATTATTCCAAATGGAGCCATGGCCAATGGAAACATCATCAATTACACCGCTGAAGGCAAAATGCGGGTGGACACCGTGATTGGCGTGGGCTATGGAGAAGACATCAAAAAGACCAAGGAGGTACTTCTAAAAGTGCTCACTACAAACCCCAAGGTTTTGCAAGACCCGGCCCCATCGGTAAATGTGATGGAACTGGCCGATAGCTCCGTAAACTTTGCCGTACGGCCTTTCTGTAAACCCGAGGACTATTGGGATGTGTACTTTGCCACCTATGAAAATTGCAAATTGGCCTTGGATGCCGCCGGAATTGAGATTCCGTATCCGCACCAAGTGGAAATCCACAAGGAGGGATAGTTAAATTATCAAATGAAATAAATTTGAGTTTAATTAAACCCCAGTATAATTCGCTGGGGTTATTTGTTTCAATTCCGTTTTAATAGCATCCGAAACCTCCAAAGTTTCAATAAAATCCGCAATGGACTTCTGGTTGATTTTCTCATTGGTTCGGGTCAAGCCCTTAAGGGCTTCATACGGATTGGGATAGCCTTCGCGGCGTAAAATGGTCTGGATGGCCTCTGCGACCACGGCCCAGTTATCCTCCAAATCCTGCTCAAATTTTTGCTGGTTCAACACGAGTTTGTTCAACCCCTTTAAAGTGGATTGAAACCCGACCAAGGTATGTGCAAAGGGCACCCCTACGTTTCGCAATACGGTACTATCTGTTAAATCGCGCTGCAATCGGGAAATGGGGAGTTTGGCCGATAAATGCTCGAAAATGGCATTGGCCAGACCCAAGTTTCCTTCGGAATTCTCAAAATCTATGGGATTTACTTTGTGCGGCATGGCCGATGAGCCCACTTCGCCCTTTTTTATTTTCTGTTTGAAATAATCCATGGAAATGTAGGTCCAAATGTCCCGATTGAGGTCAATCAAAATGGTGTTAATGCGTTTAAGGCAATCGAACAAAGCGGCCATATGGTCGTAATGCTCAATTTGGGTTGTGGGGAAAGAGTGGTATAGGCCCAATTTTTCCTGCACGAACTTTTGGCCGAAGGCTTTCCAATCTATGCTGGGATAGGCCACTTTATGGGCGTTATAGTTTCCTGTGGCCCCACCAAATTTGGCGGCACTGGGGATGTCGTTCAATAAATTGAATTGCTCTTTCAAACGCTCTACAAAAACATCGATTTCCTTGCCCAAACGGGTAGGGGATGCCGGTTGACCGTGGGTACGTGCCAACATAGGGATGTTCTCCCATTCCTTGGCCAATTCCTTTAATTTTTCAAAGACTTCAAAGTAGGAAGGAACATAACTGTCGTTCATTGCTTCCTTAATGGAAAGCGGAATGGCCGTATTGTTGATATCCTGGGAAGTCAACCCAAAATGGATGAACTCTTTATGGTTCTGTAGTCCCAAGGCATCAAAACGTTGTTTGATGAAATACTCCACGGCTTTTACATCGTGATTGGTGGTTTTTTCAATCTCTTTGATGGACTGGGCATCTTCCGCAGAAAATGCTTTGTAAATTAAACGTAGCTCCTCAAATTTAGTCGCATCAAAATCCGCCAATTGAGGCAACGGTATTTCGCAAAGGGCAATAAAATACTCAATTTCTACCTGTACACGGTATTTGATGAGCGCTTCCTCGGAAAAGTAATTTTGAAGAGATTCGGTTTTGTTTCTATATCTACCGTCTATCGGCGAAATGGCGTTGAGCTGCGTTAAGGACATTTTCACGTACTGTTTTTGAAAGTGGCAAAGATACTCAAACTCCTAGAGTTTATCGGCCTAATTTGGCCAGCTTGTCCAGTGTTTTTTTGGCACGGTTCTGATATCCTACCGTACCTGTGGCATAAGAATCCTCCAAAATCACGCGTAGTTCAGGGTGTACCCAATCAAATTTTTGCCCCAGATAATATAGACTGGTCATGGAAAATACCTTTGGGGCCATGTTCATGGGGCTGATGAGCCAATCGAAACAGGCTGTCAGCATTTTTTCAAGATGTTCATCGGCAATATTTTTGATGAAAACAGGATTTTTCTTTTTGAAATAGGCCTCTGCAACCATTTCACAAACATGCGCCATGAGACGGATACAGGACTCACACTTGAGTTGGGAGAGACTATTTGTAAAAAGGGTCATCATGGGCAGCAGGTACACTAATTTTTTCCGCATGAGATGATCAAAGGTCCAACTGGCATTAAATGTCCCTTCTTTATCTTCTCTCAAAACCTCGAGAAAAAGTGCCTCTGTCAGTGAAGGCTGGCGTATCAATTGTTCCACAAGCTGGTCTACTTTGGGCTTGGAAAGTCTGCCTGAATTCAATTTGGTATGGAGTTGATGTTGGGTCATGCGGGATTATGGTTGAAATTCTCTAAAAAGATGTTCCACTAGTTCGGGAACTCCATTTGCTGCAGTTTTTTCAATGATGGTGATTTTTTCAAAATCTGAAGAGCGTACACTGGGTTTGGGGTCCACAAAAAAGATAGGGGTTGTTCTTGGTGCGTAATGCACTAAACTTGCCGCAGGATAGACTTGCATGGATGTACCAACAATAATCAGAATTTCGGCTTGTTGGGTTATTTGGGCGGCTATTTCCAGCATTGGGACCATTTCTCCGAACCATACAATGTGAGGGCGAAGTTGATGTCCGTTCTTGTCCAGATTGCCCAGAACCAAGTCTTTTTTCCATTCCAATACATGACCTTCGTCCACAGTACTTCGAACCTTAAAAAGTTCACCATGCAAATGCACAACGTTTGAACTTCCTGCCTGTTCATGTAGATTGTCTACGTTTTGGGTTACGATATGCACATCAAAATGCTGCTCCAAATCTACTAGGGCGTGGTGTCCTGCATTGGGGCTTACTTCCAATAATTGTCGTCTCCGTTGGTTGTAAAAATGAAGCACCAATTCCGGATTTTTGGCAAATCCTTGCGGAGAGGCAACTTCCATAACATCGTGCCCTTCCCAAAGCCCATTGGAATCACGAAAAGTCTTCAACCCACTCTCGGCACTCATACCGGCACCAGTGAGCACCACTATTTTCTTTTTGGTCATTTTTTTCTTAATTAGGTGGAAGTTGGGGCTGCCAGAGTTGGGGGAGTCCCAAAAATAGGAATTTTGTTTTTTTCTATCTTGTGAAGTATGCAGAATAATGATTTGTTCACCTATTTGCAAGGGTACTTGACCGAAGAGCGTAAGGAACGTTTTCTAGAGGTATTGAAAAATCGCACCAAATTTTTGACGGTGGCTATTGAAGATGTGTACCAAATGCACAATACCAGCGCCATAATTAGAAGTTGTGATGTGTTTGGAATACAGGAAGTGCATGTGGTGGAAGACCGTTTTTCAAAACGGTTGGACAAGAACATAGCCGTAGGGGCGGAGCAGTGGGTTGATGTACACAAATATCAAAGTACGGGGGAGTGTGTTTCAAGATTAAAGGGTCGAGGATATCAAATTATGGCTACTACCCCGCATGATGATTCTCTTTTGTTGCCCGATTTTTTTCCAAAGAAACAAACGGCATTGTTCTTTGGAACCGAAAAAGAAGGGTTGAGCGAAGAGGTGATGCAGCAAGCAGATGGGTTTCTAAAAATTCCCATGGTGGGTTTTTCCGAAAGCTTAAATGTTTCCGTATCGGCAGCAATCATTATACAGGAACTTGCGCACAAGGTCAGGAATTCCAATGTGAATTGGCAACTATCTGAAGATGAAATTTTTGAGAAGCGTTTCGACTGGACCAAAAAGTCCATTAAAAGTGTGGAAGGAATCATTGAACGGTACCTTTCCAAATGAAGTTTTTTGTACATTTAATTTCTAACCAATTCACAAACAAATGGCTACACTACTTTACATCCTAGCTGGAATTGTGCTGCTCATCCTTATTTTGGGAGCTATAGCGCCCAAGACGTACAATGTCTCAAGATCTATTGAAATTGCCCAACCTAAATCCAAAGTTTTTGAAAATCTTCGTTTTCTGAAAAATCAGGATCAATGGTCGCCTTGGAACAAAAAGGATCCCAACATGGAGAAAAAATTCACTGGAACCGACGGGGAAGTTGGAGCTACCAGTTATTGGAACGGCAACAAGGATGTTGGAGAAGGGGAGCAGGAAATCACGCAGATCGTGGATGGTGAGCGTATTGAGTCAGAACTTCGATTCTTAAAACCATGGAAATCCACTTCCGATGCCTATTTGATGACTGAAGAAGTGAATGGGAACACCACCAAAGTCACTTGGGGTTTCTCGGGAAAGAATAAATTCCCATTTAGCATCATGATGTTGTTCATGAACATGGACAAAGCGGTTGGTAAGGATTTTGAGGAAGGATTGGCATCATTAAAAGACATTTTGGAAAAGTAGCTATGGAACAGAACATGGTGGGCTGGTTTGAGATTCCAGTTGAAGATATGGCCCGGGCAAAAAAATTCTACGAAACAGTTTTTGGAATAGTCATACAGGTACACGATATGGAGGGTACCAAAATGGGTTGGTTCCCATGGGATGAGACCAAAACTGGAGCAGCGGGTTGTCTTATCCAGAATGCGGATTGGTACACGCCCAGCAAAACGGATGGCGTCTTAATTTATTTTGCTAGCGCCGATGTACAACAAGAATTGGACCGTGTGGAGCAGGTAGGCGGCAAAATAATAAGAGCAAAGACCCAAATAAGTCCGGATGTAGGCTATATGGGATTGTTCTTGGACTCGGAAGGTAACCGAATTGCGTTGCATTCCAGAAAATAATACAAATTGCGAATTTTTTGAACTTGAAAATTCTAAGTATGGTTGAAGTTCAGTTTGGTATTTTCGGAAAAATCATCACTGGCCATAACGAAGGTTGGTATGTCAAACTTGAAGATAATACGGACCAATCGGGAGGATTCTATATTTACGAAATGCCCAATTTGGAAGGAGATAATGGGTTTGATACTTGGCTTGAGAGTAAAGAAGACATCAAGTCGTATTTTGATGAATGTAATTGGAAAATTGAGTGGTTGATAATTGAAAAATGATAATTGTTATTCCACCAATTCCAAAAGAGCGATATCAAATTCATTGTCCAAGACCACTTTACCTTTGGTAACAATTACTTCGGTGTCTGAATAGGTGTCGTACAGTTTTGTGCCATCTCCAAAGAAACCTTTTACCACAAGTGATTTTTTCCCTTTGGGCAGGTCAAGGGCCACAACCACTTTATCACGATAATCGCCATCAACATAGGTTCGGGAAAACACATAGGGCGATTTGGACAAACGCTTATGACGCCCAGCACCAATAGCAGGGTGGTTTCTTCTGAACTGACCCAGTTTTTGCCAATGTTTATGGATGTTCTGTATTTCGGCAATGCTATCCAATTCTTCCCAGTTCATAAAGGAACGTAGGGTGGCATCTCCTTCTGCCCCTTCTATCACTAGGCTTCTGGAAGTTTCGTCTCCATAATATACCTGAGAGGCACCTGGGGTCAACAACAATACGTTAGCAGTTTTATAGGGCTGGGTACGGTCTTTATCAAAAGGTGAGCCGTCATCATGGGAAGTTAGGTAGTTGAGTACACTCTTTCCTTTGAGCTTTGTGTTGAGAAGTTGGTTATATTTCTTAAAAATGGTTTCATAATCTTTTTGTCCATCTTCCTTTAATTCAAAATTGATGAGACTCTTGAACCCGTAGTTGAAATAGTCCACCTTTTTGTCGCCAAAATCAAACTCACGACCTCCGGAAATGCCATAGTTGTACACTTCGCCTACCATATAAAATGGGTTGTTGTCCAATATTTCGTCCTGATGTTTTTTCTTCCAGGTCTCAAAGGCATAATTGGCCTCTTTATGCAAGTCTGCCCACGCATTTTCATTTACATGTTTTACGGTGTCCACCCGAAAACCGTCAACGCCAAAATCGTTAATGTAGTCGGTGAGCCATTTAATGATATAATAACGAGGCGCCCTTGGATATCCTGTCCTTTCGAAGAACAATTGCAGTTCGTCCAATTCTTGACTCAGACGTCCTTCTTTCTTCCATTTGGCCAACAAAGCATCGGGTAATTCCACAGGTTCATCCGATTCTGTGAGAATGTCGGGAAGGTTCTCAACCAAGGTGCAGGCCGTGGTGGTTTCGTAAGTGGTAAAATCGCAAGTTGGGCCGGTACGTACCCAGTCATCTGGCCAAACAGGGTCTTTTTCGGTAACAGGCCCAGTATGGTTGAGCACTACATCCAAAAGAATGCGTATGCCTTTGGCATGGGCGGTTTTTACCATATTTTCCAAATCTTTCCGAGAGCCGAAATTTGGGTCAATGGCTGTCCAATCCTTGGCCCAATAACCATGGTATCCGTAGGTTTTTCCGGTGCCTTCATCTGTGGCGCCATGGATTTGCTCGACCACCGGAGTTAACCAAATGGCATTGATGCCTAAATCGGTAAAGTAGCCTTCTTCAATTTTCTGGGTGACGCCAAGAATATCCCCTCCTTCAAAACCTCTAAGGACCGCAGTTTCCTCTGTTCTGTCAAAATTAATGTCGTTTTCGGGGTTACCGTTATTAAAACGGTCGGTAAGGAGGAAGTAGACATTGGCCCCTTCCCATACAAAAGGGACTTTCTTTTTAGGGCTTTGCTGCTCAACTACTTGCTCTTGTTCAATGGTCTGTTGCTCTTTTTTAGCTTCCCTACAACCAAACAAAGTGGACAGAATGGACATGATGACAAGTAGTTTTTTCATGCATTGGGATTTTGCCTAAAGCTATAAAATGAATATGGAAAACTAAAATTTATTTATAGCTCAACGGTACTATCGGCAAAGTCTACATGGTCATGTGTTTTACTTTCGATTGAGTACTTTATACTCTTCATAACAGCTGGATATGGCATCCAAAATCTGAAGGTCGTTCGCCGTATTGATGAAGGATTTGGAGTAGTTACAGTTGTTAAGGATGTCTTCAATATCCACTTTTTCCAGTTGAAGCAGTTCCGTCAACGTTTCCCTATCAAATTTTGACGCCAAAAGATCGCGAATGCCATCATCCTCTTTCATTTGGCGTAATTTTCGCATCTGGCGTGGCTTTTTACCAAAGAGGTTTCGTAAAAGGTCTGCCGGATTCAGAATAGCACCCAATACCTTGGTCACCGCACTTGGGCTTTTATTGCCCGCTTCATAACTGGTGTTCAACCCTGAAATGCTATACTGATAGGCATTATTGACAGGAAGGTTCTTCACGTCAATCTCAAGATATCCAGTCAATTGATAAGGCTTTACAATAACTTCTTCCAAAGCATAAGCGAGCTCTGTTAGGGCTATCTTGGTATCCTGAAACCGGAACATATCGTTGGTTACCCTTACTTTTTGTGTTTTAAAACCCAAATAGGAAAGATAGAGTGTATCATTCACGGCGGCTTGTATGGTAAATCGCCCTTTTTGGTCCGTAATGGTCCCCTTGACTTGATTTAGGTTGATGACGTGCACACTTTCCAAAGGAAAATCGCTCTGCGCATTGACCACAGTGGCCGTCAACTCGCCTTGAACGGATGAATCATCATCATTCTGGGCAAAACAAGACCACGCAATAAGCGAAAAAAGGGTAAGTAGAATTCTTCTCATGCAATCTTTGTCGGTATAAAAGTACTAAACAAAGAAAAATAAACAGGAGGCCCTTGCCATTTAATATAGAATTAACTAATAAAAGCCAGACCTCTTTTTGCCACCTTTCTTAGCGTATCCACCTTTTTTTCCTCCTTTGAACGATGGTTTGTTGCTCCCACCTTTTCGGTGTCCACCTTTTCGATGTCCACGTTTTTTGCCTCCACCTTTTCCACCGCCACCACCAGGCTTGGTAGAAATTTCTACATTGATGAACCGACCTTCCAATTTGAATTCGCTAAAGGTTTGAATAATCAATTCAGCCAGATGCGCATCAGAATTGAAGAAAGAGAAACTGTCTTTGGTGTCTACATTGAAAATGTCTTCTTTTTCCAGATTCAATGTATCTCTTAGGAAGTCTTTCAACGACATCCAATCGTAACCATCGCGCTCACCAACATTAATAAAGTAACGCACGGAACCTTCACTTGGAATTTCTCCTTTGGAAGTCCCTTTGTCATCTCTATCCCTGCCACTTTCGGAGGTGTTAAGGTCTTTGGTTTTGCTGTAGTAATTGTAAAATTGGGTAAATTCTACCGAAACTATTTTCTTGATAAGTTCTTCACGATCAATGCCTTCCAATACATCATTAATAGCGGGAAGATAACTGTCAATCTCCTTGTTTACCTTGGTGTCTTTTATTTTATTGGCCAGATGATATAGTTGAATCTCGCAGATCTCTATACCATCAGGAATATTTTTCTTTAGAAATTCCTGTTTGATTTTATTTTCAATGGACTTGATCTTTCGGAGTTCGGAACGGGTGACAATGACCATGGAAATTCCGGATTTTCCAGCTCGTCCTGTACGACCACTTCTGTGGGTATAGGTTTCGATCTCATCGGGCAATTGATAGTTGATCACGTGGGTCACATCATCCACATCAATTCCACGGGCGGCTACGTCAGTGGCCACCAACATCTGCACCTGCTTTTTTCGGAAGGCATTCATGACCAAATCACGTTGGTTCTGGCTTAGATCGCCATGCAATGCTCCTGCATTGTACCCATCCTCGATTAATTTTTCGGCTACCCGTTGGGTATCGCGTTTGGTTCTACAAAAGACCACGGAAAAAATACCGGGATTGGCATCGGCAAGTCGTTTCAAAGCAGCGTAGCGATCGCGTCCACCCACCACATAATACTCGTGCTGTACTGTTGATGCCCCTGCATTTTTGGTGCCCACGGTGATTTCCACGGGTTGGTGCATAAATTTTTTGGCAATGGAAGCCACTTCCTTGGGCATGGTCGCAGAAAACAACCAAGTCAATTTTTCTTGCGGAGTGTTGGAAAGGATGTCCTTGATATCTTCGTAGAAGCCCATGTTGAGCATTTCATCGGCCTCATCCAATACACAATAATCAATTTTGGAAATGTCCACCATGCCACGTCCGATCATGTCCTTCATCCGTCCAGGAGTGGCCACAACAATTTGGGCGCCGCGCTTGATCTGCTTGGCCTGTTCGGTGATACTGGCTCCACCGTAGATGGCCACGGTGTTAAGTCCCTTAATATATTTGGAATATAATTTTAATTCGTTGGTGATTTGCAAACAAAGTTCACGGGTAGGGGAAAGTATCAATCCTTGCGTGGTTCTACTCTCAGCATGTATTTTTTGGATCATGGGAAAACCAAAAGCAGCGGTTTTACCCGTTCCTGTTTGGGCCAAGGCCACCAAATCGGTGTCTTGTTCCAAAAGAATGGGAATAGATTTTTCCTGTACTTCGGAAGGAGTTTCAAATCCAAGATCGGAAATAGCGTCCAATAGGGGTTGATCCAACCCCAAGGCTTCAAATTTTGTCATAGTGGTATATACCTTAAATCGCAAATATGTTGTGTTGCATAGAGCGATTTCTGTATAACCTCTTAAGCCCATCGCAACACCTTGCCCATACCGGCGGCGTTAATAAAGCGGCAAAGGTACATTAAATTTGTTCGGTGAGGACTATTAGGCCTTCTTTTTTAAATAGTTGACCAGTTTTTCAATGGCACGCCCCCTATGACTTATGGCATTCTTGATTTCTGCCGATAGCTCGCCAAAGGTTTTTTCATGCCCTGAAGGAATAAAGATAGGGTCATATCCGAAGCCACCATCGCCATATTCTTTATCGGTTATGATGCCTTCAACAATACCTTCAAAGGCTACACTTTTACCATTGATGTTCAAATGGATAGCCGTTTTGAAATAGGCATTTCTGTTCTCTTTCCCTTTCATTTCTGAAAGCACTTTGGACATATTTTCCTGCGCATTTTTTTGCTCTCCGGCATACCGGGCAGAGTAGACCCCAGGTCGGCCATTAAGTGCATCTACCAGAAGCCCTGTGTCATCGGAAAAACAATCAAAACCATAGGTTTGGGTCACAAAATTGGCCTTGATTTGGGCATTTTCCTCCAAAGTTTCTCCCGTTTCAGGGATTTCATCAAAGCAACCAATATCTTTTAAAGAGAGCAGTTCTATGGATTTTGGCAGCAATTGTTGTACCTCTCTCAGTTTGTGGTCGTTATGGGTGGCAAATACAAGTTTCACAGGGCAAAAAGATTCAGATAAGGGTCAAAAGTAGTAATTTCGATACAGAAGAAGTGGAATATGAATTTACGGATACCACCTGCCTTGGTACTGCTCATTTTTGGCGGATTGATGTATGTTTTGGATGAATTCCTCCCTTTTGGGGAGTTTGATTTTTTTGGAAGAACTACATTGGTGTCAATTCTTGTTGGGTTAGGAGTCTTAGTGATGCTCATTGCCATTATCCAATTTTTTTGGGCAAAGACCACGGTTGACCCTTTGAATCCGCAAAAAGCTAAAAAACTGGTGACCAACGGGATTTACAATTTTACCCGCAATCCCATGTATTTGGGCATGCTCTTGTTTTTATTGGCTTTCGGGCTTTGGCTGGGAAATGCATTCAATACCCTGTTGGCTGCAGGATTCGTATCCTATATGAACCATTTTCAGATTCGAAATGAAGAAAAGGCATTGGAGGAGGTATTTGGAAAGGAATATCGAATGTACTCCAAGATTACCCGACGTTGGTTTTGATTGCAATCATTACAAAAAAGCGGATTTTGGGTGGCATTTCAAACATTTTAAAAGCGTTTTTTGATTTATCCGTAATTCTGTAAGGTTTTGGTGGGGTTGCAATTTGGATGATGGAATTAATGCTTAATTTTACGCCTTAAATTTTTTGAGAGCATCATGGTGGAAGTGGGACGCAAGTACGTTTTCGATTTTGACAGCACCCTTACCCGGGTTGAGGCATTGGATGTCTTGGCGGAAATCACCCTTCAAGGAAAATCCAATAAAGAAGAAGTTGTAAAGGAAATCCAAAGAATTACCAATCTGGGGATTGACGGGGACATATCCTTTACGGAATCCTTGGAAAAAAGAATACGTCTTTTAAATGCGCACAAGAACGATTTAGAGCGGTTGGTAGGCGAGCTACGTTATAAAATCTCCAAGTCGATTGCATCGAACAAGGAGTTTTTTGAAGAGTTCTCTAATGATATCTATGTAATTTCCTGTGGATTCAAGGAATTTATCGATCCCATAGTGGAAGAATATAACATTCCATCCGATCGGGTTTATGCCAATACCTTTAAATTTGATGAAGAAGGAAACATTATCGGATTCGATGAAGCCAATGTTCTGGCTTCCCACAACGGGAAAATAGAATGTTTAAAGAACCTGAATTTGGACGGAGAGGTCCAGGTAATTGGTGATGGCTACAGCGATTATGTCATGCGTGAGGCCGGGATTGCCCATAAGTTTTTTGCCTATACTGAAAATGTGCACCGTGAGAAAGCGACCAATAATGCGGACCATGTAGCACCTAACCTAGATGAATTTTTATTTGTGAACGATTTGCCACGAAACCTATCCTATCCGAAGAACCGAATCAAGATATTATTACTTGAAAATGTCCACCCCGATGCTTTTAAAAACCTGTCGGAAGAAGGGTTTTCCGTGGAATTGGTAAAGCACAGTCTTTCCGAAGACGACTTAATTGAGCGAATCAAGGGGGTACATGTTTTGGGGATACGTTCCAAAACCCAGGTAACCCAAAAGGTTTTGGATGCTGCCAACAAACTTTTGGTAGTGGGTGCTTTCTGTATTGGTACCACCCAAATCGATTTGGAATACAGCAAGAAAAAAGGTGTTGTGGTGTTCAACGCACCCTACAGCAATACCCGTTCCGTAGTGGAATTGGCCATTGGGCAGACCATTATGTTAATGCGAAGTATTTTTCCACGTAGTACGGAAATCCATAACGGTGAGTGGAACAAAACCGCAGCCGGTTCCCAAGAAGTGAGGGGGAAGAACTTGGGTATCGTAGGTTACGGAAACATAGGAAAGCAAATGTCCGTTTTGGCAGAAGCCATGGGGATGCGTGTATACTATTACGATGTAAACGATCAGTTGGCCATTGGTAATGCCACTAAGTGCAGTACCTTGGAAGACCTGTTGTCCGTTTCTGATGTGGTAACCTTGCATGTGGATGATAATAAAGCGAACAAGAACTTCATTGGCGAGCGTGAAATCAACCAAATGAAAGATGGTGCCAAGCTTATTAACCTTTCCCGTGGATTTGTGGTGGATATCGATGCTTTGGCCGCAGCCATTAAAAGTGGCAAGTTGGGTGGAGCGGCTGTGGATGTGTACCCTTCCGAACCACGAAGCAACGGCCCGTTCGAAACACCATTGCAAGGACTTTCCAATGTGATTTTAACACCACATATTGGTGGAAGTACGGAAGAAGCCCAACGTGATATAGCCGACTTTGTGCCAAACAAGATCATGGATTACATCAACTCAGGGAACACGGTGGATGCGGTGAATTTCCCTAACATCCGTCTGCCTAAGCAGAACAAGGCTCACCGCTTTTTACATATTCATAAGAACGTTCCGGGAATCATGGCTAAAATCAATGAGGTGTTGGCCAAGTATGGGTTGAACATCACCGGTCAGTACCTTTCCACAGATTCTGAAGTGGGGTATGTGATCTCTGATTTGGACAAGGAATACAACAAGGATGTGATCAAGGAACTTAAGGGTATAGAAAACACCATTAAGTTCAGGGTGCTTTACTAGGCAAAACTCAAGAGTCAAGAATCTAGGGTTAAGAATCAAGACGAAAGAGAAAAGATAAAGTTCACGAGAAAGTAAATCAATAACGGAATCAACAAATCCCAAGCACCAAATCCTAAAATAAGCTAAAGCTCAAGAACCAAGTGAGATCGGTGTCTTTTCTCTTGAATCTTTAAGCGAAGCGGTCTGAGATTTAATCATTGATGGTGATAAGGCTCGTTCCGTAGAATAGAGAACCCTCGGTACAACTGCTCTACAAAGAACAAACGCACCATTTGGTGGGAAAAGGTCATTTTGGACAGGCTTATTTTTCCATTGCATCTCTGGTAGAGGGCCTCACTGAAGCCGTAAGGTCCGCCAATGACCAGTACCAAATTCTTTATGCCACTGTTCATTTTCTTTTGGAGGAATTGGGAAAACTCGACCGAGGTATACTGTTTTCCTTTTTCATCAAGCAGAACAAGTACGTCTGAATTTTGGATCTGTCCCAAGATTTGTTCCCCTTCCTTTTCTTTTTGTTGGGCTTCGGAAAGATTTTTACTGTTTTTGATATCGGGAATAACCTGCAACTGAAACTTGATGTAATGTTGCAACCGCTTTTCGTAAATGGCGATAAGTCGTTCTAGATCAGGATTATCGGTTTTGCCTATGGCGATCAAGGTAATCTGCATCCCCAAAAATAATCCTTTGTGTTGAAACAAGAACCATGTATTGGGCATGGGTAAGGAGCAATGTTTTTACTATTTTCGTTAAAACCCCTTGTGGATGATATCCGAAGAACAATTTCAGAAAGAACTCAGTTTGATCATTGCCAACGCCATTCGGGAAGATGTCGGGGATGGCGACCATAGCTCCTTGGCCTGTATTCCGGCTACTGCCACAGGCAAGGCGAAGCTACTGGTAAAGGATGAAGGTGTATTGGCCGGTGTGGCCTTTGCCCAGCAAGTATTCCAGTATGTGGACCCAGAGCTTAAGGTAGAGGTTTTACTGCCCGACGGTACCTTGGTCAAGCATGGGGATATTGCCTTTTATGTGGAGGGAAGTTCCCAAAGTATTCTAAAGGCCGAACGCTTGGTACTCAATGCCATGCAGCGAATGAGTGCCATTGCTACGAAGACCCGATACTATGTGTCGCTTTTGGAAGGTACGGGCACCAAGATTTTGGACACCCGAAAGACCACTCCGGGAATCAGGGCCCTGGAAAAATGGGCGGTGAAGATTGGAGGAGGTGAGAACCATAGGTTTGCCCTCTACGATATGATCATGCTCAAGGACAACCATATCGACTTTGCCGGTGGCATTACCAAGGCCATCCAAAAGACCCAACAGTATCTAAAAGAACAAAACAAGGATTTAAAGATCATTGTGGAGGCAAGGAATTTGGATGAAGTGGAAGAAATCTTGCAATCCAAAGGCGTCTACAGGATTTTACTGGATAATTTCAATTATGCCGATACCAGAAATGCCGTGCAACGCATAGGAGAGCAGTGCCTTACCGAATCTTCGGGTGGGATTACGGAAGATACCATACGGAAATATGCCGAGTGCGGTGTGGATTACATATCCTCTGGGGCATTGACACATTCCGTATACAACATGGACCTTAGTTTAAAAGCGGTTTAGATGTCGGTAGCCATAGAAGAGCAGTTGGAGAAAATACCCGTGGTCAACTGGTTGGTACGGTTATTAAAAAACATAAAGCTCAAGGCTTTTGAAGGACTCTCTTTCTATGATCTGATGGAAATGTACGTGGTAGGTATCGTGAAAGGTGCCGTGTCCACACGTGCTAGTTCCATTGCGTTCAGCGTATTTATGGCCTTGTTCCCCTTGCTCATTTTTATGGTGACGCTCATTCCTTTTGTCATTCCGTATGTGCGAGTGGGAAATGAAAATTTTGATGCCCAGTTCCTCCTTTTCCTGGAATCTTTCCTGCCATCGGCCACAGGAGATTATTTTGGGGACATCTACCAACAGATCAAAGATCAAAAACAAGGCGGTTTGTTGTCATCGGCCTTTCTGTTGTCCATTTTTTTAGTGGCCAATGGGGTCAATGCCATTTTTGGAGGTTTTGAAAATTCCTATCATGTAGAACTCACCCGGAATTTTTTCAGGCAGTATATCTATGCCCTCATGGTTGGGCTGTTATTGTCCATTTTGTTGATTGTGGGGGCCGTGGCCTTTGTGTATTTTGAGTTCTATATTGTGGAATACACCAGTGAATACTTTGGGAAGACCTTTGGGACCGATATTGAAAAAGGAGACACTATAGGAATCCAATTGGCCAAGATCCTGTTTTTCATGGTACTGTCCTATCTGACCACCTCCATCCTCTACTATTTTGGGACGGCAGAAGGGCGTAAAGCCAGATTCTTTTCAGCAGGGGCCTTGATGACGACCCTGTTGTTTGTGCTCACCTCTTATCTTTTTGGGATCTATGTGGAAAAATTTGCTCGATATAACGAACTTTATGGGGCACTGGGGGGATTGTTGATTTTGATGGTGTTCATATGGCTAAATTCCAATATCTTATTGTTGGGTTTTGAGTTGAACGCTACCTTGAATTCATTAAAGAAGCGGCATGAAAGGCATCAAGATGTTCCATAAATGTTTTTTTGTTTTGACCGTATTGGCTTTCCAGAACATGTGGTCCCAATCCGTATTCGGAAAATGGAAGACGGTGGACGACCGAAGTGGAGCTACAAAGGCCATTGTGGAGATTTATCGTGAAAATGGGCTGTTGCAGGCGAGAATCATCGATATTTTGGAAAAAGGGAAGAAAAATGCGCTCTGTACCAAGTGTAAGGGGAAGTTCAAGAACCAACCCGTATTGGGGATGAAGATTTTTCAAAACCTTGTAAAGAACGATAAGGATGAGTACAAGGGCTCGGATATGTTGGACCCGGAACACGGAATGACCTTCAGGGGAAAATTGTGGCTCCATCCAGAGGATATGGATAAATTAATGGTCAGGGGCTATTTGGCATTTTTATACAGGACCCAGACGTGGCATCGGGTAAAGGAAGAATAAGTGTATGGAGTATTTTTTGGATGTCGTCCTACCTATTCCTTTGGAACGACTTTTCACCTATAAGATAACACAAGAAGAGGCGGATTTTTTGCAGCCAGGGATGCGTGTGGCCGTTCCTTTCGGGAAATCCAAGATATATACGGCCTTGGCCTATCAAGTCCATTCCAACGCTCCTATGGCCTATGAGGCCAAGGAAATCTACCAGATTTTGGATGAACAGCCTTTGGTCAATGCAATTCAATTGAAACATTGGCAATGGATGGCACAGTATTATATGTGTACCTTGGGAGAGGTAGTACGAAGTGCGCTGCCCAGCGCTTTTTTATTGGAAAGTGAAACCTTGGTCATGCCCAACAAAGACGCCCAGGTTGATGAAATGCAATTGGGTGACGATGAGTTTCTGGTGTATGAAGCCTTGCAACACCAGAGCGCACTGAAAATTTTCGAGGTGAGTGATATTGTGGACAAAAAAAATGTCCTGAAACTCATCAATGGACTGGTACATAAAGGGGTGGTGCTCCAAAAAGAAGAACTGTACGAGCAGTATAAACCGAAACTGGTACGATATGTAAAGCTTTCCGAAACTTATGATGACGAGGCCCGGTTGGAGCAGTTGTTAAATGAGCTGACCCGTGCGACCAAACAGAGTCAGGTGGTGTTGTCCTTGTTTCAAATACAGGCCAAAACCAAGAAGCCTATCCCCATAGCCGATTTGGAAAAAGAGAGTGGTGGTTCGCGGGCCGTGATCAAAGCTCTAATTGATAAGGAGGTTTTAGAGGAATACCATATTCAAACTGATCGGGTGAATTTTGACGGCCAATCGGAAGAATCCCAACATATGCTCCTGAATGAACATCAGGCCAAGGCTTTGGAAACCATTCAAACTGGTTTTTCGGAAGGCAAACCTGTTCTTTTGCATGGCGTCACTTCTTCTGGAAAGACCGAAGTGTATGTAAAACTCATCCAAGAATGTTTGGAAGAGGGTAAACAGGCTCTATATCTGTTGCCCGAGATTGCACTGACCTCGCAATTGATCAGTAGGTTGCGACATTATTTTGGACATAAAGTGTCCGTTTATCATTCAAAATACAGTATCCACGAACGAGTGGAGGTCTGGAACAATGTGATGGCCAATGCGGAGAAGGCACAAATTGTCATTGGTGCTCGTTCTTCCCTGTTTTTGCCGTTTTCCAATTTAGGGTTGGTCGTGGTGGATGAGGAACATGAAAGTTCCTTTAAACAGTTTGATCCAGCGCCACGATACCATGCCCGTGATGCGGCCGTTGTGTTGGCATCCCTGCATGGAGCCCATATTGTTCTGGGGTCGGCTACGCCCAGTATAGAGAGTATGGACAATGCCAAAAAGGGAAAATATGGATATGCTTCCATCCAATATCGCTATGGCAATGTACTCATGCCGGACATTAGTTTGGTGGATATCAAGGAAGCGACTCGGAAAAAGCGGATGAAGGGGCATTTTTCAGAGGTTCTGCTCAGAGCCATTTCAGAAACCTTGGAAGAAGGGGAGCAGGTAATTCTCTTCCAAAACCGTCGGGGATTTGCCCCGGTGGTGGAGTGTACCACCTGTGGCCATGTGGCCCAATGCCCCAATTGCGATGTGAGCCTTACCTATCACCAGCGAAGAAATCAGCTTCGTTGTCATTATTGTGGTTACCATATGGCCTTGCAACAGGCCTGTTTGGCATGTGGCAGTGGTACATTGGATAAAAAGGGATTTGGTACAGAGCAGATTCAGGAAGAACTCAATCATCTTTTCCCTGATGTGGCCGTAGGGCGTATGGATTTGGATACCACTAGGGGAAAGTACGCGTATGAAAAAATCATTTCAGCGTTCGAAAACCAAGAGATGGATATTTTGGTGGGAACCCAAATGGTCACCAAAGGGCTCGATTTTAGAAATGTGAGCTTGGTGGGGATCATGAATGCGGATTCTATGTTGAACTTTCCGGATTACAGGGCCCATGAACGTAGTTTTCAAATGCTTACCCAGGTGGCAGGAAGGGCAGGGCGGACCCAAAAAAGAGGCAAAGTGCTCATACAGACGTATAATCCGTATCACCAAATATTGCAACAGGTCACCACAAATGATTATAAGAAGATGTTCTCGGAGCAGTATTACGAACGGGAGCAGTTTAAATATCCACCTTTGGTACGCATTGTCAAAATTACTTTAAAGGATAGGGATTTCAATAAGCTGAACGAGGCTGCCAGTTGGTTGGCGGGTTCTCTCAGAAACGTATTGGGACAAGACATTTTGGGGCCGGAATATCCCCCAGTGGCCCGTATCCGAAGGGATTATCTTAAAAACATCCTTATTAAAATTCCAAGGCAACAATCGCTGGTACAAACAAAAAATAGCATTAAAAGAATTGAGAAATCCTTTAATGCTATTTCCAAGTATAAAAGTGTAAGACTGGTCTACAATGTGGACCACATTTAGTTATACATTGGCCAGTGCTTCTGCCAATTCAGTCTTTTTGTTTCTACTTAAAGGAATCTGTCTGCCCCCCACTTCAACATTTTTACTGTTGAATTTTTCAATCTTCTCCAGATTCACGATATAGGATTTATGGATTCTCAGAAATTTTTCGGCCGGCAATTGCTTTTCGAAGGATTTCATGGTGGATAGGATTACGATATTGGCTTCATCGGTTACCAATTTAATGTAATCGCCCAAGGCTTCTATCCATTTAATGTCGTTTAAGATAACCTTACGCTTTTTAAGGTTGCTCTTCACAAAAATATGTTCTTCATCCTCATCAACACGGTTCATTTGCTCGTATTTGGCCACTGCTCTTTTAACGGAGGCTTCAAAACGGGCCAAAGTGATGGGTTTGTGAAGATAATCGGTCACGTCATAATCAAATGCTTTAAGGGCATAATCAGGTTTTCCCGTGATTAGAATAACCTGAGGCGGGTTCTCAAGGGCCTCTAAAAGGTCAAAACCACTAATGATTGGCATTTCAACATCTAAAAAGATAAGGTCAATTTCGTGGTTCTTTAGGCCATTTTTTGCTTCAATGGCGTTGCTGTACTCCGCAACCAAAGCAAGGTGTGGATGATTGTTGACCAACTTTGCAACGGCCATCCGCTGCATCGAGGAATCGTCTACAATTATACTTTTTAATTTCATAGAATGGGGTGATTTGTAGGGTTTTAAATCATCGGCAAATTACATAAAAAAGACGTTTAACAGCAACAAAAGATGTAAACATGGTCTATTTTGTTGTGTACATTGCCATATACGTTACGTAGGTTTAGAGGGTTCATTTTGTTAATAACTCTTGTGATTTAAACGAAGTTTTTTGGGTTTTCTTGCGGGATGAAAGAAATATTGCTAATTTTGCGCTCCTTTAAAAAACATATAATATGAACCATTACGAAACTGTTTTCATTTTGAATCCCGTTCTGTCTGAAACGCAGATAGAGGAAACAGTCAAGAAATTTGAGGATTTCTTGATTAAGAATGGTGCCAAAATGGTCTCCAAGGAAGATTGGGGACTTAAAAAATTGGCCTATCCCATTCAGCACAAAAAAAGTGGATTTTACCACTTGTTTGAATTTACCGCTCCCGGTGAAGCCATCGGACCATATGAGTTGGAATTCAGGAGAGATGAGCGCGTTATGCGTTTCTTGACCGTTAAATTGGACAAGCATGCCATTGCTTGGGCCGAAAAAAGAAGAACCAAATTAAAAGCAAACGCATAGGGTTATGGCATCTATAGAACAACAGGCAAAAGCAAAGAAAGATGGGGAGATCAGATATTTGACCCCATTGAACATTGAGACCAACAAGCAGAAAAAGTACTGCAGGTTCAAGAAGTCAGGTATTAAGTACATTGATTACAAAGACCCAGATTTCTTGATGAAATTGGTGAACGAACAAGGAAAGCTTCTTCCCAGAAGACTTACGGGAACTTCCCTAAAGTACCAAAGAAAAGTGGCCCAGGCTGTTAAGCGTGCCCGTCACCTAGCGTTAATGCCGTACGTTGGCGATATGTTGAAATAAAAAAATACCGAAGAATGGAACTTATTCTAAAAGAAGATGTACAGGATTTGGGATTTAAGGATGATATCGTTACCGTAAAGAACGGTTACGGGAGAAATTTCCTTATCCCTCAAGGATTGGCCACTTTGGCCACACCGTCTGCCAAAAAGGTTTTGGCCGAAAATCTAAAGCAAAGGGCTCACAAAGAGAAAAAAATCATTGATGAAGCCAATACCATGGCCGAGGCCATAAAACAATTGGAAATCCGTATCCCTGCCAAAGCAGGTGCCGGTGACAAGTTGTTCGGTTCGGTAAGTAATATAGATTTGGCCTCCGCTTTGGAAAAAGCTGGTCACCAAATAGACAGAAAGTTTATCAATATTAAAGGAGGGGCCATCAAAAGAGTTGGACCTTACAATGCCATCATTAGACTTCACAGGGAAGTTGTTGTGGATTTTCCTTTTGAAGTGATAGCAGAAGCCAAGTAAGCGTTAAGCTTTGGTTAATAACTTGTAAAGAGCTATGCATGCATAGCTCTTTTTTTTGTCTATGTTTGTAGGTACTCAAAACTAAAACTAACGTATTCATTATGAAGAAACTTCAGTTATTGGGCATGCTGTTCTTACTCGTGTCCACATCCGTTTTTTCCCAAGTCACGACGTCGAACATCAGGGGAACAGTCTCCGATGATCAAGGCGCTCCATTGTTAGGCGCCAATGTAGTGGCGGTGCACACACCTACAGGCACACGCTATGGGGCCATTACCAATGAGGAAGGCCGATTTAACCTTCTCAACCTTAGGGTTGGTGGGCCATATGAGGTCACAATATCTTATGTGGGGTTTAAGACCGAAACCCAAAGTGATGTTTTCCTTTCGTTGGGAAAAACCTTCAATCTTAATTTGAATTTGGCTTCCGATAGTCAACAATTGGACGAAGTCGTTGTGATTTCGGATAGGGGAGGGACCTTTGGTAGCGACCGTACCGGTGCAGAAACCAGTGTAGGGCGAAGAGAATTGACCCGCTTGCCCACCATTTCCAGATCTACCAACGATTTTACCCGTTTGGAACCCACAGCAAGTGCCGGTTCATTTGGGGGCCGGAACGACCAGTTCAACAACTTCTCCCTGGATGGGGCCATCTTTAACAACCCTTTTGGTCTAGATGCTGCCCAGCCTGGCGGACAGACTGATGCGAATCCCATCTCTATCGATGCGATAGACCAAATCCAAGTCACTACGGCACCTTATGATGTTACCCAATCAGGATTTACAGGGGCATCGGTAAACGCAGTAACAAAAAGTGGAACCAACGAATTCTACGGTACAGTATACGGGTTTTATCGAAATGAAGACCTTACCGGTGGAAAAGTTAAGGGAGATGATGTTTTTAAGGCCGATTTAAGCCAGTCCCAATATGGATTGAGCATTGGTGGACCTATTGTTAAGAACAAACTCTTTTTCTTCGTCAATTTTGAAAAAGATGATCGTACTGACCTTGGAAGTTCCGGATTTGTGCCTAACCGTAACTCAGGAAGCATAAATGAATCCAGAGTACTGGCCTCCGATTTTGAATTGGTTTCCAATATTTTGAGTCAAGTCTCTATTGGAAATGGAGAGTTCTATAACCCTGGACGGTATGAAGGCTTCAATTTTGATCAAGAATCCACCAAAGGGATTTTTAAGTTGGACTGGAACATCAACGAGAAAAACAGATTGGCAATCATCTATAACTTTTTGGATGCATCAAAAGAAAAACCGGCCCACCCAACAGCCCTTGGGTTTAGAGGACCAAACCTATCCACTTTGCAGTTTGAAAATGCAGGATATGAGATCAACAACAAGATACAGTCGGTTCAATTGGAATTAAATTCTACCCTGTCAGATGAAGCCATCAATAAACTTCAGGTTGGATATACTCATTTTGATGATTTCAGAAATCCAAAATCAACCCCGGCACCCACAATCACACTATTGGATGAAAATGGAAGTTCCAACTATATCATTGCAGGGCATGAACCATTTTCCATCAACAACAGATTGGACCAAAAAGTATTTCAATTGACGAACAACCTGAATTTTTTTAAAGGGGACCATACCTTTACCTTGGGATTTTCTTTTGAGAAGTTCGAATTTGACAATTCATTCAACTTAGGGGCTTATGGAGCTCAAGGGGTATTCTTCCCCACCGGTTCCATAGCGGATTTTAGAGACCCCGCAAACGAAGCTGGTTTGGTGGCTTTTTACCAAGATGCATTCAATGCGGCCATAGCGGCGAACAATTCTTTGGAAGCCAATGGCGAAGGAAACCTAAATGGTTGGGCCTTAGCGGAGACCAATGTGGGGCAATTGGCGTTTTATCTGCAGGACGAATGGAATGCCACGGAGAACTTCAAATTGACCTACGGTATTCGTTTTGACAGACCTTTATATTTTGATTCGGCCCAAAAAGCGCAAGATGTGATTGAGGTTGCCCCGGCCTATGTGCCGGAAATACCCTATGTAAATCCCAATAACGGAGAAACCGTTTTCTTTGATTCCACCGAATTGCCCACTGATAATTGGTTGATTTCACCTCGTTTGGGCTTCAACTGGGATGTACACAATAACAACACCCTTCAAATTCGTGGAGGAACCGGAATCTTTACGGGTCGTTTTCCATTTGTATGGTTGGGTAACCAAATTGCGAACCCCAACGTTTTCTTTTATCAAGTGGTGGACCCAGATTTTAAATGGCCGCAGGTATGGAGGACCAGTTTAGGTGCCGATTATAGGTTTGATAATGGATTGATTTTGACGGCAGACCTTTCCTATTCCAAAGATGTAAATGGCCCGCATGTGCAAAACTGGGGGTTGTTGCCTCCATCGGAAAACTTATCCGGTGTTGATAACCGACCCGTATACGGCGCAAATGATTTGATCAATAATGCCTATGTTTTTTCAAACTCGGACAAGGGAAGAATTTGGAATGCAGTATTAAAGGCGCAAAAAACCTTTGAAAATGGGTTGTACGCCAGCCTGGCCTATAGCTACTTGAATTCTAAGGATGTAAACTCCATTGAAGCCGAAATCACAGGGGATGCCTTTGTGGCCAATGCCATTTCGGGTAATGCCAATGACGATGTGTTGTCCTATTCCAGATATGGGGACACACATAGATTTGTTGGGGTTATCTCCCAAGCCTTTAAAACAGGGACCACTATTTCCGCATTTTATGAGTATGCCCAAGGAGGACGTTTTAATTATATCTACGGAGGTGACATCAATAACGATGGATCAAGCATCAACGATTTATTGTATATCCCAACCTCATCTGAGGTGGGGCAAATGAACTTCAGTGGTGATGGACAAGCGGCAGCTTTTGAATCTTTCATTCAACAAGATGATTATTTGAGCGAACACCGCGGAGAGTATGCAGAACGATATGGAGCTTTGGCCCCATGGAGGGGAAGATGGGACTTAAAAGTGTTGCAGGACATTAAGTTTGCCAATAAAAATACCATTCAATTAAGTGTGGATGTGTTGAATGTGGGCAATTTGATCAGTTCGGATTGGGGAATCGTGGAAATTCCTGCCAATCAACAGGTATTGGGTGTAACGGTAGATGACAACAATGTACCTACCTATACCTTTGATCCCAATATGGTGGAAACATTTAGTTCGGACACCAGTTTGCTGTCCAGATGGCAAGCCCAGTTTGGAGTGCGATACATCTTTAACTAACCATTACAGAAATACTACGTAAAGGCTGCGCTATTGTGCAGCCTTTTTTATTTTTGCAATATGAAGTACAGAAGACTGACGAAGGAACAATTAGAAGAGTTACATCCTGAATTCATCAACTTTTTGGCAACTCAATCTATAACCGCAGAGGAATGGAGCGCCCTAAAGATGGAAAAACCCGAAGTGGCCGAAGAAGAAATCGATGTGTTCAGTGATTTGATATGGGAAGGAGTACTCAACAAGGTGGAGTATCTGGAAAATATCTCTGAAAGGCACATGCATCTGTTCCATTTGACCGAAAAGGAAATGAAACTGCTATCCGTAAAGGTCATGAACCCAGAAATTGACCTGCGCACTAAAGTGGGCTTCGATTGGTTCAAACGGAATTTCCAATCCGATTTTGTGGAATACCTGACTGCTTCCAAAGCATATGGGGAGGACAAGAATATGGACAAGTTTGAACTCATCAAACAAGGTGCAACCATTACCAAAGGGGAGCTCTACCAGTGGTTTGAGCAGATTATGGAATGATATGATACTGGACTTATGGTTTCAGATATCTGATATCTGAGGAAGTGTGGATTCAATTGTCAGTTCGAGCGCAGTCGAGAACATATTTGGGACAAAAAATGCAATTAAGAAAGGCTGCTCGTTAGATTTTCGCGTCATTTCGAAGAAGCATCGCGACTGAGGAATCTCAGCCAATGTTATTTTGAGATACTTCTCTTCGTTCAGTATGACATTCGGTCTTGTCATTTCGACAGAGCGAAGCATGAGCGATGAGAAATCTCAAAATCAAACAGATTTCTCACATTCGTTCGAAATGACCATCACTTCTACTTTGAACCTATGACAAACCCCGTATATTTGCACGAGAATTTTACACTACATGGCACAAAAACCATCCATACCCAAGGGAACCCGAGACTTTTCGCCGGCTGAAGTAGCCAAGCGCAACTATATCATCCAAACCATAAAGAAGCATTTTGAAATCTATGGTTTTCAACCGATAGAGACGCCGTCTTTTGAAAATTCGGAAACCTTGATGGGCAAGTATGGGGATGAAGGGGATCGTTTGATTTTCAAAATATTGAACTCCGGAGATTTTATCTCAAAGGTGGATGATGTGACCTATAGTTCCAAAAATTCAGCTTTGCTCACGCCCAAAATCTCCGAAAAAGCCCTTCGGTATGATTTGACTGTTCCCTTTGCCCGTTATGTGGTAATGCACCAAAATGAGATTGATTTTCCCTTTAAAAGGTATCAAATACAACCTGTTTGGCGCGCAGATAGGCCCCAAAAAGGGCGTTTCCGTGAGTTTTACCAATGCGATGCCGATGTAGTGGGGGCCAACTCCCTTTTGCAGGAAGTGGAGTTTGTACAGCTCTACGATGCGGTTTTTACCGATTTGGGATTAAAGGGCACTACCATAAAAATCAACAATAGAAAAATTCTTTCCGGCATTGCCGAAGTGATCGGGGCCAAGCACTTGTTGGTGGATTTCACCGTGGCTTTGGACAAATTGGACAAAATAGGGGAAGGGAAGGTCAAGGAAGAAATGCTGGAAAAGGGCATTTCCGAGAGTGCCATTGAAAAGGCGCGGCCCTTGTTTTCCATTGCGGGCACTGCTTCGGAACAATTGGAACGGCTACGCGGCCTTTTGGCCGATTCTGAAATTGGCATGGCCGGAGTGGGCGAGTTGGACGAAATTATTTCCACCGTTGAAAATATTGGATTGCAATCGGCCCAATTGCAGTTGGATGTGACCTTGGCCCGTGGACTCAATTATTATACAGGGGCCATTTTTGAAGTGGCCGCGCCGGAAGGTGTCCAGATGGGTTCTATTGGTGGTGGTGGCCGTTACGATGACCTCACGGGTATTTTCGGATTGAAAGATGTGAGCGGAGTGGGTATTTCTTTTGGATTGGACCGTATTTATCTGGTAATGGAAGAATTGAACCTCTTCCCGGACAGCTTGGATACGTCCTTAGATGTACTTTGCCTCAATTTTGGCGAAAAGGAAGGGTTGGAGGCCTTAAAATTGGTGGCCTCTATGCGAAAGGCAGGATTGCGTGCCGATTTGTACCCAACAGCGGCCAAGATGCAAAAACAGTTTAAATATGCCGATAAGCGGGGCGTACCGTATGTGGTTTTATTGGGTGAGGAGGAGCTTAAAGCGGGAGCTTTTGTGGTAAAGGAAATGAAATCGGGGCAACACAAAACCTATGCACTTGATACTGCCGCCGTTTTTGCAAAGGATATTAGCTAAATTCGATTTTTTAGCTCTTTAATGACCGTTTTGTAATATTCCGTTCCGTGGGGCACGTATTTTTCAACACGTGCCATGCCCCAAGTTTCTTCTGCAAATTGAAGTAGGGGGACCAATTTCAATGCTTCCACTTCACTTTCTTGTTTGGTCAGCTTGCTTAATGGTACTTTGAGTTCGCATAAAAAAATATGATGGAATTCCGCATCGATGAAATCCTCCGCAATTTTATGAATGGCTTTGACCTTACCGATGGGTTTTAAATCGGTATTGGAAATGGTCAATCCCACTTCCTCCTGCACTTCGCGTACTGCGGCCCATTCAATATCCTCTCCGGACGACACATGTCCTGCCACGGAAACATCCCAAAGTAAGGGATGGGTATCCTTGTGCTTGCCCCGTTGTTGGAGCAATATCCGCCCGTCTTTGGTGTAGAGCCACACATGGATGGTTGGATGTAACAGGCCTTTTCGGTGCGCTTCGGATTTTAAACAGGACGCTCCTGTTGGGTTACCTTGCTCATCCAAAATGTCGACCCGTTCATCCATCATAAGAATAAAGATATGAATTTGTCACATCGAGCGCAGTCGAGATGGCACATAATTTAGAAATGAATTTAATCGAGTATGTAATTCCTGTGAAAGTAGGAATCTATTTATGTCGAGACCTTGAAACAAGTTTGAGGTGACGAATTGCATCAAAAAAAGCACAAAAACCAAAAAAGGTTGATGTGCTTTCAATTTTATTTCAAAAAGGTCATTTCGAAATGAGATACTTTGTATCGATTGAGAAATCTAAAGGTGAGATTTCTCACGCTCTACCCAATACCAATTGGGTTTCGGTTCGAAATGACTGTGTTTAATCAAAATAGCTAAACGTCTCCCCGTCCTTAATGGTTAACAAAGTTTCGTAGATTAAACGGATTACATTTTCCACATCATCCTTGTGTACAGTCTCCACAGTAGTGTGCATGTAACGCAAAGGCAACGAGATTAAAGCGGAAGCCACTCCACCATTGCTATAGGCAAAGGCATCGGTATCTGTTCCCGTGAAGCGGGATGCCGCCAATCGTTGGAAGGGTATTTTTTTGGCTTCGGCCGTTTCCAAAATGCGCTCGCGCAGCTTGTTCTGTACCGCAGGGGCATAGGAAACTACCGGTCCGGAACCTATGGAGGTTTCCCCTTCCTTCTTTTTATCGATCATAGGGGTGGTGGTATCATGGCAAACGTCGGTGACAATGGCCACATTGGGTTTAATGGTCTGGGTAATCATTTCGGCACCGCGTAACCCAATTTCTTCCTGAACCGAATTGGTGACATAGAGTCCAAAAGGAAGCTTCTTTTTGTTTTCATGGAGCAAACGGGCCACTTCGGCAATCATAAAACCGCCCATGCGGTTATCCAGGGCACGGCAGACAAATTTGTTTTTGTTCAGGATGTGGAATTCATCAGGGTAGGTAATGACACAGCCCACATGAACCCCCATTTTCTCCACTTCGGCCTTGTCTTTGGCTCCGATATCGATAAAGATGTTCTCAACCTTTGGGGATTCTTCCTTAGCCCTGTCACGGGTATGGATGGCAGGCCATCCAAATACACCTTTTACAATGCCTTTTTTGGTATGGATGTTCACCCATTTGGACGGTGCAATTTGGTGATCGCTGCCCCCATTACGGATTACATAGAGCAGTCCATTGTCCGTGATATAGTTTACGTACCAAGAAATCTCATCGGAATGACCCTCAATGACTACTTTATATTTGGCCTTTGGGTTGATGACGGCCACGGCAGTCCCATAGGTGTCCGTGATGAATTCATCCACATAAGGTTTCAAGTATTCCATCCAAATCTTCTGTCCTTCCCATTCATAACCCGTGGGAGAGGCATTGTTCAGATATTTTTCAAGAAATTTAAGGGATTTAGCGTTGATGATCTTTGCTGCTGCCATGTGTTCAATTTAGTTCACAAACATACTAATATTCACTTTTATTTAATAACCAAATCTTACCTTTATCCTTAATTTTGGCAGGACTTTTGAGTAATGGACCGCATGTGGCGAACTAGTTTTTTAATTGTTTTTTTAACCTTCCACAGCCTTTGTTTTACGCAGGAGATGGAAGGGGATTCCTTGATGAATCCCATGGACTCCATTCAGGATTACTACGTTCGGTTTGAGGGTGATTCCATTCTCTATAGCTCCATAGCTTTGGACGAGGTGTATCTCTTCGGAAAACTGGAGTTCGCCGACCGCAATGAAAAGCTACGGTACTATATTCTCAGACGAAAGACCTTAAAAGTGTATCCCTATGCCAAGTTGGCCGCAGAGCGATTGGTTGAATTGAACGATAGTCTGCAGCACATTAAAAAGCGACGACATCAGAAAAGATATACACGGAAGGTTCAAAAGTTTATTGAAGAAGAGTTTTCTGCCGAGTTGAAAAAATTGACTAGAACCGAAGGTCAGATTTTGGTGAAACTGATCTACCGGCAGACGGGTACTACTGCATTTGATTTGGTCAAGGAATTGCGAAGTGGGTGGCGAGCCTTTTGGTATAACACCACCGCAAGTATGTTCAATATTAGCTTGAAAGAAGAATTCCGACCAGAAAATGTGCACGAGGATTATTTAATTGAAGATATCCTGCAACGGGCGTTTGCTTCAAACCGGTTGGATAGGCAAAAATCGGTTCTTGACTATGATTATGCGCAGCTCAGCAATAAATGGAAAAATGTTTCTCCGACTCCCAAAGACTAGTCTTTGGGTTTCTTTCCAAATAAAGCATCCATTACAATATTTACGGACCTAAACCCCATATAAATGGCCAGTGCGGCAAATAATATTCCCAAAATCAAAACGGGGATAAAAAACGGGTGTCCTTCATTTTTGAACGCCTGATAGAGTAAAAAAGGCCCCATGAACATGGCTGCAACCGTGTAGCCAAATGATTTTATTCCCTTAACCAAAAGTTCCTTGTCTGTTCGCCTCATAGGACCAAAGTAGGAATATTAGCTTATATTTAATGGATGTCCTGTAAAAAATAAGTATGGAGTTATTGGTTTTGGCCTTGGTGGTACTCTTTATCATTGTGGCCACGGTAAAGTTTAAAATGCATCCCATTTTTTCATTGACCATTGCCGCGGTGGCCTCTGGCTTCTTTCTAGGGTTGTCTCCAGCTGAGATCATGAAAACTATTGGCGATGGTTTTGGCAAAACACTCTCAGGTATTGGATTGGTTATTGCATTTGGGACAGTCATCGGTATTTATCTGGAAAAAACCGGAAGTACCCAGGTTCTTGCCAGCAGTATTTTGAAGATAATCGGTCTAAAACGTTCGCCTTTGGCCATAAATTTGGCGGGATATGTTATTTCGATACCTGTATTTTGCGATTCAGGTTTTATAATTCTTTCATCCTTGAACAAGGCCATTAGTAAGAGAACTGGTATTCCAGTAATGGTCTTTGCCATATCCTTGGCCACGGGGCTGTATGCGGCCCATGTTTTTGTGCCACCAACCCCGGGGCCTTTGGCTGCAGCAGCTTTATTGGAAGCTGATTTGGGTTTGGTATTGCTCTTGGGCCTAGCGGTATCCATACCTGTTTCACTGGCTGGGTATTTTTGGGCCAAGCTCATTGGAAAATCCTTGAAGGGGGATGTAAAGGGAGATGACGTATCGGATAAAGAAGAAGCTCAGCTTCCTATAAAACCCATTCAGGCATTTATGCCGCTCTTGGCGCCCATAGCGCTTATAGCTATGAAATCCATTGTCAACTATCCCACTCATCCTCTGGGGGAAGGGGTTATTTTTCAACTGCTTGACTTTTTGGGAAATCCCATCATGGCCTTGTTGGTAGGGGTGTTCTTTGCCCTGTCCTTGGGAAGAAACGTACCCGCTGAGGAGAAGGAAGGTTGGGTTCCAGAAGCATTTAAACAAGCTGGGGCCATAGTTTTAATTACGGGCGCAGGAGGAGCTTTTGGAGCTATTCTACGTACCATGGACATTGCTTCCATGATTAATTTGGAGTCCAGTTCGGGTGTAGGTGGATTATTGATTGCCTTTTTGATTGCTGCAGTACTGAAAACCGCCCAAGGGTCGTCTACAGTGGCCATCATAACCACTTCGGCCATTATAGCGCCTTTGTTGGAGAGCTTTGGTTTGATTTCTGCCACGGATAAATCGTTGGCGGTATTGGCCGTTGGAGCAGGGGCTATGACCGTTTCCCATATTAATGACAGCTATTTCTGGGTGGTTTCCCAATTCTCGAATATTACCGTTAAAACCGCTTTGAGGGGACACACTTTAGGAACCCTGTTTCAAGGTGTCGTGGGTATTTTGATGGTTATTTTACTGTATTTTATGCTGTGATACACACAAGTCACTCAATAATGATGCTTTGTGAATACTCTTGAACCACTGCAAAATAACCCAAAGGGAATTCATTGGGAATTTTCAGGTTGTCAAAATAATCGATATTATCAAGCTCGGTCACATCAAAAATGTTTCCACGTACGGTTGCCGCTGGTGTTTCAAACACTCCAAAATTATCTTCCGTTTGTTCAATAAGAAGATTCATGTAATTATAAAAAGATTGATCTGCACCCAATATGCTAATAGAAAGTTCTTGGCCAGGCTCAAATTTTTGATCGTAGAAGTAAGAAAATGTAAACTGCTGGCCTTGGATAAATTGATCATCCACAGTGTTGAAATTCCCAAAACCCATATCGAAAATGTAGTAATTTTTCCGGTCGGGATTATCTGTAAATGTAATGATCACTTCGGTTTCATCCTCATCAAAAAGTGTATTGCTCCCAATTACTAGGGAATCTATAGGCACCGCAGGTATATAAGTGGTGCTTGCGTAATAGCGCTTGTCTTCCCAGGTAATTTGTAATAATATTTCCTCTCCTTCAAGACTCTCAAAGCTTTCACGGGACCTAACACCTTCATAGATTCCAGAACCAGGATCGTTATAGTCAACCAAAGCTGCACCTGCCAGTGTAATCTGTTCTAAGTTGGTCACTGGGATTTCACCAAAAAAAGAATTAGTAAGGCTAACCTTTACGCGAAGGTTAACGAAGTTTGAATTTGGATTGACACGTATTAGAGCATTCACAATCAACCTAGGTTCTTCTTGGGGGACATTTACCTCGATTACGTCCTCACATCCTAAAAGGGAAAAGAATGCGATACATGTCGAAAGGTTTTTAAACAGATATGATTTCCAAAACTTCATATTCACTGTATAGTGAGGTTCTCTGAAAATTCTTGCACTACGGCAAAATACCCCAAAGCATACTCATCAGGACGCTCTACATTGTCAAAAATATCGATGTTGTCCAATCCAGTAATATCAAACACGTTACCACGAACGGTAGCAATAGGGGTCTGAAAAACACCACCGGTGTCTTGTGTTTGTTCAACCAGTAGATCCATATAGTTATAAAATTCCTGATCGGCCCCTAAAATACTTATAGCGATGTTTTGTCCTTCATTTACATTACCATCATAGAAATAGGAAAATTGAAATTGTTGCCCCTGAAAAAACTGGTCTTCCAAGGCTTGGAAATTTCCAAATCCAAAGTCGAAAACATAATAATTGGAAACTTCGGGGGCATCTGTGAAGGTTACAATGACTTCAATATCATCCTCATTAAAAAGGGTGTTGTCCCCTTGTTCCAAATCATCAATAGGTACAGTAGGGGCATATTCCGTTCTGGCATAATAATTTTTGTCTTTATGGCTTATCTGGAGGATAAATACAACACTGGGTTCTGCAGCCGTTGTCCTAATACGCTGGTCCGATGAAAAATTTGGGTCAGGAACATAAATCCCTGTGTTTGGGGACTCTTCGGCCAGTGAGGAAAAAGCCAGCTCCGTAAATTCCCCAAACTCATTTGGAATACCGTAGGCAATCACGGCACTTTCCACTTGTGTTATGGTGTTTTCCTCAAAAAAGCCCGTGGTTTCCTTCATTTCAATACGTACATCAATGAATTCCTGGCTTTTATCTACACGTAAAAGTCCATTTACGATGAGTCTGGGTTCAGTTTTTGGGAGATTTACCTCAACCACATCTTCGCAGGAGAAAAACGTTAAAAATGCAAGTATGTAGTAGAATGCTTTTTTCATAACGTTAGAATCTAAAGTTATAAGTTATAGACGGGATAATCCCAAAAATTGAGGTGCGAATGGCCTCATTTCTACCCGTGTCCTCATTTTCCCTAAAGTTGATGGAAGCTGCATTTTTACGACTGTACAGATTGTAAATGCTAAATACCCACTCGGATTGCACTTTTTTTCGTTGATTTCTTTTTGGGGTCAAGATGGCAGAAACATCCAACCTATGGTAGTCCGGCAATCTTTCTTTATTTCGAAGGCCATAGTAAGGAACCACCAGTCCTTCAAATTCAAATTGACCTATGGGATAATTGGTGGGTTGCCCGGTCTGGAATATGAAGTTGGCGTTAAAGCTCCAAGAGGGGCTCAGTTCATAACTGCCATACAGGGCAAGGTCGTGTCTCTTGTCGTAGGGCGTGTTGTACCATTGCCCAAGATTAATGCCTGTTTCAAGGTCGGAACGACCGGTATCAATTCCTAGGGCCCTAAGGTCTCTTCCAGGTGTGCGCTGTTCCGATTTGGACCACGTATAGGCCACCCAACCCTTTAGGCGTCCCTCATTCTTTCGAATCAGAAATTCCAAACCATAGGCACGGGCCTCTCCATTTAAAATAATCTGTTCTATGGCGTTATTGGCAATTAGATTTGCGCCGTCGATATAATCTATCCTATTTTGAATTTCCTTGTAGAAAGCTTCAGTTTCAAAAGAGAAAACTCCATCCTTGATGTTCCTAAAATATCCGATGGCATATTGATCCAACAATTGTGGTTCTACAAATGGTCCGCTCGGTGTCCACACATCCAATGGGGTAGGGGAACTGGTATTGGACAATAAATGAAGATATTGGGCCAAACGGGTATAGCTTGCCTTAACGGAGCTTTTACCATCAAAATTATAGGAAGCCGATATCCGTGGTTCCAGATTGAAAAACTTTTTTAGCGTTCCACTTCTACCGGGATTGATGGTATCTATGGGTTCCGCTTCCCGATATACCAAGGAAAATGGGTCGAACAATACTGGATTGTCATTTTCGTATACATAGAATTCATCCTGTCCAAATCTGTTAAATTGACTGGCCCTTAAGCCATAACCCATACTAAGATTGTCCGATATCTTATGCTCCACATCAATATAAATAGCATTCTCATTGGCATATTTTTTTGTCAACTGCTCCTCAACAATACCAGAGTCAGGGCTATTGGGGCGTATTCTTCCAGGATTGAACACATAGTAAGTGTTGTGCATACCATAATTGAGTTGAAGCTTATCGTTAACGTAGTGTTTTAGGTCGTATTTAAGGTTAAAGTTTTGAATTCCCGAATCCCAGTCAAACCCCACAAAATCAAGCTCCAAGCCATAAAAATAATCAGAATATATTAGTGACAAATTGGAGAAAAGTTTGTCTGAAAATAAATGGTTCCATCTAAAATTTCCCACTGCATTGCCATAGGTGTTTACAAAATTATCGTTGATGCTAAAAAGGTCCCTTCCAAAATACCCGGATAGGAAAATGCTGTTCCGGTCATTTATTTTATGGTTGATTTTGGTATTCAAGTCATAGAAATAGGCTTTATTATCCACATCGAACAGGGGAAGAAATAGATGGGCGTATGACGCTCTTCCGCCAACTAAAAAAGCGGTTCGGTCTTTGGTGATGGGACCTTCGAGTAGCAATCTGCTGGCCACGGCACCAATTCCTCCGTTAACCTTAAAGTCTTTGCTGTTGCCTTCCTTTTGAAAAATCTCCAGCACCGATGAGACCCTGCCCCCATATCTGGCAGGTATACCTCCTTTAAAAAGTTTGACATCTTTGATGGCATCGGGATTAAAGACTGAAAAGAAACCAAACAGGTGGGATGAATTGAACACAGTGGCTTCATCCAATAGGATGAGGTTTTGGTCCGCCGCCCCGCCTCTGACATTGAATCCGGACGAAGCTTCACCAGCATTGGTGACCCCGGGTAAAAGGATGAGGGACTTGATTACATCGGCTTCACCAAGTACCACGGGTATTTGCTTAATGGTTCTTACGGCCAAGGTGTTTACACTCATTTGGGGTTTTCTGATATCCAGACGTTCCGCATTGTCTGTAACCACCACCTCTTCCAACTCTTCTGCGGCTTCCAGAAGGTTGAAATCTTTCTTTATATTTCTATCAAGACGTATGGTTTCCCTGATGTCCTGAAACCCTAGATAACTCAAAACCAATTCGTATTCTCCTTGAGGTAAGGTAATGGAGTAAAAGCCATATTCATTGGTGGTGACTCCTGTTTTTAAGGATGGAATGGCTATGGTGACCCCTATTAGTGTTTCATTGCTGTTGGCTTCCGATACGGTACCGCTCAGGGTGAATTTTTGTTGCGCTTGCAGAAAACCAAGTTGAAGCAACAATGTAAACAGGAGAAAAAAGTACTGTTTGGACATTCAATGGGTTTTACTAAAAGTACACATTTATCCGAGACGGCAAAAATAGAATGTACTATCTCTCAACCTATTAAACCTATACCAAAAACAGAAAGGGTGCAAAACCAAATTGGATTGGTTTGCACCCTTGTGTAGATGAATTTCAATATGTTGCTACGCGATACCTTCTAAAATGGTATTAAGCGTGTTGCTAGGGCGCATGGCCTTTGATGCCAATTCTGGGTTTGGCAAGTAATATCCGCCAATATTTACACTAGTACCTTGGGCGTCTATCAATTCTTGGGCAATCTTTTCTTCGTTGGAAGACATGGTATCGAATACTTTGCTGAAAACCGATTTCAGTTCGGCATCTTCATTTTGGTTTGCCAACGCCTCTGCCCAATACAATGCCAAATAAAAATGGCTTCCACGGGTATCCAATTCGTTTACTTTTCGGGAAGGGGATTTGTCGTTGTCCAAGAATTTTTCAGTGGCTTTATCCAATGCATCTGCCAATACCTTGGCTTTGGAGTTGTTGTTTTTCTCACCGTAATGTTCCAAAGAAACGCCAAGGGCCAAGAACTCGCCCAAGGAATCCCATCGCAAGTGACCTTCTTCCAAAAACTGTTCAACGTGTTTGGGAGCAGAACCACCGGCACCGGTCTCAAATAGTCCACCACCGTTCATCAAAGGAACAATGGAAAGCATTTTGGCACTGGTGCCCACTTCCAGAATGGGGAAAAGGTCAGTAAGGTAGTCCCGTAGCACATTTCCGGTCACGGAGATGGTATCTTCACCATTTTTGATGCGTTCCAAAGTAAATTTGGTAGCTTCAAGAGGGGATAGGATTCGGATATCCAAACCTTGCGTATCGTGATCTTTTAGGTAAAGGTTGACTTTTTTGATGAGTTCGGCATCATGGGACCTGTCTTTGTCCAACCAAAAAACGGCAGGCGTGTTGGTTGCCTTGGCTCGGGTTACGGCCAATTTCACCCAATCCTGGACAGGAGCATCTTTTACTTGGCACATTCTCCAGATATCGCCCGCTTCAACCTTGTGCTCGATTAAGGTTTTTCCTGTTGAGGTATCCACCACCTTTACACTTCCGTTTTTCGGAATCTCAAAAGTTTTGTCGTGAGAACCATATTCCTCTGCTTTTTGCGCCATAAGACCAACATTGGGGACCGTTCCCATTGTTGTGGGGTCAAAAGCGCCATGTTCCTTGCAAAAATCAATGGTAGCTTGATAAATGCCTGAATAACTGCTATCTGGGATGATGGCCTTGGTGTCTTGGAGTTTTCCGTCCTTGTCCCACATTTTCCCGGAGTTCCTGATCATAGCGGGCATGGATGCATCGATGATCACATCACTGGGCACATGAAGGTTGGTAATTCCTTTATCGGAATTTACCATGGCCAAATCAGGACCGTTTTCAATGCTGGCTGCAATGGCTTGCTCAATTTCTTTATGTTGGTCATCTGGAAGCTCGGATAATTTGTCCAAAAGAGTTTCCAAGCCATCATTTGGGTTGATACCCAATTTTTTGAATGTATCCCCGTATTTTGAAAACAGATCTGCAAAATATACTTCTAGGGCATGGCCAAAGATGATAGGGTCGGAGACCTTCATCATGGTTGCCTTAAAGTGCAATGAAAGTAGAAGGTTGTTTTTTTGGGCATCGGCTATCTCGTTGGTCAAGAACTCCACCAATGCATTTTTGCTCAATACAGTCGCGTCAATGACCTCTTCTTTTTGAAGGGTGACTTTATCTTTCAGTACGGTTGTGTTTCCTTCCGTGTCCAATAGTTCAATGCGAACATCACCGGCGTGATCCATGGTGAGCGATTTTTCATTGGCTTTGAAATCGCCATGGGTCATGGAAGCTACATGGGTTTTGGAATTGGAAGACCATTCTCCCATACTGTGCGGATTTTTTTTGGCGTAATTTTTTACGGCCTTGGGAGCTCTTCTATCCGAATTTCCTTCTCGTAATACAGGGTTTACGGCACTTCCCTTAATCTTGTCATACCTTGCCTTAATGCTTTTTTCTTCGTCATTTTTGGGCTCATCGGGGTAATTGGGTAGGTTGAACCCCTTTCCTTGTAATTCTTCAATAGCTTCCTTAAGCTGAGGAATTGAAGCACTGATATTGGGCAGTTTAATGATATTGGCCTCGGGCGTTTTAGCCAAATCCCCCAAAATGGTCAAATCATCTGAAACTTGTTGGTCCTTGTTCAGAAATTCTGGAAAAGCAGCAGCTATCCTACCTGCCAGAGAAATATCTTTGGTTTCAATAGTGACATCTGCAGTTTCGGTAAAGGCTTTTACAATGGGTAAGAAAGAAAGGGTTGCTAAGGCTGGAGCCTCGTCGGTCTTGGTATAATAAATTTTGGCCATTTAAATGTATTTGTTTGAGCGGTGCAAATATACGACATATGAATGGTGATGAATATACCGAATAAAGTAAAAAGGGTACAAAAATGGAGGGGAATGTGAAAAAACAAAAGCCATATCTATGTGTAAACATTGATATGGCTTTCTGAAAAGTACTTACAGCATTGTTCTGTGTTGCTACAAAACCACAAATCCTAAGATCTGTTCCTGTTTTCCTTTTAACGTTTGCTTTGCTTCCTGTCCTTAATTTTTCAACCAAACAACTTTCCGCAAAGTGTACCGATAGTTTCCTAAATTCTATCAAAATGGAAAATTGCTCTTCCATTCGCACATAAAATTCATCATTTCTCCTCAAGCAGCCTGAGCCTTACCTTGTCTTGAAATTCCTTTTGTGATCAGTAGTGTTACTAATTAAAAAGGGAAACCACAGCTTTTAAAGAACGTCAACTTTAAAATAGAAATACGAAACTGATGGTATCATTTTCATTATTTCTTCTGCTAAGATAGGATTAAGCGGTAGATATCCAAATTTTATAACCAATTAAAAATCAACAATATATAAACTACTGTTATTAACAATTGTTCATAAAAAAAGCACCTTGAAAAGGTGCTTTTTATTTGCGTTGGGGTTTTATTATCCCCTAATCTCTTTGATACGGGCTTTTTTCCCGGTAAGACCTCTAAAGTAGAAGATTCTAGATCTACGAACTTTACCTTTCTTGTTCACTTCAATACGTTGCAAGGCAGGCATATTGATAGGGAAAATTCTTTCTACTCCCACAGTACCAGACATCTTTCTGATGGTGAAGGTTTCAGTGGCACCACTTCCTCTTCTCTGGATTACAACTCCTTTGAAGAACTGGATACGGGTTTTTTCACCTTCCTTGATTTCGTAGTATACCGTGATGGTATCTCCAGAAGAAAATTTTGGGAAATCTTTTTTTGGAACAAATTCGTCTTCAACAAATTTCACTAAGGATTCCATGATATTTTTTTTAAGTGTTTTTCAAAATCAACTTTCACGGATTTCGTCAGAGGTTGAATTTGAGATTGCAAAAGTAATGCAATATTTAGAATTGGCAAGCGGTTTTTTGCACTTTAAACATTTTCTTGACCCAATCTTTTCTTTTTTACTTGATTCATGGCGAACAGAATCAGTCCAATGGCAAAAAGGCCATAGGGGAGAGGCCCTACCACCGACATTATTTTATTGGCTTGTAATAGGGAATCAACTCCGTTTTTTGCTGCAAGGAAGTTCCAAAGGTATCCGCCCAATGAAAACACTATGGATAAGATTTGCCCAACGAGCATTAAAATGGTTGCGGTGTTTCTTTGCTTTAGCACCAAGATGATGCAGGCAATCAGAACAATCAGTTGTATCAAGCCGTAGAATAGTCCACCAACGGCGAAATAAAGGGAATCGTTGTTTTCCATGTAAATTATTTTAATAGATCAGGTCTTCGTTGGTTGGTGCGTTCCAAGGCTTGTTCTTCCCTCCATTTCTCAATTTTTGGAAAGTCACCACTCAATAAGATTTCGGGAACCTTTTGCCCTTTATACTCGGCGGGCCTTGTATAGACTGGAGGGGCCAATAAGTTGTCTTGAAAAGTGTCGGTAAGTGCGGAGGTCTCGTCGTTGAGAACTCCTGGAAGCAGTCGGATAACAGCATCGCACACAATGGCAGCGGCCAATTCCCCGCCCGAGAGAACATAATCACCCACGGAGATTTCTCGCGTAACAAACATATCACGCACTCGCTGGTCTACGCCTTTATAGTGTCCGCACAGAATTATTAGGTTCTTCTTTAATGAAATCTCGTTTGCCATGCCTTGGTTCAATGTATTTCCATCAGGAGTCATGTAAATTATTTCGTCATAATCCCGTTCGCTCTTTAGTTTGGAAATGCACTTGTCAATCGGTTCTACCATAAGAACCATACCCGCACCACCACCAAACTGGTAATCATCAACCTGTCTATATTTACCTGTGGTGTATTCCCTTAGATTGTGAAAATGAACCTCTACAAGGTTTTTTTCAATGGCTCTTTTTAATATGGAAGCCTCAAAGGGGCTTTTTAGGAGTTCTGGTAAAACGGTGATGATATCTATCCTCATGGGTTAAGGCAATAGGGTCAAAAATAAAGGTTGATCTACTTGGGGTTTGCCCAAAAATAATGAAAGAATGCAGTTTCTTTTTTCCAATCCAGGCGTTCATATAATTTTTGGGCCGGGTTGTCTACAGCAGTCTCCAAAGCAAGTCCTTTGTACTCCATTCGTTGACAATGCTGCTTTGCTTGTTGTAACAGTGCTTCGCCAACTCCTTGTTTCCGATATTCGGGGGAGACATACAAGTCGTTAAGAATGTAAAAAGGACGCATGGAAACGGAAGAAAAGGTTTTGTACAATTGTGTAAAACCAATGGGGGTTTCATTATCCATCGCCAAGAAAACAACATTGTCCCCATTTGAAAAACGTTCCTCAAGAAAGGTTTTGGCCGCTTTTAGGTTTGAGGGCTGTCCATAGAATACCCTATATGCATCAAAAAGTGGTATGATAAGTTTCAGGTCAGCGGATGTAGCCTTTTTTAGGGTCATGAAGTTCGTTAAAAAGGCTTCCCTTGAGGAAGCCTTATTGTTACTTTTTCTGTTTGTTCAATTCGTCCTGTAATTGACGGCTTATTTTTTGCTCGCGTTCCAAGGCCCGCCTTCTGTGCTCTTCATATTCTTTTTCTAAATCGGCTAGTGCAGATTTAGCCTGATGTGTCAAGAAATTGCTGTTTCTGAATCGGTATATGAAAAAGAGCAGGAACAGTAAAAGAGCAAAAATGATGGACCATAAAATAAAATTGTAGGTCCCTTTGCTAATCAACGCGCCAAAAAAGGAAATGCTGTCCTTTTCTTCGGTAACGGTATTTAGTTTATTGGTGGTATCCTGCAATTTAGAATTAAGGTCTTCTATTTGGGCCTCGTTACCAGTAATGGTGGCAGAAAGATCTTTTATGGTCTTGCTTGCGGTGTTTATGGAATCGAAAATATTGTTTTTGACCTCATACAGATCGGATAGTTTAATGACCTCATACCTGATGCCATTGGCTCTGTAATTACCTGATTTCCGTTCCAGTTCTTCAAATTGCCCGATCAAGGTATTGTTTTCATCTGGGGAAGAATCCTCTTCTTGGGCAAAAATTGCAGAAAAGGAAGTCAGTAGGGCTAGGGTCAATACAACTGTTAAATGCTTCATGGTCAATAGTATTCTCGTATTAAATTTAGATTAAGGGTAGGGCGAAATTACACCAATAAACCAAAAATCAAAAGAAAAACCTTATCACTCCAGTTGGGGCACTTCCAATCCAGACCACTAATAATACGTATAACGCCTAACCTTGGCTATGTATTTTGCCAATCGAATGACCTGATGCGAATAACCATATTCATTGTCATACCATATATAAAGCACCAAGCTTTTACCATCGCCGGATACCAAAGTGGCCTTGCTATCGTATATGGAGGGAGCTGAAGTTCCCACAATATCGGAAGACACCAATTCATTGCTGAGGGAGTATTTTATTTGTTCTACCAAATCCCCTTCCAAGGCATATTTCTTTAATATGGTGTTTACACCTTCTATGGAAGTCTTGTTTTTCACTTCCAGATGCAAAACCACAAGAGAACCATTGGGAACTGGTACACGAATGGCATTGGAGGTCAGCTTCCCTTTCAAGGATGGCAGAGCCTTGGCTACTGCTGCTCCTGCACCAGTCTCTGTGATGACCATGTTCAAGGCGGCAGCGCGACCCCTACGGTACTTTTTGTGCATGTTGTCCACCAAATTTTGGTCATTGGTGTACGCATGTATGGTCTCCAAATGCCCTTTTCTAATCCCTAGGGAATCTTCTATAACCTTTAATATTGGTGTAATGGCATTAGTGGTGCAAGAGGCTGCAGAGTATATTTTAGTCTTGTCTGGATCAAACTCTTTGTGGTTTACCCCATGTACAATGTTTGGGACTTCTTTTCCGGGAGCGGTTAGTAATACCCTGCTCGCACCTTTGGATTCCAAATGTCTGGACAATGCTTCCTTATCCCTGAAAGCCCCAGTGTTATCAATGACCAAAGCGCTTATTATACCGTATTTGGTATAGTCGATGTCTTCGGGCTTTTCGGCAGTGATGAACTTTACGGTGGTGCCATTAATGATGAGGGCATTGTTTTTTTGATCTATATCCACGGTGCCCATAAACTGACCGTGAACAGAGTCGGTTCGGAGCAATGCGGCCCTTTTCTCGAGAACTTCCGCATTTAGTTCACCGCGAACTACAATGGCCCTGAGCCTTAATTGACTGCCTCTTCCGGTTTTTGCCATAAGTTCTCTGGCCACTAGTCTTCCAATTCTTCCAAAACCATAGAGAACTACATCTTTAGGTTTTATTTCCTTGGAGAATTGAGCATCCTTGAGCTTATCCAGTACAAAAGATTTTACATTGAGATGGTTGTTTTCATCTGAATGATATTCGTAGGTAAGCTTGCCAATGTCCAATTTTGCCGGCGGTAAATTGATATCGTTTATGGCCCTCAAAATTTCGACCGAATCAAAAATGGAAATCGGTTTCTGGACAAACTCCCCAGCATATTCATGCAAGTTGATGATGTCACTGACATTTTTATCGATGACTTGATTTTTAAAGAGAACCACTTCAATGGCTTTATCATACCATAGGTCGCTAATGATCTTTATGAATTCCGTGGTCGCTTTTCTTCGGTCTGCCTGAAAGGCAAGTTCCTTTTCGTAGGACTTGATGTCGCTCATAGATTATTTGATACGTTTGTTTAGTTAGCTATTTTTGACAAAATTAGATATTTCAAACGTTTTCGTAAAAGAATTTCGATATAAAAAAAGCACCTTGGTAGAGGTGCTTTCTTAGTGAGTATTTCAATGTTTTTATTGTAGGATCATATGTTCTTTTTCCCCTTTTTCATTGATCATGGTAAAGCTGGTGCGGCCATACCTTGAGATTTCCCCGAAATGACGTTTGGCATCTTCAATGTTGTCAACTTCATTGCCATCAACTTCTGTGATAACTTTATTTTGAAGACCATATCTTCCATAGGCTTGGGGAACATCTATAATCTTGACACCCTTGGATACTCCAAATTTCTTTTTGTCTTCTTTGGATAGGTTTTTAACGGTAAATCCGGTCATGGGCAAAACAATGCTGGATTGTTTTTTTAGGGTAACTCTTTTGGAGACACTCTTTCCATCGCGATCTACAACCACTTCGACTACATCACCAGGTCTTTTGGAAGATAGATATCCGGATAATTCTGAAAACTTATGGACTGCAATGTTGTCCACTTGCTTAATAATATCCCCTTCCTGAAGGCCGGCCTCTGCAGCGCCGGATTCTTCTGTTACTTTGGAGACGTACACTCCATCAGAAATACTAAGCCCTCTTTCTTCTGCAAGGGCAGAGGTAAGGTCACCTCCTTGGATACCCAACAATCCTTTTTGAACGTTGCCAAATTCCATGATATCCTCAACTACTTTTTTGGCTATGTTACTGGGAACAGCAAACGCGTAGCCTACATACGAACCGGTTTGAGAGGTAATGGCAGTATTGATTCCAATTAAATCACCATTGGTATTGACCAGGGCACCACCACTGTTGCCAGGATTTACAGCCGCATCGGTCTGGATAAAGGATTGGTTTCTGCCCAAAGACCTTGCCTTGGCACTTACAATTCCGGCCGTAACAGTTGAGGTAAGGTTAAAAGGGTTGCCAACGGCCAGTACCCATTCCCCGATCTTGGCATTGTCTGAATCTCCAAACGCCAAATAAGGTAGGGGTTCTTCAGCATCGATTTTTAAAAGTGCAATGTCGGAATCGGCATCGGAACCGATCACTTCTGCATCATAAGTTTTATTGTTGTTTAGGTTCACCTGCAATTGACTGGCATTGGCAATTACATGGTTGTTGGTGACAATGTAGCCATCGGGAGAGATGATCACGCCCGACCCAGACCCGATCTGCGGGGTTTGTTGGCGTTCAAAACCATAAAAGAAATCCGATAGACTGCTCGGGCCTTTGCTCAAGGTCAAGTTTTTCACGTGCACAACAGAGTTTACCGTTTTCTCCGCAGCCAAGGTGAAATCCACTTCATTGATTCCAGCCCCCAATGCCGATGTTGGCAGGTTGCTTGTGCTCAATACGGGTATGGCTTCCTGGGAAGCAGACCAGTTGAGATTGTCTTTCTCAAAAAATAATTTGTACGCTCCGAGGGTAATTGCCCCTGCAAATAAGGATACCAGAAATAAACTAGCTATTCTCTTCATAATCATTACTAATTTAACATTTAGCTCTAACAAAATTAAAAGAATTCAATTTTTGGCTTTATCGGTTTAACTCGTTTTTAACTACAAAAAAACTCTTAAAGAATGCCCTATATTTGTTCCTTTGTAGGGAATTATGAGGTTACAGTTTTATAAATACCAAGGAACGGGAAACGATTTTGTGATCATCGACAATCGTCAGGAGCTATTTCCCAAAAACGACTCCAAGCTTGTGGCGCACTTGTGCGACCGACGGTTTGGGATAGGTGCGGATGGACTTATTCTTTTGGAGAATGATGCAAATTCGGATTTTAAGATGGTGTATTTCAATGCAGATGGGGCCGAGGGCAGCATGTGTGGGAATGGAGGTAGATGTTTGGTGGCGTTCGCCCATTTTTTAGGTGTAATTGGCAATGAGACCACTTTCAATGCTGTGGATGGGTTACACCATGCTACCATAGATGGAGACATGGTGAAGCTAAAGATGGTAGATGTTGATGAGGTTCGCGAAAAGCCCAACTATAGTTTCTTGGATACAGGTTCTCCACACCATGTTCAACTCGTGCAAAATCTGGAGCATTTTAATGTCTCAAAGGAAGGAGCTAAGCTCCGATACGGAATCTATGGGGAATCCGGGAGTAATATCAACTTTGTGGAGCAATCAGGGAATGATGCCTTTCAGGTGAGAACCTACGAGAGAGGTGTTGAAAACGAAACGCTCTCTTGTGGAACAGGAGTCACTGCCGTGGCTATTGCCATGCACCAATCTGGGAAAACCGCATCCAAGGTCGTAAAGGTGCAAACCCCAGGGGGCAAGCTTACCATAAGCTTTGAGCGACAAGACGATATCTATACGAACGTCTTTTTGCAGGGGCCAGCCGTACAAGTATATAAAGGTGAGATAGTATGTTAAGCTTACAAGGAGAGCAAATATACTTAAGAGCTTTGGAGCCAACAGATTTGGATTTTCTATATCAGTTAGAGAACGATACTTCCATTTGGGAAATCAGTGGTACCATAAAACCCTATTCAAAAAAAGTGCTTCGGCTGTATTTGGAAAATGCCCACAGAGATATCTATGAAGTAAAACAGTTGCGGTTGTGCATCTGCAATTTGGAAGACAAATGCATTGGTTTGATTGATGTATTTGATTTTGACCCTAAGAACCGAAGGGCGGGAATAGGTATTGTAATTGCCAACCCTGAAAATCGGAATAAAGGCTTGGGGGCAGAAGCTCTTGAATTGTTGTGTGATTACACCTTTTCTGTTTTAGACCTTCATCAATTGTATGCCAATATTCTGGAGGAAAATACCAGCAGTATCCATTTGTTTGAAAAGTTGGGGTTTGAAAGAATAGGAGTGAAAAAGGAATGGATTCGGACCAATACGGGATTCAAAAATGAGATAATGTTTCAAAAGATAAGAAAGGATGTACCTTAAAAAGATACTTTGGACAGTGGCCTTGCTCGGACTTTTGGTATGCGGCTTTGTTGTTTATCAAATTTATAATGCCATTTTTAGCCCAAATACACAGTTCAATAATAATGAAGCCTTTGTATATATCGCTTCAGACGACACCTTCACGGATGTAAAAACGAGTCTGGAGCCTTTATTGAAGGACTTGTCCACTTTTGAGGCCGTTGCCAAAAGAAAAGGGTATGTCGCCAACATAAAAGCTGGAAAATATGCCCTTAAAAAGGGGATGAACAACAACGAAATCATCAATACCTTGCGCAGTGCCAACATTCCGGTTCGGGTGTCCTTCAACAACCAGGAATCTTTGGAATCTTTGGCGGGCCGTATATCGGAACAGTTGGAGGCGGATAGCATATCGCTTTTGCATGCGTTCAATGATGCGGATTTCCTTCGCGAAACCAATTTTGATGAAGACAGTAAGTTGGGCATGTACCTTCCTAATACCTATGAATTCTTTTGGAACACCAAGGCAGAAGGTTTTCGTGACAGGATGCTGAAGGAATATCAATCATTTTGGAACGAAGAGCGCCTAGAAAAGGCCAAAGAACAGAACCTTACCCCGGAACAGGTGATTGCCTTGGCCGCAGTGGTGCAAAAAGAAACAGCCAAAGTGGATGAACGCCGTAGGGTGGCGGGGGTCTATCTAAACCGAATCCGAAAAGGAATCTTGTTACAGGCCGATCCCACGGTGATTTTTGCCATTAAAAAGGAAACGGGGAATTATGACACCATAATTAAAAGGGTGCTCTACCGTGATTTGGAGATGGATTCCCCATACAATACCTACAAATATGCCGGGGTTCCACCGGGTCCCATTACCATGCCCGATATTTCATCCATAGAAGCGGTTCTCAATCCAGAAAAACACGAATATCTTTATTTTGTGGCCGATGTTTCCAATTTTGGATATCACATGTTCGCCAAAACTTTAGCGCAACACAACCGAAATAAGGTGCAGTATACCCAGTGGTTAAATGAGCAAAAAGTACTCAGGTAACACGGTTCGTCGTTAATTTTCAGCGCTTTAACGTATTTTAAGCCTCTTTTAAGAAAATCTTAGGAGCTTTACTACTGTTAAAAAAAAGTCTCCCCCTATATTTGCCGGCCAAATTTAATTTCAACGCTTTTGGTGTTGGAGACTTAAATAGCAACGTTATGAAAAGATGGATAGGTTTTATATTACATCTTGCCATGATTGTAATTTTAACAAGTTTTGGTACGTATACCGTTATGAAAAAAGTGAATCACGAGATACCGGATTCGCTTCAGGTTACGGCCAGCTTAGAGCAATCAGTTCAGTTGGATTCCATTGCGGATTCTGAAATTGATGTGATGACCCCTCCTTTTTTGGGAAAAGCCTATAACGGCTTTAAGGATGCCCTTGCATTCAAGGAATCCCAAGGAAAATATCATGTAGTGAACACTTTAGGGTATTTGGGTAAATATCAGTTTGGGGGAAGCACCCTAAATTTGATGGGCGTCTACGATATGGACGGTTTCTTAAATGACCCGGTGCTTCAAGAAAAAGTTTTTGATATTAACATCGCCCGTAATAAATGGATATTGCGTAGGGATATCAAACGCTTTAACGGAAAAAGAATTGGGGGAATCAAGATTACCGAGTCAGGTATTTTGGCAGCGGCCCACTTAGCTGGAGCTGGAAATGTGAAGAAATACCTTCGGTCATATGGTCAGGATGATGTGGCTGATGCCTTTGGAAGTAGTATCTCTTACTATATAAGGAAGTTTGCAGGGTACGATGTTTCCATCATTCCGCAGAAAAAAAATCCAAAGATTTAATACGGTAAGATAAAATACAATCAACCCCGGAATTGTTGTTCTGGGGTTTTTTTATGCCTGAATAATATATATGGTTGGGCGTTTGTCTAAATCTACTTCTTGTTCGCCCCACTCATGTGCACTTTTGGTCTGGATGAACTCCGAGGGAAGCGTAATGTCACAGGCAATACACAAACGCGTATTCTTGTGCAGGGTCCTCACCAATTCCTTGACCAACTTGTTGTTGCGATAAGGGGTTTCCATAAAAATCTGTGATTGACCTTTTTCCCTTGACAGACGTTCTAGATTTTTTATCATGCTCTTTCGCTCGTTGTTGTCTATGGGAAGGTACCCATTGAAGGCGAAATTCTGCCCATTCATTCCGCTGGACATCATGGCCATTAAAATGGAGGACGGCCCTACTAAAGGAACGACCTGGATTCTTCTTTCGTGGGCTATCCGTACCACATCGGCACCAGGGTCTGCAATACCTGGACAGCCTGCTTCAGACAATAGCCCAATATTAAAACCATGAATGCAGGGATCTAAATAGGATGGGATAACAGTGGGATCGGTATACTTGTTCAGGGACTCTATGTGTAAATTGGGTTGCGATTTGCCCGGGCTCACCTTTTTGATGAAATGCCGAGCGGTTTTCTCATTCTCAACAATATAGTGATCTATGTTTTCAATGGTTCGCTTAATGGAAATGGGCAGTACTTCGAGTGGAGCATTGTCCCCAAGTGTTGTGGGGATTAAATACACCTTGCCCATGACCAACCCCGGTTTAACCTCTTGTTCCATAGGTTTAATTTAGTTTTTTTGCTATAGCTTCACAAGCTATGTCGATCATTTGATATACATCTTCAAAACCGCTTTCCCCTCCATAATAGGGGTCGGGCACCTCTTTAATACCTAAATTGACCTCATCCAAAAGCAATTTTACCTTGCTCATTTCTTCTGTAGTTTTGGTCAGGTTGATTACACTTGAAAGGTTGCTTCGGTCCATCACATAGATCCAATCAAACTCTTTGAAATCCATCTGTGAAAATTGCCTGCACTTTTGGGAGCCAATGTCCAATCCATATTTCTTTGCCACTGCAACTGATCTAGAGTCAGGAGCATTGCCTATATGGTAACCGGCAGTTCCGGCGGAATCGACAAACACCTTGTCAGAATCTACCTTGGATTTTAAAATGCCTTCGGCCAATGGTGATCTGCAAATATTGCCCAGACAGACCATCAACACCTTGGTTTTCATTATGTAATTGAGGTTAAGAGAACTTTTTGTTCAAGTCTTCGATATACTTTCGGAACTGTTTATCGGTTTCAGCAAGATTATCCACGGTTTTACAGGCATGCAATACAGTGGCATGATCTCTTTTTCCAATTTGTGAACCGATACTGGCCAAAGAGGCCTTGGTGAACTTTTTGGCAAAGAACATGGCCAATTGTCTAGCTTGTACAATATGCCGTTTTCTGGTTTTGGATTGAAGCGTGGCCACATCCATTTCAAAATAATCGGACACCACTTTTTGGATGTAATCTATGGAAACCTCGCGCTTGGTATTCTTTACGAACTTCTCCACAACCTGCTGGGCCAGTTCCAAGGTCACTTCACGCTTGTTGAATGAGGATTGTGCTATCAGCGAAATAATGGCGCCTTCCAACTCGCGAATATTGGTCTTGATGTTCTTAGCCACATGATCAATGATTTCATCGGGCATTTCAACACCGTCACGATACAGTTTGTTCTTTAAAATTGAAACACGGGTTTCGTAATCAGGACTTTGCAATTCGGCAGAAAGTCCCCATTTGAAACGGGATAGCAATCGCTGTTCAATATCTTGCATATCAACAGGTGCCTTATCCGAAGTTAGGATAACCTGCTTTCCGTTTTGGTGCAAGTGGTTAAAAATATGGAAGAACACGTCTTGTGTTCCAGATTTACCTGAGAGAAACTGTACATCATCAATAATGAGGATGTCAATCAATTGATAAAAATGGATAAAATCGTTACGGGTGTTCTTTTTTACCGATTCAATATATTGTTGGGTGAACTTCTCCGCAGATATATAGAGTACCGTTTTTTCAGGATACTTGTCTTTTATTTCCACCCCGATGGCATGCGCCAAGTGGGTTTTTCCCAAACCAACCCCACCAAAGACCAAAAGAGGGTTAAAAGAGGTTCCACCCGGTTTATTGGCCACGGCCATTCCGGCAGATCTAGCCAAACGGTTGGAATCCCCCTCCAAGAAATTGTCAAAATTGTAGTTGGGATTTAATTGGGATTCTATTTTTATGTTCCGTATCCCGGGAATAACAAATGGGTTTTTCAGCTCGGGACTTTTGGAGGTAATGGGCACGTCCAATTCCTGGGGTGCAACAGCGGTACGGTTGGAACTTGGAATCTGTTCGGTGAACGGTTCTTTGTTCCCGTACTTGTTCTCCATTTTAATAATGTAGATCAATTTTGCGTTACTGCCCAATTCACGAGTTAAAGCCACTTTTAAAAGCTTAACATAATGCTCTTCCAGCCACTCGTAAAAAAACTTGCTGGGAACCTGTATGCTAAGTGCTTTTTCGGTGAGCTTAATAGGTTTGATGGGTTCAAACCAAGTTTTGAATGCCTGCGGTTGGATATTATCTTCGATAAAAGCCAAACAGTTGTTCCATACGGAATTAGCAGTAACACTCATGAAGTTTTTCCTCGTTTTTTGTTGGTTAGTAATAACACTTTTAGATGTAACATCTAGGGGTATTTAGATGCCCAATGGATGCGACAAATATGTGAACAAATCTTTTAAAAAAAAAATGAAATGCACATTGAATAATTTGTTTTTTTTTCGCATGTTACCCTAATGTTAACCAAGTCTCTAATATATAATTTTTCATTTAAAATATGGGGTTAAATTCGCATTCTTTTCGGGTACGTTATGGAGAAACTGACCAAATGGGTGTGGTTTACCATGGCAACTATGCCCAATACTTGGAAATGGGTAGGGTGGAATGGCTAAGGGACCTTGGGGTTACTTACCGAAGCATGGAAGAGAACGGTGTTATGCTACCCGTAATTTCTTTGCAGATAGACTACAAAAAATCTGCGCTTTACGATGATTTGATCACGGTGGAGACTTCCCTGACAAAAACGCCTCTGGTAAAAATTGAGTTCGACTATAAAATTTATAATGAGGACAGGGAACTTTTGGCCACGGCCCATACCGTCTTGGCGTTTATGGATAAAAAGACCAACCGCCCCATGAAATGTCCGGAATACATTTTGGAAAAGCTGGAAAGATAATATTTCCGTTAAAGCAAAGTCACCTTATATAGGTATAGGGTTAAGCACGTTTTCTTGTAGCTTCTGTAAAAAAGTACCGCAAATTAACCTGAACTTGAGTCAGGACTTGCACTTGAACTTGAGTTTGAACTTAGGTTTGAGCTTGGTCATGGTTCTTCATTCCATTTTCTTAACACGAACATGCTGCATCTCTTCAAAAAACAATAGAGTCTGTTCTGCCTCGCTTTCCCGAACTGAAATGACCAGTCTGCAATCTATCTCCATTTTTTGGGAAACAATTTCCAGATTTCGTTGTTTAATGCCTCGCATCACCTTGTCCATTTCGGGGTAATCAAAATGCAATTGAAATTGGGCCGTTAGTATTTTTTTAATGATTTTGGCATCTTCCAGTGCCATTTGTGCGGCAGCACGGTAAGCTTGGATCAGGCCACCTACGCCCAACTTGGTTCCTCCAAAAATACGTGTCACCGTTATCAATACATTGGTCACTCCAAAAGACTGTATTTGGCCGTAAATGGGCATTCCGGCAGAATTGTTGGGCTCACCATCATCATTGGCGCGATAGGTATGTTCCTTTTCCCCTAATTGCCATGCGTAACAAACGTGGTTGGCAGTATGGTGTTTTTTGCGAAGTTCTTCTACAATGGGTTTTACCTCATCTTCGGAAGAAATGGGGAAAGCTTGGGCAAAAAATTTACTTTTCCGGTCTTTGAATAGAAGCTCTGTTGTGGGCTGCGCTATGGTTTTAAAGGTATCTTCCTGCATTAAAACAAAGCTACAAGGATTATGCTCAATACGGCCAAAACCACACCGCTCCAATTCTTCATGCTAAGCCTTTCCTTGAACATCAGTATCCCCACAAGGGTCGAAAACATGACGATGGCCACATTGTTCAGCGTAAACAGTGCGGCACTTTCCAGCATATCGGAGCGCAGGGCTCGAATCAAAAAGAAAATGGAAAAGTAATTGGGAACGCCCAATGCTATCCCACCCAACACATTTTTTAGGTTGATGCGCAATGGGTTTTTAAAGGCCTTGAAGCCAATAAAAATAAATCCTGTTAAGGCGGCGCACCCGAATACCATGGAAGAGAAGAGAGGGATTTCTTGGGAAGTGAGATGTTGCTCTTCAAAATATTTAATGCTGGTGTCGATAACCCCAGAACCCAAGAAAACCAAGGTGGGCAATATCAGGTCCTTTTTATGGATGGTAATGTGCTGCTCCTTTAATGAAGCCAGATAAACGGCCACCAGGGCCAGCAATATTCCAATGATCTGCCATGCGGACAGATGCTCTTGATAGAACAGTACCCCAAACAGTACAGGAATGACCAGTGACATTTTGGTGGCCACAGAAGCCACAGATACCCCTGCAACCTGCGCGGTTTTGGCCATCAGATTAAAAATGGTGATGAAAAGTACTCCCAGAAAAATTGGGCCCAAAAACCATGAAGATTCAACAGCGTCACCCATTTTCACGGGACCTTCATAAACGAAGAGTCCAACAATGCAGGCCACCACATAGTTGACAATGATGGCATACAGGGTTTGGATTTTGTAAACATCAAATAGTTTAAAGACCACAAATATTAGGGTGGAACTCAGAATGCTCAAGGCCAGGTCCATCATTTACAGATAACGTTTAAGTTGGGTGATGTCTTCTTGGCCTACCAAAAGGTTCCAAGTGTGAATGCCGAGCTCGGCCGCCGCATCTGTGTTCTCTTTGGTGTCGTCCACAAACAAGGTTTCGGATGGGGTTAAGTCGTTTTGCTCTAATACGAATTCAAATATCTCCGCATCAGGTTTGCTCATTCCCATTTCATAGGACAGGTAGAACACCTCAAAGACATCCTTGAACCGATTGAACTTTTCCATTCCCATTTGCTGTTTTATATATTCAATATGTAGGTCATTGGTGTTACTCAACAGGAAAAGGCGGTGTTGGTTTTCTTTGGCCAATTGTTCCAGAAAGGTAAGTCGCTTATCGGGAAAATCCTTTAAAATGGAATTCCATGCATAGATCAAATCGGGTTCTTTGGCCTCTGGGAAATACCCTGAGACTTGTTCAAGGAATTTCTGGGAATCCAAAGCTCCTTTTTCATAAGCCAAGAAGAGCAAGCTCAATTCCGGAGTAATGCCCGAAAAACCAAACTTGATCATCTCCCGGGCTATCGCTGGCTTGTCCAGATTGATGAAAACATCCCCAAAATCGAGTATAATATTTTTAATCATTGGTAAAAACGGATAAGGTATCGGTTAAAATAGATTGCTCGCTTACAAGATGTCCATGGAGTTTTGGCGCAGGAAGTCCACTTTCAAAAATGGATGTTCCTGTAAAGACCCGTGCCTCGTCCCACAAGTTTTCTTTGATAAAGGTTTGAAGGGTACGCGAACCACCTTCAATGATGATGCTGGTTATTGAATGTTGATACAGCACATGGCATATTTGGGAGGCAATCGCCTTTGAAAAGTCAATGATTTCATAAACAATACCTTCGGAATAGCAGGATGCATCTTTGACTTGGGTCAGGACTAGGGTCTTTACAGTTTTGTCCAAAACGTGAAAAGTGGTGCCAATTCTCAAATCCCTGTCCAAAACCACCCTCACCGGGTTTTTTCCGTTCCAATCACGGGTGGTTAGCTTTGGATTGTCCATCAATACGGTTTGGGTCCCCACCAAAATGGCCTGCTCTTGGCATCGCCATTGGTGCACCATTTGTTTGGAATAGGGGTTGGTGATCCAAAACGGTTCCGGGGTGCTCTTCCTTAATTTTGGATCTGGGGCTATAAAACCATCTTGGGTTTCTGCCCACTTCAATATAATATAGGGACGCTTTTTCTCTTGAAAGGTCAAAAAGCGCTTAAGATGACTGCGACATTCTTCCTCCAAAACCCCAACGGTGACCTTGCACCCGGCTTCACTCAGTTTTTGGATGCCTTTTCCGGCCACCTTGTCATGGGGGTCTTCAATCCCTATGATTACTTCCGGGATTTTATGCTCAACGATCAAATCGGCACAGGGAGGTGTTTTTCCATAATGGGAGCAGGGCTCCAAGAGAACATACAGCTCAGCTTTGGGAAGCAGGCTTTTATCCTTTACGGAATGAATGGCATTCACCTCGGCATGGGGTCCGCCATAAGGACTGGTATATCCCTCACCAATAATCTTTCCTTTATGCACAATCACACAACCTACCATAGGGTTCGGTGCTGTGCTGCCCAGTCCTTTTTTGCCCAGTTCAATGCATCTGAGGATGTATTTTTGGTGTATCTTCACCCAACAAAAATAGAACAATAAAACACAATATGAAGGATGCGGTAATCCGTGAGATTACTCCGGAAGATAACGCTCAGGTTGCCCAAGTAGTTCGCAAGGTTTTGGAGGATTTGGGGGTGCCCAAAGTGGGTACTGCGTATGCCGATAAGGCTTTGGATGATATGTATGCCGCCTATGATGTGCCCAGGGCTACCTACTTTGTTGTGGAGTATGATGGCCACATCATTGGTTGTGCAGGAATTGCGCTTTTGGAGAACTACGATGGAAATGTGTGCGAACTTCAAAAAATGTACTTTTTGGAAGAGGCTAGGGGGAAGGGACTAGGCGTGCAGATGATCAACGTATGCCTGGATAAGGCCAAGATGTATGGTTTTGAGGCATGCTATTTGGAAACCATGCCTTATATGAAATCGGCCCAAAAACTTTACCAACGCAGCGGTTTCGAGTATATTGATGCCCCTATGGGCAATACAGGACACTATTCTTGCCCGGTCTGGATGCTAAAAAAACTGTAATGCTGCTCCAAGAAATCAAGACCATTTTTCATAAGGAATTGGATGGTATTTATCCCAAAGAGGAAGTGGATGCATTCTTCTACCGATGTATAGAACATTATCTGGGATTGGAGCGCTTTGTTCTGGTTGTTCGACCCAAGACTACGGTGACCAAGGAAGAAGAACAGCCCCTGTTTGAAGCTTTGACACAACTGAAGCAAGAACGACCCCTGCAGTATATTTTGGGCACGACCCATTTCATGGACATGGAGTTTGCCGTCAATGAAGATGTTCTCATTCCCCGACCCGAAACCGAAGAATTGGTGCAATGGATTATGGATGATGTGGAAAATCAGAAATCAGAAAGCGAACATCGGATATCAGAAATAAGAATCCTCGATATCGGAACAGGAAGCGGTTGTATTGCCATATCCTTGGCCAAATACATCCCCACTGCAAAGGTCTACGCTTTGGATATTTCCGAAAAAGCCTTAGAGGTAGCTCGCAAGAATGCCGAAGCCAATTCCGTGGACGTTACCTTTTTTAAACAGAGCATTCTTGACCCTGGACTTGATCTTGAACTTGATTTTGATGTCATCGTTTCCAATCCACCTTATGTCAGAGAGTTGGAAAAAAAGGAGATAAAGAAAAACGTAGTCGACCACGAACCGCATTTGGCACTTTTTGTTTCGGATGAAGACCCTTTGCTGTTTTATAGGGCCATTGCCCATTTTGCCAATAGAAACCTGAGCAAAAATGGAGGTTTGTACTTGGAAATCAATCAATATTTGGGAGCAGAGAGCCAGTCCCTTTTGAAAGCCCATAATTTTTCGGAAATTGAACTCCGAAAAGACATCTTTGGTAATGATAGGATGATCAAGGCGAATCCCAATCCATGAAAAGTATTTCAGTTTTTTGCGGTAGCAGTAACGGTAATGATACGGCCATTGTCCGTGAGTCGTATGCATTGGGTACATTATTGGCCCATGAAAATATCACCCTGGTGTATGGTGGTGCCAAAGTAGGCCTGATGGGACAGGTGGCCAACGGGGCATTGGACCATCATGGACAGGTTATTGGGGTGATTCCCGATTTCCTACGTTCCAAGGAAATTTTCCATGATAGGATTACCGAATTGATTGTGGTGGACAGCATGCAGGAACGGAAAATGAAAATGCACGAACTTTCCGAAGGCACTATTGCCCTGCCCGGTGGATTTGGTACCCTTGAAGAATTGTTCGAGATGGTAACCTGGGGACAATTGGGCCTGCACACCAAGCCTATCGGGATTTTAAATATCAATGGATATTATGACAAACTGTTGGAATTTCTGGATGGCATGGTGGTCGCAGGACTATTGAAACAAGAAAATAGGGATATGCTTTTGGTGGATACATCTTCAGAAGGACTTCTGGGCCAAATGAGATCGTACCAACCAATGGCAACCCCAAAATGGATTAAAAAAGATCAGATATAGCAGATGAGCAGCATCGAACAAAAAATAACATCCCTTCGGGAAGAACTCCGGGAGCATAATTACAAATATTACGTGTTGGACCAACCTTCCATTTCGGATTTTGAGTTTGATATGAAACTCAAGGAACTCCAAAAACTGGAAGAACAACATCCCGAATTCCATGACCCAACATCACCATCATTGCGGGTTGGGGGAGCGGTGACCAAGAACTTTGAGACGGTAGTGCATGAGCATCGAATGTATTCGTTGGACAATTCGTATTCCAAGGAAGATCTGGAGGATTGGGAAAAGCGCATCCAACGTATTTTGGGCGATGTGCAGGTTGAATTCACCTGTGAGCTCAAATATGATGGCGCTTCTATAAGCCTCACCTATGAGGATGGACAATTGGTGCGGGCGGTGACCCGGGGAGATGGTTTTCAAGGTGATGAGGTAACCACCAACATCAAGACCATCAAATCGGTTCCTTTACAATTAAAAGGGGACTACCCTCAAAAATTTGACATCCGCGGCGAGATCATTCTCACTCTCGAAGGTTTCGCCAAGATGAACCAAGAACGTATCGAAGCGGGGGAAGACCCATACATGAATCCAAGGAACACGGCTTCTGGCAGTCTTAAACTACAAGACAGTGCTTTGGTGGCCCAACGTCCTTTAGAGTGTCTGTTGTATAGCATTACTGGAAATAATTTGGGCATCAAGACCCAATTTGAAGTATTGGAAAAAGCAAGGCAATGGGGGTTTAAGGTGCCCACCGTGGCCAAGTTGTGCAAGTCCACTCAAGAGGTAATGGAGTTTGTGGATTATTGGGACACCCATCGTCACAGCCTGCCCTACGAAACCGATGGGGTGGTGATAAAGGTGAACAGCATCCAGCATCAAGAAGAATTGGGGTATACGGCAAAATCCCCCCGGTGGGCCATGGCCTACAAATTCAAGGCGGAACAGGTATCCACCGTACTCAATGAAATCACCTACCAAGTAGGGCGCACCGGAGCCATTACCCCAGTGGCCAATCTGGAACCTGTATTGTTGGCTGGTACAACGGTAAAACGGGCTTCCCTGCACAATGCGGACCAGATTGCCAAGCTGGATGTGCGCGAAGGGGACACCGTTTTTGTGGAAAAAGGAGGGGAAATCATCCCCAAGATTATTGCGGTGGATTTTACGAAGCGTTCTACCGACTCAAAACCTACAGAATATATTACCCATTGCCCAGAATGTGGCACGGAACTCATTCGGAAAGAAGGGGAGGCCCAGCACTTCTGTCCCAATGACACTGGTTGTCCTCCCCAGATTACAGGTCGAATACAACATTTTATATCCAGAAAGGCTATGGATATTGAAGGCATGGGCAGCGAAACGGTGGAATTGTTGTTCAAGGAAGGACTGATTGCCAATTACGCCGACTTATATACCCTGACCAAGGAACAGGTGATGCCTTTGGAACGAATGGCGGAAAAATCTGCTGAAAATTTGGTCAATGGTGTGGCGGCATCAAAAAGTATCCCTTTTGAAAGGGTTTTGTTTGCTTTGGGAATTAGATATGTTGGGGAGACCGTTGCCAAAAAATTGACCAAGGCCTATAAAAACATCGATGCGTTGATGGTGGCCACCCAAGAGGAATTGATCGCTGTAGATGAGATAGGGGAGCGGATTGCTGAAAGTGTGATTCGTTTTTTTGCAGATTCCTCCAATGTGGAACTTGTAGACCGTTTGAAATCTTATGGATTACAGTTCTCACTATCTGAAGAACAATTGGAAAATCAAACCGACAAATTGAAGGGGCAAACTTTTGTAGTGTCCGGCGTTTTTGAAAGCATCAGTCGGGACGACCTCAAGAAACTCATTGAGGACAATGGGGGCAAGGTGGCCTCATCCATTTCATCCAAGACCAGTTTTGTAGTGGCGGGCGACAATATGGGCCCCAGCAAGAAAACCAAGGCGGAGAGTTTGGGCGTGCCCATCATTTCGGAACAGGAGTTTATGGAAAAAGTGAGTGTATGATCCCTGAAAACTTCCCATCATTTCAAAAAACTTTGGAAGAAGCCAAACCTTCATCGGCATGGCCCTTACCCCTTCAGGCTTTGTGGTATGATGCCCGTGGCGACTGGGAGGCTTCACATGATATTGCCCAGGACCTACATACCCCTATGGGCAGTTGGATCCATGCGTACCTGCATAGAAAGGAAGGAGATGACTGGAATGCTAAATACTGGTACAGTCAAGCAGGTAAGTCTTTTCCCAACTATGGTTTGGAGGAAGAACTTAAACTTTTGGTGGAGACCAATCTTCAATGAAAAATGCCGGCATTTAGCCGGCATTTCCATATTACTTTGACAAGTATCACTTTGTGATTATTGTTTGAACAATTTTACAACTTCACTAGAATTGTCATCATAAGTCAATTGAAGAAAGTAAAGTCCGGAGGGGCCTTTTACGTTGGATAAATCCAGGGTGATCTGCTGTCCTCCGCTGATTTTCCCTTTGGGAACATTGTATTTGTATCCGCCTCCATCGGTAAGAATTGCTTTTTTGATAGATCTTCCTTCTAGTAAACTAACATTTATGTTGCTTGAGAAAGGATTGGGATACACGGCAACTACATTGTCAGCTCCGGCTAAAGGGTCATCACCTTCATCATCCTGAGCATTGGGGTTTTCCATAACTTCACGATTCACCTTACCGTTCCAACCCATGTCATCAAAAATGGAAAGAACAATGGGACCGGGATTATCAAAAGAGGCTCCTGTGGACAAAAATGGAACCATGAGTCCGTTGGGTCCACCGGCGTAGGTGAAATAATCCAAATGCGAATAGCTTGAGCCGGGCAACCAAATATCGGTAAGACCTGGAATTTCACCGCCTAAAATATCAGAATCCAATATGGTGAACACTTGGGCACCTTTACCTTGGGTAGTTCCTTTGATTCGGGGTCCTTTGGCAGTCAGAGGGCCAGAAAGGAGCACATCCCCCAACGCTGTGGTAAAATTACCGTATTTGTTTTCCTTCAAAATAGACTTCCCATCAGCTGAATGGGCCAATCGATCATAAATGGCAGGGAAAACGGGATTGGGAATGCCAAATCCATAATCTCCGATACCCGTTTCATTGTCAACAAATAGGGAGCCGAAGAAGCCTAAACCATGTCCAAGTTCGTGTAATACTACAGACTTAAAGTCGTACATGCCTGCAGGGGTATTTCCATCGGTGCCGTAATACCAGTTTGGGAAAACCGTACTGAAATTGGCCACGATGTCATAACTAGTAGGATTTAAATCCTCCCCTGAAAGCTTGTCGGCCAAGGCATCGCCATACCAGGTATTTCTTTCCAATCCGGGGGCATTGGCAAAAACACTGGTGGGTCCAGCGGAGCCTAAAACACCTTCATCCAAAGGTTGAAAAACAGCGGCAACATAAATTGGCACATCAGAAGACAATAGACTGGCCCATGCATCCACTGCAGATTGAAATGCTGTGGCTGCAATTATAAAATCTTCAATGGGTAGTGAGGGATCAAAATTGTAGTAATCAACAAAAATGGTAGCTCCGGTTGCTGCTTTTTTAGTGTTTGAAGCAGATTTTTGGTTTCCATTCACTGTGAGTCCTGAGCGTGCTTTGCCAATACTGTGATGGGCTGCAGCTACAGCATCTGCCGCATGGATTTCACAGGCAATTTCGCCATTGCTGTTCATGGTCAACTCACTAATAGGTCCTGGGAGGGACTGTTGGCTTTGGGCCCATGAAATAGATGAGATCAGAAGAAAGCTAAAGAGTAGGGATGGAGGTAGATGTTTGGGGTGTGGGGTAAAAATCTTTTCTTTCATATAAAATGGTTTGTGTGAACCCTCTAAAATGTTAAAAATTTAACAAAAAACAAAACCTTTGTTTCACTTTTTCGGTTAAAAGTGCTTATTAAATTGAAAAGAAGCAGTTCATCGGATAAATAGTCGTTTTCATCCGGGTCATGGCCTTGTAAATTGAAGTCCAAGCCCAAGTCTCAATTGCATGAGGACGGTATTGTTCATTGAACATGATCTATTGATCATTGTTTATTGCCAATTAGACATTGGAACCCTAAACGGAAATGCTTACTCCTTGTGTTGTAGTTTTTTTGGCGGCATCAAAATAAAAATCGATTCGACCCACATTCAGCCCATAGCATCCTACTTGATTCACCAAAACGGAGTCGCCATTTTGGTTGGTGCGGACATGGGGCTTTTCCAAAAAAGTATGGGTGTGCCCCCCAATAATCAAATTGGTGTGATAGGTGCGTTGCGCCAGCTGCGTATCAGAAGGGCGTTGAGGATTTTCATAATCGTATCCCAAGTGGGACAAGCAAATGATCAGGTCACATCGTTCCTCTTCCTTTAGTTGACGTTCTATATCCAGGGCGATTTCAAACGGATTTAAATATTGGGTTTCTTTGTACAGACGTTTGGTCACAAGTCCATCCAAAGCAATACCGAGTCCATATACACCGATTTTAATTTCATCCACCACATAGGTTTTGAAGGGCTTTACATAGCCGTCCAGTACCGTGTTGGAAAAATCATAGTTGGCCGAGAGCATTTCAAACGAAGCATAGGGCATTTGAGCCAACAAACCGTCCACGCCATTGTCAAAATCATGGTTGCCGATTGTGGCGGCATCGTACTTTAGTTTACTCATCAGTTTGAATTCCAGTTCTCCGCCATAAAAGTTGAAGTAGGGGGTACCTTGGAAAATGTCGCCTGCGTCAAAAAGCAGTGTATTTGGATTCTCATTTCTAATTTGCTCCACTAAAGCTGCTCTACGGGCCACCCCACCCAAATTTGGATATTGGGAGTGCGAGTTTGGGAAAGGGTCAATATGACTATGTACATCATTGGTGTGCAATATGGTGATCTGCTTACTTCCAAAATTGGAGCAGGAATTGAGGCTTATACCGCCAATGCCTGCCAAAGTTGTCACAGCCGCTGTGTTTATTAAAAAATCCCTTCGTTTCATTTAATCCAATTGAATAAATCGATCATCAACAATAGCATTGAGTGTATCTACCTTCTTGAAATGATCAATGATTGCATTTCGCAAAAGGTAATCAATATCAGAAGTGGAAATAGTGTCCTTAAAAAATCCAATGCTGGGTCCACCCTGCACCAGGTAATCCGAAGTCCCCACAAAATAGGTTCGGGTTTCGTCAAAGGGTTTTCCTTGAATGTCCACAGATTCCAAACCACCTTTTTTATCCAAGACAATTTGCATACCCGCAATGGGATGTCTTCGGGTGGCGTTGACCAAAAAAGTGATGAGTTCCCGAACCGCAGAACCGCTCATTTCTACAATGGCAATGCGATTTTCAAAAGGCATGACCTCATATGCATTTCGGGCACTTACGCTTCCTTCGGAAATTATAGATCGGACACCTCCGTAATTGAGTACAACAAAGTCAAGGTCGTTTCCCGTTCTGGATTTAAAAATAGGAGTGGCTTCCTCCAAAACAATATCAGCCATTAAATTTCCCATGGAAGTATTGCGCTTGCCATCATCCAATAGAAAAGGTTTTGGAGCGTAAGCCAGGGCACTGTCCAGCACTTGGTTTATGCGGGTCCTGTATGGTTCAACAAAGGAAACAATGGAATCTACTTCATGGAGGGAAGCATCAATGGGAATCTGTTGTCCTTGGATTGAGGATAGTTGTTGAGTCTCCTGTTTACAGGAAAACAAAAAACCCATTGTTATAAATATAACAAATTGTTTTAATTTTAAAACGCTCACGTCTGTATCTTTGTCAAGTAATCTTGGTAGAATATTTACCTTTGTAAAAATGCATAAAATTATGTTTATAAGGGGTCTCCAAGATAAATTTAAAGTTAAATCAGGGCTCAAATATTTGAAGGAGGAAATGGAAAAGCCTCCCGTGCCTGTGAACAGAGAGAAGGGGATCACCAGTATAGGTTGTATTGTTGATACCGATAATTTTCAGAAAGCAGAGGCATTTTATGAGTTGATTGGTGATTTTTCCCTTAAACCCAATGCCATAAAAATCATTGGTTATAAGAGAGAGTACGATAAAAGTTCACCTTATGCCATTCAGATGTTCTCGGATAGAGACCTTGGGTGGAAAGGACAAATAGAAAATGGATATGTGCTTGAGTTTTTGGGCAGGGAATATGATATGCTCATTAGCTATTACGAAGAGGACAATCTTTTGATGAAACTTTTATCGGTTAGGGCCAAGGCCCGCCTAAAAGTAGGGTTGGGCACCCAAGACTTAAAGGTCAATGATTTGATCTTGAGTACGCCACTGAAAGACTTTGAGTTGTTTAAAAGTGAATTAAAGAAATACTTGAAGGTTTTAAAAGAACTGTAATGGAACAATTGGTAGGAACGGGAGTTGCTTTGGTAACCCCTTTTACAGAGGATTTTTCGGTAGATGTTAACGCCTTGGAAAGGATTGTGGAACATAACATTCAAGGTGGAGTGGATTACTTGGTGGTCATGGGTACCACGGGAGAGTCTGCCACGTTGTCTAAAGCCGATAAACTTTTGGCCATGGATGTGGTTGTGCGCACCAATGCTGGAAGATTGCCTTTGGTATTGGGTGTTGGAGGAAACAACACGGCTGCCGTGGCCGAAGAATTAAACACTTTGGACCTATCGGACTTTGATGCAATACTTTCCGTTTCACCTTATTACAACAAACCAACGCAAGAAGGCATCTATCAACATTTCAAGTTTATTGCAAAAGCTTCCCCAAAACCAATCATTTTGTATAATGTCCCTTCTAGGACTGGTAGTAACATGCTTGCAGAGACAACCCTAAGATTGGCCCACGATGTCCCTAATATTGTTGCCATTAAAGAAGCTAGCGGGGATATGGTTCAAATCGATAAAATCATCAAGGAAAAGCCCGAAGGATTTATGGTGATTTCAGGAGACGATTTCACCGCATTGCCCACCGTTTTGGCGGGAGGTTCTGGGGTCATTTCCGTATTGGGACAGGGACTGCCTGGTCATTTTTCAAAGATGATGAACTTAGGATTGGAGGAAAATGTTGATGAAGCTTATCAAATCCACCATAAGTTGTTGCCATTGATGCAACTTATTTTTGAAGAAGGCAACCCAGCAGGCATAAAAAGTGTTTTCGAAAGTCTTGGCCTATGTAAGTCCACTGTACGCCTACCTTTGGTAGAGGCCACACCCTCCCTCAAGAATAGAATTGGCGCTTTTTTGAAGGCAATGGATACGGCTCATGCCTAAATTTCGTTAAAAGTTGCCCAAAACCTTGGGGAATGGTAGTTGTACCCATTACTTTTGGATTTTAAATTCTTTTTTTAAATCCGTTCATTATCACTAATTTTGCAAAATGTTTTTGAAAATGAGGTACATTCTCCCTGTATTGTTTGCCATGGTTTTTCTTGCTTCCTGCAGTGAGTACCAAAAGGTGCTTAAAAATGAGGAAGTAAAGGCTAAATATGATATGGCCGAAAAACTCTATGAAGAAGGCGACTACAAAAGAGCCATTCGGTTGTTTGAACAGATAGCTCCAAAGTATGTGGGCAGACCCCAAGGGGAGCGGGTAATGTTCTTCTTTGCCAATTGCTATTTCAAAAATGAGGATTATTATTTGGCAGGATATCAGTTTGAACGCTTCCTTAAATCTTATCCACAGAGCGACAAGATTCAAGAGGCTGGTTTTTTAGGGGCCAAAAGCTACTATATGCTTTCACCATCCTATTCTTTGGACCAAACAGACACAGACAAGGCCTTGGCAAAATTGCAGACCTTCATCAACACATATCCAGAATCGGAATATTTTGATGAGGCCAATACCATGGCAAAGGAGTTGACCTCCAAGAAAGAGAAAAAGCAAATAGAGATTGCCAAACAATTCAATAAATTGGGTGGATGGGATTATACTATTTTGGTATCTGCCATTACTGCATTAGACAATTTTGTATCGGACAATCCAGGCTCAATATATAGGGAAGAAGCATTGTACTACCGTATAGAGGCCACAACCACTTTGGCCATGAACAGTGTTGACAGCAAGAAGAAAGAGCGATTGCAGGAAGCTCTGGACTCCTACAATAACCTATTACGTTATTACCCCGAAACACAGTTTAAAAAGAAAGCGGACGATTTGTCCGATAGAATCCAAAAGGAATTGAGTGCATTTAACACCATTTCCGATTCCAAATAACAAGTTTTTTAAAACAGTTGCATATGCAAGATTTGAAAAATACAAAAGCTCCGGTCTCTACAGTTACATTGAACAGAAACGAGTTCGATCAAAAGACGCAGAACATCTATGAAGCCATTTCCATCGCTTCCAAACGTGCCATCCAAATCAATTCTGAAATAAAAAAGGAATTGTTGGAAAAGCTGGAAGAGTTTGCTACCTATAGCGATAGTTTGGAAGAGGTTTTCGAGAACAAGGAGCAAATTGAGGTCTCCAAGTTCTACGAAAAATTGCCAAAGCCCCATGCCTTGGCTGTATTGGAGTGGTTGGAAGATAAAATCTACTACAGGAACACAGAGAAAGACGCCTAGAATATGTTGGGCGGTAAGAACATCCTTTTAGGTATTACCGGGGGAATTGCCGCCTATAAGACTACATTTCTAGTCAGGTTATTGATAAAAGCTGGTGCCCAGGTCAAAATAGTGATGACCCAGAGTGCCGGCTCTTTTGTTTCCCCGTTAACCTTAAGCACACTTTCCAAGAATCCCGTGCTAACCGATTTCATCAACGAGGAGGACGGTAGCATTTCATGGAACAACCATGTGGAACTCGGTCTATGGGCAGACATTATGCTCATAGCACCTGCAACGGCCAATACCCTTTCCAAAATGGCAAACGGGGTATGCGATAACCTTCTTATGGCCACCTATCTATCTGCAAAATGTCCCATCTATTTTGCTCCGGCCATGGATTTGGACATGTATCAGCACCCCACTACCAAAGCTTCCATAGAAAAATTAACGTCATTCGGTAATAATCTAATCCCAGCCGAATCTGGCGAATTGGCCAGCGGATTGCATGGTGAGGGTCGCATGGCAGAACCTGAAAACATTGTTCAATTTCTTCAGGACCATTTGGTTGAAGGATTACCCTTGAAAGGCAAAAAAGTACTTATTACAGCAGGTCCAACCCATGAAGCCATAGACCCTGTCCGATTTTTAGGCAATCGTTCTTCGGGCACTATGGGTTTTGAACTCGCCAAAAAGGCGGCAGATTTGGGGGCAGAAGTCATTTTGGTATCCGGACCCACGGGATTGTCCATACAACATACCTCCATTAAATTGGTAAGGGTTACATCGGCCCAAGAAATGTACAATGAGTGCCATGCCCATTACCCAACTACGGATATTGCCATATGTGCTGCAGCCGTAGCCGATTATCGCCCCAAGCAAGTAGCCAAGGAAAAAATCAAAAAAGAAGATGGTGGTCTTACCATAGCACTTGAACGTAACCCTGACATCCTTTTGTCATTGGGAGAAAGCAAGGCCCATCAGTTTTTGGTTGGATTTGCGTTGGAAACCCAGAACGAACTGGAAAATGCCAAAGGCAAGCTACAGCGTAAAAACTTGGATGGCATAGTGCTCAATTCACTTAAGGATGATGGCGCAGGTTTTGGAAGCGCCACCAACAAAATCACCTTCATTGATAAGAATTTGCAGATAAAAACGTTTGGATTGAAGACGAAGCCCGAAGTGGCCTCGGATATTTGGGAAGAAATCATTGCACGAATCCATGCGTAACATTCTATTGTTCAGCCTATTTTTAATAGTTTCATTTGCGGTTCACGCGCAGGAACTCAATTGTCAGGTCACCGTAAATTCTGATCAAGTAGGGCAAACCAATCAACAGATATTTAAGACATTGGAACGTTCACTGAACGATTTTGTGAACAATACCAAATGGACCAATAGGGTCTATCGTGAAAACGAGAAGGTCAATGCCCGAATGTTCATTACCGTAACACAATACGAATCGGACCGTTTTGAGGCCAATATCCAAATACAGTCTTCCCGCCCCGTGTACAATACTTCTTATGAGAGTTCTGTGTTTAATTACAAGGATGATGCTTTCAATTTCCAATACCAAGAATTTCAGCCGTTGGTGTACAATCCCAATCTGTTCGACTCCAATCTGGTAGGGGTTATATCGTATTATGTATACCTTGTTTTGGGCTTGGATGCCGATACCTTTTCTTTGGAAGGGGGCAATGATTTTTATAGAATGGCCCAAAATATTGTGACACAAGCACAGGGGTCCAACTATAGTGGATGGAGCCAAGAAACCGGTGAGCGTACCCGTTTTGAGTTGGTGGACAACCTTTTGAGCAATTCTTTTAGGGAATATCGCATCGCCATGTATAATTACCACCGCAAAGGCTTGGATATTCTAGCCGATAATAATAGTACGGGGAAACAGGTCATTGCTGGAAGCCTTCGGTTGTTCGAGACCCTTATCAAAAGACGTCCCAATGCTTTTTTGATTCAAACTTTCTTTGATGCCAAATCTGAGGAAATCCAAAATATCTTTTCCGATGGCCCCAAGGTGGATATTGTAAAACTCAAGGAAACCCTGAACAAAGTGGCCCCATTTTATTCCAATACCTGGAACCAAATAAATTACTAGCTAAGTTCTCCAAAGACATTTATCTTTACGGGGAAAATTATCCAAATTGCTAGCAAATCTTTCCATCCAAAATTATGCGCTTATTGACGATGTCAATGTGACTTTTTCCAGTGGATTTACCACAATTACGGGAGAAACAGGGGCGGGGAAATCCATATTGTTGGGAGGGCTTTCCTTGGTATTGGGCAAACGGGCAGATTTAACATCGCTCAAGAACACCGAGCAAAAATGTGTGATAGAAGCTGAATTTGATATCTCCAAATACAATCTAAAACCGTTTTTTGCAGAAAACGACCTAGATTACGAGGATAGGACCATTTTGCGTCGGGAAATACTGCCCAGTGGAAAATCCAGGGCCTTTGTCAATGATACCCCGGTAACCTTGGATGTGCTCAAGACTTTGGGGGAGCAGTTGGTAGATGTACATTCCCAGCACCAGACCCTTCGTTTGACCGAGAACGACTTTCAGTTAAAGGTCATCGATGCTCTTGCGGATAATTCAGAAAACCTGAAGCACTACAAAACCCATCTGGCCCAACACGCCAAAGTATCGAAGGAATTACAGGAATTGGTCAATTTTCAATCCAATGCCGATAAAGAACACGATTACAACAGTTTTTTGTTGAAAGAATTGGAAGAAGCCAAGTTGCGGGCTGGTATGCAGGAAGAACTGGAGGATGAATATGAGCAGTTGAACAATGTAGAGCAGATCATGGAACAATTGGCTGCAGGATACCAGTTGTTGAATGAAGAACAATTGGGCATTTTGGGTCGATTGGCAGATTTAAAGCGAACATTCCAAAACCTGAAAGGTTTTGGTTCGGCATATGCATCCTTGAACGATAGGGTACAATCCATTTTTATTGAAACCGATGATATTGCCTCGGAACTGGAAAGTATGAAAGATGCAGTTGAGGCAAATCCAGAGCGATTGGAAACCGTTAATGGACAATTACAGCAATTGTACGATTTGCAAAAAAAGCATCACGTAGCTACTGTGGATGAGCTTATTGCGATTCGTGAAGAATTGTCAATAAAAGTGGAGGCGGTTGCCAATATTGAATCAAAGATTGAAGCCAAACGAGCTGAAGTTCAACAAATCACCAAAGAAGTGGATGCTTGGGCGGATAAAATCAGCAAGGCTAGGAAATCGGTCATTCCAAAACTCAAAGATATGCTACAGGAAAACCTGTCAGCATTGGGCATGCCTTCGGCCAGCTTCAAGATTGAAGTAAATCAAACCAATGCATTTAAGATGCACGGGAAGGACGACTTGGTGTTTTTGTTCTCCGCCAACAAGGGGTCAAATTATGGAGAACTGAAGAAGGTAGCTTCTGGAGGTGAACTTTCCCGAATCATGCTCACCATAAAGTCCATTTTGGCTGCATACGAACAATTGCCTACCATGATGTTTGATGAAATTGACACTGGAGTTTCGGGGGAGATTTCCAACAAAATGGGCGAAATCATGCAACGGATGAGCAAGACCATGCAAGTATTCTCCATAACGCATTTGCCACAAGTGGCTTCAAAAGGACAACATCAGTTTAAAGTGTTCAAGGAAGAGCAGGAGGGAGGCACAAGTACCCAAATGAAAAAGCTGAGCACCGATGAACGCATTACCGAACTTGCAGAAATGTTGGGAGGGAAGTCATTGTCAGAATCTGCTTTGGCCCATGCACGGCAATTGTTGCAATAGAAATGTAAACAGAACACATTTGGGCAAAAAGCGGAGAACTTCAAAATAGAATAAATATCTTTGCCACAGAACCAACAATAGCAAAATACATATGGCGTACAATCTTTTAAAAGGAAAAAGAGGAATCATTTTTGGAGCTTTGGATGAAAATTCAATTGCTTGGAAAACCGCAGAACGAGTTCATGAAGAGGGAGGTACCTTTGTGCTGACCAATGCACCCATTGCCATGCGAATGGGACAGATAAAGGAATTGGCTGCAAAGACCAATTCAGAAATTATCCCAGCCGATGCCACCAACGAAGAGGATTTGAACAACCTTGTTGAAAAAGCCACTGAAATCTTGGGGGGGAAATTGGATTTTGTGCTTCATTCCATAGGAATGTCGGTGAACGTGCGTAAAGGAAAGCATTATACTGATGAGAACTATGATTTTACGGCAAAGGGTTGGGACGTTTCCGCACTTTCCTTTCATAAAGTAATGCAGAGCCTATATAAGGCCGATGCCATGAACGAATGGGGCAGTATTGTAGCTCTTACCTATATGGCGGCCCAACGTACATTCCCAGATTATAACGATATGGCCGATAACAAAGCGTATTTGGAATCCGTGGCCAGAAGTTTTGGCTATTTCTTCGGGAAAGAGAAAAAAGTAAGGGTAAACACCATTTCACAATCCCCAACACCAACTACAGCTGGCCAAGGCGTTAAAGGGTTTGATGGTTTTATCAACTATGCCGAAAAAATGTCGCCTTTAGGGAATGCTTCGGCGGATGATTGTGCCAATTACACCGTGAGTCTGTTTTCTGATCTGACCAAAAAAGTAACCATGCAGAACCTATTCCATGATGGTGGGTTCTCCAATACAGGGGTGAGTCAAGAGGTAATCGATGAATTTACCAAGTAATCCAAATAAATAACACAGAAAGCCATCCTTTTTGGGATGGCTTTTCTATTATAGATGAATACTTTTTTTTCCATAGTCGTTCCAGTGTACAACAGGCCTGATGAAGTTCGGGAGCTGTTGGAAAGCCTTTCCCAACAAACTTTTCGGAAGGATTTTGAGGTGGTCATCGTGGAAGATGGTTCTTCGGAGAGTTCGGAAGAAGTAGTTAAGACCTTTCAGGATAAGCTCCAGATTTCGTATTACTACAAACCAAACTCAGGGCCAGGGGATTCCCGAAACTTTGGTATGCAAAAGGCGAAAGGGAATTACTATATCATTTTGGATTCGGATTGTATTTTGCCAGAGCAATACCTTTCTGAAGTGGACAAGGAACTCCAAAGGGAATTTGTGCACTGTTTTGGCGGACCCGATGCTGCCGATCAATCGTTCACCACGGTTCAAAAGGCCATTAATTATGTGATGACCTCTTTTTTTACCACGGGAGGGATTCGGGGAGGGAAAAAGTCCGTTGGAAAGTTTCAGCCACGCAGTTTTAATATGGGAATATCCAAGGAAGCCTTTGAAAAAGCAGGTGGATTTGGACGTATTCACCCTGGGGAAGACCCAGATTTGACCTTTCGAATTTGGAAGGCAGGATTTGATTCCCGATTGTTTCCAAAGGCCCACGTTTACCATAAAAGGCGAATAGATTGGAATAAGTTTTACATCCAAGTGAATAAGTTTGGAATGGTACGGCCTATTTTAAACCTATGGCATCCGGGCACGGCCCGCCCTACATATTGGTTCCCCACTTTTTTTATGCTTGGTCTGAGCATTTCTGTCATACTCGGATTGTTTGGGATTTACCTTCCATTGGTATTGTACGGTTTTTATTTTTTACTGCTGTTTGTTGATGCATTGCTCAAGAATCGGAACTTAAAAGTGGCCTTTTTGGCCCTATTTGCGGCATTGACACAGTTTACGGGGTATGGAATAGGTTTTTTCAAGTCCACAATCTTGCTTACTTTTAGTAATAGGGAACCGGAGGAACTGTTTCCCAAGCTGTTTTTTAAGAAAAAATAGAAGTGTTCAAAAAGCTATTGCACGGCCTCAATCAAAGAAAAGTGAAGGTTTTTTCACTGTTTTTGTTGTGCTCTTTTCTAGCTTGGTTTTTGAGTAATTTGTCTGAATCCTACGAATCCAGAGCCAATTTTGCAATTAATTACAGAAATCTACCGGATACACTTTTATTGGGAAAAAATTCTGAAAGTACTGTTGAAGCCAAGCTGAGAACCAGCGGTTTTCAGTTCCTGTATTTTAATTTTTTCAGGAAGCGGATAGATGTTGATGTGTCGAAGGCGGTATACTTGAATGGGAAATATGTATTGACCGAAGATGCCCTAAAAAAGCAAATGGATCAGCAATTGTCACAGAACATATCACTCTTGGAAATAGATCGCAATCAATTGGAGGTTGATCTTTATCAAGTGGCCTCAAAAGAAATTCCCGTGGTACCAAGTCTGGACATACAATTTGAGCAAAACCATATTTTGGATGGGAAATTGGATGTTTCGCCAGACCATGTTGTGGTAAAAGGCCCAAAAAATGAAATAGACACACTGCGAAGCATTCGGACCGCCCCCTTACAATTGACCAATTTGTCAACGGATTTTTCAAGAGAAATGTCACTGATTTTTCCAAAAGGGATGGACAATACCATTTTTTCAGTGGGAAGGGTCAATGTTTCAGGAAAAGTGGTGCGGTTTTCAGAAAAGGTTTTTGAAGTGCCCATTCGGGTGATAAATTTGCCTGAAGGATACCAAATCAAAACCTTTCCCAGCTCGGTAACGGTACTTTGCAAGGCCACTGTGGAACGATTAAAGGAAATTTCGTTATCGGATTTCGAGGTGACCGCAGATTATGCACAATTGAATGGAGCCGAAAGAACCGTATTGTTCCTCAAAAAAACCAAGAGCCCTGAAAATGTGTACGATGTTAGGTTGCAAGAGGCAAGAGTCAATTTTATATTGGAACAACAACCATGAAAATTGTAGGACTTACTGGAGGTATAGGGAGCGGAAAAAGCACCATTGCACAAATGTTCAAAGATTTGGGGGTTCCAGTTTATGACTCGGATTTGGAGGCCAAACGACTGATGTCCACCTCAGATGAGCTTAGGGGTAAAATCAGGGGTCTTCTAGGTGATGGGGCTTATGAAGGAAATCTATTAAATAGGGCATACATAGCTGAAAAGGTTTTTAAAGACCCAAAATTACTGGAACAACTTAATGGTATTGTGCACCCCGCTGTTAGGAATCACTTTTTGGATTGGTCATTAAAGTACGATGAGCCGTATGTAATTCAGGAAACTGCATTGATATTTGAAAACCAGTCCCAAGACCAATATGATTATATTGTGTTGGTGACAGCTCCATTTGATTTACGGCTGCAACGGGTGATGGAACGGGATGGAGCAACACAAAAGCAGGTTATGGAGCGGATGAAAAATCAGATGGAGGATGCCCAAAAAGTGGATTTGGCTCATTTTTGTATCGTAAACGTGGATTTGGAAACTACCAAAAGCAAGGTTCAGGAACTTCACGCCAAGCTTGCGGCGCTGTCTTCTTCATAATTTTAACATTTTTGTTAAGGTTAGGTTAAACGGCCAAAGGTCTAAATGTTAAATATTTAATTTTGACGCAATGAACAAGAAGCTATTCGTCCTTCTAGTCATTCTTATGAGTTTGTCCCTTACCGGGATAATATTCGTTCAGGTATATTGGATACGGACATCCATAAACGACAAGGAAGAGCAATTTTCAAGGACGGTCACGGATATTTTGGATAAGGTGGCTGGTAGAGTGGAGATGATGGAGATGAAAGATTATTCAGACCGTTTGGCTTCGCTCGTGGACAGTATTGGTCAACCTAAAAGCACACAGTTCAGGAATTTTTTGTTTGTTGACCGGGATTTGAACTCCGATGAGATTCTTTTTTATTCCCACGGAATTCTTGAAGAAGATTACAATATAACATCTACGTTCTTTGATAACATAGGCGGAGAAGACGATACAACTACGTTTAAAAACTATACCAGTAAACGTACCAAGGCTGTATTTAAGGAAGAGTATGGTTTGGATGGGAAGAGCTATAGTTTGACCCCCATCCAAAGAGCTGAAAAAATTGGAGGGTTGTCCAGGATTGATAAGGCAGCATGGGAAGATGTCTTTATGGAATATGCCAAGACAAGACCCATTCATAAAAGAGTATCCAATCAAGAATTGGAACTTTTATTGAGCCAAGAGCTGAAGAACAGGAATATTGATATAGATTACGAATATGGGGTCTATAGTCAGGGCTACCCCACAAAAGTACGGTCAAAGAAGTTCAAGTTTTCCGGTTCAAAAATGTACAAGGCGCCAATTTTCAAGGATAGTGAGGGGTTCACCAATTTTTCATTGCTGCTCACCTTTCCCAAAATGAAAAAATTCTTGTTCAGGTCTATAACGGGGATGGCACTATTGTCCCTCATATTCACTTTGGTGATTATGATCGCATATTCCAGCGCTATCTATCAGTTGATAAGGCAAAAGCAGATATCCGAAATCAAATCGGATTTCATCAACAATATGACCCATGAGTTCAAGACTCCCATCGCTACTATCAACTTGGCCGTGGAAGCCATTCGCAACCCAAAGGCGATAGAGGACAAGGAAAAAGTACTACGGTATTTGGGTATGATAAGGGACGAGAACAAGCGTATGCATGCGCAGGTGGAAAACGTTCTGAGAATATCTAAACTGGAGAAAAACCAACTGGATATCAGTAAGGACAGGGTGGATGTGCACGACATCATCGGCGATGCCATTGCCCATGTGGAATTGATCGTGCAGGATAGGGGAGGCTATGTAAATGCCCATCTTGAAGCCGAGAGATCTGAAATTTTGGCCAATGACATGCACATGACCAATGTAATTGTAAACATACTGGACAATGCCATAAAATATTCTCCTGAGCCGCCAAAAATTGATGTGTATACAGAAGTGGTGAAAAACAATATCATCATAAAAGTACAAGATCAAGGGGCCGGAATGAGCAAAGCCGTCCTTAAAAAAGTTTTTGAGAAATTTTACCGGGAGCATACCGGTGATATACATAATGTAAAAGGCCACGGATTAGGGTTGGCCTATGTAAAAAGAATAACAGACGACCATCAAGGAGAGGTTTATGCAGAAAGTGAAAAAGGAAAAGGAAGCACATTCTTCATAAAACTCCCCCTAATTTAAAAGCAAACTATGGAAACAGAGAAAAAGAAGATATTATTGGTAGAGGATGACCCTAACTTTGGGATTGTTCTTAAAGACTATTTGTCCATGAACGATTTTGAAGTGGTTCTGGCCAAAAATGGTATGGAGGGTTTTGAGAAATTCAAAAAAGACAATTATGATGTCTGTATCTTGGATGTGATGATGCCTTACAAAGATGGGTTTACCCTTGCAAAGGAGATTCGTGAGAAGAATGAGAATGTTCCTATCATTTTCCTTACTGCCAAGACCATGAAAGAAGATGTGCTCAAGGGGTATAAGGCCGGTGCCGATGATTATTTGAACAAGCCCTTCGATTCTGAAGTATTGTTGATGAAACTTAAAGCCATACTTCAACGAAAAGCATCCAGTACTTTGGCAGACAGCAAGCAGTTTGAGTTCCAAATTGGAAATTTCCACTTGAACTCTAAATTACGCTTCTTGAAATTCAACGATGAGGAGCCTATTAAACTTTCGCCCAAGGAAAATGAACTGTTACGTTTATTGGCATTGCATGAGAATGACTTAATGCCAAGGGAATTGGCGTTGACAAAAATTTGGAGAGACGATAATTACTTTACCTCAAGAAGTATGGATGTGTACATTGCCAAACTCAGAAAATATCTGAAACGTGATGATACAGTGGAGATCCTGAATATTCATGGTGAAGGTTTCAGATTGGTGATTAAAGCTGAGAACCAATAAAAGAAATACTATTTTTTAATAGTAAGCCGCCCAAAGGGCGGTTTTTTTATTGTATGATAGTTAGGTAAATAGGTACACCAAGGATACGGATAACATTCCTACAATCGACAAAATTGTGGTCATTACTGTCCATGATTTAAAGGTCTCCTTTTCAGTAATGCCCAAATATTGTCCAACCAGCCAAAAGCCACTATCATTTACATGGGAAAAAATGCTTGCCCCAGACGCAATGGAAATTACCATGCAGGCCAATTGCAACGAATTTAAATCAGTATGGATAAGTAAAGGCGAAACCAGTCCTGCGGCAGTAATCATGGCTACAGTGGATGATCCTTGTATGACCCTAACAATGGCTGCACTTATATAAGCAAAGATAAGTACAGGGATTCCTGCATTGCCCAACGATGTTGCCAAAAGTCCTCCTGCCCCAGTATCGGTCAGTACCTGTTTGAAAACCCCGCCGGCCCCTGTCAGTAAGATAATGGTTCCTGCTGGGGCTAAAGATTTTGTGGTAATGTTTAAAAGTTGTGACTTGGAAAATCCTTTTCGGATTCCAAAAACATACCATGCCAATAGATTGGCTATGATCAACGCTGAAAAGGGGTGTCCAATCAAAGCGATAAAATTCAAGATTGTTTCATTAATGCCAAATGCTCCCGTTGACAGTATGGTATTGGTTAGAATCAACAAAATCGGTAGGCCAATAATAAACAGTGTCTGTCCAATAGGAGGGAGTTGGGTTGGATTCTTGTCCTCTATCTGTTTAGGTGCTTCAACAAATATTTTTTTTGATATGTACTTTCCGAAAAGAAGTCCAGCAAATAGGGCAGAGGGAATTCCAGCAAAAAAACCCATTAAAATGACCCATCCTAAATCGGCCCCTATAATGTCGGCAACTGCAATGGGTCCTGGAGTGGGTGGAATAAAAGCATGGGTGATGGCCAGTCCGGCAAGCAATGGAATGGCATATAACAATAATGACTTTCCTGTTTTTCGTTGCAAGGCATAGATCATGGGAACCAAAATGATGAAGGCCACATCAAAAAAAACAGGGATGGCGATTAAAAACCCGGAAACGGCCATAGCCGATGGGGCATTTTTTAATCCAAATTTGGAAACCATAAAGTCTGCAATGGTTTTGGCGCCGCCCGAAGCTTCCAAAATTCCTCCGAACATGGCGCCGAGCCCCACCACGGTTGCAACAAACCCCAATGTCCCACCCATTCCTGTTTGGATGGTGGCTATGATTTGTTTGGCATCCAGACCGGCAATAAGCCCTACTACAATGCTGCCTATCAATAGGGATACAAAAGCATGGATGCGAAGCTTTAGAATTAAAAAAAGCAGTACGGATATACCAACAATGACCGCAAGAAGTAAATTGACTTCAATCATTTGAGCTGTCTTAGGATTTCTTCTACGATTTTATTTGATTCTTGTGCAATGGACACGGTGATTGCCTTTGAAGGGGGCTCAAGGGTTTCGAACTGTGATTTTAATAACCCAAGTGGCATGAAATGGTCTTTTCTGCTCGCCAAACGCGATTGTATCAAATCAAAAGAACCATCCAGATAGATAAACTTAAGTTGTTGGCCCATTCCCGATTTTAGGATGCTTCTATAGGTTTTCTTCAGTGCCGAACAGGCTATAATCACTCCTGAGTCTTTATGCTCCAGAGCCAAAGCGTTCAACCGTAAAAGCCAACCTTTCCGGTCTAGATCGTTCAATGGAATTCCAGATGACATTTTTTGAATGTTCGCTTCAGGATGAAAATCATCTCCATCAAAAAAAGGATAACCCAACTGATCGGCAAGCAGTTTACCAATTGTGGTTTTTCCAGTACCACTGACGCCCATAACAACTAGGACTTTACTGTTCTTGACCATGAGATATGTTATTTAGTTGGTCTGAAACTGCCTTAAAGATGTTTTTAGGTTCTGTTTTGTGGTCCACCCAGAGTATATTTTGATTTTTCCGCAGCCAAGTCAGTTGCCGTTTGGCAAAACGCCTTGTGTTCTTTTTGATTTCTGAAACAGCAGTGTCCAGAGGACAATGTCCGTCAAGATATTCAAAAAGTTCTTTGTAGCCAACTGTTTGTAGGGCATTCAGATGCCTGTAAGGATGCAACTTTTGTACTTCCTCCAACAAACCAGCCTGCATCATAAGGTCTACCCGGGTGTTGATGCGTTTATATATGACCTCTCTTGGCGCTTCTATGCCAACATAAAGGGCCTTGAACTCTCTTTTGGGTTTGTATTGATTCAAGAACGTGGAATAGGGTTTGTTTGCCATAATGGAAACTTCCAAGGCTCTAATTAACCGATGTGGGTTTTCAATATCCACGATTTTATAGTAGGACGGGTCTCTTTCCCTTAATTCCTCTTGCAGGGAATTTAGTCCCTCTTCATCCAACTTTTGATTCAAGGATTCCCTGATTTTGGGGTCTACTTCTGGAAATTCATCCAATCCGTTCACCACGGCATCCACATACAAACCGCTTCCTCCGACCATTATGGCAACATCTTGCTTTCGAAACAGCTTACTCAATAATTCAATGGCATCTTTTTCAAAATCCCCGACTGAATAAGGATCAAAAATGCTTTTGTGTTGAATGAAATGGTGCGTAGCCGCCTTTAATTCCTCTTTGGAAGGCACTGCAGTACCTATTTCCATTTCTTTAAAAAATTGCCGGGAATCAGCAGATATGATTTCGGTGTTAAAATGTTGGGCTAACCCAATACCAAGGGCAGTTTTTCCTATGGCAGTGGGCCCCACTACCGCTATGAGTACCTTGCAACTCATAACGTATGGCCGCAGTTATAGCAATGGGTAGCGTCATCTCGATGCCCTTCGGCGGAGCAACTAGGGCAAGCTTGCGTGTTTAAGTGTACCAGTTTCTTGGTTTCTTCTGTTTCTTTTTTATTTCGAGAGAACTCTGCGGTAACAATGCCTGTGGGAACTGCAATGATTCCGTAACCTAGTATCATGATTATCGTAGCTAGGAACTGTCCTAAACTTGTCTGTGGGGTAATATCGCCAAAACCTACGGTGGTGAGGGTTACAATGGTCCAATAAATGCTTCGGGGAATGCTGGTGAAACCTGCATCATCTCCTTCAACAAGATACATTAGAGTACCTAAGATTACTGAAAGAATCAGTACAACATAAATGAAAACGGCTATTTTGGTACGGCTGGCTTTTAAAGCCGACTGTAATTGGGAAGCTTCCCCAATAAACTTCACCAATTTTAATATCCGGAAAATACGCAGTAATCGGAATGCCCTAACCGCCAACAATACCTGCGAACCTGCCAAAATATAGCTTAAATACAATGGAATAGTGGATACAAAATCTATGATGCCATAAAAACTGAAAATGTATTTCCATGGCTTTTTAATACTGACTATACGGGCTATATATTCTAATGAAAAGAAGATGGTTACGCACCACTCCAAGACTAGTAAAATTTGATGGTAACGTTCGTCTATTTCCTTGACGGTTTCCAACATGACCAGAATTACACTGAGGATAATCAGGAAAAATAGGGCCATGTCGAACAATTTTCCCATTGGGGTGTCCGCCTCATAAATAATTTCATGAAGTTTATTTTTCCATCCAGAATGTGCGTTCTGCTCTTTCAAGTTGAAGGAGTTAATGCTATGGTCTTGATTCTATTTTTCTTTCTTAAAAAGGATTCAATGATAAAAGTAGTGTTCTCATCGCTGCTCATAGGGGTCATTATGGATTCCAATATATGAATATTATTCATTTGATGATTCAATTCCACATACCCAAAACCTTGCAAATGACCATTTTTGATGAGCAAAAAGCTACGCTCCCCTGTTTCCCGTCCACGGTCTACCAAAGCAACATTCTTTTCCAAAATACTGTATTTGTCCAACACCTCCATTATCCTTTCATTGCATTGTTGTGGATTGACATCATCTCCATTTTCGGGTGTTTTTGCAAAAGAAGAAGAGCACAGATTAAACTCAGACTGTATTCTTTCCAAAAAATTCTTGGCGGAAACAGCTCCACTGAACCCTATTTTTAGTTTTGCCTTAGAGCTGCCATTTTCTATGCCAACAAGAATATGATCAGAGCCATTCTTGCTAAAACTCACCACATGCGAAAAAAGATTTCTTCTGGTAATGTTGTTATGTCGTGGGTTGGTTTTTTGCAATTCTTGATATTCTTTAAGGAGTGCGATGAGTTCACTGCCCGTAGGTTCATAAGTGACTCTTTTGGTCTCTTTTTGCAATCTTCTTGCGAGACTACCCACATTGGTAAAATGTTGGTTGACTCTTTTTTTGATGTTTGTGGTTTTCCCAAGAAAAATGATTTCTCCTTCTTTGTCGTGCATGTAGTACACCCCTGTTTCGGAGGGTAGGGAAGTGACCATGTCCAATTGGTTGTGGGATAGTTCCCCGTGAGCCGCTTCCCGGATAACCTCTTGGATGATGCCTTTGCCAGAATCCTTGTTCAGTAGCAATTTAAAGAGTTTCAGGGTGGCTATGGCATCTCCATTGGCCCGATGCCTGTCGCTCATGGGAATACCCAAGGAGCGGGCAAGTTTGCCCAAGCTATGCGATTCTGCTTCAGGGATTAATTTTTGGGAGAGATCAACTGTACATAGCGTTTTTCGCTGATAGTCGTACCCTAATCGTCTAAATTCTGTTCTAAGAATACGATAATCAAACTGGGCATTATGAGCCACCAAAGTGGCCCCATCCGTAATCTCAACAATCCGTTTGGCCACTTCATGAAATTTTGGGGCGGAACGGAGCATTTTATCTTTAATTCCGGTTAGTTTTGATACAAAAGGCTGAATTTCCCGCTCTGGATTGATCAAGCAGATAAACTTGTCCACCACTTTATGCCCATCGAACCGATGAATGGCAATTTCCATGATGCCTTCTTCATTGTATTTTCCTCCTGTGCTTTCAATGTCGAGTATGGCGTACATGAAACTGTATTGGTGTTTTTAGGAATAGTTTCTAACTCCAAAGATACTACTTCCAATGCGTACCATGGTGCTGCCTTCTTCAATAGCTACGGAGTAATCTCCGCTCATACCCATGGATAGCACTGAAATATTGGGGAGTTCCTGCTTAAGCTTTTCGAAAATGGATTTAAGGTTTGAAAATTCTTTTCGAACCTGGTTTTGGTTTGAAGTAAAGGTAGCCATACCCATCAATCCCATAATCTTTATGTTTTCCATGGCTTTGAATTCTTCGGACTGAATAAGCTCCTTTAATTCCGCTTCATCCAACCCAAATTTAGTGTCTTCCTCTGCAATGTGCATTTGCAAAAGACAAGGAATCACCCGATCATGCTTCTGGGCTTGTTTGTCTATTTCCTTTAATAAGCGAAGACTGTCCACTCCGTGGATCAAGGATACAAATTCGGCCATGTACTTGACCTTATTGCGCTGTAAATGCCCGATCATATGCCATTCAATGTCCTTGGGGAGCGTTTCCCATTTTTGGGTCATTTCCTGTACTTTGTTTTCACCAAACACCTGCTGTCCGGCTTCATAGGCCTCCAAGATGGCTTCATTGGGCTTGGTTTTGGAAACCGCTACCAAGGTTACTCCGTCGGGTAATTCTGTTTTTATGTTTTTGAGATGTTCTTTAATCGACATAAAGACGTATTATAATTCGTAAATAGCCAATCCGCTCCGTAGTTTGGGTTCAATATAGGTGCTCTTGGGCGGCATTACCAAACCTGCGTCGGCAATAGACTTTATTTCTTCAATAGTAATGGGCACCAAGCTGAATCCCACGGCAAATTTACCTTCATCCACACAGTCCTTCATTTTAATAAGGTTGTGCTTGCCGTAGCCGTAGGAAATCCGTTTGTCGTTTCTAAGGTCCGTTATTCCCAAAATAGGTTCAAGAATGGTCTTGAACAAGATTTGGGTGTCCAATTTACTCAGTGCATTGGTAAAAGTATAATTGGTCCTTCTAAGGTAGAGCGAATAGAACTCACCTTCCAAATACATGCTAAAATGATGCTTCTTGGTAGGTTTATAGAGGCCATCTTCCCGTTTTTCGATTCGAAAATGCTCATCCAGTTTGATCAAGAATTCCTTTTTGGTATGACCATTCAAATCTTTGACCATACGATTGAACTCATAAATCTTGATTTGGGATTCAGGAATGAGATAAGCCATAAAGAAATTGTAGGCTTCCTTACCTGTATGTGCCTTGTTTTGGCCTTCCATTTTTTTTGCCAACAGGTTGGATGAAGCGCTACGGTGGTGACCATCAGCAATATAAAGGGCATCCATTTGGGCAAAGGCAGCCTCTAAACTTTTGATGGTTTTCTTATCTGAAATTTTCCAAAGCTTATGGCTAACCCGGTCCGTAGTGGAAAAAGCGTATTCTGGTTGTTTTTGGACTTCTTGTTGAAATATGGTGTGGATGAAATCATTATCCGTGTAGGTCATCAGCACAGGCTCAGCATTAAAACCAACGGTGTGCAGATAGTCTGCGAACAACCGCTCTCGATGTTGAATGGTGTCTTCATGCTTTTTGATGACATCCTTTCTATAATCGGCAACGCTGCAGGCGCAGAAGAACCCAAGGCTTTTAAAATCCCCTTTTCCTATTTGGTAGAGATAAAAACAAGCTTGATCATCTTTTTGGAAAATATGTTCCTCCAAAAACTCCAAATATCGATTGTGCACCAATCGAAACCGTTCTTTCCCAGTAATGCTCTTATCAAACTTAAACCCTGGATTGATAATATGCAAAAATGAGAATGGATTGTATTTTAGTACGGATTTCAACTCATCTTTGGGATATTCCTCGTAGGAGCGCGAAGCCACAAAAGAGACCTTGTCCTTGGTTGGTCTTATGGCCTTAAAGGGTTTTACTAGGGCCATTTTTCATTAATTGAATTGAGCCGAAACATGTTCCGCTTTTCGGGACTCGGAATAATCATAAAAACCTTCCCCTGATTTTACGCCCAATTTTCCTGCCATGACCATATTCACCAATAGGGGACAGGGAGCATATTTTGGGTTTTTAAACCCGTCGTACATCACATTCAATATGGAAAGACAGACGTCCAACCCAATAAAATCAGCCAATTGCAATGGTCCCATGGGATGCGCCATGCCCAACTTCATCACAGTGTCTATTTCTTGAACACCAGCTACACCATTGTAAAGTGTTTCAATGGCCTCGTTGATCATGGGCATAAGAATCCGATTGGCCACAAAGCCGGGGTAATCGTTTACCTCAGTTGGAGTTTTTCCCAACTTTTGGGAAAGTTCCATTATGGTTTTGGTCACCGCATCAGAAGTATTGTATCCACGGATGATTTCCACCAATTTCATAATGGGGACAGGATTCATAAAGTGCATACCAATGACTTTGTCCGGACGTTGTGTGGCCGCACCAATCTGTGTAATGGAAATGGAAGAGGTATTGGTGGCCAAAATAGTGCTTGCTTCGCAGGCCTCATCCAAATCCTTAAAAATCTTGAGTTTAATGTCCAGGTTTTCCGTGGCGGCCTCTACTACCAAGTCCACTTGGGAAACCCCTTTGTTCAAATCTGTATAGGTGGAAATATTGGCCAGGGTGGTCTCTTTATTCTTTTGGTCGATAACCTCTTTGGCCAACATTCGGTCCAAGTTTTTGGTGATCGTGGCAATCCCTTTGTCCAGGGAGGCTTGGGAAATATCAATAAGATTGACTTGAAATCCATTTTGGGCAAAAACATGGGCTATTCCGTTGCCCATGGTTCCTGCTCCGATTACGGCTATGTTTTTCATTGTATTCAGATTGAAATTATGTCAGTTCGGGCACAGTAGCAAACAACTTCGATTATTTTTCAAAAGAGGCTATGATCTGAAGGGCTACTTGTAAGGCCTTTGTACCTTGCTCCAAAGTCACTATAGGTTGTGTATCGTTGTAAATGGCATCGGCAAAGGTCTCCAGCTCATCCAAAATGGCATTGTTTACTTCAATTTCGGGATTTTCAAAATAGATTTGTTTTTTTTCTCCTTCCGCGTTCTGTAAAATCATATCAAAATCCCCTGGATTTTCCGGGGCATCCTTCATTTTCACTACTTCCACTTTTTTCTCCAGAAAATCTACAGAAATATAGGCGTCCTTTTGGAAAAAACGGGATTTTCGCATGTTTTTCAGGGAAATCCGACTGGCCGTTAAATTGGCCACACAACCATTTTCAAATTCTATACGGGCGTTGGCAATGTCAGGAGAACTGCTAATGACAGATACACCGCTGGCATTGATTTGTTTTACATTGGAGTTGACCACGCTCAAGATTACGTCAATATCATGGATCATAAGGTCAAGGACCACAGGGACATCGGTGCCTCTGGGATTGAACTCGGCCAAACGATGGGTTTCTATGAACATGGGGGTTTCTATCTTATCCTTTACAGATAAAAAGGCGGGATTAAAACGTTCCACATGCCCTACCTGACCTTTTACACGATGTTTTTTGGAAAGCTCCAACAACTCTTGTGCTTCCTCAGAGGTATTGGTTATGGGTTTTTCAATAAAGATGTGCTTTCCTTTTTCAATGGCCTTTTTGGCGCAATCATAATGGGAGAGGGTAGGGGTAACAATATCTACCACGTCCACAGCATCCATGAGGGTGTTGATGTTTTCAAAATAAGTATAACCAAACTCGGCCGCTACCTTTTTTGCATTGATTTCATCGGGGTCGTAAAAACCAACTAGCTCATACCTTTCCGATTGGTTCAAGAGCCTAAGATGTATTTTTCCTAAATGTCCTGCGCCTAGGACACCAACTTTTAGCATAGTATGTGTTTTTGTCAAAAATAAGGATATGGGGGCACTCTTCCACAAAAATAACGGCTGAACCGAGGGAAAGTTTTTGGAGAACTTTTTAAATTCGTGGACCAGACCAATGAGATGAAGGATACGCTTAAGCACAAGGGCATGCGCAATAAGTTGGCGGAATTGCTGTCAACTAAGGGAATAAAGGATAAAAGGGTGATCGAGGCCATTAAAACAATTCCAAGGCATTTGTTTTTGGACAGTAGTTTTGAGGACCATGCCTATCAAGACAAGGCCTTTCCCATTGGTGCGGATCAAACCATTTCCCAGCCCTATACGGTGGCATTTCAGACCCAATTGCTCCAGGTGAAGCCCAATGACTCCATTTTGGAAATAGGCACAGGAAGCGGTTACCAAACTGCTGTTCTGCTGCACTTAAAAGCTCGTGTATATACCATAGAACGGCAGCAGGAGCTTTTCAAGAAAACGCGTTTGTTCTTCAATAAGATGCATTACAGACCCAAAAAAATGGTGTTTGGTGATGGCTACAAAGGGCTGCCTGATGACGCCCCTTTTGATAGTATTATAGTTACAGCCGGCGCCCCCGAAGTTCCCAAAGCTTTGATGTCTCAATTGAAGGTGGGAGGAAGGTTGGTGATTCCTGTAGGTGTGGATGAGCAGGTTATGACTTTATTTGTTAGGAAGTCGGAAAAAAGGTTCGAGAAAAAAGAATTGGGCGCTTTTCGGTTTGTTCCTTTGCTTGAAGACAAAAACTAGTTGTTGAAATCTTTTTTGATTCGAGAAAGATTGCGCTTGTTGTCTCGATCTTTGATGGTTTCCCGTTTATCGTACTGTTTTTTACCCTTGGCCAATCCAACATTCATTTTGGCCAATCCCCTGTCATTGATAAAAAGGTTGAGAGGAATGATCGTAAGCCCGGAAGTGGCCACTTCTTTTCTAAGTTTTCTGAGTTCCCCTCTGTTCAGAAGAAGTTTTCGCTCTGCTTTGGGCCTGTGGTTGTAATGTCCTCCGTGGCTATATTCATCAACCTGCATGTTAATGACAAAAAGCTCGCCCTTGTCATTGAACTCACAAAAACTTTGGGATAGGTTGGCCTTTCCCAATCGGATGGATTTAATTTCAGTACCTCCCAAGACAATGCCGGCAGTATAGGTGTCCAAAATCTCATAATCGAATCGGGCCCGTTTGTTCTTTATGTTGATGTTTTTCATCATGGAGGGCAAAAATATAAACTCTTCGGGAAGAAAATTGTAATGTTGTGGCTTATTTTACGAATATACTTGAAACCCTAACGATGAATAGATACTTTACTTTTCTAATCCTTTTATCTTTTCTTGCTTGCAAGGAGACAGCAAAAGAAACACTATCCGTACAAGAAATTGTGGACAAATCAATAGCCGACAGTGGTGGGGTGTTATACAAGAACCACGATACCTCATTTATTTTTAGGGATAAGAAGTACAGCGCAAGTAAGGAAGATGGGAAAAAGGTCTTTGTACGGATCTTTAACTTGGATTCCGTTACCGTAAAGGATATTAAAAAGGGAAACAGTTTTCAACGCTTCTTTAATGATTCCCTTGTTGAGGTACCGGATTCCATGGCCATCAAATACGCAAACTCCATAAATTCGGTCCATTACTTTGCCCGATTGCCCTATGGTTTAAATGATAAAGCCGTTAACAAAGAGCTTTTAGGCGAAGAAACCATAAAGGGAAAAGAGTATTACAAAGTAAAAGTCACTTTTGATCAAGAAGGAGGAGGGGATGATTTTGATGATACTTATGTGTATTGGTTTGATAAAGAAAGTTTTAAACCTGATTATTTGGCATATGACTTTCATGTGAATGGTGGAGGTCAACGGTTCCGAAGGGCCTACAATGAGCGGTACGTAAATGGTATCCGGTTTGTGGATTATGAGAACTATAAACCCCAAAAAGAGGATTCGGGCATTTTGGAAATAGGCAAACGGTTCAACAATGGGGAACTGGAACTGCTTTCAAAAATCGAACTTACGGATATTGCAGTAGAAAAGCATTAATCCATTTTCAACCTAAAATCGGTGGGAACACCATCAATGATGCGAACAATAAAAAGGCTGCTGTTGTCCGTATCGTCCATGGGTTCATATTTTTCAACCTCGATCATCTTGTTTACAAAAGCAGGGGTTGTGTTACTGTGCCCAACCACCAAAACATTTAAACCCTCATTTTCAGATTTAAATTGTTCAATATCAATATTGTTGGGGTCATAATACTTTACGTCTACATTTTTTTTAACCGAAGTAGGCGCAGCCGTCATGGAAGTACGCTCATAATTGGTGGAATAAATGACATCTATGGCTATGGGATCAAATACCTCTGCCCATTTTATGGCCCGGTCCAAGCCATCTTGATTTAGCTCTGGATCAGGATTGTCTGGATCGGTCCGGTCTTTTTCAGCATGTCTGATAAAATAAAAAGTGGATATGACAGGGTCTTCCACAATTTTCGTATCTTCTTTGCAGCTGACACTTCCAACTAAAATAATTGCAAGGGCAATTAGAGGTTTGATAATCCGCATAGTAGTGATATAAGAGTTCCCTCGTTATTTATGGTTCTGGTTTTAAAAGTAACGTTTAATTTTTATTTTCTCGTATGCGAAAGACCTTGCTTTTCCTTTTGGTGATATGGATTTCTGCTTTGGGTTGGGCCCAAGAACCCCAATTACCATCTGATTTTAGGCAGCATACTCTGACGCAGTTCAATGCCAGTTTCTTAAACGCCACTTATGCTGCCAATTGGAACAGGCCAAATTCGCTCTCCGTTTGGATGCGTTGGCAATGGCAGACCTTGGATGGGGATCCTACCACCACTTTTTTGAATTATACCCACAATATCAATAAAGTATCAACCGTGGCTGTAGGTTTTTTGCAGCATAATACAGGCACTTTCCTGCAAACGGGAGGACATTTTAATTATGTGCATAAGTTTTCAGTGGATGAGGGGGTTGATGTTTATGCCGGAACCAATGTATTTGCTTCGCAGCGCAGCTTGGCGGACGACCGGGTAATTCCCGATTCCCAAATGGATACAATACAGCTTGAGACTGCTGAAGGCTTCATTGTGCGATTTTCACCGGGAATACGGCTTCAGGCAAATCAGTTTGGATTGGGGCTGGCCTTTGAGAATGCTTTTGGATTTGGCGGGGGTGAAGGTGATTTTGAAGAAACTTCCAATTTTAAGACTATTACAGGAAGTATCAATTACGATGTTCCAGTGTCTATTTTTTCCAACTGGGGCCATAGTTTTGTGCGGCCTATGCTGTATGTGAAGTCAGTTCCTAACGGCGACACACAAATTGGGGTCAACGGGCTGCTATCAACCCCCAAAGTTTGGTTACAGGGAGGGTACAACAGTTTTTATGGTGCCTCTGCCGGATTGGGTGTGACCCTTGGAGGAGTCTTTTCCATTGGCGGATTAATGGAGTTTGGTGCTGATACCTCTTTAACTGATGAAGACTCTACCTTGGAGATTTTACTATCCTATAAGTTTGATAAAAAACCAATCGAGGAAGAGGAGCCTATGCCTGATATGAAAAGCGAAGAGGAGATAGCCGTTGCTAAAAGAAAAGAGGAGGAATTACAAAAAAAGAAAGAGGCCCTAGAAGAACAGCAGCGTTTAGAACAAGAACAAAAGCAAAGGACGGAGCAACGATTGGAACAAGAGCGGAAGCAAAAGGAACAAAAACTCGTAGAGCAACAGTTGTTGGAAAAACAGAAAGAAGAGTTGGCCCAAAAACGCCTTCAAGAAGAACAACGCAGAAAAGACTCCATACAAGCTGCGCAGTTGGCGGAACTTCAACAAAAGAGGGAACAGCAACAAGATAGCCTTGCTAAGGTGCAAGCACAAAAAGTTGAGGTGGAACCCAACGAAAAATATGAGGAGGTGTCACAAGCAGATGGCTTGGAGCCTGGGTTTTATTTGATAGCCAATGTCTTTGGAACCAAAAAATATTTTGAAAACTTCATGAAAACCCTTCAGCAAAAAGGGTTGGAGCCAAAATCCTTTTTCCGTAGCGTCAACCAATTTAATTATGTGTACTTGGAGCGGTACAACACTATGCAAGAAGCCCGAAAGGCTAGAGACAGCAAGTTTTCTGGAAAGTACCCGGATAAAACATGGATATTCAGAGTGAGAGGTAATTAAGCGCAAAAATGGCTATTTTTTGATTTCTCCCTGCACCAGATGTTCCAAATAGGTCATGGTGTTGATAAGGTATTTTCGGTCTCGGGTCATGGTGCTCATGGCAATGGCCCCTTGAACCATGGTGAAAAGTTGTTTGGCAAATTGGAGTGGGGGCACGGGTAAGCGTATTTCACCTTTATTGGCGCCATTTTCCAAGACCAACGCAATCTTTCCTTCAATATCCTTTATAGTTTCTTTTACTGCGGCCACCAACAGAGTATTGTTGTTTTGCGCATCTACACCTACATTGAGAATCGGACATCCGCCCAAGGGAAGGGAGAAGACGTCGTATTGTCGATAGAATGCCATTAAAGAGAAAAGTTTTTCCAAAGCAGTACCATCAACCGCAAGTTTCTCATCTATGACACCCAATAAATGGTTCCGGTTGTATTCAAAAGCGGATAAGGCAAGCGCCTCCTTATTCTCAAAGTTACCATAAATGGCACCCTTGGTAAGACCTGTGGCCTCGGTAAGGTCACTCATGCTAGTGCCCACGTACCCAAACTTGTTGAATATGGGGGCTACGGTCTCAATAATGTACGCAGTGGTGCGTTCTGCTTTTTTGGTCATGGTGGTTCAGTTTGGTTGGGTGTAACTAATATATAAAAAATCAAATACTGTATGGTATTTTAAAAGCAAAAGCCCCTACTTTTAACAATGTAAGGGCTTTGTTTTCTATATCAATAGGTTTATTCAACCAATTCATTTTGGTTCCTGAAGACCAAATGATCGTCAAAAGAGTCCAGTAATACGATACTATCCGACTTTATTTTACCAGCCAACAACTCTTTGGATAGGTTGTTCAATACTTCTTTTTGAATCAACCTTTTAACCGGCCTAGCCCCAAATTGTGGGTCGTAACCTTTCTCGGCCAGATAACTGATGGCCTCTTCCGTGGCATCTAAGGTAATGTGCTGTTTTGAAAGCATCTTTTTCAGATGTTCCAACTGCAGCCTTACAATTTCCTTAATGTTGGCTTTGTTCAAAGGCGTGAACATAATAATGTCGTCTATTCGATTTAAAAACTCTGGACGGATGGTCTTGCGTAACAACCCCATGACTTCGACCCTGGCAGCTTCCGCTGCACTTTCCACATCCATTGCGTCCTCAAACTTCTCCTGAATGATCTGACTTCCCATATTACTGGTCATAATAATGATGGAATTCTTAAAGTCTGCTACACGTCCTTTGTTGTCGGTCAACCTACCTTCATCCAAAACCTGCAATAGAATATTGAAGGTATCAGGATGTGCTTTTTCAATCTCATCCAACAGAACAACGGAATAGGGTTTTCTTCTAACTGCTTCCGTTAACTGTCCGCCCTCATCATAACCTACATACCCCGGAGGCGCTCCTACCAAGCGACTTACGGAGTGTCGTTCTTGGTATTCGCTCATGTCAATTCGCGTAATGGCATTCTCGTCATCGAATAAATAGGCGGCCAAGGTCTTGGCCAACTCTGTCTTTCCTACTCCGGTGTTTCCCAAAAACAGGAACGAACCAATGGGTTTTTTGGCATCTTGCAAGCCAGCCCTACTTCTTCTTATGGCGTCTGAAACGGCCACAATGGCTTCTTCTTGACCTACAACACGCTGATGGAGTACGTCTTCCAATTTCAAGAGTTTTTCCCGTTCACTCTGCATCATTTTGGTTACAGGAATGCCGGTCCATTTGGCCACCACTTCGGCAATATCCTCATTGGTCACCTCTTCTTTGATCAAGGTGCCGGCACTTTGCTGATTGGCCAGTTCATCTTGGAGGGCGTCCAGTTTTTCTTGAGCCTCCTTGATTTTTCCATACCGAAGCTCTGCTACTTTGCCATAATCCCCATTGCGTTCTGCCCGTTCAGCTTCCAATTTGAAATCTTCGATGTCCTGCTTGGTCTTTTGAATGTTGTCCACAACGCTCTTTTCGCTCTCCCATTGGGCAAAGATTTCGTTTCTTTCCTCTTTGAGATTGGCCAAGTCCAAATTCAGGGTTTGCAATTTTGCCTTATCGTTTTCACGCTTAATGGCCTCAATTTCAATCTCCAATTGCATGATTTTTCGGTCCAGCACATCCAATTCCTCTGGTTTGGAATTGATTTCCATACGCAATTTGGATGCAGCCTCGTCCATGAGGTCAATGGCCTTATCCGGTAAAAATCTATTAGTGATGTAGCGTTGGGAAAGCTCTACGGCGGCAATGACCGCTTCATCTTTGATACGTACCTTGTGATGGGTCTCGTATTTTTCCTTGATACCCCTCAAAATGGAGATGGCGCTTTCCGTGTCTGGTTCATCAACCATAACTTTTTGGAACCGTCGCTCCAAGGCCTTGTCCTTCTCAAAATATTTTTGGTATTCATCCAAGGTGGTAGCCCCAATGGCTCTTAATTCTCCCCTAGCCAAGGCAGGTTTCAGGATGTTTGCCGCATCCATGGCACCTTGTCCGCCACCCGCACCCACCAGGGTATGGATTTCATCAATAAAAAGGACAATATTGCCGTCAGATGAGGTTACTTCCTTTATCACGGCCTTTAATCGCTCCTCAAACTCACCTTTATATTTGGCACCGGCAATAAGCGCCCCCATGTCCAGGGAATAAAGCACTTTATCCTTTAGGTTTTCAGGAACATCACCTTGCACAATTCTATGGGCCAGCCCCTCGGCAATGGCTGTTTTACCCACACCGGGTTCACCTACCAGCATAGGGTTGTTTTTAGTGCGTCTGGATAAAATTTGCAACACTCTACGAATTTCCTCATCCCTTCCAATGACAGGGTCCAATTTGCCATTGTCGGCCAATTGGTTGAGGTTTTTGGCGTACTTGTCCAAAGAATTGTAGGTGTCCTCTGCACTTTGCGAAGTTACTTTTCCTCCTTTGCGCAACTCTTCAATGGCCGCGGTCAGATCCTTTTCGGTAACCCCTTGGTCTTTTAGGATTTGGCCTATTTTGCTTTTCGATTTAAAAACGGCAAGCAGTAGATGCTCCACAGAGACAAATTCATCGCCCATTTTTTTGGCAACTATGCTTGCTTCGTTCAAGGTTTTTCCAGCTTCTCGAGACAACATGATTTCACTTCCCGATACTTTTGGAAAACTCTGAAGCTCCTTGTCCAAGATTTGATAGACGAGGGATGCATTGACATTCAACTTTTTTAAAATGAAGGGCAATACATTTTCATCTACCTCTGCAATGGCCTTGAAGAGGTGCTCATTTTCTATTTGTTGATGGCCATGCTCTTGGGCCAATTGCTGGGCCCTTTGGATGGCTTCCTGTGATTTTATGGTAAAATTGTTAAAGTTCATAGTGTTTGTTTTGTTTGCTCTATTTCAACAACCTTACCAGACAACAGGTGCGGACAAAATGTCTGTAAATCCTTGAAAACACAGGACATTTCGTCAGGTGTAAGGTTTTTGGTTCTGCTCGACATATCCTCTAAATTTGTAGCATGGGATTATTTGACAATGTATTTGGGAAACGGGAAAAATCTACCAATGAGGATACAACATCACCTTGGGTTTCTTTGACAACCTTGGGGCAGTTGGATGAATTGAAAGAGCGTTCACAAGAAAAAACGCAACTTATTTTTAAACATTCCACTACCTGCGGTATTAGCGGAATGACATGGCGTATGTTTAAAGGTTCTTATGAATGGGAAGGCAGATGCGACCTTTATTTTTTGGATATCCATGCCCATAGGGACATTTCCAACGCTATTGCTGATAGCTTTCACGTAAGACACGAATCACCTCAATTATTGATTATTAAGGATGGAGAAGTGACTTTCCATACTTCACATGGAGCGATTACTGATATCAACGTTGAAGATTACATATAAAAAAGCCCCGCAAAGCGGGGCTTTTTTTTAATTGAACTGATGTTTGGAGACAATACCTTTTAAACGTGCTTTAAGGTCCTCTCCGGCATCGTATACCATTTGTTCATTGGAAGGGAAAGGTACCTCCCGTGCATTTAAATACACCAAAAGGTCATCTTCCAATGCTCTTTTGTCTCCTTGAAAGTTGGCAAAAATATGTTCAAAAATAAATTGGCTGGATAGGGGATAGGCATTGATTTCCTGCCCATTTCTTAAGTCAGTAAAACTCACCTTTGCGCCAATTTGAGCACTCTTACTTTGCGTAAATTGAAAAAACTTACAGGTAACGGTTCGCATTTTGTCTACCTTTATTTTATTGCCCAAACTATCCTTTACTACATCTCCGTTCCTGTCCAGGAGATATTCCCAGCCATCCTTGATCTGTCTTTCCTTGATGATTTGTGTCTCGTTGACACGCTCCGGGGAAACATTGATTTCCATGAAATCTAGGTTCATGGCATAATCATAGGTCACATCGGATAAGGGATTGGTATGGTATTGCAACCAAAAATTATCGATACCGAAAGCATTGAAGTCCAAAAGCTCTTTTTCCAATCGCTCTGGGATGATTTGTTCGGTTTGATTGGCAATCTCAACTCTAACGAACTCCAAGCCTTTGTTGTACGCTTCATCCATTTTGGCTATTGTGGCTTTATATCCGGGATTTATTTCCTGTAGATACTTAAGGTCATCATATGCAGCTCTGTAATCTGCCTTTGTCCGGGCATCGGACAATAAGTTTAAGGCGTTGTTGTACAGATGCTCCGAAAGATCATCTTTGGTATTTAGAATTTTGGAATCGTAGTTCACAAAACTGAAACGGGCATCCCGTCCCTCATCATAAATAGTTAGAGGCATTAAAGGTCGTATACGTTGCTGTATTTCCTTTAATTGCAAATACTTGTTGTAAATGGCTTCCAGATTTGCAGGGTTACCATCATTTTGAAGAAAGGAAATCTCTGCCTGTTCCCTTTGGGTGTTTTTGGCAAAGGCATCTTCCAAGAGCAGGATGTATTGCTGATTGCCCTTTTTAGTCTTGTTTTCTGCAAGGTTCTTTATGGCTTTGTTCATAGCGGCCACATAATTTCCACTATTCAAGGCCTCTTGGGTTTTTTTGACACCACTGCAGGCGACAATGAAAACCGATATTGAAAGGAGTAAAATTTTTTTCATAGGTTTTGAATTTATGGGTTACAGAATTGTTTTCAACAGCTGTGCCAAAAACCCACAATCTATTAACGAAAAAGGATGAACGGTAGTATAAATCGGATAAAATCCTTTTAAGTAACTCTTTTTCAATGGGTTGTAAAAATCATAAAATTGTTGATTTCTGTTTGATAAAATCAAACACAGAATCGTTTTTTTTGGGATAATTAGGTAAGCAATTCGTAATTTTGACCCTTGTTAAATTTAATCGCCAAATGCAAAGAGACCAGAAGATTTTTGACCTGATAGCACAGGAAAGGGAAAGACAAATTGAGGGAATTGAATTGATTGCCTCCGAAAACTTTACTAGCCCCCAAGTAATGGAAGCCGCAGGGTCGGTACTTACCAACAAATACGCCGAAGGCTATCCTGGAAAGCGTTATTATGGAGGTTGTGAAGTAGTTGATGAAGTAGAGCAATTGGCCATTGATCGTGCAAAAGAACTTTTTGGTGCAGAATATGCCAATGTTCAGCCACACTCGGGATCACAAGCCAATGCCTCGGTATATCATGCTTGTTTGAATCCTGGGGACACAATTTTAGGTTTTGATTTGGCCCACGGAGGACATTTGACCCACGGATCTCCCGTAAATTTTTCTGGAAAACTGTACCGTCCGGTTTTTTATGGCGTAGACGAAGAAACAGGTACTTTGAATTATGACAAAATCAGTGAGGTGGCCGAAAGGGAAAAGCCCAAATTGATCATTGCGGGTGCTTCTGCATACTCACGCGATATGGATTTTGCCAAATTCCGTGAGATTGCGGACAGTGTTGGGGCCATTTTAATGGCAGACATTTCCCACCCAGCAGGATTGATAGCCAAGGGTATCATGAACGATCCCGTTCCTCATTGCCATATTGTTACAACAACAACCCATAAAACCCTAAGAGGGCCAAGAGGGGGTCTTATTTTAATGGGGAAAAATTTTGACAATCCCTTTGGTATTAAACTAAAGAATGGCAACCTAAGAAAAATGTCGGCTTTATTGGATTTGGCCGTTTTTCCAGGCAATCAAGGAGGTCCATTGGAGCATATTATCGCTGCAAAGGCCGTAGCCTTTGGGGAAGCTCTTTCCGATGATTTCCTACACTATATGCTGCAGGTAAAGAAAAATGCGGATGTTATGGCCAAGGCCTTTATGAAACGGGATTACAAAGTAATCTCTGGAGGAACCGACAACCATATGATGCTCATCGACTTAAGGAACAAGAACATTACAGGAAAAGATGCTGAAAAGGTTCTTGAGTTGGCTGCAATCACAGCCAATAAGAACATGGTGCCTTTTGATGACCAATCTCCTTTTATTACTTCTGGTATACGTTTTGGGACCCCGGCAATCACAACAAGGGGACTCAAAGAAGATGATATGGAAACCATTGTGGAATTCATAGACCAAGTGCTCATGAACCCAGAAGATGAGAAAGGAATTGAACAAGTGCGCAAAAAGGTCAATGAGCTTATGAAGTCTCGACCTTTGTTCAATGGTTAATTTCTTGTGGCTTAGTATTTAGTTCCGGTAGATTATTTTGAGCTATTCCAAAAGGAAAAGGTCTTCATGGTTGAGCCTTCTCTCCTCAAGGGAATATACCATTACTTGGTGCTGTTTTTCACTTTCGAAATAGAGTCCCCAGTAATCAAAATATCCGTTGTGGTCCTGCAAAAATTCCTCAGTACGTTGGGATTTGTCCTCAAAAACGGGAACAAAGACTTCATAGGGCATTTGGGTAAGACCCTTGGTAAGGTATACAAAATGCTCACTGATTCTTAGGAGGATATCTCCCAATTGCTCGGCAATACTGTGTTCGTAGAGTCTGGAGATTATGACAGAAGTATCCTTAAAGTGAAATGAGATTTCAGCAATGTCTATGCAATGAATGTTTTTTTCATTCAAATGCTCCAGAGCGGTTTTAAATTCATTCGAAACAACGTGGTTGTCTTCTGAAAATGTCATACCTCCCCAAGTTCCCTTATTAAAATGGTGTAGACTTTCCGTTATGCCAAAATTAAGGTCCAATCCCAAAACCATATCGGTTTTTTTGCTTTCAGTATGATAAGTGCACTGAACTTTGGCTTCTGCAAAAAAGTTTCTTTCCAGAACTTTCAGAAACTCATCCAACCCATATGCGACCTCAAATACCCTTGGGCCATAATGATGGAAATTTAGATTGGTTTTTTTTTGTAATGACATGTGGCTGCTATCTAATTTTTCTTTACCCTTAAAGTTAGGATGAATCTTTTTTTTAAGAGTAAAGGAAACCCATAAAAATTCTATGGGTTTTCTTTAGTTTGTAGGGTTTTTAGGTCATAAACCGGAAAAACTATTTACTATTTCTTACTATTTCGAAAATTAGGGAAAGGATACGTTAAATAAACCCCCTGTTTTTTGCGGCCAGGATCAAGGCCAGATCATTTTCGTTCTCTGTGCCAAAAAGTGTTTTCATGTGTCTTTTTCGGTTCTCTATGGAGGATGGTGACAACCGGATAAATTTCTCCAGATCTTTATTTTTGGTTCCTTTGGAAAGGTGGTATAAAATCTGTCGGTCTTTTTCGTCTATTTCAATGTCGTTGGACATTTTTTTCCGTATGGCAGATAGCGCTTTGGAGGAATAATAAGGTGGATTCAATACAATGGTCTTTACCGCATCTTCCAAGGTTTTTGGATCAATGTCTGTCTTTACTAAATAGCCATCGGGATCAACGGTCTTTAAAATGCTGTTGATCCTGAAATTATCGCTAAAGGAGGACATAAATGCTATTTTGGTGTCTGGCACCAGCTTTCGGGCCAAAATTCCAAGTTCTTCCCCGGTCTGGGGCTGTTCCTCATTGGGGGCATATAGTTGTACGTCTAACAACAGTACATCATACTTAAAGGAATTCACGGAATCCTCGATCAATTTTTTTCCTGCGGCAAACGTGGTGGCAGTATCCACAATAATGATTTCATAGCCTTCGAACTCAATACGCTCCAGGATATATTTATACCCCAACATCGTCATTTCATGATCGTCTATGGCCAATATTCTAAGTGTGCTCATATGTTCTGCTTTACTATGTAAGATTTAGGCATTAATAGTTTCTCTTTGATCTGAATCTCCCTTGCGGGGAACAGTTTCTGTGTATTTACAGGGAATTGTGGCCACTATTGTGGTTCCCTTGCCCTTACTGCTTTCTATATCCAAGGTTCCTTTTAACTTTTTTACCCTTGAGGCAATGTTTCTAAGACCAATTCCCCTTCTATTTCTCTTGGTGTCAAAACCAACTCCGTCATCTGCAATGACAATCTTGAGTTTATTGCCCTGCACATCCAAGGCGACACTGGCTGTTTTGCACTTGGCATGGGTAACGCAGTTTTTAAGCGCTTCTTGGACAATTCGGATGGCATTTATCTTGATGTCACCCAACAGCCCATCCCAGTTTACCTCGTTATCATAGGTAAAAGAGCATACAATGCCAGAGGACTGTTCCAAGTTTTCAAAGAAGCCCTCCAAGGACACAATAAAATTATGAAATTTTTCATAGGCCGCATGGTTGAGTTCGTGCGAAATGGTGCGGATTTCCTCTTCCACATCACGCAATCGTTCAAGGAACTCTGCACGTTTTTCCACGGAATCCCCATCTTCTTTTTCGTTAAGGCCGCTGAGAATTAAACGAATACCCAACATCTCACCCAAAACACCATCATGTAGTTCCTCCGAGATTCGTTTTTGCTCCATTTGCTTTCCTTCCTCGATTTTACCCTGCTGGGAAAGTAAGAGGTTGTAGATTTCCTGGTTGCTTTCGTGCTGCTTTTGCTTGTTCTTTAATTTGTTGTTTCGGATTTGCTGGTTTACAATAACAAGTCCGGCCGTACCTAATCCTATAAAAATCAGAGCAAATGCGGCCCAGAGCTCTTTTTCGCGGGTAAGAACCTCGTTTTCTTGAATGATCTCGTCGGTTTCCATACGAATACGCGCAAACTTGTCCCGCTTGGTGCGCTCCTCTTCTTTTTGGGCCTCATTAAGGTCATAATACTCGTCGGAGTAGGATGCAGCATTGTTGCTATCCAGTTTGGTGAGCAGACGGAGTACTTCTAGAAGACGATCATTATTATAGTTTTCTTTGGCCATATTGCGAGATTCCTTCGCATAGAGGAGTGCGTTTGCCGTATCTCCCTGATCTGCCAAAATTTCGGCATAAAATTGTTTGGCTCTTGGCTGATCAAAAGTATACTCTATACTGTCGTTGATTTTGATGGCTCGTGACAATAATTCTTTTGCCGAGTCCAAGTTCTTTTCATCCTTATAAATGGCATAAGCCTGACTGGAAAGGGACATGGAGTATAGCTCTGGATTTCGGGTGAAAATATCCTTGCTCCTCAACAAATCGCCAAAGGCTATCTTGGCGCGCCGGTAATCTTCTTTCTTTAAAAATTCGTGGGCTATGTTGTTTTGGTTCTGTTCGGTATATTTTATACGATCTGCGCTCTCCATCTGGTTGATGTAGGTGTTGGCCCTTTGAAAATATTCCAAGGATTTGTCGCTGTTGTCCATACCGCTGGCAATGATTCCCAATAGATTATAACAAAAGTACAGCCTTCTCTCATCCTTTAACTCACTAAAATATTTTATGGCACTGGTAACACTTGTTTCGGCTCCCAGATAATCCTTGTAGGAATCTTGAATGCGGCCCATGCTGTACAACATTCTTCCTTTCATTGAGTTTGAAGTGGAATCTATAGGCAGGTTTTCGAAAGTTTTTAATGCATTTTGATAATGGTAGAAGGCACTGTCCAAACTTCCGTGCGATTGAAAAAAATCAGCCATATCCCAATGGGAGTTTCCCAACGCAGTATATTGTTTCTCTTTTTTGGCCAATTCCAAGACTTGCTTGTTGGTCTTTCTAAACTCCAAAGAATCGGGAAGACTCATGTAGGCCAAGGAAATGTTGGAAAGGTGGTTTATGGTTAAAGTATCGTTCTTTAAAGTAGATACGACCTGTTGGGCATTTTGTAAAAATTGTTTGCGTTCCTCCAAGGACAAATGAGCGCTATCACGGGCAAAAGCGATCCATTGCTTAATGGACTCACTTCTCTGGTCAACGGTGCTCCTATTTTTTGGAGTTTTCTGGGAACAGCTCCAAAGAACAAGCCCCATAATGGGAAGTAAATACTTAATTTTCAAGACAAAGTAGGTTTTGTTACAAAAATACCCCATACAAGGTAACAAAAAAGCCCCATACCATGATTGAGGTTGGGGCTATATCGTATGTTGGTTGATCCTTATAGTTTTCGATCATCTGCGCTGGACCTGAACCCGGACAGATGGTATTTTATACTACTTCGGTTTCCATGATCAGGCACCGAAATCGTGCTGTTGCCATTGTCCAACCAAGCAGATTCTATTTTTGTCCCATTGGTCTGGGAACCGTCTTGGTCATGCGTAACAAGAGCACAAAGTATTGTGGCACCTATTAGGAGGCGGAACATTTTTTTCACGACTTAAAACTACGGATTATCAGGGAAATACAAAAATTAGTTACTTCCTCCTCTTGGGTCTGGATCGGATTGTTTTCCATCAGTAGCATTCTCATCTGAGTCAACGCTAAGGTTCTTTACCATGGCTTCAGTATCCTGTACATCGGTTTCCGCTTCACAAGAGAATAATCCAGTGGTCAAAAGGGCAATCGCAGCAATAGAAAGTAATTTTTTCATAATATTAGGTTTATGGTTTAATAAATAGGTTTATACCGCCAAATTATCGACCTAATATGGAGACGCGTAGAATTGTAGTAGGTATTTAGAATCTGTAGGGATTCTGCTAGAATTTTACTTAAATCCGCTAGAATTTGATCAATTTAACTCTCCTACTGCAGTTTTGGAGAGCATTTCCTTAAGGGCATCAATCTTGCCTTTGTAGGTTTTGGAGAAGGGGAGTTCGTCCTGCCCATTTTTAAGGGTGCACATGGACTTGCCATAATTTATACGGGAAACATACCGGCTGTTAAGGATATAGCTCTGATGAATCCGAACAAAGCCCGTAGGTAATACATCCTCAAAGGACTTTAGGGTTTTAAAGGCACTGACCACATTGCCATCCCTCATAAAGAAATCCGTGGCGTTGTTGTCCGATTTTAGATATAGAATGTCCTTGGTGTCCAAGTATCTATAATCATTATAGGACTTAAGACAAATGGTGGATGGGATGTTGTGCTTGGGATGTAATTTGCGAAGCCTCATAATGGTCTTTCTAACATCAAATTCATTATGAGGCAGTATCCAATAGTCGAAAAAGCCACTCTTAATGGCATTGTATGCATACTTTTTGGTAGTGGCATACCCAATAATGATGGGCAAGCTGGGCATGTACTGGTTGAGTTCCGTTACCATTTGAAAATACTCCAAACCATCTTCGGCCAAATTAACGAGTACCACGTCTGGAGTGAACTTTAAAATAATGTCCAATCCTTCCGAAGCACTGGTGGCCACCCCTGCGCAAGTAAAATCTTCATACTCCTGCAGATAGAGCTGCAATTGGAGCTTGGAAGAGGCGCTGGAATCTATTATGGTGTAGGTATAATCCATATGCAAAATGCTGATTGCAAGTTACTAACGTGCCAAATAAACTCATTAAAGTTTTCCCTTAAAAAAACTAGGGGTTTCCCTTGAAAAAGGTTTATTTTCCTACATTTTTCCCAATAAACAGTTAAAAATCTAGTTGTTGGATGAAAATTCGTAGGCGCCAATGTCTGGATTCTGGGTTCTATCCGTTCCTAAAAGATCCATTGGAACAGAAAGAGAAACATTGGTGTCGGCAAGGTCTATGGCTGCAGAGCCCTCATGAATGGTCATTTGGTTTTTAGATGGGTTGACAAAGCTTGGTTCTTGGTTCAACACTATGTTACGGTAAAGGGCCGTATTGTCAAAATTGTAGAGTGGATTTTCTCCAAACTGACCATTGTTATCGTTAAACTGTAGCAAACAGTAGGAAAAGGTAAAGTTAAAATTGGCATTTGGGTCTTGCAGTAAGGCCAGTTCCTTGGATAAACTCCCAGCTATGATGCAATTGGCAAAGTTGGCATTCTGCAAATTGTTGGTGATGTCGCCAGAAAAATTGGAAAGGTACAGTGCGGTCCCGTTCCTGAAGCTATGTGGCCAAAAATTGGCCAAGGTGCAGTGCACAAAATTGTACTTTCCACCCAAGTCAATAGACAAGGATGAAGTTCCTGCGTTGCCCAATACCGTATTTTCCGCATTGATATGGGCTGCTGTGGCCCAAAGATTATATTCTTGACTATTATAGATTTGGGTATTGCGCAAAGTAAGGGTGGGGGAGTCCAAAACAGTATCACCATCGACCCGTAGCCCCACTGTGGCATTTTTTAAGGTTAGGTGTGTTATTATATTGTTGTTGCTGCCTTCCCTAATCCAAACTGTACCCCATTGCCCCGGGGCATCTTCAAAGCTGGGCTCCAGGCGATCGCCCTCAAAGATGACCTCATTTTCAAGTGTTTCTTGATTTTCACTCAATGCACCATTGATGTGGATGGATGCCCCTGCATCTACCAAAATTCCGGAGCGGTTATGAAAGTGAACCCGTGTTCCGGGCTGCATGGTGAGCGTGTTCCCTTCGGGAACGGCAGCATAGCCATAGATTACATAAGGTTTTTCTTGGGTAAAATTGAGCTGGTCAGGTTCTAGGTAGAAACCTTCCACAGTAATGTCATTCCCCGTTTCATCCTGGCCCAAGACCAATCTTTCCTTGGTACCATCCGAATGGGTGGTGGGATATAAAAAAACGGCATCCTTTACCAAAGTGACCAATTCCACTTTTTGGTTTGAAGTACCATTTCCAAATATGAGGCTTTCGGCATACAAAAATTCGTTGGTAGTGGTCGGTGTGATGTCAAAAGTGGTCTCTATGAAGACAAAAAGGCTGTCCTTGGCCAGTAGGGGTACATTGTCGAACTCCTTTCCTGCCATGCCATCCACATTGAGGCGATAACTGCTGCTCTGCCCGGTTTCCAATCCCACATAGGGGATTAAAATGTCATTGTTGGTGGGGTTGTATACCTTTAAGGTATAAGTACTGCTTCCGATGTTGGTAAAAACGGTGTCCAGAAAAACGGTATCCTTGGAAAATGTTAACTGGCCAGTGCTGGGAGTGTAGTCAAAATCCTTTCGGCACGATGCTCCCATCACAACAAGGAAAATCCCTGCCATGGCAGAAACAAGGTTTATGTGCCAACGGTCCACTATAGAAATAGGTTGTTGATGGCCTCGGGAACGCGTTTGGGACGAAACGTCCTCGCATCCAAAAGACACCACTCTGTATGGGCATTAACTAAAAGTTGACCTGTTTTATTGTTTTTGATTTCCACAACACGTACGGACAATGGGCCAGTATTGTTCTTTATATAGGTAGAAACTTGAAGCGTATCTCCCAATACGGCGGATTTTAGGTAGTTGATGTTGTGGTTGCGAACCACCCAGGCCATTTCGTTGCGCATGGCTTGTGGGGCAACCTTTTCCCAGTGCTTCTTGGAAATATCCTGAATCCATTCCACGTAGCGCACATTGTTGACATGGTCAAGGTCATCAAGGTCTTCTGGGGATACATTTAAGACTTCGGTATAGGTCTTCATCAATCTTTTTTAAGGATGTTCACCTCAAAGAGTTTGTCCCAATTTTTTCCGGTCACAAAAAAAGTGCCCCTGTCCTTATGGTAGGCTACTCCATTGAGCACAGAGTTGGTATCGTCCCAGTTAGGACCTTTTTGGATTTTGCTCTTGAGTCCACCAAAGTTGATCACGCCCTCAATGGCCCCTGAGGCAGCATCAATGATCATCATGCTTTCCTTTTGATAGACGTTGGCATAGATTTTCCCGTTCACGTATTCCAGTTCGTTGGCCTTGTTGAAAATGGATTTATTGGTTGCGGTTTCAATATGGCCCACTTCCTCAAGGGATTCAGGGTCTAAAAACCAAATTTTTTCTGTGCCGTCGCTTTTGAAGAGCTTTTTGCCATCATTGCAGAGTCCCCAACCTTCACGGCTCTTGCCGTAGGAGAAGTTTCTAATTTTTTCCAAGTTGGAGGCGTTGTAAACATAACCGAGACCACTTTGCCAAGTGAGTTGGTACAACTTGTCATTGAGAAGGGTAATGCCTTCGCCGAAGACGGTATTGTCCAAATCTATGTTTTGTATCACTTCACCAGTTTCAAAATCCACTTTTCTGACAGTGGAAGCCCCTTTTTTTCCCGTACTTTCATAAAGTGTACCATTGTGGAACTCCAAGCCTTGGGTGTAAGCCTTAGGGTCGTGGGGATAAGTATTCACAATTTCATAGGTGTATATTTCAGGAGCTTTGGCGGCCAACAATCGAAAATCTTCCTTGATTTCTACGGTTTGTCCTTCAATTTCAATTTGGGCCACAAGCGTTTTGTTTCCCAAAGTTTTTGCATTCATGGTAAGTTGGTTGTTTTCCAAAGGAAGTTCTTGCCCATCCATAAAATATTTGACACTGGAGATTTCGACATCTTTTTTGTTTTTAATGGCGACACCTATCTTTTGATGTTGTTGTACATTGTTGTTCTCCAGTTGAATGGAAAAAAGTTTGGAAGGATCGTTTTCTCCTCCACAACCTAGGAAGAACAGTAAAAACCCAAAAATGGAAGCTAATTTGATCATAGTCTTAAATGCATGTTTCATGGCATAAATGCTTACACTTCGAAATTAAGAATGAAATAGGATTGTGGCAAATTTTAAAAGGTCGTATATTTGCACAGGCAAGTCCTACACGACCAGCTCCTGCAGAATCCCCCAGGGCGGGAACGCAGCAAGGGTATGTGGTCGTAGCGGTGCGATGTAGGTAGCTTGCCTTTTTTTGTTCCCTAAACTCAGATGGCCATGGATAGAAAAGTTATTTTGATCACCGGCGGCTCCTCTGGCATAGGCAAGGCCATTGGAACTTTCTTGACCTCCAAAGGCTATAAAGTTTACGGAACCACCCGGAACCCGCACAACCATCCAGATTTTGATGCTTTTGAACTTATCCAATTGGATGTAAAGGATGTGGAGAGCATCCAAAGAGCTGTTTCCGAGGTTGTTTCCAAAGAAGGGCGTTTGGATGTATTGATCAACAATGCCGGAAAAGGTATTACCGGTCCCATTGAGGAAACCCCCCATGAAGAAATATTGGATGTTTTTGATACCAATTTTCACGGACCTGTCCATGTGATGAAAGCGGTATTGCCACAAATGCGCCAGCAGGGTGGGGGAGCTATCATAAATGTGACCTCCATCGCAGGGTATATGGGCTTGCCGTTCCGCGGGTTTTATTCGGCCACCAAAGGTGCTTTGGGCTTGATTACCGAAGCTTTGCGCATGGAGACCAAGGATTTTGGCATTAGCATTACCAATGTGGCCCCCGGGGATTTTGCTACCAATATAGCGGCGGGAAGGTACCATGCTCCGGTTTTGCAAGGTTCTCCGTATGAGGATAAATATGCACAGACCGTAGATTCCATAAACGATGATGTGAACAGTGCCGGAGATCCCATTAAAGTGGCAGAGGCGGTGTACAAGATCATCAACCAAAAACGACCCAAAGTACATAATCCGGTAGGTGCTTTTATGCAAAAGTTTTCTCTGGTCCTTAAGAATATTTTACCGGATAAACTCTACGAAAAACTATTGCTCAACCATTATAAATTGTAGTTTTATACCTCATACTAATCACTTATAAACTAAAGGAATGAAGTTTTTTATTGATACTGCCAATCTTGATCAAATTAAGGAAGCACAACAATTGGGTGTCCTTGACGGGGTTACCACCAATCCATCCTTGATGGCCAAAGAAGGAATCACTGGAAAGAACAATATTTTAAAACATTATGTGGATATCTGCAATATCGTGGATGGCGATGTGTCTGCTGAAGTTGTGGCTACCGAATTTGAGGCCATGGTGAAAGAGGGCGAGGAATTGGCGGAACTACATGAGCAAATTGTGGTAAAGGTGCCTATGATCGAAGATGGTGTAAAGGCATTGAAATATTTTTCAGATAAAGGTATCCGTACTAATTGCACGTTGGTATTCTCACCAGGACAGGCTTTATTGGCCGCCAAAGCTGGAGCTACCTATGTTTCTCCCTTTTTGGGTCGGTTGGATGATATCTCCACCGATGGGTTGAACCTTATTTCTGAAATCAGGTTGATTTTTGACAACTATGGGTTTGAAACCCAAATTTTGGCCGCATCCATCCGTCACACCATGCACGTAATTGATTGTGCAAAGATCGGTGCGGATGTCATGACCGGACCTTTGTCATCCATCACAGGATTGTTGAAACACCCACTTACCGATATTGGACTTGAAAAATTCTTGGCCGATTATCGAAAGGGAAATTCATAAGTAAAGGAGAAAAGAAAATTAAGAATGAGCCTTGGTTAACCAAGGCTTTTTTTTTATTAGAAGGAGGCATACAGATTGCCAAAGGCATTGACAATTACCGTGTCTTTTGTAATAATACATTTATTGAGTCCGTCCACGATCATGGCCATTTGTATTTCCTTAAAATCCTCGCCGTGGAACTGTTTGCTCTTGTCCAAATGAAATTCCTCCATCATGCTTATCCATTGCGGATAGCTGGTCTTTAAGTTGATGCCAATAAAGGTATACTCAGGATGTTTTTTTTCAAGCTGGGCAATGTGTTGTGTAATATTTTTGAAATGCCCTTTCTGGTCAGCGGTCCAAAAATAGAAAACGGTGGTTTTCTTTTTGTTGACCACATCTTTCAAATAAACCACGTTGTTGTCCGAATCCTTAACCTCTATATTTGGCAGGCTATTTTCGGGTTGAAGGCTTTTTATGCCCGCATATAATTGATCGATCTCCTTTTTATGGTCATCGCTTGAAGATAGTGTACGGAACTTTTCTATAAAAGCTTGACTTTCTTCACTGGGATTGTGCTCCTTCAACAGGTAATCCACGGCTATGTTTCTAAAAAGAATGTCTCTAAGCTCATTTTCCTTTACCAAGCTATCCACAAGGTGAAGTTTGTGTTTGTTAAAGTGTAAACGGTCACTTATGGGAAGTTTTCCCGTATGGCAATTTTCCATACAGCTCATGTAGGATACATTGCCCAAATGCCATTTCATAAAATCAAAATAGGGCCTAAAATAGGTAAGGTCCTTATTGTTCAGGTCAATGTGGTTGCGATATTCATAAAATGAAGTACTTAGGTCGTGTATGGTCTCCTCTCCGGTTCTTTTTTTATGGTAAAACGGATATTTCTCCCTATACAGATAACTATTATAGTCAATGGATGCTTTGGCCATGGCCAATTCTTTGCCCGTAAACTGTCCGTGGTCCGTTTCCAATTCTTTTAAATGGGAAATCTTGGTGGCCTTCAAGGAGTCAATTTTTTGGTTGAATGCATCGGGGTCTAGCGAGTAGTAGTCGTAGACCAAAGGTTCTTCATTTTCATAGGCCAGGAACATTTCAATCAAAAAGTTATTGATTTCACTTCCTTTACCGGAAAAGACCAGAGATTCATCAAACTCCAAAGTGTTCAATCGGATGAGAAGACTGTCACCGCCTTGTAGGTACACATATTGAAGTTCTGGAGTATGGTCAAAATGGTACAATCCCTCTTCTATGCCCTCAAGGTTGAAGGAAAAGCGGTTGTTGTCATCCAACTTTACCGAGTCAACATAAGTATCATTATGGTAGAGTACTACAAAGTCACTGGTAGGATTTACAATTTCACCGCCAAAGAACACAGCGGCACAATCCGAGGAATTTTTCCCGCATGCTAGAAAAGACAATAAGGTAAGGCCGAGTAATAATCTAACCATATATTGCGAACCAAACATTTACAGACAAAATTAAGAATCCCCGCAGGTCCACTCTGTTAATGGCGAGTTAAATGTTGTAAAACCCTGTTTTTGTGAGGTTTAAGAAAGTGTGCTTAAATTTAGAAATAAGGGGAGGTTTTAGCTACTTTTGCAAAAAAATAAATAGTTGCATGTTATCAGTATCCAATTTATCTGTTCAATTTGGAAAGCGCGTATTGTTCGATGAGGTAAATGTCACGTTCACCCATGGAAATTGCTATGGTATTATAGGCGCCAACGGTGCCGGGAAGTCTACCTTTTTAAAAATATTGTCAGGGCAGTTGGATGCTACTTCGGGGCATGTGCATCTGGAACCTGGTAAGCGTATGTCCATTTTGGAACAAAACCATAATGCCTACGATGAGTTCCCTGTTTTGGAATCTGTGGTTATGGGAAACAAACCCCTCTACAAGATCAAAAAGGAGATAGATGCTCTGTATGCCGATTATACAGATGAAAATGCAGAGAAAATAGGCGAGTTGCAAGTACAGTTCGAAGAAATGAACGGCTGGAACGCCGATAGTGATGCGGCAGCACTTTTGTCCAATTTAGGGATATCGGAGGAGCTACATTACACCGCTATGGCAGACATGGATTCCAAATTAAAGGTGCGGGTGCTTTTGGCCCAAGCACTATTTGGTAACCCCGATGTGCTGATTATGGATGAGCCTACCAATGATTTGGACTACGAGACCATTAACTGGTTGGAGAATTTCTTGGCAAATTATGACAATACCGTGATAGTGGTTTCGCACGACAGGCACTTTTTGGATGCCGTTTGTACCAGTATTGCAGATATAGACTTTGGAAAAATCAATCTTTTTTCAGGAAACTACACCTTTTGGTATGAAAGCAGTCAGTTAGCTGCTCGCCAACGCGCCCAACAGAACAAGAAAGCAGAGGAGAAGGCCAAGGAATTGCAGGAGTTTATCCAGCGCTTTAGTGCCAACGTAGCCAAGAGCAAACAGGCCACTTCACGTAAAAAGATGTTGGACAAACTAAAGGTAGAAGACATCAAACCATCTAGCAGAAGGTATCCCGCCATCATCTTTGACAGGGAGCGTGAGGCTGGAGACCAAATCCTAAATGTTGAGAAGCTTTCGGCAACCTCAGAGGATGGGGATTTGCTGTTTCAGGATGTGAACATCAACTTGGCAAAAGGGGACAAGGTGGCCATCTTGTCCAAAGATTCCAGGGCCACTACAGCGTTCTATGATATCATTTCAGGAAAGATTAAGGCAAGTAGTGGTTCTCATCAATGGGGGGTTACTACAACCCAGTCCTATTTACCAGCCGATAATTCAGATTATTTCAAGGAAGACATCAATTTGGTGGATTGGTTACGCCAATGGGCCAAGACCGAAGAAGAACGAGAAGAAGTCTATATTCGTGGATTTTTGGGTAAAATGCTCTTCAGTGGTGAAGAAGCCCTTAAGAAATGTACTGTGCTTTCAGGAGGTGAAAAGGTGCGTTGTATGTTGAGCCGCATGATGATGATTCGTGCCAACGTATTGCTTTTGGATGAGCCCACCAACCACTTGGATTTGGAAAGTATTACGGCATTCAACAATTCCTTGAAAAACTTTAAAGGAACGGTATTGCTTACCACCCATGACCATGAATTTGTGCATACCGTTGCAAACAGGATTATTGAGCTTACTCCAAAGGGCACCATTGACCGTTATCTGACTTTTGACGACTATATGTCTGATAAGGCCATTAAAGAACAACGGGAAAAAATGTACTCCGTTACAGCCTAGGCATTGAAATACTTACTGTTCCAAATAGCGGGGTTGAAGTTTTTGCCCAAGGCAAAACCGTAAAAAATAACCACGGAGGCAATACATTTGAACATAAAAAAGAAGATGATCCAAAACTCTGCAGTTGTATTCTTTTTGGAAAAAAGACCTTCGGGCACCATAAGGGTTACCAAATAACTAATCAAGACCACAAAAAGAGTCAAATTGACCATATTCTTGAAGGGCCAAACCAATAATTTTCGGAAAGGATGCAGGTCGTTTCCCCATTTATCCACCAAATAATAATACCCATTACCAATGGGAGCAAAGAGTAGGGGGTCGTCCTTGTCCTCTAGTTTAAAAAGTTTGGAAGGCGCCATTACCTTATACCCTTTTATATCAATTTGATGTAGTCTTTCCAGCGATTTAATTCTAGCTATGGTGCTGGAAGGAAAAGCTCCTTTGAAATATGAGCTGTCCAGAAAACGAAGTCGGTAATCAATACAGATTTGTTTGATATGATCTATGTGATAAATTTTATCAGCTTCCAATTCGTCAAAAACAAAGGGGTTTTGAACGCTTGGATTTTTTGAGGCAAGTTCATGGGCAATTTTCTCTTCCTTCTGGGTATCTTTCCATAAAATTTCTTGGACTTCTTCCAAAATCTGAAGTTCTTTTACCTGTCTGTTACGGACCTTAAGGAGACTTTCTTCAATATTTGTGTTCTTGAAAACCATAATCTTTTTCTTGGCAACCTATTCAAAGTTAAGCAATTGTAGGGGTGATTGTAAAGGCTGCCAAAACCATCCAATGTTAACGTTATGTTAAATTGAATGTAGGGACGGGAAAACTGCTTGTATATCCTTAAAAAGATGTAACTTATCGAAGTTTTCAGCATTTAATCGAAAAATCATACTATTAAGAGTCCCAAATTTGACCAAAAACCAATGAAATCCCCTTTGACCAAACTTTTACTGGCTCTTTGCATGGTTTGTACCGCATCCGCCTTTGCTCAACTTCCAAGGTCTACCACTAAAACAATTGCCCTGAATGCTATAGATTCGGAGCAACATAAAATACTTTTTGAAGCTGTAAAAGTGACGCAAATGGAAGAGATTTTGGAAAAAGCTGGACCATTTACCATTTTTGCGCCTTCCGATGCCGCTTTTGAGCGGTTTTCTACTGAAAAGATAAAGGAACTCATCAACTCGCAGGACAAAAGTGCCCTTAAGTCATTGTTGACCTACCACATTGTAGCTGGTCATTTAACCGCTTCTAGGATTCTGAGGGCTATGTGTAGGGGAAATGGAAAGGCAAGTTTTACCACGATACAAGGTAAAAAACTACTGGCCCATATGGAAGGTTTTGATATTGTATTGACCGATCCAATGGGTAATCAAGCTCGCATTACCTCTGCAGACCTAAATCTCAAGAATGGGGTTGCCCATGAAATAGATAGTGTTATTCTGCCTTCACAAATGTAATCAGCGTAGTTCGGCACCCAATTCCTTTTGATATTGGGTCAGTAACTTAGCCATAATCTTGTCAATTTGCTTGTCCGTTAGGGTCTTTTTCTCATCCAACAAGGTAAAGCTCACAGCATAGGATTTTTTCCCATCCGGTAAATTTTTGCCCGTATAAACATCAAAAAGATTTACCTTTTTCAGAAGATTTTTCTCTGTTTTCCAAGCAATGTCATATACTTGCTGGAATGACGTGGAATCGTTAAGTAATAGCGCAAAATCACGGGAAACCTCTGGGAATTTTGGGATTTCCTTAAAGACAATATTTTGTTTGCCCACCAATGCAAGAATGGAGTCCCAATCAAAATCCGCAAAGAAAACATCTTGCTTAATGTCAAACGTTTTAAGAACAGATTTTGAAGCCAAACCAAAGTGCGCCAAGACATTGCCATCTTTTTCATAGGAAAGCCCTTCCGCATAGACTGTATTGGTACATGGTTTAATTTCGACATCTTTTATTCCTAAGCGATCAAACAGAGATTCCACAATACCTTTAAGGTAGAAGAAATCTGTTTTTTTGCTAGGGACACTCCAGCTATCCGCCGCACGGTTTCCAGAAATAAAGATGGATAAATGTTGTCGCTCCTGGTTTTCGCCTGCTATTTTATGGTAGGTCTTGCCGAATTCAAAAAGTTTTAGACTGGTTTTCTGACGATTATGGTTGTAGCTTATGGCTTGAAGTCCAGAAAACAGCATGGAGGTCCTTAAAACCGACAAATCGGAACTCAATGGGTTGAGCATGGTGATTTTTTCTCCATCACGCTCTTGCGTATGGGCATCGGGGGGAACCAAACTATTGGTCATGATTTCATAGAATCCTTGGGATGCCAAGGTATTTCCAACCACATCCTGTATGCGATGGTTTTCAAAGCGAGATGTTTTGGCAATGGAAGCTGTAAGCTTTTCCTTATGGGCAATATTGTTATAGCCATATACCCTTAGGATCTCTTCGATGACATCCACTTCTCGGGTAACGTCAACACGATAGGTGGGAATGGTTAATCCAAGTCCGGACTCTGTAACATTGTTGATTCGGATTTCCAAGGAAGACAAAATGGATTTTATGGTATCCCTTGGAATTTCCTGTCCAATGAGTGAGTTGATTTTATCAAAAGTCAGGAACACTTGTCTATCCTGAGGTTTCTTTGGGTAAAGGTCAACAACCTCAGAAGTGATGTATCCCCCCGCAATTTCTCGAATCAACAACGCTGCCCTTTTAAGGGCATACTCGGTTAGGTTGATGTCGATGCCACGCTCATATCGAAATGAAGCATCCGTATTTAGTCCATGCCTTTTGGCAGACTTTCGAATGGAAACGGGATCAAAATAAGCGCTCTCCAAGAAAATGGAAGAAGTATGCTCCGTTACTCCGGAATAAACCCCACCGAAGACTCCGGCAATACACATGGGTTTTTCACTATCGCAGATCATAAGATCATCTTCGTGGAGGGTACGTTCCACATTGTCCAAGGTCTTGAACTTTGTGCCGGCCGGTAAGGTCTTGACCTCTATTTTATTGCCTTTTATTTTGGATGCATCAAAAGCATGTAGGGGTTGTCCCAATTCGTGCAATACATAATTGGTTACATCCACCACATTGTTAATAGGAGACAATCCAATGGCTTTTAGCCTATTTTTTAGCCAATGGGGAGATTCCTGAACAATAAGATTGCTTATGGTAACTCCACAATATCTTGGTGCCAATTGGCTTTCCTTGACCTCAACATCGATTTTCAGCGATCGGTTATCAATGGAAAAATTACTGGTGGAAGGTGTTACCAACTCCTTTTGGATTTCTTTCTGTTCCAATCCAGCCTTCAAGTCGCGGGCCACTCCAAAATGACTCATGGCATCGGACCGGTTAGGGGTAAGGCCTATCTCAAAAACCTCATCACTCTCAATATCGAACACTTTGGCACAAGGGGTTCCTGGCTCCAAAGTCTCGGTCAATACCATAATGCCATCATGGCCATTTCCCAAGCCCAACTCGTCTTCGGCACAGATCATACCATGGCTTTCCTCACCTCTGATTTTCCCTTTCTTTATTTGCCATGCTTCACCCTCTTTGGAATACAATGTGGTTCCGATAGTCGCTACAGGAACTTTTTGTCCGGCGGCAACATTTGGGGCACCACATACGATTTGTACAGGTTCTCCTTTTCCAATATCAACAGTGGTCAGTTTTAGTCTATCGGCATTTGGGTGTTGCTCGCAACTGAGTACGTGGCCCACAACAACACCTTCCAGGCCACCTTTTACGGATTCAAAACGGGAAATGCCTTCTACCTCAAGTCCTAAATCCGTCAACAACTCACCAGTTTTTTGTGAATCCCAATCAATCTGTAAAAACTGTCGTAGCCAGTTGTAAGAAATCTTCATACCCCAATTTTAGAGGGAACAAATATAAAACAATAGCCCAACAGATTCAATGTAAATAATAAGAGGGTTATGGTCTAAATTGTAAGAATTGGATACTATTTTCTACTTTTAAGAAAAATCTTTCACATCATGAAGAGGATATCGTTGTTTTGGGCGCTGGTTTTGTTGGTGGTTTCATGCAAAAAGGAGGGGAAGGAAATATCGGTCGGCGACTGGTGGGGTAAGATGGAGGTTGCATCACATCTAGACTTGCCTTTTACGTTTACCCTATCCAAGAATACAGATGGACGCTACGTTATGCAAATGTATAACGCCGAGGAGGTGATCACTGTGGATGAGATTGAGATAGAAGGTGATTCAATCCACATACAAATGCCTGTTTTTGAGGGTTACTTTGCAGGAACTTTTTCGGCGGAAGAAATTCATGGAAGCTTTATAAAAGAGAGTTTGGAGCGTATAGTGCCGTTTAGTGCTTTTTACGGAAAACGGGAACGTTTCCAAACACAGCAGGATGCTGCCGTCAATATTTCAGGGATATGGGAAACTTATTTTGATATAAATACAGATACGGAATACCCCGCAAAGGGCATATTTATGCAAAATGGAAATAAAATCAAGGGGACTTTTAGAACCAGAACGGGGGATTATAGGTATTTGGATGGTGTGGTCACTGGCGATAGTCTAAAACTTTCTGCTTTTGATGGTTCGCACGTGTACCTTTTTATGGCCAAAGTAACAGACAGTACTTTGGAGGGGAGGTTTTACGATGGAAACCATTCCGTAAAAGAATTTATGGGTGCCCGTAACGAGGCGTTTGAATTACCAGATGCCAATTCGTTGACGTATCTAAGGGAAGGCTATGATAGGTTGAACTTTTCTTTTCCCGATGCAACTGGCAAAATGGTAAGTTTGTCCGATACCAGATTTTCTGGAAAACCTGTCTTGGTACAGATTATGGGGTCTTGGTGTCCCAATTGTTTGGATGAAACCCGATTTTATGTTGATTTCCTAAAAGAACATCCAGATTTAAACATTGAATTGGTAGCTCTGGCCTTTGAATATGCCAAGACCGAAGAAAAAGCTTTTGAGGGTATTCGCCGCCTTAAAGAGAGGGTAGGGGCAAATTACCCCATTTTACTGGCACAGTTTGGTACTTCCAACAAACAGAAAGCCAATGAAAAATTGCCCATGCTCAACCATATTTTGTCTTATCCCACTACCATTTATCTCGATAAAAAAGGTGCAGTCAGAAGGATTCATACGGGCTTTAATGGGCCTGCGACGGGCAAAAAGTATGAGGAATTCAAAAAACAGTTTACTAAAACCATGCAAGAACTGGCTTCGGAACCTATAGAGACAGATGTTTAAATAATAGTGGATTTTCCCAAATGGATATTCTCATCATTTACACTGAAATCATCTTCAATATCAACAATGTTGTGAGCAATGAAATCGCCCACTTGATTGGTTCCATATTGACTATCATGCTTTAGGTCCGGTGTAACAATTTCCTTCTTTAGTGATTTATCCACAGCATTTCGAACGGCAAGCGATTCGTCTATAAGACCAAAATGCTCAAGTAACATGGCTACCGAAAGAATAGAGGCGATAGGGTTTGCAATGTCTAACCCCATAGCTTGGGGATAGGATCCATGGATAGGTTCAAAAAGTGCGCTTTCCTCCCCAATTGATGCCGAGGCCAGTAATCCAATGGACCCGCCAATAACACTTCCTTCATCAGAAATAATGTCACCGAACATGTTTTCGGTAAGAATAACGTCAAATTGGGTCGGTTTCAGAATGATTTGCATGGCAGCATTGTCCACAAACAAATAATCCAACACTACATCAGGGTAACTTTCACCTATTTTGGCAACCACTTTTCTCCAAAGTCTGGAAGATTCCAACACATTGGCTTTGTCTACAAGGGTAAGTTTACCTCTCCTGTTTTTAGCAGCCTTAAACGCGAGGTGGGCCACTCTACTGATTTCTTCTTCAGAGTATTCACAGAGATCGGAAGCTACCGTACCCTCTTCATTAAGTTTTTTCTCCCCAAAATAAATTCCCCCGGTCAACTCGCGATAGATTACAAAATCCGTACCCGAGACAACCTCTTTCTTCAAGGGAGATTTATCAACGAGGGCCGAATGGGCAATTACGGGTCTTATGTTGGCAAAGAGTCCCAGTTCCTTTCTTAATTTCAACAGTCCCTGTTCGGGTCTAATAGGGGAATTGGGATTGGTATCGTATTTAGGGTGGCCAATGGCTCCTAACAGTACAGCATCTGCTTCCTTACATAGGTTAAGGGTGCTTTCTGGCAATGACGCACCTTTTTTATCTATGGCTATGGCTCCAATGGAAGCCTCTTTAAACACAAAATTATGGTTAAAGGTTTCTTCAACCGCTTGAAGGCATTTTACAGCTTGGGCCAATACTTCGGGTCCTACGCCATCTCCGGGAAGCAATGCAATGTTCAAATTCATGTGATGACAGGATTTGCGTCTAAAAGAAACCGAGAATTAAGCTAGACTTTGTATGCTGATATTGCTGGTTTCCACAATTTCATGGATGTCCTCATCCATGATTTCTTTTTTACGGTCGGCAAACTTCAAAAAGTTTTCATAGACCACATCCAGTTGTAGCTTGGTAAGTTCGTACCCCACTTTTTTGGCGCGGTATGCCAATGCGGCCCTTCCACTTCTTGCGGTAAGCACAATTGAAGATTCATTGACCCCTACATCTTTTGGGTCAATGATTTCATAGGTTTCACGTTGCTTTATTACACCGTCTTGATGGATTCCAGAACTATGTGCAAAGGCATTGGAGCCCACAATGGCCTTATTGGGCTGTACAGGCATTCCCATTTTTTGGGAGACCATACGACTTGTATCCCATAGCAACTGACTGTTGATGCCAGTATCCAGATTAAGGTAAGGATGTTGTCTTAAAATCATCACTACTTCTTCCAGAGAAGTGTTTCCGGCACGTTCACCAATACCGTTTATGGTACATTCAATTTGTCTGGCACCGTTAATTACCCCAGCAATGGAGTTGGCCGTGGCCAATCCAAGGTCATTATGACAGTGGCACGATAGAATAGCCTTATCAATGTTCTTCACATTTTCCTTGAGGTATTTCATTTTCGCACCATATTCTTCTGGAAGGCAGTAGCCGGTAGTATCAGGAATATTCAAAACAGTTGCTCCGGCCTTTACGACCGCTTCGCACACCTGTGCCAAAAATTCATTGTCCGTACGCCCAGCGTCTTCAGCATAGAATTCAACATCTTCCACAAAAGTTTTTGCATAGGCAACTGCTTCAACGGCTCGCTCAATAATTTTGTCCCTTGTGGAATTGAATTTGTATTTGATATGGGAATCAGAGGTGCCAATTCCAGTATGTATCCTTGGTTTTTTTGCTTGTTTGATGGCCTCGGCGGCCACTTCAATATCTTTTTTAACGGCTCTTGTCAAGCCACATACCGTAGCATTTTTGACCAATTTAGAGATTTCTTGTACAGATTTGAAGTCTCCAGGGCTGGAAATGGGAAATCCAGCCTCAATGACATCAACACCTAGTTCGTCCAGACGTGACGCGATGACCAATTTCTGTTCCGTGTCCAACTTGCAACCCGGAACTTGTTCTCCATCTCTTAGCGTAGTGTCAAAAATTTGTACCTTATCTTTACCCATTATATTTGTCTGTTTCGTCGTGTATACACGAAAATAGAGAAGGTGAGAGGAAAGGGAAAAGTGAGGTTAAAACCTTATACAACGTTAAATCGTATTTAGTGCTATATAGTATACTGATATTCAATTGTTTAAATTATATTTTTTACGATGACAAATGCGCATAAGGATGCATTGTTTGTGCTGGTAAAATCGCTTTCGAAATCAGAAAAGCGCCAGTTTAAACTGTATGTGGGCCGGTTAGGGGTCAATACGGATGCCAAGTTTTTGGCCCTATTTAACCTATTGGACAAAATGCGGAGTTACGACGAGCGTCAAATCCTGGAAAGTGGCATTGTAAAAAAGGCTCAGTTATCCAATTTGAAAGCACATCTGTACAAGCAGATTTTGGTAAGCTTGCGTTTGAACCCAGTAAATCAAAATATTCGAGTGCAAATTCGCGAACAGCTTGATTTTGCTACTATACTATATCAAAAAGGACTCTACAAGCAGAGTTTGAAGATTCTGGACAAGGCCAAAACCGTTGCCATTGAAAATGAAGAGAAGAATGTGGCCTATGAGATTGTGGAATTTGAAAAAATAATTGAAACCCAGTATATTACCCGAAGTATTCCGGATAGGGCCGATGAGTTGGCCGTGCAGGCAAAAGAACTTTCTGCCCAAAATGTGATGACCAGCAAACTCTCCAATCTTTCCCTGCAATTATACGGAATGATGCTTAAAGTGGGGTATGTGCGTGGCGATGAGGATTTAAAAAAAGTGAAGTCGTATTTTGATTCCCACATGCCAAATTATAGTTTGGAAAGTCTTGGTTTTCGGGAAAAACTATGGCTATATAAAGCCCATTTGTGGTACAGTCTGCTTATTCAAGATTTTTTGTCTGCCTATAAATATGCAAGTAAATGGGTAGACCTCTTTTACGACCATGAAGAAATGATTGCCTTGAACCCTGTTTTTTATCTGAAGGGAAATCATTATCTATTGGAGTCACTTTTCTTTGTAAAATATGCATCACAGTTTCGGGAAACCTTGCATAGGTTGGAAACCCAAGTTGAAAACCCGAGCTTTCCACAGAACGATAATATTGCCTCTTTGGCTTTTCTGTATATCAATTCAAATAAGTTGAACCTTCACTTTTTGGAAGGAACCTTCGATAAAGGATTGTACTTGGTCAATGTGGTGGAGTATGGAATTAAAAAACACAGGGAGCGAATAGATGAGCACCATATCATGCTGCTCTATTATAAAATTGCTTGTCTGTATTTTGGGAATGGCGATAACAAGAACTGCATTGCCTACTTAAAACGAATAATTTCCAACAAGAATTTGAAAATGCGTGAAGACCTGATGTGTTTTGCTAGGGTATTGAGTCTTGTGGCGCACTACGAAGCGGGTATGGATTACCACCTTGAAGTGCAGCTAAAGAGCACATATAAGTTCTTGTTGAAAATGAACGACTTACATGCGGTGCAGAAAGAGATGATCAAGTTTTTAAGGAGCTTGGGAGATATCTATCCACATGAATTAAAGGATGAATTCCAGAAGCTATATAACGAACTCAAGAAGTATGAAAACCACCCTTACGAAAAAAGAGCGTTTTTGTATTTAGACATTCTTTCTTGGCTGGAAAGCCACCTACAGAATAAACCCGTTTCCCAAATAATTAGGGAAAAGGCCATGGCTGTTACGCGTTGATGCAAACATTCCAAATAGTTTCATTGGGTGGTGAGGCCAAAAAAGTGAGCGGCTCTTTTTTTACAGGATGTTCCAATTCAAGGCTACGGGCATGTAAATGTATGCTTCCATCCTTGTTGCTTCGTTCGGCCCCGTATTTTAAATCCCCCTTGATATGACAGCCTATGGCTGCCAGTTGAGCCCGGATTTGATGGTGCCTTCCTGTTTTTAAATCTATCTCCAGTAAAAAGTAACTATCCAATTTCTTGAGTGTCCGGTATTCTAAAATTGCTTTTTTGCTATTGGGGACTTCTTTGGTATGGGCATAAGACTTGTTTTGTTTTGGATTCCGCACCAGCCAATGGGTCAACGTGTCACTTTCTTTCGGGGGGACACCTTTTACTACTGCCCAATAGGTCTTTTTTGAGCTTCCTTCAGAAAACAGTTTATTTAATCGGGGCAAAGCCTTGGAGGTTTTTGCAAACACTACAATACCCGAAGTTGGTCTATCTAACCTATGGACCACCCCGAGGTATACATTGCCGGGCTTGTTGTACTTCTCTTTGAGGTACAACTTGACAATATCGCTGAGGGGTGTGTCCCCGGTTTTATCTCCTTGTACAATATCACCAGGTTTTTTATTGACCACAATAAGGTGATTGTCCTCGTAGAGAACTTCCAGATTGTATTTGTTAGAATGTTGGGAATTGTTAATTGACAATTGCTGATTGGAATTTAATAGGATTCCTCTTCATTAGGAAAATCCCTGCTCTTCACATCATCCACATATTGGGATATGGCTGAGCTCATTTCGTCATAAAGGTTCATATATCTTCTTAAAAAACGGGGATGGAACTCATGGGTCATTCCCAAAAGGTCGTGCACCACCAAGACTTGTCCATCTACTCCGTTTCCAGCACCAATGCCTATGATCGGGATAGAAACACTTTCTGCTACTTCTTTGGCCAAACTTGCCGGAATTTTTTCCAAAACGATACCAAAACAGCCTAATTCTTCCAGCATTTTGGCATCCTGCTTCAATTTATCCGCTTCTTCCTCTTCTTTGGCCCGAACGGTATAGGTGCCAAATTTATAAATGGATTGAGGGGTAAGCCCCAAATGCCCCATTACAGGAATACCTGCTTGCAGAATACGGCTTACCGAGTCTTTGATTTCGGCCCCACCTTCCACTTTTATGGCGTGGGCTCCACTTTCCTTCATGATTCGGATGGCGGAACGCAAGGCTTCCTTGGAGTCACTCTGGTAGCTTCCAAAAGGGATGTCCACCACCACAAGTGCCCTTTTTGCGGCACGGACCACTGAACTGGCATGGTAGATCATTTGATCCAGCGTGATGGGCAAGGTGGTCTCATGGCCGGCTATGACATTACTGGCGGAATCCCCCACCAAGATGACATCCACATTGGCGGCATCAACGATTTTGGCCATGGAATAATCGTAGGAGGTGAGCATGGAAATTTTCTCCCCATTTTGCTTCATCTCGATCAAGGATTTTACCGTGACTCTTTTGTATTCTTTTTTGGCGACAGACATTAGGTTCTTTTTTACGGGCTAAATGTAAGCAGATTTGTTTAATTTGGGCTTCAATCAAAAAACTACATCTCATGAGAACAGTATTAAGTTTTGCATTTTTGTGCATGACGTGCCTTACGGTCACGGCCCAAGGCCCAAACCCATCGGATGTTGATTCCGAACAACAAATAAAACAGGTGATAGAAACTTTTTTCGATGGATTTCATAAGCAGGACTCCACCATTATAAAAAGCGTTTCGGCTGATCAGGTGGTACTTCAGACCACTGGAAGGGACCAAGAGGGTAAGACCCGATTCCGTAACGAGGAGTTTTCAAATTTCCTCACTTCAATTTGCAGTATCCCCGATAGTATCAAGTTCGAGGAAAAACTAACCTCATTTTCCATTCAGGTAGACCGTACCATGGCCAATGCATGGGTGGGCTACGAATTTTGGTTGAACGATACCTTCAGCCATTGTGGTATAAATTCTTTCCAACTGGTAAATTTTGATGGTGACTGGAAAATCATCTACTTGATAGATACCAGGGGCAAGGCTGGCTGTATGGAAGAGTAAGCATTGATAAGATTACTCGGTCAAGGTTTTTATGGCGTCAATCAGCTTATGGATTTCGTCATTGTTGGTTCCATCATATACGCCCCGAATTTGTTTTTTTTTGTCAACAAGAACAAAGTTTGGAGTATGAATGAAGTCTTGTAAGCCGCCATCTCCATAATCCACAGCCGCAAAATAACTTTTACGGGCCAGGTTGTAAATAAGCTCTTTGTTGCCCGTAGTGATGTTCCATTTTGAATCCAATACCCCATTTCTGAGGGCATATTCCTTTAAAATGGGGACACTGTCCATTTCAGGAGTTACAGAAATGGATAAAAACATCACATCGGGGGTATCCCGAAAAACCTCCTGGAGTTGCTCCATATGGTTTGTCATTATGGGACAAATGCTAGGGCATCTTGTAAAAAAGAAGTCGGTAACGTAAATCTTGTCGCCATAATCTTCTTGGGTAATGATTTCTCCATTCTGATTGATCAGTTCAAAATTGGCAACCCTATGAGGTGCTGCATTATTTTGAAAACTAACGTCTACCAGCTCCGCATTGAAATCTTTTGGTCCCAGAACAGGCAATTTTGAGTTCTTTTTGAAAATGCTATAAACCACTGCCAAAATACCAAGGACAATGAGTGCCATTGGTATTTTGGAGCCGTTTTGTTTTGGCGAAGAAGGTTTTCTCATCTATAAAATCGAAGTTTCTATGGAGATATCCGAATGTTTCCAAGCCTTGTCAAACTCATCTTTTATGGCCTGCGCCTCTTCCATTTTACCTTGGGCCTTAAGGCTGTTGTGTAGTCCCATCAATGACCAGCCATTTTGCCTGAGCACGCTTAAATCTTCCCGATAGATTTTTTCAGCCTCTTGATATTTTTTGGCATTCATCAAGACTGCACCCAAGTTTTGTCTTGTAGGAATGTGCCAAGCAGCGGGTTCCGTGTAGGTAAGCCCGTCTTCAAATTCAACGGCTTTGCTCAAGTGCTCTATTGCACCGTTGATGTCCCCGTTCAAGGCGGCAAGTTCTCCCGCAACTACTTCATAGGCAATGTTCGCGGCATTAACGGACGGATTATGTGGTGTGGCCACAAGGGTTTCCAAATCTGGATCATTTTTTAAGGATTCAAGGGCATCCAGTTCTTCCTGCGCTTCTTTTTTGTTCCCTTTTCGCACAAATGCCATTCCCCGGGCATAGTGTCTGATCAGGTTCAGGTGCTTTATGTCTGGATTGGGGGCAGGGATGGTCAAGATTTCATTCCATTTGCCAAAACGTGTATAGGCCAGCATAGGAGTAGAGGCAAAGTCTTGCAGAAATGGCATAGTGATGAATTCGCCCACGGGAACTTTTTCAGCCGTTTTCTTTGCGGCATCTATGGCAATATCACTATCACCCAACAAGCTAGCTGCGGACCATAAAAAATGGATGTTGTGCGGATAATACCCCAAAGGGTACAACCCTTGTGAATAGCACTGGGAAATGTAATCCTCATCCGCTAAAATGGCAGCTTGATTCGCTTTCACGGCATCTAAATAACGCCCAACCCGAATGTAGATATGCGAGGGCATGTGTACAATATGTCCGGCAGCTGGCATAAGGTTACCTAATTTATCCGCACTGGCCACTCCTAAATCGGGCTTGGGTAATTCCACCATGTGGATATAGTAGTGGTGTGCACCCGGGTTGTTGGGGTTGATTTCCATCGCCTTTTCCAAAGCAGCCTTGGCCTCAGGAATGTTGGGAGATGGATTCCCATCTTGGTCCCAATAGTTCCAAGGGACTGTATTCATCACCGAAGCAGCATAAAGTACTTGCACCTCTGCATCTTCGGGGTATTTTTTCAAAACTTTTGCCATTTCGTTCATATAGGCCATGTTCAATTCCGCGACATCTTTGGTAAGATCTTCACTATACCTTGCTGTAAGTGCTTGAATTAGTGCCTGCTCTTTTGGGGTGGCCGAGGAGATAAGACTTTTGGCCTTTGCCATGGCTTCGTTGGTTTTTATTTTTCGGTCTTCTGGAGGCAATGGGTCGTTGATGTTTGGTCCCAAGGCATAGGCTTGACCCCAAAACGTCATGGCCGAAGTAGGGTCTAAACGGGATGCTTCCATAAAAGACCTGTGGGCCTCTGCATGGTTAAACGCATAGGTGAGCCGCAGACCTTGATTAAAAAAAGTTTGGGCTTTTTCGCTTTTAGTGGTGATGGGGTAACTCAAATCACCCAAGTTTTCAAAAAGGGGAGCAATTTGTTGGGTTGAATCCACTATATCCAATAGGTAAGTGGTAGGAGTACATTTAATAAAGCTGAATGAGGCTTTTTGCCTATCCTTGTTCACGATGGATTGGGATTCATCGCTAGCTAGGTGAATAGCCATTAGCACTGCTAGTGCCAAAATGGCCAAGCTTAGTTTTGTTTTCATGATGATGATGTTGTGTGTTAGCAACCGATGTTTGGAACATCCAGTTCTGTGGGGGAAGCAATCAATCGAGCTCTCTATCAAATGAAAGAATCCAATTGCTCTACAGTTCTACGCTAAACTAATGAAATTTAACCGATTAAGAAAGAAAAAGCGATATTCAATGCTGTATTTTTTGATGCAATCCTATTTAACAGTCGCTAAGGAAAACACCTACGGCGAGACCGCCTTCAGAAGTTTCTTTATACTTTGAATTCATGTCCTTTGCAGTTTCCCACATGGTATTGACCACCTTGTCCAATGGGACCTTAGCCTCTTTTGGATCGGTGTCGAGGGCCAGCTCCGCAGCGTTAATGGCTTTAATGGCTCCCATGGCATTGCGCTCAATGCAGGGCACTTGAACCAATCCCCCAATAGGATCGCAGGTGAGTCCCAAATGGTGTTCCATGGCAATTTCTGCGGCCATAAGAACCTGTTCAGGCGTACCGCCCATGAGTTCTGTCAACCCAGCAGCGGCCATTGCCGAGGATACTCCAATTTCAGCTTGGCAGCCGCCCATGGCTGCGGATATGGTGGCTCCTTTCTTGAAGATACTTCCTACTTCGCTGGCCACCAATAAAAACTGTCGAACATCATCAAAGTTGGCATCGTGGTTTTCAATGACCATATAATACATCAAAACGGCAGGAATTACCCCGGCACTTCCGTTGGTTGGAGCAGTGACCACCCTTCCCAGTGAGGCATTTACTTCATTTACGGATAATGCAAAACAACTGACCCATTTGATGATTTGGCGGAATTTCACTTCAGTGTCCCGAATACTTTCCAACCATTCTTGAGGAGTGGCGTAGGGAGTATTGCCTTTTAATTTTTGATGCATTTCAAAGGCGCGCCTTTTTACGTTCAACCCGCCAGGCAACTTTCCTTCGGTATGGCAACCCGTGTACATACATTCGAGCATGGTATCCCAAATACGCTGTAAACCTGTGTCGATCTCATCGGAAGAACGCAATGAAAGTTCATTTTCCCAAACGATTTCCGAAATGGATTTTTGGTTTTCCTGACAGTATTGCAGCAATTCTTGCCCGGTTTTAACCGGGTAGGGGAAGGTCTTGAATGTTTCCTTGTTCTCTTTGGAATGAATCAATTCTTCCTTGACCACAAAACCGCCTCCAATGGAGTAGTAGGTTTCAGAAGTTGATTTTCCATTGGAGAGCTGAGCTTCAAAACGAATACCATTGGAATGAAAGGGCAAGAATTCCTTTTTAAAGACAATATCGTTTTTAAAATCGAATTTTATGGAACGGGTTCCTCCCAATTGGAGTGTGCTGTTGCTTTTTAGATTTTCAATGTCTTTATCAATACTATCAATAGGGACAGTTTCCGGGTCTGTGCCCAATAATCCCATGACAACGGCAATGTCAGTAGCATGGCCCTTGCCTGTTAGTGAAAGGGATCCAAAGAGAGACACGGAAACCTGTTCAATATCATCAAAAATGTTCTGTTCTTTGAGTTCGCCAATCCAACGTTCGGCTGCCCTCCAAGGCCCAAGGGTATGGGAACTCGAGGGCCCCACGCCAATCTTGAGCATATCAAACACACTGATACATTCCATAGATCCGATTTAATGTTTCAAATATAACAAGTAGGTTGGATAATGAAGGAAATAAGTTTGGAGGATATTTTGGTTTCGAAAGGTAGCTTAATAGGGGAATTTACGGAATATGGTCAGACACGGTCTGACACCTTGTCATATTCTAGGGCATGGCATGATCATTGACACTTCAAGAACGAGACAAAAAGAATTTTAAACAGAATAACTTTAGATACAATGAGCAAAATTATAGGTATAGACTTGGGTACGACCAACTCCTGCGTCTCTGTAATGGAAGGTAACGAGCCAGTGGTAATTCCAAATGCCGAAGGTAAACGTACCACCCCTTCCGTGATTGCATTTGTGGAAGGTGGAGAGATCAAGGTGGGAGACCCTGCCAAAAGACAGGCGGTCACTAACCCTAACAAAACAATTTATTCCATTAAACGATTCATGGGGAACAAGTTCTCTGAATCCAAAAGGGAAGCGGACAGGGTGCCGTATAAAGTAACCAAAGGAGACAACGATACCCCGCGTGTAGATATTGACGGCCGTTTATATACTCCTCAGGAGCTTTCGGCCATGATTCTTCAGAAAATGAAGAAGACCGCTGAAGATTATTTGGGTCAGGATGTTACCCGTGCTGTAATTACGGTTCCTGCCTACTTTAACGATTCTCAGAGACAAGCCACCAAGGAAGCTGGTGAGATTGCCGGTCTAACTGTGGAGCGAATCATCAACGAACCAACAGCCGCTTCATTGGCCTATGGTTTGGACAAAAAAGACACCGATCAAAAAATCGTGGTTTTCGATTTTGGTGGAGGTACGCATGACGTTTCCATCCTGGAATTGGGTGACGGCGTTTTTGAAGTATTGGCCACGGATGGGGATACCCACTTAGGGGGAGATGATGTTGACCAAAAAATCATTGATTGGTTGGCTGAGGAGTTTATGAAGGATGAGGATATGGATCTTCGTAAGGATGCCATGGCGCTTCAACGTTTGCGTGAAGCTGCCGAGAAGGCCAAGATTGAATTGTCTTCGTCTGCACAGACCGAAATCAACTTACCTTATGTAACGGCAACTGCGTCAGGCCCCAAACACTTGGTGCGTACATTGACGCGAGCCAAATTTGAGCAGTTGATCGATGATTTGGTAAAAAGAACGATTGCACCTTGTGAGACCGCATTGAAATCTGCAGGTCTTTCAAAAAGTGATATAGATGAGATCATCTTGGTAGGTGGTTCTACCCGTATCCCTGCGGTACAGGAGGCTGTTGAGAAATTCTTCGGCAAAAAACCATCCAAAGGGGTGAACCCTGATGAAGTAGTGGCCGTAGGTGCCGCTATCCAAGGAGGGGTATTGACCGGAGACGTGAAGGATGTACTTCTTTTGGACGTTACCCCGCTTTCATTGGGTATCGAGACCATGGGAAGTGTGTTTACCAAATTGATCGAGGCAAACACCACCATTCCTACCAAAAAGTCACAGGTATTCTCCACAGCAGCGGACAATCAACCTTCGGTTGAAATCCACGTGTTGCAAGGAGAGCGCCCCATGGCTGCGGACAACAAAACCATTGGTAGGTTCCACTTGGACGGTATTCCACCGGCACCAAGAGGTACGCCTCAGATTGAAGTGACCTTTGATATCGATGCCAACGGTATCATCAAGGTTTCTGCTACGGACAAGGCTACCAACAAGACCCAAGATATCCGTATCGAGGCATCTTCAGGTTTGACCGAGGAGGAAATTCAAAAAATGAAAGCCGAAGCCGAAGCCAATGCCGAGGCAGATAAACAAGCCAAGGAGAAAGCCGATAAGCTGAACGAGGCCGATGGTATGATCTTCCAGACCGAAAAGCAGTTGAAGGAGTTTGGTGATAAATTGTCCGATGACAAGAAAAAGCCTATCGAAGATGCTTTGGAAGAGTTGAAGAAAGCCTATGAAACCAAAGATGTTGCGGTGATCGAGCCTGCTTTGGAGAAAATCAACGAGGCTTGGAAAGTGGCTTCCGAGGAGATGTACAAGGCCCAGGCCGATGCGGCCCAAGCCAATGGTGCTGACCCATCTGCCGGTGCTGATAGCGCTGCTGGAGGCAACGCCAAGGAAGGTGATAATGTAGAGGATGTTGACTTCGAAGAAGTGAAGTAATACTCAAACATCATAAATAATAAAAAACCCTGACCAAAGTCAGGGTTTTTTGTTTGCTTGATTTGGGTTTTATGCTGCGTTCAATTGGCGCATTTCCATTTCACGAAGCTTTTCAAGGGCTTCTGATTTTGAGTTGACATTGAGTTTTACGTAAATGTTTTGAATATGGAAATTGACCGCGCTCGGCGTAACGCAAAGCTTGTCCGCAATCATCTTATAGGTGAATCCTTGGGTAAGGAGTTCGGCAATTTGGTTTTCCTTTCTTGAAAAGGAATCAAAGGATTTGGTCTGGAAAGAGTGGATGATTTTTTTGGCAATCTCATGTTCCAAAGCCACACCATGCAGGTGTAGTGCTTCAACCGCAGCAAAGAGCCTATCTTTGGTCAGCGGTTTGGTAAGGTAGCCGCTGGCTCCTTTTTTGAAAGATTCCCTGATAACCTTAAAATCGCTTTTTTGACTCATCATCAAGACTTTCAAGTTTTCATCTTTCCTGAGGAAGTATTCCAGACCATCAATTCCGGATATGCCGGCCAAGGTCACTTCAGATAGAATGATGTCAGGGGTTTTTCTTCCAAAATTGGACAAGAGCTCGTGAACTGATTTGTAAATGCCGTGCAGCTCATATTCCACCGTATCTTCAAAATACAGTTTGTACATAGGTTTTAGGCTTTCATCATTGTCGATGATCGCAATTTGTAAAGGGTGAGTTTTCATGATACATAGATTTGGGGGTCATCTGATTTTGTTATAGTATTAAATCCCTTTTTTTGGTAAAATTTGGGCAAAAAATACCTGTTCCGCCAGTTGAATGGGGAGGAAAATGAAACGCATATTAGGGGAGCAATGCATTGAATGTTATATGCACGCGCCTAATGCTGCCATTGTCCGAACCAAACAAATAGGGCAGGTCGACCCTTATGGGGTCAGATCAAAATGTAGTTTAGAAAAGGTTGTTCAGTACCTTAAAAAAGTAGCTTGTAGGTAGCTTTAGGTATGCCTTTTTTCCGAGAGTTGTAGTTTTTTTTCATGACTAATAGATTTGGGTTTGTATTATTTCAAAAATTAAATTAGTTTTTTTTTCACTCCCACAGAATTTTTTGTAGTGTTTTTCGTTCAAATGCATTCCTGTAATTGGATTTGGTTTACTGGAATTAAATACTGAATATGAATCATTTTGATTCTAAAAAATTGTATTTCAGTATAATACAAAAAAATAGGATGCAGTTTAATGCATCCTATTCTTGGTAAAATCGGTCAGATTGAAATAATACAACCCGCTTCTATGATAGACTGTCAGTTCCCCCTGTCTTTCTTATCATGGTCATGAGTGTTTCAAATCTCGGCTATGAAACAGAATCAGATGACACCTCAGGTAGTTGACCGACTTTAGGTTTTTATGTTTTTATTTGTCCTCAAACGACGTACTTGTATACTCTTGTACTGTGGTGTTCATTGCGGTTTCAAGATTTGCATCCCTTTGTGCAATGTCATGATTATTCTTATTGGCTCGTCCATAAGCAACAGTATACTGCGAAATGGTGTGGTTTTGTCCTCTGTTGGAGACCACGAACCCAAGTCCCTTTTCTGGCGTTAGTTGGATGGCGTAGTCATCTCTGTCACTGTTGATGCGATCGCCTAAGTTAACGGAAGGTGTTAAGGTATTCAATACTACTTGAGTGGCGTAGAGGTCTAGACCGCCATAACCGTCTCTTCCTTCGGAGGCAAAGAACAACAAGGTTCCATTGTAAAGGTTGGGATATAGCTCATCTTCCTTGGTGTTTACCTTGGGTCCAAGGTTTTTGGATACGCCCAAGCTACCGTCAGATTTGATTTCGGCTACATAAATATCATATTTCCCAAAGCTTCCACGCATATTAGAGGCAAAGAACAGGCGTTTACCGTCATCGGAAACAGTAGGATGCTTTGCTGAAGCATATTTTGGACAAACTTCCATTTTGGTCATGTTTTTCCATTCACCATCAACGTTTTCTACTCTGTAAATTTCATGGATGAGTTCTTTCTTGGAAAAAACTCCATATAAAGGTTTTTGGTAGGTGGCCTTGCTAAAGTATGCAGTTTGGCCATCCTTGGTAATGGTCATGGAAGGTACATAACCATCAATTGTAGATAGGTTGCCATCCATAACATGGGGCAAAAGGTCTTTATCCATCTGTGCATTTGCATTTTCATTGCAGATGAGGATTCCGATAGTAAGTAGGCTGTAGATAAGTGAACGTGTCATGATATTCTGATTTGGGGGTTAATACATGACAAAGATCAAAAAGATTTTAAGGGAATACTTATGAATTTTTCATAGGTTTTCACTTTTGCCGATTAAAAAATGCATTTCATCGAAAAAATTTTAAACATTTTGCAATAAAATAACACTGGAGTATCGTTTATCGATGTTTTTAACCGTTTATCTGCATGGAAAGCTGCGTGCTAACCATTTATTTAGGCTCCAAAAGGTCCCATAGGTTACCATAAAGGTCTTTAAACACAGCTACGGTGCCGTAGATTTCTTCCCGCGGAGGTTCAATGAATTCAACATTCAAGCTTTTCATTTTCCTAAAGTCTCTCCAAAAATCGTCAGTATAAAGAAATAGGAATACTCTTCCGCCTGTTTGGTTGCCAATGCGGTTGCTCTGCTGTTCGTTTGAAGCCTTTGCCAGCAAAAGGCTGCATTCTTGACTTCCCTTTGGAGCTACCACCACCCATCTTTTATCTTCGTTCAAATGGACGTCTTGTAGCAAATCAAATCCCAACTTCTTCGTATAATAGGCAATGGCTTCATCATAGTCATTCACTACCAAAGAAATATGCGCTATTCGTTGTTTCATGTTTTGTCTTTAATTGGAAACGCCGGACATAGTATACCACCCTCGCCGGGTTAAAGTGACCATAGCTGGCCGGACGAAAGTGACCCACCCGCGCCGGGCCAAAGTGGACCACCTTTAGATTAGATCTATCTGTAAAAAGTCTAAGTGCTTTTTTTGTTAAA
>NZ_SNTZ01000021.1 GCF_004916895.1 Flagellimonas alvinocaridis
TTTACGATTGATTCCGTGTTCTTCTTCTTTGTCATTTTAAGTGTTTTAAATGGTTAATGAATCCATCTTCAAGGCTAGCCTTGAAGATAACAAAACCATCACTTATCTTTAGACCAAGTTCAGTCCACTTTTAGTTGAAGATTTACACTTTAATGCCTATACCTGGCGTGAGCGCATTACCTACTGAAATGAAATTTTCTACCCAATCAATATCAGTTACGATAGCATATTTCCGAAGATTTTTAAGTCCAAACCATTTTAATTCTGAAAGAAATCCCAGACTTTTAAATTTCATAATACCATCTGTATCATTCAGTTCTAAAAGGATATTGAAATGTCCTTCTTTTTTAGTGATTTCTTTCATTTGCGTAAAGGCATTTTCGTAGTCCAGTTCTGTTGTGGTGCTATCAATAATCATATGCACCGTTGTGTTTACGTTTATCATTTCTGTTACGTTTATGTTTAAAAAATAAAATACAAATGTAATTGCCGTTGTGGTTTCTTTTATTGATATATATCAATGGTAGCGATGATGTATGTCATCGTTTCATTTTAAATAACTTACAATATTTGTATTCTGAAATTGAGAAAATAAAAAGCGCTTGATTATCCAGTATAGACAAGCTTTATAAAGCCGAGGGGAATTTGCAGAATGTAAGTTCCCCTCGCACAATTTTAGACTTCATATTTCAATCTAAACAGCTATGAAACAGAACTACTTAACGGTTTTAACGAAACACCTTGTCATCTGGCCACTCATTTTTGGGCTTTGGATGGTGTTGCGAAACTATGGTCAGGAAGTAATTTCAGATTTTAATAAAGTTTGAATATTCAAAAGCCGAAATAAGTGTGAATGCCGCACGCTTAGAAAAGCCACCGAGAATGGATGAAGTACATTATAAGTTAAAAATTTATAGCACCGACAGTCATTTAAATATAGATTTATTGAAAAAGAATATTGAAAAATTTGGAACCATATTTAATACTGTTCAATCCTCGTGTACGATTGCTGGTACGATTGAAAAAATAATAGAAATTTAGAATGTGAATTAGAAGTGTATTTCCAGTTTAAAAATTGTGAACTTACTATTAATTTGACCTGTTTAACGGGAAGCCTACACCAATAAAAATCCGAACTTTATTGATATCATTAACCCAAGAAACATCAAAATTTACAGGCCCTAAAATAGAATTGTAACCTAATGTAACGCCAGATGAAAACAAAAAGCTAGTGGTGTTAGAGTCTTGCCATTGTCCGTTTGCTGTAAATGCATCTTTAAAATAATCTTTAAAATCATTAAAACCTACGGTTGCAGCATCCACGTGTGGCAAGATGTATAAATTTGCCTTGAGCTTATACTGCAACCCAAGGTTTAGCTTTATAAACTGGCTTGCAGTGAGTTCACCTTCATTAAGTCCCGGAAACATAAAACTATCCTGACGAGGGTCCAACTGGTTGCCACCCAAAAAGTATTTGGCACCAACGCCAAAATCGTTAAAGGATACATTATTGGCATTTCCGTCATCAACAAGAATAAAATTAGCTGAAGCACCAATAATTGCAGTAGAAGACGTGCTCAACGGAAATCGTTTTTCATAATTGAATCCGAGTTTGGTATAGTTATCTGTTGACCCTTCCTCTGTAGGTATATCCGGATTTGAAAATTTAACTTCAACATCATTATAGAACGACCTTCCAACTGTGGCCATAAGATTAGTCCCGTTAGTAGCGAAAAAAACTGCATCCATTGTATTGTACAGGTAGTGTGCATTCAATTGGATAGCATTGAATGCGTAGGATTTCAATCCAAAAATATTTTCGTTTAGTTTAGGGTCAACAGTGGGTTTGAGATACGTATTTTGGTATTTTAAACCAATACCAACGTAGCTGGTCAGAGAATTTATATTTCGATTTATCTGGTTTTCAAATTGAAAATAACGATACTTGATATCATCCACAGCTTCGCCACCGATAAAAACTTGTTGCTTAAGGCGTTGTCCTAACGCTTCAGTACGCCACCACCAATCCCTGTCACTTCCAAAATTTTTTTGGTGCTGCAATCGGAATCTTGGCTGTTCTGCTACGTCCAAGGTTATTAGAGAGCGTGATGCCGCACCAAGAATATTTCTTCCTGTATAATTTACAAGGATGCCTACACCGTGATAATCATCATAATGCAAAGCGCCTTTTACTTGATGTTTTGAGCGTTCAAATCCATTGAGTTGAATGCCTAATTTTTTGTCGTTGACCAATGGTTCAAAAGTGATTTGACTAAAAATAGTTGTTCCCATAGCCCTATTAATCCCATCAACAATTTCTTGTTTGGAATAGGTAGTATTGGTCTTTAGGTTTGTACGAGCTTTAACAAGAGCAAGATTTGTTTTACTAATGTTATTATAAACAATGGTGTCCAATAGAATTTTATCTTCTACCACAGGTAATGTTATATTGGGTTGATTGTAGTTTTTCAATAGATTGGAAAGCTCTGTGAGTGGCGTCATATTTTCGGCTACTGCCAATTTTCCTTCTTCGTAGATTTGTGCACTTTTTTGAAAATCGCCGGTAGAAAAAGTTAAATGATTGGTATGGTCTATTAAAATATCACAAAGTGCTCTATTTTCTGGGTTTTTCAGGTTACTGCTCAACATACCTGCCTGAAACAATAAGGATGAAATGTTTTGCAGTTTTTCCTTGTCCATCATTCCACCGCCAACATCACTACCAATAATTATATCGGCACCCATATTTTTGGCAACATCCACCGGAAAATTATTGAGTACACCGCCATCTATCAATAAAGTTTCTTTATAGGGCACGGCCGAAAACACACCAGGAATAGACATACTTGCACGCATTGCAAAAGAAAGAGAGCCATTGTCCAAAATCACTTCTTTTCCGTTAACAATATCGGTAGCTACTGCTCTAAAGGGAATTGGAAGTTTATCAAAATGATTAATGTTATAACTCGGAAACGTTAAGGTTGCTATGAACTCTCTCAATTTTTGGTCATTCAGTAAAAATGAGCCTAATTTAATTTTCCCTTCAACCCAATCAAGCTCTACCAAGTATCTATTGAATTCGGTTTTTTCTTCAACGCTAACATTTTTTAGTGAAACGCGTCCACCCATAAGCTGTTCCCAATTGGCTTTTTTTGCGATACTTGCAATACTATCCCCAGAATAGCCTAAAGCATATAGGCCGCCCACTATGCTACCCATACTATTACCTACTAGTAAATCTGGTTTTATTCCTAATGAATCTAGTGCTTGCAGAGTTGGGATATGCGCTAATCCCTTAGCACCACCACCACTTAGCACTAAAGCCACTTTGGGTTTTTTATCTTGGGAAAAACCACTTATTGATGTCACTAAAAATATTAATAGCACGTAAAAAGGTAGCTTTCTTGATACAAATAAACTCATAAAATCATCTAAGTATGGTGAACAGGTAACTTTGCGCATTGTAGCACAAACTTTTGTTTTTATAGCATAACTACCATACATCTTTATTTAATTCCTCAAAATAATTAAAATGTGTTCATATAGCAAATTATTTAAGGTGATGTATATCATCATTCCATTTTAAATAACGTACCATATTTGTATTCTGAAATTAAAAAAAAATATAAAGCGCTTGATTATTTTGAATAGACAAGCTCTAAAAGCCGAGGGGAATTTGCCGTGTGTAAATTCCCCTCGCACAATTATTAGGCTGTAAGTTTTAGTATCTTTATCGTATGAAGCAAAATTATAGTAGGACATTTATAAAGCATTTAATCATCTGGCCACTCATTTTTGGGCTTTGGATGGTGTTGCGAAACTATGGTCAGGAAGTAGTTTCGGATTTTAATGAAATCCCGTTAACAGAAAGGCTTGTCGTAATTTTAGTTTTAGGGCTTTTAGCTGGAATTTTATTCGGCTTTTTTGAAGTGATTTTTGAAAAATACGTCAACAGAAATATGTCCTTGGGCAAATTGGTACTGGTTTCTTCCTTCAGTTATCTCATCATTATCTTTGTTATCATATTTTGTGCAGGCTATATTTTTCACGAGTTAACTGGTGAAACATTTTATTGGGAAACTTACAAGGAACTTATGTTTTCCAGTCAAGTTGCTGTTTTGGTACTCTATTTTTTTATCGTCATTACATTGATAAGTGTTTTTAACGAAATTGACAAAAGATTAGGACAGGGCAACCTCTGGAAACTTTTTACGGGTGCTTTTTATTCGCCTAAAGAAGACAATAGAATTTTTCTGTTTATTGACTTAAAGTCTAGCACCACCATTGCCGAAACCATAGGGCATTTACAATATAGCAGATTATTGCAAGACTGTTTTAGAGATTTGAGCATCGTCGCAAAATCTAAAGCTGAAATTTATCAGCACGTGGGCGATGAAGCGGTGCTCACTTGGCCTACCAAAACAGGTTTAGAAAACAACAACTGTCTAAAAGCCTTTTACGATTTTAAAAATAGGCTGCTTGAAAAATCTTCTTACTATCAAGAAAAATACGGTGTAACACCAGAGTTTAAAGCAGGTATGCACTACGGAAAAATAATCGTTGCCGAAGTAGGCGAACTCAAAAGAGAAATGGCATATCACGGCGATACCATTAACATAGCGGCACGACTTCAAGAAAAGTGTAACGAACTGGGCAAAGAAATGCTTGTTTCAGCCAAAATGCAAAAAAAATTGAAACCGGTTGCACATATCAATTTTGAACATCAAGGGAAACTTATTTTAAAAGGGAAAAGCAAGGTGGTGGAACTGTATAGTGTTGAGTGTGCTTGAAAATGCACTAGGTGTTAAAAAAATAATACTTGGATTCAATTGGCTGCACATCAATTTATTTGAGAGGTTTTTTTTTATGAAAAAATAATCAATCAATATTATCACAAAGGTAAACTCGTAAAATACACCCATCAAAAGACTACGGCATAAACCACTCGCTCACTCTCTATTTATTCCGTTTCCTTTTGAGCTGAGATTTTAGCTTCCGTTTGGGTTCTGCTCAAATATTGTTTAATCTAAATTCAAAAGCTATGTATTTACAAAATTTGCAACAGGATGAAATCTTCGTGCCATCAGAAATGAAATCCTTAAAAAGTCTGACACAGATGGAATCCCGAAGAGGGCTTGAAAATGCCATAATCTCTAATGGCAAAATCGTCAATGTGGTCTCGAACAGCTACGGCCACATTCCAAATCAATTGTTCTTTAAGAAAGCTGAAGAAATGTTGACCGATGCACAGCTGAACTTCCACAAGCGGACTATTAGCAAAAATGATAGGTCGTTCATTACAGACTTTATCATCGACGACAAAAGCCAGTTTACCGTCAAAAACGATAAGGACTTGATACTGCCGATGCTTCGGTTCAAGAACTCTTATGACGGAAGCGAAAAGACCTCTGGACACTTCGGGTTTTATAGAGAAGTGTGCTCAAACGGTCTGCACGTGTCACAAGCAGAAATTGAGTTTTCCATAAAACACAGTAAAAACAACACACACTTGATTATGCCAAGGTTGAACAATCTTTTCGATAAATTTCTGGATAATGAATTCTACACCATTACCAAGAAATTTGACAAGATGAAGAAATTTAAAATCATCGATACGCAAGAATTTGTAAAAGCGATTCTTGACAAAACGAAACTGTTCCGGTATGAATGTAGCGACAAGAACAGCGACCCATCGAAAAAATCTCGTGAGGTCATAGAAATCTTAAACTATGAAGCCTTGTTGCTCAATGAAGAACCAAATCTTTGGTTAGGTTACAATGCGTTTAACTCAGTACTTCATAATGTTTTAAAGAAAAGCTTTGGCCAACAGGAACGGCTGGATAAAAAGTTGTTCGATGAAGTCTATGCTATGGCATAAAGTTAATATAGGTTTGTCCAGTACCTCAAACTGGATGACTAAATATATTACAAAAGGTTAATTCCAATCCACTCAGCCCATTCCCCTACATTCCGCAGAAAAAGCTACATTTCGGGAAAAGCGCTTCATTATAGAAGGTCTTGGACACAATTTAAAAGACTACGATTTCCATTGCGCTAAACCCGCCCAAAAGCGAGAAACGCTTCATTCCCAATCTACATCTTTCAAATCAAGTCCGCCTTAAACACTACGGAATAGAATATTACGCTTTCATAATCCACTCAGCCCATTCCCCTACATTCCACGCTCACCTGCTGAAAAAGCAGGCAACCACTACACTTCGGGCAAAGAGCTTCACTACAAATATCTTGGACACAATCCCCAATTTTAGCTTTCCATTCCGTTAACCCTTCCCGCTACGCTGGGAAGGAACACTACATTCCTGAGCCAAAATTTTGAATCGAGTCCGCTTTCTCATCGGAAAGGCATCGCTTCGATTTTCTTAACAGAATTTGTGGCAAGTCCTTCTTGATTGCTTGCTCAAAAATTCTTAAAAACCGAACCGCTGCCTTACACATTTTAAGGGGTTTATAATGGATAAAGCCTTTATCGTTTTTCGGTACAGCGAAAAACTGGCACGACATAACCACTTCTAATTTAACCACAGCCACTTATCTCGCTTAACTGTCGGTACGCTCAAACGCAACTGTGTTTAAAAGAATTGCTAATGCCCTTATGGAACTTGTCAAGACTATACAAGTTTTAGTGAAAAATAAGGTTTCTACTTCCTTGAAAATCCAAGGATTTTACTACGTCGCAAACACACCTGATTTATTCTCTAAAAGTCTGGACAAAACCCACTCTATCCATTGTGCGGTGCACAGAAGAAAAGAACAAACACCCCTTAAAATCAAGTTGAATTGAAAGGGTAATATTAATCAGTCTGTAAAAAAAGCAGACACAAATCTTTTTATTATGAGTACCATTAAAAATCACGTACAGTTAATTGGAAACGTTGGACAAGAGCCAACCATTACGAACCTTGAAAGCGGAAAGAAAGTAGCCCGTTTTTCACTCGCAACAAACGAGTATTACAAGGACAAAGAAGGCAACAAGCAAACGGACACGAATTGGCATACCGTAGTAGCTTGGGGAAAGACTGCTGAAATTGTAGAGAACTATGTTGTTAAAGGCAAAGAAGTAGGAATATCGGGAAAACTTAAAACCCGAAGTTACACAACCGAAGACAACGAACAACGCTACGTTACCGAAGTGGTAGCAGATGAAATCCTTTTGCTTGGAAGCAAAGGCGACAAGTAATCCTTAAAATGAAAGAGGGCGTAACCGTCTAAAGATGCGCCCTCTTTTTTCATTATTCACATTTTAAATACTATAAACAATGAAAGCACAAGTTAACGAAATCAAAGAAGGATTACAACATTTTCACGGAACGGAAATGTTCTATTCCCTACCTCTAATTAGAACCAGATTTACCGATGGATTGAAATATCTTTCCGAAGTTGCCGAATGTTTTTGGCTCATTACGGACACATCTGTAATTGCAAAAAGTCTGATGAACCGAAGCAAATTTGTTACCATAGATTTCAAGAAATTATCAAAAGAAAAACAAGATTATTCTGGTTATGAAGCTGAAATAATTTACAGCGATGGCAATGATAATATCTTAGAAAAACACGGTTATCGAGCTACGGATTTTCCGCTCGATGAACTGCGGTTATTTTTTGTAAATGATACGCTGATGTTACCAAGCGAATATTAAAATTTAGAAGTTATGATATATCTAAATTTTACCGATTTGAACGAGGAAACACAAGAGCGATTAATTGCCAATTCCAAGGAAGATGTAAAGGAAAAGTATGGCAAGGATATGATGAATTATGCTACTAAGCATAATACTAATTTGGACAAAATGCTTGACGAAGAAGCATTGCGAAATTTATACTCTTATAACTATGTGTTTAATATATAAATTTCAAGACCAAAAGGAAACTGACACCTCTAAATTTTAGAGGTGTTTTTATATGTTAATTAATCTCATATCAAGAAAAAAACGTATCTTTATTTTGCTGAAATTCAGCATACATAAATTAGTATAGCTATCCAATTTTGACTTTCGCTGATAGCTATATCCATCTATTTTTTACATATCGGAATTTGAACAATTCCGAAAAAGGCAATCGGCTTTTTAGCCGGATTGTATGGAATTTTTGTCACGCTTGCGCGTGACGAAAATGGAATAGCAAGAGGGTAACACGCTGCGCGATGTTACGTGTTCCATTTTCGATTTAATCCATTGATATTTAGTTGTTTAAAAATTAATCGGATTTTAAAATTTCTTCAATTTGCGTCAAATAGCTTGAAAACGCCAGTAAATAGGGATGGATTTACGTCAAATCTTCAAAAAAGCGAAAGAAAATGGATTCATTTATCACAATTAGGTTCAAACGGAAAACCGCCAAGCGTTTTCAGGAATTTTCAAAAACACACTTCAAGACGCATACTGAAGCGATGTCAACTATTCTCGATTTTTTCTTCTATAATGAGATTTCGCCAAAGGAAAAATTAGGTCCAACAGGGCGAACCATCGAAGCCAAATTGCTCAAAAGAATAAATGCGGTAATCGCTATAGTGCGAGATGTGGAAAAGACACAAACCAAACCAACGGTCGCGATGATTCAATCCCTTTTTCAAACCGAAGAACCCATCAAAAAACCTTTGATATTGGAAAAGAAATATGCCGAAGAAAAAAAGGAAGTCCGCTTTCGCGAAAAGCAAAAACCAAGCAATCAACTATAAATTTTTGAGCTATGTATATTACAATAACAGCCCAAAAGTTGGGTGCAAATTACTCACAAAGTTCAGCCGATTTTGTGGGGTATTTAGAGAAAGAAAATGAAGGATTAGAACAACGTGATATGGAACACTTTTTCAATCAATATGGCGATGAGATTTCGGCTGAAGAAGTCGTCAAAGAAATTGATGATAACACCACAAAATTGAAAAAGAAAGAGCCCAAATTTTATTCCATTACGGTCAGTCCATCAAAGTATGAATTGAAACGATTACAGAACAGTCGTGAAGATTTAAAAACCTATACTCGTGAGCTGATGAAAGATTATGTTGCAAGCTTTAATCGGGAAATAAACGGACGACCCATAACCGTCGATGATATAAAATACTTTGCTAAAATTGAACATCAACGCACCTTTAAGGGAACAGATTTTCAGATAAAAGAAAACCAACCCTTTGCCACAAAAATATTGCAACTCAAAACGGATATCCGAAATATTCAAGAAGGAAGAGCTGAAGGGAATATTAAAAAGATGAAAAGGGAAATTGCCAAATTGGAACGACAAGCACCACATCAACAAAACGGAAAGCGGATAGTCCAAGGAATGAAGAAAGAAGGCAACCAAAGTCACATTCATATCATCGTGAGCAGAAAAGATGCTTCCAATTCGATAAGCCTTTCCCCAGGAAGTAAGCACAAAGCTTCAGAAGTTGAAATGCACGGTAAAAAGGTAAAGCGTGGTTTTGACCGAGACAAATTTTTTGAGAAAGCGGAAAAGACTTTTGACAAAACTTTTGGGTACAAACGTAACTTTGCCGAGACATATAAAGCACGAAAGGATTTTGTAAAAAATCCCAACCTCTATTTCGCTGCCTTGATGAAATTACCAGCTAACGAGAAAGCATTGGCGTTCAAAATGATTACTAAAACAGGATTGCCGGTAATTCCAAGTATCCCAGTAAGTCAGGCGCAAATTGCACTTCGAGTTTTCAAGAGATTAAGACGAGGTGCTGAAATTGCCATAAAATCAAGTTCCATCGGAATCTAAATAGTATGCAAATAGATAATCTCATAACGATACTTTCAATTATTGGTTTGACCAGTACTGTTTTCTATGCGATGTTTCGGGTAAGTAGATATGCGTATGTTTTGAATATCGCAATGCTTTCAGCTTTTATGCATTATCTGTACGAAGTAAATGAATTAACGACAATATTACTCTACTTGGCTTGCCCTCTAATGCTAATTAATACAGGACTGTACGTATTTCTGCATAAAACAGAAAATGCAAAAAGTGGCGATAGTAAATATCAAGTCAAATTTGCAACCACAAAAGGCGACTTCAAATTGAATACTATTAAACGTGGTGCATCCATTATCGGTTCTGCAGGAAGTGGAAAAACGGAAAGCGTGGTGTATGGTTTTTTGAAGCACTTTCGGAAAGAAGGCTTTTGCGGAATTATTCACGATTACAAAGATTTTGAATTGACCGAAATGGCATATCCACTTTTTAAGGATAGCGATATCCCGTTTAAGGTCATATCCTTCGATAAAATCATCCACAGAGTAAATCCTATCGCACCACGCTATTTAGAGAACGAGGAAAGCGTAAACGAGGTTTCACGGGTATTAATCGAAAACCTTTTGGAACAACGAGAAAGCGGAACAACGGGAACAACCAAATTCTTTAACGATGCAACTGAAGGTTTGATTGGTGGATTAATTTGGAAATTGAAAACATCCTACCCACAATTTTGTACGCTTCCCCATTTAATTGCTATTTACCAATATCTTGATACAGATAGCCTTATCCAGTTTTTGGAAACTAATACGACTTCACGGGCAATGGCTGATGCTTTTATTAGCGGTAAAGATTCCGATAGGCAAACAGCTGGTGTAAAAAGTACCTTGGCAAATGCCCTGAAACGAATTAGTACACAACGCATTTTTATGGCATTATCCGCAGACGAAGTGCCACTCGATATAAATAACGAGGAAAATCCTGCCATAATTTCGGTAGTCAACACCCCGAAATATGAAACGTCTTATTCGCCTGTCATCGCAACCATTATTCACACCATTACAAAGCAGATGAGCGTGCGAAATTCTAAACCTTCGTTCTTGCTGATGGAAGAAGCGCCAACCATTCGTTTACTGAATATGCACCGCATTCCGGCAACTTTACGAAGCTATGATATTGCCACCATTTATGTAATGCAAGATAAAATCCAAAACGATATGATGTATGGCGATAAGGCGAGTAAAGCGATATTAAGTAATCTGTCTTATCAATTTTTCGGAAAAGTAAACGACCCTGATACTGCCAAATATTATGAACGCTTTTTTGAAATCATCAAAGACCCAACGAAAAGCATCAGTCGTGGCCATAATCTGGATTTTGATACCCGTATTACCACAGGCGAAAAAGAAATCCCGAAGATTAGAGCTGATGTTTTCTTTAGATTAAAGCAAGGCGAGTTTATCACGTATGCAGATGGCAGGGATAAGAAAGTACAATTTAAATTATCAAAAATTAAGAGAGAGCTTCCAAAAGAATCCAACCAGTTTACTCAGGCGGATTTGTCGGCTAATTTTGAAAGGGTTTATAAGGAAGTGCGGTCGATATTTAGTTGAAGAATGGATTATCATTCAAGATTAATGATTGTAATATCTTCCCCGAACCTTTCAACCAACTGCTCATTAGTAATTTTCTCAGGAAATGCCATAGCTAAAAGGTGCTTAGGCCTTGACATCGCCACATAAATTATACGTTTCTTTTCTTTTATGAATCCATCAGCATCAGGCTCTAAATCTCTAAAATTAATATTGCTGGCGTGGTTTTTTTCATCAAAAAATATTAGAATAGCATCCAATGTTTTTCCTTTAACTTGATGAACGGTGGTAAGAGAGCTGGTTTTATCAATATCAACTCGGTTAAAATGAGCCGAAACAGGCTCGGTTCTCGTAGTCTTGGCAAAATATTTGGAAGTTTTCTTAATTCCAAAATTTATGTCATAATCGAGATTTAGAGCTTTTTTTACGTAAGCTGGGCATAGCTTTGACCAGTCTTCTACGGTATTTGAAAGTTCTGGCAATCCTTCAACAAATTTTATGATGCGGGCATTATAGAGATAATCAGTTTTTAAGTCGGCTCGCAAATGACCAAAATCAACAAAAGATAATCCTCTATTTTCCAAGCGAATTATAATATTGCGGGCTATGTTAATGGCTTCTTTTAAATTTCTATCATCATACTCAATTTTAGCGGCGATAAGGTCATAGGCTAATTGGTTGTGCCAAGGACGTTGCTGGGCATCTCTACCTAACATTTTGTTTCGCATACTATTTCCACGTACAACTACTTTCAGTTTTCCAAATCCTTTGTTGCTACAGTGTACGTCTTCAAACGAATCTGAACTGGCCCAGTCCAAAGTTAAGTCATAGTTTCAACTTTTGAATTTGGTGCTCTTTTCTTCTTTTGAGCATCGTTCTTCTCTTTATCAATTTACGGTTTTCCAATATCTTTTTGTCCAATCCA
>NZ_SNTZ01000022.1 GCF_004916895.1 Flagellimonas alvinocaridis
TTTACGATTGATTCCGTGTTCTTCTTCTTTGTCATTTTAAGTGTTTTAAATGGTTAATGAATCCATCTTCAAGGCTAGCCTTGAAGATAACAAAACCATCACTTATCTTTAGACCAAGTTCAGTCCACTTTTAGTTGAAGATTTACACAATGCAGCGACAAAAACAAGTCAGCTTTTAGAACTTTGGTCAACTTCGTTCTATCCGATAACGAAATAAGCGAATCGCTATATCTAGTCAGATAAATATCTAGTGGTTTTACTAGGTCGTTATTCAGTTTCAAAATGGCATTTGCAATATCCATTACGACATCCTTTTCTTGGATTCCATTTACGCCAATTGCACCAGCATCTTTTCCACCGTGTCCAACATCAATTACAATTCGCTTTTGAGCGCTCGTTTCCTGTCCAAAAATAAAGCACATTTTTAGAACCAAAATCACAAAACTGACGTTTTTGAGCACTTTTTTCATCATCATTTTTCAGGTTATCAACAACTTGCTTTCAAAAATCCATAGGATTTGATGCTAAATAATAGCAACGGAATTCAAACAATATCAAACAATATTTTATTCACAAATATTTGATTTTCAGTAATTTATATTCAAATATATGTAAATTTCCAATAAGGAAAATGAACTAAAAATTTAAACCGTTCCGTTATGAAAAAATCACACTATTTAGCATCCATTCTTTCGCTCTTATCCACTTCGCTTTTTGCTCAAATTGGTGGCATAGAAGATTCAGTTAACGATGTTGGCGACACAATACGAACTATATTTCCAATACTACTCGGTGTAATCTTCCTCGTGGGTTTCCTGTTTAACGCAGGACATTTTTTTGGGGAAAATGCAGACTTGAAGAAGGGGATTACCCGAGTTTTAGTATTTGTACTTATTGCTGGTGCAGTAGTCGGAATATTTACATACCTAATCGGAATCGTTGTCTAATGAAGCGGTTCGAGGTCTATAAAAACATTAGGAAAAGGGCAGTCATTTTTGGCTTGCCCATTTCCCTGTTTGCCTTGATGATGGTTTCCATTCTCGCATCCTTATTAATCATCATTTTTTCTTTCAGCTTTGTGATGATTATAGGCATTTTGGTTTTCAATGCAGCTCTATATGTAGCGCTGACAAGAATCACACACAATCCTCAGCTGTTCCAAACAGCTAAAGCCTTTCCGGAAATAATTAGTAACAAAAGAAACTCAGGCTTCAACTATGAATAAGATGAACCTTTCGGCATATCAACCCATTGTAGATGTTCAAGACAATATCATTTTTGCCAATAATGGCAATGTGGTTTTGTGTTACAAAGGCAATCTACCGGAAATCTATTCCTTATCTGAAAAGGATTTTGAGGATATGCACGGTGCTTGGTTTCAGGCTTTCAAGTCATTGCCAGTTGGGACTGTGGTTCACAAACAGGATATCTATTTGAAGAAATCGTACACTTCAGAGGAACTTCCAAATAATACTTTTTTAGAAAAAGCTACCCACGAGCATTTTAAAGGTCGTGGTCATATTGAACATAAATGTTTCCTGTTCTTTATCTTGACCAAAAACAAGACTCTCAACAACTCAAAATATGTCAATCCGTTCCGAAAAGTTTCTAAAGGAATCGTACAGGAACTGGACGACAGTATAAAGAGTTTTGCCAACTCAGTAAGTGATTCGGTTTCCTTTATAAACAATAGCCGAAAAATGAAATTTGTTTCGCTTGAAGCAAAAGAAATTCAGCAGTTAACCAACGGCTATTTTAATGGTTTCAATGATGGATTTGATACCGATATCATATTAGATAAAAAAAGCGTCAATATTGGCGAAAACCATTTTGATACCCTGGACATCAACAGCGAACTGTGCTTTGGCGAAAGTGTACAGAGTAGCAAGACCAATGAGAAATTCACTTCTGACGATTTTGTTTTTCATCAAGGGTTTATTGATGGTTTAGGGCTTACGCTTAATGAGAACCATATCGTCAACCAAATCCTATATCTCGATGACAAACAGAAGTGGCGCAAGCTATTGGATAAAAAGATTGAGGAACTCAACAAAAGTTCCAACTTCGGTTCGCAGAATAAAGTGGTTTTAGGGAAAATTCAGCACATCCTTGACCAAATCAATGCCGATGATAATGCACGGATTATTCGTGGGCATCTGAATATTGTCTATTGGGCAAAGGAAGCCAAAGAGCTCGATAAGATAACCTCAAAAATAAAGACCGAATTTAAGGAATTGGATATCATCCCGTATTACCCACGAGGCGAAGAACGTAAGAATTACATCCTTAATAGTTACTGCTGTTTCTCTTCTAACTTCTCAAATAATGATTTGTATGTGACTGATTTAAAACACGCACTCTGCCTGTTCATTAACAATACAAACTATAAATCTGATAACACCGGAATCATATTTAATGACCGCGAGCATAACATTCCTGTTCTGAAAGATGTTTGGGACGAAAAGAAGAAACGAATCAAAGCAAGGAACTTTGCGATTTTTGCGCCAACTGGCGAAGGCAAATCTTTTTTGGCCAATAACATTTTGCGCCAGTATTTTGAAAGTGGTGTCCGTCTGGTTATCATTGATTTGGGTGGCTCATACACCAAGTTTGCAAAACTCTATCCTAAAAAATATACGGTGCTACGTTACGAAAGTGGTAAAAACTTAGGTATAAATCCCTTTTTTATAAGCGATACAAACGACCTCACACCCGAGCGATTGGAAGACTTATCTGTTTTCCTTTTTGAGCTGTTCGCTTCAGATTTAAAAGTAACCAAAGCACAATCAGTTTCGGTCAAAAAAATACTGCGTCATTATTACGATAGCACTTTAGAAAATCACTCGTTAGATGGTTTTTACAGCTTTATAGAAAGGAATCAGAAAGACCTTCTGGACACCCTAAAAATCCATCCCGACTACTTCAACGTCACAAGCTTTTTGCACGTAATGTCAGAATATGTCGGCGATGGTCTATATAGTTTTTTGTTTGAAGTCAGCGAAGACCAGACCTATAAAATAGAGGACAAACGATTGATTGTTTTTGAACTGGACGAAGTGAAAGACAACAAAGAAATCCTGTCCGTTATGTTGAAGCTGATTAAGTCCGCCATCCAAAGAACTATATGGAAAAACCGTGCTGAAAAAGGTATCATCCTTTTTGATGAGTTTGCCAAACAATTGAAGTTTGAAAACGTACTGGAAAGTGTGGAATTCTACTATCAAGCCATTCGTAAGCAAAATGGTGCTATTGGGATTATTCTACAATCTATAAATCAGCTACCCAACAACTCAACATCAGCAAGCATACTGGAAAACACACAGGTTATTTATAGCCTGAACAATGAAAAGGGCTATGACGAATTGGTCAAGCGTCTGAACCTATCCAGTCACGACCTTAACCAATTAAAGTCCATCAAGAACAATCTTTCCGGTCCACGCAAGTACACCGAAATGTTTATCAAGATTGGTAGGGAAAGCAACATCTTCCGGTTGGAAGTTCCAAAGGAAGTCTATGCTGCATACTTAACCGATGGACAAGAAAATGAGGAAATAATGAAGCTCTACAATCAGCATAACGATATGCAAAAAGCAATAATTCAATTCACATCTAAAACATAATAATTATGAAAACAAACTTCAAAACATTCTTATTCGGGCTAATCTTTACAGTAGCCTTTTTATTCCCTAGAAATGGTACCGCACAAGGAATGCCAGTTTATGACAACACCAATTTTATCAGTTTGGTAAAACAACTTTTGGAATCTGGCAAACAGACTGCCGAAATGATTAAGTCAGTAAAATTTTTAAAAGACGCGAAAGAGGCTATTGAGAAAGTCTCAAGTGTGGTGGAACAACTTAATGCAGTCCAAGAAATAGCAGCCAACAATCAACGCCTTATCAATGTAATGCAGAATGATTTGCAGGATATTTTGAACTCGCCATACATCAAACCGGAAGAAGTTACGAGAGTGGTGGAATCATTTGATGTTATAGTCCAGAATTCGTTAGATACTGTGGATTTTATGGGCGAAATCCTATCCAGTGATAATCTAAAAATGAGCGATGCCGAACGTGCTGAAGTTTTAAAGCAGAAAGAACTGGAATCCAAACAAATGGTGTCTAACATCAATTCTAAAACCAAACGCTATAAAGACATAATTTCCTTCAGAAAAATGCAAGATAAAGTCAATAACCGAGAAACAGACTATTAAAAATGACAGCGACCATACTTTTAGGAATTGGTTTGGAATACATCGATACCGTTTTCCAGACTATACAAGCCAGCGACTTCTCGCAATACACCATTGCAGGGATGAAAACGCTTGCTGTCCTATTTTTCTTAGTCAATATCCTTAAAAAATATAATGAAGGTATTGCGGATAAAGACGGTTATACTTGGGGATTAAGTCCAGGTGAACTGGCAAAGAATTTCGCCATTGTTATTTTGGTCATATTTTCAACACAGGTGTTAGGGTTTTTCGATGGCATTTTAGTGGCCATTGAAGGGCAGTATCGAGGGACTGCACCTGCACTATTACCCTTGCAAATGCAGGACATACCGTTAGAGGAAGACGTAAGTCTTTTTGATGCCGCAAGTTCGGCAATGACGCTCTTATACGAAGCATTGGTAACACCTTTATATGGTTTCAAAATATTGGCGTTCATCCTGAGTACGATTCTTTGGATATTGGACTTGTTTATCTATCCGTTGTTTTTGGCAGAACGTTTTTTCCTATTGGGAATAATGCAGGCATTTTTTCCGTTGGTCATAAGTTTGGCAGTCTTCGAAAAATTCCGTTCGCTTGCCTATACGTTCTTCAAGTTGTACGCTGCTGTTTATATGTTGGTACCGGCTTTCTTTCTGGTCAACGTATTTGTCAATGCTATCTACACCGAAATCAACACCAATTTCTGGGTCAACCTGTTTGGAACTGATACAGGTCAAGGCTTTTTTGCACCTGTTGTTCAATTAGGCTCTGTTGCCTTTATCGTCTTCTTAAAGTTCAAATTGTATCGACGTGCGACTTCATTTACACTCAGATTATTTACCAACTAATTCCAATGAAAATGAAAACACCATACAAGAATATTTACAGTGTCTTAAAACTGAATCGGTTTATTGTACTGTCAGTTGTAGTCTGTGCGTTGCTGTCCAGCGTTTTTGCATTATGGATGGCTTTTAGCACCAATCAGAAAGCACTCAATAGCGCGTTCGCCATCAATACCGATGGTAGTATCATTCCGCTAAAGCTCGTAACCCAAAAAGAGAATTTTAGGGTTGAAGCTCTGGCACATTTAGATTTGTTCCACAGGTATTTCTATAACATTGATGCGAGCAATTATGAAAGCAATTTGGAAAAAGCGCTTTGGTTGGGAAACAGTTCTGTAGATAATCTGTATCGACAGAAAAAAGCGGATGGTGTTTATAACAGACTATTACAATATTCATTGGTGCAAAAGGTACTGAGTATTGATTCCCAAATTGAGGAACAAAATGGAACGTATATTTTTAGAACGGTTACGGTCTTTGAAATCAACCGTGGTTCTATCATCGATACTTACGAACTGGTATCCACCGGAAACCTCATTACAGTTGACCGAAACTTCCCAAATAATCCACACGGTCTTTTGATTACAAATTACTTCGAGAACACTTTAAAAAAATTAAACGATGAAAGTTGAGCCGACCTGCCTGACGGAAGGCAGGTAATCGGCATTTAAAAACTCACTCTTATGAAAGTAGAAAAGAACAAAATAGTATTTGCAGCTGTCTTGGCCGTGATTTTCATATTCCTGATTTCCTATTCTGTAATGGTAATGGGCGATGATGAAAGTGAGAACGAAAATCTTGAACAGACATTAGTACCAGATTTAGAAGAAAACCAAAAAGAATACGAATCTAAATTGGATGCCATTAATGATTTAAAGGAAGTCCGTGAAAATAACGCACCCAGCATCTACGATGAGAAACTAATTGATTCCCTGGGCTTTTATGACCCAGATTTACCCGAACGAGAAAAAGAACGTATTGTGGATAGTATCTATGATGCTGGTAAGATTAAATATTCTGAAAAGCGGTATCAAAATTTAGTACGAAAGAAAACCATTACAACTAAGACTGTTGAAGTTGATTCTGCTGAAATCAAAAGAGAACAAAAAATCGAAGCAAAGGAACTGGGCCTGGAACACCAATTGTTCTTTGCGGCTGCACCTAAACCCAATGAAGTTTTAATCCTCGGCAATACAGACGAAACTATTTACGTCGTCGTGGATGGCGACCAAGTGGTAAAGGCAAATACCAGGTTACGGATGAGATTGACCAAAGCGGCGACAATCAATGGCAAACTGATGCCTAAGAATACACCAGTATTTGGCTTTATCAGCTTTCAGCCCAATCGTGCTTTGATTGAAATTGAAAACATAAAGCATCATTCTACAAGTCTGAAAGCCTTCGATTTGCAAGATGGTAGTGAAGGTATCTACGTAGAAAACAATTTTCGAGCAGAAGTTACGAGTGAAGTTCTGGATGATATTATTGGCGACATCAATATTCCAAGTGTTCCGCAAGTTGGCGGAATTACCAAAGTATTCAGACGTAATAACCGAAACGTGAAAGTAACCGTATTGAACAATTACAAGTTAATTCTAAAACCTAAATTATGAAAGCTATATTTCTAACATTGATTCTATTTGTTTACACTTTCGCGAAAGCTGGCGCACAAACAATTCATACTCTCGACACCATTTATGCTAACGACACCAAAAACGTTGCGCTGTTCTTTCCAGAACCAATAAGGCAAGGCATAACGGGTTCAGATAATTTTGTATTTACTTACAATCGTGAAAAAGAACAGTATTTTGGATTGCTTCAGGCAAAGCCTGGAAAGGAAAGTAATCTGTTGGTAGTCAATAGGAATGGTTCAATTTTTTCGTATATTGTAAGGTATAAAAAACAGCTGTCTAAGCTCAATTATTTCATTCCGTTATCAAGTAGTATCGGTAATGAAAAACCGATTGTAACTGATTCGGTTCTTGTTGATTCTTCAGAGGAAATTGTAAATAACAGAACTTATTATTATCAAAAATTCTGTTCTTATCTACTCGGAAGAAAACAGCGCATAGCATTGAAAAGAGAACGAAAGTCAAGAATCATTCTCAACGTAAAAAGAATTGTATTTGATAAAGAGGAATTGTATTTCGTTATCCAAATTGAGAATAATTCCAGTTTAGATTATGATTTGAATTTCTTGAACCTTTCTATTGAAACTCGACAAAAAGGGAAAAAGAAATCCTTGCAACGCCTGTATCAAGAACCGTTTTACACATATTTTCTGCCATCAAAAATCGCAGAAAATGAAACGGTTCGATTCGTTTATGTGATGCCCAAGTTTTCATTGTCCAATGACCGCAGGGCAATTTTAGAACTGAACGAGAAGAATGGCGGACGAAACATTGAAATGAAAATATCACATAGATATATCAATAACCCAAATTAAAGTCATTATGAAAAAAATCGTCACTTGCTCACTCGTATTACTGTTCATTTCTTGCGCCGATTCTGAAACTAAAATTTCAGGACCAAGTGCCACAGCCCAAATTGTTATCGAAAGCTTTTATGAAAAAGATGAAGAAACCCTAAAGGCTAACTCAACACCACAGGCATATTCAAACTATATGAATACCATAAATATGTTCAATGCTACCAAAAAGGATGATTCCAACTTTACCGTTTTGCAGGATACGATAATGGGCGATGTGGCTTGGGTAAAATATACCACAGCTTACGATAAAACACCAGGTCTTTTTAAATTGGTCAAACAAAATGGAAAGTGGCTGGCAGATGCTAGAGGTTCAAAGGATAAATCGCCTTTTTAAGAAGAAATAAGTTTTATTAATTCTAATCAAGGTTAATTTCCCAATAGCCTCTTGTATCGCCGTGACGGACTAAAATCCCTTTGTTCTTAATAGCTGTAATATGTTTGCCTACAGCGGATTCATTAATCTTTAAAGCTTCAGCAATCTCACTATAAGTTACAGCAGGATTTGCAGCAATAAGTTTAAGTACTTCTTTCTGCCTTTTAGTTAGAGATTCATTCTCATCGATTACACCACCTTTTGCACCACCTATTACACCACCTTTTTGACCACCTTCTGTATCTTCAACATTGGTATTAGATTCAGCAGCAACTTCCTTAGCAATAAACGTCATTCTAAGGAAGTTATCCGAAAAACTAAAACTTTCTTTTCCGTAGTGTTCTAAAATACGAGGGATGCCTGAACCCAATTGTTCTACCAGTTCCAAATCCTTAAAAATTCGCATTAATTCCTTGTTACGTGGGACTGAAAAGCCCTCGAAAAACTCTTGTTTACTTAAACCGTCAGGCAAACCGCCTGCCGATGTGATTTCAATTCTATCCGCAAAGATTTCAAACTTTGGCGTAATCTCATTAGTATAATCGTTATGCACAAAGGCATTGATTATTGCCTCACGCAAGGCAATAGGATTCCATAGATTGGCCTGATGGCGTTCTTTGGCTGTAATCTTGGTGTTGGTTCTGTTCTCGACCGCAATTTTATCTATCACTTGTTTGGTAGCTTTTACTAAACATTCGTGACCGTATTCGTTACTCTCTATCAAATCTGTTCGCGTAGTGCCGGAATATTTTGCAACTTTAATAGAGGTGTTGTTCTTATCTGCCAAAAGATAGCCAGCATAATTATATGCACCATCTTCAGTAAGCAGTTCCAAGTTCTTTGCAAATGCTTTACCAAGGGTATGACCCGATTCCTCGTAGTAGATTTTCAACTGGCTAAAGCTTAAATCTTGACGACCCGCTTTAATTTTACTGATGGAATTTCGGGTGCGTTTGGCAAAGAGCTCGTCTATCATTTTTTGTGGCATGTAAATCTTCAACTAAAAGTGGACTGAACTTGGTCTAAAGATAAGTGATGGTTTTGTTATCTTCAAGGCTAGCCTTGAAGATGGATTCATTAACCATTTAAAACACTTAAAATGACAAAGAAGAAGAACACGGAATCAATCGTAAAG
>NZ_SNTZ01000023.1 GCF_004916895.1 Flagellimonas alvinocaridis
TACGATTGATTCCGTGTTCTTCTTCTTTGTCATTTTAAGTGTTTTAAATGGTTAATGAATCCATCTTCAAGGCTAGCCTTGAAGATAACAAAACCATCACTTATCTTTAGACCAAGTTCAGTCCACTTTTAGTTGAAGATTTACAGTCCCATGAAGTGGAAATAGATGAACGAATAGACAACAAGTCAGATCTTATCGCTAACCATAACAATGACTATGATTCATATATAGATTTATTAAAGGAAAAGGATTCGATGGTAAAAAATGGAATGGCAGATACCTTTTCCATCCAAAAGGAATATTACCTTAAGAGGCTGCAGGAGTCCTACCTGAAATCCCACGCGATAAACTATAAGGATTTGGTTAATCTATTTCATTCATATTTTCAAAGAAATAAGGATTATGTCCAGGATCCAAAATTCCAAAGTATTTGGAAAGCAATGGAAAATCTGACTACGATGTCCTTTAACACCATTGCTTTAGGTGGTGCACCCATTGCAGAAGGTGAAAAAACAATCTTTAAGCAAAGGTTAAGAGAGAATTTGGATGAATTTAAATCAAAGCATAAATTGTTATTTCCCTTGATATATCCAATTGGCATAACTGTTTTTTATACTCCACCGGTTCGTAACGCTATCGACTTGGATAATTTGGCACGATTGATCATCCCCGCATTAATAGAATTATTCGATCCTCCTCCCACGGTGGAAAATTCAATTGAAATTGGAAAAATACTGCCTGGGTTAAAGGATTTGACCAAGACGAACCAAAGGTTACCGAAGAATGCTATTACAAATTATCAAATTGTCAATCGACCTAGGAAAATGGATAGTCCCGAAGCGGGAAAAATAGATTTATTTATCACAGACGGTATGGATTTTCATTATAATCTATGGAATCAAATAGATGATATAAATGAGTATGTCGAATGAACTTCATCCATTCCCGACAGAGAGTAAAGGTTTGGGGATAGTCTCAATAGAGGAGAACCTGCTTTCAATGATAAGAATTTACCATCATTTACGTCGGAAACAATAAAGACTATTGGAGGAATGGAAACATAAAATCTTAATAAACCTGTTAAATGAGGACACAGCCTTTACGTTTTATTTTCAAGTACAGGGGTGAATTATATAAATACCTTAGTGTTTTTATCTCGAGTGACAATTCTTTCCATTTTCATTTGTATGAAGAATCAAACCAAGTGTTCAGATATTTTCCAATGGAACTTCTATCAGATGGTCGAATAAAAATCGAAAACAATCCAATATCAACAAATTTTCTTAGACACAAATTTACATTCCATACATCTGGATATATTCATTCAACCCAAAAAAATGGAGAGAGGTTTAAAGATGGTATTAGGGGAATACCTTTCTCTGATATAGAAACATCCAATTTAATTTTGCTCCTTGCACCAAAAGAGATTTCCCTTTTAGAAAAGTATAAGGCAAAAAAGAATGGGCATAATTTTATAATTCCTTTGGCGGATGAACAACAATCATTTACCTTAAATTTTGAGGTATTCAGGAAATCCTGTTTAAATAATCTGCCAAACGTTCCAAAGGAAATTGAGCAGGGTCCATTTTCAATGCAATGGGACTTCTTAAGGTTTGGGTTACGATTTTATATCCAAAAAATTGAAGGGAAACCCACATGGCCAAAATCTTCTTTGGTATTGAAAAGAATAATGAAAAGAGATAATGAGCTTAGGTAACTTCTTTGCTTTGCATGGCTAATCATTATAATAACCGAAATTATGGACTCATTTACTGAAAGTAGAGAAAAGAATAATCTAGTTCCCCTCAAGATATTGGATAAGCAAGTCTATCATTTAGATTTATTGAACATCGAACATAGTTGGACCGGTAGAATGGATGCCCAAATCGCCAACACTTTTATTCTTGAATCAAGCCAATTATTGATAAATTCAATAGCCCTTTTTGAGCAAGGTTATTTCGACTGTGCATTTTATTCGCTAAGACAGTCACTCGAAGTGTCCACAGTAATGACTTATTTAATAGACAATGACGAAGATAAGAGAGAGGAAGAGCTTCAAAATTGGAAAAGCCAAAGTCGTTTCCCTATGTATGGCCAAATGGTAAGGTTCCTTGAACAAAATGCATCAATATTTGCCGATATAAAATCTAAAATGTCCGACTACTTTGAGGAGCTTGACGAGGTCAAAAAGAAACTCAACAAATACGTTCACAAGCAGGGTTTCAAAACATTTTATGTTTCCAAGAATCATCCATTGAATAGGTCCAAGGATCCCCAGTTTTTTATAGAAGAATTTGAGGAATACCTCATAAAATGTATCGGTGCAGTGGCAATTCTTAGATTGACCATAGATCCTTTTCCCATATTGATGACAGACAATGAAATGTATTTGCGGACTGGGGATATGATGACCAAGGGATATACCGATGGGTTCATCAATAAATACATAGGGCCACGGCACATAGAGGCCTATAAAACCACAGATATATATACTTTGCACTACGATTCTATATTACGGGAAGAGGCCAAGTTGCCTTGCGTTGCGGATGTAGTCAAACATCAGTACATTGACAAAAATAAGTTGGAAGAAATTTTTTCACAAAAACATCTATTATCAAAAAATGACCTTGTTGCTGTTGTATTAAGTGGTTTTTCTGATAAAGTTTCAAAAATTTATTGTGTTGGAGGTCTTTTACAGTATTACACAAATATTGATACCATAAGGAAAAGCAGGTCGTGGAGTAGTGAGGATTTCAACAAGTTTGAAACCCATGAAAAGAGGTATAACCAACCTTACGATGAAGCTTTTATATCTATACTTGCTATAAATGGAGAAACATACTTTATAGAACATAACGAAGAATTTGGTGCCGAGGAAATCACAGAGTTAAGAACCACAGAAGCAAAATCAGCCAATGAAGCCTAATGAAGTTTTTATAAGCATGAAGGTGGAGTTCTACTAAAATGAGAGAGAATACCTGATAGAATCTAAATTTTGTTTTTGATGGAAATGTAATCAAGATACAGAAAGAATTTAAGGCTATGAATGAAAATTTACACTCTGATATTAGAGAGCATAATATTTTTGATCAATTGACTAAATATGGTAATTTTTATAAAGATCTTTCCTTGGCTATATTCCACTGGATGGGGCAAGGGACCAAAGCAATCATAAATCTTGATACCTATGTATATTCGTCAATCCAGGGAACACTTGAATCCATCAAGGATATATTGATAAAGGGACATATCAATGATGCTTATGCATTGCTGAGAAAATATTACGATTCCACAATAATAAATATTTACACAAGTCTTTATTTACAGGACCATTTTGGTTTGGACAACTTTATTGTTGAAAAGATTGATGGTTGGAGAAAAGGAACAGAAAAAATACCAAGTTTTAGGGTCATGTCGGAATATGTTATTAACTCTCCCAAGACTACGGAACTCACCAAAATTTTTTATAAGGATAATCAATTTAGGGGTAGTGAGCTGGACAAATTAAGGGGAAGGTGCAATGAACATCTACATTATTTTTATTATAGGAATTTGCTGGCCAATGACCCAAAAATTTTCAGTCCTAAAAGACTATTGATGTTGGACAACCTCTCAAAAGACCTTAACAGTATCTTTATTTTGCATATAGCGTATATATTTTACCTTAATGGTCACTATATGATGGCATCCCATTATCGGGACTGTTTGGACTTGGGTATAGAACCTGAAGAAGGCTCACAATACCTTGTCGCTAACTTCGTGCAGGACATATTTGACCAAGTTATCAAGAGGGATAGATTAGATGTGTTTGAGGCAATCAAATCAGTTACCAAAATGGATTTAAAATAAGGTCAATTAACAAGCAAATCCTTACATTTATATGTTGAAGAAAGCCTGCAAATGATCCTGTCAAAATTTATTAAATAAAAAGGTTTTTTCATCTCACAGAATTGAATATGGTCCACTACCTGTCTATATCAATGAACGATGTGAATATGGATTAAAAATGAATAAAAAAGCATTAGTAATTGGTATAAACAACTATAGCCATGCACCTGGTTTGGACAATTGTATCAGTGATGCTATGGATATGCACAAATTCTTGGGTTCCAACGGATTTGAGTGTAAGACAGTTCTAGATCCTTCCCAATCAGAGCTAATCAAAGAAATAGCTGATTTCAAAAGGACAATAACAGAAGAAACAGTCTCGGTTATTTACTTTTCGGGTCATGGTCTCCAAGATGATAAACACAATTACCTTGTTGCTTCAGATTCTGAAATTCGACAAGTGGAGGATATAAAATACAATTGTATTCACGCAGATGATCTTCTCATTGACACCTCTGGGGAAAACCTTCATTTTTTGATTTTGGATGCTTGCCGAAATAACCCATTTGGCCTGGGGAAAAAGGGCATTTCCATGGGATTGTCCAAAATGAATGCCCCAGCAGGCACCTTAATTGCCTTTTCGACCAGTCCAAATTCAACCTCTATTGAGCGAAAATCTGAGCGAAATGGAATTTACACAAAACACCTGATTGAAAGCCTAAATATTCCCAATATAGCAGCAGAGTTGGCTTTTAAATATACTAGAAATGCTGTGATGGATGACACATCCAAAAAGCAGATTCCTTGGGAAGAGTCCTCTTTGTATGGAAAGGATTTTTCATTTGTGGTCAAAGAAATACAATTCCCTGAAGTGGAAGATATTTTGGTACAATGGGTGGAAGACAAAAAGGAAATCATATTACCACAACTTCTCCAAATACTTGAAGAGCCTTTTTTCAGTTCAATGCCACTCGGTAAATTGCAGCTTATACTAACATTAGTCCAAATATGTATTACTAAAGAGCAACAAAACTTAACCAAAAAAACGATTGATGAAGATTATATTTTGGGGAAAATGGTTGATGAGTATTTGCCAAAATTTTATGAACGTCTGTTGGCAGAGGATTTAGAATCAGAAATTGTTGATTTCAATATCTTAAAGAAGATAAATATCCAAAATGAAATAAATTATGGATTTAATTGGATGGAAGATCCAGATGAATCCTTCCCACAAATTATTGCAAATGAAATTGAGTTTGATGGGGATATTGGAATTTTGAGTTGTTTTCTATCCATTAAGGATAAAGAACATTTTTTAAAACCATTAATTATCATAAAGGGTCAGCCTATATCCTACTTGGACAATTCGATAATGGAGGGAGAACCAGTAGAGCAATTTTTGAAATCGTATTTTGAGATAAGGAAGCCTTTTGAGGAAGAACCTCCTGAATCTGGATTGGGCTGGATACCTGGCTAATAAAAGGGGTAGTATTACGGTGACCCAAAAACTAAGTGGCCAATAATTGAAAGAATAGGCCGTATTGATTTTTATTCTACGCAACTTGATAGCATATGTAACATCTGCTCTAAAAAAGGATTGACAATGAAGACAATCGGCCTACTTAAAAAATTAGTATCCATTATTCCAATATTATTGATGGCTTTAGTGAGTTGTTCAAACGATGATGGAACAATTTCGTATGACTTCGTTGGAAGCTGGAAGGTAGCCTATTATATGGAAGGCAACCAAAAGGTGACAAAGGAGGAAAACCCCACCTGGCCGGACTACAACAATGGCGACATCACGGCCACCTTCACCGTACCGGATGGAAATGGAAAGGGCGTGGTATCAGGCATATCCGTAACCAATGGCTATCATGGGGGCTATACCCTAGAGAGGAATGGTACCCTGACCATTGATCCCATTGCGACGACCTTGGTGAACGAACCCGACTGGACCGATCTATATCATATCACGGGACCCAAAACCTTTAAGATAAAAGGTTCCAAACTTTTTCTGTATTCCGAGGATGAGGATTTGGTCATTGTCATGGAACCAAACTGACGCTTTTTCTCTTTGCTTCACTGGTCTAAATTTGTTGATAACTAATGGTTTAAGAATAAAACTAGCTTCATTTTTGGAATGGGATTCCGTAACTTTAAGTTTGCTTAAAACTTAATGTGATGTGGTTCAACCAGGCCAAATGTGATATTTATATGGGAACCGGGGCAGGTTCCAAACTGCTCCATGAGATTTCCAATGCCCAACATTCGGTAAGGATATCCTCTCCCTACCTTTCCCCTAAATTGGTACAGGAATTGATCTGGTTGCACCAAAGGGGAGTTAAGGTCTCTTTGATTACATCGGATACTTTGGACGGGGGAGACAGGCGACAGGAACGGAGCCTTAAACCTTTGGTAATCCAGCACCGCCATGAAAATGAAAGTGCGTCGAAGCTCCGCCATCGATTGTTCCTCTGGAAAACCATTTGTTTTTATGCTGCAATCCTTGTTTTGGCTTTTTCAATAGTTGGTGTTTTTCTGTTCCAGAACGTTACTTTGGTTTTAGGCCTTTGGATCTCCTCCCTATTATTATGGTTGGTGTCAAGGGGACTGAATGCTAAATATCGTAAGCTACGGGTGTATTCCTACTCTTATTCTCCGCTTTTTCCCTTCAAGGTGTACATAGCCCCGGATACCCGACGTATTAATGATATGTTTATCCATGGTAAGATCTATATCATCGATGGACATACAGCTTATTTGGGTTCCCTGAACTGGATAAGCCGGGTAAACTGACCCACCTTCGCCGGATAAAACTGACCATAGCAAACGAACTGCCCAGATTTGATCTATCCTTGGGTTAAACTTAGTTTTTATTTTTTAATTTTCTTCTCATCGATTCTCCTTTTATATCTATTCTG
>NZ_SNTZ01000024.1 GCF_004916895.1 Flagellimonas alvinocaridis
GTTCATTGACATATTGGGACGGAGCGTGATGGTCATACCATCATGGCGAAGTCAAAAGAAGAAACACGAAGTAGAATAGAATATATAAGGATTACGAGAGGGCATATGTGCTTAGGCACATGATGCGACAAGCAAAAGAAGGGCGTATGGGGGATGCCTGGGCTCTCAGAGGCGACGAAGGACGCGATAAGCTGCGAAAATCCACGGGGAGCTGCACATGAGCATTGATCCGTGGGTGTCCGAATGGGGCAACCCGGCTGGTTGAAGGCCAGTCACACCGCAAGGTGGGCGAACCCGCTGAACTGAAACATCTAAGTAGGCGGAGGAAGAGAAAACAAAAGTGATTCCGAGAGTAGTGGCGAGCGAAATCGGATTAGTCCAAACCAATGTTGTTCCGGCAATGTTGGGGTTGTAGGACCACGGGATTCTTTGCGTGACGAACTGGAACCCTTTGGAAAGAGGGGCCGTAGACGGTGATAGCCCGGTACAGGCAAGGAGCGTTAAAGATAGTGGTATCCTGAGTAGCGCGGGGCACGTGAAACCCTGTGTGAATCCGGCGGGACCATCCGCCAAGACTAAATACTCCTGAGAGACCGATAGTGAACCAGTACCGTGAGGGAAAGGTGAAAAGAACCCTGAACAAGGGAGTGAAAAAGACCCTGAAACCATACGCCTACAAGCGGTCGGAGCCCCTTTGGGGGTGACGGCGTGCCTTTTGCATAATGAGCCTACGAGTTACTTTTACCGGCAAGGTTAAGGCATTCAGTGCCGCAGCCGCAGCGAAAGCGAGTCTGAACAGGGCGCTTTAGTCGGTAGTAGTAGACGCGAAACCGTGCGATCTACCCATGGGCAGGTTGAAGCTGTGGTAACACACAGTGGAGGACCGAACCCGTTGACGTTGAAAAGTCTTGGGATGACCTGTGGGTAGGGGTGAAAGGCCAATCAAGCTCGGAAATAGCTCGTACTCCCCGAAATGCATTTAGGTGCAGCGTTCTGATAGTTATATAGAGGTAGAGCTACTGATTGGATGCGGGGGCTTCACCGCCTACCAATTCCTGACAAACTCCGAATGCTATATAATGTTTCAGGGCAGTGAGGGCATGGGTGCTAAGGTCCATGTCCGAGAGGGAAAGAACCCGGACCATCAGCTAAGGTCCCCAAATATGTGCTAAGTTGACAAAACGCGGTGGGACTGCACAGACAGCCAGGATGTTGGCTTGGAAGCAGCCATTCATTTAAAGAGTGCGTAACAGCTCACTGGTCGAGCGGTCCCGCATGGATAATGATCGGGCATAAGCACATTACCGAAGCTATGGCATCGAAAGATGGGTAGGGGAGCATTCCGTTCTGCGTTGAAGCGGTCCTGCGAGGTACCGTGGAGCGTACGGAAACGAAAATGTAGGCATAAGTAACGATAAAAGGGGCGAGAAACCCCTTCGCCGAAAAACCCAGGTTTCCCCGGCCATGCTAATCAGCCGGGGGTCAGTCGGGACCTAACACGAACCCGGAAGGGGCAGTGGATGGGCAACGGGTCAACATTCCCGTACCCGCATATCGATAAAAGTGACGGGGCAACTTAGTTGGTGCGTGCTGACGGAATAGCACGTTGAAGCGCAAGCGATAGTACACCAAGGCCACGGCCGCGGTGATAATCCAGCGGCGTTGCCTCCAAGAAAAGCGAGATATGCGGCCCGTACCGTAAACCGACACAGGTGGTTGGGATGAGAATTCTAAGGCGCTCGAGAGATTCATGGTCAAGGAACTAGGCAAAATGGACGCGTAACTTCGGGAGAAGCGTCGCTCCCTTTCGGGGGAGCCGCAGTGAACTGGTCCAGGCGACTGTTTATCAAAAACACAGGGCTCTGCCAAATCGAAAGATGAAGTATAGGGCCTGACACCTGCCCGGTGCCGGAAGGTTAAAGGGAGACGTCAGCCTTCGGGTGAAGCGTTGAACTGAAGCCCCGGTAAACGGCGGCCGTAACTATAACGGTCCTAAGGTAGCGAAATTCCTTGTCGGGTAAGTTCCGACCTGCACGAATGGTGCAACGATCTGGACACTGTCTCGACCATGATCTCGGTGAAATTGTAGTATCGGTGAAGATGCCGGTTACCCGCAGTGGGACGAAAAGACCCCGTGCACCTTTACTATAGCTTCGTATTGACCCTGGGCAAGGGATGTGTAGGATAGCTGGGAGGATTTGAAGCGCTGTCGCCAGGCAGTGTGGATCCGTTGTTGAAATACCAGCCTTCGTTTGTCCGGGGCCTAACCTCTAACGAGGAACAGTGCGTGGTGGGTAGTTTGACTGGGGTGGTCGCCTCCAAAAGAGTAACGGAGGCTTCCAAAGGTGCCCTCAATACGGTTGGCAATCGTGTGTAGAGTGCAATGGCACAAGGGCGCTTGACTGTGAGACATACAGGTCGAACAGGTACGAAAGTAGGGCATAGTGATCCGGTGGTTCCGCATGGAAGGGCCATCGCTCAAAGGATAAAAGGTACGCCGGGGATAACAGGCTGATCTCCCCCAAGAGCTCACATCGACGGGGGGGTTTGGCACCTCGATGTCGGCTCGTCACATCCTGGGGCTGGAGAAGGTCCCAAGGGTTGGGCTGTTCGCCCATTAAAGTGGCACGCGAGCTGGGTTCAGAACGTCGTGAGACAGTTCGGTCTCTATCTACTGCGGGCGTGAGAGATTTGAGTGGATCTGGTTCTAGTACGAGAGGACCGAACTGGACCGACCGCTGGTGCGCCGGTTGTCCCGCCAGGGGCATCGCCGGGTAGCTAAGTCGGGATGGGATAAGCGCTGAAGGCATATAAGCGCGAAACCCGCCACAAGATGAGATCTCTTTAAAGGGCCGTGGGAGATGACCACGTCGATAGGCCGTAGGTGGAAGTGCAGCGATGCATGCAGCCGAGCGGTACTAATTGCCCGTAAGCTTGCGCCGCCCTCTCGGGGCTTCCTTGTAACAACAATGCTTCGTTGACTCTTTTTTGGGCCTTGCCAAAGGTCCGTCCCATAATATGTCAT
>NZ_SNTZ01000025.1 GCF_004916895.1 Flagellimonas alvinocaridis
TGGATAAGCCGGGTAAACTGACCCACCTTCGCCGGATAAAACTGACCATAGCAAACGAACTGCCCAGATTTGATCTATCCTTGGGTTAAACTTAGTTTTTATTTTTTAATTTTCTTCTCATCGATTCTCCTTTTATATCTATTCTGTGAGCTGTATGCACCAAACGGTCGAGGATGGCATCGGCCAGTGTTCTCTCCCCGATAATGTCGTGCCACTTTGATACGGGCAATTGTGATGCTATTATAGTGGATTTTTTGCCGTGCCTGTCCTCGATGATCTCCATAAGTGCATGCCTATTGATGTTGTCCAATGGCTTAAGGCCGAAGTCATCCAAGATGAGCAGGTCCTGTTTTTCAAGTTTGCTTATCTGCTTTGGATAGGAACCGTCGGCCTTTGATGTCTTGAGCAGGGTAAAGAGCTTTGCGGTATTGAAGTACATTGTTTTTGATCCCATGGAACAGGCCTGGTGGCCGATGGCCGATGCCAGGTAACTTTTGCCCACGCCGGTACTACCGGTAATAAGTATGTTCTCCYTTTTTTGGATGAACCCGCAGGAACCGAGCCGCCGGACCAGGTTCTTGTCCAGTTGGCGCGACGGTCGGTAGTCGATGGCYTCCATGACGGCCGTATACCTGAACCTTGCGGACTTGGTCAATCGCTCTATCCTACGGTTATGGCGGTCGTCCCAYTCGTTCTGGACGAGATAGGCAATGAGTTCGTCATTGGTATAGTCGGTATCGGCACCTCCGGTTTCCATTGTTGTTGCAAAGGCCCTGTGCATTCCATAGAGCCTCATTTCTTTCATCAATTGCATTGTTTTTTCGTTCATATGTCCTGTTTTTAAGTATTGTTCCTATTCGTAGTATTTCCCCCCTCTTATGTTGTTGTGYTCGGGCATTTCCATATCCCCGTCSATACSTTCATCGATCTGGTCCCATCCCTTTTTCAGGATGCGCTCGACCATATTGTAGTTGTACGCACCATATTCCGAGGCACGTTTGCACGCATTCTCAAGACGKTCYCTKCCATAYTTTTTGGCAAGGTGGAGTACCCCCAGACAGGATTTGTAGGATTGTTCCGGGTGTTGCTTCTTCTCYAGGATGGCAATGATGTACCCTTTACAGTGTCCGCCGATATTGCCCGCCCAATCGATGAACCTTTCGCTGCTCCACTCGCTTACGAAACGATGGTGCGATGGCATATGGTCGGCCAAGGTGGTATAGCCGTATTTTTTCCTGYYCCTTGTATGTACGGCGAACCTTTCGTGCTTATGGTAGATCTCGACGATGTTGTCGGTATAGACCAGCTTGACCTGTTTGCCTATATGTCTGTAGGGCACGCTGTAATAATGCTTGTCCTTCCCAAAATAGATATGGCTGTTCTTGTGYACGGTGGCCTGGGCATATCGTTTTACCTCATAGCGTTTCTCGGGCAGGGGCATCAGTTCTCCCTTCTCGATTTCCATRAAAAGCGAACGCCTGGAATATTCCCTTCCCCTGAACGRCATTGCGTTGTGTTTTTCCAACAGTTCCCTTATCGCSATGTTGATATCGGYCATGCYRTGGAAGACCTGGTTCCGTAAAGGGGCGAACACCCTGGTGTAGATTATCTTCACGGCGTTCTCCACTATGGCCTTGTCCCTTGGCCTATAGGTACGTGTGGGCAGTACCGCCGTTTCGTAGTGTTCGGCAAAGTCGGCGAASACCTCGTTGACCTTGGGCTCGTAACGGCTGCTCTTGGTGACCGCCGACTTAAGGTTGTCGGGCACCAGGGCCTTTGGTACGCCGCCGTAGAACCAYAGTGCGTTYTCGGTGCAGCGGATGAAGTCCTCCAGTTTTTGGCTTGCACAGGCCTCTACATAAGTGTATTGGCTGCTGCCGAGTATACACACGAACACCTCCAGTTCCTTCAGTTCACCGGTCTCCCTGTCAACGATATGGAGTTTCTTTCCCGTGAAGTCTATAAAGAGCTTGTCGCCGGCCTTGTGCTCCATGTGCATTACCGGAGAGGTTTCCTTGCGCCATTCGGCGTACCAATACTTGAACTGTGAGAGCTTGAAGCCATCGGGGTGCTTGGCATAATATTCCTCCCACAACAATTGCCTGGTCACCCCGGTCTTGCGGAGCTCTTTGTCAAAATAGGGRAAGTACTGCCKTAAGGTCAGCAACCGTTGGCTCTTGCGCTTTTGCCCGTCCTTRAAAAGGTTGTGGAGTTCCTCCAAGGTCATCTTCTCCACCTCGTAGGCCGTAAAACGGTAGCGCTTGAAGAATTCGATGTACTTCCTGATTGTGACACGGGATATGCCCAATTGCTGGCTTATCCTCCGTTTGCTAGTGCCGGAGGTGTACAGTTTGTAAATCAGTTTTATTTTCCKCATGTCTATCTGCTTGTTCGCCATGGTGCTTTTTAACAAAAAAAGCACTTAGACTTTTTACAGATAGATCTAATCTAAAGGTGGTCCACTTTGGCCCGGCGCGGGTGGGTCACTTTCGTCCGGCCAGCTATGGTCACTTTAACCCGGCGAGGGTGGTA
>NZ_SNTZ01000027.1 GCF_004916895.1 Flagellimonas alvinocaridis
TACGATTGATTCCGTGTTCTTCTTCTTTGTCATTTTAAGTGTTTTAAATGGTTAATGAATCCATCTTCAAGGCTAGCCTTGAAGATAACAAAACCATCACTTATCTTTAGACCAAGTTCAGTCCACTTTTAGTTGAAGATTTACAGTCTACACTTTAAATTCCCAGCCAACTCGAAATGATTTTTTTGAAATAACAGATTTTAAGGATTATTGCTTTAATGAAACCATACAAGCTAGTTACGCCATTCCTTTTCTTACACCCAAAACATATATTCCAGGAATCTATTCTTAAGTTTTTGGTTTGCATCAAATTATAAATACCGAAAGTACGCTATCAAGTTTAAACCAAACACTAGGCAAACAAATTGCTCAATAGCGTAGCCTGTTTTTATTTCTTTTTCTTAGCAAAAGGGTCAATCGAAATGCCTACTTGAAAATAGCCTGTTGCTTCTTGATTGTTCTCATATATAAAGTCTTGTGTAGGTTGCGCCTTTTCGGTCAAACGATTGCTGATGAAATTCTGTAATCCACCTTGGAAAGTACCAATCAAATAATCACTAAACCGATGCTCATAAATTATTCCAGATTTTATTTCTAACTGACTGTATTCAAAAACTTCAGCAAAATCGGGGTTATCCACATTAACATAGAATCCTGTTGAGCCAAAAGAACTTCCAATCGAAAAACGACCGTTCTCGCCCACAAACCTTCTTAACAATAGACGCTGGGGCAATATAAAATCAAGTTCCCATTTTGAGTTTTTAAACCTGTGATTGTATGTGAATGTTGGGAAGAATGGCAATTGTGATGTTGGGTCAACAAAAACAATAGCACCTAAAGTTATTGTCGTTCGCTCTGTCCTCTTCATTATAAAGGATAACCCAACCAGCCCTTTGACACGTTCAAACCCGTTATCGTTGCCATCTACAATTAAAGACGCATTGTAGATAACCGGTTTTTTAAATAGCGTTGAAAAATATGTAGAACTCAATGCGGTCGAAAAATTATGAAAGTTCACTATACCATTTTGTTCAAAAACCGTAACGCCTGTATTATCGATATTGTCAAATTCAAACTCATTAAACTGGTAATTGAGCGAGCCTGTCAATGACCATTTTCTGGTTCTATATAACGGAACATTGGCAGATGCCGTAAAGGTCTGTTGCGCTTTAATCTCGCCATCCTGAAAGGCTTCCCCAAATAATTCTGAATCAAAGTTCCTTGATAGACTTTGACCATATTCAAAATTTAAGATTCGGGTTCTGGGAAACTTTTCCTTGATTCCTGTGATTGATTTTTGCTTTAATGAGTCTATTCGCTGTTCTTGTGCTTTAGTAAGATTGAAACTTAAAAGCAGTATTGATACTATAATTGATTTGTTCATCCAGTTTTTTGATTCTTATGATTAATTATCTTTTGCAAGCCATTCTACAGCTTCGTTGTATTCGTCTATATCAAATTGTTTCATTGGTAAATTGGGCGACAGAAAATCTGCTAATGGCACCAAATTTTCTATCCAATCCTTGTCGCTTACTATGGCATATTTTTCAATCACTTTTATGGCTTTTAGCTTTAAATTCATTGTGTTTCTAAATGCTTTAAAACTTTCAAAGCCAAGAAAACTTTCTATAAAACCTATGAGTTTAATTTTTTCATCTTTCTCTGCTTTCTCAACTAAAAAATCGATAAAATCTTCGGCAGATTTTTCATCTATGTTCTCTGTAATTTTAAATAGGTAACAATCTTTCTGTTCTAATTTTTCTAAGGTTATCATTGTTATTCTTTTTCTAATTCAACTGTTGTTTAAATTGTTCTATTTGTTGTGTACGTCTTCAAACGAATCTGAACTGGCCCAGTCCAAAGTTAAGTCATAGTTTCAACTTTTGAATTTGGTGCTCTTTTCTTCTTTTGAGCATCGTTCTTCTCTTTATCAATTTACGGTTTTCCAATATCTTTTTGTCCAATCCAAA
>NZ_SNTZ01000028.1 GCF_004916895.1 Flagellimonas alvinocaridis
GTAGTCTCAGGCAGACTCGAACTGCCGACCTCTACATTATCAGTGTAGCGCTCTAACCAGCTGAGCTATGAGACTGTCTTGGCCAAAATTGCCTATATCACAAAAAACATATCATAAACGACAGCACAAAGATCTTTAGGACCACCTCGTGCGGGACCCGTGACTTCCGGGCATCTCTTTCTCTAGAAAGGAGGTGTTCCAGCCGCACCTTCCGGTACGGCTACCTTGTTACGACTTAGCCCTAGTTACCGATTTTGCCCTAGGCCGCTCCTCGCGGTGACGGACTTCAGGCACTCCCGGCTTCCATGGCTTGACGGGCGGTGTGTACAAGGCCCGGGAACGTATTCACCGGATCATGGCTGATATCCGATTACTAGCGATTCCAGCTTCACGGGGTCGAGTTGCAGACCCCGATCCGAACTGTGACCGGTTTTATAGATCCGCGCCCCCTTGCGGGGTGGCTTCCCTCTGTACCGGCCATTGTAGCACGTGTGTGGCCCAGGACGTAAGGGCCGTGATGATTTGACGTCGTCCCCACCTTCCTCACGGTTTGCACCGGCAGTCCCGTTAGAGTCCCCATCTTGACATGCTGGCAACTAACGGTAGGGGTTGCGCTCGTTATAGGACTTAACCTGACACCTCACGGCACGAGCTGACGACAACCATGCAGCACCTTGCAGGCAGTCCGAAGAAAGGGGTATCTCTACCCCATGCAGCCTGCATTTAAGCCCTGGTAAGGTTCCTCGCGTATCATCGAATTAAACCACATGCTCCACCGCTTGTGCGGGCCCCCGTCAATTCCTTTGAGTTTCATTCTTGCGAACGTACTCCCCAGGTGGGATACTTATCACTTTCGCTTGGCCACGGAGACCGAAGTCCCCACAGCTAGTATCCATCGTTTACGGCGTGGACTACCGGGGTATCTAATCCCGTTCGCTACCCACGCTTTCGTCCATCAGCGTCAGTACATGGTTGGTCACCTGCCTTCGCGATCGGTGTTCTATGTGATATCTATGCATTTCACCGCTACACCACATGTTCCGGCAACCCCACCATGACTCAAGACCGCCAGTATCAAAGGCAATTCTACGGTTGAGCCGCAGACTTTCACCCCTGACTTAACGGCCCGCCTACGGACCCTTTAAACCCAATGATTCCGGATAACGCTCGGACCCTCCGTATTACCGCGGCTGCTGGCACGGAGTTAGCCGGTCCTTATTCTTACGGTACCGTCAGACACCTACACGTAGGTGCGTTTCTTCCCGTATAAAAGCAGTTTACAACCCATAGGGCAGTCATCCTGCACGCGGCATGGCTGGATCAGTCTCCCGACCATTGTCCAATATTCCTCACTGCTGCCTCCCGTAGGAGTCTGGTCCGTGTCTCAGTACCAGTGTGGGGGATCCCCCTCTCAGGGCCCCTAACCATCGTTGCCATGGTGGGCCGTTACCCCACCATCAAGCTAATGGTACGCATGGCCATCCCTGTCCGATAAATCTTTAACCACAATATCATGCGATATCGCGGTACCATGGGGCATTAATCCAAGTTTCCCTGGGCTATTCCCCTGACAGGGGCAGGTTCCATACGCGTTCCGCACCCGTGCGCCGGTCGCCGGCGGAAAAGCAAGCTTTTCCCCGCTGCCCCTCGACTTGCATGTGTTAGGCCTGCCGCTAGCGTTCATCCTGAGCCAGGATCAAACTCTTCATTGTATTTCCTTGAATGTCTGTCCGACACCCGGAAACCAGAGTCCCCGCATCAAAATGGTTCTTAATTCTCTTTACGCTGTCGTTACAATATGTATATGAACTTCTT
>NZ_SNTZ01000029.1 GCF_004916895.1 Flagellimonas alvinocaridis
ACCGGCGACCCCTATATCGTGAACAGCACCTTCACCGAAGTGGACGGCAGCATCACCAACGAGATACAAAATTTGGCGAGCGTGCTGGGAGAGGGCAACAGCGCGGGTACCTCGATCACCAATGTGACGGACCCGACGAACGCGCAGGACGCCGCCACGAAGAACTACGTGGACACACAGATCACGGCCAACACGGCCGATGGCTCGGAGACCATCGTGAACGCCGGCACGGACATCAGTGTGAGCGGCACAGGTACCACTGGCGACCCCTATGTGGTGAACAGCACCTTCACCGAAGTGGACGGCAGCGTGACCAATGAGATCAATACCCGCTTCGAGGTGAGTGGGGCGAACCTAGAGATAGAGGACAGCAACGGTACACTACAGGTACCTTTGGCCAACTTGGGCAGCGACGACCAGACCTTGTCGGAGGTGCTCTCCGAGGGCAACAGCGCGGGGACCTCGATCACCAATGTGACGGACCCGACCAATGCCCAGGATGCGGCCACGAAGAACTACGTGGACACACAGATCACGGCCAACGCGGCCGATGGCTCGGAGACCATCGTGAACGCCGGCACGGACATCAGTGTGAGCGGCACAGGCACCACTGGCGACCCCTATATCGTGAACAGCACCTTCACCGAAGTGGACGGCAGCGTGACCAATGAGATCAATACCCGCTTCGAGGTAAGTGGGGCGAACCTAGAGATAGAGGACAGCAACGGTACCCTTCAGGTACCCTTGGCAGACATAGGCAGTGACGACCAGACCTTATCGGAGGTACTCTCCGAGGGCAACAGCGCGGGCACATCCATAACGAACGTTACGGACCCGACCAATGCGCAGGACGCGGCCACGAAGAACTATGTTGACACGCAGATCACGGCCAACGCGGCCGATGGTTCGGAGACCATTGTCAACGCCGGTACGGACATCAGTGTGAGCGGCACAGGCACCACAGGCGACCCCTATATCGTGAACAGCACCTTTGTGGAGTCACAAGAAGCTATTGACATCCCATATGACCCAAGTACAACAACATTGACTTCTGGGAACGTTCAGAATGTAATAGAAGAACTAAAAGCAGAAGTTGATGCTTTTGCAGCGACTTCTGGTCAAACAAATACAGCTTCAAATGTTGGAACTGGAGGAGTTGGAACATTTGCGAGGAAGACCGGTGCTGATCTTGAATTTAAAAATATTAATGCGGGGTCTAATAAAATTACGATAACGGATGATGTTGCTAATGATGAGATTGACATTGATATCAATGAAGCTAACATAACAATTACTGAAAGTCAGATATCTGATTTGAGCCATACTGTGGATACGGACGACCAGACCTTATCGGAAGTGCTTTCCGAGGGCAACAGCGCGGGCACATCCATAACGAACGTGACGGACCCGACCAACGCGCAGGACGCSGCCACGAAGAACTATGTTGACACACAGATCACGGCCAACGCGGCCGATGGATCTGAGACCATAGTCAACGCCGGTACGGACATCAGTGTGAGCGGCACAGGCACCACYGGCGACCCCTATATCGTGAACAGCACCTTCACCGAAGTGGACGGCAGCATCACCAACGAGATACAAAATTTGGCGAGCGTGCTGGGAGAGGGCAACAGCGCGGGTACCTCGATCACCAATGTGACGGACCCGAC
>NZ_SNTZ01000004.1 GCF_004916895.1 Flagellimonas alvinocaridis
GCATTGGTCGGGTCAGTAACGTTCGTAATGGATGTGCCCGCGCTGTTGCCCTCTCCCAGCACGCTCGCCAAATTTTGTATCTCGTTGGTGATGCTTCCGTCCACCTCCGTGAAGGTGCTGTTCACGATATAGGGGTCGCCGGTGGTGCCTGTGCCGCTCACACTGATGTCCGTACCGGCGTTCACGATGGTCTCCGAGCCATCGGCCGCGTTGGCCGTGATCTGCGTGTCCACGTAGTTCTTCGTGGCGGCGTCCTGGGCATTGGTCGGGTCCGTCACATTGGTGATGGAAGTGCCCGCGCTGTTGCCCTCGGAGAGCACCTCCGACAAGGTCTGGTCGTCGCTGCCCAAGTTGGCCAAAGGTACCTGTAACGTACCGTTGCTGTCCTCTATCTCTAGGTTCGCCCCACTTACCTCGAAGCGGGTGTTCACCTCATTGGTCACGCTTCCATCGACCTCAGTGAAGGTGCTGTTCACGATATAGGGGTCGCCAGTGGTACCTGTGCCGCTCACGCTGATGTCCGTGCCGGCGTTGACGATCGTCTCCGAGCCATCGGCCGCGTTGGCCGTGATCTGTGTGTCCACATAGTTCTTCGTGGCGGCGTCCTGCGCGTTGGTCGGGTCAGTAACGTTCGTTATGGATGTGCCCGCGCTGTTGCCCTCGGAGAGCACGCTGGCCAAATTTTGTATCTCGTTGGTGATGCTGCCGTCCACCTCGGTGAAGGTGCTGTTCACGATATAGGGGTCGCCGGTGGTGCCTGTGCCGCTGACACTGATGTCCGTACCGGCGTTCACGATGGTCTCCGAGCCATCGGCCGCGTTGGCCGTGATCTGCGTGTCCACGTAGTTCTTCGTGGCGGCGTCCTGCGCGTTGGTCGGGTCAGTAACGTTCGTAATGGATGTGCCCGCGCTGTTGCCCTCGCCGAGCACGCTGGCCAAATTTTGTATCTCGTTGGTCACGCTGCCGTCCACCTCCGTGAAGGTGCTGTTCACGATATAGGGGTCGCCAGTGGTGCCTGTGCCGCTCACACTGATGTCCGTACCGGCGTTGACGATCGTCTCCGAGCCATCGGCCGCGTTGGCCGTGATCTGTGTGTCCACATAGTTCTTCGTGGCGGCGTCCTGCGCATTGGTCGGGTCAGTAACGTTCGTTATGGATGTGCCCGCGCTGTTGCCCTCGGAGAGTACCTCCGACAAGGTCTGGTTATCTGTATCAATCAAGGCCGCAATATCCGCTAGTGATACGGCATATGTGTTCGTATCAGAATCTGTAATAACCAAATTGGTATTGGTCCCATCAATTCCAAAAGAAGTAATCGTCGTATTGGTATCGGTAAGGCTATCGCTTAAACTACTTAAATCAACATTGACACTACCCCCATTCTCCAATGTCAATGTTAAAGTATTGGTTGCATCGTTAAACGTGAAACCTGTAAGCTGTTGGTCATCTGAAGAAGTTAGTTCCCAAGTATCACCATCCCAAAAGTAAATGGTTCCAGTATTGGTATTGACATAAATGTCTCCAGTGTCGGCGCCGCTTGGAACTATCGCTCCTGGGCTTGACACATCGGTTCCTTTTAGAACTTCACAATTGCACTGGTCTTGCAGGGTTACTGTGGTTTGAGAAAAGGCAATTCCTGTAGAAAGTAGCAGGATTAAAACTAATATGCTCTTTTTCATGGGGTTATTATTAGTTGAGGGTTCTGTAATTGTATTTTTTTTTGCAATTTTACTAGCTTAGTTTTCGTGTTGGTTGCAAGAATCAACACTTGGCATTTTAATACATGCTACAAAATTACCTTTACTTATAGGGGGGGAAAATATTTGTTGTGTATGCCCTGAATCTTACGGTATAGTCTTGAATTTTTGAGGTGATTGTCCGAATACCTCCTTGTTTCTTAGGACCGTTTATCGATAAATCCAGCAATATCAACGGTTAAGAATGCTTCAAAAATTGAAGACCATTTTATGAATCTAATCGTAAGAAATATCCTTCACTTTATTTTTTAAACCTTTTTATGTGTTTAAATGATGTATTTGAGGTAATAATTTTCTCGAGGGAAGATTGTAAAATCAGGTTACTCCAAACAAAAAGCACCTCTTGAAATTTCAAGAGGTGCTTTTTATTCTTATTCAGTGGTAGAATCAGTCAAATATGATGAATTCGGACCTTCTGTTTAGCTGGTGTTGCTCGCTGGAGCATGGTACTCCATTAGCACATTCGTTGACCAATCTTGATTCTCCAAATCCTTCGCTTTGTAGTCTGTCGGCAGCAATCCCTTTGGAAATCATATAATTTATTGTAGACTCCGCTCTTTTCTGCGATAACCAGAGGTTATATGCGTCGTTTCCACGGCTATCGGTGTGTGAGTTCACCTTAATTTTTAAGCTTGGGTACTTTTCCATGGCTACAATTACCTTTTGGATTTCGATTTCGGCATCTGGACGGATGTTGTATTTGTTCAAATCAAAATAAATGGTACTCAGCTGGAGTAGTTTGGCCAAATCATCGCCAAACCCACCGGTCACGACATCGCGTTCCAAATAAAAATCTATAATTCTTGGTTTGCCATCGGACTTATTCAGGTACTCCTCTGCAGGAACATACCCATCTCGTGATGCCCGTACAAAATTACCCTTGGAGCAATCCAACTGCAAAACATAATTGCCTTTGGAATCTGTAATTGTTGAAGAAATTTCTTTATTTTCCTCATCAATGACCATAACTGTGGCTCCTGCCAACACTTCATTGGATATCCGGTCTCTAACCGTTCCCGAAACTTCTTGTATGCAATCGAGCACCAAAGGGTCATTTTCAACAAACTCGTAAATATCATCTTCTCCCATTCCACCTTCTCTATTTGAGGAAAAGTAGCCCTTCTTGCTCTCTGAATCGAAAATAAAGGAAAAGTCATCTAGAGGTCCATTGATGGGCCTACCTACGTTAACAACAGGTTGATCGTAATCATTGAAGGCAATTTTGGTGGCAAAGACATCCAAACCACCCAAACCTTGATGGCCGTCCGATGAAAAATATAATACACCATCTTTAGTGATAAACGGAAAGGTCTCACGCCCTATGGTATTAATGTTCTTCCCTAAATTTATGATTGGCCCATAGGTTCCGTCTCCAATAATTTCTGTCATGAATATATCCGATTCCCCTGCACTTCCGGTCATATCAGAAACAAAATACAACCTCTTCTCATCTGGACTCAAGACAGGGTGTGCCACCGAATAGGAATCATTGTTGAAAGGGAGCTCCGTGATGTTTGTCCAAACTCCATTGACCCGTTCTGCGCTATAGATCTTTAAACGGATGATACCCTCCTCATCTTTTTTCTTTTTTCCATCCAAAAAATTGTTTCGGGTAAAGTACATGGTGGTTCCATCCTTGGTTACTACCGAAGTTGATTCATGTAGTCGGGTATTCACATCTCCCTCCAGTTTTATGGCTCTTCCATTGGAAGCACTATCAGCATCGACCTTATATAGGTCCAGAAAGTCTTTTGAGTTCCATGTATGCCTATAGCGGGCCAAATTTCCCGTGTCCCTATCCGAAGCAAAAATGAGACCTTTCTCATAAAAGGATGCGGCAAAATCTGAATACTTACTATTATATTCGAAGGGCTTTACACCATATCTTCCTGAGTTTTCCTCTATTTTGGCCAGATAGTCTTCATCAAAATCAACATCAACCGCGGTCATCGTCTTGAACTTTTCCATCAATTGGCCAGCTTCATCGTAATTCCCCAACGATTTCAAGCTTTGGGCATATCTAAAAATGAAGTCCACTCCCATTTCATCTGGATAGGATTCTTCCAGTTTCTTATAGATATTGGCTGCCTCTTGGTACTTCGCATTGAAATAGTAGGCATTTCCAAGGCGTTTCAGCAAATCTGACGACACGTATCCTTTGTCCAATACCTTCTTGTAAATGTCGATGGCCGGACTAAAGGAATATTCTTCATAACGTTGGTCTGCCTTTGCTTTTCTTTTGGCTTGCTGCTTATCTGGAATGCTATCCTGTGCCAGCATGTTCGCTATGCATCCAAAAAACATGAGAAGGAGTATGGGTATTCTTTTTAGCATCCTAACCTGTATTAAAAGAATCTTGGTGATACCGTTCTTTGAAACGATTTAAGCAACTCCAATCTGAGGAATATCTCAAAAGAGCCGTCGTTGAATTGGGTCCCTCCCAATTCGGTTACTTCCCTGTCATAGGCCAGACCTATCATTATCTGGTCCGTAATCTGAAATCCTGCCAAGGCACTTACCGCAGCATCCAATCTGTATGCGGCGCCAAAACTGAACTTGTCTGCATACAGGAAATTTGCCGATAGGTCAACTTGCAAAGGTGCCCCTCCAACAGCTTTTGTCAAAAGAGCCGGTTTAAATTTCAAATCGGCCCCAATATCAAAAACATACCCTGTAATCAAATAAAAATTGATACGCTCGGCCGACAAAAAGTTCACCGAGCCATCATCATTATTATTGTCGAAATACTCGCTTTCCAAAATATTTGGTGCTGAAGCCCCAACATAGAATTTGTCAGTATGATAATAAATTCCCAGTCCAAAATTAGGATTGAACTTGTTATCGATGTTGTCTTGACTGACCACTTCTTGATCAAAATTTCGAAGTCCGTTGAAATCCAAGCTGAGCATATTTCCTCCTGCTTTCAACCCAAATGACAATTTAGCATCCCTTGCGAATTGGATGGTATATGAAACGACGGCATCCAAGTAAGTTTCTTGAACCACTCCATCCCCAATATTGTCATTAACAATGGAAACTCCATAACCCAACCTACTGTTTCGGATGGGTGAATGAAGGTTTAAGGTGAACGTTTCTGGGGCACCATCCAACCCTACCCATTGGGAACGGTACAATCCGGCAAAACTCAATTGGCCTCGAGACCCGGCGTAAGCAGGGTTTACGCTCAAAGTATTGAACATGTATTGCGTATATTGCGCGTCTTGTTGGGCAAAAAGCCCCATGGACATCATTCCCAATACAGCAAACGGAACTAAAAAATGTTTTTTTATCATTCTAACTATTGTTACCTGCTTATATAAATGTAATCGGTGTCCGTGAAACTTCCTTTTTCGGTTTCATAATTAAAGATATAAAAATATACCCCGGCCGGAAGATAGTCGTTCACACTCAATGAGGACCTTCCTCTGGAACGACCGTCAAAAACATTCCTCACATTGTCATAGTTTTTGCCCTCATAAACGGCCACACCCCATCTATTAAAAATCTGTAATGTGCTGGATTTTATCTTGCTCACCCCACGGATAAATAGGAAATCATTCTTTAAATCCCCATTTGGAGTCACCATCTGGTTTACTTCTATCTCCTCTATGATCACGGTAACCGTTGCCGTATCACAATTTTCAGGGTTGCCTGCCTCGCAAATGGTATACTCTATGGTATACTCCCCAGCCGTAATTTCTGAAGCAACAGTAATTGTTCCATCGTCATTGATCATGAGTGAGTTTGTTGGATCTGAAGTCAAAATGACATCGACCAAGTTAACTTCCTCCCCATCAAGTCTGTCATTCAACAACACATTGGCATTTGGAATAACACCGCCTCCTGCTTCTTCATTATAAAAATCATCCACGGCATCGATGACGTTGGCCATACCCTCGGTTACCTCCACGGTGACCGTGGCCGTATCGCAATTTTCCACATTATCGATTTCACAGATGGTATAGGTGATGGAATATATACCCTCGGCTGTACCAGGGTTCACACTCACGCTTCCATCAGGATTGATGGTAAGCTCGTCCGTTGGGGTCGAGGTCAAAATAACATCGGCCAAAGTAACTGCCTCTCCATTCAATGTATCGTTGGAAAGTACATCACTGTCAGCAATGTCTCCATTTCCAGTATAGGAATCATCCACGGCATCAATGGCATTGGCCATGCCGTCCGCGACCTCCACGGTGACCGTGGCCGTATCGCAATTGTCCACATTGGCGATTTCACATATCGTGTACGTTATAGTGTACGTGCCCTCGGCTGTACCAGGGTTCACACTCACGCTTCCATCGGGATTGATGGTAAGCTCGTCCGTAGAGGTAGAGGTCAAAATCACATTCAACAAAGTAGCGGGCTCCCCGTTCAATGTATCGTTGGAAAGCACATCACTGTCAGCAATGTCCCCATTTCCGGTATATGAATCATCCACAGCATCAATGGTGTTGGCCCCCACTTCAATGGTAACCGTAGCTGTAGCACAAACATTTGGGTCCGGCAAGACATTACATACTTGATACACAACCGTAACCGTAGAATTGGATTCCAATTCCGTAGGGGTATAGGTCATAAACCCAGTTTCTGGATCAAAGGAAACAACACCGGCCGCAGTCCCTCCAATTCTCGACAAACTGGTAACACCCACATTATTTTCATTATTGTTAGGGAGATAATCATCATTCTCCAAAATATTTATGGCCACTTCCGTCAAGGCTGGGGTTGATCCAGAATCATCAGCTGCTGAAGCTTCCAAAGGATTGGGATCCGTACCATTTGGATTTCCGTCTCCATCACAATCCAGTTCTTTCCACTCTGGAGATGGCTCCAACGTGATACTCTCTGGATTATAATCACAAGGGTCCAATGGATCAGTACCATCTTCTATCTCGTCTTCATTGGTAACCCCATCACCATCGCAATCAGCAGTATTCCATGTAGAGCTTGGGTCCACGGTCTGGCTATCCAGTACAAAGTCACATGCATCGTTCGGATCTGTTCCGTCTTCCTCTTCATCTTCGTTCGTCACTCCATCACCGTCGCAGTCAGCGGTCAAATAATCCCCACTCTGTGGCAAGGTCACATGGTCAGGATTGTAGTCGCAGGGATCCAATGGGTCGGTACCATCTTCCTTCTCATCCTCATTTGTCACTCCATCACCATCACAATCAGAAGTATTCCATGTAGAGCTTGGGTCCAGGGTCTGGCTATCCAATACAAAATCACAGGCATCGTTCGGATCTGTTCCGTCTTCCTCTTCATCTTCGTTCGTCACTCCATCACCGTCGCAGTCAGCGGTCAAATAATCCCCACTCTGCGGCAAGGTGACATGATCAGGGTTATAATCACAGGGATCCAAGGGATCCGTGCCATCTTCTTTCTCGTCCTCGTTGGTCACACCGTCTCCATCACAATCCGATGTCTTCCATTCAGACGAAGGTTCCACGGTCTGGTTGGCCAATATAAAATCACAGGCATCGCTAGGATCCGTTCCGTCTTCCTCTTCATCATCATCAGTGACTCCATCACCATCCGTATCATCACCTCCGCCACTGTCGGGGTCAAGGTAGTCCGGGGTGCCATCTTCATCAGTATCATCATTTGTAGGGTCACCGTCCTCATTTGCGTCCTCGTCAGGGGTGTCGATCCCGTCGCCATCATCATCAATATCTCGGTAGTTTACATCTTCAGTACCATCTGTGTCGGGAAGGTCCGTTGCAGGGTCCTCTATCTCGTCGTTCACGTCATAACCGTCGTTGACATCGCTGCCCTCGTAGCCGTCGTCAAGACCGTCGTTGTCCGTATCCGTCCCTGTGTATGTCCAGTCCGGGATACCGTCATAGTTGAAGTCGTTACCTTCGTTGTTGTCCGCCACCAAATCGTCATCACTGTCTTCGTCAAGGTAGTCCGGCGTGCCGTCACCATCGGTGTCCTCCGGGTCTAAGCCACCAAGGTAGGCGCTGTTCAAACCGTCGTTCGACTCGTAGGTTGCAGCGTCGTCGTTGTTCGGGAGAATATAGCCTGCAGTGCTCTGCGCCTCAACGTTGTCTGGAATCCCGTCATCGTCACTATCGATATCTCTAAAATCTGGCAGTGAATCTGCATCAGAATTGATGGGATCAATGCCTCCAAGACCATATACATCATCCATTCCGTCTCCATTATCATCGATTCCGCTTGGCGCCACATAATCTTGGATTGTCTGGCTTTCAACATTGTCCAATATGCCATCATTATCACTATCGATATCCCTATAATCAGGAATGGAATCGGAATCCGTATCAATAGGATTTAATCCATCTTCATAGGCATCATCAATATCATTGCAGTTTTTGTCATCAGATGGTGGAATGTACCCTTCTGATGTTTGTGCTTCCACCTTATCTTTTATTCCATCATTATCTGAATCGAAATCCCTGTAGTCCGGTATGCCATCTTCATCTGAATCCAAAGGGATAATCCCAAATCCGTATGCCCCTTCATATGCATCGTCCAATCCATTTGCATTTGAATCCGTTCCAGAGGGCCCAACATAGTCTTTAAACGACTGAGCCTCTACATTGTCCCTAATGCCATCGATGTCAGAATCCACATCCAGATAATCTGGCAAAAACCCATTTCCCCCATTATATCTATCCGTATTTATGGGTTCGATTCCCAGCTTACCATCATTTTCATAAGCATCATCCAAACCATTATTGTTGGCATCTATTCCCGACGGTGCTATATAATTTGAGGATGACTGCCCCTCAATGTTATCCAAAATACCATCACCATCTGAATCTATGTCCAGATGATTGGGAATACCATCGGAGTCTTTATCATAAGGATTGGTCAGGGGGTCGTTATCGCCATCAAGGTTATTATCCTCTACCGAATCCAAAATTCCGTCATTATCGTCATCAATATCTATGTAATCTGGAACACCATCTCCATCTGCGTCAGTGTACATATCTACAACGACCAAGGATTTGGTTGTGGATGCGGGTGCCCCATCAAAAGAGGTCATGATCAGGAATATGGCAAGTCCCAGAACAGGAAATAGACCATAAAGTATCCTTCTCCCAAAATCCAAGAAAGTATTTTTTTCCATAAATGATAAGTTTTGGTCAACTAATCACCATGGCATGTAGTTCTCGTAAGTGTAAGAAAATTGGGGCTTTCTTATTTTTTCGTGCTTTGGTCATTCCGACACATACAAACACAATCCGGTCACATAATTAATGTATTTGACGCTCACCTCCTATTTTTCTCGATAAAAGGCGTATTCATCATCATTATTTACCTCATACTTTACATTAAATCAAAATAAACCGAAGCTCAAACTTTACGCTTGAGCAATGCGGAGCGAAAATTACTCTACTTTTTGCTACCATAACCCAAGGCCGGCTTCCTTTTTTTCCGAAAATATCAACAATGGGGTATCTTTTAACAAATTGATGACAAAAGCTATAATTACCCTATTTTTGCCCAAATTTTTGTTGATGAGTTTTGAAAAGGAAATAGCGCGACGAAGAACTTTTGGTATTATCTCTCACCCTGATGCGGGAAAAACCACCTTGACGGAAAAATTACTTTTGTTTGGAGGTGCAATACAAGAGGCTGGGGCCGTAAAGAGCAATAAAATTAAAAAGTCCGCCACGAGCGACTTCATGGAGATTGAGCGACAGCGAGGTATCTCAGTAGCTACTTCGGTTCTGGCATTTATTTACAACAATAAGAAAATCAACATATTAGATACACCAGGACACAAGGATTTTGCCGAAGACACCTTTAGAACCTTGACTGCTGTTGACAGTGTAATTGTAGTAATCGATGTTGCCAAGGGTGTAGAGGAACAGACCGAAAAATTGGTTGAAGTTTGCCGGATGCGCAATATTCCCATGATTGTCTTTATCAACAAGTTAGATCGGGAGGGAAAAGATGCCTTTGACCTATTGGACGAAGTGGAACAAAAATTGGGACTATCTGTTACTCCCCTTAGTTTTCCCATAGGAATGGGGTACGATTTTAAGGGTATTTACAATATTTACGAGAGAAACATCAATCTATTTAGCGGCAACAGTAAAAAGAATATTGAAGAGACTATTGCCTTTGATGATATCAACAGCCCAGAGCTCGAAAAAATTATAGGTGCCAGTGCCGCTGAAAACCTTCGTGACAATCTGGAATTGGTAAATGGAGTATATCCTGATTTTGACAAAGAAGCATATCTAAAAGGAGAGTTACAACCTGTTTTCTTTGGTTCAGCCCTAAATAATTTTGGGGTTCGGGAATTGCTAGACTGTTTTGTGGACATTGCTCCTCCCCCAAGAGCCAAAATGGCCGAGGAACGTTTAGTAAAAGCCAATGAGAAGGATTTTTCAGGCTTTGTGTTTAAAATCCATGCGAATATGGACCCCAAACACCGAGATAGATTGGCATTTATAAAGGTAGTTTCGGGAACTTTTGAGCGTAATACACCTTATTTACACGTTCGTCATGACAAAAAGTTAAAATTTTCCAGCCCTAATGCATTCTTTGCGGAAAAAAAGGAAATCGTTGATGTTTCATACCCCGGTGATATTGTTGGACTGCATGATACTGGGAATTTTAAGATCGGAGATACGTTAACCAGTGGCGAAAAGCTACATTACAAAGGTATCCCAAGCTTTTCACCAGAGCATTTCAGATATATCAACAATGCAGACCCCATGAAGGCCAAGCAGTTGTATAAAGGAATTGACCAGCTTATGGATGAGGGTGTAGCCCAGTTATTTACCTTGGAAATGAATGGCAGAAAGATTATTGGTACGGTGGGAGCTCTGCAATATGAGGTAATCCAATACCGATTGGAGCACGAATATGGCGCCAAATGCACTTATGAGAACTTTCCAGTGTACAAAGCCTGTTGGGTAGAACCTGAGGATAAAAATAATGAGGAATTTGCCGAATTTAAACGGGTAAAACAGAAGTTTTTGGCTACTGATAAACGTGGAAAACTTGTCTTTTTGGCCGATTCTCCATTTTCACTTCAGATGACACAGCAAAAATACCCTTCTGTAAAACTACATTATACTTCAGAGTTTGAATAACAGCCAATCCACGTAATCTAGAAGTCAAAAAGTAGTTTCACAATAGAAACAGTAAGCGTTAAAACATGCTAAATGCTGTGGAGTTCACAGCAACAATTGACACACTTACTTTATTGTAAAATAACGTCTTAGCCATTCTTTGTTGTCATTTTTGTACATTGTATCCACAACCAAAAAATAACTATTATGACAACAACCGTAAAACCACCAGTTTGGTTCTGGGTGGTAAGCACTATCGCACTTTTGTGGAATTTGATGGGTGTTTTTAACTATCTCAATCAAGCCTTTAACCAACAGGCCATTCTGGAATCTTTGGACCAGGCACAACGTGAGGTTTTTGAAGGAATACCAGCTTGGGCAACTGCTGCATTTGCCATTGCAGTCTTTTCCGGGCTTATTGGATCAATCGGGCTTTTGCTCCGAAAAAAATGGGCGCGGCCTTTCTTCATTATTTCATTGATAACTGCCGTGGCACAGTTTATCCATTGGCTTTTTATTTCCAATGCGGTAGAAGCATTTGGCACTTCCACTTATGGGATGCCCATAATTGTTATAATCATTGGGCTTTACCTAGTTTTCTTTTCAAAAAAAGGAATCGATAAAGGCTGGCTGAAATGATAAAAAAGGCCCTGATTTAAATCAGGGCCTTTTTTTAAGCTTCTCCCGTAGGTCCAAAATTCAATGGAATGGAAGGTTGCTCATAATCTTTTATAGGGCCGTGTGCTTTTTCAAAACGGGCCACATTATCGTTTAAAGCCTTTAAAAACTTCTTGGCATGTTGGGGTGTCAGCACAATTCTGCTCTTCACTTTAGCCTTAGGAGCCCCTGGCATCATACTGATAAAGTCCACCACAAACTCCGATACGGAATGATTGATAATGGCCAAGTTGGAATAAATTCCCTCTGCCGTTTTCTCATCCAGTTCAATATTAATCTGCTTTTGGTTCTGATTTTTTTCAGCCATACTTTACTTTCTTTCAAAAATGAAAAAGAAAACCCTGACGGTTAGGTCAGGGCTTGCTCATTATCTAGAATTTAAATTCCTCTTTTCGGGCCATGATCTCATCATATTCCTCTTTGGAACCTACAATGATACTGTCATAATCCCTCATACCGGTACCGGCAGGAATCTTGTGTCCAACAATTACGTTTTCCTTCAATCCTTCCAAAGTATCTACCTTACCATTAACGGCAGCTTCATTCAACACTTTGGTGGTTTCCTGGAACGATGCCGCAGAGATAAAGGATTTGGTCTGCAACGACGCTCTTGTAATTCCCTGAAGAATTGGTGTCGCAGTAGCAGCAACGGCATCCCTTGCGGTAACCAAGGTCTTGTCCTCTCTTCGAAGAATAGAGTTCTCATCCCTTAATTGACGTGCCGTAACTATCTGACCTGGTTTTAACCTCTCGGAATCACCTGCATCCTCTACCACTTTCTTACCAAAGATTTCATCATTTTCGTTGATGAAGTCATCTTTGTGTACCAATTGGTTCTCCAAGAAGGTAGTGTCTCCCGAATCCTGGATCTGTACTTTACGCATCATCTGCCTAACGACAACCTCAAAGTGCTTATCGTTGATTTTTACACCTTGTAAACGGTATACCTCCTGAACCTCGTTCACTAAATACTGCTGAACAGCAGATGGTCCTTTGATGGCCAAAATGTCTTCTGGAGTAATAGATCCATCAGACAATGGCATACCGGCACGTACATAGTCATTTTCCTGAACCAAAATTTGGTTGGAAAGTTTAACCAAGTACTTCTTGATCTCACCTGTCTTTGATTCGATGATGATTTCACGGTTACCTCTTTTGATCTTACCAAAAGAAACCACACCATCTATTTCAGATACAACAGCTGGGTTAGACGGGTTTCTTGCTTCGAATAACTCGGTTACTCTTGGAAGACCACCAGTAATATCCCCTGTTTTAGCAGATTTACGTGGAATCTTGACCAGAATCTTTCCTTCTTTGATTTTCTCCCCATCGTTCACCATAATGTGGGAACCAACAGGCAAGTTGTAAGAACGCAAGGTTTCACCTTTACCATCCTTGATCAATAAGGTAGGAATCAACTTTTTGTTTCTCGATTCAGAGATTACTTTTTCTTGGAAACCGGTCTGTTCATCAATCTCCACTTGGTAGGTAACCCCTTGCTCAATATTCTCATAGGCAATCTGTCCTGTAAACTCGGACACAATAACACCATTATAAGGATCCCACTGACAAATCACGGTTCCCTTGGAAATCTTCTCTCCATCCTTCACAAACAATTGTGAACCGTAAGGAATGTTATTGGTACTCAAGGTAATTCCTGTCTTGGCATCCATTATCTTGATTTCGGTAGTCCTGGAGATAACAATATTGGTCTTTTCACCTTCACTGTTTTCACCTTCAACAACCCTCAAATCTTCGATTTCTGCAACACCATCGAACTTGGACTCCAATTTGTTGTCCTCAGAAATGTTACCTGCAATACCCCCTACGTGGAACGTACGCAAGGTCAACTGAGTACCTGGCTCTCCAATGGATTGTGCTGCAACCACACCAACGGCCTCACCACGTTGCACCATTTTATTGGTAGCTAGGTTTCTTCCGTAGCATTTTGCACAGATTCCCTGAGGCGCCTCACAAGTCAATGGTGAACGTACTTCAATTTTTTCAATTGGAGCGGCTTCCACCTTCTTCACATCAGCTTCAGTAATATCTTGGCCTGCTCTAAGGATCAACTCCTCAGTCAATGGGTTGTATACATCATGTAAAGAAACCCTACCCAAGATTCGTTCTCCGAGGGTTTCCACGATTTCCTCATTCTTCTTCAATGCTTCCACTTCAATTCCTCGAAGTGTACCACAATCTTCTATGTTGATGATCACATCTTGGGAAACATCCACCAAACGACGGGTCAAGTATCCAGCATCCGCAGTTTTCAAAGCGGTATCAGCAAGACCCTTACGCGCACCGTGGGTAGAGATAAAGTATTCCAAGATGGATAGACCTTCCTTAAAGTTGGAAAGAATCGGGTTTTCAATAATTTCACCACCACCAGCGGTAGATTTTTTAGGCTTGGCCATCAATCCACGCATACCGGTCAACTGACGAATCTGCTCTTTGGAACCCCTCGCACCGGAATCCAACATCATATATACCGAGTTGAATCCTTGCTTGTCCTCACGGATTCGCTTCATGGCCAATTCGGTCAACATGGCGTTGGTGGAAGTCCAAACATCAATAACCTGGTTATATCGCTCATTGTTGGTGATAAGACCCATGTTATAGTTCATCATAATACCATCAACCTGCTCGTTGGCCTCGTTGATCATGTCTTGTTTTTCCGCTGGAATAATAATATCTCCCAAGCTGAAGGACAAACCTCCCTTGAAAGCGAAATCATATCCCATGGATTTTATCTTATCCAAGAATTCGGCCGTTGTAGGTACATCGGTCACGGCAAGAATATCCCCAATAATGTTCCTTAGGGCCTTCTTGTTCAATACTTGGTTGATAAATCCTGCTTGTTCTGGTACTTCAGAGTTGAACAATACACGACCTACCGTAGTTTCAATAATTTGATTGACCAATTCTCCATTTTCATTGAAGTCTTTGGTCCTTACCTTGATTGCTGCATTAAGATCTACTTTCTTTTCGTTAAAGGCAATCTCAACCTCTTCAGCGGAATAGAACGTCAAGCCTTCCCCTTTTACAGGAACTTCTTTGGTAGACCTTCTTTCCTTGGTCATATAGTACAATCCCAAAACCATATCCTGTGATGGTACCGTAATTGGCGAACCATTTGCAGGGTTCAAGATATTTTGGGAAGCCAACATCAACAATTGGGCCTCCAAAATGGCCTCTGGCCCCAATGGCAAGTGAACCGCCATCTGATCCCCATCGAAATCCGCGTTGAATGCGGTACACGCCAAGGGGTGCAAACGAATCGCCTTACCTTCAATAAGTTTGGGCTGGAACGCTTGGATACCCAATCGGTGTAATGTGGGGGCCCGGTTCAATAGAACTGGATGTCCTTTAAGGACATTTTCCAGAATATCCCAAACCACAGGCTCTTTCTTGTCTATGATCTTCTTGGCAGACTTTACTGTCTTTACAATACCTCTTTCTATTAACTTACGGATAACAAAAGGCTTGTACAGCTCGGCCGCCATATCTTTTGGCAGACCACATTCGTACAATTTCAATTCCGGACCAACAACAATTACGGAACGAGCGGAGTAATCCACACGTTTACCCAAAAGGTTTTGACGGAAACGACCTTGTTTACCTTTCAAGGAATCTGAAAGGGATTTCAATGGTCTGTTTGATTCTGTTTTTACCGCAGAGGCTTTTCTTGTGTTGTCGAAAAGGGAATCCACAGCTTCTTGAAGCATACGTTTCTCATTTCGCAAGATTACCTCAGGGGCTTTGATCTCCATCAACCGCTTTAGACGGTTGTTACGGATGATCACCCTACGGTATAGATCGTTCAAATCCGAAGTGGCAAAACGACCACCATCCAATGGCACCAATGGGCGCAATTCTGGTGGAATCACGGGAATGACCTTCATGATCATCCACTCAGGGTTGTTCTCCCTGTTGTCCTGTGATTCACGCAAGGCCTCAACCACTTGAAGACGTTTCAAGGCTTCGGTCTTACGTTGTTTTGATGTTTCGGTGTTTGCCTTGTGACGAAGTTCGTAGGACAATTGTTCCAAATCGATTCTGGACAATAAATCGATCAAACATTCGGCACCCATTTTGGCGATGAACTTGTTGGGGTCGGTATCTTCCAAGTACTGGTTCTCAGAAGGGATGGACTCCAAGATGTTCAAATATTCCTCTTCGGTCAAGAAATCCATTTTGTGGATTTCCTCTCCTTCGGGACCTTTGGCAATACCGGGTTGGATGACCACATACCTTTCGTAGTAAATGATCATATCCAACTTTTTGGAAGGCAATCCCAAAAGGTATCCGATTTTATTTGGCAATGAACGGAAGTACCAGATGTGTGCTACGGGAACCACTAGGTTGATGTGCCCTACACGGTCCCTACGTACTTTTTTCTCGGTTACTTCAACACCACAACGATCACAAACGATTCCACGGTAACGGATACGCTTATACTTTCCACAGGCACACTCATAATCCTTTACGGGACCAAAGATACGCTCGCAGAACAATCCATCACGCTCGGGCTTGTGCGTTCTATAGTTAATGGTTTCAGGCTTCAATACTTCGCCACGGGACTCAGCCAAAATGGACTCTGGAGAGGCCAATCCTATGGAAATCTTATTGAACCTTTTTGGTGCGTTATTGTCTTTTATTCTAGCCATAACAATATGGTGATGATATAATTAATGTAATATAGTGTTCTACTCCTCCAAACGGATATCCAAGCCCAAACCTTTAAGTTCGTGCATCAATACGTTGAAAGATTCTGGCAATCCAGGTTCTGGCATGGTCTCGCCTTTCACGATGGATTCATAGGTCTTGGCCCTTCCGATAACGTCATCCGACTTAACGGTCAGGATTTCCCTTAGGGTTGATGAAGCACCGTAGGCTTCCAATGCCCATACTTCCATCTCTCCAAAACGCTGACCACCAAACTGGGCCTTACCACCCAATGGTTGTTGTGTGATCAATGAGTATGGTCCAATGGAACGTGCGTGCATCTTGTCGTCTACCATGTGACCCAATTTCAACATATAAATCACCCCAACGGTGGCAGCCTGGTCAAAACGCTGACCTGTTCCACCATCATAAAGGTGTGTATGTCCGAAACGTGGCACACCGGCCTCATCAGTCAATGCATTGATCTCGTCCAAAGTGGCACCATCAAAAATTGGTGTAGCAAACTTTTTACCCAATTTCAATCCGGCCCAACCCAAAACGGTTTCGTAGATCTGACCAATGTTCATCCTTGAAGGTACACCCAGTGGGTTCAATACGATGTCCACAGGAGTTCCATCTTCCAAGAACGGCATGTCTTCCTGACGAACGATACGGGCAACAATACCTTTGTTACCGTGACGACCCGCCATTTTATCACCCACTTTCAACTTGCGTTTTTTGGCGATGTAGACCTTGGCCAACTTCATGATTCCCGCAGGAAGCTCATCCCCAACGGAGATGGTGAACTTGTCCCTTCTTAGGTTCCCTTGAATGTCGTTCAATTTGATCTTGTAGTTGTGCAACAAATCGGCCACCAAAGCATTGGTATCCTCATCTGTTGTCCAGCTACCTCCAACCAAGTGGGCAAAATCGTCAACAGCGTTCAACATTTTAATGGTGTATTTCTTTCCTTTTGGAAGTACTTCCTCACCCAAATCGTTGATGACACCTTGAGATGTTTTACCATTGATCAAGCCAAATAATTTCTCGATCAATACATCTTTCAATTGCTGGAATTTCACCTCGTAATCCATCTCCAATCTTGAGATGGCTTCTTTGTCCTCGGAACGCTTGCGCTTGTCCTTGATGGAACGAGAGAACAATTTTTTGTCAATAACCACACCTCTCAACGATGGTGAAGCTTTCAAGGAAGCATCTTTTACGTCACCGGCCTTGTCACCAAAGATGGCACGCAACAATTTTTCCTCTGGGGTTGGGTCTGATTCTCCTTTTGGAGTGATCTTACCAATAAGGATGTCACCAGGTTTTACCTCGGCACCGATACGGATCATACCGTACTCGTCCAAGTCCTTGGTAGCTTCCTCGGATACGTTTGGAATATCGTTGGTCAATTCCTCTGCACCCAATTTGGTATCCCTAACCTCAAGAGCGTACTCATCAATGTGGATGGAGGTAAAGATATCCTCACGAACCACTTTTTCAGAGATTACGATCGCATCCTCAAAGTTATATCCTTTCCAAGGCATAAAGGCTACTTTCATGTTTCTACCCAAGGCCAATTCACCTTTTTCGGTAGCATATCCTTCACAAAGTACTTGACCTTTTTTCACCTTGTCACCTTTCTTCACGATAGGCTTCAAGTTGATGCTGGTCCCTTGGTTGGTCTTTCTAAATTTCACCAATTCGTAGGTCTTGGAGTCTTCTTCGAAGCTTACCAAGCGCTCTTCATCGGTTCTATCGTATTTGATAGTGACTTTTTGGGCATCCACATACTCCACGGTTCCATTGCCTTCGGCATTGATCAATACCCTGGAGTCGGTAGCTACTTGTCTTTCAAGACCTGTACCCACGATAGGTGAATCAGGACGCAACAATGGTACGGCCTGGCGCATCATGTTGGAGCCCATCAACGCACGGTTCGCATCATCATGTTCCAAGAACGGAATCAAGGAAGCAGAGATGGATGCAATCTGGTTGGGGGCAACGTCCGTGTACTGGATTTCAGCAGGATCAACCACTGGGAAATCCCCTTCTTCACGGGCAATTACCTTATCCCTGTCAATGGTGCCGTCATCTTTCAAAGGAATGTTCGCCTGGGCAATTTTCATTCCTTCTTCCTCCTCTGCACTCAAGTAGATGTGATCTTTCACGTCTACTTTTCCATCGGCAACTTTACGGTAAGGAGTTTCCAAGAAGCCCATGCTGTTCACTTTCGCAAATACGGAAAGTGAAGAGATCAAACCAATGTTTGGTCCTTCAGGGGTTTCAATGGGACACAATCTACCGTAGTGGGTATAGTGAACGTCACGCACCTCGAAACCAGCTCTTTCACGGGAAAGACCACCTGGCCCCAATGCGGACAATCTTCTTTTGTGTGTAATTTCAGCCAATGGGTTGGTCTGGTCCATGAACTGAGACAACTGGTTGGTCCCGAAGAACGAGTTGATCACGGAAGACAAGGTCTTGGCGTTGATCAAATCGATTGGGGTAAACACCTCGTTGTCACGAACGTTCATACGCTCACGGATGGTACGTGCCATACGTGCCAAACCTACTCCAAACTGCTGGGACAATTGCTCACCCACGGTACGTACACGACGGTTGGACAAGTGGTCGATATCATCAATCTCCGCTTTGGAGTTGATCAACTCGATCAAATACTTGATGATGGTAATGATATCTTCCTTGGTCAAGACTTCTTTGTCCATACCAATGTCCAAGCCCAATTTCTTGTTCATTCTGTAACGACCTACCTCACCCAAAGAGTAACGTTGATCGGAGAAGAACAATTTATCGATAATACCACGAGCGGTTTCCTCATCGGGTGGCTCGGCATTACGCAATTGTCTGTAAATATGTTCTACCGCTTCCTTTTCAGAGTTGGTAGGGTCCTTTTGCAAGGTGTTGTGGATAATGGCGTAATCTGACTGTGCATTGTTTTCCTTGTGAAGTAGGATGGTCTTCACATCGGCATCAATGATTTCATCGATATGCTCCTTTTCCAAAATGGTATCACGGTCAAGGATGATTTCATTACGCTCAATGGAAACCACTTCTCCGGTATCCTCGTCCACAAAATCCTCATGCCATGTATTCAACACCCTTGCGGCCAATTTGCGGCCCAATACTTTTTTAAGACCAGCCTTGGAAACTTTTACTTCTTCGGATAGATCGAAGATTTCCAAGATATCCTTATCCCTTTCAAAACCAATGGCCCTGAATAGGGTGGTTACCGGTAATTTTTTCTTTCTATCGATATAGGCGTACATAACACCATTGATATCGGTAGCAAATTCAATCCAAGATCCTTTGAAAGGAATTACCCTGGCTGAATACAATTTTGTTCCGTTTGCGTGAAAAGATTGTCCAAAGAAAACCCCCGGAGATCTGTGCAACTGGGAAACAACCACACGCTCTGCACCATTGATCACAAAGGTCCCACTCGGAGTCATATACGGGATGGTACCCAAGTATACATCCTGTACAATGGTCTCAAAGTCTTCGTGCTCAGGATCGGTACAGTATAATTTAAGACGTGCCTTTAATGGAACACTGTAAGTAAGTCCACGCTCGATACATTCTTGGATGGAATATCTGGGTGGATCTATGAAGTAATCCAAAAACTCTAGTACAAACTGGTTTCTGGTATCTGTGATTGGAAAATTCTCCATGAAGGTGTTGTAGAGACCTTCGTTCCCTCTTTCGTCAGATTTGGTTTCAAGTTGAAAAAAGTCTTGAAATGATTTTATCTGAATGTCCAAGAAATCCGGGTATTCCGGTATGTTCTTAGCGGATGCGAAATTAACTCTTTCAATAGTGTTTGTGAACATCTATGGACAAATTTTGATCGTGAATACTATGGGGGCCGTGTATGACTTTATACACTCCTTATTAAAATAGGCTAAGGTCTAACCAAAAATGGAAAGACCTTAACCAAACCTTTATGGTATAAGCTATTATTTAAGCTCAACTTCTGCTCCTGCTTCTTCCAATGATTTTTTGATACCTTCTGCCTCATCTTTAGAAACAGCTTCCTTAACAGCTTTTGGTGCGCTGTCAACAATGTCTTTAGCATCTTTCAGTCCAAGACCGGTCAATTCCTTAACCAATTTTACAACTGCCAATTTAGAAGCACCAGCTGCTTTAAGGATTACATCGAATTCTGATTTTTCCTCAGCAGCCTCAGCATCACCACCAGCGGCTCCACCACCAGCAGCAACAGCTACTGCAGCAGCAGCAGGCTCAATACCGTATTCTTCTTTCAATATGTCGGCCAATTCATTTACCTCTTTTACTGTAAGGTTAACCAACTGTTCTGCAAAATCTTTTAAATCTGCCATTTTTCTATCGTTTAATAAAAATTTTAAAAATATACTTAGTTTATTGTGCGCGAATTATTCTTTTTCAGATAATGTCTTAAGGATACCGGCCAACTTGCCTCCACCTGATTTAAGACCAGAAATAACATTCTTGGCCGGTGATTGCAATAATCCGATAATATCTCCGATGACTTCTTCTTTGGACTTGATGTTTACAAGTGCCTCAAGGTTTTCGTCCCCGATGTATATGGCCTCAGCTATAAAGGCTCCCTTCAACAAAGGTTTATCTGATTTTTTTCTAAAGTCCTTGATAAGTTTCGCAGGTGCATTTCCGGTTTCGGACAACATCATGGATGTATTGCCTTTCAACACGCCGGGAAGTTCACCAAATTCCTTATCAGAAGCTTCCATTGCTTTTGCAAGCAAGGTGTTCTTAACCACTGCAAGTTTAATATTGGCCTTGAAACATGCCCTTCTAAGGTTAGAAGTGGCAACGGCATCCAATCCTGAAATATCTGCCAAGTAAATATTGGCGGTTTCAGCTAACTGTGCAGTCAAATCTTCTATTACTGTTGCTTTTTCTTCTCTTGTCATAGTTAAAATATTGAACTACCAGTTACTTAAACTGCTTTTGGATCCAATTGAACACTGGGACTCATAGTACTGGACAAGTAGATACTTTTCATGTATACTCCTTTTGCTGCGGCAGGCTTCAACTTCACCAAAGTATCAATCAATTCCTTGGCATTTCCTGCAATTTTATCTGCAGAAAATGAAGCTTTACCGATAGCGGCATGTACAATTCCCGTTTTATCCACTTTAAAGTCTATCTTACCAGCCTTTACCTCAGATACAGCCTTGGCCACATCCATGGTAACGGTTCCGGTCTTTGGATTGGGCATTAATCCCCTTGGCCCCAAAACGCGACCTAATGGACCTAATTTTCCCATAACGCTTGGCATGGTGATGATAACATCAACATCGGTCCAACCGCCTTTAATTTTATCCAAATATTCGTCTAACCCTACATAGTCGGCACCAGCTTCTTGAGCTTCGGCTTCTTTATCAGGGGTCACCAGTGCCAAAACCTTAACGTCCTTACCAGTTCCATGGGGAAGGGTAACCACGCCACGCACCATTTGATTTGCTTTTCTTGGATCTACACCCAAACGAACCGCCAAATCAATGGAAGCGTCAAATTTTACATTGGTTATTTCTTTTACCAAAGCAGAGGCCTCTTCCAAGGAATAGAGTTTATTCTTATCTATTTTGGCTTGGGCTTCTTTTTGCTTTTTTGTCAATCTTGCCATTCTAAATTGCTTTTAAGATTTTAAAAAGGTCTTTTACCGGCTATTTTAAGGCCCATAGATCTAGCAGTACCTGCAACCATACTCATTGCAGACTCTACTGTAAAAGCATTCAAATCTACCATTTTGTCTTCGGCGATTTGCTTTACTTGATCCCAAGAGACCGAACCGTTCTTAACCCTGTTAGGTTCGCCAGATCCTTTTTTAATCTTAGCTGCTTCCATCAATTGAACTGCCGCAGGTGGTGTCTTTACAACAAACTCGAAAGATTTGTCTTTGTAAACGGTGATAACAACCGGCAATACTTTGCCTTGTTTGTCCTGTGTACGCGCATTAAACTGCTTACAGAACTCCATGATGTTAACACCAGCAGCACCTAAGGCGGGTCCAACCGGTGGCGATGGGTTCGCAGCACCTCCCCTAACTTGTAATTTAACTACCTTATCTACTTCTTTTGCCATTGTTTCTAATTAAATTTAAAGTGTGTCAATTGGAAGCAACACAGCTTTATATATGTAACAGCTCAATTTAATTCTTAACTTTTCTGATTCAAAACTTATAGAACCATGAGTCAAGACATTCATCGTCTTTTATCTTGTTTCTCCCGGTCTTGAGTCTATACTTTCTCGACTTGCATATAGCTAAGTTCCAATGGTGTTTTTCTGCCAAAAATCTTAACCATTACCTCTAGCTTACGCTTTTCTTCATTGACTTTTTCAACAGTTCCATTGAATCCGTTGAAAGGACCATCAATAACTTTTACCGTTTCACCCAACACAAATGGAATGGCCACATTGTCTGTATTGACAGCCAGTTCATCCACTTTCCCAAGCATTCGGTTCACCTCTGATTTTCTCAAAGGCACGGGATCACCACCTTTGGTTTCACCCAAAAATCCAATCACATTGGTTATGGAACGTATAATATGCACCATTTCACCACCAAGATTGGCTTTGATCATTATATATCCCGGAAAGTAAACCCTTTCTTTATTGATTTTCTTTCCGTTTCTGATTTGTACAACTTTCTCGGTAGGCACAAGGACTTCTTCAAGATAGTCGCCAAAACCATTGCGCTCTACCTCACTCTCTATGTAGCCCTTGATCTTATTTTCTTGACCACTGACAGCCCGTACCACGTACCATTTTTTCTCAAGAACTTCAGACATACCGACTTAACCTATTATTTGTTCAAAATACAATCCTACCAACTTGCTAAAAAGTTCATCCACACCCCATGTTGCCAAGGCAAAGATGATTGAGAATACAGCCACAACCACCATTAGGTTAGAGGCCTTGTCCCTATCCAACCAAGTAACATTATTCTTTAATTCCTCGAAGGATTCCTTAATATAAGTCAACATAGTACTGCTTGTATTTTCTTGCACGGGAGGAGAGACTCGAACTCCCGACACCTGGTTTTGGAGACCAGTGCTCTACCAACTGAGCTACACCCGTTTATAATTACACTGAAAGGTATCCCGAGAATCCGGGACACCCTTTAGTGCATTATTTTCAAAAATGATTAATCTAAAATTTCAGTAACCTGACCAGCTCCAACAGTTCTACCACCTTCACGGATAGCGAAACGTAGACCTACGTTCAATGCGATTGGCTGAATCAAATCAACAGTGATTGTCAAGTTATCACCTGGCATAACCATTTCAACTCCATCAGGAAGCACAATGTTTCCAGTTACGTCAGTTGTACGAACGTAGAACTGAGGACGGTAGTTGTTGTGGAATGGAGTGTGACGACCACCTTCTTCTTTCTTAAGGATATAGACCTCAGCTTTGAATTTAGCGTGTGGCTTAACGGAACCTGGCTTACAGATTACCATACCTCTTTTGATATCGGATTTTTCGATACCTCTCAAAAGAAGACCTACGTTATCACCAGCTTCACCTCTATCCAAAATCTTACGGAACATCTCAACCCCAGTGATAGTAGAAGACAATTTCTCAGCACCCATACCGATAATATCAACAGCATCACCAGTGTTGGCAACACCTGTTTCGATACGACCAGTAGCTACGGTACCACGACCAGTAATGGTAAATACGTCTTCAATAGGCATCAAGAAAGGCTTATCAACATCTCTCTCAGGAAGCTCGATCCACTCATCAACAGCTTTCATCAACTCCATTACGGTATCAACCCATTTTTGCTCACCGTTCAAAGCACCAAGTGCAGAACCAGCAATAACAGGTCCATTGTCACCATCGTACTCATAGAAAGAAAGCAATTCCCTTACTTCCATTTCAACAAGTTCCAAAAGCTCCTCATCATCAACCATGTCAACTTTGTTCAAGAAAACAACGATACGAGGAATACCTACCTGACGACCCAAAAGGATGTGCTCACGAGTCTGAGGCATAGGACCATCAGTTGCAGCAACAACCAAAATAGCACCGTCCATCTGAGCAGCACCAGTTACCATGTTCTTTACGTAATCCGCGTGACCAGGACAGTCAACGTGTGCGTAGTGACGGTTTTCAGTTTGATACTCTACGTGAGAAGTGTTAATGGTAATACCTCTTTCTTTTTCCTCGGGAGCGTTATCAATAGAATCAAAGCTTCTAAGCTCTGACAATCCCGCGTTAGCCAATACGGTAGTGATGGCAGCAGTCAAGGTAGTTTTACCGTGATCCACGTGACCAATGGTACCAATATTTAAGTGGGGTTTGGAACGATCAAAAGTTTCCTTTGCCATTTTAAAATGATTTTAATCTTAGTTTATATTAGTGTACAAATCGTTTTGAGCCAATGAGGGGATTTGAACCCCTGACCTCTTCCTTACCAAGGAAACGCTCTACCCCTGAGCTACACCGGCTTATTGCGTTTTCAGGTTTAGCGTTTAAAGTTGCAAGTCCAGCATGTTAAACTTCAACCTACACAATTTTGAAATCTTTTGTTCCAAAATCGGTTTAGAGCGGGAGACCGGGTTCGAACCGGCGACATTCAGCTTGGAAGGCTGACGCTCTACCAACTGAGCTACTCCCGCATTTTTATTTGGGACTTACACCCAAAAAACTTCAACATTTCAAAAAACTTTCCACGTCCTGTTGTTCGCTAACAACTTCGTGGGGAGAGCAGGATTCGAACCTGCGAAGGTGAAAACCAACAGATTTACAGTCTGTCCTCGTTGGCCGCTTGAGTATCTCCCCGCCTTATTTTCAGTATCTTACGAGCCGATAGAGGGACTCGAACCCACGACCTGCTGATTACAAATCAGCTGCTCTAGCCAGCTGAGCTATATCGGCATTTTTACCGCTTTTTTGAACATAAAAAAGTCCGCTATTTCTAACGGACTGCAAATGTAGAGATTTATTTTTTTATTCAAAATAAAATTTGAAAAATTTTGATCAAACCTTGGCCCTGAGTTTTTCCTTTCGCCTTACCAACTGTCTTTCCAAGGAACTACAGGCTGAATCGACCGCCTCCTCAAAGGACTTACATTGCTTTTTAACCATCATCTTATCCCCTGGGACAGATACCATGATTTCCACTATCTTATTCTCTTTTGCACTGGTGTTCTCCACCTTTAAATAAACATCCGAGTCAATGACCTTGTCATAGAACAATTCCATTTTATCCATTCTCTTTTGGATAAAGTCCAGAAGCTTACCATCAGCTACAAAATTTACCGATTGCGCATTTACTTTCATAAGATATGATTTTAGTGCTGTCAAGCGACAGCGAAGTTAAACAATACAAGAATTTCACTTCTTGTTCCTAGGGTGGGCCTTTTGGTGAACCTTTTTTAGTTCTGCTATACTGTTGTGCGTATAGACTTGTGTCGAAGCCAAACTTGAATGGCCCAATAATTCTTTAACCGAATTTAAATCCGCCCCCCCGTTAAGCAAGTGTGTTGCAAAGGTGTGCCTTAATATATGTGGACTCTTTTTTACCTTGGGGGACACTAAACTAAAATACTTATTTATGATACGATAAACAAGTGTTTCATAAATTTTAGCTCCTTCTTTGGTAAGAAAAATAAATGCAGGATTTTCTATTTTCTGCAATCTGGAACGGTATATCAGGTATTCCTTAATAAGTTCAACTGTGGCAGGCAGTAACGGGAGAATCCGTTCTTTGTTTCTTTTCCCCAAAACCTTTAATGTTGCATTGGAAAAATCCACTGCCCCGAGGTTCAGGTTCACAAGCTCTGTCCTACGCATCCCGGTCGTATACAAAAGCTCAATGATGAGTTTATCCCGCATCCCCTCAAAATTATCCTCAAAAGGTATTTCCGACAAGATTTCATCCATTTCCTGTTCCGAAAAGGGTACTTCCACTTTTTTCTCTGTTTTGAGCGCCTTGTGCTTGGCCAATGGGGTGCTCTTTATTTCACCTATTTTCATTAAAAACTTGTAATAGGCTTGGAGTGAGGATATTTTTCTGTTGATAGACCTGTTGGATAGCCCTGTATTGGATAAGGATACAATCCAATTTCTGATAATGGGGTAGTCCATGGAGTCTATGGATTCCACTTGATGATCTTGCTTACAAAACATGGAAAATTCTTCAATATCCCGTTCATAAGCCTTGACCGTATGTTCGGAATAATTCTTTTCCAAACGTAGATAGGATGTGAAAGCTACAACAGACATACCTCAAAGGTATACCAAATACATTTGCGAAGTCCCTAAAAACAAAAATCCCGTTCCAAAAATGAAACGGGATACTTTATATGTTCTATTCAAGAGCCTATACTTCCTCTTGGTCCCTCAAGCCTTGAATGTACTGTGCTTTCTGAATCTCAGCTCTACGCTGTACGGAAGGTTTAGTGAACTGCTGTCTGCTTCTCAACTGACGCATGGTCCCGGTCTTATCAAACTTACGCTTGAAACGCTTTAAAGCTCTATCGATGTTTTCTCCTTCTTTTACTGGTATAATTAACATGGGCTACAACCTCCTTTCTTTTAGAATTTTGGAGTGCAAATATACACCTAAATACTATTAACAAACAAATTACTTTAGAATATTTCTGGAAATCACCACTTTTTGGATTTCCGTGGTACCTTCCCCTATGGTACAAAGCTTGGAGTCACGATAAAACTTCTCCACTGGGAAATCTTTCGTATACCCATAACCTCCATGGATTTGAACCGCCTCATTGGCCACTTTGACACACACTTCCGATGCGTACATTTTGCACATGGCCCCGAGTTTGGTCATAGGCCGACCCTCATTTTTCAGGAACGCTGCTTTATGGAGCAATAGTTCCGAAGCCTCAATTTCCGTGACCATATCTGCCAATTTAAAGGATATACCTTGAAATTCACAAATGGGCTTGCCAAATTGGGTTCGTTCTTTGGAATACTTCAAAGCAGCCTCATATGCACCTTTGGCCACTCCCAAGGATAGTGCTCCAATGGAAATCCTTCCTCCATCCAACACCTTCATGGATTGGATAAAACCATCCCCTACTGCTCCCAACCTGTTTGCATCGGGTATCCTACAATCTGAAAATATAAGTTCTGCGGTTTCACTGGCCCGCATTCCCAACTTGTCTTCTTTTTTACCACTGGTGAATCCTTTGGTTCCCTTTTCCACGACAAAGGCTGTCATTCCATGGCTATCCCCTTTTTCTCCAGTACGTGCTATCACTACGGCAATATCACCACTCTTTCCATGGGTAATAAAATTTTTGGAACCATTTAAAATCCAATGATCTCCATCTTTCACTGCCGTGGTGTTCATACCACCGGCATCAGAACCTGTATTGTGTTCCGTTAGTCCCCAAGCTCCCAACCATTCGGCAGTTGCCAATTTAGGAATCCACCTTTGTTTTTGCTCTTCGTCACCAAAACTCAAGATATGGTTGGTACATAGCGAATTATGAGCTGCAACCGACAAGCCAATAGACGGGTCGACTTTGGAAATTTCTTCCAAAATGGCAATATATTCATGATATCCCAGTCCAGAACCTCCCAATTCCTCTGGAACCAAAATCCCCATAAATCCCATTTCGCCAGCTTTTTTAAAAACCTCAATAGGAAAAGTTTGGGTTTCGTCCCATTCCATGACATGTGGAAAAATATACTGCTGGGCAAACTCCCGGGCAGACTCAGCAACCATTTTTTGGGTCTCCGAATAATCAAAGTTCATAGTATACAAGGTATCTGTAACCATTCGTGCAATTTTATAGGGTCAAATATAGCTTAATTCTCCCAATCCTTTCCGCAGGCAATACCTTTAGGTTGCTTAATTCGTCCAATGCACCAAATGCCCCGTTCTCCTCCCGATACCGAACAATGGCATGGGCCATATCAGTAGTTATATAGACCAGTTTTGACAATTCTTCTACTGTGGCGGTGTTTATGCTGATTTTTTTGACGGCAGGCGGTTGATGCACTTGAAAACGCTCCATGGCACGCTGTACCACTTCCGGCTCCAAGCCATATACATCATAAAGCTGTTCAGTGACCAAAAATCCACCCAGCCTGTCCCGAAACTTGACAATTCTCTGGGAAAGTTTTGGCCCTATACCATTTACGTCCATTAATTCTTCAGGAGTTGCCCTGTTAAGGTCAGTAACCTCAACAGGTTTCTCTTCAATAGGATGAAAGTGCTTTTTCGAATCATCCTTTTTATCCCAATTGGGAAACTTAAAGTATGGCGACATGGTTTCCAACAGGGAATCTGAAACTTGGGTCACTTGTTGAAACTCTTGCGCCGAATTCACAAACCTTCCCTTGGCCCGGAAGGCAAATAATTTATCCAATTCTTTTGACGACATTCCCAAAACATACCCTTTGTGGTCGGTGATATAATTTGGATTGAACGGAAAAATTTTCAAGGCGCTGATTTGACTTTCCTGCTTTAAGCTATCCAGTCTGGATTGGGCATCGGTATTGATCGCAATCCTTTTATTGCCGTTAAACGGTTTCGCTTTTATGTAGAAAAATATCCCTTGAAGGATAAAAATAATTAGCAACAAAAAAAAGATTCCACTTCGTTCTTGCTTGTTGAACCGGAAGTGGAATCCTTTTTTTTCCAATTGAAATAGTATCAGTAGACCTTATTAATGGCCTTCGTATATCTTTTTAATTCATCTTTCACCCTTGGGAACAGGATAAGTAGCCCCACCATATTTGGGAATACAAGTGCCAAAATCATGGCATCGGAGAATTTAATGACCGCATCCAAAGTAGCTGCAGCTCCAATCACCACGAACAACAAGAACAGTATTTTGTAAGCTATATCCGCGGTCTTGCCCCTTCCAAAGAGATACTTCCAGGATTGGAGTCCATAGTAAGACCATGAAATCATAGTTGAGAAGGCAAACAAGACGATAGCAATAGTAAGCACATATCTAAATCCAGGTATTACAGAATCATAGGCCATTGAGGTCAAATCCACACCTCCAATATAAGTGCCGGACTCATTGATCAAAACTGTACTTCCAACTGCATTTCCATAATCGAAAGCCCCAGCATCCATATTAAAAAAGATAATCACCAAAGCGGTCATTGTACAGATAACAACCGTATCAATAAAAGGCTCCATAAGCGCCACCAATCCTTCAGAAGCAGCATACTTGGTTTTTACCGCGGAGTGGGCAATAGATGCAGAACCAGCACCTGCCTCATTGGAAAAAGCCGCTCGTTGAAATCCAACTATGATTACTCCCAAAATACCTCCCAAACCTGCTTCTGGCGTAAATGCTCCAGCAAAAATCATGGAAACCGCATCTCCGATGTACTTGATGTTGGCAAAAATGATAATCAAGGAAGCAATTACATAAATCACAGCCATAAACGGAACAATCTTCTCAGTGACACTGGCAATCTTTTTGATACCTCCAATAATCACAATTCCTACCAAAACAGCCAATACAATCCCTATGACCACACCAACTGCTCCACCTTCTAAATTAAACATGGTGGACAACTGTACCGCAGCTTGGTTGGATTGAAATGCGTTTCCTCCTCCGAAGGAGGCACCAACGCACAATATGGCAAAAATGACAGCCAATATTTTCCCTAGGCTTTTAAGCCCCTTTTTCTCAAGACCTCTTGACAAGTAGTACATAGGACCACCATGAACCACTCCATTATCGTCAACATCCCTGTATTTTACCCCAAGAGTACATTCCACAAATTTGGTTGACATCCCGATTAATCCACAGACAATCATCCAAAAGGTAGCCCCGGGACCACCAAGTGCAATAGCTACGGCAACACCAGCTATGTTTCCTAAGCCAACTGTTCCTGAAACCGCAGTTGCCAGTGCCTGAAAATGGCTTACCTCCCCTTCTTCGCTTTCATCGCGAATGGTATCAGGGATATCACCATCATCAGTCATGTGCAATTCCACTTTTTCAAGACCGTACATTTCAACTTCCTCATATTTGCCCCGCACCACGTTGATGGCCAACGGAAACTTTAAAATGTTGGGGAATTTGAAATAAATTGTAAAAAATGTCGCTCCAAAAACCAACAAAATAAGAACAATGGGCACGTTGTACTGTCCTACTGGTATCGATGTAAGGACGAATCCTTCCCACCAAACAGCAAAAGGCATGAATGCGTCGTTTACACGCTCATCCAAGCCTTTCTTTGTAGCTTCTTGTGCAAAAGTTGATAGTGGCAACAATAAGGTTAAAACTGAAAGAAGTTTATACTTCATAAATGAGTTTTTGATTATTTGATTTGATGTAATTCGGGCAATATCATAAAAAAAATTTACGCAGAAAAATTTAATGATCTTTTAACTATCCTATTCGAAACATTTGGTTGAGTTTTCGTATTTGTTCCGGCCTACCCAATACAATCACCTTGCTTTTGGGTTGAAGTACCACATCTGCTTCTGGGTTGATAATATATTCACCATCGGGAGCTATGTACCCTATTATAGTGCAACCTGTTTTTCTACGCAGATCCAAATCACGTATGGAACTGCAATCTATTTGGTTGGTAAACTCCTCGATCTCCACTTCTTCCAAATTGGTGGTATGTTCGCCTTCCACGGATAGTTTATCCATAAAAGTGATCAAATCGGGCATGACCACCAGCGATGCCATATGGTCTCCCCCTATCTTATCGGGCATGATTACCTTGTCCGCTCCCGCAAACTCCAATTTTTTTAACGAGGTCACCTGGGAAGCCCTACTTATAATGAAGAGTTGTTTGTTCAATTGCCGGGCAGAAAGTACAATGAACAAGTTGGCAGCATCATCGGGTACGGCGGTGATCAAGTATTGGGCCTTTTCTATGCCTGCTTGCAGTAAGATATCGTCCTCATTGGCATCGCCTTCCACGAACAAGATCTCATTTTCGTAACGCTCAATAACTTCCTTGTCCCGTTCTATTACCACAAAAGGTTTGTTGTAAGCCATCAGCTTTTCTGCCGCCTGCATACCATTTCTACCAAAACCGCAGACCACTACATGTTTTGAGAGACTTTCTATCTGTTTTCTCACTTTTTTCTTTTTTAACAGCTCCAAGGAGCTTCTTCCCAAAATATATTCCGTGACCACCGATATGGCAAAAGCAAAAATGAAAACACTGGTCACAATTAAAATTACAGTAAAAATCTTTGCTTCGGCATCCAATGGCCTAACTTCCGAAAAACCCACAGTAGTAACCGTGATTATGGTCATGTAGAGGGCTTCAATCCAAGTATAATCGGATATTAACCGATAGCCCACTACGCCGAACAATAGAACCAACACCATTAAAGACAGGGCCAATACTATTTTTGAGCGCAGGAGTCGTATCATATTTTACAGATCAAAAACCGAGGTTCTCTTGGTGTAGACCAAATCCTTGATCTTTAACCAAAATGCAATAAAGAGGTAGAGGGCAAAACCAAATCCTAGGGTAACAAAGGTGAGATATATAAAAGTAGTACGCACCACTCTTGCACGAATGCCCAAGCGTTCCGCTATGCGCCTGCAGACCTCAAAACCCCTTTTTTGGAAATAGTACAGCGTATCGTAGAATAAAGCCATGGCTAAAATTATGTATTTCTGTTCAATAAATGGACGCCCAATGCGCATTGAAGACATTTATTTTTTGAGCAGTATTGGGTGTGTAGTTGAATTTTGGCCTGACTTTCGAGTGCATTTTTTGTGGGGGAACCCAAACTTGTGAATCCATCCACAATGGTGTTTTTTTCCTTTCCAATTTGCGAAACCAAAGAAATTAGCTCATCGTTTACATCTTTGCCCATATGTTTTGCATGACAAAATTTGAGGGGAATCACGGTGTTTATAACCAACAAATCGATAAAACTTTTGGAAAGCCTTTTTTGACTCTTCTTGGATTCTTTACCAAAGGTATAATGGTTTTCCCAGTAGGTGGCTACACCTATATGGAAGCTCTTATAAAAATCCTGCAAATCTTCAAGCTCCATGAGATGGGAGAAAAGATGTTGCTGTTTTACGTAAAGATGCGCCAATTGTGATATTCTTATGGTAGGAAAATTGGCAGGACGCAATCCATAAAAATCAGGCTTTCCCAAAGCTGATGACAAGCCAAATTTTCTGGTCAGATATTGATACTCCTTTTTGAGATGCAAATAATATTGGTCCGGGAAATCATCCATGTGCAAAAGTCCAAAGTGCCCAAATAGCAGGCTTTCAAGTTGCCACCATTCACCACTTGCTTTTCTGACTATGGAAAAATCCAGCTTTTGGGCTTGCTCCAGAAAATATTTACCATTGACCTTGGTCCCAAAATTCTTGGCCAATAGGGTAAACAGTACCCCTTCCCAATCGCTGTTGGACTTTTGAAGAAGTTCAAAAATGAAATTGGATTTTTGTTCTAGGCGTTCAATATAGAGCCTGTGGAGCCAATTTTCTACCAAGAACGTATCAATTCCACCAAAATCCTTTTCGCAATTGATAAATTTTGGCCTTGCATTTTCCAATAGATTCCTGTACCGACCCAGCAATCCGGTAGATACATAGTTTTTAACCTCCAAAGTGCAAATTGGCGATCCATCTTTCCGAAAAATGGAAATATCATCTTCCCAAACCACATGTAGAATAACATTATCGTAGTTGGGGTCAATCTCATGATGATGGGCATACCAATCCGAGGATTTCAGATGGATTTCCACATTGCCCACCCAGGTTTGCGAACCGATTTCCACTCTGGCATTGAAAAAATCTGGACCTGCATACTGATTTGGGACTCCCGGGGCCTTAATGTATATGGCTTCGTTGGCAGTTGAGGTAAGTTGTCTTCCATGAAGCTTTTTTTGCCCCCATATAAAATGGAGCAAGTCTTCCTTCATGCCGACAATATACTAAATTGGCCAACATTTTTGGAACAATCTAAAAAATAGGTGATTTTGTCAGCCTTGGTTACTCGGCCACCTCACCTTCCCAGTTCATGAATCCTCCTTCAAGGTTATAGGTGTTTTCAAAGCCAATGCTGTTCATGATCGCGCAGGCCTGTCCGCTTCGGTTACCCGACCTACAATAAACGTAGTAATTCTTGGATTTGTCCAATTCCTCCAGCTCATCAATAAACTCCTGACCTAAATAAATGTCTATTTTGATGGCATTTGGAATATACCCTTCTTCAATTTCTTCTGGGGTCCTGACATCCAAAATAACGGCATTGTCATCATTTTCCAATTGCTCTGTCCACTCTTCTTGTGATAAATCCATAATTGCTATAGGTTTAGATTCTGCAAAAATAAAAATCCGAAGCGTTACTCCGGATTTCAATACTATAAATTTTATCTGTTCCTATCGAATGCCACACCCAATGGCCTTTGTGGTCTTGGTTTTGATTTCCTTTCCAGCCAACAGGGCATCCACGGCATTCTCAACAAATTTTTCCTCTACCTGGGACGCATCACGATAGTTGTCGTCAATGGCACCAATATATTTCACCACATTACCACGGTCTGTTTTTTCCAGTAAAAAAACATGTGGCGTTCGTGTGGCGCCGTATTGAGGGTATATGGTTTGGCCTTTATCAAACAAGTATGGGAATGAAAAATTCTTTTCCGCAGCACGGGCCTTCATTTTCTCAAAACTATCACCCGGTTTGGCTGCCGGATTATTTGGGTTGATTGCAATTACAGGTATTCCTTGGGGTTTGTACTTGGCGTCCAAAGCATTTATACGATCTTCGTAAGCCACTGAATAGGGGCAGGTGTTACAGGTGAAAATGACCAAATAGCCCTTCGCTTCTTTAAAATCTGAGAGGGAGACCATGTTTCCGTCTATATTCTTGAGCGAGAAATCTGTTGCAACGTCACCAATCCCATATCCATCAACATCAAGGTTGGAAGATACTGTAAAGGCTCCCAAGGACAGAACCAACACAAACAATCCAAACATCTTAATTGTTCTCATGACGTTTAGTTTAAAAATTTGTCCAACTCTTGATTTAATTCCTCGTAGGTGAAACCTTTTTCATAAAAGTTTCTTTTCTCCTTATTATATATTAAGGTAGCCGGTATGCCTCCTCCCCACTCTTCAGATACTTTGGGAATCCATTCGTTTTGTTTGGGATCGTCCAAAATGACCACTTTGGATTTCATGCCCTTCTTTTCCACAAAGGGCTCCAATCTGGACTTCCACATATTGGGCATATCCAAACTGACCAACAACACTTCCACATTGTTATCTTTTTGCTCTGCATTGATTCGTTCAAAATAGGGCAGTTCCACTATACAGGGTTTGCACCAGGTAGCCCAAAAGTTTATAATATAGGTCTTACCATCGTCTTTATGTAAAAGTGGTTCAAACTCTTCAAAATCATAGACAGGAAATTTTACATCCTCATTCTTGTTAGTTTGCACCAACGCATAATCCTGTGGCTCAGAAAGATTTTCTGCGGACCCTTTTTCCGTTTTGTTTCCACACCCCAGAGCAATAGACAACACCAATACAATCATCAATACCAAGTTCTTCATTATCTGAATTTTAACCTATTAAATTTACAAATTGTAACTGCCTTCATTTCTGTTTTAACAAAAATTTATCTGTCAAGTCAAAGGTAGAAACAAAAATTCAACATACATTTGTATATACAAATATTGTTTATACATGAATGTTGAGGAAATCATAAAGACAACTAAGAAAATGCCGTTGGAGACGCGAACGTTGATTCACATCACCCTGATTCACAACAAAATCTATGAACATGTGGGAAATGCTTTAAAGCCTTTTGAGGTTTCGCTCCAACAATTTAACGTATTGCGCATTCTTAGAGGACAGAAAGGCAAGCCGGCCAACTTGTCCACACTAAACGAACGGATGGTGACCAAGATGAGCAATACCACCCGGTTGGTTGACAAACTTTTGGCCAAGGGATATGTTGATCGCTGCGTGTGTCCATCAAACCGACGAAAGGTCGAAATTTTGATTACCGAAAGTGGTTCCCAAGCTTTGACCCAAATGGATAAAGTAGTGGCCGAGACCGAAAATGAAATCGTTCAACATTTCTCAAAACAAGAATTGGAACAATTAAACCTCTTATTGGATAAATTTTAATACAATGAACAACATTTTAGAACATAGAACATGGCGGTACGCCACCAAAAAATTTGATGCATCAAAAAAAATATCGCATCAAGATCTTGAGACACTATTGGAAGCAACGCGTTTGAGTGCCTCTTCCTATGGTTTGCAACCGTATCACGTATTTGTGATCACCGATCCCGAAATCAGGGAAAAACTAAAACCCGTTTCTTGGAACCAGACTCAAATCAAGGATGCATCGCACCTTATCGTGTTTGCCCATGCAACGGATTTTGGCGAGGAGTTGGTAGATGATTTCATTACCAATCTGAGTGATACAAGAGATATTCCTTTGGATGGCCTCAATGGCTATGCCGAGATGATGAAATCCAACTTGTTGGGCCTACCCACCGATGTGAAAGCAAGCTGGGCGGGAAAACAAGTGTACATCGCTTTAGGCAACGCCTTGCAGGCTGCCGCGGAACTGCAAATAGACACCTGTCCCATGGAAGGTTTTCAACCGGAAGAATACAACAGAATCTTGGGCCTTACCGATAAAAATCTAAATGCGGCTGTAGTATTGGCAGTAGGCTACCGATCCCAAGAGGATGAAACCCAACATTTGCCAAAGGTCAGAAAATCAAAAGAGGAATTATTCACCCATATATAATCGTAACATTTAAAAACAAAAATTAAACACAATCATGAAAAAGACAATTTTAAGCTTGGTATTGACCACGTTCATTGGTGCTTCCACAATGGCAAATCCTATTGAAAAAGAAACCAAAACCGTTAAGGCCGAAGAAAGCAAAGTAACCTGGAAAGCATACAAGGTTGCCGGTTCCCATACCGGAACCGTAAAATTGCAATCCGGTGCCTTGGAATTTGACGGCGACAAACTGGTAGGCGGTGAGTTTGTAGTGGACATGACCTCTATAAATACCACTGACCTGGAAGGCGACTATAAGAACAAATTGGACGGACACTTAAGTTCGGCTGATTTCTTTTCCACTGAAAATAATCCAACATCAAAATTAGTGTTCACCAAAGTAAAATCCTCGGGAAAAAATAGCTATGAAGTTACTGGTGACCTAACCATAAAAGGCATTACAAAGCCTGTTACTTTTGATGTATCTGTTTATGGAAGCAAAGCCACTGCCACTTTGAAAGTAGATAGGACCAAGTACGACATCAAGTACAGCTCTGGTCTTATTGGCACAGCAAAGGACAAATTGATTTATGATGAATTTGATTTGGTAGTTGATTTGCAGATGTAATCAGCTCCTGTTTAGTGTGTGGGAATCCCGTTTAAGACTGTCTTGGACGGGATTTCCAATTTTAAAACAAATCTTTGTTTGCTGGTTAAATTTTCCTTTCTATATTTGAAGCAATGAATCACAGAATTGCAAATACTTGGTGGTGGATCAACTTACTTCGAAAGTCGTGAGCTAAGTCCCCATTATAACCATACAAGAGGCTTGTCATCACGACAGGCCTTTTTTAATTTATAACAGTTTAAGATGTATAAACTTCAAACCCATTACAAAAAAATCCTGGCAGACACCATTACCCCGGTGAGCGTCTACCTGAAAATTCGGGACAAGTTCCCCAACAGCATCCTTTTGGAAAGTAGCGATTACCATGCCAACGACAACAGTTTTTCATATATCTGCTGCAATCCCATTGCCTACATCAAAGTGGAAAATGAAACCATTACCCAAAGGTTTCCTGACGGTTCCAAAGATATTACCCCGATCACACCCGAAACCGATGTCACCGAGGTGATACACCACTTCGGACAGCAATTTTCGGTGACCCAAAACGGGTTCAAGTTTATATACAATGGTCTTTTTGGCTATATGGCCTACGATGCAGTCCGCTATTTTGAGGATGTAGAGATCTCGAAAAAGGAGGATTCTGTCAGCATCCCGGATATTTACTACGCCGTATATCAGAACATCATTGCCATAAACCACTTTAAGAACGAAGCCTATCTTTTTGCCCATTGCTACAATACCCAAAGCAATGTGGATGAGATAGAACAGCTTTTCAATGTTCGGAACTTCGCCTCCTACAATTTCACCAAGGAAGGCGAACCCAAATCCAACCTAAAGGACGAAGAGTATAAGGCCCATGTGGAGCTGGCCAAAAAGCACTGTCAGCGTGGGGATGTGTTCCAATTGGTATTGTCCCGAAGGTTCACCCAAAAATTCAAAGGGGACGAATTCAATGTATACCGGGCACTACGTTCCATTAACCCCTCCCCTTACCTCTTCTATTTTGATTATGGCAACTTTAAGATCTTTGGCAGCTCGCCCGAAGCACAATTGATCGTAAAGGACGGCAAAGCCGAAATCCATCCCATTGCCGGCACCTACAAACGAACCGGAAATGATGAAAAAGACGCCGAACTGGCCAAACAATTGGCCCAGGACAATAAGGAAAATAGCGAGCATGTGATGTTGGTAGATTTGGCCCGTAACGATCTCAGTCGCAATGGAAATACCGTAAATGTGGACACGTATCGGGAGGTGCAGTATTTCTCACATGTAATCCATTTGGTGTCGAAGGTCACCGCGGAAAAAAAACAGGACATCACCACCATGAAAGTAGTGGCCGATACCTTCCCTGCGGGAACCTTGAGTGGTGCGCCCAAACATATGGCCATGCAACTCATTGAAAAATATGAAAAAACAAGTAGGGCCTATTATGGTGGTGCCATTGGCTTTATGGATTTCAAGGGCAATTTTAACCATGCCATCATGATCCGCACCTTTTTGAGCAAAAACCATGAACTGCACTACCAGGCTGGTGCAGGATTGGTAGCTGCTTCCAACCCGGACGACGAATTACAAGAGACCTATAACAAATTGGGCGCATTGAACAAAGCCCTTGAAATTGCAGAAACCATCTGATCATGGGAAGAAAGATTTTAATGATAGACAACTACGATAGCTTCACCTATAACTTGGTGCACTATCTTGAAGATTTGGATTGTGAGGTCACTGTAAAACGGAACGATCAGCTCACTTTGGAGGAAGTGGAACCCTTTGACCTTATAGTATTGTCTCCTGGACCCGGGATTCCAGATGAAGCCGGACTGCTCAAGGAAATTATCAAGACCTACTCCCCTACCAAACGGATTTTTGGGGTGTGTCTGGGGCAACAGGCCATCGGTGAAGTGTTTGGAGGAAGCTTGATCAACCTCGATCAAGTTTACCACGGAGTGGCCACCACCATCACGGTGACCCAAGACGACCCAATTTATAAAGGATTGCCCAAAGAACTCCAAGTAGGGAGGTACCATTCTTGGGTAGTGGACCCCAATCTACCCGAGGAACTGGAAACCACATCGGTGGATGAAAACGGACAAATCATGTCGCTTCGTCATAAAAAGTACGATGTGACCGCCGTACAGTTTCACCCGGAGTCCGTACTGACACCAGAAGGAAAACAAATGCTAAAAAATTGGTTGGATAGCAAATAGATTTGAGATATGGGATTTTGGTAGTGAGAAGCATTTCAATACTCACTTCTAATATCTAAATACTAAAAGAATGAAAGAGACATTAAATAAACTTATCAATCACGAGATACTGCCCAAGGAAGAGGCCAAACAGATTTTGGTGAATATTGCCAAAGGCGATTACAACACCTCTCAAATTGCGGCATTCCTTACCGTGTATATGATGCGAAGCATCACCATTGAAGAACTGGAAGGCTTCCGGGATGCCCTCTTGGAACTTTGTCTGGCCGTGGATTTATCCGATTACGACCCCATCGACCTTTGTGGAACTGGCGGTGATGGTAAGGACACCTTCAACATCTCCACACTGGCTTCATTTGTAACAGCCGGAGCCAGCGTAAAAGTGACCAAGCATGGCAATTATGGAGTTTCCTCAAAATGCGGGAGCAGTAATGTGATGGAATTCCTGGGCATCAAGTTCAGTAATGAGGCCGATTTCTTGAAGAAATCCATTGAGGAAGCGGGTATTTGTGTGCTGCATGCCCCTTTGTTCCACCCCGCCATGAAAAATGTGGCCCCCATCCGAAGGGAACTGGCCGTAAAGACCTTTTTCAATATGTTGGGCCCCATGGTGAATCCCGCTTTTCCAAAAAATCAAATGGTGGGTGTGTTTAATTTAGAGTTGGCCAGAATGTACGGATACCTTTATCAGAATACTGATAAAAAATTCACGGTACTCCATGCCTTGGACGGGTATGACGAAATTTCCTTGACTGGAGACACCAAAACCATTTCCAACAACACCGAGGCCATGCTAAGCCCAAGTGACTTTGGGGTTGATAAAATTTCCCAAAAAGACATCACCGGAGGTGAGGACATTGCGGCATCAGCACAGATATTTTTGAATGTATTGAATGGCAAGGGCACCGAAGCACAGAACAATGTGGTCTGCGCCAATGCCGGAGTGGCCATTGCCACCGTGGAAAGTATTACCCCAAAAGCCGGCTTTGAAAAAGCCAAGGAAGCTCTGTTGGGTGGTAAGGGATTGGAAGCTTTGAAAAAATTGCAGGAATTGAGTAAAAACTAGCTGTCATTTCGAATGAATGTGAGACATCTCTACAAAAAAGATTTCTCAATCGCTTTGCTCATTTCGAAATGACAAATAACAACTTATGAACATTCTAGATAAAATAGTAGCCGATAAACGCAAGGAGGTCGATTTGAAAAGATCATTGATCACCCCTTCACAATTAGAGCAATCCGTATTGATGGAACGCACTTCTGCCTCCTTGGCCACAGCCTTGCGAAACAGTACCACAGGCATCATCGCGGAACACAAACGACGTTCCCCTTCCAAATCGGTCATCAACCAAGGTCTGAATGTACAGGACGTGGCCACGGGATATGAAATGGCCGGTGTATGCGGCATGTCGGTTTTGACCGATGGCAAATATTTTGGGGGCTCCTTGGACGACTTGATCTTGGCCCGTGCTGCGGTGAACATCCCCCTGCTTCGCAAAGAGTTCATTATTGACGAATACCAGATATTGGAGGCCAAGGCCCATGGTGCCGACGTGATTTTGCTGATTGCGGCCATTTTAGACCGGAAAGAAATCAAAACCTTTTCGGAAATGGCAAAAAGTTTCGGCTTGGATGTACTATTGGAAGTACACAATGAAGAAGAACTGCAAAAATCCATCATGCCCAGCTTGGACATGCTTGGGGTAAACAATCGGAACCTAAAAACCTTTGAAGTAAGCTTGGAAACCAGCAAATCCCTTTCGGAACAGATTCCCAGTGATTTTGTAAAGGTTTCTGAAAGCGGCATCAGTTCTGTGGAAGCCATAAAGGACCTGCAAACCTATGGTTACCAAGGTTTTTTAATTGGGGAGAATTTCATGAAAACGGATGATCCTGGAAAGAGTGCAAAGGAATTTATAAATGAATTAAATAGATAAGGTTATTTCGAACTGTCAGATTGAGCGCAGTCGAAATCAAAGTGAGAAGTCTGATCTGAGATTCCTCCATCACTTCGCTGATATCGGAATGACAAAAAAATTGAACTATGAAACTAAAGGTCTGCGGCATGAACCAAAATCCCCTTGAGGTGGCCCAATTGCAACCCGACTATCTGGGTTTCATTTTTTGGGAACCTTCCTCGCGCGCCTTTGAAGGTGAACTGCCAAACCTGTCCAAGTCCATCAAAAAAGTAGGGGTTTTTGTGGATGCACCTTTGGAGGAAGTTTTGGAAAAAGTTGCACAATATCAATTGGATGCCGTACAACTTCATGGCAAGGAAAGTGTTGCTTATTGCGAGGAATTAAAATCCAACTTTTTGTCATTTCGAGCGCAGTCGAGAAATAAAAAAGTATCCGATAAAAATGAGGTCTCGACTGCGCTCGACCTGACAGGTATGGACATCATCAAGGTTTTTTCCATCAAGGACAATTTTGATTTCTCCATTTTGAAAGCGTACGAAGCGGTATGCGATTATTTCCTGTTCGACACCAAAGGAAAGCTTCCCGGTGGGAACGGTTATACCTTTGACTGGTCCATCTTGGAAAACTATCCATCTACCCAACCTTTCTTTTTAAGTGGAGGCATTGGTTTGGAATCCGTTGAAAAATTGAAAGAATTCATGAACAGTCCGGCCTCAACATACTGTTACGCCATCGATGTCAACAGTAAATTTGAATTGGAACCCGGACGAAAAGATATCACAACATTGAAAGTGTTTCAAGAATCACTTTCTGAATTTTAACCAAATAAACAATTGCCTAAAACAGGTAATTGAGAATTGATAACTGATAATTGTAAATTGATATGAGCTATCACGCTGATGAAAGGGGTTATTACGGTGAGTTTGGGGGTGCCTATATCCCAGAAATGCTCTACCCCAATTGTGAGGAACTCCGGCAAAACTACCTCCGTATCATGGCGGAGCCTTCCTTTCAGGAAGAATTCCATCAATTGTTGAAGGATTATGTGGGCCGGCCAACCCCACTCTATTTTGCCAAACGCCTTTCCGAAAAATACAACACCAAAATCTACCTAAAACGGGAAGATTTATGCCATACTGGGGCACACAAAGTCAACAATACCATTGGTCAGATTTTGATGGCCAAAAAATTGGGCAAAAACCGAATCATTGCCGAGACCGGCGCAGGTCAGCATGGAGTGGCCACGGCCACCGTCTGTGCACTGATGGGCATCAAGTGTGTGGTATACATGGGTGAGATTGATATTGCCCGACAAGCGCCCAATGTGGCTCGTATGAAAATGCTTGGGGCCGAAGTACGCCCCGCTCTATCAGGCAGCAGGACCCTTAAGGATGCCACCAACGAGGCTATCCGCGATTGGATCAACAACCCGGTGGACACCCATTACATCATTGGTTCGGTGGTGGGACCCCACCCCTACCCAGATATGGTGGCCCGGTTTCAGTCCGTGATTTCCGAAGAGGTCAAATCCCAGCTTCTGGAAAAAGAAGGTCGTAAAAATCCAGACTATGTAGTGGCTTGTGTGGGCGGTGGAAGCAACGCCGCGGGGGCTTTCTATCATTACTTAGATGAGGCCGAGGTAGGTATCATTGCGGTTGAGGCCGCCGGTAAAGGCATCCATTCCGGGGAAAGTGCCGCCACCTCAGCACTTGGCAAAGTGGGTATCATCCATGGCAGTAAGACCTTACTGATGCAAACCGCGGATGGACAGATTACCGAACCGTATTCCATTTCCGCTGGACTGGACTATCCGGGTGTTGGACCTCTGCATGCCCATTTATATGTTTCGGGAAGAGGTGAGTTTATTTCCATTACCGATGATGAGGCCATGAAGGCAGGATTGGGGCTCTGTGAGCTGGAAGGTATCATTCCTGCTATCGAGTCATCCCACGCACTCGCCATTTTTGAGGATAGGAAGTTCAAAGAAGATGATGTTGTGGTGGTAAACCTATCTGGACGAGGCGATAAGGACCTACAGAATTACATAGATTATTTTGGACTTTAGATGATAGACAGTAGAACCAAGACCTATTTTCACAATCTTATGTCTCACATCTCAAATCTCATTTTATGAACAGAATCAAACAAAAACTACAAGAGGATAAAAAGATTCTCTCCATCTATTTCACTGCAGGTTATCCCAAACTGGATGATACCGTAAAAATCATCCAAGATCTGGAGAAAAACGGGGTGGACCTTATTGAAATTGGATTGCCCTTTAGCGATCCCTTGGCGGATGGCCCTACCATTCAGGAAAGTTCAACCATTGCCCTTAAAAATGGCATGCATACCGAACTACTCTTTGAGCAACTCAAGGATATAAGGGAAACCGTTTCCATCCCCTTGATCATCATGGGCTATTTCAATCCAATATTTCAATACGGCGTGGAGGCCTTTTGCCAAAAATGTAAGGACATAGGTATTGATGGGCTTATTTTGCCCGACCTACCGTTGGATGTGTACCAAGAGGAATACGAGACCATCTTTAAAAAATATGGATTGATCAATGTGTTTTTGATCACCCCCCAAACCGGTGAAGCACGGATCAGGGCCATTGACAAGGCTTCGGACGGATTTATTTATATGGTCAGTTCTGCCAGTACAACTGGGGCCAAATCGGGTTTTGGAGCTGAACAGACCCAATATTTTGACCGTGTCGCTGCAATGGAACTGAACAATCCCCAAATTGTGGGCTTTGGCATCAGCAATGCAGAAACCTTTGATCAGGCCACAAAAAACACCAAAGGAGCGATTATTGGTTCGGCCTTCATCAAACACTTGACCCAAAATGGAGTGGATCATATAAGTGATTTTGTAAATCAAATTCGTTAATTTTCGTGTTCAAAAAACAACCTGAAAATCACTATGAAAAAAGCTGTCTTTTTCCTTTTCACCATATGCACCTTTTCTATTTTTGCCCAAGATGAAGTAGCCATAAAAAGTCAAGTAGCCCATGCCATTACAGAGCTTAGGGAATTTATTGCTATTCCCAACGACGCCCTTAATGCCGATGATATTGATGACAATGTGCTTTGGCTCAAACGTAAATTCAGTGAGCGTGGTTTTAACACCGCTGTTTTGGAAACGGAAAACATGCCCTTGTTTTTTGCGGCTTTACCTGTTGAAGACGACAAGCCTACCATGCTCATCTATATGCATTTTGATGGGCAGTCCGTAGACCCTTCCAAATGGGACCAACCCAATCCGTACCAAGTTGTGCTAAAGGCCCCGGAGGGGGATGGATTCAAAACAGTCTCTTTTGATGAACTGGATGATGACATCAACTATGACTGGCGACTTTTCGGGCGTTCCACATCGGATGACAAATCACCCATTGTTATGTTGTTGAATACCATTGACTTGCTTAAAAAAGAAGGGGCTGAAATTCCATTTAACGTCAAGGTCATTCTGGATGGTGAGGAAGAAAAAAGCAGTCAACCTTTGCCCAAAGCGGTAAAGCAATACCGTGAATTGTTGGAGGCCGACTTTTTGGTCATTGCCGACGGCCCTGTACATCCATCGGGAGACCCTACTGTTGTCTTTGGATGTCGCGGCATAACCACACTTACCCTAACTACCTATGGCCCGGTAAAGCCACAACATAGTGGCCATTATGGGAATTATGCCCCCAATCCAGGGTTTCAGTTGGCCCAGTTGTTGGCCAGTATGAAAGATGCGGATGGCAAAGTGACCATTTCAGGGTATTATGATGGCATTTCCATAGATGAGCCCACCATGGCCATATTAAAGAGTGTACCGGACAGTGATGCGGAGATTTCGGACAAATTGCAGTTCAAGTCTGCCGAACAAGTAGGCGGCTTTTATCAAGAAGCCTTGCAGTATCCTTCTTTGAACATTCGTGGAATGGGTTCTGGTTGGATCGGGGAAAAGGCTCGAACCATTGTACCGGAAAGTGCCACCGCCGAGCTTGACCTTCGTTTGGTGGTAGAAACCGATGGCAATCGTCTTAAAAAATTGGTGAAGGACCATATTACCCAACAAGGATATCAGGTTTATGACCATGTACCGACCAAAGCGGAGCGATTGGCCCATGAAAAAGTGGTCACGATGACCGAGGAAAGTGTCACCGATGCCTTCCGAACGGATTTGAATAATCCTTATGGCCAGTTTTTGGTGAAAACCTTGAAAGATACGTTTGGAAAGGATGTCATTCAAATCCGAACCACTGGAGGAACTGTGCCTATTGCACCGTTCATCAACGAGTTGAAGATTCCTGCATTCATTGTTCCCATGGTAAACCCCGACAACAACCAGCATAGTCCCAATGAAAACTTGAAAATTGGGCAACTGGCATATGGCATAAAAACATTTTATGGAATGTTGACTTCTAAATTGAACTAGAAAAACTCCCTGTACTGCATTACCCTGAAATCAACCGTACTGAATTCAGGGTTTTTGCTTTTGAGCTGTTTGTACAGAGGTAAGCTACCCACTGCTCTATTGGCAGCCCCGGAAGGTGCAGTGAGGGAAACTGTCCTTATCATTCTTAACTTCTCGACTGCGCTCGAAGTGAGAGGCAATTCCAACTCATGGATTCTTGGCACCTCATTGGATATTACTTTCAATTTCAAATTGTGTTCTTTCAATAGCCTCCTGAAAAAGTATTCAGGTCCATTTTTGCTATTCCCTCCCGTAAACAAAAGAGTTTCAATATTGGGGTATTGTCGTAAATACCCCAGTAAATCCCGAAGCACCACATTCTGCATTCCCAAATCCGAGGCATCTATTTTTTCCCGTTCGGCGCTTTGGACAATATCGCAGACCCCGATTTTTTGTTCCAACAAAAAGTCTTTGCGCTGTTTGGCGGCTTCATTGGTAGTTTCATACTTGAGTCCCAAATTGAAAATACGATCTAAAATGGGCCACAATTGTCCATTGCAACTTCCGTAACAAAAATCTACATCCTCTGGCTTTAACTCGCCTGTGGTAAATCGAGGTGGTGGTAAGGTCCCTACAATCAGTTTTGTGGCCGCCGGAAATAGGAAAGGTTCATAGGGATGTGTATGCAAAAACATTATTGAAGACCTGCGAATTCCTCCTTTATTTTCTTGACCAATTCCCGGTTCATCCGATAGCTTTGCTTTGACATACTTTCAGATTCAGATATCATTTCTTGATAAACCAGCTTTCCATCTGCCATTCTATCCTGTCGAATCAAAAACCTTGCGAGCTCCAAGCGTTCCCTGTAATTTGAATAGGGAGCATCAAATGCTCTCAAGTACTCTTCGGCCGATATGGGATCATTCCTCTTTTCCAATGCCATTCCGTATAAAAAGGAGGATTTGGACTTCCTAAACCTTGAATCATTCTCTATTCGTTTTGCAGTCTGGATCGCATTGTCAAAATCATCCGAAAAATAATAGGCTTCCACCAATTTTGAAATGACATAAAAATCATTGGCGAAAACATCCTTGAGTGAGGCTTTGTAATTTTCTATGGCCCCCATATTCATACCTTCATTCAAATAGGCGTCCGCAAGTGCAACTCGATTTTCAAAAGTTTCAGAAAATCTAAGCTTCTTTTCCAAATCCTTGATTTTCTTGGAAGGATTGATCACGGTCACCAGACTTTCCTGTACTTTTTCAATATCCCTTCTCTGAAATACATTCATAAAGAGATATAAAATAGAGCCGACTAGGGGAAGAAATATAATGGCAAGAATCCAATAATAGTTATTTCTATTTGCATAACAATGATATACGCAAAAGCCCTGCAATGCAATTATTAAATAATAACCCATTGTCTAAAAATAGCAACAATTTTCAAAAAACCAATAGTTTGTATTGGCACATTGATCCTACAACATAGGACCTAGGCTGAGTTCCTACTGGCGTTAATGTTACCGTACAGGGATCGTGTCACTATCTTTTCGTACAACTCCTTGAATTCCGAGTTTTGGGTGATATGGTACAAGGCATTTTGTTGGATGACCAACAGAGGCAGTACAATCTTTTCCCTAATTTTCACGGATTCCCGGGACACCTCCTCGTCTTCCATCAAAATCTTTTGTCCAGAAATCTGGAGCAGCATTTTTTTGGAGAGTAGAAACTCATTGTGCAAAATTTCCCAAAATTTACCAAACTCAGGATCTTCCTTCATATAGCTTGTCAAATCAAAATTGGTTTTGGCCAAGGACATCATACTGTTGTGCATCAAGGCCCTAAAAAAAGGCACTTCTTTGTACAATTTTTTGACTTCGTTGAGTTTCCCTTCCTGTTTCAACTGTTGGATTGCCGTTCCCAATCCAAAATACCCAGGGACATTTTGTTTCAACTGGCTCCACGACCCTACAAAGGAAATGGCGCGTAAATCGGATAAGGTGAGTTGTTTTTTATTCCCTCGCTTGCCCGGTCTACTGCCAATATTGGCCTTGGTATAATATTTTAGGGTGCTTCGATGCTCCAAATACGGAATAAACTTTTCATGCTGTTTCAATGCATCGTATTTACTGAAACTCAATTCTGAAAGTTCCTCTATCAATTTGCGTTGTGCCACAGTAATGGTATGCTCTTTTCCAAAAAGATTGTTGCGGAGTCCGGCAGTGAGCAATTGTTCGGAATTGTGCTTGAACTGTTCTTTGGTGCCATAGGTGCTGGTTATGGTCTGCCCCTGAATGGTAAGCTGTATCTCGTGGTTGGCCACATCCTTGGTCTGGGCGGCATAGAACCTATGGGTCTTTCCTCCTCCACGGGCTGGTGGTCCTCCCCTACCATCAAAGAAAATGGCTTTGATCCCATTCTTCTTACATACCTTGCTCAGGGTTTCCTTGGTCTTGAGTATAGACCAGTTGGCCTTAAGATACCCTCCATCCTTTGTGCCGTCCGAAAAGCCCAACATAATGGTATGGGTCTCATTTCTTCGCTCCAAGTGTTTCCTATATTTTGGAATATCGAAAAGTGTTTGCATGACACTTTCTGAAGCTTCCATTCCTTTCATGGTCTCGAACAGAGGGATGATATCAAAAGTGATGTCCTTTTCTTCCCAACCACTCCAGCGGAACAGGCCGTACACAAAAAGAACGGCAAAAATATCCTCAGAATTACTGATGATGTATCGATTGCAGCCTTCCTCCCCATTTCTCTTCTGGATTTCCTTCAATTGTTGGATATTGACAATGGTATCCTTTACAATCTCCTCATCGTAGTCATTCGGATTCAGCTTCAAGTCTTTTTGAAGCAACCACTGCGTCAGTTCTTTTTCCGAGAGTTCATCTAGGCTCTCTTTGATGGCTCCCTGCCGTTTTAAAATGGTTTCCACTACCAACGCATGTTTGCTATGATCTTGGCGAATATCCAAGGTAGCAAAATGGGTCCTGAAGATGTGAACTTTATCAATCAAAAGATCCAAGCGTTCCAAGTACAATTCGTGGTAATTTCCCACCAATTTTTCCCGAATACTGTGAAGGCTCTTTATGATTTCATCGTACGTAATCTCTACATCAGCATTGAACATGGCATTGTAAAGTCTATCGCTTAGCTGATTGATGTCTTCTTGCAGTCCTTTGAAGGTAAGTTTTTTTCGAAGCTCCTTCAATTCATTGTAGTAACACTTCATTAAAGTAAGCCGAAGCTCATCGGCCACTTTTTTAGTGACCTCAGCGGTAACATACGGATTTCCATCACGGTCGCCTCCTGGCCAAAATCCAAGTTTAATGATGTTGTAATTTTCAAACTCGGCATCCCTAATATTACGCTTCACATATTGGTACAACTCTCCAACGGCATCATAATAGGTGTTCCGTAAAATATAAATGATGTTCTTGGCTTCATCCAAAGGAGTGGGTTTCTTGGCATTCACCAAAGATGTCAGTCCCAGTTGTTGCAAGGTCACATCAATATCATAAAGTCGATCATTGTCTATGAGCGACCGCAGTTCAGCAATGATATCCAGAACCGAAGGAGTATAGAACTGTGTTGGGTGTGCCGTGAGCACAATCCTAGCACTGAATGTTGAGAGCTTTTTAGAGGCCTTGTCCCAGTTCTTGGTCCGATTGACCAATTCAAAATAATCTTTGATGGTCAATGAATTACTGTATTTCTGCAGCTCTGGAAATGCAGAGTCCTCTACACTATCGTACAACACCACTTGGCGCTCTACGTACTGGATGATGCGAAACATCAAATCCAACCGCTCACGCTCATCTTTTATGTCCGCAAAATTGGTAAAAAAAACGTCTAAAATCTCTTGGGGATCTTTACCAGCTTTGAGTCCTTTCTCGCATTGATCTAACAAAAGCGGAATAAGCATACCCACATTTTCCACATTCTTGTAGGGTAGGCTCAAAAAGAGACTATTATAGATGTTGAACTTATTGGTTACCGATTTTTTAAACTCTTCTAACCGTTTGGACTGCTGCATGTAATTTCGGTATTTTCTGTTTTGTTTGACTGAACTCCCAAAGGTCGTGATAAATGCCAAACCTTGGGATTAATTTTAAAGGTATCACAATTTAGGAGGTGGGTTTCATAAACCTAACACCCCACCTTTCTCAAAAAAACGCATTTTTTAAAGGCTTCGCAAGCCTTATCGCACAAATACGGGCTGATTTTCCTTGAGGGTATGTTCCTTGCTGAACATATAACCGTCATAATCAAAGCCTTTGAGGTCTTCCAAGTTTTTGGCATTGGTATCCAAAATATATCGTACCATGGAACCCCGGGCCTTTTTGGCAAAAAAGCTAATGACCTTTAGCTTGTCGTTTTTCCAATCCTTAAAGATTGGGGTGATGACCGGCACTTTAAGTTTTTTTTCATCCACGGCCCCAAAATATTCGTTACTGGCCAGATTGATGAACAATTCGCCATCCTGTAGTTCGGCATTCAGATGATCGGTAAGTTGTTTTTGCCAAAACTCGTACAGATTCTTTTTCCGACCTATTTTCAATTGGGTTCCCATTTCCAATCGGTAAGGTTGAATCAAATCCAAAGGCCTTAAAACTCCGTAGAGTCCAGATAGAATCCGTAGGGTATCTTGCAATTTGTCCAACTTGTTTTCGGGAAGTGTGTAAACATCCAATCCTTGGTAGACATCCCCGTTGAAAGCATAGACTGCTGGTCTTGAATTGTCAGGGGTGAATGGCAATGAAAATTGTTGGTTTCGCTCCCAATTCAGTTGGGCCAAATTATCCGAAATGGACATCAATTGTGATAAAGCCTTTGGCTTTTTCTTTTTCAGAACCGCATTCAACTTTTCGGACTGCTCCAAAAATTGGGCCTGTGTATATTTGGAGGTGGGCAAAGCCGTATCAAAATCAAGTGACTTGGCCGGGGAAATAACAATTTTCATGGGCATCAATTTTCTGTAAAAATAACGAGGATTTTCCTTTTTCAAACGCTTACCCCATGAGGTTTATCAATCTTAATATTGACGCAACCTATGATTCATGGTGTTTGGCATATCCCCGCCATTTTTCAATACAGTTGACCATGTCCTGGGGCAATTCGGAACTAAAGCGCATAAACTCACCTGTGGTTGGGTGTTCAAACCCCAAAGTCTTGGCATGTAGTGCCTGTCTGGGCAGAATTTTAAAGGCATTGTCCACAAACTGTTTGTACTTGGTGAAAGTGGTTCCCTTTAAAATCTGGTCGCCTCCATAGCGTTCATCGTTGAACAGCGTATGGCCAATATATTTCATATGGACCCGTATCTGATGGGTTCTACCTGTTTCCAGTTTGCATGAAATCAAGGTAACATAGCCCAAACGCTCCAGAACCTTGTAATGGGTCACCGCTTCTTTTCCTTCATCACCTTCTGGGAAAACCACCATTTGAAGGCGATTCTTTGGATTCCGGCCAATATGCCCCTCCACAGTGCCCTCATCTTCTTCCACATTGCCCCAGACCAAAGCCACATATTCCCGTTCGCTTGACTTTTCAAAAAACTGTTGCGCCAAATGTGTCATGGCCAAGTCTGTCTTGGCAATGACCAATAACCCTGAGGTATCTTTATCGATACGGTGCACCAATCCAGGGCGTTCCGAACTATTGTTGGGGAGGTTATCAAAATGATGGACCAAGGCGTTGATCAGGGTCCCGGAATAATTGCCATGACCGGGATGTACCACCATACCGGCCGGCTTGTTCACCACCAAAAGGGCATCATCTTCATAAACAATATCCAACGGAATGTCTTCTGGGGTAAGGAGAAATTCATAAGGCGGGTGTTCAAACATTACCTTGACCTCGTCCCCTGCCTTTACTTTGTAATTTTGCTTAACAATGGTACCATTTACCCAAATATGGCCCTGCTTAGCTGCCTGCTGAATCTTATTTCTTGTGGCATTCTCAATGAAATTCATCAAAAACTTGTCCACACGAAGAGGATCCTGTCCTTTTGAGGCTACAAACCTGTAATGCTCAAAGAGGTCTTCTTGAGAAAGCTCCTGATTGTCCGAAGTATCCATGATTACTCTGAATCTGCCCGTACCTGAGCACTTCCGGGAATGGTTCCGTTACCGCAGATAAGCTCAACCTTGGAAGTTTTGGGCAACTTATCCCCAGGTTTAACATACTTTCCTTTGTGCTTCATATTGTAGACCATGTCCTTTCCCAACTCATCAATGTAAGTGACCCGCTCCACATCCAGTCCAACGGCTCTTAACATTGAAGTGGCATTGCGTTGCGTAACTTGGATGATATCGGGAACACTAACCTTTTTATATCCAGATGGATTTACCGTAAAATAGATTTTTCGGTTAGATTTGACTTTGTTTCCGGCGGGAGGGTCTTGATCTAAAATGGAAAACCTTGGGTAGTCTGGATCATAATTGGATGAATCCAACACCTGATAACGTAGTCCGGCTTCCTCGACTGCTTTGCGCATTTCCATGACCGACATTCTAGAAAAGTCCGGTACCTCCACAAACTCACCATGATTGGTTGTTCCCTTGAGCCATTGCAATGCTAAAAACACCAAGAGCACCAAAGCCACGACCGCAAGGCCCAATTGAATCAGGAACGTCTTGCTTTTCAAAAAACCAAAAAAATGTTTCATGTGAAATCCTTATGTGGACAAATATAGGAAAGCCAGTGCTTTTTTCTTTACTTTGGCGCTCCGATATTCGACAAGCTGATGAAAAAAAACATTGCCATTATTATGGGTGGTTACTCCAGCGAGTATGGCATTTCCATAAAGAGCGGTAACGTAGTCCACAAATATTTGGACAGAGAACAATACAATTCCTATCGTATAGTGGTTACGAAGGAAAAATGGGTGTATTTGGATGATTCCGACCAGGAGTTTCCGGTAAACAAATCGGATTTTAGTATTCAACCCGCTGCGGAAAAGATCACGTTTGACTGTGTTTTCAATGCCATTCATGGTACACCTGGTGAAGATGGACTGCTCCAAGCCTATTTTGAACTACTTGGGATTCCCCAGACTTCCTGCAATCACTATCAGTCAGCCCTAACCTTCAACAAAAGAGACTTACTGAGCACGCTTAAGCCGTATGGCGTACAATGTGCCACCTCTTTCTACTTGAACAAGGGACAAACCATTGACAAAGATGCCATTGTAGACAAAGTGGGACTACCTTGCTTTGTAAAAGCCAATAGAGCGGGCAGTAGCTATGGGGTATCCAAGGTCTATCAAAAAGAAGAACTGGAAAATGCACTTACGGCAGCTTTCAAAGAAGATAGTGAGGTAATTATTGAATCTTTTCTGGACGGAACTGAAGTTTCGGTTGGGGTGATTACCTACAACAGCGAAATTACTGTACTGCCCATCACAGAAATTATTTCAGAAAATGATTTTTTTGATTATGAGGCCAAATACATGGGAAAATCCCAAGAGATAACCCCTGCAAGGCTTTCGGAAATCCAAGAAACCAAAGTAAGGGACTTGGCAGAATTTATATACAGAACCTTGGATTTAAAGGGCTATACTCGAAGTGAATTTATTTTCATAGGAGATATTCCCCATCTTTTGGAGGTAAACACCACTCCGGGGCTTACTGAGGAAAGTCTTCTTCCCCAACAGGCAAAAACCGCAGGCATTTCATTGGAAGAATTATTTGCCAGCGCCATTGAAGAAGCATTGCGATAGAAATTCTGTATTTTTAAAAAAACATTCCACTCATGAGGCGCGCAATTTTTCCAGGATCTTTTGACCCACTTACTCTTGGGCATTATGACATCATTAAGCGAGGGATCACTCTTTTTGATGAATTGGTCATTGCCATAGGTATCAATGCGGAAAAAAAATACATGTTCACCTTGGAGGAACGCACCACTTTCATCAAAGAGGCGTTTAAAGATGAGCCCAAGATCACTGTACTGACCTACGAAGGGCTTACCGTTGACTTCTGCAAGAAAATTGGTGCTGATTTTATATTGAGGGGACTAAGAAACCCTGCCGACTTTGAGTTTGAAAAAGCCATTGCCCATACCAACAGAAAGCTTTCCGAAATAGAAACGGTTTTTTTATTGACTTCTTCAGGCAAATCCTACATAAGTTCGTCCATAGTTCGGGATGTTATCCGAAATGGCGGCGATTATTCCGGTTTGGTTCCGGATACTGTGGTAGTTAAGTCTTAATTTTCAAAAAAACGCAAGTTTTTTGCCCGTTTCTTGCCTGTTGGATCACACATAAATGCTTTCAAACCCTGCTTTTTTTTCAAAAAACCACATTTTCGCAACTTTTCACAACAAATACTTATTGATATATGTCAATACTTATAAATTGGTCAGAAATTTCTTAACTACGAGAAGTTCCCCTAACGACCACGTATTTTGAAAGCAGTTGAAAGAATCGCCCAACATTATCTATTGAAACAGTTGCCAAGAGCCACCGCATTTGTCGGTAAGGATGGCATGTTGGTAGATGCCTCTGATTCGTGGCTCCACATCTTCAATATTAGCCCTAAGGCTTTTTTCACCACCAATATTTTTGATTTGTTCCGAGAGGTAGTGGAAAACATTGATATACAGGATTTTTTAAAAAACAGTGAGGCCAGCACTATTCGCCATCATGAAATTGGCCATACCAACAAGCAATGGTATGAAAGTACTTTTGCTCCTTGGTTTGATGAAAAGGAAAACCTTGTGGGAACCATCATTCAAACGGATGACATTACCGCGTTGGTGGAAAAGGAACTGGAATTGGAACGTGTGAATGCCATATTGCAAGCACAATCCGAGGTTTTAAAAGTTGGAAATTGGGAATACGATATAGAATCTGAAAAACTTTTTTGGAGTGAAGAGACCAAGAAGATACACCATGTTCCAATATCGTATACTCCTGAAGTTTCTGAAGCGATAGGTTTTTACAAGCAAGGTTACTACCAGAATAAGATTTCGATGCTTTTCCATCAAGTCATGACCAAAGGAACCCCCTTTAGCCAAAAACTTATCATTGTTACCGCCACAGGTGAGGAAAGATGGGTACAAGCCGCAGGAAAGCCAATTCTAAAGGATGGCAAGATCATTAAGGTGTTTGGAACCTTTCAGGACATTCATGAAAAAGTAATGGCCGAAACAAAGACCAAGGAAAACGAACAACTGCTCTATACCTTGATCAATAATATTCCCCTGAACATCTATGTTAAAAATTTAGATTCCAAAAAGATTTTGGTGAACAAGGCGGAATGTGAACATATGGGCAAGAGTTCCAAAGAACTGATTGGGAAGTCGGATTTTGACCTTTATGACACTGAAATAGCAAAAATTTCCCGTGATGAAGACCTCGAGGTTATCCGCACACTGAAGCCAATTTTAGGCAAGGAAACCATCAGCATTAAAAAAAATGGGGAAACCACTAATTTTCTGACTTCAAAGATTCCTCTATTCAATTATGATGGCAATGTAAATGGACTTATTGGCATCAGTATGGACATTACTGCGTTAAAGAAGAAAGAGGACCAGCTGAGAAACTTGATCAATATTACCTCGGTGCAGAATAAGAAGCTCATCAATTTTGCCCATATTGTTTCCCACAATTTAAGATCACATTCTGCCAATTTTTCCATGTTATTGGAGTTTCTGATCAACGAAAAAGATGAAACCGAGAAAGAGAACATCGTAAAAATGCTTTCACAAGCATCAGATCGTCTGTTGGAAACCTTGGACAACCTGAACGAGGTGGTAGACATCAACACCAACATGGATTTAGAAAAGAAGCCACTAAACCTTCATGAAAGTCTTACCAAAGTGCTGCAAAGTCTCGCTGCCCTTTTGGACAAAAACCAAGTGAAAATTGTGAATCATGTGGATAAAGAGCTATGTGTTTCAGCCAACAGTTCTTATCTGAATAGCATTATCATAAACTTGATAACCAATGCCATAAAGTATCGGAGCCCAAAACGCAATCCCATCATCACCCTAAATGCCCAAAAACATGAAAGACAGGTGGTGTTCAGTGTTTCGGACAATGGTCTTGGAATAGATATGGAAAGGTATGGCGGGAAAATATTTGGGCTATATAAAACGTTTCATGATAATAAGGATGCCAAAGGCCTTGGTTTGTATATCATCAGAAACCAAATTGAAGCCATGGGCGGCAGCATAACTGCCAATAGTGAAGTAGATAAGGGTACAATATTTAATGTGTATTTTAATGAAGAAAGTCAATAGTTTGTTCATTGTGGATGATGATCCCATAACAGTTTTCGGTATCAAAAAAATGCTGAAACCCATCTGTGATTGTGATGACATTCAAATATTTGAAAATGGGAAGGAGGCCATTGACGCCCTTAAAAACAGAATTGAGCTTGGAGACACCATCCCTGAAGTAATATTTTTGGACATAAACATGCCCATCATGGACGGTTGGGATTTCTTGGAAGAATTTATTTTATTGGACCTTCAAGAACGGGTTACCATTAATATGATCACGTCTTCCATAGACCCTTTGGATTATCAAAAATGGAACGAGTTTAAGGTGAAATGCCCGCACAGTCTCAACTACAGGAACAAACCCATTTTTAAAATTGAGATTTCTGACCTGGAGAGCATAGATTTGGCATCATGACCATAATATTCTGTACATTTATGTTTGCAAACAGAGTTGTTATCCGTGTTGATCTATAAAGAACGTGCCATAGTACCAAAGTACTTTGTCTTTTTTACCCTACTAATTCTTTTCATGTCCTGTGAGACCAAGAAACAGGACAAGGTAGCCTCTTACCAAACTTTTTTTGAAACTTCTGGAGGCGAGGAAACTTCCACATACCAAGAAACCATTGCCTTTTACATGAAATTGGCTCGGGATTTTCCTGAAATCAATATCCACACCATTGGCAAAACGGACAGTGGCTATCCCCTTCACATGGTAACCTTTAATCCTGATGGAGATTTCAATTTGGAAAATGTACGAAAGGAAAAAGCCATAATCCTTATCAACAATGGCATACATCCTGGTGAAAGCGATGGCATTGATGCCACTATGCTACTTTATAGGGATTTGGCCACCAAAATGCTACCAAGTCCTAAAAACACTGTGCTGGTCACCATACCTGTTTACAATATTGGTGGAGCCCTCAACCGAAATTCCACTTCAAGAGCCAACCAAAATGGGCCCAAGGAATATGGGTTTCGTGGAAATGCCCGAAACTATGACCTGAATCGGGATTTTATTAAGATGGACACCAAAAACGCACAAAGTTTTGCCAACATTTTTCATAGGGTAAAACCCGATGTATTCGTGGACAACCATGTGAGCAATGGGGCCGATTATCAGTACACGCTGACACACCTTTTCACGCAACACAACAAACTGGGCGGAAATTTGGGAAAATACCTGCACCAAGAGTTTATGCCCGGATTGGAAAAATCCTTGGCAGATAAAAAATGGGACATAACGCCCTATGTCAACGTTTTTAATGTTCCTCCAGAAATGGGCTTCAATCAATTTATTGACCATCCTAGATATTCCACTGGCTATACCACATTATGGAACACCTTGGGCCTGATGGTGGAAACCCATATGCTTAAACCCTATGACCAACGGGTAGAAGGCACCTACCAACTTATGGAAAGTCTTGTACAACTTGTTGAAAAGGAATACGAATCCATTAAAAAACTGAGAAGGGAAGCACAAGAAAAAACGCTTGCGCTTACAGAGTATCATTTCTCATGGCAGGTGGATACTACCCAACATTCCCTGTTACAGTTTAAAGGTTATGAAGCAGAGCGTCTCTTGAGCGAAGTTACCGGCCTTCCCCGCTTAAAGTATGATCGCGACAAACCTTTTACCAAAGAGACCATATATCGAGATTATTATCTTCCGTTGGATACCATTACCATTCCAGACGCTTATATCATTAATCAAAGTTGGCAAAGCATCATAGATAAACTGGATGCGAACCACATCCACTATTCAAGACTGGGCAAAGATACCTCCCTGACTGTTGATGGGTATAAAATTCTCGGTTACGAAACACGAAAAAGCCCTTACGAAGGACATTATCTGCATTACGACACCAAAGTGGAAAAGTGTACAAAAATAGTCCAGTTTAGGGCAGGTGATGTAGTCATTCCAACCCAACAAATAGGCATACGGTACATTTTGGAGACTTTGGAACCCCATGCGGTGGATTCTTTTTTTAATTGGAACTTTTTTGATACCGTCCTCCAGCAAAAAGAAGGGTTTTCTCCCTATGTCTTTGAGGACGTAGCTTTGGAAATGCTGCAAAATGACTCTATTCTTCGTCAAAATTTTGAAGCTAAAAAGGCGTTGGACAAAGCATTTTCGGAGAACTGGTACGCTCAACTGGATTGGCTCTTTCAACAGTCAAAATATTTGGAGGATGCCTACCTAACCTATCCCGTATATCGTGTTGAAAAGGGCAGCGATGCCGCAGGAATTCTTCCTAAATAGGCCATTCAAAATCCTTGAACAAAACTTCAATGTTTGCATAAGAATTCTTCAGGGCCTTCTCGGTTTTCCTTGGTCCCTTCCACTTCACCTTGGAAATTCCTTCAGATTTTTCGGCCACCAGTTTGCCCTTAAATGGAGTGGTCATCACAAACCAATGGGTCTCCTTTAATCGATACTCTCCATTTCTCCTGAAAACATGATAGGTGGTTCGCAGAAACCTTTCAATGGTTAAATTGGTGACTCCAGTTTCTTCCTCAACCTCCCTTAAAGCAGCATCTTCAATGGATTCCCCCTTATCAACCTTTCCCTTGGGCAAATCCCATTTTCCATTCCTGTAGATAAAGAGCAGTTTTCCTTTTGGATTGATTACAAAACCTCCCCCTGCCACCACAACCGGGATCTTATGCTTAAAAATTTTTAAAATCTTGGTCTCATCAGGATGGTACAGATATGCCTTGTCCAACTTTCCCTTGGCAAGTTGGTTTATTGCTTTCATGATGGATTTGCCATCCATGGAAAAGAGATTGCCGTTGGACTTTTCAGGGCGTTGGTTTGTTAAAATCAGTGGAGATTCATTAACAAAAACTTCATACATTTGCGCAATGGTTTTAGATAAGGGAATCGCAAAAAAGACAGCAGAGCTGCTATTACAAATTAATGCAATTAAGTTGGAACCCGAAAATCCCTTTACATGGGCTTCTGGGTGGAAATCTCCAATTTATTGTGATAACAGGGTCATGCTCTCCTACCCAGAGATACGGAATTTTGTAAGGGAAGAAATGGCCAAGCAAGTGGAAAACCTATATGGTAAACCCGATGTAATTGCCGGTGTAGCCACAGGCGCCATTGGAATAGGAATTTTAGTTGCTGAAGCACTGGGACTCCCCTTTATTTATGTTAGACCGGAACCCAAATCGCACGGAAGACAGAACCAAATTGAAGGCAATTTGGAATCTGGCCAAAGTGTAGTGGTCATAGAAGACCTGATCAGTACAGGAAAGAGTAGCCTCAATGCCGTAAGGGCCTTAAAGGAACAAGGGGCCAACGTAAAGGGCATGGTGGCCATTTTTACGTACGGATTTCCCGTAGCCTCGACCAATTTTGAAGAAGAAAACGTGGAACTACACACCTTATCCGACTATGACCACCTTGTGGAGCAGGCTTCTGAAACACATTACATTAAAGAATCACAATTAAAAACCTTATTGCAGTGGAGAACAAATCCCCAGCAATGGAAATAACCTCAAAACATGCATATTGAAGTCCCTAAAAAAAAGGTAGCCAAAAGCAACAAGGAAGTATTTGATTTTCTTTCCGACATCAAAAATTTTGAGACCTTGATGCCCGACAATATTGACAAGTTTGAGGTTTTGGATGATAAAACCTTCAAGTTTGCCCTTAAGGGCATGCCAGAAATCACCTTGCGCTTAAAAGAGCAGGTCCCCCACGAAAAAGTGGTTTTGGGAGCTGCAAGCGACAAGTTGCCCTTCACGCTTACTGGGGATATTTTGGCTTTGGGTGACAATGAAAGTGAAGTGGGCCTAAGTTTTGAAGGCGAATTTAACGCTATGATGGCCATGATGATCAAATCGCCCATCACCAATTTTATGCAAACCCTTTCTTCTAATTTGGAAAAAATTGGTCAGTAGAGCAACGAGATTTCTTTCAAATCAAATTCCTGAAAAACACGATCCTCCAATTCAAGGACAAGTTTTCCCGTGTCTGAAACCCCACGGATAAACCCCATGAACATTGCTCCTTCGGCATCTTTAAAGGTGGAAGGTTTGTCCTTTCTAAATAAATACTGTTCGTACTCTGGAAGAAGTTGATTCACGGTTTTTTCCTGAATGTTTAAAAAACGTATTCGGATTCTTTCCAAAATCATTTGTAAAAGCTCATCCAAGTCAAAAGTGCGCCCACTAATCATTTTTAAGGATGCTGCATTGCCCAAATTATCAAAAGAAGTTTGGTTAACATTAAGACCGATTCCAATAATGGAATGTTGGACAAGTTGACCTTTAAGAATATTTTCTATCAAAATGCCACATATTTTAGAAGAACCTGACAGAATGTCGTTGGGCCATTTCACCCTGACATCGGGAAGGGAAAATTGGTTAAGCACATCGCATACCGCCAAGGACACCATGAGGTTCAAATTAAACTGATGCTCCACGTGCAATAAATCGAATGATTTTAACACACTGAATGTTAGATTTTTACCATCTTCAGATTCCCAAACAGCGCCCATCTGTCCCCTTCCCCTGAGCTGTTTCTTGGCCACCACAACCGTAGAATCCACAGCGTTTTTTGTCTGCAATAGATCTTTTAAATACTGATTTGTGGAATCCGTGGCATCAAGTTTGATTATCCGTGATAGTTCTCCCAATGTGGTGTAGCTTTATGATATGTTAAAATCTAAGGCTAAGAAAACAAAAAAAATATAACTTTGTAAAAACTAAAATTTTTGGATGCAGAAAACAAAAACTAGTGCAGATGAACTGATTGCCTTGATTTTACATGGGATTGAAGAAGTTAAAGGTGTTGACATAAATCTACTTGATCTTAGGGAAATCGAAAATACAGTCTGCGACTATTTTATCATCTGCAATGGTACTTCCAACACGCATGTAAACGCAATTGTCTCCTCTGTACAGAAAACTGTTAGTAAGGCTATCCATGATAAACCCTGGCACGTTGAAGGTTCTGAAAACGCAGAATGGGTATTGATGGACTATGTAAATGTTGTAGTACATGTATTTCAAAAACACATCAGGGAATTCTATGATATTGAAGGACTTTGGGGAGATGCCAAAGTTACCATGGTGGAGAGCAGTTACAATTCTTAAAAAATGGCAAAAGAAAACAATCCAAATACCCCTAAAAAGCCACGTTTTAGCTCGTGGTGGATTTATGGCGTGGTCATAGCATTGATCATCGGCTTCCAATTTTTTGGTGGAAGTAGTTTCTCCAATACTGAAAAAACCACGACTTCCGAGCTTCAGGAATATTTGCGAAATGGAGACATTTCAAAAATCATAATCATAACCAATACCCGTCAGGCGAAGGTCTTTCTAACCGAAGAGGCCATGAACAAAGACGTTCACAAAGGTGTTGCTGAAAAACCGCTATTCCCCTCTGCAGGTTTGGTCCCCCAGTACATATTGGATTATGGGGATCTTCAAATATTCCAGAACGAAATCACAGAAATCAAGAAAGAGAACAACCTTGACACCATAGTGGAGTTCGATACCGAATCCAATGTCTTGGGTGATCTCTTGCTTTCTTTATTGCCGTTTGCCTTGATTATAGGTATATGGATTTACTTGATGCGAAGGATGTCCGGCGGCGCAGGTGGCGGCGCAGGTGGGCAGATTTTCAACATTGGAAAATCCAAAGCAAAGCTTTTCGATGAAAAAACAGATACCAGAACCTCATTTAAAGATGTAGCAGGTCTGGAAGGTGCCAAAGAAGAGGTACAAGAGATAGTGGAGTTTCTTAAAAACCCGGACAAATACACTTCCTTGGGTGGTAAAATACCAAAAGGTGCACTTTTGGTAGGCCCTCCAGGTACGGGTAAGACCCTTTTGGCCAAGGCTGTGGCAGGAGAGGCCAAAGTGCCCTTCTTCTCCCTTTCCGGGTCAGACTTTGTTGAAATGTTCGTGGGTGTAGGGGCTTCTCGTGTTAGAGACCTTTTCAAACAAGCCAAAGACAAGTCACCAGCCATCATCTTTATCGATGAAATAGATGCCATTGGTAGAGCTCGTGGAAAAAACAATTTCACTGGCTCCAATGATGAACGCGAAAATACACTGAACCAGCTTTTGACTGAAATGGACGGTTTTGGCACCAACACCAATGTTATTGTATTGGCCGCTACCAACCGCGCCGATGTTCTTGACAAGGCCTTGATGCGTGCAGGTCGATTTGATCGTCAAATTTATGTTGACCTCCCCGACCTTAACGAACGTAAGGAGATTTTTGAAGTTCATCTTAGGCCCATCAAAACCGCGGAAACCCTTGATTTGGACTTCTTGGCAAAACAAACCCCTGGATTTTCGGGTGCCGATATAGCCAACGTATGTAACGAGGCTGCCCTTATCGCTGCAAGAAAAGAAAAGAAAGCGGTTACCAAACAAGATTTCTTGGATGCCGTAGACCGAATCGTGGGCGGATTGGAAAAGAAAAACAAAATCATTACCCCAGAGGAAAAAAAGACCATTGCATTTCACGAAGCTGGTCATGCCACTGTAAGCTGGATGCTGGAACACGCAGCACCTTTGGTAAAAGTAACCATTGTACCAAGGGGGCAATCCCTAGGGGCTGCATGGTATTTACCTGAAGAGCGACTTATTGTTCGTCCTGAGCAGATGTTGGATGAAATGTGTGCCACCATGGGAGGTAGAGCTGCGGAAAAGGTGGTTTTCAATAAAATTTCCACAGGCGCATTGAGCGATTTGGAAAAAGTTACCAAACAGGCAAGAGCCATGGTCACCATCTATGGTTTGAACGATGAACTGGGAAATATTACCTATTATGATTCCTCGGGCCAAAATGAGTATGGATTCACTAAACCATATAGTGAAGAAACTGCCCAGAAAATTGATTTGGAAATATCCAAGATAATCGAAGCGCAATACCAAAGGGCCATTAAATTATTGGAAGACAATAAGGACAAACTTTCCGAACTTGCTGAAAGGCTCTTGGAAAAAGAAGTTATCTTTAAAGACGATTTGGAAAAAATATTTGGAAGAAGGCCTTTTGAAAAAGAAGAAGAGGAATTGGAACCCGAACCTGCCAAATAAAGCCAAAAACAGGTAAAAAGAATGTACTTGACACAATAAATGGGAGTTTTTAGCAAACTTTTTGGAGGAGGCAAAAAGGTTTCCAAGGAAACTGCGGAAACCCGTGGCGACCACATGCCCGACCTAAAAATTCCCGTAGATGAAAAGTTTACCATCTATTTTAAGAAAAATGGCGGTAAGTTCATTTATTGTGAAGACTTTGCCGAAGTCTCGGAAGCCCTAAAGAGCATTATCTCTGAAAATAATTGGCAGAACCACCTGTTCTATACATTGGACCCGCGTTTAGAAACCCGTTTCGCTTCAGAAAATGTGTCTTTCACGGATAATCGCCAAGAGAGTGAGATTTTTTTCACTACCTGCGAACATCTTGTGGCACATAATGGGTCCATTTTAGTATGTTCCAATCAAATCAAGGAAAAAAAGTTGGATGAGCTACCATCCAACCTCATCGTCTTTGCCACCACCAGTCAGTTGGTGGACTCCATCAGCGAAGCACTAAAAGTCATTAAGGAAAAATATCGCAAAAACATACCCAATAACATTACCACTCTAAAACACTTTCAGCCTACACCAGAGAATAAGGACGATTTTCTGTCATACGGAAGTGCCTCAAAAAATGTCTATCTTTTACTCCTAGAAGACTACTGATTACATGAAAGAAATTCTAAGGCGTTCCATAACGGGAATCATCTATGTGGTGCTTCTGTTGGGGGCAGTATTTTTAAGTTCAGATGCTTTCGACTTTCTCTTTATGGCCTTTGGCTTGGGCTGCCTGTACGAATTTAAGCGTATTGTAAGACTCAAAGGATACTATATTTATACCGCTTATCTGGCCCTGTGGTGGGCTTACATCTATTTGATACAGGACAATAATCTCATTACCCTTTTGATGTTTCTTACCATTACGGTTGATATCGCTTTGCTCTTCTTTCTTTTTTCTGGAAAGGAGAGAAAATTCACTGAACTTCAAAAGTTTATCATTGCCGTACTCTATATTGGTGGAGGATGCATTTTCCTGACCATGATCCCTTATAAAAATGATGATTTTGCCCAATTTCTCATTATGGGCATCTTTATCTTGATTTGGGTAAACGATACTTTTGCTTATTTGGTGGGACGCGCCTTGGGCCGCACAAAATTATTTCCTTCAGTTTCTCCTAAAAAAACCATTGAAGGTTCTATTGGAGGTCTTATTTTTGCACTAGTGGCGGCTTACATTTTGTCGTTCTACGAAACTAAACTAACTATTGTGCAATGGATGGTCCTAGCCACAGTAATTGTGGTGGCAGGAAGTATAGGCGACCTTTTGGAGTCTAAGTTTAAGCGTGTGGCCGGCGTAAAGGACAGCGGAGCCATTCTACCAGGACACGGAGGTATTTGGGATCGTTTGGACAGCCTTGTATTTGCAGCCCCTTTTGCATATTTGATACTTAACATTTTTTCCTATGTTTCATAAAGAGGGTCAAAAAATTATTATTATCACTTTTTTTATTGTGGTTGCCGCAATCTTGGCCGCTCAATTTTATATTGATGTGGAATGGGTTCGTTACATCGTACAGATAGCAGCCTTGGTTATCCTTGTGGCCATTTTACAGTTTTTTAGAAACCCCAAGCGCTTGGTTACACCTACTTTTGATGACATTCTTGCCCCTGTTGATGGCAAAGTGGTTGTTATTGAAGAAGTTGATGAACCCGAATACTTTAAAGAAAGAAAAAGACAGGTATCCATTTTTATGTCCCCGGTAAATGTTCACGTAACGCGCTACCCCGCCAGCGGAACCATAACCTATTCCAAATACCATCCCGGCAAATATTTGGTGGCTTGGCATCCCAAGTCAAGTACTGAAAATGAACGTACCACAGTGGTTCTTCACACCCCAAAGTTTGGTGAGATAGGCTATCGTCAAATTGCTGGCGCTTTGGCCAGACGTATTGTAAATTATGCCGAAGAAGGCGAACAAGTAACCCAAGGACAGGATGCCGGTTTCATTAAATTTGGTTCCCGCGTAGATTTACTTTTACCTTTGGATTGCAATATTACCGTTAAGCTTGGGCAGAAAGTTACGGGGGCAAAGACCTGTATCGCTTCAATACGGAAACAAGATGAGTGATAAGGAGCTACATACCCGCTTTGAAGAAGCAGTTGCCTATGTAAACGGGTATACCGAGCCCCTTCCCGCCGACTTGTTGTTAAAACTCTACGCATATTTCAAGGTAGCCAACAAGAACTTTGACAATCCTGGAAGCAGGACCCCGCTAATCAATGCATTTAAGGCAAATGCCCTTTTTCAGGCCCAAAACATGACAGTTAAAGAAGCTAAGGAAAAATATATCGCCTTGGTTGAATCTGAGGTTAAAAAACTTTAGGATACCAACGGTTCCGTATAGCTCTTTTCAAAATAGGTGAAGTATACCGCACCACCAATGGTAATCAAAAAATATAGGGCTACCAACAAACTGCCGATGGACATATAGGCATTGATTCCAAACCAATCTTGGCTCCAATATATAACGGACAAGCCTGCCACACTTCTGAACAGTTCAATCCAAATTGCATAATATTTGCGATCCATCAATGTAGTATAGCCATAAACCCCCATAAAAACAAAAGCTCCAAAAATCAAAAGGCCATCAAAACCAATAGCAGCATAATTATAAAACATGAACAACAACAAGATGGTGGTTGCCACCATCTGAAAAACAGCATAGCCTTTTAATGCCAATGAAGCCTCTGGCCTATACTTTGTAAAATTGTAAACATCTTCTATGACCGTTACCGGATACTTTTCTTGAACATCTGAAGGGCGCCAACCCGTGGGCATAAACCAAATCCTAAGTTTGTCCCAATAGCTTTGGGTTCGCCACGCATCCTTAATCAATCGCCACAAATGTTGAAAGTTGATGATGACAGGGTTCCATGTATGGGCCGGTTTTAAAACACCATATTGGGGCGGCACCGTTTCCAATTCTTCTTGAAAAGTCCCAAACATACGATCCCAAACACAGAAAATCTGCCCGAGGTTCTTATCCAGATACTCTTTGTTGATGGCATGGTGTACCCTGTGTTGCGATGGGGTCACAATAATATATTCCAGCCAACCCATTTTACCGATGTGCTGGGTGTGATACCAGAATTGGGCAAACAGGTGTATGGGTGCCAAAACGGCAATAACTTCGTTTGGAACGCCCAATAGCGCGGCAGGAATCAATAAGAGGGCGTAATACCCCAACAGATTGGATATGGGCTGACGCAAGGCACAGGCCAAATTAAACTCTTCGCTACTATGGTGGATGACATGCTGGTTCCAAAAAAAGTTGATATGATGGCTTAGTCTATGGTTCCAATACCCGGCAAAATCAAGCGCTATAAAGGCCACTACCCAAACCAACCATGTGGCCCTGATTTCGGTAAGGGCCAGGTGTTCCAACAAAAATGGATAACTAATGATGATAATCCCAAGCCCTAAAGAATCCTTTACAATATTGGTAAGCCCTGAGCTAAGACTGCTCACGGTATCCATTACGTTGTGCATCTGCTTCTTTACAAAATGCCCATAGAGCACTTCAAAAAGTACGAGACCCACAAAAAACGGGATGGCATACAACAAAGCCGCAGCATACGATTCCATGGTATTAAATATATGAAAAAGTAAAATACTCATCCCCAACTGATTGACAAATTGGGATGGAAACCGTAAAAGTCCCTACTAAATCTAGGAATTTCCTAAACTATCCAAGCTTTTCTCCAAGGTCTCGATCTTGGCCTCGGCATCTGCAGCTTTTTTGCGTTCCATGGCCACCACCTGTTCAGGAGCATTGTTCACAAAGCGTTCGTTCCCCAATTTCTTTTGTACCGATTGTAGAAATCCTCGGGTATATTTCAGCTCCTCATTGATTTTTTTGATTTCCTCCTCCACATCAATGGCTCCGCCAATCGGGATAAAATACTCATTGCTCTTTACCCGAAAACTCAAGGCGCCATCCAAACTATCCGCTATTGTTGTGATTTCTGAAACATTAGCCAATTTGGATATGATTGAATCCATCTTCCCCCCTATTCCTTCACTATTTAGTACAGAAAGCTCCAAGGCTTCTTTTTGCGGAATGTTTTTCTCCTTTCGGATGGTACGTATACCTGAAATGACCTCTGCCGCAAAATCAAAATCAGCAATCAACTTTGTATCCACTTTTTGGGTTTTGGGCCAGTTGGATATCATTAATGCTTGTTCCGGGGTACGCTCCGCGGTATGCTGCCACACTTCTTCGGTTAAAAATGGCATGAACGGATGCAACAACTTCAAGTTTTCTTCAAACAGATGGATAACCGCATCATACGTGGTTTGATCAATGGGTTGTTGGTAAGCCGGCTTAACAATTTCGAGCAACCAAGAACAGAAATCGTCCCAAACCAGTTTATAAGTGGACATCAAGGCATCTGAAATACGGTATTTGGAGAAGTGGTCTTCAATCTCCACCAAAGTCTGATCAAATTTAGCGGTGTACCACTCCACACCAATTTTTGCAGCTTCGGGTTGGGGCAAGTCGGCTGTTTCCCATCCTTTTACGAGCCTGAAAGCGTTCCAAATTTTATTGGCAAAGTTGGCTCCTTGCTGGCAAAGCGCCTCATCAAACAACAGATCGTTACCAGCGGCTGAACTCAACAGAAGTCCTACACGAACCCCATCTGCACCAAAGTCTTTCATTAATTTAAGTGCATCCGGAGAGTTACCCAATTGTTTGGACATCTTTCTGCGTTGCTTATCCCGAACCAAGCCCGTAAAATAAACATTCTCAAAAGGTCGTTCACCTCGATATTCGTAACCAGACATGATCATACGGGCCACCCAAAAGAATATGATATCTGGTCCAGTGACCAAGTCGCTGGTAGGATAATAGTAGTTTACTTCTTTATTGTCTGGCTCCAAAATGCCACCAAAAACACTGATGGGCCATAACCAAGAAGAAAACCAGGTATCCAAAACATCGGCATCTTGGCGCAGATCGGATTTCTGGATTTTTGGATTCTTGGCTTGGGCAAGCGACAATGCATCTTCCTGTGTTTCGGCAACCACAAAATCATCCTGTCCATCGCCAAAATAATAGGCAGGAATCTGTTGTCCCCACCATAATTGGCGTGAAATATTCCAATCGCGGATATTTTCCATCCAATGGCGATAGGTATTTTCAAACTTTTGGGGATACAGTTTCACATCGCCTGTCTTCATTACTCCATCAAGAGCCGGTTTTGCCAATTTCTCCATTTTCAGGAACCACTGATCGGAAAGTCGAGGTTCTATCACGGCCTTGGTCCGTTCCGAAGTCCCTACTTTGTTCGTGTGCTGCTCGGTTTTTACCAAATAGCCCTTTTCTTCCAACTCTTTGGAAATTTCCTTTCTTACCACAAAACGGTCTTTGCCCTCGTAATGCATTCCAAAGGAATTCAAGGTAGCGTCCTCATTGAAGATATCAACGACTTCCAGATTGTGCTTATCCCCTAGGTTTTTATCGTTTTCATCATGGGCCGGGGTCACCTTTAGGCACCCAGTACCAAACTCCACATCCACATATTCATCTTCAATAATTGGGATAACCCTATCACAGATGGGAACAATGGCTTTTTTACCCTTCAAATGACGGTATCGTTCATCATTGGGGTTGATACAGATGGCCGTATCTCCCAAAATGGTTTCGGGGCGCGTAGTGGCAATGGTCACTTTTTCATCAGAACCTTCAATGGCATAAGAAAGGTAGTACAATGTTCCCTGTCTTTCTTCATAAATGACTTCCTCATCGGACAAGGTGGTCTTGGCCTCGGGGTCCCAATTCACCATACGATATCCTCTGTAAATGAGACCTTTATTATAAAGATCCACAAAAACCTTGATTACTGAGGCTGACATATCGTCATCCATGGTGAACTTGGTGCGATTCCAATCACAGGAACAACCCAATTTCTTTAATTGCTGAAGTATGACCCCTCCGTATTCATTGGTCCAATCCCAAGCGTGTTTTAGGAATTCCTCTCTGCTAAGGTCAGCTTTATGAATCCCTTCCTCTTTCAATTTTGCCACGACTTTGGCCTCTGTGGCAATGGAAGCATGGTCCATTCCTGGAACCCAACAGGCATTTTTACCCAAAAGTCTTGCCCTACGGATCAGTACATCCTGCAGGGTATTATTGAGCATGTGTCCCATATGCAGTATTCCGGTTACGTTGGGCGGTGGAATTACAATGGTATAGGGCTCTCTTTCATCTGGTTTTGAACTGAAGAAATCGTGTTTCATCCAGTAGTCATACCAGTTCTGTTCAACCCTATTGGGCTCATATTTTGATGGAATCTCCATTTTTCGGTACAGTTTTTGTAATTAAGGCTATGGATTGGTTAAAATCAAGGAAAGCATCATGTTAATTTTATGCTATTCTCCGAATGAAGACCAATCTTGAAATACGAAACAAAAATAAGTAACGTTATTACATAACAAAAGAATTTTGGATGCAGCTGATGAATCAGCTACATTTGAAATCTACCCAAAACCAAAAAAAAATGAAAAAAACTGTACTTCTGTTGTTTGTTGGTCTTCTTTCCCTAGGAATTTACGCCCAAGAAGGAACAGCAAAAATCGAATTTAAAAGTGAGACCATTGATTATGGTGAAATTGCCAAAGGAAGCGATGGAGTACGCGTGTTCGAATTTACCAACACAGGCTCTGCCCCTTTGGTAATCAGCAATGTAAGGTCTAGCTGTGGGTGTACTATTCCCAAAAAGCCAGAAGATCCCATATTGCCAGGTAAAACTGGTCAAATTCAAGTTAAATATGACACCAACAGGGTTGGCCCGATAAGAAAGGCGATTACGGTAACGTCCAATGCTGACACTCCTACCAAAATCCTGAAAATAAAAGGTAATGTTAAGGCTGAAGGAGCCAAATAGAAAAAAGAAAATTATTTTTAGTGATAAGCCTCGGAAATCTCCGGGGCTTTTTTAATCATCAAAAACGCTTTTTAGGACAAACGAGAACAGAAGGTCTCGGTTATATCGTTCAATAAGTACTCGAACACGCTTTCCCTCTTTTTCGTTTAACAACTTTAGAATTTCTTGGAGCTTGTACCGATGAATACTTTTCCCATTTACTGCCAGTATTACATCTCCTTCCCGAAGTCCAGCTTCTGCAGCCGGGCTGCCAGCACGTATCCCGGAAACTATAATCTCGGGCACTAGACTTAAACGGGTCTTGTTTTCCAACAATATTTGCACATTACCAAAAGAGGAACTGTTCTCTCCCCTTACCACTCCATCTATACCTGCTATACTTTCTGCAATGTACCGTAATCCATTATGCTGAAGTTCTATACCGGCAAGGTTGTATTGGAATGGTTCCCTGAACTTTCCATTTTTCTTTAGGGTAACCAAACCATTGGCATAATCAAAGACAAAATTGAACCGCTTTAGTATTTCCCCTCCAACTGAGCCATTTCTATCGCCCAAATTCTCCATCAGCCCAAAAAATTCACGATATGGGAATGCTGCCTTTGCGTTTTTCAGTTCAAAATCACCAATCTTGACACCATTGACCTTGGTACGCTTTCCAAAAATATCGCCACTAAGGCCTCTTCCCAGATAGTCTTCATAGTTTTTCTCAGGGATTTCCAAACCTTTTTCGGGTTGATGAAAAAGCCAAAGTGCATCACTACTACCGGTATCCACGAGTAATTTTACAGGAATGTTCGCAGAATCCTTAATTAAAACCGTACCCTCCACATAAGCTTTTCGTTTAATAATGGACAATGGCAGGGTTTGGGATTTTTTACTTTCCTTATACTCGTATAGTTCTGGATTATGGAGTTTGATGTATTTTGATGCATAATTTATTTCCACAACAAAGTCACGGAACAAATCATACCCCAAAATCCCATGGATGGGTATACCCACAGATGGGGAAAAATTAATATTCTTGTCCAGAACCACATACAAGTCCTGCGAAAAGTTCTTGACATCACCCAAACTAAAGGTATTTCCCATTGAACTTAATGCTTTCATGGGCTCACCATCCCCCAAGCCTCTTATAGTTACTTCGGAAACATTGTTAATGGAAATGGAATCTTGACCGGAAAGGTTAAAAAGAATGGGCTTACTTACCCCTGAATCCAAAACAAAGGTAAGGTCGGACCCATTTATTTCAATTGGGATAATAATAAGATTGTTTATCAGCTCAAACTTTACTTTTTGAAACTTCTGGTGTCTGGGCATTTTAAACTTCTGCCCTGAAACCAAAAGGGGCCCCACAATAAAAAGAAGCGCAAAAAAGTATAGTTTTTTTTTCAATTTACTTACTCCTAAAGGGTTATCCTTATTAAATGTACAAAAATATCAGAAACGATATATTTAATTTAACATTCAAATAACTGCATAAATAATGGGCAAATCTGTTGCTTTCAACTGTGGGTTTTAGCATTTTTGCCTAAAATAATTAGTACATGCCAAGCATCTCTGAAAAAGGAAAGCACATGCCTGCTTCACCTATCCGTAAACTGGTCCCTTATGCAGAAGCGGCCAAAAAAAGAGGAACACACGTTATTCACCTAAATATTGGACAACCGGACATCAAGACCCCAAAAGTGGCGTTGGATGCTGTTAGAAACCACAATATTGAGGTACTGGCGTACAGCATGACTGAAGGCTCTGAGACCTACCGAGAAAAAATTGCAGCCTATTATGCCAAAAAGGACATCCAAGTAACCGCCAAGGACATTATTGTTACCACAGGGGGTTCCGAAGCCCTTTCATTTGCCATGGGCACCATTATGGATACGGATGACGAAATTATAATTCCCGAGCCGTTCTATGCCAATTACAATGGCTTTGCAACAGCTATGGGTGTCAATGTAGTACCCATTGCATCCAGTATAGAAAGTAATTTTGCCCTTCCTCCCATTTCAGATTTTGAAAAACTGATTTCAGAAAAGACCAAGGCAATTCTGATCTGTAACCCAGGGAATCCAACAGGCTACCTGTACAGTAAAGAAGAAATACAGCAACTGGCCGCATTGGTGAAAAAGCACAATCTGTTCCTAATTGCTGATGAGGTGTACCGTGAGTTTGCATATGAGGGCAGGCAACATTATTCCATATTACAAGAAGAGGGCTTGGAAAACAATGCCATTGTGGTCGATTCTGTTTCTAAACGCTACAGCATGTGTGGCGCCAGAATAGGTTGTTTGGTTTCAAAGAACAATGAAGTTGTACAAACCGCTTTAAAATTTGCCCAAGCACGACTATCCCCTCCCACATTTGCACAGATTGCCAGTGAAGCGGCATTAGAAACGCCGCAATCCTATTTTGATGAGGTCATTGCCGAATATGCATCACGCCGGGATATCTTGATAGCTGAACTCCGAAAGCTTGAGGGAGTAAAGGTAGCAGTTCCCCAGGGTGCTTTTTATTGCGTGGTTGAACTTCCCGTTGTGGATGCAGATGATTTTGCCCAATGGCTGCTGGAAAAATTTGAAATGGAGGGAGATACCGTTATGGTAGCCCCTGCAGCAGGGTTCTACGCCACCCCAGGTTTGGGAAAAAACCAAATCAGGATTGCTTATGTGCTGGAAAAAGACCAACTTGTAAAGGCAGTTCAAATTTTGGGCAAAGCCCTTAAGCAGTACAACAATTAGGTGAACATTCAAGAAAACATATCCTTAAAAACCCACAACACCTTTGGTATTGATGTTAAGGCGAGGTACTTTGTTGAAATCACTGGGCTCGTACAGCTTCAAAAAGTATTGGAGCTAAAAGCCTACCCAAAAAAATTCATTATAAGCGGTGGAAGCAATATGCTGCTCACCAAAGATATTGACGCTTTGGTGATGCACATCAACCTAAAAGGCATCTCCATTGTTGAAGAAAACGAGAATGAAGTTGAAATCAAGGTCATGGCAGGTGAAAACTGGCATGATTTGGTAACATGGAGTCTTGACAAGGGTTATGGTGGGCTGGAAAACCTTTCGTTGATTCCTGGCAACACAGGAACGGCACCAATTCAGAATATTGGAGCGTATGGGGTAGAGCTCAAGGATGTTTTTGTAAGCTGTGCCGCTATGGAAATTAAAACCGGGGAACTCGTAGGTTTTGATAACGAAGCCTGTAAATTTGGGTATAGGGATTCTGTTTTCAAGAACGAAGCCAAGGGGCAATACATTATAACATCCGTACATTTAAAGCTGACCAAAAAAGACCATGTACTGCACACCGGTTATGGTGCCATTGAGGCCGAATTGAAGAAAAATGGCATTGTTTACCCTACAATAAAGGATGTTTCCAATGCGGTCATTGCCATAAGACAAAGCAAATTGCCTAACCCAGCAGTATTGGGAAACAGTGGTAGTTTCTTCAAGAATCCCGTCATATCAAAAAAAGCCTTTGAAAAGTTCATTAAGAAAAATCCTGAGGCCCCACATTACGAAGTGGATGACGAAGCGTTTAAAATTCCTGCCGGTTGGCTCATAGAACAATGTGGCTATAAAGGAAAACGATTTGGGGATGCCGGAGTACATGAAAAGCAAGCCTTGGTCCTGGTAAACTATGGTAGTGCCACTGGAGAGGACATCCTAAGATTGGCACAACTTGTGCAGAAAGAAGTGGCCCAAAAATTCAATATCAAGATTCAGCCCGAAGTCAACATCATAAAATAACCCCTGCATTGATAAATCAAAAACAGGGGTTATACCAAACCAAACTAACCAAAATTATGTATATCGTTCAGGCGAAAGCCCTTCTTGTTCTCTTTTAAACGCCAACCAAAAATGCTTTTTCTAACTTAGCGCTGTTGTATATACGTTGAAAATCCTATTTTAGATTTCAGCCCCGAAAAAAATTTTATCATAAACCATCTTTGATGAGCACACTGATTGAAAGACATATTGTTTCACTCTTGGCAGAAAGGGACGACAAGGCCATATCCCTTTTGTATGAGAACTATGGAGACACACTCTATGGTGTAGCTTATAAGGTGGTAAAAGATGAAGAACTAGCACAGGATGTACTTCAGGAAAGTTTTATAAAAATCTGGAAAAAAGCAGATTCTTATGATGCTTCAAAAGCCAAATTGTTTACATGGTTGTTCCGAATTACCCGCAACACGGCCATAGATAAATTAAGAAGTGTAAACAATAAAGCCGACAAGGAAGTCCAAATAGATGTTTCAGACGTATATAACCTAGGAGTGAGTGGCATGAGCCCCGAACATCTTGATATCCAAGATAACCTTAAAAAGATAGAAGAGAAATATAGAATTGTACTCGAAGCTCTATTTTTTGAGGGAATGACGCAACAGGAAGCAAGTGAAGAATTGGATATCCCCCTGGGAACCATAAAGTCAAGATTGAAGATTGGCCTTAGGGAACTCGGGAAGATTTACGGCACGGCATTAACCCTACTGCTCTTACTAAATTTTATGCCATGAAAGAAAAAGTCAAAGCATTTCTGGATTCCGACATACTGGAAAAATATCTTTTGGGCGATACCTCAAAAGAAGAGACCTTAAAGGCGGAAAGGTATATTACCATGTACCCTGAAGTAAGGGAAACCTACCATGAGCTTCAGGATAATTTGGAAACCTTTGCCAAAATGTATGCCCGAAAAACACCTGAAGGGCTCAAAGAAATTATTGTCACCAGTGCCAAGAAGGAAAAAATGGTACGCAGAAGCTTCTATAAGTATGCTGTGGCGGCCAGTATTGCCATTATGCTGTTTGCTGGCTCTTCCGTCTTTTTCTGGAACCAAAACAAAAGCCTTCAGGAAGAAAACACCTTGGTCACCAATAAAATCAAGTATCTGGAAGACAATATGAAGAACCAGCTGGAAGACATGCGAAACCAGTTCATCGTTCTTAATAACCCAGATACAAAAAAGTATGCCGTCAATGGCAAAAGGGAAGGGAAAGAGCTAAAGGCCATTGCCTATATCAATCCTGTTAAGAAACTTTCCTACATCAATGTGAGCAATGTACCCAACCTACCTGAGAACAAATGCTTCCAAATGTGGGCCGAGGTAAATGGGGAATTGGTGAATCTTGGGGTCATCAAACAATTTGACGAGAAGGACAAACTCTTGGCTCTTCCTTATGCAGACAAGGCCGTAAGCTATATTACCGTGGAGCCTGAAGGTGGAAATACCTCTCCATCGGTAGATAATATTGTGGCCAACATCAATTACTAAAAACATCTCCAAAGTAAACCTTAACTTAAGCCCTGTTTATACAGGTATTTTGTACCTTTGTAAAAAAGTTGGAGCATGAAGTTAGTATTGTTGACCGTAGGTCTTTTGGCACTCGCATTTGCCGGAATTGCAATTAAAATATGGGGGAAGAAGGATGGGAAGTTCGCAGGAACCTGTGCAAGCCAAAACCCTTTCCTGAACAAAGAAGGTGAAGCCTGTGGCTTTTGTGGAAAAATGCCAGATGAGCAAGATTGCAAAAAAGATACCGTACCCACGCAATAGTTAACTTTTTACCCGGCATACACAAATCCACATTTTTGGAGAAGACCGAAAATTCCATTAAAGAGAATATCCAAAAAGCAAAAGAAGGAAACCAAATTGCTTTTAGCGCACTCTTGGACACATTTTGGAACGATGTGTACGGTTTTCAATTACTCCGTACCAAAAATGAAAATGATGCCGAGGACATCACCATAAGAACCTTTTCCAGAGCATTTGACAAAATAAACACCTATGATGAAGCCTATGAATTTAAAACATGGCTCATCACCATTTCCAAAAATCTTCATGTTGACCTAATCCGGAAGCGAAAAAGAAGTCTTCTGGACGATATGGATTCCCAAGGGGATGTTGTAAAAAAGGTATTGGATGAGAGTCCCTCGGTTGAGGATCAGCTCATTATCGAGCAAAACTTGGCCAATCTTTTGCAGGACATCAAAAAATTAAAACCCCATTACCAAAAGGTAATCAATCTTAGATACTTTAATGAGTTGAGTTATGCCGACATTGCCAAGGAACTCAACGAACCTGTGAATAACATCAAGGTAAAACTTCTACGGGCCAAAAAGCTTTTAGCAGAGATCATCAAAAAAAAGTGAGCCTTCACTACAGTCAAAGTTTACTTCCCAGTTTCGTATCTTTGTACTTCAAATTGTATGTATGAGCACAAGTGTAGCCGAAAGCGTTCTACCACCTAAAGGAAAACCCAAATGGCTTAGGGTAAAATTGCCTACTGGGAAAAAATATACCCAGCTACGCGGATTGGTGGATAAGTATGACCTTCATACCATCTGCACCTCAGGAAGCTGCCCCAATATGGGCGAATGCTGGGGAGAAGGTACCGCTACTTTTATGATTTTGGGAAACATCTGTACCCGTTCATGTGGATTTTGCGGTGTAAAAACCGGCAGACCGGAAACTGTGGATTGGGCGGAACCTGAAAAAGTGGCACGCTCCATAAAGATCATGAACATTAAGCACGCCGTGCTCACTTCTGTGGACAGGGATGATTTAAAGGACATGGGTTCCATTATCTGGGCCGAGACCGTTAAGGCAGTACGAAGAATGAACCCTGAAACCACCCTAGAAACACTTATTCCAGATTTTCAAGGCATTGATACCCATTTGGATCGAATTTTGAAAGTGGCTCCCGAAGTTATCTCGCACAACATGGAAACCGTAAAAAGGCTTACCCGAGAGGTTCGGATACAGGCAAAGTATGAACGAAGTCTGGGCGTGTTGGAATATCTAAAGAAAAATGGCGCCAATAGAACCAAATCCGGTATCATGTTGGGATTGGGCGAAGAAGAACATGAAGTTATTGAAACAATGAAAGACCTCCGCAAAGCCAATGTGGATGTAGTAACGATTGGACAATACCTTCAACCCTCTAAAAAACATTTGCCCGTAAAAGAGTTTATTTTGCCGGAGCAATTCAAAAAATATGAGGAAATAGGTTTGGAAATGGGCTTTAGACATGTGGAAAGTGGTGCGCTTGTGCGCTCCTCGTACAAAGCCCACAAACATATTCACTAGTTCCAAACCTATCTAATCATCCCTATCAAATGAAACAGATTTCCATTGGCATCAACGGCTTTGGACGCATTGGCAGAACCCTATTTAGATTATTAGAGGATCATCCCCAAATTTCCGTTGTGGCCATCAATGATTTGGCCAGCGCCCCTACCCTGGCCCATCTCTTAAAATATGATAGTATCCATGGTGGGTTCCATGCCCATGTTACTCCGGAAAAAGATGGCTTCGTGGTCAATGGAAAAAAAGTAGCTGTTTTAAACCACAGCCATCCACAAGATATTGATTGGGCAGCACACCATGTTGACTTAGTGGTAGAGGCTACCGGAAAATTCAAAAAAGAGGAACAATTGGCCTTTCACCTAAAAAATGGGGCCAAAAAAGTGATTTTATCCGTTCCTCCTGAAGACGATACTATAAAAATGGTGGTCCTTGGGGTAAATGAAGGCGATATTGAGGCTCAGGACCAAATCATTTCCAATGCATCTTGTACCACCAACAATGCGGCCCCCATGATAAAGGTCGTAAACGAGCTTTGTGGCATAGAACAAGCATACATTACCACGATACATTCCTATACTTCGGATCAAAGTCTGCACGATGCCCCACACCGCGACCTCAGGCGTGCCAGGGCGGCAACCCAATCCATCATTCCCACTACAACGGGTGCAGCCAAGGCATTGACCAAAATATTCCCTGAATTATCTGATGTAATAGGCGGATGTGGCATTAGGGTACCTGTTCCCAACGGTTCGTTGACTGATATAACCTTCAATGTTAAAAAGGAGACTTCTATTGAAGAAATTAATGCTACCTTTAAGAGTTACGCTGAAAATGGACTCAAAAACATCCTTTTTTACACAGAAGACCCCATTGTTTCCATCGATATAAACAATAGTTGCCATTCTTGTACGTTTGATTCTTTGATGACCTCCGTTATTGGCAAAATGGTGAAAATTATCGGATGGTACGACAATGAGACTGGATATTGCTCCAGAATTATTGATTTAATAGTTTTGCTTATAAAGAAGAATTACGTTTGATCAAGAGCTTACCACACAAATGGATAGGCATTAAAATGCTGTTTCTACTGTGCATTATGTTGTGCACCACGATATCTTTTGGTCAAACCGATACCAATTCCACCGCTACCATACAGTCTATTTTTGATGATTTCATGGTCTACAGACATGAGAACAAAATAGACAAGGCCCTCGAAACTTTAGATCAAGCTGCCAAAATTGCTGAAGATAACGAAGACGCCAAGCTTTTACTGGATACCTACCACCAATATTCCCGATTGTTTTTGGATGAAGGAGATAAGGAAACTGCTATATTTTACTGGGACAGGGCAAGCATTTTGCTAAAAGACATTTCATATTCTTACGGACAGGCATTTCATCTTTATTTGGATGCAGCACTTCTTTTCGATGAAGGGAACAACTTCCAATCCTTAAAATCATTGGAAGAATCCAGGATGTTGAGCAACAACAGAAATCTGAGTAATAACATTCTACTCTTGGAAGCCAGCATCTTTACCAATATTGAAAAATATGATAACGCCATAAAGAACCTCCATGCCCTAATCGTCAATTCAGATGATAAGGAACGAGCTTATTTGGCCACAAGGGCCAACCTTCAATTAGCGGAAATAAGTGTTAAGCTGAATGATTTGGATGAGGGTATCGTTCACTCCAAGGCAGCACTTGAATTGGCGCAAAAGCATGGTTTTGCCAAAGAAATAAGAAAAGCCAACGAAGAGCTTTCCTTCATCTATGAAACTCTTGGAAGGTACAACGAGGCCCTGACCTATAACAAAGCCTTGGAAAAAATAAAAGATTCCGTTTTTACCATAGAAAAAGCAAAGTTGGAGGCCAAGACAGCAGACAAGATTCGCTTTGAGCACCAAATGAACGAAATAAACAAGCTCACCGCCAAGAACGAGGAGTTGAGCGAATCCAAAAATCGTTCAGAAATCACCGCCATACTCACCTCGGCATTCTTGACCATAATTTCGTTGCTTGCCGTATCCCTTTTCAGAAACAATCAGATCAAGCTAAAGACCAATGATCTGTTGTACACCAAAAACAAAGAGTTGGAGTTGGCCAGGGATGCTGCGGTATCTGCCATGGAAGCAAAAACCAATTTTCTTTCAACAGTTACCCATGAACTCAGGACACCACTTTATGCTGTTACAGGCCTGACCCACCTTTTATTGGAGGAAAACCCTGCCGAACACCAAAAAGAGCATTTAAAATCCTTGAAGTTCTCCGGTGAATACCTGTTGAATTTCATCAACGATATTCTCCAAATCAATAAAATTGATGCGGATAAATTGGAACCTTTGAGCATTGAGTTCAAATTGCAAAAGATTCTTACGGATGTTGTTGAATCACTCCAACAAAACGCCAACGAGAATAAAACCAAGCTTATTCTTGACTATGACCCCTCTATTCCCCAACAACTTCTTGGAGACCCCATAAAACTGTCCCAAGTATTCATGAATTTGGTGGGCAATGCTCTAAAATTCACCAAAAATGGCAAGGTAGAAGTCATAGCCAAACTGTTGCAGAAAGAAGAAGATCAAGTAAAACTCTATTTTGAGGTAAGGGACAATGGTATAGGAATTTCCGAAGATCAACAGAAAAATATTTTCGACAGTTTTGAGCAAGGTTCCATACAGATCAACCGGGAATATGGAGGCACTGGTCTAGGATTGACCATTGTAAAAAGTTTGCTTGGTCTGTTTGGAAGTACCATCCATCTGGAAAGCGAACTTGATCATGGTAGTTCATTCTTTTTTGAAATGGACTTTAAGTGTGATGCGAAAGCCTTGGATGATGTTGCCTTCGAACTTGACCCAGAAGAATTCAACTTTAAAGGTTTGCATATCTTGATTGTTGAGGATAACAAGATTAATCAGGTCATCACCAAAAAGATGCTCACCAAAAAAGAGATTACCTGTGATATTGCCAATAATGGAAACGAAGCCATTGATCATGCCAAAACCAATAGATATGATGCCATTTTAATGGATATTCATATGCCTGGCATCAGCGGTGAGGAAGCCACACGTCAAATTCGGAAGTTTGATCAAGAAACCCCTATTATTGCCCTGACAGCCATTTCATTGGATGATAGCTTGGATAGTTTCTATCAGGCAGGTTGTAACGATGTGGTCACAAAACCCTTTAAACCTGAGGTCTTCTATCAAAAAATTGGAGAAAATATCTTCAAGAACAAAATGGAAGGTTTGGTCTAGAGCAATCCCTTGATGCTCTTTTGAAGTATAGCGTGGTCATCAGCCGCAAAACTGTGGGCAACTTCCAAATAGTATAAATTTTCCAATCGACCTTCTAACCGAACATAGTCTTTTTCTGTGGTCAAAATCACTTCGTAATCTTTGAACGTTGCAATTTCTTCCCTCGTAAAATCATGATGGTCGCTGAATTCAAAATGTTCAAATGACAACTCTCGGGATTGTAAATACTTCACCAAAGGTTCTGGAAAAGCAATTCCAGTCACCAAAGCTATTTTTCTTCCCTTTATTTCATCAAACCCATGATTATCTGTCTGGCCTTGTTTCAGTTGGTTGCCATACGCCAACGAGGAAAACAATACATGCTGGTGAGACTTGGGCTTCAATTTTTGCAAGATTGTTTTTCGCTCCGCTTTGGTCAATGTTTCAGGGCATTTGGTAACTATAATTATATCTGCTCGCCTATACTCCCTTTTACTGTCCCGAAGATTTCCCGTAGGCAGATACCAATCATCCACAAATAAATTACCGTAAGCCGTAAGCAAAATGGAATACTTAGGTTTTACACGTCTATGCTGAAATGCATCATCCAACAGCACCACTTCGGGCTGTACCTGTACCTCCAGTTGGGTCAGGCCGTTTCTTCTGTCCGCATCAACAGCAACAGAAATCTCAGGAAACTTTTGATGGATTTGAAAGGGCTCATCACCCAAATCCGTAACCAAACTGTTTTGATCGGCCAATACAAATCCTTTGGATTTTCGCTTATATCCCCTACTCAAAACCGCCACCTTATGCCCCTCCAAAGTTCGAATCAAATATTCAACCATGGGAGTTTTTCCGGTTCCGCCCACACTCAGATTGCCCACACAAATGGTTGGTGTTTGAAATGATTTTGACCTGAATGCACCTACATCGTACAGCAAATTACGTACATGCACCACCAGGGCATAGAGCAAGGAAAAAGGAAACGCTATTTTGCGCAGCAATTGCACCATGGGACGAAAATATAATATTTTATCTTTAGCCTACTTAAGAAATGTGAAATGACCGTACAGGATATCTCAAAAATACTGGAAGAACTTGCTCCATTACCTCATGCTGAGGATTTTGACAACGTAGGATTATTGGTGGGGAATCCCAACATGGAGGTTCAAGGTGCCCTTGTGACCTTGGATACTTTGGAAAATGTAGTGGATGAGGCCATTGAAAAAAACTGCAATCTTATTATTAGCTTCCACCCCATTATTTTCAGCGGATTAAAAAAGCTAACGGGCCGCACCTATGTGGAACGGGTGGTCATGAAGGCCATCACCCATAACATTGCCATTTACAGCATGCACACCGCATTGGACAATAGCAACTTGGGTGTGAACGCCAAGATTTGTGAAGTGTTGGGCATTCAAAATCCAAAAATTCTTATTCCAAAAAAAGGTTCCATCAGGAAATTGACCACGTATGCCCCATTGGAAGATACCGAAAGGGTAAAATCCGCTCTTTTTGAAGCGGGTGCCGGCGAAATAGGAAAATACAGCAGTTGCAGCTTTATTGTTGAAGGTGTGGGCAGTTTTAAACCGGGTGATACTGCTAATCCGAGTGTTGGTAAAATTGGAGAAGTTCACCTGGAAAAAGAAGTTCAAATCAATGTAATCTACTCTTTTGAAAAGGAAAACCGTATTTTAAAAGCACTTTTTGACTCACATCCCTATGAAGAAGTGGCATATGAAGTAATGATTTTGCAAAATACAAATCAAGATTTGGGCATGGGCATGGTTGGTGAACTTGAAACCGAAATAGAGGAAGATGCCTTTTTAAAGCGATTGAAAAAAACCATGAATGCTTCCGTGGTGAGACATTCAAAACTCTTGGGAAAGAAGATAAGGAAAGTTGCTGTTTTGGGAGGAAGTGGTGCTTTTGCGATTGGAGCGGCAAAAAAGGCTGGGGCAGATATTTTTATTACTTCGGACCTAAAATATCATCAATTTTATGAAGCTGAAGGTCAACTTGTGATCGCCGATATTGGGCACTTTGAAACTGAGCAGTTTACAAAAGATTTATTGGTTGATTATCTTACGAAAAAAATTCCTAATTTTGCAGTCTCTTTATCGGAGAGTATAACGAATCCCATCAAGTATTTATAATTTATGGCGAATAAAAAAGAAAGCACCGTGGAAGAAAAGCTGAGAGCACTGTACGATTTACAGCTTATTGATTCCAGGGTTGACGAGATACGCAATGTTAGGGGCGAATTGCCTTTGGAAGTACAAGATTTAGAGGACGAGGTCCTTGGCCTTAAAACCCGTATGGACAAACTCAAGACCGATGTGGAAACCGTCAATTTTGAGATTACGGCCAAGAAAAACCTTATTGAGGAGGCCAAAGCTTTAATAAAAAAATACGCCGAGCAACAAAAGAATGTACGAAACAGCCGTGAGTTCAACTCTTTGAGCAAGGAAGTTGAGTTCCAAGAATTGGAGATTCAATTGGCCGAAAAGAACATTAAGGAATTTAAGGCACAGATTGAACAGAAAAAAGAGGTTATTGCCGACACCAAGGAAAAATTAACCGAGCGTGAGGGCCACCTTAAGCATAAAAAAGGTGAGCTGGACGCTATTTTGGCCGAAACCGAAAAGGAAGAAAAGGCTCTTTTGAAAAAATCTGAAGAGTTCGAGGAAAAAATTGAAGATAGATTGATTCAGGCTTACAAAAGAATCCGACACAATGTGAAGAACGGTCTTGCCGTGGTTCCTGTGGAGCGTGGTGCTTCTGGAGGTTCTTTCTTTACCATTCCACCTCAGGTGCAGGTAGAGATTGCTTCACGCAAAAAAATCATCACAGATGAGCACAGCGGAAGAATCTTGGTAGACCCATTGTTGGCTGAAGAGGAACAAGAAAGAATGCAAGAGCTTTTTACCAAGCTGTAGCATTGTACTGCATAAAAAAATACAAGCCACCTAAAAGGTGGCTTTTTTATGTCCTTCGAAATGGGCAAAGTAATTGGGACATCTCTTAAAATAGATTTCTCCCATTCGGTCGAAATGACCCCGGACAAACATAGAGTCATGGAACTGGCTCTGTCTTCGAGAAAATTCGTGCAATCAGTATCAGCACACACAAGGCAAAAGGAAACTTTTGAACATCTATTCTACCAACTGGCGCAAAGTATTACAAACAATTTTGCAATATCCATGGGCTAAAAAAGATTTCCTCCATTCAGTTGAAATGACAACTAAATCTGATTATCCAATAATCCAATAATCATTTCCTCCACTCCTTTGGAATCCCATTTCTCCTCGATATTGGGCATCTGCATTACCTCTTTCATGATCGCTTCCTGCTTATCACCAATCGCCAAAGCTTCTGCATAGGGCCTATCTGAAAAGGTTACCCGGCTATATACCGGAATCCATTTTTCTGGATGCTTCGTGGCAAACCATTTCTCAATCTTTTTCTGCAACAAAAATTTGGGATTGGCCGTCTTGCTACTCATTTCAACAAAATTCCGGTAGCTGAGTTCCGCAATGGCATCAGCATTGGGCTTTCGGGTCTTTTGGTACTCGGAGAAAATGGTATCCCAGTCATCACCATGGATTTCCATAAGTTCATTGAGTACATAAATATCTTCAAAACCAGCATTCATACCCTGTCCGTAAAACGGTACAATGGCATGGGCTGAATCACCCACCAAAGCCACTTTGTTCCAATAAGTCCACGGGTAACATTTCATGGTAACCATAGCACTGGTAGGGTTCTTGAAAAAGTCCTGGGACAGATTTTCTATCTCCTTTTTCACATTGGGAAAATATTCCTTGAAAAAGGCCTTGGCTTCCTCCGGGGTGGTAATCTTTTCAAAAGACACCTCGCCCTCAAAAGGTAAAAATAGGGTACAGGTAAAACTACCATCGATATTAGGCATGGCGATGAGCATAAACTTTCCCCTAGGCCAAATATGAAAGGAATTTTTATCCAGTTTATGGGTTCCGTCCTCGTTGGCCGGAATGGTCAGTTCCTTATAGCCCACATCCAAAAAATCTTGGGAGTAGTCAAACCTACTGCGACGCTGCATTTTGTGACGCACACGGGAAAAAGCTCCATCACAGCCGAATATGATATCGTATTGGTATTCTTTCCACTCACTCTTTTCCGATTCTCCAGTATAAATTTTGGCTTCGGGCAAGTTTACGTCCCAAACTTTTTCATTGAACCTAAACACAGCACCTGTATCTTCTGCCAAATCAATCATCCGCTTGTTAAGAATACCTCTGGAAATGGACCAAATGGCCTCTCCGCCTTTTCCATATTTTTGAAAATAAACCGGTTTATCATTCACATGCATGGCCCGTTTATCCAATGGAATGGCAATTTCTTTTATCTGTTCTTCTAGACCAACTTTTTGCAAGGAGCGCCATCCCCTATTGCTCATGGCCAAATTGATGGACCTTCCGGAGAACTCAATGGTCCTAATGTCTGGTCTTCTATCAAAAACAGTAACGGAATGCCCTTTTTTTCGAAGGTAAACAGCCAAGAGCGAGCCCACCAATCCGGAACCGATGATGGCTATATTTTTAGAGGTCTTTGTCATAAATGCCCTTTAGGCCCGTTGTGGTTAAACTTCAAAAATACGGAATTTAACCCTTATTCGTGTATTGGGCAACTCCCTTAAATCTTGGGCACTAAAAGGCACAAAGAGGTCATGAAAATCATTTTTAACACTTCTTTAAAAACTTTTGGTACCACTCTTGCCGTATATATATAGAATATTCCGCTTAGGCGTCCATATATATGCAAAAAGTCCTTCACAAAAACTTGCGAAGGACTTTTTCCCTTTTACATGTATATTCTACTCTAGAATTCCATCCACTATACCGTACTCAACAGATTCTTCTGCACCCATCCAATAATCACGATCAAAATCTTTCATCACTTTCTCGAAAGACTGGCCACAATTGTCTGCCAAAATCTGGGCACCCAATTCCTTGGTTTTGATAATCTCCTTGGCCTGGATCTCTATATTTGAGGCTTGTCCCCGAGCACCACCACTAGGTTGATGGATCATAACACGGGCATGGGGCTGAATAAACCTCCTACCCTTCTCTCCTACTGAAAGTAGAATAGATCCCATAGAAGCGGCCAAACCTGAACACACCGTAGAAACGGGGCTCTTTATCTGCTTAATGGTATCATATATGGCAAATCCAGAGGTAACATACCCCCCTGGGCTATTGATGATCAGTTGTATTTCCTTATTGTTCTGCAAATCCAAATAGAGTAAGCGGTCTATGACATGCTTTGCAGAATCATCATCCACCATGCCCCATAGGAACACTTTACGCTCTTCCAGAAGTTTTTCCTGAATCAATTCTTGAACTTTTCCTTTTTTTGAACTCATTTTTTATGTCTTGAAAGTTTCAAAAATAATCAAATTCCAAGGAAGTTACAGCTTGAACAGTTACAGTTTCTCCAAGAAGTCCATTACGACTTTATTTCAACCTTCTGAGAAACCACGTCTTTAATGGGAATAACAAATTTTCCTGTTTTGGTAACCAGGGTAAGACTGTTGTTTTCTATGGCTGCAATAGTACCTTCATCCCCCCCGATGGCAATCTTATCCCCAACAGCATAGTTCTTTCGGGTGTAGAAAGACCGTAATAGGTCTGTAACAATTTCCCTTGATCCTAGACCAAGACCCAGTGCAAATGCCAATAAAAAGGAACCTAAAATAAGCGTAATGTTATTGGTAATGATGGTGGTGTCCACCCCAGCTTGGTTCAAGGCGGTAATCGACATAAAAATGACAATCACATAAAACATAAGCCCACTTATGATCTTTCCGCCACCAAACTCAAACGATTCAAACAACTTCTTTATGGCATTTTTTACCACACTGCCCAAATACAGTCCTATGGTAAACAACACCAGCGCTGTGAACAATCTTGGTAAATAACGTAGTAGATTTCCTATTTCTGTGGATATAATACCCCAATCAAGAATATCGGCCGCAACTATAAAGAACACCAAAAGCAGCAACCACTTTACAAATCCCAGGGTAATTTTAATGATATCAATCTTAAATTTTCCATTGCCCAACAAGTCCATTTCATTGATTCGCTCACTTAGGGCATCCATTTTGGCCAATTTTAGAATCTTGCTTAGAATAAAAAGTACAATCTTAATAATCAACCAGCCCAAAATAAGAATGGCAATGGCTCCAACAATCTTGGGAAGCGCGGCACCAATATTCTTGCCCATTGAAGACAGTGAGTCCAAAGTCACATTTTTCCAATTACTTAGTGTTTCCATACATATAGCTTTATAGTGTTCGTCTTAGTTTTCTCCCAGTGTCCTGAACAATTTTCGCAAAGTGCTCCCCACATTAATGGAAAATAGGGATGCCATGTCCATGATTAACTTTGCTGCAGCAATGTCGTTCATCACCTTTTTCTTCATTCCTGGTGGTGCCTCCCGTAGGGAAGCCTCCAGTTGCTTAAACGGATTCCTTTCTTTCTTTGCCATCTATTGTAGGGTGTTATAGATTTCCAATAGTTTCTCCTTTGCTCGCTTCAATCGCATCTTGACCGCGCTTTCCCCAATCTCCATAATACCTACAAGGTCCTTTATTGATGCTCCATCCTGATATTTCAACAACATAATGGACTTATCCTCTGGAGCTATGAGTTCCAAAGCCTTTTTGAGTTTATCCGCCTTCATTTCATAGAGACTTTCATCTGGGACCTCTACAGAAAGTTTATATTCCGTATCCTCCACTGGGATGGATTGATCTCTCATCTTCCGCTGTTTGTTCCGGTTGACGTAATTGACACAAAAATTGTAGGTGAAGGAATATAGCCATGTTGAAAATTTAGATTTTCCTTTGAACATCTTCAACTTAATGAAGAGTTGTAGAAAAACATCCTGGGTCAGATCTTCCGCTTCATCACTGGAGTTGGCAAAACCATAACATTTATTGTACACCATTTTAGCATAACGGTCGTACAACCTCTCAAACAATAAGGGGTCGTTACTCGCCACAATACGCTTCACTAATTCCTCATCAGATAGATGGGCATAATGGTCTTCCGTTTCCAAATATTCCTTGTCGGGGTTACTTATAAGTATTAGAAACAGTTTTTTTAGAAAAGTCACACCTAGGTTGATTTGTTTTTTTGCCGATCTAAGAAATGGTTTTTTACCAAAAAAAGGAGCGCAAGATACATTAAAAACGTGGTATATTTGGTTAAAAATCAGACATGAAGACATTGACCTTACTTAGTTTATCCTTTTTAATGGTATTGGCAAGCTGCAAAAGCGAACCAAAGACATCACCTACTACTGAAGTTTCCTCTGAAAGGAGTATTCCAGAGTTGATTGCCGAAGCCCACGGATACCAAAATTGGAGCTCTGTGAAGCAAATAACTTTCATGTTCAATGTAGATAGGGACAGCACCCATTTTGAACGCAGTTGGGTGTGGAAACCCAAACAAAATGAGATTACGGCCATCTCTAGGACAGATACTTTATCCTATAACCGAAAATCCATGGACAGTATCGCCCAAAAAACCAATGGGGGGTTCATTAATGACAGATATTGGCTTTTGGCACCTTTTAATCTTATGTGGGATGCCAATAACTATACTTTTGAGCACACAGAAAGTGATAAAGCGCCGATTAGTGGGGAGTCCATGCAAAAACTGACCATTGTTTATGCCAATGAAGGAGGCTATACTCCAGGGGATGCCTATGATTTTTATTTTAAGGATGATTACATTATTCGTGAATGGACCTACCGCAAGGCCAATCAGGAAGAGCCTTCCCTTGTTACCACCTGGGAGGATTACGTAAAAATCAACGGTATGCAAATATCACAAAGCCATAAAAAAGCTGACGGCAGTTTTCATCTCTACTTTACGGAATTGAAGGTTGAGGACTAGAAAGTCTACTTCCGGTTTTGATAAAGAAAAAAAGTAATTCCCAATACCAAAACCGCACAGGCCAGTAAGAGATAAAAACTATGGGTAAGAGAGAATTCCTCTGCCATGAAACCTAAAATCACAGGGCCAATTAAAAACCCGGCGTATCCTGTTCCTGCTATAAAAGAAACCCCTTGCGCAGAATCCACGCCTCTTACATTGCCTCCAATTCGAAACAATTCGGGGACCATTACGGAGAATCCGAGTCCGTTGAATGCAAAACCAATTATGGCCAGCATCGTCTGTCCTGAAAGCACCATTGCGTACCCAGAAATGGCGATCAATGCTCCCATGCCCACAATTTTTACAGAACCTATCTTTGCACTGATACCGTCCCCTAAAAAGCGTCCCAGTGTCATGGTGATGGAAAATGCCAAAAATCCAGAACCAATAAGTACTTCTGGGGCCAAAGTGACCTCTTTAAGATAAAGGCCGCTCCAATCTATGATAGCACCCTCGCTACCCATAGAAACAAAACCTATAATACCCAGCAAAAGCAAAGGTTTGAACAGCTTTAGGCTGAAGGGCTCCTTCTCTACCGGCGCCGCTACAATATGCACGTATTTTTTATAGAAGGCTACATTTATAAGAAGAACCACAACCACGGTGACGCCCATATGTAGCAGCGGGTTTCCTATTATTGGAATGAGGAAACTACCCAAGCCTACCAAAATTCCACCTAAACTAAAAAAACCGTGGGCGGCGGACATAAAGTTTTGCTTATCCTCTTTTTCAATTTCGGTGACCAAGGTATTCATCGAAATATCGGTAAACCCAGTGCAAGATCCAAATAGAAAAAGACTGCCCATCAAAAGATGATAATTTGGAGCCAATAAAGGCAACATGGCCGCACAAGTTGTACAGAGCACCCCTATCCATGTGGCCTTTCCAACCCCTAATTTGTTGATGATCTTGGATGCCATTGGAAATATGGTAAAAACTCCAAGCGATAAGCAGAATAGGGCAATACCCAAATCGGCTTTATCTATTCCAAGCTTTTCTTTTACGGTTGGAATATAAATGGCCCATGTACCAAACCAAATATTAAGACTGGTAAAAACCCAGGCCGGAGCAAAGTATCTTGAGTTGGAAAAAATAAGAGCTAGTGATTTCATAGCAAACTGTGGATACAAAGTAACCAATCCCCAATCAATTTAACTTGCCCATAATATTCCAATAGCAAGATGATTTATTCCAATTTACATTCAAATATTTAAATTTGAGGTAATTTTACTTTATGAAGCCCATACTGGAGTCCATAAATGTAGCTAGGGATGCATCCTTAAAGATTGAAGCCTACTCAAACGACAGTTATTGTGAATCTGCTGGTTGGCACATTCACCCTGAATATGAAATGGTGTATGTAAAGAACGGCTCTGGCGTATTGCGCATTGGTTCCAAAAAAAGATACTACACCAATGGGGTTCTGGTCTTTTTGGGAGGAAATATTCCCCATGCCGATTTTGGGAACCGGGAACATTCAGACAATCTAGAAATTGTGATTCAGTTCAAGAAAGAGTTTCTGGATGAAAAGCTTAAGGTATTTCCCGAATTGGGAAGAATCAATTCTTTGATAAAAAAGTCAAAACAAGTTTTGATTTTTGATTCTGAGATACAGAAAAAACTTTGGCCCGATTTTAAAAAGTTCGGGGATTTGGATCATCAAAGTAAATTGATCAATCTTCTTTTCATATTGGATCAGCTGTCAAGGGAAACACCCCATGAGCTTCTATTTGAAACTTTTTCCTTGGATAATTTCAAAAAGGATGAAATAAAGCGACTGGAAGAAATTTTTGAGTATGTGAACAATCACTATTCCAGCACCATTTCTTTGAGTGAAATATCAACTCAATTGGGACTTACACCAAACTCATTTTGCCGGTTCTTCAAAAAAATGACCCAGCGTACCTTCATCGATTTTGTCAATGAATTTCGAATCAACAAAGCAGTGGAGCTTTTTAATGAAAGTAACACCCTGATTACTGAAGTTATGTATCAATCTGGCTTTAATGACCCTTCTTATTTTTCCCGGCAGTTTAAAAAATATCAGGGCACTACACCTTCCAATTATCTAAAGTCCAAATACGGCAATCTACTTTTGCAGGATGCCTCGCTTTAGAATCTGTCCAAAATTGTACATATCCTCAAAAGAGCAGTAAAATGGTGCCGGTGCCAGTCTAATGACGTTGGGTTCCCTCCAATCTGTGATTACCCCATTTTTCATCAAATAATCAAACAAAGGTCTACCCTCTCCATGAAGAAAAACAGAAAGCTGACAGCCTCTATCCTTTGGGGTGATAATTTCAAACGAACTTTCCACCTGCTTATCAATTTCATGAAGGATAAATTCCAAATAAGCCACTATTTTTTGTTGTTTTTCAATAAGGGTGGCCATACCCACTTCGTCAAACAGTTCCAAGGAAGCCAAATATGGGGCTAAGGACAAAATGGGTGGATTGCTCAACTGCCATGCATCCGCGGATGCAATCGGGTCAAACTCGGGTTCCATTAAAAAACGAGTCTCTTTTTTGGTGCCCCACCATCCCTCAAAACGGGGAATATCTTTCTGACCAAGGTATTTTTCGTGCACAAAAATACCCGAAGCGTTTCCTGGACCACTGTTCATATACTTGTAGCTACACCAAGCGGCAAAGTCGGCGCCCCATCCATGAAGTTGGAGTTTTACATTACCAACAGCATGTGCCAAGTCCCATCCTACAAAAGCTCCAACGGACTTTCCGGCCTCTGTTATGGCTTTCATGTCCAACACCTGTCCATTGTAATAATTTACGCCACCCATCAAAACCAGCGCAAGTTCCTCCCCTACTTCTTCAATGGTTTGAACAATATCTTGGGTTCTCCAAGAATGTTCCCCATCGCGCTTTTTCAACTCGACAATGGCCTCGTTGGGATTCAGACCATGAAATCTGACCTGACTTTGCAGCATATACTGATCGGAGGGAAATGCCTTTTCTTCACAAATGATCTTGAACCTTTTGGCTGTGGGTCGATAAAAGGACACCATCAACAAATGTAAATTTACGGTAAGGGTGTTCATGACCGAAACCTCTTCCGGTTTTGCCCCCACTACTTTGGAAAGACCTTCGGCCAATCGTTCGTGATAATCCCACCAGGGTTTATCTGCATAAAAATGTCCTTCAACAGCGAGTTCCCGCCAGTCTTTCATTACCTCATCCACAAATTTTTGTGAACGCTTGGGCTGCAGTCCCAAAGAATTGCCTGTAAAATAAATGACATCTTTTCCATTTACCTGCGGATAATGAAACTCTTCCCTATAGTGAGAGAGTACGTCCTCCGCATCCAATTGTTGGGCGAATTCCAAGGTGTTTTTAAAGGTCATATTATGCTTTTGATTTGTTTCAAAAATACAACTTGTATCAGGATTTCCTTTGGATGGGTCATTCCAAACGCATTTCAATAATATGTTTTTTAAAGCCCACTTTTTCATAGGCCTTTATAGCCGGCAGATTATCATTGTACACCGTAAGCCTGATTTCCTTAAACTCTCTTTCCATGGACCAAGCTTTCAAGGCCTCCACAATTTTTGCATTGATGCCCATTCCCCGGTACTCATCATCAGTATACATGAATCCCAAATAGGCATAATACTCATGGTCTAAATAATGTCTGGCCTTTTTGGAAATGGCATAGCCCGAAGCCACTACTTTCCCATCCACTTCTGCTACCACCACGGAGGCTTCCTGATCCAAAATCATTGCCTTAAGATCATAATAACTGATGGGATCCTCCCTGAGGGTAACATCAAAGGGGCGTTCCGCTTTTATGATTTCCTGTTCAAACTCCAAAAGCACGGGTAAATCTCCCAAACGGGCACTTCTGATCTGTATATTCTTTTCTGACATGTTTTCCTTTTGCTAAACTGGGATTTCAATGTAGTTCTTTCTCTATTTTTGTAAAAATAAAAACATGCATTTTCTTTCTTCCACACTCGAAAATTATCTAGTGGCCAATTCTGAAGATGAGCCTGCCCTTTTGGCTGAACTATCCCGTGAAACCCACTTGAAGGTGGTGCGCCCCCGTATGATCACGGGGCATTTTCAAGGGCGGGTATTGAGTTTGCTTTCGAAAATCATCGCCCCAAAAAATATTCTGGAAATTGGCACCTATACCGGCTATTCAGCACTCTGTTTGGCCGAAGGACTTCAAAATGATGGTCAACTACATACCATTGAAGTCAATGAGGAACTGTACGATATGCAACGTAGGTACTTTGAAAGAAGTGGTTATGCTACCCAGATCATACAACATACAGGTGATGCACTCACCATTATACCTGAGCTTGATTTTACTTTTGACTTGGTGTTCATTGATGCCCACAAAGTGGAATACGATGCCTACTTTGAAGCAGTCATCCAAAAAACCAAACCAGGCAGTGTCATCCTTTCAGACAATGTGCTGTGGTCGGGAAAAGTGGTGGAACCTCTTGACCCATCCGACAAAGCAACGGCTTCCCTACTTGCCTATAACGAAAAACTGAAGAACGACCCCAGGGTTGAGACCGTATTATTACCCATAAGGGATGGTCTTACCTTGTGTAGGGTGAAATAAATTTTTGGTACAGACTATAAAAAAGCACCCCTGACAACAAGCCCACCAAGGCACCCACAATAATATCTATAGGATAATGGACGCCTACATAAATACGGCTCATGGTAAAAAGTATGGGCCAAACAAAAAATAGATAGGCCCATCTTACCTTCTTTCTCAAAAAAAGAAACAATAATACTGTCAAGGAAAATGAGCTTGAAGCATGTCCTGAGAAAAAACTATAATCAGTAGGGCTTTTAAGGATCCGTATGAGCAAGTTGATCTCTTCAGTGTTGTTGGGTCGCAATCTGGCAACAGAAACCTTGGTCCAATGGGTAATAATTGTAATAAAAAGGGCCAATCCCAAAACAGTCAATAGTTTAAAAAAAGCCTCGCGTTTAGAGAATTTGAGGAACAGTAGAAAGATAAAGAGGATAAAGAGCGGAACCCAGGTCACGAAATTGGTTACAGTGGTCCAAAAACCATCATATTTTTCAATGCCTAGACCATTTAGAAAGACAAAGGTGTCCCGATCCCATTCCAGCAGTCGTTCCAACATGGATTACTTGGTTCCCCTTTTGATGGAACCCGTAACTTCATCCACATTTTTTTTGACTTCATTCAACTCGTTTCGGATATCCTTGGTGAAATCGGTATCAATGCCCTGCTTTTCGGCACTTTTCTGGATTTCACGCTTAATGTCGTCTGTAGCATCCCGCAGTTGACGCATTCCCTTGCCAAGTCCCTTGGCTATTCCGGGGATTTTATCGGCACCAAAGACCATCACCACTATAAATAGGATGAAAAAAATCTCGCCGCCGCTAATGAATAGAAAATACATGCAACAAATATAATCAGAAGTTGTTGGGAAAATAAAAAAAGCCTCGTGAAATCACGAGGCTCTTTTCAAGAGTTTTGTATTATTTTCCTTTGATGTTCTCTTTGAACTTATCAAAATCGGATTTTTCGTCCTTCATGGGCCACGCATTATTGGTGGTATCAATATCAGCAGTTTCCAATTTGGGATCCACAACAATGCCCACCAATTCTTTTTGTGAGGAGATGACCCTTTTCACTTCGGCATCGTTCTTTCTCCAAATTTCTGGTGGATAGGTGATATTTTCCTTGGTACCATCGGCATAGGTATACTCCACAATCAATGGCATGGGTATTCCTCCCGGCTTATCAAAAGTAACCTCATAAAAATATTTTGGCTCCTTGACCTTGGCCCTATCAGCCTCTGTCATGTTGTCCATCATAAATTCCTTAAGGTTCTGTGATGTTTCAGAAGGAGCCTTACCTTTCAGTTCTGGCATAAAATCTTCACTATTCTCTTCGGCCAAGTATACCAATGGTGGCAAATCTGCCTCAGTAAGGTTTCTGTCTGCCATGTACTTTTTCATTTGGGCCGTTGGCTCACTGCTCACATAGTATTTTTTAACTCCTTTCACACCAATATCAACATAATCGGTAGTGTAGAACCAACTTCTCCAGAACCAATCCAAATCCACTGCGGAAGCATCTTCCATGGTACGGAAGAAATCCTCCGGCGTTGGGTGTTTAAACATCCAGCGTTGTGCATAGGTCTTGAACGCATGATCAAAAAGCTCCCTACCCATAACAGTCTCCCTTAAGATATTAAGGGCAGTCGCGGGTTTACCATAGGCATTGGCTCCCAATTGGTACACGTTCTCTGGATTGGACATGATCGGAGCAATAAAGCTTTGGTCCCCGCCCATATAGGGTACAATATCTGCGGGAACACCTCTTCTTGATGGGTAGTTCTCGTTTGGAGCAATGACGCTTGGATTGTTCCTTCCAAATTCCTGCTCGGCCAAATATTGCATAAAGGTGTCCAAACCTTCGTCCATCCATCCCCATTGACGCTCATCGGAATTTACGATCATTGGGAAAAAGTTATGGCCTACCTCATGGATGATCACACTGATCATCCCAAATTTGGTCCTATCGGAATAGGTACCGTCCTCATTGGGGCGACCATAGTTCCAACAAATCATGGGGTATTCCATTCCTTGGTTCTTGGCATGGACTGAAATAGCTTTATGGTATGGATAATCAAAGGTATGCTTTGAATAGGTCTGTAGGGTCTGTACCACCGCCTTGGTGGACATATCTTCCCAAAGAGGATTTCCTTCTTTAGGATACATGGAAACAGCCATAACATCTTTTCCCCCTATTTTTACGGCCTGCATGTCCCAAATAAACTTTCGGGAAGTGGCAAAGGCATAATCCCTAACATTGGTAGCCTTGAATTTCCATGTCTTTTTATCGGTTGAGAATCCTTTTTCTGCGGCCTCGGCCTCTTCTTGGGTCACAATAATAACTGGCTTGTCATATGATTTTTTGGCTTCCTTGTAGCGCTTCATCATGTCTTTGGAGAACACCTCTTCGCGGTTTTGCAATTCACCTGTTGCATCCAAGACGTGATCGGCAGGAACGGTAATGCTTACATCATAATTCCCAAAGGGCAGTGCAAATTCCCCACTTCCCCAGAACTGATGGTTTTGCCATCCTTCCACATCGCTATAAACCGCCATTCTTGGAAAGAATTGGGCAATCACATAAGCACGGTTGCCGTCTTTTGCAAAATATTCAAAACCAGAACGGGCCCTGTTCACGGTATGGTCGGGAACGTTGTACCACCATTTGATGGAGAAAGAAATCTTCTCGCCACTTTTCAAAGGTTGCGGAATGTTCAACCGCATCATGGTTTGGTTTATGGTATAGGACAATGGTTTTCCGTTGGCATCTTTTACATGCTCAATGTTGAAACCACCATCAAATGGCTCATTGATATAGGTCTGGGTAAAATTATCTGCCGTATAGGCAATGTTCACTCCATTTCCGTCACGAAGTGGTGATTTTGAATCTTTGGCCCTGACATTCTGGTCCAACTGTACCCAAAGAAACTCCAAATCTTCCGGGGAGTTGTTGTGATAGGTAATGGTTTCATCACCATGAATACGTGCGTTTTTGTCATCCAGTTCCACACTGATCACGTAATCTGCTTGTTGTTGATAATAATCGGGTCCCGGTGCCCCTGACGCTGCTCTGTAGGTATTGGGAGTAGCAAACTCCTCGTACAACTGTTTAAATTTACTCTGGTTATAATGACCGGGCTGTCGCTCCTGCTTCACTTCCCCCTCTTCTTGGGCCGATAAGGTAACAGCACCAAAAAGAAACAAGAATGAAGCCACATAATACTTGACTCTGTTCATTTTCAATTTGATTTTAAAACGGTGAAAAATAGGATATTTTAACCAACTCTTAACAATACGTTATAAGTTTAACATTCCTTTATTATTTTCCTTGATGAGCACAAAACTTCTTTTTTGTCCTTTCCATTTTAGGTGGACCACATTTTGTTGTTCTTCAAAAAGATCGGTAAGAATCTCGTTTTGTACGGAAAGTGTTTTTAATCCTTCGAAATTGGTATTGGTAATCTCCAAATAACAGATGACCACATCATTGTCATAGCTTTTTCCTAAAAAATTGTACGCTACAGGCTCGCCGTTGAGCTCCACCACAAATTTGGTCCGGAAGTATTTTTCTATATACTCATTGGCAACTTTTGCTTCATTGGGTGTTGCCAATTTAGCCTTGATACCGTAGCGTTCATTTAGCAACCTGTCCAGGTCATCTATAAAGATGCGACTGGTTATCTGAAGGGCGTCATCTTTTTCAGAATACACCACATTGGTTACACTAATGTAAAATTTGTGCGCCGCGGTAAAAGACAAAAAAAGTACCATTACCAAAGGCAACATTATTCTTTTTGTTATGCTGGTATTCATCATGTGTGGTATTAGACTCAAGATTTAGGCGTGTGTTACAGTATGCTCAATTTTTATGCCATAGGGACGCAAAGATATCAATCCAGATTATTGTTCTTTCGGTATATACGGCTCTTTTGGATCATAAAGTCCCAGATTTTGAGTTTATCCTGTGAATCTACAGTCTGTTGAAAGACCTCATCAACTTCACAGAAATACATAAAATCATCTATTTTTTCCTGAGGTATTTTTAAGGTGGCCACAAAGAGCGAATCCACATAAAAATCTTGGACCTTTTGGGTCTTTGCATAGGTCGCATCTACCTTCACCCGGTTCTTCAGCATTTTGGTACGTCCTGTAATGGCATTGATGATAGGGTCCAATGGCGGACTTAGAATCATTCCTACATTAAATTTCCCGGCTGTTGCCTGTTGTAACATTCGCTCGCTCTGGCTGGGTATCTTACGTTTTGCATTGGGCAACCCCAAGGCTTCGGCACTCACGTCCTTTTCCAAAGTGAGTTTTCCCAAATCTTGGTTAAGGTCTCCAGAAAGATCGTACGGCCGCACCACCACTTCCCGTAATTCATTTACAAACTCCTCCATGGGTACCATGACAAAACTGGTATTGTAGAGCACTTCGGTAATGGGTAGTACCTTTCTTTGATACTGTACAGCTGAAAACACCAAAGTATCATTTCGCCTAACTGTAACAGAGAAATTACCATCAATATCTGTAATCACGGCCTGCTCCGTACTGATGTTCTGCACCACCACCCCAGTAACATCACCATCTGGACTGGTAACCCTACCCAATAACGCTTTGGAAGTTCCATCTTGGGCATAGGCCGAGAGAACAAAAAGACATCCGAATACGAAAAGAATATTTCTCATTCTTCATTCAAGGTGGCCAAATAGGCCTTGCTCTGGGTAACCAAAAAATCTATGAGCTGAAACTCATTTTCCTTTCGCAATAGGGTCTGCGAAGGAATTTTATCGTCGCAATAAAACAGAAACGCATCTATCTTATCTTGCGGCAATCGTAGATCGGCCACAAAAAATTCATCCTCATAAACATGTCTTAGCACCTCACTGACCTTAAGGGGCGCCCTTTGCTGTCCTTCCGTCTGTTGGGTCTTGAAAAGAGCCTTAAAAATATTGACAAAGTTGAGTCCATCCCTCATACCCCGGACGCTTTGGGATTCTGCAATGTTTTGAACCTCGGTACTACGATCTATTTCGTAATTATATTCCTTAAAGTCATCGTTTTTTACCTCAAGGAACTTCTCTTGATTTTCAGGGGTCACGACCACCTCATCCAATTCCCTGATTTTTTCGTTCACCTCAACCACCAATCGGTTATTCCGTAAAATTTCCTCTGTGATCACCACCACTTCCAACTGATAGTTGATTGCCGTAAAGACCACTTGGTCCCCTTCCTTTACAGAAATGGCAAATTCGCCATCTTCATTGGTGATGGTAGCCATTCCTGTGTTGGAATTGATAACGTTCTCATTGGGCACATTGCTGTTTCTGTAGAGTACCTTTCCACGCAAAATTTGGCGGTTATCCTGCGCCATGGATAGCCCAGAAATGAGCAATGAAAACAGGATGACTAGTGCATTTCTCATAAAAAAAATTTAACTCAAGTTAAAGAAAACCTTTGAAGCCGATATAAAAAAATAAACGCATTCTAAACTTTTGTTAATTCTACCACAGGTTTTGGCACAAAAACGGTATCCGTTCACCCTTGAACTACGTATTTTGACGGGAAATGTACCAATAATCCGATCATAGGCTTAGTTTTGTGGTTTACGTTTGGAAATCCTCAAATACAAACACTGTGAAGACGCATATCATCTACTGGGCCATTGGCCTACTTATGATCAACACCCTTAGTGGACAGGTTAAAATTGGCGACAACCCACAAAGTATACACCCTGCCTCAATACTAGAATTGGAAAGCAATACAGGTGCCCTTGTGATCAGCAGGGTAACCACTGCCGAAATGAACAATATTATTCCTTTGGATGGGGCCATGGTCTATAACATTGAAGAAGATTGCCTACATTATTACAACGGAACAGAATGGGTTAATTTGTGTGAAGACAATAGGATTACCTTTAGCACACTGGCCCTATTCAATCCTACGTCAAGGGACAGTACCGTAGTCATCACATCCGAGGATACCCCAGATGGCATCAACTACAATTTTGAGGTAAACAAAATCACCAGTGAAAATATTGCCAACAATACCGTGTTAAGGGAGGACCTTTCATTTGGAATCATTGGCCAACAACAACTACAGGATGGTGCAGTGACCAATCCCAAGTTGGACAAGGCCAACATTCCCTTAAGTGGATTTGGCATTCCTACTGCAGATGTAAGCATGGGCAATGCTGCACGAATCACCAATTTGGTAAATCCGACAGCTCCGCAGGATGCTGCTACCATGAGCTATGTAGATGCACGTGCGGATGACGACATTACAGGGGTAATCTTTACGCCCGCCACCAATCAACTTACCGTAAACGAAGGGACAACAACTTTTTCTGCCGACCTTTCCGCTTTGGAGGAAAGTGCAGATATAGCCACCAATACCGCCAACATAACTGCCAACACAACCGCAATTAATGATCATATTGCAGATGATCTTGATTTGGACATTACTAACGAAATCCAGAACATAGAGGAAGTGCTTGCTGATGGAAACAATGCCAACGGAGCAGTAATCACCGGACTTGGAACACCCACGGTGGCCACTGACGCAGCGACCAAGGCTTATGTGGACACGGAGATCACGAACAACGCGGCCGACGGGACCGAAACATCGGTAAACGGCGCGGGAATCAATGTTGTGACCGGGGACGGTTCAACCGGAAACCCATATGTCGTCACCGGAACCGAAGCCCAAGACCTCGCTGACGTCATCGCAATCGACCCAAGTGCAGGGAACAGCAGGATCACAAACGTACTCGACCCAACAGACCCGCAGGATGCAGCAACGATGAGTTATGTAGATACTTTTGCCGAAGAAATCGCACTTTCAGCTCAAGTCCCAACTGGAACTGGGGTAGCTGGTGCATACACTATAAATAATGCAGCTATTGCTGCAAATTCCATTATACAATTAACTGTAGAACAAAACACCGTAGGAAATCCAGTAATGATTCAACTTACCAATCAAGTTGCCGGGTCTTTTTCAGTACAGATATATGAGTTTATTGCTCCTGGGTTTGTGCCTACAGCTGCAAATGCAAATTGGCAATACATAGTTGTAAATCCATAGCATGAAACCCATCCACTACATACCCCTATTCCTTATGGCCTGCTTCGCCCAAGCACAGACTGCCTTGTACAACAGTGGCAACCTACGTGTACATGCCAGAGGGGGCGATATGGGTTTGGGACTACATACCAATATCATCAACGATGGTACCCTTGATCATAATCAAGGTCTTGTAGGCTTTTATGGCAATGGTGTGATACAGGTTATGGGAAGTATTCCCCTTCGGCTTTGGGACACCGAGTTTATGGTCGCCAATAATGCCCTTTTGCAGAACACTGTACTAGTAGAGAACAATGTCAATTTTTTGGAGGGGAACGTTCAGACCCAAAAAAGTGATCAGACCATCTTTCTCAACTTTACGGACAATGGCTTTTTTACAGGGGAGAGCAACGCTTCCAAGGTAACCGGCTTTGCCGCAGCGAGCAATAGAAGCCTTTTTTCGTTTCCGGTAGGTGACCAAAACCAATTGCGTCCCTTGATTTTGGAATCGGAAACCAATACTCCTTTTGCCATTTGTGCCTACTTTTTTGAAAACCCTTCCAATCCATTCTCTATTTCGCAAAGCTTTAATGTCAATGAAAAGGTCAGGGATATAGGAACGGTTTCGAATCAGGAGTTTTGGTTCATTCAAAGTGATGTGCCTGCCAGGGTAACCATCAGCTGGAACCCGAGAAGCGGTCTTGGACTTATTCCGAATGCCACTCTAGAATCTATAATCGTGGTAGGATGGAGTAAAGCATCCAACCAGTGGGTACCCATAGGAAATTCAGCCATCAGTGGCGATGTTGCCAACGGCTTTGTGGTATCCGAGACCTTTGTACCCAATGAATATGAAGTCATAACTTTTGGCACCATCCCCTTGCCTACAGACACTTTTGCTGTGGATTACCCTACTTTAGGCAATTATTTTCTTAGTCCAAATGCAGATGGGGTGAATGATGTATTGGTGATAGACGGAATGGAGGAATCTCCCAACAACAGCTTGCTCATCTTTAACCGTTTTGGCCAAAAAGTGTATGAAAAAATCAACTATGTTGATGAGTTTTACGGCATGTCCAACACCGGAAGTCTGATCATGAGCCAAGATATTGGTCTTCCCGAGGGCGTTTATTACTATCTGGTTACCTTGGATGACCTTCAGTTGGAGTATACCGGTTTTCTATTTTTAGACCGTTGATTTTTCCCATTTCTGGTACAAGACCATTTCGCAGGACTCAAAATACTTCTTAAATTGGCACGAAAATCGTTTCCATGAAAAGAAGGACCTTCGTTAAAACAGCATCTGTTTCAAGTTTGGCCTGTGCATTACCTCCTGTTTTCCCCAACCTTTCCCTTTCCGATTACTCCATTGAGGAATTGATGGGCAAGGCCAATATAGAACTCTATGGCGAAGGCATCAACCTGAGAAAAGAAGCTTGTGATTCCTTTCTGGAAATGAAAAAAGCCGCTTTTACAGATGGTTTCGACATAAAAATGGTTTCCAGTTTTAGGGATTTTTATCGGCAAGAAGGCATTTGGGAACGCAAATACCTGCGTTTTACTGAGGACGATGGAATGGATTCCCTTGATGCCATTGATAAAATCATTGAATACTCCACCATACCGGGTACCAGCAGGCACCACTGGGGAACCGATATAGACATCATCGATGGCTATCCCAAAGTCACCGGCGACGTGCTTGTCCCCGAAAAATTTGAAAGTGGAGGTCCTTTTGAAGGTTTTAAATTGTGGATGGATGAAAATTCGGAGAAATTTGGGTTCTATCTGGTCTACACCAACGAACCCAAGAGAAGAGGTTTTAAATATGAACCTTGGCATTACAGCTATGCCCCACTATCCATCCCTATGCTCACCGCATACCGAAAGCTGAATATCTTAAAAATGCTCCAGAAAGAGGAATTTTTGGGCAGCGAACACTTCACTACCGGATTTGTAAGAAGCTATATCCAAGACAATATTTTGGACATCAATCCCAAATTATTGTAGTTCTTTTTTTTGTATCTTAATTCCCCTAGAACACTAACACCATGAGAAGAGGAAGTTGGAGGGTCCGTATCTTGATTGGACTGGCCATTGTGGCTTTTGCCTTTGTCCGTCGCTGTAGCAATCAAGAAGAAAACCCATATACCGGAAGGGTCCAGAACATAGATATGACTGCCGAACAAGAAATTGCCATTGGCCTTCAAAGTGCTCCTGAAATGGCCCAGCAGCATGGTGGTCTTTATCCTGATGAACGAATGCAAAGCCTAGTTGATGCCGTAGGCAACAAATTGGTAAAAAGTAGCATTGCACGGGAAACCCCATATCAATATAATTTTCATTTATTGGCCGATGACCGGACCATTAATGCATTTGCCTTGCCCGGAGGACAGATTTTTATCACCTATGCGCTGTTTTCCCAGCTTAACGAAGCACAATTGGCAGGAGTTTTGGGACATGAGATTGGCCACGTTATCGGGAGACATTCCGCTGAACGTATTGCCGAGAGCAGTTTTTGGCAAACCTTGGCAACAGGAGCTTCCGTGGGTGGTGACATGGGAAGTTTGGTTAGTGGCATTGGTCAGAACACCTTGCTCAAAAATGGACGCGGCGATGAACTGGAAAGTGATGAACTGGGTGTGTTGTTTATGATTCAATCCGGTTATGACCCCTACGAGATGATCAAGGTAATGGAAATCCTGAAAGCCGCTGCCGGTCCCAACCGTGTGCCCGAATTTCAAAGTACGCATCCAGACCCTGAGAACCGCATCGACAAAATAAAAGAGGCCATTCAAAAATATTCAGGTCGATAGATTCTGTACGTTCATCGAGAATAAAATGGCATTCATCAGATTTGTGTACCTTTGGGTTAACCCAAATCAAACCAACGTTCTTTTCTTATTTGTGCCCATAAAAGAGAGAACACATGGGAACACTATTACATTTTAAACACCTCTATCAAGAGGCTTTCGACGAGTGCAAACCAAGCTTTGTGGTACTTTTTCTAAAGGGGTACTCCATTTTTTGTGGTATAATGCTGTTTATGGCTTTGTACGCATTTTTGTACAGGGCATTTACTGGCTTTGATTTCTAGGCCAGAGATATACTCTTTTACAGGAACACACATATAGGTAAATGAGCCAAAAAGGCCCATCCGATTGGATGGGCCTTTTTATTGGATGAATAAACTCCTTTCTATTTTTTCATAGCAGTTTCCAAAATGGCAAGTGCCTCATCGGCATTGGACATCTCGGCATATTTCTTAGCCGTATAACCGCGGTCAGAACGTGCTTTTACATTGGCACCATTATCAATGAGCAATTGTAAAATCTGGGTTTGGTTGTAACGGGCAGCAAAATGCAAAGGGGTCATCCCCAAAGATTTTTGATTGACATCTTCGCCCAATTGAATCATTTTTGTAACCGTTTCAACATCACCTTGCATAATGGCTTTGCAAAATATGCTAGGTTCAGCTGTGATCATGGTTGCATCCAGAGTTAAATCTGATGAAGTTTCAGCGGCGGAAACGCCCGTTGTGGCCAGCATGCAAACCGCTGCTAGCGATAGGATTGTTTTTTTCATGATGAATCGTTTTTGATTAATGACTAATAAACTTATATAAAAGTAGACTACCGAGTTGGGCAAGTGTTACAGCATTAACAGTTAAATAACTTAATTTTAACAGGTCTTCATTTTTGAGGTGGAATAATTATCAAATCCTAAACCAGAAAACTACCTGAAAACTAGCGCATCAAAGCAAATCACTTTATTTTTGGGGTACAATTTTGCAGTATGGACAAAAAGGTAATTCTTATGATTTTGGATGGTTGGGGCAAATCTCCCGACCCAAAGGTTTCGGCCATAGCACAAGCCAACACTCCCTTCATTGACTCGTTATATACCCAATATCCCAATGCCAATTTGCTCACGGATGGCATGAACGTAGGACTCCCCGAAGGACAAATGGGCAACAGTGAGGTCGGGCACATGAATTTAGGTGCAGGACGCATTGTATACCAAGATTTGGCAAAGATCAACAAGGCAGTCAAAGAGGATACATTAAAGGAGGAAAAAGTGCTTCAGGAAGCCTTTTCCTATGCAAAATCCAAGAACAAATCCGTTCATTTTCTAGGCCTGCTAAGCGATGGTGGCGTTCACAGCCACATAGACCATCTTAAAGCCCTGATAAAGGCCGCTCAGGAAAATGGTGTTGAAAAATCGTATGTCCATGCCTTTACCGATGGTCGGGATGTTGACCCTAAAAGTGGCAAAGGGTTTTTAATTGATTTGGATCGTTTCTGTTCCGACAAGAACACCAAATTGGCCACAGTGGTGGGCCGATACTACGCCATGGACCGTGATAAACGTTGGGAACGGGTAAAACTGGCCTATGATGTCATGGTAAATTCCCAAGGCGAAAAAGTGCAGGATATTGGCAGGGCCATGCAAGAAAGTTATGACGAAGGGGTTACCGATGAATTCATTAAACCTTTGGCAATGACCAATGCCAATGGTGAGCCTTTGGGCCAAATCGCCGAGGGTGATGTGATCATCTTCTTCAATTTTAGGACCGATCGTGGTCGAGAGCTTACCCAAGCCTTGAGCCAACAGGATTTCCATGAGCAGAACATGCACAAAATGGACCTATATTATGTTACCATGACCAATTATGATGATTCGTTCAAAGGTATCAAGGTGGTCTATGACAAAGAAAATATAAAAGACACACTAGGGGAAGTACTCGCCCGAAATGGCAAAAAACAGATTCGCATTGCGGAAACGGAAAAATACCCCCACGTGACCTTTTTCTTTAATGGAGGAAGAGAGGAACCATTTGAAGGGGAGCAACGTCTCCTTTGCCCATCGCCCAAAGTGGCCACTTACGACCTTCAACCTGAGATGAGTGCCTACGAAATCCGGGATGCCATTATTCCCGAACTTCAAAAAGGAGAGACCGATTTTGTGTGTCTCAATTTTGCCAATCCGGATATGGTGGGCCATACCGGGGTTATGTCCGCCGCCATCAAAGCTTGCGAAACCGTGGATGAATGCGCCAAAGCCGTGGTTACGGCAGGGCTTGAAAATGGATACTCAACCATCGTCATTGCCGACCACGGCAACTGCGACACCATGGTCAATCCGGACGGAAGCCCAAACACAGCCCATACTACCAATCCCGTACCCTTGATTCTTGTGGATACCGATATCAAGCAAATCAAAGATGGTGTTTTGGGTGATATTGCCCCGACCATCTTAAAGATGATAGGCATTCCGCAACCCGAGTTAATGACACAAAAACCATTGGTCTAGTTCAGAATTTCTTAAAATCCATAGATTCAGTTTATCTTTGCCCCTATGATTCACGTAAAGACAGCAGAGGAAATTGAATTGATGCGCGAAAGTGCCTTGGTCGTTTCTAGGACCTTGGGCATGTTGGCCAAGGAAATAAAACCAGGGGCCAATCCCCTACAATTGGATAAAATGGCCGAGGAGTATATCCGGGAGCAAGGTGCAGAACCTGGCTTTTTAGGGATGTACGACTTTCCCAATACACTTAACTGGAGCCCAAATAGCCAAGTGGTCCATGGCATTCCCAATAACGAACCTCTTAAAGAAGGTGACGTTATTTCGGTTGATTGTGGTGCTCTGAAGAATGGATTTTATGGCGACCATGCCTACACTTTTGAAGTGGGTGAAGTTGCCGAAGAAACCAAAAAATTGCTCCAAATCACCAAGCAATCCCTTTATGTTGGCATTCGGGAATTCAAAGAAGGTAATCGCGTAGGTGATGTGGGATACGCCATTCAAAAATATTGTGAAGACCACGGATATGGTGTGGTCCGTGAGTTGGTAGGCCATGGATTGGGTAAGGATTTGCACGAAGACCCCCAAATGCCCAATTATGGAAAACGGGGACGTGGCAAAAAATTTGTGAACGGCATGGTCGTTGCCATAGAGCCCATGATCAACATGGGAACACGGAGAATTAAACAGTTGAACGACGGTTGGACCATCTTGACTGCCGATGGCAAGCCCAGTGCCCACTTTGAGCATGATGTAGCCCTGATTGATGGAAAACCCGAACTGTTGTCCACATTCCAATATATTTATGACGCATTGGGAATCTCCAGCGACGAAGAGGAAGAATTCCGGGCCAAGAAATTAGTATTATAAAATACTTTATCTTGCTCGACACGAATTTCACTAATTGCTCAAATAAATGTCCCAAATCATTTATAAGAATGAGTCCTACTTTGTAATCGGTTTATGCATGGATGTCCACAATGAACTAGGCAAAGGATTCAGTGAGGCAGTCTATAGTGACGCTCTGGAAATTGAGTTAAAATCCAACGGTGTTCCTTTTAAAAAAGAGGTTAAATTCGATATCATCTACAAAGGAAAGAAGTTAAAACATCACTATTTTGCTGATTTCATTGTAGACGACAAAATAATCCTAGAACTAAAAGCAGTAGAAAAAATCAGTAGCAGCCATGTAAAACAAACTTTAAATTACTTGGCCGCATCCAAATTAAAACTGGGAATAATTGTAAATTTTGGCGAAGATCAACTTACCTATAAGAGAGTTTTGCTTTAGCTCATTTGTGAAAATTCGTATAATTCGTGTCCAAACTATTCAAATACATCCTTAACCTTATCCCCAGACCCCTGCTCATTCGATTGAGCTATTGGGTGAGGCCGTTGATTGCCCTTTCCCTTAAGGGAGACAGGTTTACGGACCCTATTGATGGCAAAAGCTTTCGAACATTCCTTCCCTATGGCTATGAAAACCCAAGGGAAAATGTACTTTCTCCCTCTACCCTTTCCTTGGAACGGCATCGGCTTTTATGGCTTTACCTCAAAAATGAAACAGAATTCTTCAGCAAACCCCTCAAAGTTTTACATTTTGCCCCGGAACAGGCTTTTTACAAGCGGTTCAAAAAATTGGGAAGCATCGAGTACACCACAACCGACTTGAACTCTCCCTTGGCCGATGTAAAGGCCGATATCTGCAACCTTCCTTTTCCTGACAATGCTTTTGATGTGATTCTATGCAACCATGTCTTGGAGCACATTCCCAACGATACCAAGGCGATGCAAGAGCTTTATAGAGTCATGAAGCCCGGGGGGTGGGGCATTTTCCAGATTCCCCAAGACCTAAAAAGAGAGAAAACTTTTGAAGACGATTCCATTACCGATAAAAAGGAGCGGGCCCGCATCTTTGGGCAGTACGACCATGTGCGTATTTATGGCAGGGATTATTTTGATAAGCTAAGAAGCATAGGGTTTACGGTTGAAGAAGTGGATTACACCCAAATCCTACCTCCTGATGCGGTTCAAAAATACCGATTGGCGCAAGGCGAAATCATTCCCCTTGTGAAAAAATGATCATTTCTTGATCAAAGCCCCAAACCCATCGGTCATAAACTCCCTGGTGTTTCCTTCACCATCCAGATAAATAATGTAGGCCTCCAATTCGCCGTGCGCTTTCAAGACCTCTTTGGACTCCTTCAAATCCATGGCCATAAAGGTCGTGGCATAGGCATCGGCAACAGCACAGGTATTAGCCATTACACTTGTTGCCAAAATGGAAGAGTTCTTGGTATAACCTGTCTTAGGATTGATAGTATGGACATATTTTTCCCCGGTTTCAGGGTCTATTCTAAACTTTCGGTAATTTCCCGAGGATGCCATGGCCCTATCTTCCAAGGACACAATCAATTTTAGAGACCTTCCCGTTTCCACTTGGGGATCATCAATGCCTACCGTCCATTGTTTTCCAGAAACAAGGTTGGTACCTTTGGTGAGCACCTCACCTCCTACCTCTACCAAATAATTCTGAATCCCCTTGGCATCCAACAGGGCTCCCAAACGATCTATAGTATAACCTTTGGCCACCGCATTGAAATCAAAACGGATGGCTGGATGTTTTTTGGTAATGGTATGGTCACTGTTCAACTGTACTTTGTCCCATCCCACATAGCTCAATAAGCTATCTACCTTAAGACTATCGAGCTGGATCTGCTCTCCCGGACCAAATCCCCATGCATTGGCCAAAACACCGATAGTGGGATCAAAATACCCATTTGAGGCCTTGTGAACTTTGCTAGAAATATCAAAAACCTCCTGAAACATCTGATCCACTACAATGGTGGAATCCCCATTATTTATTTTTGAAATGTCTGAAGTGGGAATATACGTGGACATGGACTGGTTCAACACTTGAAAAACAGAATCAATTTCCTTTTGATAATCCAAATGCTCCCCTGCAACATAGGTAATGGAATAGGTAGTTCCCAGGGCGTTGCCTCTATTTTGATTTTTTATCCATGTATCGGAGCCGCATCCCCATAGTAGGATTATCCCGAACAATAAAAACAATATACCTCTCATTCTATCTCTATTAATCCTTGATAATCCACAATATATTCTTCATCCAAGTACAAAGGCAAATCCCTATTTGATGCATTGGAAAGCCCTACCCCTGCAAAATACGTCCTGGCCTCAAATTTTATGGCATGATCCTTCACCGTTTTCATCAATTCCTCATCATAGTGCCGTGGGTTCTCTGGAAACTCCACATTGCGGACCACAATAAAATGTAATATTTTTTCTTTGAGGCAGACATACTGCGGATTTTTCTTAAGCTCACTATTGATAGCCATAAACTCAAAACCATTGGCTTCCAGTTCCCGTCCCACAATATTCATGGCCAGATTGTGCAGTTCCTGCTCTGTTAATTCTCTTCCCATAAAATCAAAAAAACCGATGCCAGGGCATCGGTTGGTTTTATAATTAATTACCTCTCGACTGCGCTTGAGGTGAAAAGGACAGTTTGTTTATCCTCCAAAGTCATCGAATCGGATATTCTCATCTGGAATACCAAAATCCTCACCCATTTTCTGAACGGCTTTGTTCATCAATGGGGGTCCACAGAAATATAGTTCAATGTCTTCCGGGGCATCATGATGATTCAAATAGTTATCGATAACACAATTGTGAATGAATCCTACAAAACCATCGCCCTCTTCATCATTGATATCCTTTTTAACCTTCCAATTATCTTCTTCCAAAGGCTCAGAAAGGGCCAAGTAGAATTTAAAGTTGGGGAAGCTGCGCTCCAATTCCTTGAAATGTTCCAAATAGAACAATTCTCTTTTGGAACGACCTCCGTACCAGTAGGTCACCTTTCTGTTTGTCTTTAAGGTTTTGAACAAGTGGTACAAATGCGAACGCATCGGTGCCATACCGGCTCCACCACCAACGTATAGCATTTCGGCATCAGACTCATTGATAAAGAACTCACCAAATGGTCCTGAAATGGTAACAGGATCTCCCTCCTTCAAATTAAAGATGTAGGATGAAGCCACACCAGGGTTCACATCCATCCATCCATTTTTGGAACGGTCCCATGGTGGGGTTGCAATACGAACATTCAGCATGATTTCACGTCCCTCAGCAGGGTAAGAAGCCATGGAGTAGGCTCTTTCCACTGTCTCTGGATTCTTCATCACCAAGGGCCACAAGTTAAATTTATCCCATTCATTTTGGAATTTATCCGGAGTTTCGTGTTCCGCAGGGTGTGCAGTGATATCAATGTCCGAGTACTTAACCTCACAAGGCGGAATCTCAATTTGAATATATCCTCCAGCCTTGTAGTTCATCTCTTCTGGAATTTCTACTACAAATTCCTTAATGAACGAAGCCACGTTGTAGTTACGCACTACTTTGGCATTCCATTTTTTAATCCCAAACACTTCTTCAGGAATGGTAATCTCCATGTCCTGTTTTACCTTTACTTGACAGGCCAATCGTGCGCCATGCTCCAGTTCCTTTTTGGAAAAGTGCGGTGTTTCGGTTGGCAAAGCCTCACCACCACCGGACAGCACGTGACACTCGCATTGGATGCAGGTACCCCCTCCACCACAAGCTGATGGTAAAAATATTTTTTGATTTCCAAGTGTTGACAACAAGGAACTTCCCGAAGCCACTTCTACTTCCTTTTCACCATTTATGGTGATGGTCACAGGGCCGGAAGGTGACAATTTTTCCTTGGTGAACAGCAATAAAGCCACCAACAATAACAACAACACAAGAAATGCTACTACGGTAATAAGAATAGTACCTCCGGTACTTGCGGCTAATATCATCTTTATTTGTTTATAACGTCGTTATAGGAAACTGTTCTTTTTTCGTCTTCAATCTCCTTTTTAATTTCTTTCTCTTCTTCTTTGGAGTCTGCTTTAGCCGTTGTGGCTTCTGTTGGTTCAGGCGGTTCATTGTCACCGGTCAACATACCTCCAAAGCTTTGGAAACCGATTCCCATCAATCCAGTGATGATGAACGTGATTCCCAATCCACGCAATGGCGCAGGCACATTGGAATATCTAATTTTTTCACGAATGGCGGCGATGGCCAAAATGGCCAAAAACCATCCAATTCCCGAACTCACTCCATAATTGAGTGCCAATCCTAAATTGGGGATTTCACGTGTCTGCATAAACAAAGACCCTCCCAAGATAGCACAGTTCACCGCGATCAGCGGTAAAAAGATACCCAAGGAGTTATAGAGTGAAGGGGAAAACTTCTCCACCACTATTTCCACCAATTGCACCATGGTAGCAATCGTGGCAATAAACAAGATGAAGGAAAGGAATCCCAGATTATAATCGGCATACTCAGGGCCCAACCAAACCAATGCACCGTCTTGCAACAAATATTTGTCCAACAACCAGTTCAAGGGAACGGTAACCCCCAATACAAAGATTACGGCAGCTCCCAAACCTACGGCTGTAGATACTTTTTTGGATACGGCCAAGTAGGAACACATTCCCAAAAAGACCGCGAATACCATGTTATCTATGAAGATCGACTTAAAAAACAGTTCTAAATGCTCTAACATACTCTCCTATTTATGCTTCTTCTATTAATGTCCTATTTCTGGAACGTTGTACCCAGATAATGATTCCTACCACGATCAAAGCTGCTGGCGGAATGATCATAAAACCGTTGTTTTCATATCCAATGGAGTAAAGCCCTGTTTTTGTTACGGGGTCTCCCAAAACAGGAATCCCAAACAAGGTTCCAGAACCCAAAAGTTCCCTAAAAAATCCAACGATAACCAAAATAACACCATATCCTAGGGCATTTCCAATACCGTCTAAAAATGACTTCCATGGTCCGTTACCCAAGGCAAAGGCCTCAAATCGGCCCATGATGATACAGTTAGTAATAATCAACCCCACAAAAACAGAGAGGGTCTTGCTCAGTTCATAAGCAAAGGCCTTGAGCACTTGATCCACAATGATCACCAAGGTAGCCACTACGACCAATTGCACAATAATCCTAATTTTTGACGGGATCACATTACGCAACAAGGAAATTACCACGTTACCAACTCCCAATACAAAAAGTACTGAAAGAGCCATCACTACAGACGCTTTAAGTTCAGCCGTGATTGCCAATGCAGAACATATTCCCAATACCTGAATGGTAATGGGGTTGTTGTCCGCCAACGGATCCAATATCAGATTTGCATCTTTTTTTGATAGTAGCGCCATATTATTTCTTTCTAATGGTTTCTAAATACGGTTTGTAAAGCTTCAAGCTTTCTTTGATCATCGCAGTAACCCCATTGCCTGTAATGGTGGCGCCTGCCAATGCATCTACTTCATTGTCTTCCTTATCCTGATTAAGGGGGTCGTTGTTTCCTTTCACCACGCCAATCCCTGCATAGCTGTTTCCGTCCAATATGGATTCTCCAACAAAATCATCCATAAAGAAACGCTGCTTGATATTAGCCCCAAGACCCGGGGTTTCACTTTTATGATCAAAATAAACGCCTTGTACCACCATGTTCTCATCCAAGGATATAAAGCCCCAAATGGCATCCCAAAGTCCTTTTCCGTACATGGGGATGATGTAGAATTCCTTACCATCTTTCTCACCAATGAGTAAAGGTAGTTCAGCATTATTTCCAGCCTTGATTTCACTCAGTTGCTTTTTCAAATCAATCAAATAGGCTTCTTCCTTTTCAGTGACCTTATCTCCTTGAACAACCAATTGTTTTTTAATATACTTGGAAAACTCGGCCTCTACTTCGTTTGTAGGTATAAAAGTTACGCTCCCATCTCCCTCGTTCTGGTTAACTCCCATTGCATAGAGGATGTTCTGTTGTTTTTCAAAGCGTTCGTTTTCATCGATCCTTGGCTTGAGACCGGTTGCCAAAAAGGCAAGTATGGACCCCACAACAACCACCATGATTGCTGCAAAAATTACCGTATAGCTATTTTTTTCCGTATTCATTGCCATAACACTTACGCTGTTTCCGTTTTTAATGCATCAACCTCATCCGATGGTTTGGGATAAATAGTTGCCGTTTTCAATCGCTTCATTCGTTTTTTAATGTTGCCACGTACCACGTAGTGATCAATGGTAGGTGCAAAAACGTTCATCAACAAGATAGCCAAGAAGACACCTTCTGGATACCCCGGGTTGAACACACGAATCATCACGGACAAGAAACCTATCAAAAATCCATAGATCCATTTCCCTTGGTTGGTTTGTGAACCTGTAACGGGATCGGTAGCCATAAATACGATACCAAAGGCCAAACCTCCCACCAATAGGTGTTGCCAGTATTCAAAACTCATCAAAGTATAGAACTTGCTGTACTCTGGTATCCAACCAGCTTCCACAATTCCGTTAAAGATCAATCCCATGGCCAAAGCACCTATAACGGCACTTAACATAATGCGCCATGAGGCTATTTTAGAGAACACCAAGAAGAGTCCTCCCAATAGAATCAATAGGGTTGATGTTTCCCCAATGGAACCTGGTATAAATCCAAGGAACATATCCGAAAGGGAATACCCCATTTCGGCGGTTCTTCCCTGTGCCAAGAATCCCAATACGGTCTCTCCGGAAATGGCATCGGCCGTACCTGCGGTATCCACCGCTCCGTGCACCCAAACTTTGTCTCCACTCATCCAAGTAGGATAGGCAAAGAACAAGAAGGCTCGGATAGTAAGCGCCGGGTTCAAGATATTCATCCCCGTACCTCCAAAAACCTCTTTTCCAATGACCACACCAAAGGCCACGGCCACGGCCAACATCCAAAGGGGCAAATCAACAGGGACAATCAATGGCACCAACATACCGGTGACCAAATATCCTTCTTCTATCTCATGTTTCTTGATCACGCAGAACAAGAACTCAATAGCAAGTCCAACTCCGTAGGAAACAATCACCAACGGAAGTACTTTCCACAGACCTAGGAGAAAATTGTCCATGGTCCAAAAACCCGCACTAAAGAACCCATTGGCAACGGGCTCAATCTCACCCAATGCCAAATAGTGCTGATATCCGGTATTGAACATTCCAAATATCAAACAGGGAACAAGTGACATGACCACGGTGTTCATGGTACGCTTTAGGTCATCCGCCCCTTTTATGTGCGTCCCATTGTGGGTAGTTTCATTGGGAGTAAACAAAAAGGTATGGAACCCACTAAAAACAGGAAACCATTTTTTATCCTGATTCTTTACTCTGAACGTGTGTAATTTTTCTTTCAAGCCCATATTATCCAAGTTCTTTTTGCAACAAATCCAAACCTTCCCTAATTATTTGTTGGTGAGGTTGTTTTGAGATACATATAAATTCTGTCAATGCGAAGTCTTCAGGAGCAACCTCGTAAAGTCCCAACTGCTCCATTTCGTCCAAATCCTTAACCATACAGGCTTTTAGCAACTGCATTGGGTAAATATCCAATGGGAACACCTCTTCATACTGGCCAGTGACCACAAAAGCCCTGTGCTCGCCATTGGTATTGGTATTTAAATCATATTTCTTTTTGGGCTGCAACCATGAGAAAGTCAATGCCCTTGTAGTTGAAATTTTATTGAACACAGGCTTGTTCCATCCAAAAAACTCATAATCATCTCCTTCCGGAATAGCTGTAACCGTATTGTTATAAAATCCTAGATAGCCCTCGGTATTGGTTTTTCTACCAGTAAGCACATCCCCATTGATCAGCCTGAATCTATCTTCATTTACACCACTTGCGTATAAAAAGGTAGATATTTCGGCCCCTATCTTGGTTGTATAGTATTTTGGGGATTTAATGATAGACCCTGCCAAGGCAATGGTACGTTCGGCGTTGAATTTTCCCGTCAACAACAATTCGCCCAACATAACCAAATCCTGGGGTGAGATTGTCCATACCACCTCTCCTTTGTTCACTGGATCTATTCTATTGATCTGGGTACCCACCAATCCTGCTGGATGTGGGCCTGATATTTCATGAAGCTCTATTCCATTAAGATCTGAAAATGGAGACCTCCCTGACTTTCCTATTGTAACATGTATCTTCCCAGGGGTAAGTTTGCCCAAGGCCGTAATGGCCATCTGCAATTCTTGCTCCTTGTCTTTTAACACATAGTTTACATCTGCAGCCAAGGGTGCTGTGGTATATCCCGATACAAAAATGGCTTTTGGCGTTACATCTGGATCGGCAATTACGTCAAAAGGACGTTGCTTAATGAAGGGCCATCCCCCACACTGCAGCAAAAAGCTCTTTATGGCTAAAGCATCGGCCGTATCCATATCGGGCACTTTGTTCTGCACATATTCTTGATTCTTGTCAGCAAGAATCTTTAGTGTCAAGATTCTTCTTCTAGCGCCACGGACTATCTCCACCAACTCACCGCTTACAGGTGAAACAAAGTGCATTTCCTCTTTGTTTTTGTTGTAAAAGAGCGGTTCTCCCGCCTTTACTTCTTCACCTTGCTTTACGAGCATTTTTGGGGTGATACCATGAAAATCATCTAGGTTTAGGGCATATACGTTACTTAAAACGGCTTTGGAAGTAGTCTGCTCTGCTGCCCCGACAAGGTTGATATTCAACCCTTTCTTAATCCGGATGTCTTTAGACATATTGTTGTAGACCTTTTGTTATCAAAATCGGTGGCAAATTTAGCACTAAAAGGATAGTTTTCATAATTATTGCCCATAAAAATGGGATTACATCGAACTAAATTTCCAAGGCACACTTTTTGTTTACCTTTACCCCAAAACACGCTTAGCATGCGCTTCTTAACCAAATCAATGTTCTTCTTATTAGTTAGCTCGAGTGCTTTTGCACAAGTACAGGAAGAAATAAATCCCCCAGAAAATATCAAGACCATTATTTTTAGAGGCCCTACGGAGGACCAGTTCCCGGTAATCCAACTTGGTGAAACCATGACTTTGGAGTTTGATGACCTTACCGCCAGGGAGCAGGATTACTACTATAAAATTATCCATTGTGATTATGACTGGACACCTTCCCAGCTCCTAAAATCCCAATATTTGTCAGGTGCGGACAACCAACGCATCATTGATTATGAAAACAGCTATAACACCTTACAGCCTTACTCCAATTATAGATTAACGATTCCCAATGAAAATGTTCAGCTGAAGGTAAGTGGGAACTATGTCCTTGAAATTTATAACAGTTATGGCGACCTTCAGTTTTCAAGAAGGTTTGTAGTTTACCGAAATGCCGTTAGGGTTGGCGGAACAGTAAAACGCTCCCGGGATTTTAATTTTTTGAATGAAAAACAGGTGGTTCAGTTCAATATTAATACTGCAGGTTTTCCAGTAGTGAACCCGAAGAACGAAATCAAAGTGGCCATTTTACAAAACCATTTTTGGCCCACGGCCCTGTACAACATTAAACCACAATTTACCATTGGTACCGAGTTGGTCTACAAATATGACCAAGAAACAAGTTTCTTTGGCGGCAACGAATATCTAAATTTCGACACCAAAGATCTTAGGTCTCCCACCTTTGCCATTTCCAAAGTAGAGTTTAGGGACCTGTACCACCACCTCCTGTTTACCAATGAATATCGCCATGACGTACCCTACACCTATTTTCCTGATATTAATGGGGATTTTGTCGTGAGGACACTACAGGGCGATGATGTTTCCCGCGAAGCAGAGTACTCCATGGTACACTTTAGCCTTCCCTACTCCAATGAAATAGGTCTGGACAATGTTTATGTAGTAGGAAAGTTCAACAATTACCAATTGGAGGAAGAAAACAAAATGATCTTTAATGCTGATAGCGGGAAAATGGAACTGGAACTGCCCATCAAGCAAGGGTTCTACAATTATAAATATGTGGTGGAGCGGGCAGATGGCTCTATTGACCCTAATTTTGTTAGCGGAGATTTTCACTTCACCGAAAACAATTACCTTATCTTGGTCTACTATAGGGATTTTGGCGATATGTACGATAGTATAATAGGTATAGGGTCAGTAAATTCCAGAACAATAAGCAATTAATTATCTTAGCTACAAATCCCAAAAGGGCATGGCCAAGAAAAATAGTTTGATCAGCAAAGGCAGGTACGAACTTCAGTTCAGGGGCGTCAGGTGTTTAAATTGTAGCCACCCCTTGGACATGAGTGATAAATATTGCCCCAATTGCTCACAAGCCAACAGTACCAAAAAACTGACCCTCAAGGATTTTATCCATGAGTTTTTTTCTGGAGTGTTCAATTATGACTCCAGACTCTTAAAAACACTTTCGGCCTTATTGTGGCGCCCCGGAAAAATCACTAAAGATTATATTGAGGGGAAACGGGTCTCCTACACCAATCCCTTCCGTTTTTTACTAAGCTTGGCCTTTGTCTATTTTTTGATGTTTGCCTTCAACAATGAGTTTTCCAGTTTGGACAAGGCGGCTTCAAGGTTTGATGGCAATCTTATTTCAAATTCCCCGGTATCCTACAATGTCAAGTCCGGAACTTTCACAACAGACAGCACAAAACTCAAGGAAGAAACGGCCAAGGTTTTGGAAAAATTGGATTCTTCCAAGGTTAGCACCAATGAAGCAATCAAAGGCATGCAGATTTTGGAATCCCTTGCCGAGACTTCTAGTCTGGAAGATCAACGTAAGGATTCATTGATCCTGGCCAACCCCACTAAGTTTTATGCAACGCTGGAAAGCAAATCCGGAATCAATAATTTTATGGAGAAGGTGGGATTTTTTTCCAAAATGATAAAAAGGGACACCCTCTTCAGTTTTAGCGAGACACAGGACAAATACAATGTTAAACCTTCCGTTGGCAACAGAATGGCCTTTAATTCGGCAAATAGCTTATTAAAGGTTATCAGTAGACCTGGAACATTCCTGAATTCATCCATTTCCCGGATGCCCTTTGTCATTTTTCTCTTTTTACCACTGTTTACGGTGTTCATTTGGTTGGTGTACATCAGAAAAAAACACACCTACACCGATCATCTTATTTTCAGCTTTCACAACCAATCTTTATTATTTATCTTGCTCATCCTTAGCTTGGTAATAGATGCTATTTTCAACATGTCCAGTGCAATGCTGTTCATAACTATTTTCAGCGTATATCTGTTCATGGCCATGAAAAGGTTCTACGGGCAAGGAACGTTTAAAACAATTGTTAAATATCTCTTTCTGAACACTATATTTACCATATTGGCATTTATTGCGGTCATTATTTTGTTTACAGGAAGTGTTTTTATGTATTAGGGTATGTTCACTCAAGTCACTAAAGGAATCAAGGTATCGGTGCAAACCACTTTTGAGGGCACTTTTTTCAAAAACTACAAGATGCACTATGCCTTTGGCTATACCATCAGCATAGAGAACCAAAGTCAGGACACCGTTCAATTAACAGCCAGACATTGGGACATTTTTGATGCACTTAAAGATTTGGAGACCATTGACGGCGAAGGCGTTATTGGCAGAAAACCGGTCATCAAACCCGGCAAATCCCACACCTACAGCTCAGGATGCTTATTAGCATCCCCTATTGGCGCCATGCGGGGGCATTACCAAATGGTTAATTTCACTACTTCGGAAGAGTTTGAAGTGGACGTACCCACATTCAAGTTCTCCGCACCTTTTGCAGTAAACTGACCTTCCCGTTTTTAAAATCGATTTTCCTTTTAGTACCTTTGGTGGAATTTTTAATCTCCTAAAAAAAGCATCATGGGAAAAGGATTTTTTCAAGTTCCAACTGCAATCAATGAACCTATAAAAAGTTATGCACCAGGTACTCCTGAGCGCGAAGAAGTACTACAACAGTACAATGCCTATTACAATGGAAAAGTTGAGGTACCTCTTTACATAGGTAGTGAGGAAATAAAGACTGGAAACACCAAACCCATGTCTCCTCCCCACGAACACCAACATGTGGTGGGCCACTACCATCTAGCGGAAAAAAAGCATGTGGAACAGGCCATATCCAACTGTTTGGAAGCTAGAAAAGCTTGGGCCGACCTTACTTGGGAACAACGTGCAGCCATCTTTTTAAAAGCTGCGGAATTGATTGCCGGACCTTATCGTGCGAAAATGAACGCTGCCACAATGCTGGCACAATCAAAAAATATTTTTCAAGCCGAAATTGATTCCGCCTGTGAAATTGTGGATTTTCTCCGTTTCAATGTAGAGTACATGTCTCAAATTTATGGGGAACAACCCGAATCTGCCGAGGGCATATGGAACCGAGTGGAATACAGGCCCCTTGAAGGTTTTGTCTATGCCATAACCCCATTCAACTTTACTGCCATTGCCGGGAATTTGCCCGCAAGTGCCGCTATGATGGGGAATGTTGTGGTCTGGAAACCCAGTGACAGTCAAATATTCTCTGCCAAGGTAATCGTGGATGTGTTTAAAGAGGCTGGTCTTCCTGATGGGGTCATCAATGTGGTCTATGGAGATCCTGTTATGATTTCGGACACCATACTATCAAGTCCTGATTTTTCTGGAATCCACTTTACAGGTTCCACCCATGTGTTCAAAGAATTGTGGAAACAGATAGGAAACAACATCCACAACTACAAAACCTATCCAAGGATTGTTGGGGAAACTGGCGGAAAGGATTTTATCATTGCGCATCCAACCGCAAAACCCAAGCAAGTGGCCACCGCCATTACCCGAGGTGCTTTTGAGTTCCAAGGTCAAAAATGCAGTGCAGCCTCACGTGTGTACCTGCCAAAATCAACTGCAAATGAAATTTTGGATTTGGTCAAGGCCGATATCGCCTCTTTCAACAAACCCGGTTCTCCTGCCGATATGAGCAACTTTATCACCGCCGTGATCCACGAAGGCTCATTTGACAAACTCGCCAAATATATTGAACAGGCCAAGGCCGACTCCAACGCAGAGATCATTGCAGGTGGTGGATATGACAAATCTGTGGGTTACTTTATTGAACCAACGGTTATTTTAACCACCGACCCCAAGTACACCACCATGTGCACTGAACTTTTTGGACCAGTGGTGACGGTATATATTTATGAGGACGCCGATTGGAGCAAAACGTTGGAATTGGTGGATGGCACTTCGGAATATGCATTGACTGGAGCAGTTCTGTCAGCAGATCGTTATGCCATTGATGAAGCCACAAAAGCATTGCAAAATTGTGCTGGAAACTTCTATATCAACGACAAACCTACGGGTGCCGTAGTAGGACAACAGCCTTTTGGAGGAGCAAGAGCTTCTGGAACCAATGACAAGGCAGGTTCCATGCAAAACCTGTTGCGTTGGGTGTCTCCACGACTTATAAAAGAGACTTTTGTAACTCCTGAAGATTATCGCTATCCTTTTTTGGGATAACTCAATAAATCCATAATTTCATGGCCGCTATACCTCATTTGGAATAGCGGTCTTTTTTTATCCAATATCTCTAAACCTTAAAAAATGCCTAGACCTTATGTACTGGCCGACACCAATTGGAAACATCTAAAAGATGAATCTTTTGACTTGGCCGTTCTACCATGGGCCGCCACTGAAGCCCACAACTACCACTTACCATATTCCACCGATACCATTGAGGCCACTGCCATTGCCGAAGAATCTGCAAGACTCGCATGGGAACAAGGTTGCAAGGTAATAGCCCTTCCAACAATTCCTTTTGGGGTAAATACCGGTCAATCCGATATTTATTTGGACATGAACCTCAACCCCAGCACCCAATTTGCCATCCTAAAGGATGTCATCACGGTTTTGGAAAGGCAAGGCATACGTAAGTTTATGATTTTAAACAGCCACGGCGGCAACAACTGGAAGGCCATCATCAGGGAATTGGGCCTACTGTTCCCAAACATGTTTCTCTGTACCACCCATTGGCCAGGAATGGCAGAAAAAAAAGAGATATTTGATAACCCAGGTGATCATGCCGATGAAATGGAAACCAGCCTTATACTCCATTTGGCACCGGAATTGGTACTTCCCAAGCAAGAATGGGGAGATGGCGAGGAACTAAAGAACAAAATAAAGGCCTTTTCCGAAGGTTGGGCCTGGACCGAAAGACCGTGGTCCAAAATCAGTAAAGATACTGGAGTTGGCAATCCTAGTATGGCCACCAAAGAGAAAGGAGAGAAGTTTTTCTCCTCGGTATGCGAGAAAATGAGCCAATTATTTATTGATATTGCCCAAGCCAATGTTAATGATCTTTATGCATAAACATGCACCAAAAATCTAAACATCGAGCATTTTTCCTGGTACCTCCCGAAGTTCAACTGCTGGACTTAACGGGACCAGCGCACCTTTTTTATGAAGCCAAGGACTATGGCATTGAAGTAGAAACCTTTTATTTGAACCTTGAAGGCAATTCGGAGCAAACCTCCAGTGCCGGAGTGTCCTTGGGCAACCTTACGCCTTTCCATGCCCATACACTGAAACCGGACGACCTACTGTTTATTCCAGGACTGGAATCCCATTTGTTCTTTAAAAGTGATTTCAAGACAACATATGCGGTTTTTCTTGATTGGCTAAGGGAGCAGTACAAAAACAAGGTTCGAGTTTGCTCCGTATGCACCGGGGCTTATTTGGTGGCTATGTCCGGTCTTTTTGATGGAAAAAAATGCACCACCCATTGGAGGTATTTGGAAGACTTTCAATCCAGATTTCCTAAAGCGCAGGTACTTTCTGACCGTCTGATCATCCAAGATGGGAACTTGTATTCCAGTGCCGGGGTCTCTTCAGGGATTGATTTAGCTCTTTTTTTGATGGAAGAGCTATTCGGACCCGTATTTACTGCCAAAATTGCCAAAGAGGTAGTCATCTACCTCCGAAGAACTGAAAACGACCCTCAGCTCAGTGTTTTTCTACAGTATCGGAACCATATCGATACAAGGATTCATCAAGTTCAAGATCTACTGGCCAAAAACCTCAGCATCAAAAGCACCATAGAGGATTTGGCGGATGCCGTACACATGAGTCCAAGAAACCTTACCCGGCTGTTTAAAAAAACTACGGGCATTACCATTGGTGACTATTTGGATAAACTACGGGTGGAACGGGCCACCCAACTCCTTTCAACTGGCTCAAAAGTAAGTGCAGTTGCAGAATCCTGTGGGTTGCAAAGCAGTAACCAATTACGGTCTCTTCTAAAAAAACACACCGCCTCCCTCCCATCCGATTGGAAGGATTGATTGTCCCGATACTGCGGACAGTTGTCCTTTACACCCCCTTTGTTTTGACCTAATTTTGACCAAAATCATTTATCATGAAAAGGTCAATTTTCCTATTCGCAAGTTTTCTAATTTCTTACTTCGCTATGGCCCAAACCTCTCTTTCCACACAAACCAAATACATTTGCCCACCCTGCGGTGCAGCATGTGACCAAGAAGTGCATGATGCCCCTGGCGTATGCTCGCACTGTAATATGGTGCTTATTAAAAAAAGTGATTCCAAAACCATTGCCTTTTATCTTCAAGATGGTGTGGAAGTATTGGATTTTGCAGGCCCCATGGAAGTCTTTGCCTATGCAGGATACCGTGTTTTTATCGTCTCGGCCACCCAAGAGCCCATAAAATCGCAAGGTATTTTAAAGATAATACCCGACTACAGTGTGGAAAATGCACCAGAAGCTGACATTTTAGCTTTTTTCGGAGGAAACTCCAGTGCCGCTTCCCAAAACCCGAAAGTCATTGATTGGATTCAAAAGCAGAAAAATGTACAATATCATTTTTCGGTTTGTACTGGAGCTTTTGTAATGGCAGAAGCTGGCATCTTGGATGGAAAAACAGCGACCACATTTCACAATGCCCTCGATGGGCTTGAAACGAACTACCAAAAAGTTGATGTACGAAAGAATGTTCGCTTCGTGGATAATGGGAATGTCATTACCACAGCAGGCATTTCTGCCGGAATAGACGGTGCCTTGCATTTAGTGGCCAAACTACAAGGCCTGAATGCAGCCAAGCGAACCGCATATTACATGGAGTATGACAATTGGAAGTTGGGCGATGGATTGATCCTATCGGACGATAACCCCTATTCCAACAGGAAAGACCAATCTTTTTATAAGGATTTTGAAGGCACTTATGAATACGTGAATGACACTAAACTGAATCTGGTATTTGACCCAAAACTGGGAAATCTTGCTGTTGCGAAAGACGGAGGATTACAACCTGTCCTGCATGAAAATGGGGATTTGTTTTCTGATTCGGGGAACGAGCCTGTTTTTTTCAAAAGAGACGGGAATGGCAAAATCATTGGATATTCACTTTCCGAAAATGGACCGTTATTTAAAAAGTTATGATACTCAACCGCCTATTTCCTTTTCTCCTCGTTGGTGTTTGTTTTTTGCAGTGCATCATTGGTCAAGAGAAGCTATATCGATGTCCTCCCTGTGCCTCCGATTGCCATAAAGAAAGCTACCTCCATCCCGGATTATGCCCAGTTTGCAACATGGAGCTTATCTCTCAAAAAGAAAGTCAATTTAAAGGCTATGCTATGGAAGAGGTTCAGATACCCAACGATTCCATAATGCTTAATGCCGCTTATTACTCTCCCATAAACCGGGACAGTATAAAAGGGGTCTTGATTGTTGTTCATGGGTCTGCTCCTTCGACCTACAATGATGTAAGTTACTATACCGGATTGGGAACACAGTTGGGAATGGCTGTATTGGCTTTCGACAAGAGAGGGGTTGGGGCATCTGGTGGCACATACGAATCTTTCTCTGTGGCACGTAGCAAAGCATGGTTCAACCTTTTAGCTTCTGATGTATTGGCGTGCGTAAACTGGATAAAAGAAAAACCAGAACTCCAAAAAGCCAAGCTAGGTCTATTGGGTGGAAGTCAAGCTGGATGGATCATGCCATTGGCAGCTTCAAAAAGTAAGGCTATTGATTTTATGATCATTGGGGAAGGCGTTTCCGTTTCTGCTGGTGAAGAACACTATTTCAGTCAACTTACGGGAGATGGGGATGAAAGCGGGATTACCATCGCCAAGGCCCATAAAAAACTTCAGCATTTTAACGGAGAAAAGGGATTTGATCCCAGAAACATTCTAAAGCAACTTGAAACAGATGCACTTTGGTTTTTAGGAACCAATGACCCCGTAATTCCTGTAGATGCCACAATTGAAGAATTGCAACGCTTAAACAAATCCAACTTTAAAGTGGTAATCCTTCCGCACGGAGACCACAACTTTCTCAACACCCAAACCAATGAGCGTTATGACCTTCTCTCTTATATAAAACCTTGGTTGATCACTATCGGAATTTTAAAATAATCACTTCACTTTTTAAACTCCAATGCATACCATGATTCATTCAAACCCATTTTTCTTTGCTTTTGCCTTTTTCATATCGATTCTAAACCTTCGGGGACAGAACACAGACCCCATTCAAGAAGGGTCTGGTTATTTTCAAATGGAAGTAGGCAACTTGGATGATACCCGTAAAATAAATGTGTACTATCATAGACCTAAAAACTTCAATCCAGATTCAAAAGTAATCTTGGTGATTCCAGGAGCGGGAAGAAATGCTGATACTTACCGGGATGCTTGGATCGTAAATTCCGAAAAATACAATGTACTGGTTCTCTCCCCTATGTATCCAAAAAGCGAATACGGATTCGAGGACTATCACCTTGGTGGTATTATCCAGAATCTAAATATTTCCGAATGTATATCGTGGGTTGAGGGTACCAATGAAGCTATTTTGTATGAGGACAAACTCGTCTACCACGTAAATCCTAAAAAAAGAAAATGGCTCTTTAACGATTTTGATGCAATTTTTGACTTTGCCATTACAGCAACTCAATCAAACCAAACTTCCTATGATATTTTTGGGCATTCGGCTGGCGGGCAAATCCTTCACAGGTTCGCCTTGTTCCACCCCTTTTCAAAAGCAGACCGGATTTTGGCTTCCAATTCAGGTTTCTATACGTTGCCTGACTTTGGGTCTCCATTACCATTTGGTCTTAAGAATAGTTCGCTTACTGTTGATGACCTAAAAGCATCATTTGGCAAAAAATTGATTCTTTTCATTGGAGAAATGGACAACGAGAATGAAACGGGAGGTACTTTGTTGCGTTCAAAATCAGCAGACCAACAAGGTTACCATCGTCTGGAGAGAGCGCAATATTCCTACCTGTTGTCACAAAATAATTCCAAAAAATTAGGTGCGATGTTTAATTGGAAAATTAAAATCGTCCCAAAAATTGGGCATGATTATCGTAAAATGAGTCAAGCAGCAGGCTCATACCTATACGAATAGGCAATTCTTAAATCACTAATTATCATTGCTTTTAAGCTGCATAAAACAAGGTTTGTTTTAAAAATACACGCTTTTGGAAGGTATAAACATACTTCAAATGTAAATTTAACGTTAATTAATTGTAAACTAAACGTAATTTGGTATTTTTGTAGTATAAATCCCATACAATATGAGAAAGCGAATCAATACATGGGTAGAAAATGTGTCCAAAAAGTTTGACCGGATTTGGTCAAACGCAAAGACCTATTGCAGAAAGTGTAGGTTGGTCTACGAAAGGATGTGGAGCATTTGAACGCTACCCCTTGAATTTTTGTGGTAAATAGACCACTTTTTTTGTTTCAAAGAAATCTTCTTCAAAGTATTCCCCCAAATCAAAGATTTGGACGGTTTTGTATTCCTTCAATTCTTCCTCTAAATCACCTCCTTTAAGGTAAAGAATCCCATTTTTGCGTTCGTGGGCAGAATCTTTCTTGATTTTTCCTCTGGTCCAATGCACAAATGTGGGCATGGCCGCAACAGCCCTGCTGACAATAAAATCAAACTGTCCGTCCAAATCTTCCACTCTTGAATGGTGTGCCGTTACATTCTCGAGTCCCAAACCTTCCACGACTTCTTGAACCACCTTTACTTTTTTTCCAATGGCATCCACCAAGGTAAACTGTACCTCAGGAAACAGAATGGCCAACGGAATTCCTGGAAATCCACCACCCGTTCCAACATCTAAAATACGAGCACCCTCATTAAACGACTGAATCTTGGCAATCCCCAGAGAATGAAGCACATGACGAAGATAAAGTTCATCGATATCCTTTCGGGAAACCACATTGATTTTTTTGTTCCAATCTTGGTATAGCGCCTCCAAACCTTGAAAATGCTCTTTCTGTGTATCAGTGAGCGTCGTAAAATATTTGTAGATTAACTCGGTGTTCATCTAAGGTTTGTTAATTTTAGCAAATCTAATACTTTTAAACAGGTAATTACCGTTCTTATGTTAAGGTGTTGGGCCTAAAAGCCCTATTTGGTTACCTTTGCTAAAATTTTTTTTATGGACAAAAGCACCATCCGGTTTTCAAGAAAGGATTCTGCACAATTCTTCAGGACCTTGAACAAAAGAGTTAACGAGTACTTCAATGAAAATGGAATAAAGAAAACCGGGAATTGGAAACTTCACTTAAAGACCATAGTGATGTTTGCCTTATTCTTGACCCCTTATTTTTTGATTTTAACCCTTAACCTTCCCTTCTGGGCCTATATTGTCCTATCCATTGTTATGGGTGTTGGAATGGCCGGAGTGGGCATGAATGTGATGCACGATGGTAACCATGGCGCATATTCCAATAAAAAATGGGTGAACAAACTCATGGGAAGCAGCATTTATATTTTGGCTGGTAACGTATACAACTGGCAGGTACAGCACAATGTATTGCACCACACCTATACCAATATCCATGAGCATGATGAAGACATGGAAGCTGGAAGAATTCTACGTTTTTCCGAACATGCCGAATGGAAGAAACACCATAAGTTTCAACACTATTATTCCATTTTCCTATATGGCCTATTGACCTTCAACTGGGCCGTGACCACAGATTTCCAGCAAATGTACCGTTACATGAAACGCAAGTTGAGCTACGGAAAGCTGCCCAATCCAGTAATCAATTGGAGTACTTTGGTCATTACCAAAATCATCTACCTGACCATTTGGATCATTCTTCCCATGATTTTTGGTGGTGTTACATGGTGGCAAGTGCTTTTGGGCTTCTTTATCATGCACTATGTGGCCGGTGTAATTTTGAGCGTTGTTTTCCAATTGGCACATATTGTGGATCATGCCGAAACGCCCCTTCCCGATGAAAGTGGAAACATGAAAAATACGTGGGCCATCCACCAACTCTTCACCACGGTGAATTTTGGCACAAAAAACCGAATCGTAAATTGGTTTACCGGCGGATTGAACCATCAGGTAGAACACCATATCTTCCCCAATATCAGTCATATCCACTACACAAAAATTTCCAAAATTGTGAAACAGACTGCCAAGGAATTTAATTTACCATACAACGAGTATAAAACTACCAGAAAAGCTATAATTTCGCACTTCAAACATTTGAAGGAACTGGGTAAAAACCCAGCACTTCAGTACCAGTAAAATAGCAAAATCAATGAGCAACCATCTATCTGACAGGATCAAGAACATGTCCACGTCAGCAACTTTGGCCATGGCTGCAAAAGCCAGGGAGTTACGAAATGAAGGAAAGGATATTATTGGGTTGAGTTTGGGTGAACCGGACTTCAATATCCCCGATTTTATCAAAGAGGCCGCAAAACAGGCCATTGATGACAATTTTAGCAGCTACACCCCTGTTGATGGTTATGCTGAACTGAAAAAAGCCATTTCATTAAAATTCAAGCGAGACAACAACTTAGAATACGGACCCAACCAAATTGTTGTGTCCACAGGAGCCAAACAATCCCTTTTCAATGTGGCCCTTGTGGTTCTAAATCCTGGGGATGAAGTAATTCTTCCTGCCCCGTACTGGGTAAGCTATAGCGATATTGTAAAATTGGCCGAAGGTGTTCCCGTTGAAGTAACGACCGGTATTGAAACCGATTTTAAAATGACACCTGCCCAACTGGAAGCGGCCATTACGCCAAAAACCAGAATGATTTGGTTCAGTTCACCTTGTAACCCCAGTGGTTCTGTTTACAGTAAGGCTGAATTGGAAGGATTGGCTGAAGTTTTGAGAAAGCATCCAGATATCTATGTGGTTTCTGATGAAATTTATGAACACATCAACTTTGCTGGAGGGCATGTCAGTATAGCTGGCATTGATGGAATGTATGACCGAACCATTACCGTGAATGGTGTTTCCAAAGCTTTTGCCATGACCGGATGGAGAATAGGATATATTGGCGCTCCCGAATGGATTGCCAAAGGATGTACCAAACTTCAAGGACAAGTGACCAGTGGTGCCAATGCTATTGCCCAACGTGCCGTCATTACCGCTTTGGAAGCTCCTGTGAGCAAAATCCAGTATATGATCGATGAGTTCCACAAAAGAAGGGATCTTGTATTGGAACTTTTGGGAGAAATCGATGGGTTTAACCTCAACGTTCCCGAAGGAGCTTTTTATGTATTCCCCGATATCTCTGCTTTCTTTGGAAAAACTTTGAACGGGACCACGATCAACAATGCTTCTGATTTTGCCCTTTACCTTTTGGAGCATGCCAATGTGGCCACGGTAACTGGGGAAGCTTTTGGAAACCCCAACTGTATCCGTATCTCTTACGCAGCATCAGAAAAAGAATTGAAGGAAGCCATCGCTCGCATCAAGGCAGTGGTCTAACCTACAACAACTTTATACCTTTAAAAGCCTCTTGTAGTATCAACTTCAAGAGGTTTTTTTATGTCTTCTTCCAGAAATAAGGAGTGAGGATAATCAAGACCGTAAAAAGTTCCAAACGACCCAACAGCATTAAGAAGCCACACCACCACTTCCCGGCAGGTGGCAAACTGTTGTAGTTGCTCACAGGGTTAAGGTCGCCAAAGGCTGGCCCCACATTCCCCAAGGATGAGGCAGCTCCACCTACAGCCGAAACAAAATCCAACCCTAAAAAGCCCAATACCAAAGAACCTATTATGAACAAAAGCATGTACAGAACAAAAAAAGCAATAACGTTGTACACGATATGTTCCGAAACGGTCTTTTCATTATAGCGAACCGGAATAATGGCATTGGGATGCAAGGTCCGTTTAAACTCCAAGATTCCATTTTTGATGATGATCAAATGGCGCATCACTTTAATCCCCCCAGCCGTAGATCCCGCGGAACCTCCCAAGAACATCAACCCAAAAAAGAAAACGGTTAAAAATGGGGTCCATGAGGTAAAGTCTGCCGTAACAAAACCAGTGGTAGTGATCACAGCTATGACCTGAAACAGGGCATGCCTAAAAGCACTTTCGGCTTCGCCCCAAACCATGGGATGAAAATCGGATACAGGCACATTACCCTTTAAGTAGATGCCCAAAGCGGCCAAAATAGAGAAAATCACCACAAAGCCGAAGTAGTATTTAAACTCTTCATCCCTCAAAATACGTTGCACCCTTCCTGTAAATGCAAAATAGCTGAGTACAAAATTGCTTCCGGCCAAGAACATAAAAACAATGGTAATATACTGAATAACGGGCGCGTTGTTCCAATAGGCCAAACTTGCATTTTTAGTGGAGAAGCCTCCTGTTGACATGGTAGCCAACGCATGGTTGATGGCATCAAAAAATGTCATCCCGGCCAATTTTAGCAATAGTGTTTCGGTCACAGTATACCCAAAGTAAATCAACCACAAGCGTTTGGCCGTATCCGTAATTCTGGGGTGAAGCTTATCTCCTCCCGGACCGGGTGCTTCCGCAGCAAACAACTGCATCCCCCCTATCCCCAAAAGCGGTAAAATGGCAATGGCCAACACAATGATTCCCATTCCCCCGATCCAGTGGGTCAGACTCCTCCAAAGCAAAATTCCTTCGGGGAGGGACTCAATATCGTCCAAAATGGACGCCCCTGTCGTGGTATATCCAGATATGGTCTCAAAAAAAGCATCGGTAATGGTGGATATAGATCCTGAAAAAAGATAGGGAAGCATCCCAGAGATAGACATGACCACCCAACCAAATGTTACAATAATATAGCCTTCCTTTCGCTTTACCTCTTTTTTATGTCCACGGGTATAGAACATGGCCATCATACCAAAAAGCATGGTTACAATGGCGGCCAGGGTAATATCCAATGTGGCGCCATCCTTATAGATGCCACTGGTAAAAGCGGCCAAAAGCATAAAAGAACCGTTGCATAGCAACAACAGTCCCATGATGTGAACAATGATGCGGGTATTGAGCCTCATTATAGAAACAGCTTTTCTATCCTCGGAATGGCCTTGGGCAAACAGCATACAACAACGCGGTCACCTTCAGTGATTCTAAAATCCCCAAGGGCAATGATTCCTTCTCCATTTCTGATGACCCCACCAATACTGGCTTCCCTAGGAAAGTTCAATTCTTTTATGATTTCTCCATTCACCAATGAAGAAGCCTTTACCTCAAATTCCAGAATCTCTGCATTTAGGTTGTTCAACCGAGTCAATGCAAGCACCTCTCCTTTTCGGATATATCGAAATATACTATTGGCGGCCAGTAGTTTTTTATTGATCAATGTATCCACCCCAATGGAATGGGACAACTGAAAATAATCCATGTTTTCAACAAGGGCAATGGTCTTCTTGATACGCTTGTTCTTGGCTACAAGACAAGACATGATATTCGTCTCGGAATTCCCGGTCACAGCAATAAAGGCATCCATGGATTCCAAACTTTCTTCTTCAAGAAGCTCGACATTTCTACCATCACCGTTGATGACCAAGGCATGAGGCAACTCATCGGCAATATCAAAGGCTTTTTCCTTATTTTTTTCGATAAGCTTTACATTGAATTTTTTGTTGCACAAATCCCGAGCCGTTTTGAAGCCTACCTTACTGCCCCCCAAAATCATCACATTTTTAATCTCTTGCTTTTGCATCCCGGTAAGCTTGTAAAGCTCCTCCACTCCCTTATCCGAAGTAATAAAATACACTTGGTCGCCTTCCTTGAACACCGTATCCCCCCTTGGGATTAGCGTAAACTGCGTTCCCATACGTTGCAGGGCAATCGGCATAAAGTGAAGCTCAGGAAAAATCCGGGCGGCTTCTTTTACCATTTTTCCAACAAACGGAGCCGTTTTTGGTAGGATTACCCCAAACATGGTCAACAATCCGCCTTCAAACTCATAGGTATCATTGAAAGCCGATTGGTTCAGCATCAACTGTATCTCCATAGCTGCCAATCGCTCCGGGGAAATCAATTCATCAATCCCCAATTCCTCAAACTTAATGAGTCCGCGATTGTCCATAAACTCCGTATTGGAAATCCTGGCTATGGTCCTCTTGCACCCCAACTGCTTTGCCAAGAAACAAAGGGTAATGTTTGTGGTTTCGGAAGCCGTCACCGCAATCACCAAATCCGAACCATCCACTTGGGCATCCCGAAGCACCTGAACCGAAGTTGCATCACCGCGGAGCACCCGTATATCCAAATGGTTATCGGCATACGTTAGGCTTTCCTTATCCGTATCAATCAACGTAATGTCCTGTGCCTCATAGGACAAAAGTTTTGCCAAATGAAACCCTACCTCACCAGCTCCTGCAATAATGATTTTCATTGATTGAAATAAGATGTGTTGTTAAATCGATTCAATTTGTGCCTTGTAAGTGACACAAAGAATAGTGACCGTGGCCTAAAAGACATATTCTTAGTATAATACGGAAAAAGTTCCCCGTTGCCCGGCAAAATTACACAATTTTTTTTGTGCACCTGCCATAAGGCTATATTGTATATTTGCCTGCAAAATCAGGAAATGTCAAAAAAAGTTACGCCATATAAGGAATCTGAACTGGGAAAAAAGGAACAAGTACGGCAAATGTTCGATACTATTTCTGGGGACTATGATGGATTAAACCGGGTAATTTCCTTCGGAATTGACCTTAAATGGCGCAAACGGATGGTAAAACTGTTGGCCGCCAAAAAACCACAATCCTTATTGGATATTGCCACTGGAACTGGCGATTTGGCTATTGCCATGACAGGGACGGGAGCTGAAAAAATCATTGGATTGGACATATCCCCCGGCATGTTGGAGGTGGGAAAGACCAAAATCAAGGAAAAAAATCTTCAAGATACCATTGAGATGATGGTAGGCGATAGCGAAAACCTCCCTTTTGAAGATCAAAGTTTTGATGCAGTGACTGTTGGGTTTGGGGTACGCAATTTTGAAAATCTTGAAAAAGGTCTACAAGAAATTCATCGGGTGCTCAAACCTGGCGGCACATTAATGATTTTAGAAACTTCAGTGCCCACCAAAACACCGTTTAAACAGGGGTATACCATTTATTGCAAGTGCATTCTTCCAGCCATAGGCAAGCTATTTTCCAAAGACCGTTCCGCATACACTTACCTGAGTGAATCGGCATCTGTTTTTCCACATGGGGAGGCTTTCAACAATATTTTGGCCAAAATTGGGTTTATAGGAATAGAGAACAAACCCCAGACATTTGGAGCAGCTTCCATTTATGTCGCTACAAAATAGTTTGATGAAAAACATCTTTCTTCTGTTTGGCCTGCTGGTGCTGGCATGCCCAACTTCCTCGGCCCAGTTTAGGGAAGACCCCATCCTTAACCTTCAGAACGAAGACAAAAAGTTTTTGAACTGGGGATACTACCTTGGGTTGAATCAATATGATTTTCAATTTGAGTACAAGAACGACATTGGCCGGGATATCTTGGTGAACAAAAGTATTGGCTTCAATGTGGGCTTGATTGGCGAAATGCGCATCAACGAGTTCTTGGATGCCCGTTTTGAGCCTGGCCTCTTGTACACCTCAAGAACTTTGGGTTTTCCTGGTTTTGCAAATGAAACCGATGCCATTCGTGAGGTGCGTTCCACTTACATTCGTTTTCCATTGCTCATCAAAGCCAGTACCAGACGTATTGGCAACTGGAAACCCTTTATCACAGGAGGCGTATATACTTCCATGAACTTGGGAAGCAAAGAAGATAGTTTGGACGATAACAGCAGTGGTGAGTTTAGGATGAAAAAGAATGTCTACGGATACGAATTGGGTTTTGGCATTGATTTTTATACCGAATACTTCAAGTTTTCACCTTCCATTCGTGGTGTTTTCGCTTTATCTGATGAATTGGTCCCGGATGACGACCCAAACAGTCCATGGACAGGAAACATTGAAGCCATGAGAACCCGTGGTATTTTCATTAATTTCACCTTTGAATAACAAATGAGATAGTTGGATAGTGAGGTTCAAAAAAATCCAAGAATCTTAGGACAATCATCCATAAATTCAAAAAACTATCTTCTAATCTCATTCAACAATATGGCCGTTGCCGTGGCTACATTCAAGCTTTCGGCCGTAGTTTCCCCATATTGGGGAATGGAAATTTGCGAAGTGATCAATCCACCAATAGTTTCGGAAATACCATTGGCCTCATTACCCATTACCAAAATCCCTTTAGTGGGTAATTTTTGCTGATATATTGAATTACCATCCATAAAAGCTCCATACATTGGTAATGATGTCTGTTTTAAGTACGCTTCCAAATCTGTGTAAACAATATTTACTCGGGCTATAGACCCCATAGTGGCTTGTAATACCTTTGGATTGTAGCATTCCACCGTATCCGAAGAGCAAATCAAGTACTTTATGCCAAACCAATCGCACAACCTAATAATGGTCCCTAAATTACCTGGGTCGCGTACAGCATCCAAGGCTAGCACCCAATCATCTTCACCAGTGGGCTTGGGGCTGGGCACCTTGAAGACCCCCAACACTCCATTGGGGTTGGACAAACTGCTCATCTGCTTCATATTTGCTTTTGAAACCAGTTTAGCTTCCTGAAAATGTTTTGCCTTTTTTTCTGTATCCACAAAAAGGTCAAGCAGTTGAATACCAGAATCCAACAGCTCATTGACCAACTTTTCACCTTCCACCACAAACAATCCATGTTGAGTTCGGTACTTTTTTTGCTTTAGGTTTACAACTAGTTTAATTTGGTTTTTCGTAACCATCTAAATCGTGTATTTTTGGCATCTATGAGGGGTTCTTTACGTCTATTGTCCAACTGGACAAAAATAGGGTTATTGTTGCTTATATTGATTGTGGCCGGTTGTAATACCCTTAAAAAAGTGGGGGAAGATGAATTGCTGCTCACAAAGAACTCTATTTATGTAGATGAAGAAAAGGTAACCGACAGTGACATCCGAAGTCTTATTTACCAAAAACCGAACAGCAATGTATTGGGATATCCATTGCGGCTCAACCTGTACAATTTGGCCAAGGAAAACCCGGATTCATCTTTTCAGGATTGGCTTCACCGAAAAGAAAAGCGTGAAAAACGTTTGAACAACTTTCTTTCCAAAAAACAAGTGAATCGACTACAAGAATCCTTTGTTGTAAAAGGGGCCAGCGATTTCCTAAAAAGAATTGGCGAAGCTCCTGTGGTCATTGATACGGCCCTATCCCAAAAATCCGTAAATAGATTGGAGGCCTATTATCGCAGCAAAGGATATTTTAATAATTCTGGGAGCTATGACATTGTTGAGGGCAAACGAAAAAAAAGAGCCGAATTGGACTATAAGCTCAATTTAGGGAAACCTTTTATCATTGATACCGTCCAAAAAAACATTACTTCTCCCGAACTGGATTCTGTTTATGATGCATCTTCCGACCTTACCCTTGTAAAAAAAGGAGATCAATTTGACCTTGCCAATTTTAATTTGGAACGGGAGCGTTTGACCACCCTTTTCAGAAACTCAGGGGTTTATAATTTCCAAGAAAGCTCCATTAGCTATGATATTCTCAGGGACACCACCCAACTGGCCGATGACCAACTAATGGACGTAAAGTTGAACATTAAAAAATTCAGGAGCGCCACGGACAGTTCCGATGTCAACAGCCCCTATAGAATCCATCGCCTAAAAAAAATAAACATCTATGCCGATTATTTGATAGGTGGTGGAACAGACTCCCTAAAGTCAATGGAGTACGACAATTATACCATTTTCTACAAGGACAAGCTCAGGTACAATCCAAAGGCATTGACCGATGCCATCTTTTTTCAGAAAGATAGTATTTATAGGGATTTGGACCGTATCCGAACCTACCGGCAGATTACCAACCTGAATACGTTCAAATATCCGAACATAGAGTTTATTCCGGATACTACCCAAGCCCAACTTATTTCCAACATTTATTTGGCGCCAAGACCAAAATTTTCCTTGAATCTCAACTTTGATGTCACACATTCCAACATTCAACAGGTAGGAACGGCTTTCAGTACATCGGTCATTACACGAAACGTGTTTGGTGGTGCCGAAACCTTAAATATTTCCGCAAGGGGCTCTATAGGTTTACTGAGTGATGCCGCTGCGTTCTCGGATGAACCTTTCACTTCTGAACTTGGAGGAGATGTCAACATTACTTTTCCCAGAATATGGTTCCCGTTCAATACCGAAAAGATTATTCCGTACTACATGCTTCCCCAAAGTAGATTGTCCGCAGGTACCAATTTTCAGCAAAATGTGGGATTGGACAAACAATCCCTTAACTCTGTTTTGTCATACAATTGGTCACCAACAATACAATTGAAACACAATGTGGAACTATTAAATGTTGAATTTGTTCGTAATACCAACCAAGGCAATTTTTACAATGTCTATAGAAACAGCTATAGAAGCCTGGATAATATTGCAGATGCTTTTGAAGAGGATCCACAATTTGCGGATTTCTTTGAGGAGGTCGATAATGAGGACGATCCCTTTAGGCTATCCATACCAGATGGGGCCAATGGATTTGTGGAAGCAGTGCTGAACAATCAAGTTCCACTGGACGAGGAAGAACGAAGTGAGGTAAACCGTATTGAGGAAAGGAGACAACGTTTGACCGAGAACAACCTCATCTTTGCATCAAACTATACCTTTTTTAAAAATAGTAGGGTTGATATCAACGATAACAATTTCTATCAGTTTAGGGTAAAATTGGAGGGAGCTGGAAACTTGCTCTCATTGCTTTCCAATGTGGTTCCTTATAATAAAAATGACCGCGACCAACTTTTGGTATTCAGTGTCCCCTTTTCCCAATACCTCAAAACAGAGGTTGATTTTATCCGCCACTGGGATGTGGATGATTCCAAGGTGATTGCCTTCAGGACTTTTTTAGGACTTGCTGTTCCCTATGGCAACTCGGACAACATTCCCTTTGTTAGAAGTTATTTTGGTGGAGGTTCCAATGACAACAGGGCTTGGAACGCATATGAATTGGGACCTGGAAAGACCGACAACCTCAACGACTTTAACGAGGCCAACCTAAAACTAGCCATGAATGTTGAATATCGTTTCCCCATTGCCGGTGATGTAAAAGGCGCGTTTTTTGCCGATGCAGGAAACATTTGGAATGTTTTTGACGATGAGGACAATCCCGATGCCATTTTTAATGGCTTCTCCTCATTGGCCGATATTGCCCTAGGAACCGGGATTGGCCTCCGCTATGATTTCACCTATTTCGTCTTCAGACTGGATACCGGATTTAAAACCTATGACCCATCCAAAGAAGGGTCCAATCGCTGGTTCAGTGGCTATAACCTTAAAAGTGCGGTTTTTAACATCGGAATTAATTATCCCTTCTAGAGTAAATATTTTATTACTTTTGTGCCCTAACTTGACTTATAAACGTAATCAACAAAAATTATGTCCCACAACATAAAACCGGGCGTTGCTACCGGTGATGAAGTACAAGCAATTTTTAACCACGCCAAAGAAAACGGGTATGCCCTTCCGGCAGTTAACGTGATTGGGTCCAACACCATTAATGCGGTATTGGAAACAGCCGCTTCGTTAAACTCGCCCGTTATCATACAATTTTCCAACGGTGGAGGTCAGTTCAATGCTGGAAAAGGTCTTTCCAACGAAAACCAGAGAGCTGCCATTCTAGGAGCCGTGTCTGGCGCCAAACATGTGCATCAATTGGCTGAAGCCTACGGTGCCACTGTAATTCTTCACACGGACCACTGTGCCAAAAAACTATTGCCTTGGGTAGATGGACTTTTAGATGCCAGTGAAGAACATTTTAAGGCCACAGGCAAGTCCCTGTTCAGCTCGCATATGATTGACCTTTCGGAAGAACCCATCGAGGAGAACATTGAAATTTGCAAGACCTATTTGGAGCGTATGAGCAAAATGGGCATGACCTTGGAAATTGAGTTGGGTATTACTGGTGGTGAAGAAGATGGTGTGGACAATAGTGATGTTGATGACTCCAAATTGTATACCCAGCCAGAAGAAGTGGCATATGCTTACGAAGAATTGTCTAAGGTAAGCCATAGATTTACCATAGCCGCTGCCTTTGGAAATGTACATGGTGTATATAAGCCAGGGAACGTAAAATTGACACCCAAAATCTTGAAAAACTCCCAAGAGTTCATCACCAAGAAATATGGTGTAGAGGAAAACCATATCGATTTTGTATTCCACGGAGGTTCTGGTTCCACTTTGGAAGAAATCAGGGAAGCTATCGGATACGGTGTTATTAAAATGAACATCGACACCGATTTGCAATATGCATTTTTGGAAGGGGTTCGGGACTATGTCCAAGAAAAATCAGGTTACCTTCAATCACAAATAGGAAATCCCGAAGGTGACGATCAACCCAACAAAAAGTTCTACGATCCGCGAGTTTGGCTGCGTGAAGGAGAAAAAACATTCTCTGAGCGATTGAAAAAGGCCTTTGAGGATTTGAACAATGTAAATACCTTATAAGACTTTCGTTTAATTTAATTTTGATTGCATGTCGTCTTGGTTTAAAAGAAAGGAAAAAGGAATTCAGACCACAACTGAGCAAAAAAAGGATACCCCAAAGGGATTATGGTATAAATCCCCCACTGGTAAAATAGTAGAGTCCGAAGACCTTGCCAAAAACTTCTATGTAAGTCCGGAAGATGATTATCATGTTAGGATAGGTAGCAAAGAATACTTTGAAATCCTGTTCGATGACAACAAGTTCAAAGAACTCGACGCCAACATGACCTCCAAAGACCCTTTGAAGTTTGTGGATACCAAAAAATATTCCGATCGCTTAAAAACAGTTCAACAAAAAACAGGATTAAAGGACGCCGTTCGTACCGCTGTGGGTAAATCCATGGGCAAGGATATTGTCATTGCCTGCATGGACTTCGGCTTTATTGGTGGATCTATGGGTAGTGTAGTGGGAGAAAAAATTTCCCGCGCCATAGATGAGGCCAAAAAGAGGAAAGTCCCATTCTTGATGATTTCGAAATCAGGTGGGGCCCGTATGATGGAAGCTGCACTTTCTCTGATGCAATTGGCAAAGACCTCAACTAAATTGGCCCAATTGGCCGAAGCTAAAATTCCTTACATTTCGTTATGTACCGACCCCACCACTGGAGGAACCACTGCCTCTTACGCCATGTTGGGAGACATCAACATTGCGGAACCAGGTGCTTTGATAGGTTTTGCCGGACCACGGGTGGTAAAGGACACCGTTGGGAAAGACCTTCCCGAAGGTTTTCAAACAGCTGAATTTTTAAAAGAACATGGGTTCTTGGATTTCATTTCCCATCGTAGGGACTTGAAAAAGAAAGTAAATCAATATATAGACTTGATCACCAATCAGCCTATCAGAAAATAAGAAAAGCCCCGAACTAGGGGCTTTTTTGTTTACTTTCCCTTCAAATTCAAAAAAAGGACTTATCTTTGCACGCTGATTGAAAGTCAATCAATACATAAAAATCATTTAAATAAATATTGGAATGTATTTAACAAAAGAAGTAAAAGCCGAGATTTTTAAAAAACACGGCGGCTCTGAGAGCAACACCGGTTCTACGGAAGGACAAATTGCTTTGTTCACGCACCGTATCAACCACTTAACTGGTCACCTAAAAAGAAACCATAAGGACTATAACACCGAGCGTTCTTTGGTGGCGTTGGTAGGTAAAAGACGTAGTCTTTTGGATTACCTAAAGAAAAAAGATATTGAAAAATACCGTGCCTTGATCAAGGAACTTGGTATTAGAAAATAAAAACGATGGGGAGGCTTTGGCTTCCCCTTTGTTTTAGTTGGACGAACTCCAACGACTTAAAGTCCCATTGGATTGGGCAAACACAAAAAGCTTCAAATAGTTTTTCATTGGTCAGTGCCGAGAGGCAAACACAACAACAACACAACCCGACCGTCCGGATGACGGTAGACCAAATGTTTAACTGCCCGTATCTTTTTTAACGGGTAAGACTAATTCTTATGATTCCAAAAACTTTTAAAGAGGTCATTGACCTTGGTGACGGTAGGGAAATCTCTATTGAAACCGGAAAATTGGCGAAACAGGCCCATGGCTCTGTAGTAGTCCAATCAGGCAAATGTATGTTGCTATGTACAGTTGTCTCCAATTATCAAGCTTCGGATGTGGATTTCTTGCCACTTACCGTGGATTATCGTGAAAAATTTGCCGCTGCAGGACGTTATCCTGGCGGATTCTTTAAGCGTGAAGCAAGACCCAGCGATGGTGAGGTATTGACCATGCGTTTGGTAGACAGGGTATTGAGACCGTTGTTCCCAAAAGATTATCACTCTGAAACCCAGGTGATGATCCAATTGATGTCTCACGACGAAAATGTAATGCCCGATGCCATGGCAGGTTTGGCCGCTTCTGCAGCCATCCAATTGTCTGACCTTCCTTTTGAATGTCCAATTTCCGAGGTTCGTGTAGGTCGTGTAGATGGTGAGTTGATCATCAACCCAACCATGGAGCAATTGAAAAGCTCCGATATTGACATGGTGATTGGTGCTTCTGAAGATTCTGTGATGATGGTGGAAGGCGAAATGAGTGAAATTTCCGAAGAGGAAATGGTGGAAGCCATCAAATTTGCCCACGAAGCCATTAAAGTTCAATGTGCCGCACAGGTTAGATTGGCCGAAGCTTTCGGTAAAAAAGAAACCCGTGAGTACGAACCTGAAGTTGAAGACGAAGATCTTCAAAAGAAAGTATACGACTTGGCTTATGACAAAGTATACGCTGTAGCCAAAGCCGGTTCTTCCAAAAAAGAGCGTAGCGAAGCTTTTGCTGCTATCAAAGAAGAAATCAAAGCTACTTTCCCCGAAGAAGAATTGGAAGAAATTGGTGGTTTGGTTTCCAAATACTACCACAAGGCCGAAAAAGAGGCCGTTCGTAATCTAACCTTGGAAGAAGGACTTCGTTTGGACGGTCGTAAGACCACTGACATTCGTCCTATCTGGTGCGAGATTGATTACTTGCCAAGCGTTCACGGTTCTTCCATCTTTACCCGTGGTGAGACCCAAGCATTGGCCACCGTTACTTTGGGAACCTCAAGAGAGGCTAACCAAATTGACATGCCATCTTACGAGGGCGAAGAAACATTCTATTTACACTATAACTTCCCTCCTTTCTCCACTGGTGAGGCAAGACCTATCCGAGGTACTTCACGTAGAGAGGTTGGACACGGAAATTTGGCACAACGCGCCCTTAAGGGCATGATTCCTGAAGATTGCCCATATACCGTTCGTGTGGTATCCGAAGTATTGGAATCCAATGGATCCTCTTCTATGGCAACTGTATGTTCCGGTACCATGGCATTGATGGATGCAGGTGTTCAATTGAAAAAACCAGTTTCTGGTATTGCCATGGGATTGATTACTGATACGGAGTCTGGCAAATTCGCCGTACTGTCCGATATCTTAGGCGATGAAGACCACTTGGGTGATATGGACTTTAAGGTAACTGGTACCGAAGATGGTATCACCGCTTGCCAAATGGACATCAAGGTAAAAGGTCTTTCCTATGAAATCTTGGTGAAAGCCTTGATGCAGGCCAAGGATGGAAGATTGCATATTTTGGGCAAACTAGTTGAAACCATTGCCGAGCCAAGACCTGAAGTGAAGTCTTATGCACCAAAAATCATTACCCGAATCATTCCTGGTGAATTCATTGGAGCATTGATCGGTAAAGGTGGTGAGGTTATTCAAGATCTTCAGAAGAAATCCAAAACTACCATCGTGATCAACGAAGACCCTGATACCGAAGAAGGTATTGTGGAAATCTTGGGTACCGATCAAGATGGCATCAACATGGTATTGGCCAAAATAGATGCGCTTATGTTCAAGCCTGAAGTGGGCAGCATTTATGAGGTCAAGGTCATCAAGTTGTTGGATTTTGGAGCCGTTGTGGAATATACCGATGCCCCAGGAAACGAAGTATTGCTACACGTATCTGAATTGGCATGGGAACGTACTGATAAAGTTACCGATGTCATCAACCTTGGAGATGTTATCGATGTAAAATATTTCGGTATCGACCCCAAGACCAGAAAAGAAAAGGTTTCTAGAAAAGCTTTGCTTCCAAAACCTGAAGGATATACCGAAAGACCACCGCGAAACGATAGAGGTGGTGATCGCAGAGGCGGCGGTGATCGTAGAGGTGGTGACCGCAGAGGTGGTGATCGCGACAGAAAACCGAGAAGGGATTAATACCCCATCCTTTATAAGAATAAAAACCCCGGGATTTCCGGGGTTTTTGCATTATTAAGAAATGTTTTACAAAAAAAATGCATCAAAATGTAACTTTTACTCTTTTTCTACGTATAACTTAATGAGCTTCGGTTCACAAATTTAATTTGAAGGAGAAATTTTAGATGAGACAGTTAAAGATTACAAAGCAGGTTACCAATAGGGAAACCGCATCGTTGGACAAGTATTTACAGGAAATTGGCAAGGTGGATTTGATCACTGCCGATGAAGAAGTGGAACTGGCACAACGTATAAAAGCGGGAGACCAAGTGGCCTTGGAAAAATTAACCAAAGCCAACCTTAGATTCGTGGTTTCTGTTGCAAAACAGTATCAAAACCAAGGATTGACCCTACCTGATTTGATCAATGAAGGAAATTTGGGATTGATCAAGGCAGCACAACGTTTTGATGAAACCCGTGGATTCAAATTTATTTCCTATGCGGTATGGTGGATTCGTCAGTCCATCCTACAAGCTTTGGCGGAGCAATCACGTATTGTACGTTTGCCCTTGAACAAAATTGGATCCATCAATAAGATCAACAAGACTTTTGCGTTCTTGGAGCAAGCCCATGAACGTACTCCATCTGCCGAGGAAATTGCCAAAGAATTGGACATGACAGTGGAAGATGTAAAGCAATCCTTAAAAAATTCTGGTCGTCACGTATCCATGGATGCCCCATTGATTGATGGTGAGGATTCCAACCTATATGATGTACTCCGTAGTGGTGAGTCGCCAAACCCCGATAAGGAGTTGTTACACGAATCACTTCGCACTGAAATTGAACGCGCCTTGGAGACCCTAACACCCAGAGAAGCCGATGTTATAAGGCTTTACTTTGGTTTGGCTGGACAGCACTCGATGACCTTGGAAGAAATTGGAGAGACTTTTGACCTTACTAGGGAAAGGGTTCGTCAGATCAAAGAAAAAGCTATCCGACGCTTGAAACACACCTCCAGAAGTAAGATTTTGAAGACATATTTAGGATAAAACGCAAGATTATATCAACAAATTACAGTTAAACAAACCTTAAATTTGTTTTTTGGCAAGAAAGTTGTAATTTGTAAACCTACAACAGTTTATCATGACTGTTCGTTTTTTGATTGATGAATAAACTCCGGCTGATTACCGGAGTTTTTTCATTTATGGCTTTTGGTCAAACTAAGGGTATTTACGGCAAAAAAGCGGTTATCCACGGGAATTTGGGTTTGTAATGAATCCTATTTTGTACTTTCATCTTCAAAATTGTTGACCTCAAAGGCAAGTTTCCTTGAAAATGCCCAAGAGGAAATGAATCGAGATATGATCGAGAGGATACTCAGCGCTCAGAACAGAATCTATTACCACATTCTTTTTTGGTTGGGCTACATTTTGTTCTATACCGTTCTATGGGGTAGTTACGAGGATAATTATTGGGACCAATTTCAGCAATTGCTGTTTTTGCTGCCATGGAAAATTATCCCCACATACATTACGCTATATTACCTGATGCCCAAATACCTATATCCAAAACGCATGACCATGTACATTGGGCTATCCATAATTTTGGCTTTGGCCATGGCTCTGATAGACCGCTATATGAACTGGAGGTATCTCTACCACTGGTTCTACCCAGAAGAGGAACATTGGAAAACCCCAGTTTTGTACCTCCCAAAGATATTAAACTCCCTCATTGCCGTTTACACTCCCGTTTTTGTGGCTATGGCCATTAAACTGCAGCGTTTTTACTACCAGAAAGAACAAATCAACCAAGCGCTGGTAAAGGAAAAAATGGAAACCGAGCTTAAATTTCTAAAAGCGCAGATACACCCCCATTTTCTCTTTAACACATTAAACAGTATTTATTCCCTTTCATTGGAGAAATCCTCCAAAACCCCGGATGCCGTTCTGGGACTGTCCAAATTCTTGGACTATATGCTGTACGAATGCAACGACCGGTTCATCACCGTGGAAAAAGAATGGGAAGAGTTGATGAACCTCGTGGCTCTGGAGCAATTGCGATATGGGGACAAACTTACCATTTCCACCCATATTGAAAATGATAGCAGCGAGACGTTTATCCCTCCCCTTTTGTTGCTCCCCTTTGTTGAAAATGCCTTTAAACATGGGGCAGATACACTGATTGACGACTCTTATATTTCCATTGAATTGAAACTCGTCAACCAACAACTTCATTTTGTGGTAGAAAACAGTAAATCTTCCATTGAGGAGGACAATGGATTGGATACCGATAAAAACATCGGCCTAAAAAATGTAAAAAGAAGACTGGTCCTTTTCTTTCCCGATAAGCATCAACTGGATATTCAGGAAGAACCTGATCGTTTTTTGGTAAGTTTGAACATAGACCTCAGTGGCATTAATGCGCAAACTGCCTATGGATAGAAAAATCAGATGCATAATTGTTGATGATGAGCCCTTGGCCAGAAAGGTATTGGTGAAGCTAACCGAGCAGATAGACCAACTGGAAGTGGTAGCGGTATGTGCCAATGCGGTTGATGCGTTTTGTCATCTTCAAAAGGGGAACATCGATTTGGTTTTTTTGGATATTAAAATGCCCAAAATAAATGGCCTTGAGCTTTTGGAGTCCCTCAACCCGGCCCCGTTGGTCGTCTTCACCACCGCCTATCGCGAATTTGCCATCAAGGCATTTGAACTGGATGCCATTGATTATCTCCTAAAACCCATTTCCATGGGTAGGTTTATGAAAACCATTGCAAAAGCAAACAAATTCTTGTCCGGTCAATCCACTTCCAAAACCGAACAACATCCTCCCGAACCCAAAACGGTTGATGAACCAGAGCAATTATACATCAAAACACAACGAAAGGTCATTAAATTGGACCTTTCCCATATTACCTATTTGGAAAGCTTGAACGATAAGGTCATCCTTCATACATCCAACAATGAAATAACGACCTCCCAAAGGATTGGTCATCTTGCAGACAAACTGCCCAAGGAACGGTTTGTACGTATCCATCGTTCATTCATGATTGCCGTGGATAAGGTATCCGCTTTTAATAGCATCATGGTGGAAATCAATGGAAAGGAACTTCCCATTGGCAGAAATTATCGATCGCATGTTTTGGACCTTCTTCAAAAAGAATTGGATTAATCAAACACTTATTTTGGCATCTTCGTTGTTAAGTATTCCTTAAATCAGCCGTGAATGCTTTTCGCGCAACCTATACGTACAACTTTGATACGTTTTCGGCACCAAACTCCCTCCAAACGACATTTACGTGTATTGCTTTGACATTCCCCAAAATTGCTTGACAATGATGTTAGGGTTACTGTTCTTTGAAACCATCATCAAAAAACGAGCAGTTCATGAAAAGATTCTGGGCCGCATCCTTATTGTCATTGGTCCCACTTGTAACCGTATCCCAAAATGGCGGTGGTAATACAAGGGCTTTATTCAAATATCAAATTCGAAAAGCTACGGAGCCCATTGCGTTGGATGGAACGATTGGGGAAAAAGAGTGGGAGCACCATCAACTAGCAACCAATTTTTTCAATCATTGGCCCAATGATGAGGGGCAGGCCCAGAATCAAACTGAAGTACGGGTTACGTATGACCATGAGAATGTCTATATCATGGCCAAATGCTATGATACAGGTAGACGTATTATACAATCACTGGTGCGCGACAATGACGATGATTACTGGGGAAGTGACAACTTTTCGGTGGTCCTGGACCCTGTAAATACCAAACAAAGCGGATTGCTGTTCGGGGTTACCGCTGGGGGATCCGAGCTGGAGGGCAGTTTGGTCATTGAGGATGGACAAACATGGATGTCCCCGAATTGGGACAATAAATGGTCCTCTAAAACCGCACAGTACGCTGACTACTGGGTCGCAGAAATAGCCATTCCCTTGAAAACATTGCGCTACAACCCCAACCAACGGGATTGGGGCATTAATTTTATACGTGGAGACAAACAGAACAACGCCTATACCACTTGGACCCAGTTTCCCGTAAACTTCAATGGCGTGAGCATCAACTATATGGGAACCTTGGAATGGGACCAAAGTCCTGAAAAAGCTAAGGGAACCTTTATTTTGAATCCCTATGTCACCAGTTCTTCAATACGTGATTTTGAGGACAGTGAACAACAAGAGGCCGAGCTCAACAATGACCTTGGTGGTGAGGTAAAAGTGGCCTTGACCAGTAGTTTGAATCTAGATCTTACCCTATTCCCTGATTTTTCCAATGCCGATGTGGACCAACAGGTGACCAACATTACCCGCTTTGATATTTTTTTACCGGAGCAGCGTAACTTCTTTCTGGAGAACAATGACATCTTCTCCAATTTTGGCACATACGATATTAAACCTTTCTTCTCCCGGAGAATCGGTATCATGGAAGGCAAAGCCATTCCTATTGATTTTGGAGGCAGGCTAACCGGGAACATCACCCAGAACCTACGGGTTGGGGTCATGAATGTGCAGACCCGGCGCACGGATGAATTTGCGGCACAGAACTACAGTGTTGCAGCTTTTCAGCAAAAAGTATTGCAGCGTTCCGCCATCAAGGCATTGTTCATCAACAGGCAGGCCACCAGTACCACTTCGGAGATGGAGTATTCCAGAAATGCAGGGTTGGAGTTCAGTTATATTTCCGAGAGCGGCAAGCTCAACAACACCTTCATGTACCATACTTCCCTGACCCCAGAAAACTTGGAGGACACCCATTTTTATGGTTTTACGGGAAACTATCTGACCAAACGGTTCAGAACAGGATGGCTACTCAATATTGTGGGCGAAAACTATATCACAGAGCTTGGGGTTAATCCTCGGTTGGAAAACTATAATGCCTTGACCGAGGAAACCGTAAGACTTGGTTATACCCTATTCAATCCTTGGGTACGTTATCTTTTCTTTCCTGAAGGGGAGAATAGTAAATTAAATTATCATGGACTACGGACCTGGAACAATCTCTATCTCAATTCCGATGCTAGCTTTAATGAGCTTGAGAACAATCTTGCCTACGATTTTGAATATCGGAATACTGCTAAACTCAACTTGATAGGTCGATACCAGAAAGTAGACTTGCTCTTCCCCACCGAATTGATCGGGGATGAATTCACTCCAATTCCCATGGGCAATTATTCCTTTGCCCGATTTGATGTACAGTACAGCTCCGATGTTCGCAAAACCGTTGTATGGAACACCAATGTAGGGTATGGCCAATTCTTTAACGGCACCCGCCTAGGAGCCATGTTACAGGGTTCGTTACGGTTTAGGCCTTGGGGCACCTTTGGCCTCACCTATGACTACAACGACATCCGTTTGGCTGAAGGATATGGGGAAAAGGATCTGCATTTGGCCCGATTCAATGGAAACATAAGCTTCTCCAACAAGCTTTTTCTCACCAATGTGGTCCAGTACAATTCCCGGGACAATAACTTCAGTGCATTTTCCAGATTGCAATGGCGTTACAGCCCCATGTCCGATATATTCCTGATATACAACGAGAACCATGACACCGAAGGTCTGGGTATCAAAAACAGGTCCATGGTACTGAAGGTTACCTATTGGTTGTAGCAAATGAGCGTTTGACCCCATAAAGCCAGATCATTTGCTTATTTTTGTATCAGCTTTTAACGATCAAATGCAGAAAAAATTAGTTGCTCCCTCCCTATTGGCATCAGATTTTGCCAATTTACAACGCGATATTGAAATGGTGAACCAAAGTGATGCCGATTGGTTTCACTTGGACATCATGGACGGTGTGTTCGTTCCCAATATTTCATTTGGAATGCCCGTGGTACAGGCCATGGCCAAACATGCCCAAAAACCTTTGGATGTACACCTGATGATCGTTGATCCCGATCGCTACATCAAAACCTTTGCGAAACTGGGAGTGCATCATTTAAGCGTGCACTATGAGGCCTGTCCCCACCTACACAGAACCCTTCAGGCGATAAAGGCCGAGGGCATGAAAGCCGGTGTAGCCTTAAATCCGCATACACCCGTAAGTTTACTGGAGGATATCATCCAAGATATCGACATTGTCATTGTGATGAGCGTGAACCCCGGTTTTGGTGGGCAGAGCTTTATCGAGAATACCTATCAGAAGGTAAAAGACCTCAAGGCACTCATTGAACGGAAAAACTCCAATGCCCTTATCGAGATTGATGGGGGTGTAAATGATGCCAATGCCAAAAAACTGGTGGATGCCGGAGCGGACATTTTGGTGGCGGGCAGCTTTGTCTTTAAAAGTGAGAATCCCACCCAAACCATTAAAAGGTTGAAAGAAAAAATTGCATAATGCAGGATTTTGATGTTGTCATTATTGGAGGGGGACCCATTGGCATTGCCTGTGGTCTTGAGGCCAAAAAACAAGGGCTCACCTATGTAATCATTGAAAAAGGACCCATTGTAAATTCCTTGTTCAACTATCCAATAAACATGCAGTTTTTTTCTTCATCGGAGAAACTGGAAATAGACGACATCCCCTTTATCAGCAAAGAAGCCAAACCCAAACGCAATGAAGCGCTGGAGTACTACCGAAGAATTGTGACTTCCAATCAACTCAACATCCACCTTTTTGAAAAAGTACTGAATGTGGAGCAAAAGGCAACTTCCTTCAACATAAAAACGGACAAGGACACCTACAAGGCCAAAAACGTTATTGTGGCCACAGGTTTTTACGATCTACCCAACAAAATCAATGTCCCGGGAGAGGATTTACCAAAGGTTTCCCACTATTACAAAGACCCTCATTTTTATGCCAGTCAAAAATTGGTCGTGGTGGGAGCAAGCAATTCCGCCATTGATGCCGCCTTGGAATGCTGGCGGAAAGGGGCCGAAGTCAACTTGATCATTCGAGGTCCCGAAGTGGGTCAACGCGTAAAATATTGGGTGCGTCCCGATATCGTAAATCGAATTGAGGAAGGTAGCATAAAGGCCTATTACAATTCCACCGTGAAAGAAATCACGGAAAGTGAAGTCGTTATAAACACTCTCCAAGGTGAAGTTACCTTGACCAATGATTTTGTATTGGCCCTGACCGGGTACATGCCCAATTTTGATTTTTTGGAAAAACTGGGCATCCAACTTTCCGAAGATGGCAAAAGGCTACCTACCTACGACCCAGAAACCATGGAAACCAATATTCCTGGATTGTTTTTGGCTGGAGTAATCTGTGGAGGGATGGAAACCCACAAATGGTTTATTGAAAATTCCCGTATCCATGCCCCCATCATCATGAAGGCCATCAAGCAAAAAATGGCCTTGGAAGATAAGACATCCTAAAACGTCCAAAATTTTGTATTTTCAGGGAACACACTTTGGTTGCCATGAAAATGATAAAACAGTTCCATTTAGCAGCACAGTACCTAGCTACTGCTGGCAAAAGTTTTTTACCCCACAAGAAGGATGACAGCCATACGAATTTAGGGTTTTCAGTGGCCGATAAAAGTTTGCTCACTTGGCCTCTGAATACTTCTGGCACGGAATTGGGGTTAAATTATGGCACTTTTTCCCTTGACTGGAAATCCAGTACAATACAGTCACTTTCCCTAAAGGGAAAGACCCATACAGAGGTGGTGGAATGGCTCTCCAAAATGGCAGAAGTCTCAGGGCTTGAAAAACCCTACCAATACAATCTTCATTACAGCTTGCCTTATACTATGACTGGTGAGAAGGTATTTGAACTTTCCGATAGCAGTGAAGTTCAGGAACTCATCCGCTTGCGGGGCTTGGCCCAAAATATACTTACCACATTCTTGAAGGATGAAAAATTGGAATCTGAAGTGCGTGTATGGCCCCATCATTTTGATACGGGTGCTTTTGCCCATCTCCATGATGGTTCAGGAAAATCCGTGGGATTGGGACTAGCCATTCCGGATAGTATGGTGAACGACTTCTATTTTTATATCAGTGGTTATCGAGGTAATACCCAGTTGCGAACCTGGGCCTTTAAGCCACTCGCCCAAGGCACATGGAAAAACAATGGGTTTAAGGGAGCCATTTTACCCGCTTCCGATATAACGGAAGCAACGACATCTGCTTTTTTCAAAGAGGCTTTGACAATGTACAAGATGTAAAACCCTCCGTTTATATTTTACTTATCTTAAAAAAAGAATTTTATTGGAAAGTAGATTTACCAAATACATAAGTACTGATGAACAAATTTTATGGGAAGGTAGACCCATAATTCATAAATCGAATTTTCTTTATGTAACTTTTTTGTTCACTACAGGTTTATTCATCATCTTGGTTTCTCTAATATGGACTTTTACAGTCTTTATAAATGATGCTCCAGTCCTATTTAAAATATTTGGAACCCTATTTTTACTTATTGGAATTTTTCAATTAATAACTAGAACCGTTCTGCACAGAATCAGAAAATCTAAAATCTACTATGCCATAACCAATGAAAGAATATTTATAGAATATTGGTTCTTCAGAAAACATATTAAAAGCTATAGTATTAAACTATTACCCAAGCCCATACTCAAACCATACTCAAAAGGAGTCGGGACAATTTTAATCAATTATGATAAGCCATGGTCATATAAAATATTCACAATTGGAATAGAGTACACTTGGCGCGATCAATGGCGAAGATTAGAACATATTACCAATGCTGCTGACGTTTTTAACTTAATAAATGTCCAAAGGAACATTTTAAATCATTCTAAGCTTTGATTCCAAAGCCTCATGATCTCTAAGCATGGCCCTACCGTCTTTGAAGCTTAAATAGGAATGTCCTTTTTTATGATTGAGAATGCTCACTTCATTCATATAACCCCAATGCTTGGCAATTTCGCGCCATGCGAAAAACAGGGAATGCTTGGGATCGTAAATATGGGTAGCCTCTCCCCCTGCCCCATTGATTTCAATCACACTAAAATTTTTGCCTAGGCTAAGCTCTTCAAAAGAATTGTACAACACATCCAACCGACCATAATGGAACTCTCTCATTTGGGAACAGATGCTGTTTACGACTTTTTCTAGGCCATCATTTAATTTATCGGTGATGTCCACAAATTTTGCGCCCCGAGTATGGCTTCCATAAGGCACCAGAATAAATTCCTCACCTTCCTTTAGCACTGTCTTTAACGTTTCTCCGAACTTCTTTTCCAAAGCCTTTAACTGTAAATGGCTCCGATACTCCTTTTTGATCAATTCTTCAATGGTGTTGGTTCCATTTCCAATGACGGAAAGAAATTCTTTGGACACAATGCCCGTGACCCTCCCCTTTTCCGAACCCGGTATACGCACATAAAAAATACCCACTTCCTTGGTATACGGAATGAGTTCCTGCACCAAAAAATGGGATGGGGTACGCTTAAGATAGTTTTTAAATTCGTCCTTATTGTAGATTTTATCCACCCCAAAGGCCTTCATCCCTATATCTGGTTTGGCAATGAAGGGAAAGCCAATATCCGATGCCAAAATTCTTTCCAGAGCCAGCTTGGAAGATTCATTTTTACCAACAAATACGGTTTTGGGGATAAACTGTTGCGGGATCATCTTATAGATCTCCATTTTGGATTCCATGGCCATACCCCCATTCTTCATGGCCGGATTTGCGGCATTGAAAAAGAAAAAGGAACGCGCCTTGATGGAATAATACAGCCAAACCGGAAACAATGGGTAGTAAATGGCCCATAACGGCCAGTACTCCCAATGGGTTAGCTTGTGCCATTTTAGTTTAAAGCTGCTCATTTTATGGGTAATATGGATGTGGATGAAAAGGGCAATTCATAGAATTTGTCATCGAGAAGGTCAAAATGACGTAATAACATATCTTCCTGATCAATGACTACTTGGGTAACACTGAAGGTTTTAAGTCCGGTTTCACGATCAATGATAAAACCGTTTTCAAAATCCTCATGATTGTTGGAATGGAAATCCACCACATCGGAGGCTTCAATATGGTCTTGGTCTTTCAAAAAATCCTCGAACATTTTGGCCCTTCGGGCAATCACCTCATCACTGTACAGGGTCGCCGAAGACCAAATATGGTTTTTAGACTTGTCCAATGGCCTAAAATATTTCTGGCTCCCATCCCATCGAAATTCCAATAGATTTCCATTGAGCAACACCAGGGTGAAGGGTTCTATCTGGTATAAATCCATTTTTTGCAACAGTAACTCGGGCTCGGCGGAAGCTATCACATCCAACAATACCAATCCCCTACTCTTGGCATAGGGCCCTTGTGTCTGATGCCGAACAAAAGCCCCATTGAGCAAAACGGCCACATGTCCCAATTCATTGAGAGCAAACCAGGTTCCCCCTGCCTTAGGGTCCTTAGGAAATACAACCTTCAAGGAACCGATCATCTCTTCCTTGGGTTCAAAAGCCAAGGGGCGTGACACATGCTCATCACGATTGGAAGTAATAAAATATTTACCCCGTTCTGAGATGAAACTTACTGTGCACATGCCTGTTTGTGTTGTATGGTTGAAGGAGCCACGCCAAACGACTCTGGAAGCTCCATTTTAGTAAAATGTTGTATCCCCACTTTAATGAGTGCATGATGATGGATCGTATGTTCCAGGTTGTACATGACCTCCCTGAAGTAATTGGAATCCAAACAGGTTTCTGCCCCACATAAATCATAAGTAACCTTTATGGACTTATTGGGTCGTTCCAATTGTCTCTGAATCAAGTCTAACTGCTCAATCGCATAAGACAATTCTAGTTCAATACGTTGATTTCGTTCTCTACGGTCATAGGATACATCGGCCTGATCATACCCTTTCAGCAAGCATAGATAAAGTTCAATGATGTGTCTTGTATGCTGACCGATAGTTGAGTTAAATAGAACAGTGCACGATTTTGAGTAACATTCCCCCGGGATTTGCTGGAGGATTTGCTTGAACTGCTCAATGGTGTCCACAGAAGATTTGAACATACTCATTGTGTTTTATAGTTTAATCGTTTTTTGATGAACAGGTACATAAGATAGAAAGAAAATCCAAGGTATAGCAATCCCATGAGGAGATTGGTCACCCTGCTGTAATCATTATAATTTGTAAGAATATATTTTCCGGCTAGGACAAAAACACCCAGTCCGATCATGGTGCCAACACCGATTCCTGAGATGTAAAAGGAATAGTACTTTAGGTTTGCTCTTAAAATGCCTTTGTTTTCCAACACCTTGTTCCAAGTCATCCAAAATGGTATTTGAAGGGGATTCAAGGCACTGAGCAAAAATCCGAGCATGAAGGTGGACTTCAATTGGGGCAATACATCTATTTTAGAATCCACTTCGCTGATTTTGGCCAAATCCATAAAATGGGAAACAGACAAATACATCAATAATAAAACCCCGAACGGAAGAAGGTAATCCATGACTTTTCCATCCATTTGCAGTCTTTCAGTCCCATACAGGGTTAACCGCACCACTACAAGTTCCACCAAAATTACGGCAAGGCAAAACCATAGGGCCGAATACGTTCCCTGGGAAGCAGCAATATCAAAAGCCGTTAGGTTTAGTGTTCCTAAAGGCAATGCCCCTAAAAAACTAATGAGAAGACCTGAAAAAGCAACTTTTAAACAGTGTTTCATGCAACAGAAATGGCCAACGGGCTGTAAAACAATACCCTAAAGTACTATTCTAGACCCAGCAAAAACAAATTACCTATCTAGTTTAGACTACCTTATATCCAAAAAGTTACCGATTCTTTATTTTTTCCCAGTTCTTGTCCGCCTTTGTTTTTAGTTTATCCGGAGATTCATTCTGCCAGAGTTTCAAGGTATTGGTGTTTCCGGAATTATAGAACAGATACAACTTGTTGTCCCTAATTTCGAACGTTTTGGGATCCACATTCACTTTCTTTCCGGATACGGCCACTGCATAGGCGCAATATCCTCCATACTCAGGAAGATAGTTATTGGGCATTGCCTTGAACTTGTCCAAATTTTCCTGATTGTGAAACTTGAATTGTACCCCATCAAACTCAGTGGAGAATTTTTTGAGGCCCTCTTTGGCCTTCCCATCAAAGTATGCCACAACGTCATATCCATTGGCGGCATACCCCTTTTTAACATTGTAATCTACGGACTGAGCCTGAAGAAACGTTCCCATCAAAAGGAACAGTACCACTACTATTTTTTTCATCTTGATTGTGTTGAAGGTTACAAAAATGTTGGTTCCCTTGTGGAAAGACCAACCCAGTTGCTCTTCTTAGTCCTTAGAAATGGGACTTCCTTTCACAAAAAAGAAAAATAGTACCGAAAATCATCTACCAATAGGTATAAAAAGTTTGAATATCCTGGAATGATTTTTTAAAAGGGTAATTGATATGTGCCAGACTGCACCTCACCTATAATTTCTTGTACCCTTGGCTGAAATTGCTGTGGAGTTTCAGGTAAAACCGATTCCAATTCCTTTACGGCCCGTTTGGGATCGTTCAAAAAATAGTGGCTTATCCCTTTATTGATTTTCAGGAACCAAGCTTCTGGATATTCCTTGATCTTGGAACTGACAAAATCCAATGCCTTTTTAGGTTGATTCAGCCTTAACATCAACATGGAAGTACTATTGGCCTCCATGGCATTGTCCACCATTCCAGAAGCCTCATCCAAGACTGCAGATACCTCATCCGATCTACCCAATTGCTCCAAAAGCAATGCTTTGGTGGACATATTGGTCAGGTTTTTGTCTGCCGCAAAGCCATTGAATCCACCATTAATGGACCTATTGGCCCACTGCAAGGCCTCTTCCAGGTTGGTATTATGCTCCAAACACCACCGGGCGGCATCGTTCCAGGCCTGCCAATGATAGGTATTTATTCCCCGGAGCTCGCTTCTAAAACTTTCCACCACGGTGGTTTCCAAATCCACCGACACTTTAAATGGAATACGCTTGTCTGCCCATTCCAATCCGATGTTCACCGAATTTGGTGTCCAATCCAAAAACTCATAATCCAATTTTTCAGAAAACCCACAGGCCACTCCATTGACATTCACTGCTAGGGTAACATCATTTTCCCTATCCAAATAGTAGCTTCCCCATTGGTTATGGTTATGGGCGAACAGGAGTTCAAAATTGTTTCCATCCGGAACAATATGAAATCCATAGGTTCCCGCTTTAAGGAGCTGTCCCTCAATGAGCACATCCGTACTAAAGCTGATGGTAGTATTCATATTGGCCCCTGCGCGCCAAGCAATGGGTTCCCCTTTTTGGGGAATAATATTGGGGTTATTCCAAACATCCCTACCGTTTACGGATGGGCTACCGTAGCTTATGGTAATATCGGTCACGGCCAATTGTTGGGTTTCGCTGACCTGGTTACTGGTCTGCGGTATTTTTAAGGTGTGGAATTGGGCAAATGCCCCCAAAGGTGCACTTAGTAACAGGGCACATACAAAAAGTCTTAGCATTATATTTTCCATTTTCAACTTTATAATCGTTAACATTAATTGGCTTGCCATTAACCCATTGAATGACTTATATTGTGCAAGCTTAGTTCGATTTTGGGCTTTTTGATTCCTGATTTTCGAATTCCGAAGATGTTTTTTATGAAAGATTTTCTTTTTTTGGCCTTCTTTTCGGGTATTGCCATAGCCTTGGGCTTCTTGATTTCCTTTTACCTCCTTTTTGTGCGAAACGAACAGCGTTTTAAACTAAAGTTTTTGGGTTTTCTCTTTATGGCCCTTTCCCTACGGATTGTAAAATCCATTTTGTTTTTTTCGGGAGAGATTCCCAATCTCGCCGTAGCCATTGGATATTTGGGCCTTTCGTGTATTGGCCCTCTTCTATGGTTATACTTTAAGTATTTTGATGTTGAAACCCAAAAATTGGCACCAAAGGACTTACTTCATTTTATACCTGCACTTATAGGTATGGTCCATATTGCCTTGTCCCAAAACCCTGTGGCCAGCTTCTACTATCTCTATACCACCTGCGGCCTTTTCATCTATGTATTGGCCGCTTGGTTCAAGTTTCGTCAGTATGGCGAAAGCAAAGCCGTTTTCCATAAATGGAATTCCCTTTTGATTCTCACTGTGGGATGTTTTGGAGGCATCTTTCTTTTTCAATTTTACACGGACACTATGTATAACTACGCCATGGGGGCAGTGGTTGCCGCGATCATGGTTTTTGGGCTTTTGGTCTTTCTGCTGAACAATCCTGTGCTCTTTCCTTCAAAAAAGAAAAGTATTGCGGTAGATTCTTCCCTTATCAATCGTATCAAATCCGAACTCAACACCCAAAAAATCTATCAGGAACCTTCACTTACCTTGGATAAGTTTGCCAAAAAATTAAATCACCCTGCTTACCTGATTTCCCGAATCATTAAACAGGAATACGGAATGACCTTTCCTGAACTCATCAACTATTGCAGGATACAACAAGTGGCCGCCGCCTTGTCCAATGGAAGGGGAAAAAATGTAAAAATTGAGGCCTTGGCCTATGAAGCGGGTTTTAATACCCCTTCTACATTTTACACCGCCTTCAAGAAATTTACCGGAATGAATCCCACAGAGTTTCAGAAAACCCCATCCAAAGTACAAGCAGAAGTCCTCTCCAATCCAAATCTAGCCTATTTAAAAAAATGAAGTGTGGGTGGGACTATTTTTAGCCCACATAAACATGAGCTTTGTTCTCATTTTATGGTTTTTTGAAATAGCTAGACTTCCTTATGCAAGCCTTTTACTCTTGTTCGGCCAATAAGTCGTTTTCTATCAAAGGAATTCTAAACCGTTCTGTTTCCGCATTGGTATGCTCTTGATCAAAGATTTGCGCCGCTTTCTGGAGAATTTCGGGATGGTCTCTTGCAATATTATTGCTCTCCGCTGGGTCTTGTTCCAGATCATACAGTTCTAAAGTGGGAGCTTCCTTGTCTTTTAAATGTTGGCGCACTACTTTCCATTTTCCCATTCGGATGGCCACTTGTCCGCCATATTCAGGAAATTCCCAGAATAAGAAATCGTGCTGTTGCTGCCCCTCTGCTCCCAACAGAGTAGGTAAAAAGCTGATTCCATCAGTATCTTGTGGAGTTTCATAGCCCACAACATCGGCCAAGGTGGCCATCACATCATAATGGGCGGAAATATGATCGGATGTGGTACCCGCCTTGATTTTTGCAGGCCATGAGGCAATCATGGGAACCCGTATACCACCTTCGTAGACAAAACCCTTGCCTTGGCCATACGCCTCTCCAAATGGACCTGAGCTGTTAAAATAAGCCCCATCGGTTCCTCCCGTGAAGGTAACTCCATTATCCGAGGAGAAAATAATCAAGGTATTTTCATAAAGTCCTTCTGCTTTTAAATAGGCCACCAGCTTGCCGACATTCTCATCCAAATAGGAAATCATGGCCGCGTAACCCGCCTTTGGGTTTTGATGGGGAAAATACCCGTTTTGTCCCAAATAAGGTTCTTCTTCACCAAACTTTTCCTTGTAGTGGTCTACCCATCTTTGTGGTGCCTGGATAGGATTATGGGGAATAGGGGTTGCCCAATAGAAGAAAAATGGGTTTTCCTTATTTTTTTGAAGGAAGCCCATCATTTTTTCATACATCAATTCTGGGGCATAGTCGTTCAAGTTGTAATTCTTGTAACTTTTGGGATCATTAGGGTCGGCGCCTTCTTCAAGCTTGGTATTGGGTGGAATAGTATCGTTGTCCAGATGTACCCTATTCTCATTTTCATACAAATGAACTGGATAGTAGGTGTGTGCCTGTCTTTGACAGTTGTACCCAAAGAAATAGTCGAATCCCATTTTAGTCGGGATGGCGTTGGTGTGCGGAGCCCCGAGGCCCCATTTTCCAACAAGACCGGTAGTATACCCCTGTTTCTGAAGCAATTGTGGAAATAGCAAGGTAGAATCCGGTATAGGTCGTTGTCCTTCCAATGTGGAGTCTTTAATAGCTTCTTTATAATCCCAAACCTTGCCTCGTTCACGCCACTCGTCATTTCCCCGAATATAGGCGTGCCCTGCATGCTTTCCTGTGAGCAACATGTAACGGGCAGGTGCACAGACCGGAGCCCCGGTATAATGTTGCGTAAACAACATACCATTTTTGGCAAGGGCATCAATATTGGGGGTTTCAATTTTTTCCTGACCATAAACACCTAATTCTCCATATCCCAAATCATCGGCCAAAATATATATGATGTTTGGTTTCTGATCATTTTGAGTAATTTCCTTGGGTTCTTCCTTACAAGAAAATATCAGCATAGATAGTAGGGATAGAAAGAAGAACTGTTGGGCTTGGTTTGTTGATTTCATGAGATATTGCTAACTGTTGCCCACTAAAATAAAAACTATTTATAACCGTACAAAACACTTTTAATTTCAATGGAAAGTCCACTCTGTCAAATACCAAGTCCAACAGGCATTATCCTTTTGGTTTAATGGATTTCCGTTACGATTTTATCCTTCAAATCGCCATCACATATTTTTTCATTTTTTGTTGAATTTAGGTCATGTCGTATCAAAAAATATATTTTTGCGCCTTAAGAATACCTACAATCTCTAAATACAGCCAAATGAAATTCAACCTTAGACTCTCAACAGTATTGGTCGTTCTCCTTATGACAGGATGCCAAAATGCCCCAAGTGAAAAAAGCATTCATACGGTGACCACCCACGACCATATGACCATAGTGTGCAATCCCAATAAAGGAAACAACCCGTTTCCTGCCTGGGGAGTTTTTCCAAGCAAAGAGGAGTCGGTAAGGCGAATTTTCATGGAAGTGGCATTAGGGCATCCTGACTCCATCAATATTGCACATTGGGATTATCTGGATCCCATAAGAATAAAACGGGTCGGCGGAATCAAAGGGGATACCTTGGATTTGGAAATTGGTAAAATGTTGACTCCTTATGGCAGTAATTTCAAAAAGGATTGGCGTTGGCATTGGCGAATTGATGTGACCGACTTTGCAAATGTTCTAAGGGACAGTGTTGAAATAGAATACAATCATACAGGCTATGAGGCTACCACTGTGGGCTGGGACCTCAATGTGAGTTTTCATATGGAACTTGGAGACCCCGTGGCACAACCCATTGCCTATAAAAAAGTATATGATGGCAACTTTAAATATGGCGATCCTGAAAACCCCATTGAAGAATCGCTTACCCCTCAAAAGATCGAGATGGAGGAAGGCAGTGCTTTCAGCAGGCTTCGGATATTGCATACCGGTCACGGCTATGATCGTCCAAAAGGGTGCAGCGAGTTCTGTAGCAGATGGCGGGAAGTATTGTTAGATGGAGAGAGCATTGACCGAAGGGACATGTGGAAAGAGTGTGCGGACAACAATTTATATCCGCAAGGAGGAACTTGGATATTTGACCGTGCCTATTGGTGCCCTGGAGACCTTCAGGCTCCGGATATTATTGATTTTCCAGTCACTGATACTTCCCACACCATTGATTTTGAAATGGAACCCTATACGGCCACCGAGAACATACAGGCCAATGAGAGCATTAGTGCACTACTTTTTCAATATGGAGAACCCACCAAAAAATTTGATGTATCCCTGGACCAAATTTTGGTGCCTAGTTCAGCTCCAGAGTTGAACCGCTTCAACCCCTCGATTGCCGAACCAAAAATTGTCATCAAAAACTTGGGCAGTGAGCCTTTGACTTCCCTAACCATTGTGTATGGTACGCAAGGCTTTGATGAAAAAACCCTAGAATGGACTGGGAACTTGGATTTCTATGAAGAAACCCTTGTTACGCTTCCGGGGTCCATCGATTTTAATTTTGGTGGGAACAGCTTTTATGCCGAATTAAAAAAACCTAATGGTCAAAAGGATGAATGGCCTTCGGACAATAAAAATGAGTCCAGTTTCAACTCACCCAAAGAAATGCCCAAACAAGTAGTGGTGACTTATAAATCCAACAATACCCCAGAGGAAAACATGATTCGAATTTTGAACGGGGCTAACAAGGTAATTTATGAAATTGACCCACAAACGGTTCAAAAAGATATCCTTTACAAAGACACCTTGGACCTTACCTTGGGGACATATAGAATGACCTTGGAAGATTCTACCCATAATGGATTGGAATTCTGGTTTATGCCACAGCAAGGTTTTGGTTATTTACAATTATCTGATACGACCGGTAGGGTACTACATCGATTTGAAAGTGATTGTGGCATTGGTGAGCAATTTGATTTCTCAGTGAAGGAAAACCCCAGATTGGATGATGGGGTTGAACAAAGCCTTTTAAAACTCCATCCTAGAAGAATACAAGACAAGACGCAGCTTTTTGTTCAGCTACAGCAACCCACAGACGGAGAAATACACATCTTAAAGGATGGCGACGTGCAGAAAACCATCCCTTTTAGCCAAGTAAAGGATACCACTTTTACCATAGACATGGTTGACTTTGAAGATGGCAGGTATGTAATTGAGCTTTTTCTAAACAACGAATCCAAGCTAAAACAACGCATATCCAAACAGACCCAACAATAGAAATAGTCGGTTAAATTCCTGATTGCACATTTCATAGCTATTGAACCCTAGTTTCAACATTGGCCAGGATTATGTTTTAACATATTTTTTACAAAACCAGGTTACCCTAAATTCACCTAAAATGGGTAAAAACAATAACGTTTTATTCTAAAAAACATATCAAAAGGAAAAACGGGCAAAAAAAGTATTACATTCTGTTAAAAAAAAGCAAATTCCACATTAAATTTTATTTACTTTTAGTCAAACAAATTGTTTCATTTAAAATCGTTTTTCAGCAATTTAAGTTTCCCCAATAATGGGTCCACTATTCCTACATACAGATAAGGCTTTGTTGCACCGTTTGCAAAACAACGATGAAAGTGCATTGACCGAACTCTATGAAAAATACTGGAACCCAGTTTATCTATATACCTACAATGTTCTTAGGGATAAGGAAATTTGTAAGGACATTGTACAGGATTTGTTCATGGATATATGGAACAGAAGAGAAAAGCTCAATATCACATCTACATTTAAAGCCTATCTATTTTCCAGTGCTCGCTACCAAATATTTGCACAAATTCGACAAAAGGAGAAAAATCTTGGCAACCACTTATTTGAAAACTTAGATCAACGATTGCACCACAGCTCACCCGAGTCTGAATATCTTTACCAAGAGCTCGTCCAAAGAATAGGTGCAACCGTGGAAAGGTTGCCAAAAAAATGTAGGGAAGTCTATACCCTAAGTAGGGAGGAGCAATTGAGTCATGCAGAGATCTCACAATTTTTGGACATCTCCACAAAGACAGTTGAAAACCATATTTCCAAGGCATTAAAAGCCTTACGGAGTTCAGTGGGAAGTTATCTCTTCTTCATATGGTTTCTTTTCTTTTAAAAACCAAACGACACAAAAGTCTCTTTTTCAGCTTCATACATAAAAAATAAAAAAAATCCCATTTTGGAATAGGGGATACCTCCTTTTATTTACACTATATAAAAAAAGGGTCACTACCGGGCCTGTATCGTCGCAATGGACAAAAAGAATTTTTTATCCCTTTTAAAGAGATATCAGGATGGCAATACTACTCCTGAAGAAGAACAAATGCTATTGAATTACTTGGAAAGTTTTAAAGCTCACCAAGAAGATAGTTGGCCTTTGGAGCTCGGGAATTCTGAGGAACTTAAAAACGACATTCTAACTGGAATTCTTCAGAACATTAAAAAAGATAAAAGCAGTGCGCACATTAACCGAAGGTTTCCATATTCCAACCTTTTTAGATACGCTGCCAGTATTGTTTTAATAGCCGGAGCTTTTTATTTCTTTCATGAAATGTATGAGACTCCCAAAAATGGATTACGCAACCAAGAGGTCGATGATTCCATTGTTCTAAAATTGGAGAATGGCAATACAAGTGTCATCACCGAAAATGACAATAAAGACATTATGGACTCCCATGGAAATGTTGTGGGTGTCCAATCTGGCAATACCATAACCTACGGGAAAGCCAAAAAAGAACTAAAAGAATTAGTTTATAATGAACTAACGGTTCCTTTAGGTAAAAAATTCGATTTAGTATTGTCCGATGGCACCTCTATAAAACTCAACGCCGGAAGTACCATTAAGTATCCTGTTCGATTTGTTGAAACCACCAAAAGAGTTGTTCAAATATGGGGAGAAGCCTTTTTTGATGTAACCAAGGATGAAGCCCGCCCTTTTCAGGTGATTGCAAACAATGTGCAAGTAGAAGTCTTGGGTACAAAATTCAATGTTTCATCCTATCCAGAAGATGATGACATCTCTACCGTTTTGGTGGAGGGCTCCGTAAAATTGTCCAGCAACAGTGCCAAGACAGAGGAAAACTCCTTTATGATAGTACCCAATCAAAAAGCGTCTTGGAACAAAGAAAACGAAACAATGACCATTGAGGAAGTAGAAACGGACATTTATACCTCGTGGATCAATGGAAGGATGATATTCAAGAACATCCCTTTTAAAAATATCCGAAAAAAGTTGGAGCGACGCTATAATGTCACCATAATCAACAACAACAAAGCTTTGGATGAAAAGTTTTACAATGCCTCATTTGACATTGAAACCATAGAACAGGTAATGAAGGCCTTTAAAGAAAACTACTCAATAGATTACGAAATAGCTGACAATCAGATAATTATTAACTAAACCCTTTACACTAAATGACTAAAAACTAACAAACTAACAATTCCAAAAAATCACAAAATCGGAGAATGGGCGAACATCCTCCGATTAGTACAAAGTGATCTAACTAAAGTAAAACCACAATAACGTTTTTAAAAGTATGAAAAAAACAACTAATTCGGGTGTGTCTGCAAAGTACATCCCGAAATTTGACCTCAAAATGAAACTCACCACATTTTTGCTGATAGTTTCGTTGTTCAAGATCCAAGCCAGTTCATACTCCCAAACAACGAAAATATCGCTAAATCTAAAGCAAGTCAGTGTAGAAACAGTACTCGACGAGATTGAGCGTAACACTGAGTTTAAATTCTTGGCCGATACCCAAGAAGTGAAATTGGGAAGGATTGTTTCAATCAAAGTAAAAAATGAGAGAGTTGAAACCATCCTTGATAGAATCTTCCGAAATAGTGATGTCATCTATTCAATTTTGGACAAGCAAATTGTCCTTAAAAAAGATATTCGACCTACTAGGGAAGTAACACCAGCACCTGTAACCGTAGTCCAGAGGTCCATTTCCGGATCTGTTGTGGATGATAGTGGGCAGCCCTTACCAGGGGTCAACGTTGTGGAAAAAGGGACCGGCAACGGAACTTCCACCGACTTTGACGGTAACTACAGCATTACCGTATCCGATAACTCGGCAATATTGGTATTCTCTTATCTAGGATTTATCTCCGTGGAAGTCCCAGTGGGCAACAATTCCACTATCAACACCACTTTGCAGGAAGATGTTGGTGAATTGGATGAAGTTGTTGTTACCGCACTCGGAATCAGGAAAGATGCCAAAGCGCTTGGTTACTCCGTGGCCAAAGTGGGCGAAGAACGGATTTTGGCCAGTGGTACTCCCGTGAATGCCCTACAATCCTTATACGGAACCGCCTCAGGGGTGACCGTTGCCTCAACAGCTACAGGTCCTTCGGGAGGTATGAAAATCAATATCCGTAATGCGGTATCTTTTGATGAGAACTCAACCACCCGTCCTTTAATCGTAGTGGATGGTATTCCCATACACGATGAGAACACCAACATTACTGCCAATGCAAGGACAGGAAGGGACAATGGTACGGGTATCAACGACATTAACCCGGACGACATTCAATCCTTTGAAATTCTAAAAGGCGCAAAAGCATCCGTACTTTACGGAAGTGAAGGGGCCAACGGGGTAATCTTGATCACCACCAAGAGTGGTTCCAGAAACCGCGGATTGGGAATCTCTGCTTCCTTTACCACAACCATGGAAGAAAGTGCTTTCATGCCCGAATTGCAAAACCAATACGGAACAGGTAGAAGCGCAAGTACCTCCCAAACGGATGACCAAGGATATTTCTTGGATGAAAACAATGAAAGAACCTTGGATGTGGCAGGCTCTGCCTTTGGGCCCAAGTATGACCCCAACGTAGTCTTAAACTGGTGGGATGGTTCCCGAAGACCATGGGTGGCCAACAACAAATCTGTTTATGACCAATTGTTTAAAACAGGTTCACAACAAACGGCCAATGTGTCGCTAAGTTCAGGAGGAGAAAAAGGATCCATCCGTTTTTCCTATACCAATATGAGGTATACCCCCATTTATCCAGGAGCTAAGTACACCAAGAATACTTTTAGTCTTAATACCTCTTATGACATAAATGATAATATCTCCTTGAAGTATGTCAGCAACCTGTTCACTACAAGCAACCTAAACTCTTCTTACGAGGGGTCCTTCGATGCACAAGGGGCCACTTCAAGCTTGGGTGCTTATTCCAGTGATATCGATGTTGATCTATTGCGAAGCTATTTGGTGACCGACAACGGCTTTAATTATTTTGCCAACCCAGAAAGACGAAGCAACTTTATTTCAAATGGTAGATCATCTGTGGTAAACACTTTGTGGGACTGGACCCAGAACGTTTCAGATTTTAGCCGTTTGCACAGTCTGCAATCCCTTACCTTGGATTTGACCTTCAACGATAATCTGAGTGCTTCCATTTTAGGTGGATTGGATTACACCACTGAACGCAACATGTACAAAGGGAAACTGCAAGACCCTGATTTGATTGGTCCAAACAGTGGCTCTGTATTTAGGGATACCAATAGGATCATTAGAAAGACCTACGGACAGGCCACCTTTAACTATGACTACACTTGGAACGACTTTGGTTTCAACGGATTTGTGGGTGGTGTCATCAGAAGCAACTATTTTGAGACTAAGGGAGCCGAGAAAATTGGTGGATTTGTAATTCCTAACTTCTTCTCTTTCTCAAACCTTCCTTCTGGAGTACAGCCACAATATGTTTATGACAATGGGGAGGATATCCTTTATAGCCTCTTGGGATCATTCCAGGTGGATTGGGACGATCAAATTTACGTAGAGGCCCAAGCCCGTCAGGATTGGTCTTCTATCTTGCCTCCCGGAAACAACAGTTATTTCTATCCTGGAGCAAGTGCCACTTGGATCGCTTCCAATTCATTTGACCTTCCCGAGGCCATTCAGTTCTTAAAGGTTAGAACCTCTTGGGCCGATGTAGGTAGACCAGGTCCGTTGTATTTCAGTAACGTAAACCTTGGGGTCTCTGCATCTGGAGGTGGATTTATCTTGACTCCGCCAAACGACCTTCCCCCCATTGATGACAACTTTGTTCCCAACCTAAAACCAGAGCGTAAACGCGAATACGAAGTAGGTCTTGAAGGATACTTCTTCAGAGGCAGGAGATTGGGGATTGATTTTTCCTATTACCACGCCAATACCTATGATCAGATCATGAAGGTGGCAGCACCTCCTGGATTGGGTGTAGATAACATCCGAATCAACGCTGGCGATGTGGAAAACAAAGGATGGGAACTTGCCCTAAGAACCAAACCCGTTATGGGCAAGGATTTTCAGTGGGATGTGGATATGACCTTCGCATCTAGTAAAACCAAAGTAAGAAGACTTGATGGAGACATTACTTCTTTGTCTCTTTGGAGCAGAAATGGTTTAAATGCCGTTGCCGAAGTGGGTGGCGAATATGGACTTATTGTCCAGCAGAGTGGAAACTACCGCTACATCAACCCATCTGACGATAGTGACCCCAATAACGGGGAACTTGTTGTGGACAGCAACGGTCAACGCTATGCCTATTCAACCCGAAGCAACAAGAAGGTTGGAAAGTTGTTGCCAGATGTGACCGGTGGATTATTCACTAGGTTCAACTACAAAAACTTCGGACTGGTAGTGAACATGGATTACTCCTTTGGAGCCACTTTCATAAACGAAGCGGAAACCTATATGATGGCCGCAGGGGTGCTCAACGAAAGTTTGGCTTACCGTGATGCTGCGAGTGGAGGTATTCCCTACTACTTGAACGGCGAAGGTCAAAAAGTGGCCGGCACCAACCCCAGTGGAGCAACATATAACGATGGTGTTCTATTGAACGGTGTCCGTGCAGACGGCACACCTAATACCCAAGTGGTATCTGCCGAAGAATATTATGGATCTTCTTACTTTTCAAACGGTTTCTTCCCTGAAGACAGACTGTTTAAAAGCGATTATATAGCCTTGCGGAACATTGCTTTGGATTACAGACTCCCAGACCTTTCAGATAAAATAGGGTTACGAGATGTAGTACTTTCCGTTTTCGCGAACAACGTTGCCTACATCTATAAGGCCGCCCCCAACACCATCCCAGAATCCACAAACGGTACAGGATGGGCACAGGGTTCTTACGGAACTACGGCACTGCCATCGCAACGTTCAATAGGATTGTCAATAAAGGCTAAGCTTTAATCAAAAAACATAACTATGAAAAATTCAGTAATTAAAACCCTACTTTCCCTGCTTCTAGTATTTGGGGCAAACGGATGTCAAAGTGAACTGGAGGAACTTTACCAAGATCCCGATGGCTTTTCCAAAACCCAAGCGGACAAGGCAGGTGTTAGTATCATAGCAGGTTATTTTACCTCACAATTGACCCGCGGCTTTTTGCTTCGGGGAGATTATGGATCCGCTTATCACCAATTAAGGAGTGGGTCACGTATTATGGGAACTGGTGTTCAATTGTATTACACCACCAATGCTTACGGATTTGCCTATACCCTATATGATGTGGAAAATGATTGGGGTTCCAATTCATTCAATAGAACGGTGTTCAACAACATCAACAGTCCATGGATCAAGCAGGTACTATGGGGACAAAAGGAATTCAACAAGATTCCGGAAGACCAAAGAACCCAGTCAGACGTACTTTACATGAGATTATTGCATGTATTAAAAGCCTATGGCTACCAAAGGGCTATAGATCTTTATGACGAGGTTCCTTATTTCCAAACCGGTTCTGCTGGGGCTTTGGATGGTGAAAAGGCCGAATATTTGGGTCAGGAGGAAATCTATCCTATCATCATTGAAGAGTTGAAGGAGATTGAAGAATATTTGGCCAATTTAACACTGGACGATGCCACACAAACCTCTTTTCAACAACAGGATGTAATCTTCAGCGGCGATATTACCCAATGGAGAAAGTACATCAACTCATTGAGGCTCCGTTGGGCCATGAACATCAGCGAAGTGATGCCCAATATTACCTCAACGGTAATTTCGGAATTGAGTGGAAAACCTATGCTTGATCAGGCTACCGATGTAGCTGGATTGGCTGACATAGCCATCGTGGAGCCTTACCGTCTTCAGGTGGAACTGGGTATTACAAGAGCTTTCAGGGAGCGTGCCGATGAGGCCCGTGCCCCAAAAAGATTCTTGCATGATGTAATGCACTGCATTCCAGAAGAGAAAAGTATCGTGGTAAACGGAGAGACCCTTTATTACTTTGACAGCGATAACTCGGAAGAAGGTTTGGCAAACGGCACGGTAGACCCAAGGGTTGCCTATTTGTTCTCCAAAGACATTTTGGGCAGATATGTAGGTGCAGAGACAAGTTTTGATGATGGAAGTGATCCCAATAGCTATTTCAGTAAAGCCATGAGAGGGTACTATATCAACCATCCCATCATGACGGATTTGGCAGTGACCGAAATCACTTTTGGCGCCGCTGGAAACGAGCACACCATCAAATTAAATGATGAAGCCACAGCAGACCTAACAAAGAGAGAGGCATTTCTTTTGGATGCTTTTAGAACCTTTTGTGGTCAATATCTGGACATTGGTTGGGTAATCGGTTCTGATAGAAACATGATCTCAGAATACAATGTACGTCCACAGTTTAACTTTGATATACGCTATCCTACCCTTCACGCAGTGGAAACCGAACTTTCATTGGCGGAAGCTGCCGTAAGGGGACTCGGTTCTGTTACCGGTAGTGCGCGTGAACACTACAAAAAAGCTATCGAGCTGTCCTGTAGGTATTGGTATCAAATGAATACGGCAAACGCCTACTCCAAGCAGACAACACCATCTTTCCCAAGTAATATGGACCAGTCCAGGATAGATCGTGACCGTCCGGAAGTGGAATATAACGAAAGTGCATATGCCGAATATGAAGCGCAACGTTTTGACGGATTGACCGACGAGGAAAAAGTAAGGTCCATCTTCAACCAATTGCAGTTGCACTATAACATGTTCAATTTTGAAACACCGTATACAGCTGCCCGTCGTTTGATCAGTTACCTAGGTGATAACCCAGGGTCTCCGTATGAGGTATTCCAATGGAAGGAAAGGTTCTTGTATGACCCAAGTATTCAGGCAACTGACCCTGAGAATTGGTCAAGAATCAGTCAGCATGACGATTACAACCTCCCTATTTGGTTTACTGGTCGTCAAACGAAGTGGAAAAATGTTTTGGAATAAGATTATTAACCCTTTAACCTAAAAGAAATGAAAAGAATATTGTTATTAGTATTCTCCTTGACCATATTTATTTCCTGTAGCAAAGATGACAGCGCCTCTATTATTGGTAACGCAAGTGCCGACGGTGGGAATGTTGTTTCGGGAATCACAGTAAAACTCTACAATGAAAGTGCCTCTTTGGTAGAAAGTACCACCACCAGTAGTGAAGGTGATTTTTCCTTTACCGGGCTGGAAGCCGGCAATTACTATGTAGGGGCAACAGTGACCATTGATGGTAATGTCTGGGACACAGGAAATACACCACAGCTGGTTTATGTAAGTGATGAAATCGTTAAAGAGGTAGCCTTAACATTGAACCAAAAATAAGAACCTTACCAAGTGATCATCTTGGATAAAATGCAAATCCATTGTAAACAATGGATGGGTAATGATTTGTTTTGAGTTAGTATAGTCACGGGATTGCCGACCTATTTAGGTCGGCTTTCCTTTTTTATACCCTTAGTTTTTTACTAAGAACAGATATTCTATTTGCCAAATACCGTCCAAAAACAATTTGGATGCAAAAAAAACAACGCTGTGGGCAAATTTTGTATTAGCCGTAGAATTCAAATAAGCCTACTTTAACAGGTGTTTTTTACCTTTAAACCTGTTGAAGTCAAAACCAACCAAACACCTAGAAATAGATACAATGAACAGAAGAAAATTTGTAAAGCAAAAACTGATGGCCACCACTGCATTGGGATTAGGAGCAACTGGTCTTGGGCTAGCAGCTGAAAAATCCAGTGCTTTGCCATTACAAACCAATTTTAAGCTAAAATATGCTCCCCACTTGGGCATGTTCAAGAACCATGCAGGGGATGACCCCATAGATCAACTCAACTTTATGGCCGACCAAGGGTTTACTGCCTTTGAAGACAATGGAATGAAGGGGAGGTCTATTCAAACCCAGGAAAAGATGGCCAGCACTATGGCCAAACGTAATATGACCATGGGCGTTTTTGTAGCTCATGAAATTTATTGGAAAGAACCCAATCTAGCCAATGGCGACCCAGCTCTATTAGAAAAATTCCTAAAGGAAATTCAAGAAAGCGTTGAGGTGGCCAAGCGGGTAAATGCCAAATGGATGACAGTGGTACCGGGACATATAGCTCCCCGTTTGAATATGGCTTATCAGACCACCAACGTAGTAGAAGCCCTGAAAAGAGCTTCGGATATTTTGGAGCCCCATGGCTTGACAATGGTCTTGGAGCCCTTAAACTTTAGGGACCATCCAGGTTTGTTCCTATCTGAAAGTCCTCAGGCCTATGCCGTTTGTAAATCGGTGAACAGCCCATCTTGTAAGATTCTTTTTGATATCTACCATCAGCAAATCCAAGAAGGAAACCTCATCCCCAACATTGATGCCTGTTGGAATGAAATTGCATATTTCCAAGTGGGTGACAATCCAGGAAGAAATGAGCCTACTACGGGGGAAATCAATTACAAAAATGTCTTCAAACATATCCATTCCAAAGGATTCAAAGGAGTTTTGGGCATGGAACACGGCAATTCCAAACAAGGTAAGGAAGGAGAATTGGCCGTAATTGAAGCATATAAGGTCAGTGATACTTTTTGAAGCAAGAATAAATGAGTGTAAAAAAATATTTTATACCAGTGCTGCTGGTTGTTTGCATTAAAATAGGTCATTCACAAAATTTCAAGCCATACACGCAGGAACTTGAAGGAACCGAACTGAGCATAGATATGGTTGCCATTCCTGAAGGTACATTCCTATTGGGGAGCCCAGAAGGAGAAATAGGAAGGCAAGCGGATGAAGGTCCACAAAAAAAGGTGGAGATTGATGGCTTTTGGATGTCGAAATTTGAAGTGACATGGGAATTGTACAATCTTTTCCTACAGCGCAGCATAGATCATATTGAGGTGAAAAACAAAGGAAAGGATATTGATATAGAGGTAGATGGGGTGACCGGTGCGACCATCCCTTATGTGGATATGAGCTTGGGCATGGGCACAGGGTCAGGTCTTCCTGTGGGGAATGTAACCCAATTGGCCGCCTCCAAGTTCTGCGAATGGTTATCCGCCAAAACCGGGAACTTCTATAGGCTTCCCACGGAAGCAGAATGGGAATACGCAGCTAGGGCCGGAAGCAATGACCCCTATTTCTTTGAAGGTGAAGATTTGCAGGAATATGCATGGTATTCGGAAAATAGCGAAGACTCATATCATCCGGTGGGCGAAAAAAAGCCAAATCCTTGGGGATTGTACGATATTTATGGCAATGTGGCCGAATGGACGTTAGATCAATATAATCCTGACGCCTATCAAGAAAAGGGAATTCATGTTCAACCCACAAAATCTGAATACCCTGTAGTGGTTAGAGGAGGATCTTTTAAAGATGAAGCCGTAAGTTTGAGAAGTGCTTCACGCCAAGCATCAAAACCTTTGTGGAAACAGCGCGACCCCCAATTTCCAAGAAGCAAATGGTGGCATACCGATGCTCCATTTGTAGGGTTTAGAATTGTACGCTCCATGACACCTCCGTCATCGGAAGACCAAACCAATTATTGGATTAATAAAAATTAACGAATCATTCGAATAAAACACCAGAGAAATGAAAACTAAAAAGACCAGCCAAGAATCCAGAAGGGATTTTGTAAAGGGGACCGCCCTACTCTCCACCGGATTGCTATTGCCAACCATGGAAATTGGGGCCATGGCCAATGTGTTCAATGAAAAAAAATTGAAACTTGCCTTAGTGGGCTGTGGCGGTAGAGGTACCGGAGCTGCCAACCAAGCCTTGGAAGCCGATGATCATATTGAACTGGTTGCCATGGCCGATGCCTTTGAAGACCGATTGAACAGTAGCCTTGGCAGCTTAAGCGAAAAATACCAGGGTACTGGCAAGGTAAACGTAAAAGAAAGTAATAAGTTCTATGGGTTCGATGCCTATAAAAAAGCCATTGACTTGGCCGATGTAGTCATTTTGGCCACACCTCCAGGTTTTAGACCCTACCACTTTGCCTATGCCATAGAAAATGGCAAGCACGTTTTTATGGAAAAGCCTGTGGCCACTGATGCCCCAGGGATTAGAAAAGTATTGGAGACCGCAAAATTGGCCGAAGAAAAAAAACTCAACGTTGTCGTTGGACTTCAGCGCAGGTACCAAGAAAATTATTTGAACACCTTGGCCAAGATAAAGGCTGGGGATATTGGTAAAATTGTATCCGGTCAAGTTTATTGGAACAGTGCAGGTGTGTGGGTACGCCCTCGGGAAGCTGGACAAAGCGAATTGGAGTACCAGATGCGCAATTGGTATTATTTTAATTGGTTGTGCGGCGACCATATTTTGGAGCAGCACATCCATAATATTGACGTGGCCAATTGGTTTATAGGTGAGTATCCTATTTCTGCACAGGGCATGGGAGGTAGATTGGTACGAAACGGTATAGATCACGGTGAAATCTTTGATCATCATTTTGTGGAGTTCACTTATCCCAGCGGAGCCGTTGTAGCCAGCCAATGTCGCCATCAGCCCAATACCATGAACAGGGTTGGTGAAGTTTTTCAGGGAACCAAGGGCTCTGTGAACACCAGTGATGCCGGAACCGCAAAGCTCTATGATCTATCTGGAAATGAAATCCAGACCATTTCCAACTCAGAAGGACACAATCCCTACCAAGAGGAACACAACCAACTTTTTGCTTCCATCCGAAACAAGGGCGTTATCAATAACGCCGAATATGGGGCCAAAAGTTCGATGAGCGCCATTTTAGGACGGATGGCCACCTATAGTGGAAAAGTAATCAACTGGGACGATGCCATCAATTCGGAACTAAGATTGGTCCCCGAAGAAATGACTTGGAATTCCGAACCCCCAACCAAACCCAATTCAGAAGGAAGATATTCCATTCCAATTCCCGGGAAGACTGTTGTGTTTTAAGCCAGTTAAGAGAATGGTTTTAATACGAAAGAGCCCCTAAAGGGGCTCTTTTTTCTTGATGATGTAAAAAACTTATTCCATCGACTTTATGTAAGCCTCCAGCTTTTCGAAGAACTTGATTTCCGCCAAAAACTGCCAATCGAAATTCAAGGATTGGTTGGCCAAATGCACATGATGGTCTTGGTCCAAAATATAGTTTTCAGGTTTATGCAATATTCTTGTCTTACCATATACATTTTCAAACTCTTTACGCAATTCCATAAAAACATCCCGTTGGGCCAAAACATCCTGTAATCCTTTTTTTCTTTCTTCAACAGATTGTAACACATCCACCTTTGCCAGTTCCACCACCAGATTTGCCGAAAAGACCACCAAATCGACAACCTCTTTGTAAACTTCCAAGGTATACGTATTCCGATCGGTAACTTGAACAAGTGAATCCAAAATCCCTCGCACCTCTTTTGCCATGGTGGAGATTTCCTTTGCATTGGTTATTCTTTCTGCATTGGCTTTGGTCCATTCTCCAGGGTTGTTTACTTCTGGCAAATCCATGACTCCTTTCTCCATGGGAGATTCCATGGTTTTTAAGTAATTGCGTTGATTCCCTTTGAGCAAAATATTTTTCCACTTGGCCACTGGGTCTTCCAACTTATCTATAAAAGCGAACTTCCCATCCATGGCCGTATCACCAAAATATCGAAAACGAAAGACATCTTTGAACTCCTGTTTTGTAAGGTTGTCCCCGGCCCATGCATATTCCGCAAATGCCAATATGCCCCTCTTGTATAATTCAAAGTGGGGCGAATCATCATCCCAAAGCGTCAATAATAATCCGTTCAATCCATTATCGATGGAGCTTAGGGCAAAACTGCGTATATTCCCAATGTTACTTTCATTCTGCGGCATTAAAACCCATCTTGTTTGACCTGCTGTGGCTCCAATCGCCTTTAGTCCATTATCTTCAAACCATTTCATGGCCCGTTTGTTACCATATATCTCAGGAGACATATAGTTCCATCTCATATAGATGGTGTTTCTTGGAAAATCATCCAAAAACTGGTTCAATTCGGTCTCTTTAACAGTCCAAAGACTATCTACCTGTTCCTTGGTATATTCATCTGAATGCATGGTGCCATATAAACCCACTTCCTTGAACAACATATCATCCCACATAATCGGGATACGGCCCTGTTCCTCGGCAAATTGGGAAACCTTGTCCAACCATTCCAACTGAAGGTCCAAACTTGACCTACCACTGTTTCCTCCCGTGGTATGTACTTCATCTCCTCCCAAATGCAAGTATTTACCATATGGGAATGCTTCCAGGGCATCACGGTACAAATCAAACTGGACTTCATAGGTTTCATCCAACAAAGGATTGAATGCCCAATCACTTTCAGGTTTGTCCCTAAAGTGTTCAAACTCTTCATGTTTAAGAATAAACGATGCATGACCCAACCCTTGCACCAATGGACTGATCTTAATATTGCGCTTAAAGGCATAATCACTGATTTCTTTCCACTGTTCTTTTGTCAGGGCATCTTCCGATGCCACTGTAGGTCTTCTGGTATATTTAAGTTTATCCTCTATCTCAATGATGATGGCATTGATTTTATAGCTTGCGAGTTCATCAATCAATTTTAAATAGTAATCATACTTTTCAAGATGATGTTTCACATCCAAATGAATTGGCCTATAGGCCAACTTGGGCGCATCAATGATTTTACAGATAGGTAAGTTGACATTTTGATCTTTGGCATCCTGAACAATCTGCTCCAAAGTTTTCATTCCGTAAAAAGCACCAGCTTCATCCTTTGCTTCGATCTGAATATTTTTTTCATCAATAGTAAGGCTATAACCCTCTGCTCCTGTTTCCAAATTTTTATTTATGCTGATGGTTACATCAGCTCCATCATTTTGTTGCATTAAACCAAGCTGCCCATCAATTTGCAATTCTGTGTCGAAAGTTTTCCAATAGGTTTGTACACTTTCGGGAGCTATATCGCTTACTCCTGAAATTTCAAAGGAATCCGGAGAAGGTAAAATGTGAAACTCTCCCAGAGCAGTGGATTTTTCGCCGCAGGCAACTATTAACATGGCAATCAGGCAATACCAAATACTGTACTTCATTTTAGAAAAGGGTTTACTCAAATTATAAAATTGAAAGATTTCGTAGATTTTAAAGCATTAAAATAATGTATTCAAAAGAAAATAACTTATTTAATCTTTGTTTTAAAACTACACAATATCATGAAGATGGGGAAACTTTTATTGAAATTTCTGTAAATAAGTAGCACTCTTCCAACGATTTCCCTTGAAAAAAGAAAAGAATCAATATTTATTTTATCCTCTATTTTTGGATTTTCCTATTACTGATACTTGGAACAATCTCTTTGCCCATGGTAAGGGTTGGATAGTTGCCGACTTCCAATTCTTGTGGTGATTCTCCCTGCCATTCGCTTGTTTTCCCCTTTATCGTAACCGTACCTGTCTTGGGATCTATGGTCATAAAAGCAAATAAGGAGTCTTTGTACGGGCAGGTGTATGAAATCCAAGGATACGCTTCATGTATTTCTTCAGAATAGCTTTGGTGCCTGTAATCTTTCCCTACCCACAAATAGGAAGCAGAGTTCAAATGTACGTAAGGTATCCCCTCTTTTTCCAAAAGCATATCAATGTGGGTATGTCCATTAATGGCAAATAAAATCTTTTCTTTGGCAGCAGTAAGAATGTTTTGGATTTCATCGGCATTGTCAATTTCCGCGGGCCCTAGTAGTGGCTGATGTGAAACAATGACCACAGGACCATTCAAGGTTTTCAACTGCTCTACCAACCATGACTGCTGTTCCTTTCCAATATAGGATGCATACCCTCCCGTATGTATGGATGACCCTTTTTCGTTGCCATCCAAAATAATGAAATGGATGCCTTTTATTTCTTTCACATAGTACCGTCCCGGCATGCCCCAATAAGATAGGCATTGGTCCGTGGTATATCCCGCATCGGTATCGTGGTTACCAATTACATGTAAGGACTGTTCATGGGCCTCATTAAAGAGCTGTATCACTTCTTTGTTCTTTTCGCCGGGATAGGCAAAATCTCCCAATTGCATAATGGCATCGGGCTGTTGTATCCTTACTTCTTCAACAAAAGCTTGCATCCTTTGCAATCCATCGTGCATAATATCTTGATGCAAGTCGGTAATCAAACCAATTCTTATAGGGCCTGATGCATCTTTAAAAGCGGACCATGCCATGTTGGGCAAGGAAAAAGCCATGCAGGATATGGTTGTGCCCTTTATAAATTTTCTACGATCCATATATTTAAATTGTTCGTTTTTTTCATCTGGGTATCTCAACCTCCTACTCCAATTTTCACCAAAAAAAGCTTTCTTAATTTACTAACACTAGTGGGCACCAAACTTCCATTGGACTAATTTGATTGTGCCTTTGAAAATTGTTTATAAGGACACCCATCCGTAAAAGTGCCCGGCTCCGCTCTTACCATTTACTTCTTCTCATCAACTCTCGGGCCAATGGGTTTCAAGGCCCTGAGTCCTAATCCAGTCTTGGAATTCACCAAGTAGATTTCTCTGTTCGCGAACTGCTCGGGGAGGTACATTTTTCCGTTGGGCAAAGGCCATCAACATTCCAACGGCCTCTCCTATACTCCACTCCACGGGATGCAATCGAAAGCAACCATTGGTAATGTGGGTGGTACCGATATTTTTATTGGCCGGAAGCAAATTGTTCATTCGTTGGGGAAGCAATGCGCCCAGAGGAATCTGGAATGGCAATGATCCAAAGTCCACATAATTGATTCCCTGATTGCTGGGGTGCAAATCAATATGATAGTATCCGGTCCCTACGGCATCATAAAAATCTGCGGAGGTTTTTCCTGCTTCATCCCCTGCCACCATACGGCGGTTCTCAGCACCAACATGCTCCTCCAATACGGTAAACTCAGCTTTGATTCTTCTGGCTTCCCGGATGTAGGGATATTTGGCCATGCCGTCTTCGGTTCCCATTACATCCCCTCGAAGTCGCAAACCGGGCCATCCTTGTCCTCCGTCAGGTCGTGGAGCTTCTGTCTGCAACCAGTAAAACAAAGAAAGGTTCAGTTGTCTCGCTCCATCCACGTGTTTTTGAAATTCTTCCTCACTTACATCAATTAGATTACCCATAAAGTAGTCGTTTTGCGGCCAGTTGACAACCGTGATATCCCCATCATACGTACCAGATACAAAATTGGCTTTGCTAATGAGTCTGCGATACAACCAAAGGTTGAGCATTTCCCCGGTTTTCTTTCCTTCGGGATGGAACCCCAAATTTTTGGGTTTCAACGTTCTGGGATCGGAATAATTCAACTCCAGTAATTTTCCAGCCCAAGGCGTATCCATTTGAGGCTCATAGTTGCTCCAAAAATCATAATCCTTTGGCCGATCGATAATATTGTTGACTCCGGGTTGGTAATCCATCGCAAAGCACAAGGTAAATGCTTGATTGTTTTTGGGATTGGCCACTTCTGGAGCGTGCAATTCCCCAGTCTGACCTTTGGATTCCGTTCCGGTAACATACTCGGTACCCGTGAGCGGAAGCAGGTCTCCACATTCGGTGGCATCTATAAAATAAGGGGCATGAAGAACCAAAGCATCTCCATTTTTCAGATTCTTAGCCTGAATGGACTTTACCTCATCCCCAGAGACATCGGCCGCTTCTATTTTATGTTCAGTCAGAAGTGTGAGTTTACCTGTACTGATAAAAGGTAATAGCATTTCTGTTAAAACCTCTACAGTTACCCTGGGTTCATGACAAATTCGTGAGACTGAACCATCCCCCGGATTCAAATGGGGACGATTTCTTGCATCGGCCGTAAGTGGATAATTCCGTTTATAATAATCCCTAATTCGATTTCGGTATTCGCGATAAGAGGCAGGAGCTCCGTGGGTTTCTATCCAATTATGTTCGTCCGGGGGTACTCCTTGTTGGGATACTTGACCGCCTATCCAATCGGTCTCCTCGGTTAGAATAACTTTGAGCCCGTTTCTACAAGCTGCCAAAGCGGCTGCAAAGCCTCCCAATCCACCCCCGGCAATAACCACATCGGCCTTTAATTCCTTCGTAGTTGTTGTAAAAGCATAACCTTTCTTGGGTGATTTTGCATGGGAAACCATAGGTCCTGCCAGTAATATGCCGCTAGTTCCGGCAGAAACCGAGGACAAAAAATTCCGTCTCTTCATATTTCGTTTTAAGTGGGATTATATGTCCTACGAAATATACTTAAAAAATACCCTTTTGGGAAATTTGTGGTATCCCGGTTTAGGTTAAATCAATTGGATGGCGGGAGTACGGTTATGCTTGAAAAGACCCGATATTAAGACACAAAAAAGCCTGAGACTTTTATCTCAGGCTTATCAAACTCAAACTTGTAGTTAGTAGTGACCGCGGGAGGATTCGAACCCCCAACCCTCAGAGCCGAAATCTGATATTCTATCCAGTTGAACTACGCGGCCTTGGTTATTATGAACTTAATTTTGCTTTTACAATGTTTGAAATGGTCTTCCCGTCTGCCTGACCGGCCAATTCCTTGGAAACAATACCCATTACCTTGCCCATATCCTGCATTCCCGAAGCACCAATGGAATCTATGGTCTGTACCACCACTTTTTCTATTTCCTCTTCCGAAAGTTGTTCCGGCAAGAACTTTTCAATAATGGCGGCTTGTGCCAACTCGGGTTCAGCCAAATCTTCCCGACCTTTTTCCTTAAAAATGGCTGCACTGTCCTTACGTTGCTTTACCAACTTTTGGACCAACTTCACTTCTTCCTCTTCGGAAAGCTCGGAACCAGCTCCTTTATCTGTTTTTGCCAACAAAATTGCCGATTTAATGGCTCGCAATGATTCCAGGGCAACAGTGTCCTTGGCCTTCATTGCAGCCTTCATTTCTGTCATCACCTTTTCTTGCAAATCCATTTGAACTTATTTTGGGCTGCGAAGATAAAAAATAAACCCGAAAGTCTATTAACTTCCGGGTTCATGATTTCCATTAAAAATGGATTTCAATTTTAAACACTACTAATCAACATTATCGTGCAAAAATGAGTTGTTGGAACGCAATTGTAAATCATCGTTGCTATCCTCACCCAATGTAGTCCTAGATACTTTTTGTTCCTTTGGAACATCGTTCAGGTCTACCCCTTGTCTTTTATAAGCGGGCTGTTTCTCTATTTCATCTATACTGTTCCGGTTGTTTTGGAACTTATAGTTGAAATTCTTCAATTTTCTCCTACGCTCGTCCGCACGGTCTTTTAAAAGGTCACTGATAGAACTGTTAAAAGGATCTATATTACCAGAGTTGTCTTCCTCGGCCTTGGCCTCTACTTTAATGGTTTTCTTTTCAAAAACCAGTTCGTTTTCCATAAGCTTGGGCTCATGCGTTTCAGCTTTGGATTTGGCTCCGGTCAACTTGGTTTCCAATTCCATGTATTCTTCCAAATTGTACCTTGTCTCTCCTTGGTTTTTGTATTCCAGAACAGGTTTTACCTCTACATATTCATTTACGTCCATATCCTTTACATCATCACCCAAATCAAACGTAATGGTATGTTCTTTTTCGTCTTCTTCTTGAACGGGATTGTTCAGTGGCATGTCGAAACTTAGGGCAAACTGGTCTTCGCTTTCTTTTTCCTTGACTTTTGGCGACACCACTTCTGGATCTATAACCTCTATTTCGTTAATAATATTTTTTGCTTCAATGATGATAAAATCATCGTCTACATTTTCTGGGACCACTTCGTCATAGAACACATTGAAGTTTCTGATATAGCTTGTTGTTGGGATAAGGTCCATTTCCTGAGTTTTGGGCTTTACCTCCTCTTCTTCTTCAACTTCCAAAGTATGTTTCACCAATGTAGGTTCTGGTTCAATTGGTGCTTTTAGAATCTTCACCTCCTGTACCGATGTAGCCTCAGGCGTTAACTCCTGTTCTGCAATCTGTTCATCCTCCAAGGTATAGAATACTTTCTTGGACTCGGTGTTGACAATATCATCCTGTTGGTCCACATTAAATCCCGTGGCAATGACGGTAACGGCAATGGAATCACCTAAATTCTCATCTTCACCAACACCCATAATGATATTGGCTCCATGACCGGCTTCAATTTGGATATGATCATTGATTTCCCCAATTTCATCAATGGTGATTTCCTGTGAGCCGGAAACAATGAGCAACAATACATTCTTGGCCCCGGTAATCTTGTTATCGTTCAACAAGGGTGAATCCAAGGCTTTCATAATGGCCTCGCTTGCCCTACCAGACCCGGCGGCCATGGCCGACCCCATAATGGCGGTCCCACTGTTGGAAAGCACTGTCTTGGCATCCCTAAGGTCAATGTTTTGTGTATAATGGTGTGTTATAACCTCTGCAATACCCCTTGCCGCAGTGGCCAACACTTCATCCGCTTTGGAAAAACCGGCTTTAAACCCAAGATTGCCGTATACCTCACGAAGTTTGTTATTGTTGATCACAATCAACGAATCCACATTGGCCCGTAACTTTTCTATCCCCAATTGAGCTTGTTTGTTACGCATGGCTCCTTCAAACTGAAAGGGAATGGTAACAATGCCCACGGTAAGTATATCCATTTCCTTGGCCAATTTGGCAATGACGGGAGCAGCTCCAGTACCGGTTCCTCCGCCCATTCCCGCGGTGATAAAGGCCATTTTTGTGGTATGCTCCAACATACCCTTGATATCTTCCATACTCTCTAAGGCAGCCTGTTCCCCAACTTCAGGGTTGGCTCCAGCCCCAAGTCCTTCTGTAAGGGACACACCCAATTGAATTTTATTGGGCACGGAACTGTTCTGCAACGCTTGGGAATCGGTATTGCAGATTACAAAATCCACTCCGTTGATACCGGCCTGGAACATGTGGTTGATGGCATTGCTGCCTCCTCCACCAACTCCAATTACCTTGATTACGTTGCTCTTGTTCTTGGGCAAATCAAAAGCGATGTTGTCAAATTCAGTGTTCTTACTCATGACAGTTGTGTTTCTTTATGGGGTTATTATTCTGCGTTGTCCAAAAAGTCCTTTAATTTCTCGGACCATTTATCAAAAATGGATTTTCGTTCCTTGTGCGATGACACATTTCCGGTGCCCACCATTTGTTCTTGTCCAACCAAAACCTTCTCCTCTTCGTGGGCCTCTCCCATCTCAACCTCAACTGGTCTTGTCTTGGATTCCAGTGCTTTCATCAACAATCCTACCGCTGTGGCATATAGTGGACTTGCCACTTCCTCATCGGAATCTCCGGCCAAATGCTCATTGGGATATCCGATTCGGGTATCCATTCCAGTTATGTATTCCACCAATTGCTTCAAGTGCTTTAATTGGCTTCCACCACCAGTTAGCACAATACCGGCAATTAGTTTTTTCTTTTGTTCTTCGTGTCCGTAGTTTTTTATCTCCACGTACACTTGTTCTATAATCTCAACCACCCTTGCATGGATAATTTTGGAAAGGTTTTTCAGGGTGATTTCCTTTGGTTCGCGACCGCGAAGTCCTGGAATGGAAACAATTTCGTTGTCCTTGTTCTCTCCGGGCCATGCCGAACCAAACTTTATCTTTAACAGCTCGGCCTGTTTTTCTATTATGGAACAGCCTTCCTTAATGTCTTCAGTGATAACGTTCCCACCAAAAGGAATCACAGAGGTATGACGGATAATCCCATCCTTAAAAATGGCTAAATCAGTGGTTCCACCACCTATATCCAATAGTGCGACACCAGCTTCCTTTTCTTCTTGGCTCAGAACAGCTTCTGCAGAAGCCAAAGGCTCCAACGTAATATTGCCCAATTCCAATCCTGAGCTTTTAATACATCTTCCAATGTTTTTGATGGAGGACACCTGACCTACGACCACATGGAAATTAGCCTCCAAACGGCCACCATACATTCCTCGGGGTTCTTTAATTTCAGATTGCCCGTCCACTTTATACTCTTGGGGCAGTACATGAATAATTTCTTCCCCAGGAAGCATAACCAATTTGTAAACTTGGTTGCAAAGCTTGTCCAAATCATCATTATTGATGACCTCTTCGGAATTTGGTCGTGTAATGTAATCGCTATGTTGAAGGCTACGGATATGTTGCCCGGCAATTCCTGCCACAACCGAACCGATTTTAACTCCTGAATTGACTTCTGCTTGCTCCACGGCTTGTTGAATTGAGGAAATGGTCTGCGTGATGTTGTTTACCACACCCCGGTGCACTCCCAAGCTTTTGGATTTTCCCATACCCAAAACCTCAATTTTCCCATACTCATTTTCCCTTCCAATGATTGCTACGATCTTGGTAGTTCCAATGTCCAAACCAACTGAATAATTACCCTGTGCCATATCTTAAATTTTGGTACAAACCACTTGATTGCTGAATTCTAAACTCACTATTGCATAATTTTCCAAGGAATTGTCCTTGGTCGCCTTGGCATAAAAAGCCATGAAATTTTTAAACTTCTCGTTCAGATTGTCCACTCCCCCAAGGTTCACCACAAAGTTTTCCATACGAAACCTTAATTGGTATTTTCCTTCGGACTCAATATGTATTCCGATGACATTTTTCCGGAGAAAATCGTCTTCGTTGATATAGTTCAATATCACATAGGCATCCTCTAGGGTCTTTCCCGTAATCTCACCAGTGATTATGGGCACCCTTGCTGAATGATGCTTTGAGAGCGGCATGCGTTTCCCCAAATCATCCAAATAAAATTTGGAGATTCCCTCCACTCTACCAATCGGTTTACGCTGAACAATCTTAGAGATAAGCTCTCCGTTCACAGTAAGATAGACTTGGGCGTTTTTCACCATATCGTCAGATAGAATTACCTCCTCTATGGTATTCAAAACTAATTGTTCTTTAGGCCTATTTTTTACAGGACCGTAATTTTGTATTAACAATTTATTAACTGCGTCTTCCGTAAGGTATAAGTTATTGTCGCCCAAAAACTTAATGGAAATATCGCTGACCGTTCTTTTTTTGCTGCGCGCATCGGCGAAACCATAAAGGGCCACTACCGATACGGACAGGAATGCCAATTTTATGTAATTCCAATTAACTCGCATAGGCCAATTCTTTTTTGATCTTGGGCACTTCCAATCCTATATCTCCGGCTCCAATGGTAACCAAGACCCCTGTTTTACATTTTTTTATTTCATGAATCAAATTTGATTTTGAAATCAATTTTTTATTCGGATTCGCAATCTTTTCCAACAGCCAATTAGAAGTTACCCCGGGAAGAGGTTCTTCACGAGCAGGGTAGATATCCAACAACAAAATCTCATCAAATTGGGAAAGACTCGCCGCAAAATCATCCACAAAGTCCTTGGTCCTTGAGAAAAGATGGGGCTGAAATATGGCCGTTACCTTTTCTTCTGGGTGCATTTCCCGTATCGCTTGGTGAACAGCATCGATTTCTGTTGGATGGTGCGCATAATCATCTATAAAAACAAAGTCTTTTTCTTTTATCTGATAGGAAAATCTTCGTTGCACTCCCTTAAAACTTTCCAATGCCTTGGCCAACTGTTGTGGCGAACAACCTGTCTGTGCCGCCATGGCAAAAGCAGCCAAAGCATTAAGCAGATTGTGCCTTCCCGGTTTATTGAATGTTACGTTCTCAATAACTTCAGAAGGCGTCAACAAGCTGAATAAATAACTACCTTGTTCTGTCCTGATATTCTCTATACAATAATCCGACCCATCTTCAATTCCGTAGGTAGTTCCTTCCATAGGAAGTCCTTGACGGACAAAGAGCCTTCCACCCGTTTTAATTTGACCTGCGAATGTCCTAAAAGAATCTTCCAGCTGTTCCTTGGTCCCATAAATATCCAAATGATCGGCATCCATGGAAGTTATACAGGCCACATTGGGGAACAATTGTAAAAAGGAACGGTCAAATTCATCGGCTTCCACCACAGAATATTCGGTTCCGTCCAACACAAAATTGCTGTCAAAGTCTTCAGAAACACCTCCCAAAAATGCCGTAAAGGGCAAGCCACATTCCCGTAGTAAATGAGCTAAAATGCAGGATGTGGTGGTCTTTCCGTGTGTACCTGCAACCGCTAGGCAAAAAGTATCCTTGGTAATGATTCCCAATACTTCGGAGCGCTTTTTAATCTCAAAGCCATTGTTTTTGTAAAACTGCAGCTCCGAATGACTTTTGGGCACCGCAGGGGTATACACCACAAGAGTCCCTTTTTGCTTGAAGTTTTCAGGGATAACCTCTACGTTGTCCTCAAAATGCACAGGAATACCTTTTTCCACCAATCCGTCGGTAATAGGGGTGGATGTACGATCGTATCCGGCCACATCCTTTCCAATAAAGTGGAAATATCGGGCCAAGGCGGACATACCTATACCTCCGATTCCGATAAAATAGACGCTATGGATATCCTTTACATTCATTTTTCAAATTTGTCAGTTCGAGCGCAGTAGAGAACAGCAATTACCTCTCGACTCCGCTCGAGGTGACATACTTTATTTATTTGTTCTTTCAATTGCAATCTCACTTCTTCAACAACTTTTCAATTTCATCAACAATATTTTCCGTAGCCTTTGGCATGGCCAATTTTTTAATATTGATCCCCAGTTTTAGCTGCATTTCTTCTGAATCCAACAGACCCGAGAATGCGTTTTCAAATGTGCTATCCAGTTCATCCTCTTTGAGCATGATGGCCGCATCTTTTGCCGCCAACGCCTTTGCATTTTGGGTCTGATGGTCCTCAGCCACATTGGGCGATGGAATAAAGACCACCGGTTTTCCTACCAAGCATAGCTCTGATACTGAACCGGCACCCGCCCGGGAAATGATAACATCTCCCATGGTGTAGGCCAAATCCATCCGATTGACAAAAGCCAACACTTTAACTCTATCGGAATCGTACTTTTTATACTCCTCATAGTACAACTTCCCGCATTGCCAGAGTACCTGCAACCCTCTTTTTTCAAAGAAACCGAGTTCCTTTTCAATCAATTGATTGATGCGACGCGCACCTAAACTGCCCCCCAGCACCAAAACCGTTTTTTTCTGGGCGTCCAATCCAAAGAAAGTACCAGCTTCATCTTTGGTTGATTTTAAATCCACCAAATCCATTCGGATGGGGTTCCCGGTCTTCACAATCTTTTCCTTTGGAAAAAACCGCTCCATGCCATCGTAGGCAACGCATATTTTTTTGGCCTTCCCTGCCAATAGTTTGTTGGTGATCCCCGCGAAGGAATTCTGTTCTTGCAACACACAGGGAACACCTGAGCTTTCAGCCATTCTTAACAATGGTCCGCTCGCAAACCCCCCAGTACCTATGGCCACATGGGGTTTAAATTGCTTCACTATTTTGCGTGCTGTCAACAAACTACTTATCAGTTTAAAGGGAAACATGAGATTCTTCAATGTCAGTTTCCTCTGTATTCCACTTATCCACAAGCCTTTAATTTCGTATCCGGCCTGCGGCACTTTTTCCATTTCCATTTTATCCTTGGCACCCACGAACAAAAATTCCGCATTGGGATGCCTTTTTTTTAGCTCATTGGCTATGGCTATGGCCGGATAAATGTGGCCGCCCGTTCCTCCTCCAGAAAGTATAAACCTATATCTGTCCACTCAATACTTCTAAAGGGTTGGTCTCATCTATATCATAGGATTGCTCCTCTAAGTTCTCTTTCTTGTTGCTTGCACTCAACACTATGCCAATCGCCATACAGGTCATCCAAATGGACGTACCCCCCATACTAATCAGGGGCAAGGGCTGACCCGTTACCGGAAACAACTGTACCACTACGGCCATATTGATAAAGGCCTGAAAAACAATGGGCAATCCAACGCCTATCACCAGCAATTTTGAAAACACCGTCTTGGCCGAATGGGCCACCACCACTATCCTAAACAATAGCAACAAATAGAAAAACAACAAAGCTCCACCTCCCAACAGTCCATATTCTTCAATAATGATGGCAAAAATGAAATCCGAAGTACTCTGAGACAGCATGTTCTTCATAACACTTTTACCTGCGCCTTTGCCCACAACTCCACCTTCTGCAATGGCAATCTGTGCCAAGGTCAACTGATGCAAATCATCTTTATCCGCCTTTTCAGGATGCATAAAAGTCTCAATCCTGGATTTCCATGTGCCTGCCCGTTGCGGCAAGGCTTCGGGAGCCTTGAACAGCACAAAAAGGAACATTCCCGCCAGTACGATTCCAGTGCCCACCATGGCAAACAAATATTTTAGGGGATATCCGCCTAAAAAACACAGCACCAACACCAAAAAACAGATGATGGCCGCGGTTGAAAAGTTTTCGGGCAGTATCAACAATACCACCAAGGCTGTGGGCAACCACAAGGGTAGAATACTTTCCTTAAAAGTTATTTTGGTGTCCTTAATCTTAGTTAAGTATCTCGCAATCCAAATCATAAGCACCACCGACGCCAAGGTCGATGTCTGGAAATTGACCCCAACGAACGGTATCTTAATCCAGCGATTTGCGGTAACTCCTCCAATTTCAGTCTCCACTGTAAGCGTGTAGCCCAACAGAATCAATACAATAGGCATGGCGATAATGGAAAGTCCTTTGAAATAGTGTGTTGGCACGCGATGCACTCCATAAATAATACCAAATCCCAAAAACAACAACACGGCATGCTTTACCAAGTGACCAAAGGTGGTTCCATCGCCATTTACATATACCAAATTGGTACTGGCACTATAAACCGGCAAAAATGAGAAAAGGGCCAACAGGGCCACTACACCCCAAATGGCTTTATCTCCTTTCAAATTTTTGAACACGGTTTTCACGGTTTACAGGTTTTTTACGGTTTCCTTGAATTGATTTCCTCGATCTTCATAATTTTCAAACAAATCGAAACTGGCACAGGCCGGAGACAACAACACGGCATCTCCACGCTCAGCAATCTTATAGGCCACCTTTACGGCCTCTTCCATGGAGTAGGTCTCCACCATAAGATCAATGACATTGCCAAAAGCCGACTTCAGCTTGGAGTTGTCCATTCCCAAACAGACAATGGCCTTCACCTTTTCCCGGACCAAAGGCATCAATTCGGAATAATCGTTGCCCTTGTCCACTCCACCTACGATCCAAACAATGGGCCGCTTTATGCCATCAAGGGCATAGTAGGTGGCATTCACATTGGTGGCCTTGGAGTCGTTGATGTATTCCACATGATTGATCTTCAACACCTTCTCCAACCGGTGGGGCACCCCTTGGAACGACTGGATACTCTGACGTATAGTCTCCTTCCTCACTTTTACCAATAGGGCAGCCATGCTGGCGGCCATGGTGTTCTTTACATTGTGTTGCCCTTCCAAGGCCAAAATATCTGTACTCATCTCCAAGGTTTTATGTTCTAATTTTATGTGTATCGTTTTATCTTCCAACCAAGCTCCTTCCTCTACTTTCCTTTTTAAGGAAAATGGAACCAATTTGGATCGAACGGAGTTCTTTTTAAGCCAATCTCCAATCACTTCATCATCTGCATCATAAATCAGATAATCTTTTTCATCCTGATTCATGGCGATGCGGAATTTGGAGGCGATATAATTTTCAAATTGATAATCATATCGGTCCAAATGGTCGGGGGTTATATTGGTGATTACGGCAATATGGGGTTTAAAGTCCACGATTCCATCCAGTTGAAAACTGCTGATCTCCAACACATACTGACCATAATCCTTTTCGGCCACCATTTTAGCATAGCTATCCCCAATGTTTCCAGCCATGCCTACGTTCAACCCTCCTTCTTTCAAGAGATGGTAGGTCATCATGGTGGTAGTGGTCTTTCCATTGCTTCCCGTGATTCCAATTAAGGTCGCATCCGTATATTTTGAAGCGAATTCAATCTCCGAAATCACCGGAATCCCTTTTGCCACCAATTGTTTCACCAAGGGCACCTTGTCCGGAATCCCAGGGCTTTTCATGACCATATCGGCATTCAGGATTTTGGCTTCGGTATGCTGGCCCGACTCCCATTCAATCTCAAAATGTTCAAGAACTTTTTTATAGGTTTCCTTTATTTCGCCTTTATCCGAAACAAAGACTTCAAATCCTTTTTGTTTTCCCAAAATGGCGGTTCCCACACCACTTTCTCCTCCACCCAATATCACCAAACGACCCATTTATCGAATCTTTAAGGTGACAATGGTCACGATGGCGAGCAAAATCCCTATAATCCAAAACCGGGTGACTATTTTGCTCTCGTGATACATTTTTTTCTGATAGTGATGGTGCAAGGGCGCCATCAGGAATATGCGTTTTCCCTCACCATATTTCCGCTTCGTATGCTTAAAATATCCTACCTGCAACATGACCGATAGGGATTCGGCAAAGAAGATTCCGCACAAAATGGGAATCAACAGTTCTTTTCGCACTATGATGGCAATTACGGCAATGACCCCACCAATGGTGAGGCTTCCCGTATCTCCCATAAACACTTGTGCCGGATAGGCGTTGTACCATAAAAACCCGACCAAGGCCCCTACGAATGCCGCGATGAACACGACCAACTCCCCTGCCCTAGGCAAATAGAAAATATCCAAGTAGTTGGAGAATTGCACATTGCCTGAAACCCAGGCAAAAATCCCGAGGGTTAGTACAATGATGGCCGAAGACCCTGCCGCCAACCCATCTATTCCATCAGTTAGGTTGGCTCCATTGGACACTGCCGTAACGATAAGAATCACAACCGGAATAAATATGATCCAGGCATATTGCTCCATACCTTCACCCGCCCATGTAATCAAATCTGCATAATCCAATTCATTGTCTTTGAAAAAGGGGACATTGGTACGGACCGCCTTGGTTTCTTCACCAAACACCTTTTCCACTCTAAAATTCTCATTGATTTGGGTAGTGTCTTTTTCTTTAATGGTCACTCCTGGATGAAAATAAAGGACCGTACCTACAATCAATCCCAACACCACTTGGCCTATGACCTTAAATCTTCCCTTAAGTCCTTTCTTGTCTTTTTTGAATATTTTGATGTAATCATCCACAAAGCCAATAATGCCCATCCAAACGGTGGTAACAATCAATAGGATGATATAGATGTTCTTGATATCGGCAAACAGCAACACAGGAAGCAGGGTTGAAATTATGATGATAACCCCTCCCATGGTTGGTGTTCCGGCCTTTTGCTTCTGGCCTTCCAATCCTAAATCACGGACGGTCTCCCCAATTTGTTGTTTTTGAAGAAACAGAATAATGCGTTTTCCATAGACCATTGCTATCAAAAGAGAGAGCAAGACCGACATGGCCGCACGAAAAGTGTAGAACTGAAAAAGTCCTGCTCCTGGCAGTTGGTATTGTTTCTCTAAGTATTCAAACAAATAATATAGCATGGACTACAAACTAATTTTGGCTATCCAAAGCCTCTTTAACTTCTTTAAAATCATCAAAATCTACCCTGACACCATTGGTCTCCTGATAGGTTTCGTGTCCTTTTCCGGCCACAAGGATTATATCGTTGGCCACCGCAAGCTTGCAAGCCGTTCTTATGGCCTGTCTCCGGTTTTCAATGGACAGTATTTTTTTGGTGTTCTGGGCCTCAACCCCAGATTCCATATCGGCAATGATGGCCTCTGGGGATTCCGTTCTCGGATTGTCCGAGGTAAAAATGGCCTGATTGCTCATTTCGGATGCGATATGACCCATAACCGGACGCTTAGACTTATCACGGTCACCACCACACCCCACTACGGTGATGACGTTTTCATTTCCAGTCCTCAATGCATTGATCGTAATCAACACATTTTTTAGTGCGTCCGGAGTATGGGCATAATCAACAATTGCCGTTATTTTATTTTTTGATATGTAGTATTGAAACCTTCCATCCACATTTTCCAACTCGCTCATCAAGCGCAAGGTTTCTATTCTTTCCAAGCCCAAAATATCCGCAGTGGCATAAATGGCCAACAGATTGTAGGCATTGAAATCCCCTATTAATTTGGACCACAGTTCATTGTCTTCCAGTTTCAACAACTGCCCATTGAACTGTTTTTCCAAAATCTGGGCCCTATAATCTGCATAGGATTTTAAGGCGTAGGTATATTTTTTGGCCTTGGTATTCTGTAACATGACCAACCCATTCTTATCATCAATATTCACCAATGCGAAGGCACTCTTTGGAAGGCCATCGAACAATTTTTTCTTGGTATCCCGATATTCAGCAAAGGTTTTATGGTAATCCAAATGATCATGTGAAAGATTGGTGAAAATGGCACCTGCAAAATGGAGTCCTTCAGCTCTTTTTTGATGGATACCATGAGAGCTGACTTCCATAAAACAGAACTCCACACCAATACTATTCATCTGGGATAGATACTTATTAATGGTAATCACATCTGGCGTAGTGTGGCTTGTAGCATGCTCGGTATCGTCCACCATAACTTTGATAGTGGAAATAAGCCCTACCTTGAATCCCGCTTTTTTGAACAAATTATACAGCAAAGTACTTACCGTGGTCTTTCCATTGGTACCCGTTACCCCTACCAACTTTAGGTTTTTGGAAGGGTTATCAAAAAAATTGGCAGCCATGATGGCCAATGCACTATTGCAATCAGACACCTTACTATAAGTGACCCCATTGATCAATAACTCTGGAAGCTCCTCACACACGATGGCTTTTGCTCCTGAATCAACTGCTTTCTGGATATACTCATGGCCATCTGTAATGGTTCCCCTAACCGCCACAAAGACATCATCCATTTCTACCTTCCTAGAGTCAAAATGGATTTGGTTCACCAATACGTTGGTGTCGCCACTTACCGCTGAAAGGCTTACTCCATATAATATGTCCTTCAACAACTTCATGAAAGTTCGAGTACTATTTTTTTAACTTGCTTGATATCTGTGCCTTGCTCAATGGATTGCCCTTTCACCTTTCCATTGCCATGTACCTCCACTTCCAGTCCCAAATTTTCCAATAAGGAAACTGCGTCCATCCCACTCATTCCCTTCACATTGGGTATGGTGCTGTATTTTTTTTGTGCTTGGGCGTAATACTGTTGGTATTTTTCATCCAGTATTTTATGATCTGGGATATTCTCATCCACCTCATCTACCAATGGAGAAATTGCATGTATTTTTTGTGCCATCGACTTAAACACTGGTCCTGACACATCTGCACCATAATACCCAACACTCTTATCGGGCTCGTGAATGATCACAATACAGGAATATTTTGGATTTTCTGCCGGAAAATATCCTGCAAACGTTGAGATATAGGCCAGTTTATCTGGGTCTTTGGCTTCATAGTTTTTCTGACAGGTTCCCGTCTTTCCGGCCATGGAAAAGTTTTTGGAGTACAGTTTATGCCCTGTTCCATAATCTTTCTCGACCACATCCTTCATGAGTTGTTGCATTTTCACCACGGTCTCTTCGGAACAGATGGATGGATTCAACACTTGTCTATCAAACCTCTTGATTACCTTACTTCCTTCCCTTACTTCCTTGATCAGTCTTGGTTTTACCATTTCGCCGTCATTTGCAATGGCATTATAAAAGGCCAAGGTCTGTAAAGGAGTTAAGGACACTTCATATCCGTAGGACATCCATCCCAAAGAAATTCCAGACCACCCTTTATCCCCAGGGTATCTAATTACTGGCGCACCTTCTCCTTTGATGGGAACTCCCAATTTTTTATGAAGTCCCATATTCATCAGGCGGTTCACGAACTTTTCGGGCTGCTCTTTGTAATTTTCATTGATGATTTTGGCAAATGCGGTGTTTGATGAAACTGCAAAGGCTTTGGCGGTAGATATCTTACCATAACCTCCCCATTTGGAATCCCTTACCACCCCATCATAAATACGATACCTTCCTTTTTCCGTATCGATTACCGTACTGGTATCTATGACCTTGTCCTCCAAAGCTGCCACCAAGGACATCAATTTAAAAGTAGAGCCCGGTTCATGGGACTCTCCAATGGCATAATTTAGTTTTTCGTAATATTTTCCTTCGGAAGTGCGACCAAGGTTTGAAATGGCCTTAACTTCTCCCGTTTTGGTTTCCATAACCACCACACAACCGTGGTCTGCTTTATATTTTTCCAACTGGGCCAAAAGTTCATGGTGGGCAATATCCTGAATGTTGATATCAATCGTAGAAACTACATCCAATCCATCTTGAGGCTCCACTATATTGTCCAAACCAACGGGTTTCCATTGACCCTTGGCAATTTTTTGCTTCAAACGCTTGCCTTCTTTTCCTCTCAAATACGGCTCTCCAAAAGCACCATCCAGTCCCACACGGGTATAGTATCCATTTTCATCCACCCTTTCATAGCCAATACTTCTGGCCGCCATTTTGCCCAAAGGATACTCCCGAACAACTCGATGTGTCTCCACAAATCCACCTTTGTATGGCCCCAATTTGAACAAAGGGAATTGCTTTATGCGTACATAATCCAGATAATCTACATTGCGGGCCACCAATTTATAACGGTTGCCGTTGGCCCTTGCCTTCCTGAACAATTGCCTATAGTAGGAAGATGGCCTATCGAATAATTTTCCCAATGAGTCGGAGAGTGCAGCCACATTGTTCTGAAAATTTTCTTCAGAAACTGTTTTGGCATCAAACCGAATCTCATATTTAGGCACAGATGCCGCCAACAGACTCCCATCTTCTGAATATAGATTTCCTCGGTTGGGTTCTATGGTGAACATTTTTTCAGTCTTGCTCAAAGCAAGTTCTTTATACTCCTCCCCTTTCACCATTTGGATATCTACCAACTTCACCACCACGGCAATGGCCAATACACAAAGTCCCCCGGCAACGAGGTACAATCTGTTCATGATATTTTTTTCAGTAATGGCCACTGGTCTTATTCTGTTGATTTAACTTTAATCTTTCTCGGTGGGTTCTCGGAGGGCACAAGCCCTTTTTCCGCCACGGTTTTTCTTAAAGTGGACTCCAATTTTAATTGTTGTACGTGGGAGCGGCCTTCCACAAATTCACTCCGAAGTTTTCGCACTTCTTCGTTCAAAGCAGCTATTTCCAGTACCTTTTTATCAGCATTATGGCTACTTGAAATCATCAAGGCAGCCAGAAAAGATGCAAACAGTAAAAACAACCAGTTCTTGGGAGCATCACCGCTTACCAAGAACTTTCCTTTTAATATGTCCAACAAACCTTTTCTCATCGTGTCCCCTATATTCTTTCCGCTATGCGGAGTTTTGCACTTCTCGCCCTATTGTTCCTTGCTATTTCTTCTGCTGATGGCACAATGAGTCCTCCCACTTTTTTTAAGGGAACCTCTATATTCCCATAAAAATCCTTTTCAGGTTCTCCTTCAAACTTTCCCGCTCTGATGAAGCGTTTCACCAATCTATCTTCCAAGGAGTGATAACTGATCATACTCAACCTTCCTCCTTTTTCCAACATATCGGGCACTTGCAACAAAAACTCCTTGAGCACCTCTATTTCTTGATTGACTTCAATCCGGATGGCCTGATAAATTTGGGCCAGGATTTTATTTTCTTTCATCTTGGGCAGAAACCGACTCAAGACACCTTTTAATTCATCCGTGGTCTTTATCGGGGCAACAGACCGGGATACCTCAATAGTTTTTGCAATGGCCTTTGCATTTCGCAATTCGCCATATTGAAACAGTACCGATGCTAAATCTTCAGGAGAATAGGTATTGACCACCTCGTATGCCGACAACTCGCTGTTCCGGTTCATCCGCATATCCAAATCTGCATTGAAACGAATGGAGAAACCGCGTTCAGCCTCATCAAACTGATGGGAGGAAACCCCGAAGTCTGCCAAGATTCCATCAACTTTCCGAATGCCATAGAACTTTAAAAACTGCTTGAGGTACCGAAAGTTCTGATTGATCAATTGAAACCTTTCATCATCAATGGCATTCTGCAGGGCATCCTCATCTTGATCAAATGCAAACAACTTCCCTTCCTCTCCCAGTCTTTTCAATATTTCCTTGGAGTGTCCGCCACCACCAAAGGTGACATCCACATACACCCCATCATGCTTTATGTTCAATCCGTCCACCGACTCGTGCAACAGCACTGGATTATGGTACGGACTACTCATCGTCTGCAAAGATCTCTTCCGCTAGATCGGCATAATCCTTCTCACCCTCGGCCAAGACTTTTTCGTACTTGTCCTTATCCCAAATCTCTATCTTATCGAAAACCGCATTGAGCACAACTTCTTTTTCAATTCCGGCGTAGTCCACCAAGTTTTTGGGTATCTGCAACCTTCCCGAATCCCCATCAATTGCCACTTCTTTCATACCCGCCACGAAGTTCCTCACGAAGGCATCGTACTTACGGTTGATCTTGCTCTTCTTCATAACTTTCTGCATCAAAACATCAAATTCCTGCTTGGGATACAATTCCAAACATTGCTGAAAAACAGATCGCTTGATGACAAACCCATCCTTCAAAACAGGCAATAGCTGATTCTTCAAGGAAATAGGCAGTAAAACCCTTCCTTTTGAATCTGCTTTACAATCATGTTGTCCGATGATATGGGTCACTAGAAATCAATTGGTTACTTAATACAACTCAAATATATTGATTTTATTTCCACATTTCTCCACTTAAAGACACTTTTGTTAATAAATTCCCCACTTTTTGATTAAAAGCCCACAATTTGCACCCAAATGCACTCCCAATAAAAATGCACCTTAGGTCTTCAGCTAGTGCTTGAATTAAAAAAACATGATTTAGAGATAACATAACCTGGATTTTGTGTTATATGAAATGCCTATATTTGCCCCTCGACCAACTGACTATTGATGGAAGAGCATATAATCAAGGATGGCAAATACCGATACATAGAAATGGGTGAAGGCACCCCTATGATCATCCTACATGGTCTCATGGGGGGGTTGAGCAACTTCCAAGGTGTATCCGACTATTTTCCGTCAAAGGGCTATCAGGTATTGATTCCCGAACTTCCCATTTATGAAATGCCCCTGCTTAAAACCACGGTAAAGAACTTTGCCAAGTTTTTGGAGGAGTTCATCGAGTTCAAAAAGCTTAAGGATGTAATTTTATTGGGAAATTCCCTTGGGGGACATATTGGTTTATTGCACACCAAAATGTACCCTGAAATGGTCAAGGCGCTGGTCATCACAGGCAGCTCCGGTCTCTATGAGAGTGCCATGGGCGATGGTTACCCGAAACGTGGCGATTACGAGTTTATAAAAAAGAAGGCCCAAGATGTCTTCTATGACCCCGAAGTGGCCACCAAGGAAATTGTGGACGAAGTGTTCGCCACGGTGAACGACCGCATGAAATTGGTAAAGACCCTTGCCATTGCCAAAAGCGCCATTCGACATAACATGTCCAAGGACCTTCCCCATATGGACACACCCACCTGTATTATCTGGGGTGAAAACGATACGGTAACCCCTCCCAACGTAGCCAAGGAATTCCATGAGCTACTACCCGACTCCGACCTGTTTTGGATTGAAAAATGTGGGCATGCCCCCATGATGGAACATCCAGAGGACTTTAACCGCATTCTTGAGGCTTGGTTGAAAAAGCGTAACTTCTAAGCATGAAAATTACTTCTGCGGAATTTATCATGAGCAACTCCAGTGTGGCCAAGTGCCCCAATGAACCGTTGCCCGAATATGCCTTTATTGGACGGTCCAATGTTGGAAAATCGTCCTTGATCAACATGTTGGTAGACCGCAAAGGCTTGGCCAAAACTTCAGGGAAACCCGGAAAGACACAACTCATCAACCACTTTAAGATCAACAACAATTGGTTTTTGGTGGATTTGCCCGGATATGGCTATGCAAGGGTCTCCAAAAAGGACAAAAAGACCTTTCAAAAGTATATTACCGAATATTTTCAGAAAAGAAAACAGCTGGTCTGTGGTTTTGTTTTGGTGGACATTCGACACGACCCCCAACCCATTGACCTTGAGTTTATGGAATGGCTGGGAACCAATCAGATTCCTTTTGCCATAATTTTCACCAAAGCGGACAAGCTTAAACCCAATGTGATAGAGAAACAGGCCAACACTTATCTCCAAAAGTTACTGGACAGCGCATGGGAAGAAGTCCCTCCACATTTTACCACCTCATCTTCAAACCGGATGGGACGTGAGGAACTGTTGGGATTCATTGATCAAATCAATCAGGATTTTTTCAGTAACAATTCATAGCCGTTTCCATCCATTCTCCTTATGCAAGTTCTGTAAGTCAACTTTGCCTTTTACGACTTATTTTGGATAACTGAGTATTTAATAAATCAAGAAGGTTAACACCATGAAAACCGTATTGCACAAAGCAGCCACAAGAGGCCACGCCGACCACGGTTGGCTCAACAGTCACCATACATTTAGCTTTGCAGGCTACCAAAATCCAGAGCGGATGCATTTTGGAGTACTCCGTGTTTTGAACGATGATCAGGTTGCGGCCGGAAAGGGCTTCGGCACCCACCCCCATGACAACATGGAGATCATTTCCATTCCCTTGGAAGGCGATTTGGAGCACAAGGACAGTATGGGGAACACCACTACCATCAAAGAGGGCGATGTACAGATAATGAGTGCCGGAACCGGGATTTTTCATAGCGAATACAATAAAAATGATGACAGGGACGTGAAGTTTCTCCAAATCTGGGTATTTCCCAACAAACGAAATGTGGAGCCCCGATACGACCAAATTTCCATTCGGGATATCGCCAAGGAGAATGCTTTCTATCAAGTGCTTTCACCCAACCCTAAAGACGATGGCGTTTGGGCACACCAAGACGCTTGGTTCCATTTGGGGAGATTTGAACCCAATTCCTCGGATACCTATACTTTAAAAAAGGAGGGGAATGGTGTTTACGTCTTTGTTTTGGAAGGTGAAGTTGAAATCAACGGACAGCGGTTGGAGAAACGCGATGGCTTTGGTCTATGGGAAACCAATTCTTTTGACCTTACCGCCCTAACAGATAGCAGGGTACTATTGATGGAAGTCCCCATGGCTCTTGAAGCCATAGGATAATTTACAAGACCACTTAACCACGCCCCTTTAAAGGGGCGTTTTTTATGCGTTGCTCCACCAAGGCGACCAACTCACGGGCCGTTTGAAGCTGGTTCAGTTCATCCGTGGCAATAAACACTTCCAAATCCATTTGGCTTTCCAACAAGACAATGGGAAATGTGAACTTGGCCCCAAACTTACTGGCATATTGCTTTTTGAACTCGTTTTTATGTAAAAACTCTAATTGCCCACCTCTCTCCTTTCGGAATTTTTTCCAGACCCTGTTCTCTGAAACCAAGCCATAGGTGATGTCGCAGAGGTTGCACTCATAGGTAGACGGACTAAACACCTTGTGCATGCTGTCCAAAATGGCATTTCGGGTGCCTGAATCGGCATTGTAGACCAACAAAAGTCTTGGCATTTCGCTTTTCATAGTTTAGATTCCAATGCACCTGAAAAATTGCAGGTCTTCACATTTGTCGGTATTTTGTGTTTCTTTATACAACAAACCAAGTTATGAAAAACACCGCCACCTCTATCACCCCCAATAGCTTTATCAAAACCTTATCCTTTTTGCACATGGGTATCATGGCCGGCCCAGTAGTTTTGGGCATCTTCTTTTACACCCAGGTGCAAAATCCCCATTTGGATTTTTCAGATTCGGGAGATGTGTTTTTGGCTATCATTCCCCTCATAGCCATCACCGGTATTTTTCTGGGAGGTTTTATTTTCAAGAAAATGATCGGCAGCATTCCAAAAGACCTTGGTCTACGCCAAAAACTGGCTCGGTTTCAAACTGCCAGTATCATCAAATATGCTTTTCTGGAAGGTCCTGCCTTGTTCAGCATCGTGATTTTCCAAAATACCCAAAACCTTGCCCACTTGATTATTGCCGCCTTTTTGATTTTCTATCTTTTTCTACAAAAACCTACAAAAGATAAGGTGGAACGTCATCTTGACCTTTTGGGAGAAGAAAAAGCAAAATTTAACCGATACGATCAACCTCTGAGTGAATAATTCCTATTTCAACTCCATTTTCTCGGCGAAATAATCACAAAAATCCTTCATAGTCGCCGTCATTTTTTCATCTTGGGTAGCTTTCATAAAAGTATCCGCCATGGTCATCAAGGTTTGATGGAAAAACAGCTTCATTTCATCCACCGGCATATCCTTGGTCCAAAGATCAATCTTTAAGGACTCTTTGTTCTTACTGTCCCAAACGGACAGCATCATGGCTTTGGCCTCCTCATTTTCTATACCGCCATCCTGTGCCGACCATCTGAGCTCTTCGGGAACCCTGTTCTCATCCAATCCTACCGTTAATTTTATTTCCGAAGTATGTTCTACTGCCATTTATTTTCTGGGTTTGTAATTTGATTTTTTCAATAGTTCGTCGGCCGGCATATCCAAAAGTTGTTGGAGACCAACAGAATTGTTTTCCATAAAGGCCCTCACAATCTGCCATCCCATGTAGCGACCCAATCGCCCTGGGGATTCATTGTCCAGTTCTAGACCAAATTTGGAAAAGGGTGCCGGGTCCAAAAACTTTCTATCCAATTGGGAGTCGGTACTATAGAGCAGTTCGCGCTCTACAAAATACCGCCACATCTGTTCTTCATTTGCCGTGGCCCAATCCATTTGGTCTTGGGTATATCCAATTTTTTGTGCATCCGTATTGGCTGGAAGCAATCTATCCTTTAGATATAGTTCCTTGCCATAATACACCATTCTCGAAAGAAAGCTTCTATTTCTGGGATAGTTGAGCACTTTCTTGGCAAAGGCACTGGCTACATCCGAGGCCAAGTACTGTTTATCCAATCCTGCCGAAATGTAGCGTTGGATGCCTTCATAAAAATGATGGTCCTGTCCCAAATAATTGTCCAATCCTACCAACAAAAGGGTATCTGTGAGGATAATACGGTCATTGTAGCGTACATCTGAAGTAAGGGTCACTACTTTAGGCACCACAACATTGGGAAAATAATATTTAATGTGTTTAAAAAGGGATTCCAAGCTCTCGGCTTCCTGCTCAAAACTTCCAAATGCCTTATCCACTTCCCCTGAAAGTTCAACTTGAAGGGTATCGGTCAACTTGGCCACCCATATGCTGTCCGAAAACTGCGCTGGGAACAAATATGGATATTTGGATTTTAACTTTGGGATATCCAGGGGCTTTGCTTCTGCAAACTCACGATCAAACCGAAACACTTCAAGATCAATGGGAATATTGGCAATTTCCTCCTCACGCTTATCGGTTTCCTTGCATCCCAACGTTAATAAAAGAGAACCACACAAAATGTAAAAAAGAAAGTATTTAGGCAAGCACTTCATTTTTAAGGTAGCAGGGTTTAAATTTACAGGGCACAAAGGTAATTTATTGAATCTAATTAGTACGATATGCAAACAGAAAAGGTAATAGACCATATAGTAAATTGGCTCAGGGAATATGCCACTAATGCCAAATGCAAGGGTTTTGTAATTGGTGTTTCTGGTGGAATAGACTCAGCTGTGACCTCTACCCTATGCGCCAAAACCGGGCTTGACCTTTTGTGTTTGGAGATGCCTATTCACCAAGGTGAAAATCAGGTGACCCGTGCAGATCGGCATATTGACTGGCTCATGGAAAATTTTTCCAATGTATCTCGTCAACCTGTAAACCTGACCCCTGTCTTTGACAGTCTGGTAGCTGCCTTCCCAAAGGTTGAAAACGAAGAGGAAAGGTTTATGTCCCTTGCCAACACGCGTGCACGCCTACGCATGACCACCTTATACTACTTTGCTGCTTTAGAAGGATACCTTGTGGCCGGAACAGGTAACAAAGTTGAGGATTTTGGTGTTGGCTTCTATACCAAATACGGTGATGGTGGGGTTGACCTGAGCCCAATTGCCGACCTCTTAAAAACAGAGGTCTATGAGTTGGGGCGGGTACTTGGAGTAAACCAAGATATTATGGATGCCGCTCCCACGGATGGCCTATGGGGAGATAGCCGTACCGACGAAGATCAAATTGGGGCCTCTTATCCAGAATTGGAGTGGGCCATGAAAATGGATGACCAAGGAAAAATTGCAGCTGATTTCTCTGGTAGGGAAAAAGAAGTTTTCTCCATTTATGAAAGATTCAATACGGCCAACAAGCACAAGATGATTCCCATACCTATTTGTGAGATTCCAGAACAATTAAAGTGACCTTTTGACCAAGAAAACCCAATTTAAGACGAAAAAAACCATAGAAATTCTATGGTTTTAAGAAAAAAATTACAGTTTTACGTCATCAAATTGTTATCTTGCCTGCCATACCGTGTAGGTAAATAAGTCACTAACTAACCAAATAATTGGACTAAACTCAAACCGAATGATAAAAGTATTGATTGCCGACAATCACCCGATTGTTAGGCTTGGCATCAAACAAGTGCTTGAATCCAGCCAAGATATTGAAATCATTGCCGATGTTTCTACAACATCTGAATTATTTGAGGCCCTCGCCAAGGTTACCCCAGATGTGGTGATGTTGGAAATGGACATTCCTGAAATTAACGGAATTGCCACCTTGAGGAAAATGAAGTTGGAGTTCCCTGACATTAAGACACTCATGTACAGTGGACAATCAGAAGATGTATATGCCCTTAGCACCATACGTGCCGGAGCATTTGGCTACCTGTCAAAAACAGCCGATTTGGATTACATCATCTCTGCAGTGAAAAAAGTAAGCGAAGGCAACATGTTCATCACCAATGAATTGGCCCAACGCCTTGCTTTTGATGAAGGCACACAAAAACCACGTAGGTTCTTTAGAAAGCTATCCTCCAGAGAGGTGGAAGTATTAAAGCTTTTGGCCAGTGGAAAACGTAACAAAGAGGTAGCCGAAGGGCTCAATCTAAATGAAAAAACAGTAAGCACCTACAAGGCCCGTTTAATGAAAAAGTTAAATGTGGACAACTTGGTGGATCTACTGCAACAAGCTAAAGCTTTAGAACTTTATTAAATAACCAACCCAAACAAACTAAAGCTGGTAAATCCTGGGCATTTGTCCAGGATTTTCTGTTTAGGACAACACCCTATTCAATTTGGCGTTCAACAACTTGTTCAATTGCAGGTAGTTCATGATTTCCTCTAAAACCTCACTATTGTCCCCATTGTTGCCCTCAGTATGCTCCTGCAGTTTTTGAATCCGGTTTTTGATTAGGTTGCATCGCAAGGTCAAAATGGTTTCACCTACGAGCTGTGCCACTCCGGTTTGTTTTTCTTTCGGATAGATGTCCTTTCGTTCCCAATCGTGCAAGGTGTACTGTTCCTCTTCCATTAAAATGGAGGATACTTCGGAAATGATATCTTGGTCCAATTCAGACAAAAAGGTATTCACTGCAAAATCCTCATTCTCATTCAAACTTTCAATGAGTTTGTAGTAAATGGCTCTAAACTGTTCGTTGGTAAGTTCAATTTCATCTTCCTGAAGGTCCAAATAGACTTTTTCATACACTTTGGCCTCTATAATTTCAGGCTCTAGAACCAGCTCTCCTTCTTCGTTCTCTTTCAACACCAAGTCCTCAAACTCTTGCTTCTGGTTTCCGTAGAGCAGTAGCATCTCAATAATCTTGCGCTCCAGTTCATATTGAACATCGACCTTTTCGACCACAGGGTCATTTTTAACCACTTCAAAGGCTTTCTGTTCCTGTTTGTATGCTTTATTTACCTCCGTCGCCAATTTCTTATCAATCTGGGCCAAGGTATTGTAGAGCACAGCTTCGGAAATCGCCATTATTTTGGCACACTCCTGAATATAGATTTCTTTTTTGATACGGTCTGGTATCTTACTGATACTGTTTACAATATCCCGAACTGTATCGGCCCGTTTTATAGGATCGTTGGCCGCTTCTTTTGTTAAAATGGAAGCCTTAAACTGGATAAAATCCTTGCCATTCTCCTCCAAATAGAGCACCAAATCCTCATAGGTATTGTTCTTTGCAAAACTATCAGGGTCTTCACCATCAGGAAAGGTGCAGACCTTAACATTCATGCCCTGTTCCAAAATAAGGTCTATGCCTCGCAGAGATGCGCGCAAACCTGCCGCATCGCCATCAAAAAGTACGGTAATGTTCTTGGTAAGCCTATTGATCAATCGAATCTGTTCCGGCGTAAGGGCAGTTCCACTGGAGGACACCACATTTTCAACACCCCGCTGGTACATCTGGATGACATCGGTATAGCCTTCAACCAAAAAACAATTGTCTTCCTTGGCTATGGCCTGCTTGGCAAAGTATATCCCGTAAAGTACCTTGCTCTTGTGATAAATCTCGCTTTCTGGCGAATTGAGGTACTTGGCCGCCTTTTTATCGCTGGTAAGAATACGACCGCCAAATCCCAATACCCGGCCACTCATGGAGTGTATGGGAAACATCACCCTTCCCTTGAATCTATCGAACTTCTTGGTTTCTCCGCCAGTCTGCTCCTTAACAATGGTGAGTCCAGTTTTTTCCAGAAATTCCAATTGATAACCTTCTTCCATGGCCGACTTTGTAAAAGCCTCCCACTCATCCAAACTATATCCCAGTCCAAACTTCCTTATGGTCTCATCGGTAAAACCGCGCTCCTTAAAATAGCTGAGCCCTATGGCTTTTCCTGGTTCACTTTCCCAAAGGGTTTTGGTAAAATATTTTTGTGCGTATTCCGAGACCAGATACATGCTCTCCCGTTCATTGGCCTGTTCTTTTTGTTCATCGGTCTGCTCGGTCTCCTCTATTTCAATATTATATTTTTTGGCCAAGTACTTAATGGCTTCAGGGTAGGTAAAATGTTCGTGCTCCATGAGAAAGGCCACCACATTGCCCCCTTTGCCACTACTGAAATCTTTCCAAATTTGCTTTACGGGACTGACCATAAAACTTGGGGTGCGTTCATCCGTAAAGGGGCTCAATCCCTTAAAATTGGACCCTGATTTCTTCAACTGTACAAAATCCCCAATCACTTCCTCTACCCGGGAAGTTTCATATACCTGATCTATGGTGGTTTTTGAAATCAATGGAATTACTCTTTGCAGCCTTTAAAGGTAGCTAAAAAACAATTTTTCGATGAATTGCGCCCAAAGATTTCGTATCTTATAAGTATCAGGTAACCTCTGTGTTCCCAATGAACCCTAAAACACTACTTTCATATTTATAAACCGTCATGAAACATTACCATTTTGACACTCTCTCCGAGGCTGTGAATACCTTGAGTCAAGAAGGGTACAAAGAAGATTTTGAGGCTGAAGACGATTGTATCAGGGCACTATATTCCAAAAAAGAATACCAGCCCAACGAGCTTATCATCTTGGCTTCGTATCGTTTTGAAGGCATGACCAACCCTAGTGACCAAGCCACGGTTTTTGCCATTAAGGCCAACGATGGTGTGCTGGGCACCATGGTTATGTCCAACAGTGCAGAACACAATCAAAATGTGGATTTGATCCAAAAAATTCCTTCCAATAGACAATAAGCCCTATCCAAAAAACTGACCAAGAGCAGAGGGCTGGTACAATAACCATCCGGTTAAACTAAACCTACTTTTATGGGCTTCCAGTACGGCGTGGGGCACCTTGGCGCTTTTAAACATGACACATCTGCCCGCAATGGGCTCCACTAAAAACGATTCATTGTCGTTTTCAAAAATTTCCAGTTCACCCCCATCTCCTTTTTGCCAACCTTCATTGAGATAGATCACCACGGAGATCATCCGGTTATTCCGATTTTCAAATTGATCTAAATGCTTATCGTAATGTCCCCCGGATGGATAGTGGGCCAAATGGAATTCGTATCCGGAAAGACTTAAAAAACAATAGCGGTTGAACATGTGAATCACCTCATCGACCAGGTTCCAAAGTTCTTGGATATTGGCATCTCTTTTTCTATCCAACCAATAGGTAAAATCGCCCCGAACATTATTGTCAACATGCTTGTCCATATCCGTGCCAATGCCGGCCTCCTTAAAAACAGGAAGCTTATCAAGAAAAAAAGACCGGATTTCGGCATAGAGATCATCCCGAAGAAAATGATCAATAATCACATAATCCTTATCAGAGATATCATCCATCCAGGACAACCAATTCTCTATACTATGATAGGCTTTCAACTTTTTTCAAAATGTGTGCGAATGTAGAAAATATTTAAAAGCGTAGTTTTATTTTATTTGGTAAGGTATTTGATTTTCTTTTCAGGTCATCCCCAGAAAACAGTTTATCATGAAAAATACGATTCCAATTCTCATATTCATACTAATCAACCAAGATCTACAGGCCCAAAAGGTGTTCCAAACCAACGCTGAATACAAGGCAGACATAACAGTGGTCGAAGTTGACCAAGAATATAAAGCCGATCTTTTGGTTTATAAAGTAGATCGGGACTACAAAGCAAGTGGTAATGAAGGGCGTTGGTTTTTTACGGATAGGGAGTACCAGGCCGACTTTGCCATTTTCTTTGTGGAAAGGGAATATCAGGCAGATATAAAGGTGTTCATTGTTGATTCGGGTTATAAGGCAGGTTGGCGTGAAGAATCGTTAAAAAATGAAATTGAACGACTGATTAACGAGTAATGCAAACGTGGTATCTTTGCGGTGTAAAATGTATTGTATGATTCTTTTCTTCGGAACAAAACCTGGAAAAAAAGAGACCAAAATATTAAGGAATGTTACCTGTACACATTGTCAGCAAACAGGAACTCTTACAGCTGTTCAGCAATCCAATAAAGCCCATATATTTTGGATTTCCGTTTTTACCATAAACAATACCAGTTATGTAGAGTGCTCGCACTGCAAACGGATCTATTACAAAGAAGAGTTTACCCCAGAGATGGAACAAGCATTGATTTCTTCAAGATAGAGGCTCTTGGAAAATCGTGTAAAGCTTATTTTTATCATTCTCGACTGCGCTCGAACTGACAACTGAATGAATTTGAGTTTGAGCTTGAACTTGTCCTCTGATACGAACACTACTTTTTACGATCTACCACGTAGTTCACCATCAGAGTAAGGGATGCTTTGTAGTCTGAATCAGGGTAATTGTCCAACAAAGCAAGGGCTTGGTCCTTAAACTCCAACATTTTTTCCACGGCATATTCCAGACCGCCCATTTCCTTCACGTAGGCGATGACTTCTTTTACCCTTTTCTTATCCTTGTTGTGTTTTTTGATGGAATTGATCAGCCAACTTTTTTTCTCCTTATTACTTTGATTAAGCGCATAGATTAAAGGAAGGGTCATTTTTTGTTCCTTGATATCGATACCTGTGGGTTTTCCAATTTTTTCCGCACCGTAATCAAAGAGATCATCTTTTATCTGGAACGCCATTCCACATAACTCCCCAAACTTTCGGAAAGTTTCCACCTCTTCGGAATCGGGGCGGACGGAACAGGCTCCCATACTGCAGCAAGCCGCGATCAAGGTGGCCGTCTTTTGCCGTATGATATCGTAATAAACCTCTTCTGTAATATCCAAAAGTCGAGCTTTCTCAATTTGTAAAAGCTCTCCTTCACTCATATCCCGAACCGCATTGGAAATAATATGCAACAAATCGTAATCCTTGTTTTCCAAGGCCACCAAAAGTCCTTTAGAAAACAGGAAATCGCCTACCAAAACGGCAATTTTGTTCTTCCATAAGGCATTGATGGAGAAAAACCCACGCCTTTTATTGCTATCGTCCACCACATCATCATGGACCAAACTGGCCGTATGGATCAACTCAATGATGGATGCACCACAATAGGTCCTTTCATTGACTTCGCCATTGAGCAATTTAGCGGTAAGAAACACGAACATGGGCCGCATCTGCTTGCCCTTTCGGTTAACAATGTAATAGGTAATCCTATTGAACAAAGCTACTTTGGACGACATGGATTTCAGAAACTTCTCCTCAAAAAGTTCCATTTCGTCTTCAATAGGCTCCCTAATCTGAGAAACGATTTTCAACGCGTTGGGTTTGGCTAATTTATTTTAAAACCCTAAAAGTAGCGAAAATGCGAGAGTTGGTCATAGGATGATGTAAGTTTTAGGACAGATGAACCAAATGCTCGATGATTGGTTGCGTATGGTTAATGGTTTTTAGTTCATCGTTATTGGGTGGTCGCTTCTTCAACTTTGAACATTGAGCTTGAGTATTGAACTTGGGTTTGGGTAAAAGGTGAAGGGTGAAGGGTGAAGGGTGAAGGGTGAAGGGTGAAGGGTGAAAAAATATAGTTTACTGAAAATTGGCCATTGTTAATTGATTATTGCTTATTGGCCAACTGCCCACAAGCGGCATCAATATCCTTTCCTCTGGACCGGCGTACAGTAACGGTAATTCCATTTTTCTCCAAGGTACGCTGGTACATATCCACTGCGGCACTTGAAGCTTGTTGAAATTCGCCATCATCAATGGGGTTGTATTCAATCAGGTTGACTTTAGACGGGGCGAACCTGCAAAACTTGACCAAGGCATCGGCAGCTTCTTGGGTATCGTTAATTCCCTCCCAGACCACATACTCATAGGTAATCCTACTTTTGGTCTTACCGTACCAATATTCCAAAGCCTCTCTTAAATCGGCCAAAGAAAATGTGGCATTGAAGGGCATTATGGAAGTTCGAACCTCATCAATGGCGGAATGCAGGGAAACCGCCAAGCCAAACTTCACCTCCTCATCAGCCATTTTCTTAATCATCTTGGGAACCCCCGATGTGGAAACCGTAATTCTTTTTGGGGACATGCCCAATCCTTCAGGTGAAGTAATCATGTCTATGGCCTTCAACACATTGTTGTAGTTCATAAGTGGTTCTCCCATTCCCATAAAGACAATATTGCTCAGGGGTCGATCAAAATACAATCGACTTTCATTATCTATAGCCACCACTTGGTCGTAAATCTCATCCGGATTGAGGTTGCGCATGCGCTTCATCCGTGCCGTAGCACAGAACCTACAGTCCAAACTACATCCTACCTGACTGGATACACAGGCTGTGGTTCGGGTTTCCGTAGGAATAAGTACTGATTCCACAATCAAGCCATCATGGAGGCGCACCGCATTTTTTATGGTTCCGTCCGAGCTTCGTTGCATTTGGTCTACCCTGATGTGATTGATCACAAAGTGCTCTTCCAGCATTTGCCGGGTTTCTTTGGAAACATTGGTCATGGCCTCAAAGGTGTGCGCCGATTTCTGCCAGAGCCACTCATACACCTGATTGCCCCGGAAAGCTTTATCGCCACGTTCCACGAAAAAATTCCGCAGTTGTTCCTTGGTCAAGGCCCGTATGTCTTTCTTCTTTGTTTCCACAGTTTAAAGATAATCAAGAAAAAAATCCCGCTGGTTGTTGAACCAAACGGGATTCTTATCTATTTTAAGTTTTATCCTAAAGGATAAGCATGGCATCTCCGTAAGAGTAAAAACGGTACCCTTCCAAAATGGCCTGCTTGTATGCTTTCTTTATCAGGTCATGACCTGCAAACGCAGATACCATCATCAACAAGGTCGACTTTGGCAAATGGAAGTTGGTGATCATGCAATTGGCTATACTAAAATCGTAAGGGGGGAAAATGAACTTGTTGGTCCATCCCTCAAAAGTATTGAGCGTGTGCTCAGATGAAACCGCACTCTCCAAGGCCCGCATTACCGTAGTCCCCACGGCACAGACTTTTCTCTTGTCGTCCTTGGCCGAATTTACCACTTCGGTAGCTTTTTCATCGATGACCAACTCCTCGCTGTCCATTTTGTGCTTGGACAAATCCTCCACCTCAACCGGGTTGAAGGTTCCCAGACCAACGTGAAGGGTCACTTCGGCAAAATCGATTCCCTTGATTTCCAAACGTTTCAACAAGTGCTTGGAAAAGTGCAATCCGGCTGTAGGGGCCGCAACGGCTCCTTCATATTTGGCATAGATGGTCTGGTATCTTTCCTCATCCTCTGGCTCAACATTTCTTTTGATGTATTTGGGAAGTGGTGTTTCTCCCAATTCACGGAGTTTTCTCCTGAAATCGGTATAGGAACCATCATACAAAAAGCGCAACGTTCTCCCTCTGGAAGTTGTATTGTCGATGACCTCTGCCACCAAACTTTCATCCTCGCCAAAATAAAGTTTGTTCCCAATTCGGATTTTCCTGGCCGGGTCTACCAGAACATCCCACAACCTTTGTTCTTGATTAAGCTCTCTGAGCAAAAAAACTTCAATACGGGCACCGGTCTTCTCTTTGTTTCCATAAAGTCGTGCAGGAAAGACCTTGGTATTGTTCAGGACCATTACATCACCTTCATCAAAATAATCGATCAGGTCCTTAAACATTTTGTGTTCAATTTTTCCAGTGTCCCTATGAACTACCATCAGTTTGGATTCATCCCTGTTTTCAGCAGGATATTCGGCCAATAATTCCTTGGGTAGTTCAAAGTTGAAGTTTGATAATTTCATTTAAGCTTTTTTTCGATTTTTTTAAGAGCGGCAAATATACAACCTCACCATAGGGGATGTCAAGTAATTTGGTGATTAAATGCCCATTACAGTTCGGCAACCTCAAAACCTAGGGTGCCTAGGTCGTTCCAAAAATCTGGATAGGATTTGGAAACCACCTCGGCATCATTGACCTTAAAGGAAGTTTTAACCGCCAAGGGACCAAAGGCCATGGCCATTCTGTGATCGTTGTACGTATCTACCGCCACACCCGATTTCAGACTTGATGTAGGTTGCAATGTTAGGCTCTCGGCATCAATATCCACTTTTGCACCAAACTTGGACAGTTCGGTTTGCATGGCAGCCAAACGGTCGGTCTCTTTTATGGGGAGGGTATGCAATCCCGTAAGATGGCAACCCATTCCCAACCCCAAACAAGTAACAGATATGGTTTGGGCTGTATCGGGCGCATTGGACAGATCGTATTCTACATGTTGAGGGATTTCATCCGAGGTTTTTGTCAAGGTAATGGTATGGTCACCAAAGGTAGTCTCCACCCCAAAATCTTTATAGATTTTAGCCATAACACTATCACCTTGGAGTGAGTTCTTTTTGTAGGACGACAATTGGATTTTCGTCCCCACTTCACAAAGCGCCACAATGCTGTAAAAATAACTGGCCGAACTCCAGTCCGATTCCACCACAAGAGTGGTATCCTGAACCATATCTTTTGGTTCTACCTTAATCGTGTTTCCTTCAAAGGACGTGGTGACACCTATCTGTTCCAAAAGAGACAAGGTCATTTTGATGTAGGGCACGGAAGTGATCTTTCCCACAAGATTCAATTCCAATCCATTTTTTAGGCTGGGTGCAATCAAAAGCAGGGATGAAATGTACTGACTACTGATGTTGGCCGGCAAGGAAACCTTGTCCTTTTCCAATTTTTTCCCAGATATTTTTATGGGAGGATATCCTTCTTCCTTCACATATTCAATACTCGCCCCCAGACTTCTCAGAGCTTCTACCAAAACTTTTATGGGACGTTCCTGCATACGCTGGGAACCTGTCAATATGACTTCTTTGCCTTCTTGCGAAGCAAAATAGCCCGTTAAAAACCGCATTGCGGTGCCTGCATGGTGGATATCCACTTCCCCACTAACCTTCTTCAACCCTTTTTGCATGACTTCACCGTCATCAGAATTGGAAAGGTTTTCAATCCTTACATTGGGAAAAAGGGCCTGAAGCAACAAAGATCGGTTGGTCTCGCTTTTAGAACCTGTAATCTGAATGGTTTTTTGAAGTTTTCTGTCTTGTGGGGTGCTAAGTTGAAGTCTCAAAACTGCTTTGGTTTGAATGAATCTCCAAAGCTAGAAAAAACGTACCTAATGGCCGTTTAGCCACGCAACTTTATTTAAGCTTTTTGTTGTTTTGATGACGATCGTGATCCCGCTTGGTCTTTAACTCCAGTTTTTTATCAAAAGCTTCTTGAAGATCTATTCCAGTTTGGTTGGCCAAGCAAAGTACTACAAAAAGCACGTCGGCCAATTCTTCTCCAAGATCCTTGGCCTTGTCAGATTCTTTTTCGCTCTGTTCCCCATAGCGTCGGGCAATAATCCGGGCCACCTCCCCTACTTCTTCCGTAAGTTGGGCCATATTGGTGAGCTCATTAAAATAACGAACCCCATGGTTCTTGATCCATTCGTCTACGGCTAGTTGGGCGTTCTGTATATTCACAATGATGTTGTTTAGGTTACCAAATATTCTTGCACAAATTTAATACGCTCTGGACTAATCTTGTAATTTTTCCAGCACCAAGTAGCTTTGGTTCTAAATATTTACGTGTTCTAATCAAATTCTTGACAAAACCACCTTCTCCGACTCTTTTTCAACCACTTGCCGATAAAATTCCTTCAGTCCCAAATAATAACTTGGAGGAAAAATAGCTGTATTCATTCTCATTTCCACACGAACATTAATAAAGTTTTGATTAGTGGAAATGTTGTATTTAAATTGCCCCAAATTATCTGGGAGTACCATGGCAAAGGGCTCTGGCAAGTGCTCTACTTTATATCCTTCTGGAATATTTATGGTAATCAAGTATTTATCTTCCCAAGGAAATCCATAATCTATCGGATATTCCCTTTTTTCTGATTTGAACGGATTCTCACCCATGGCAAGGTGAAACATGGGAGAGAGATATAATTTCCCTGAAATGGATTCAAATGCGTCTTCTTTGTAAAAGTTAAAATTCTGCACTATCGGTTTATCCAAATTTAGATTGTTCTGCATATTGTACTCAGAAATTTCAATATCCCCCATTTCTTTTTCCAAATTCCCAAGAAACGATTCCTCTGTTCCTTTGTTATATCGGTTTCTAAAAACAAGTGCGTTGTGATTGGTATACTGTTGCCTACACTTGGCCTCCATAGATCCGTCTTCATTAAGTTCAACCGTCATAGTTATGGCATCCATAGAGCTTTTCTTGGGCATCAGGTCAATTTCTTCAGAATTCCCATTTTCAGAAATCATTCTTCCATACCAATTCAATGTCCTGGTAGGCAATATATCCATGGTACTAAAGGCATTGGTCGCATCAAACAAATGATATTCCCCATTTATTTTGCTGACAGCTATCACGTAGTTATACCCCTGCAGGGTTGGGAAAAGTGGAATACCATTGTCCCGCGTGCTCACCAAGACAGGATATGCAGGAACATTGGCATGGTTGAGCATTGATACCAACATTAGGTTTATGTCGGCACAGTTTCCTGTTCCTTCTTTGTACGCCTTTTTGGTGCCCTCGTCCGAAGTGTATCCCACAAAGGAGTTCCATTTGACCTTCTCCTTAACAAATGCCAATATCCTTTTGGCCTTTTCATGTGGGTCACTTGCTCCCTGCAAGACCATATTTAGTTCTTCTTCAAAATAATTGCTTTTTTTCATTTCGTCTCCAAAAGAACTGTACTCGTAAACTGTCTTTGCCACATCATCCCATGTTTTGGAATAAACATCATAGGTGGATCCGGGGATTTCCAAGGATTTTATCTCAAAAGTAACTCCAGACCTGAAATTGATTATGTTGGATACAAAGCTTTCATTCTTTAAAGCGGGTATATCCTGTAGGTTATAAGAAACCTTTGTCACCTCCATACCCAAGCTTGCATCCCTATTTTGATCTACTTTTGGCGCCAGAAGAAGAAACCCTTTTTGTCTTTGGTTGAACTTAAAATATTCTGGAATTCTCATTTCGGCTTCCAACCTTTTAATGGGAACAAAATGCTGAAATACAAATTCATCTATACTTTGCACAAAAGGCGAAGTTATCTTATATTGATACTCCACAACGGAACCTGCTTTCACGTTGGGCATGGTAAATTTTACTTGGTTCCTGTTTTTGGATTGTTTCGACTTGAAGATGCTCCCTTTATCTAGTTTTGTCTCAATTACTTTATCTCCCTCCAGTGTATAGGTATAGCCTTTTATTGAAGTTGCCTTTTCATCGCTGGCACCGCTCTCATAAAGATTAATTGCCTTTGTGGCATAATCAAATCCGTCAGCATTATAGATTTTTATCCGTTCATGCACCTCCGTCACAAGTTCGAGTCCTATTGCACTATTGTAGGTATAGTAAGATTGCCGCTTTTTTAACAGATAAGCAGCGGGAGCTGAAGTATCTTTGGCATAGGTGGTTTCCAAAAGTTCTTCTTTGGATACTTTTCCAAATTTTAAGTCTTGTCCTTGCATATGGACAGAAACCAAGGCAATCAGTATCGTAAGTATTCGAATCATAAGTCTCTACGTTTTAAAACAATTTTTTGGTTATCTAACTTGGCAACGTTCCTTCTAAAGGATCTATACTTGTTGTAGTCCTCTTTTGGGTAATGTCCTTTTTTTATGAGTAGTTTCCTTTTATACAACAACTCCGTATCACTCTTTTTATGAACCTCTAATTCGTATGTTCCAAATCTGGTTTCTTCGGTATGCTTCTCTGGCAAAAAAGTGAAAGAAAAATTTTGGGGTAACTGAATGATAAATTCATCCTCATCCAAATACCCTCTCTGTATAACAAATGATTGCTTTCTGTTTCGATATCTGGGCGGCACAAAAGAATTGTTGTCCAACGGATTTAAAGTGAGTAAATAATCCTCCCCATTTTTAGAAACAAAATCATGTGCTTTTAGCTGAATTTCTTCAGTAAAAACTACATCTTCTCTATTATTTGCAAAGCTGTAACCTGTTACGCTTAATCCATTGATGTTCCCCCAAAACTTTTTGTAATATTCAATGACATCTTCCTTTTTGTCTCGCTCCAATCCAAAATGATCATCATAGCGCACTCCCATGGTCTCAATTGTAACCTTGGCTTCAAGGGAAAGATCTTCAAGAATTTTATAAGTGGAACGAATTTTCTTAAGGTTTTGCTCATTTAAATAGGACGTGGTAGTTACAATTTCACCACCGTCGGGTTTTACTACCAAAACCTTTCTATCGTCTGTAAAATCGCCTATAAACCCAAAGGGGTGTACCTGGGATGTACAATCTATCCAAAAATATTCTCCTTTGTAAGGGATGGCCACAATAGCATGGTTGCCTTGCGATAGATCGGCAAAACCCTCTTTAAAGTCAACCTTGGTACCTCCAGCCTCAACCACAACATAGTACGATTCTACCCCAACTGCTTTCAGCAAAGCCATTGTATAATTTGAAAGTCCCTTACAATCCCCATATTTCACCCTATCCACCTCAATGGCGCTTATAGGTTGAAAGCCCCCTATTCCAATCTGCACACTAATATATCTGGTATTGTCCTGCATGTACTGGTAGACAATCTTTGCCTTCTCAATATCATCATCCACCCCTTGTACAAGTTCTTTTACTTTTTGTATGGTAGCGTCCTCCAAGTTTGTACGACCTGCTAAAAGCTCTTTTTGTATCCAGAGCCCCAAATCTTTCCAGTTGCCCACCTTGGCATTGAACCCTTTGTAGTGAAAGTTGGGCAATCGAACCGACAATTTAGGACAGATTGCATTAAACGATGGGCTTAGGCTTTCAGCAACCATGGCTGGGATATTTGTCCCAGTATAGCTTATTGTTCCTTGGTTCTCATTCTTTTCAAAAACAATATCGGAAAGATTTTCCTCCTCAATAATGGGTTTTAAATCATTGGAAAGGTAACTGATAGCATAGCTACTTTGCTCTACGCTGATACCATATCCCGATAAAAAATACCATGGAGGCAAAATGCCGGTATCAGAGGTTTCAATCTCATAACTAAATTCCAATGTATATGGGTATTGAACGGGCACATATCTGTAATATAGTAATCTATCGTCCAAATAGAGGGAAAAGCCATCTACTGCGGCTATATCGCTAAAATCTCTGCGCTTGATCCGTTGAATTTCATTCCCCGAGGCATCATAGACCACGGCCTCAATTTTCTTGATTTTCTTCTCCTTATCATAAAATGCTCTTGTTCGAGCAAAGGCGTCACCAGATTTGTTCAGTACCGTAACCACCTGTTTTGCCGAATAGGTCATCTTATCCATAGCATCAATGCGGATATCCATCTCGTCAAGTCGACCCACTGCATTGGCATTCTCCATAAGCTCTTCAGGAATAGTATGATAGCTGTAATTCTGGGAAAATGAAAAATGGACGCTAAGGATCAGGAGACATACTGGAAATATTCGCATTGTAAGATTGGTCGGTTATTTAATAACAGCAATATGACCAATTTCTTACAAAAACAAAAAACTAAATCGACAAAAAACCGCTATTCCCTGTTTTTGGTATCGATAATTATAGTCACAGGACCATCGTTCAAGAGTTCTACTTTCATGTCGGCACCGAAGATACCCGTACCCACTTCCTTACCAAGTTCTTTCTCCATTTTTTCAACAAACTCTTCATAGATTGGAATGGCCACATCGGGTTTTGAAGCTTTAATGTAGGATGGCCTATTTCCTTTTTTGGTCAGGGCGTGCAAGGTAAATTGACTGACCACGATGACATCTCCCCCAACATCCAATACAGACAGGTTCATCACATCGTCCTCATCATTAAAAATACGAAGGTTGGCCACTTTTTTTGACAACCATTCAACATCCTCTTTTCCATCCTCATCTTCAATCCCCAATAGTATCAGAAGGCCTTGGCCAATACTGGATATCTTTTCCCCTTCCACGGTAACACTTGCTTTGGATACTCGCTGTATAACTGCTCTCATTATCTTTCTCTATATGTATCTTCCTCCCCAGTAATCATTTGCACATAGCTCCTATATCTGCTCCAAGCAATTTCATTGTTTTCCAACGCTTCTTTTATAGCGCATTTGGGTTCGTCCATATGAAGGCAATTATTGAACTTGCACTCTGATTTCAACTCAAAGAATTCAGGAAAATAATCCCCTATTTCATCCGGTTCCATATCCACTATACCAAATCCTTTGATTCCTGGAGTATCTATGATCCTAGCACCAAATGACAAATCGTACATTTCAGCAAAAGTGGTGGTATGCTGCCCTTGTAAGTGTTGCTCCGAAATTTCTGCCGTCTTCAAGTGAAGTCCGGGTTCCAAGGCATTTACCAATGTTGACTTTCCTACGCCGGAATGACCCGCGAACATACTCGTCCTATCTATCATCAAATTCTTTACTTGGTCCACGTTCTTCCCTTCCTTGGCAGCAATCTCCAGACATGTATATCCAATCTGCCTATATAGATTCACCAAATAACTTACCTCCACAGTCTCATCATCATCATACACATCCATCTTATTGAACAATAGCACTACGGGGATGTCATATGCTTCAGCAGTGACCAGAAATCGATCTATAAAACTGGTGAAAGTAGTAGGATTGTTCAGCGTGACCAACAAAAAAACTTGGTCAAGATTTGTTGCTATGATGTGGGTCTGCTTGGAAAGTTTTACCGATTTCCGAATGATATAGTTCTTTCTTTCGCCTATCTCAGAAATAACCCCCACTGCTTCATCCCCAATGTTTTCCAAAGAAAATGTAACCTGGTCACCTACGGCAATAGGATTGGTACTTTTTATGCCTTGAGTACGGAACTTACCCTTTATTCTACATTCGTGAAAAAGACCATCCTCCGCCTTCACGGTGTACCAACTTCCAGTGGATTTATAGACAGTTCCTTTCACTATTTGTTCATATTTCTCTGCAAAGAAACAATAATCCTTGTTCTTGTACGTATATCTTTGTTTACAGTTTTAACAATCAATAACGTAACCATTATGAAAAAAATCTTTTTTACCGCTGCGATTGCCCTTGCTTCGTTATTCTCCATGAATGCCCAAGAATACAAGGTAATCACCAGTGTAGAATCCATCGTACCCAATGGTTTGGGTAGATCTAGAATCATCAATGCCCTTGAGGATAAGGATTATAGGGAATACACCAGTGTACAAACGGAAGAGGACAACACTAGGAACAAATCGGATAGAAGTGATATCCGTGTAAAGAATTTTGAGGAGACCAAATTATTGAACTTCTACAACCTAGGTGGTATCCGTTTCCAGAACATTGCCGCCAATGATGCCATGATCACTTCCATGATCAATGATATGATTGCCAATGGATGGGAGCTTGCTTTTGTAGTAAGTGGTGTGGAAAGTGAAGGAGGAAAAGGCGATGGCCAAGGTATCTTCATTACCCGATACATCTTTAGGAAATAATTCCCAAGAACTATTCCTTTAAAGAAAAGGCCCAACAAATGTTGGGCCTTTTTCATATTCATTTGTACACTTTTCACCTTAAGAATTGATAATCTTCTCTTGGTGATTAATGGATTCTTGGTGAATGGCCTTGAACATTCTCAACACAAACTCCTCGCTCAATCCACGTTGCTCGCCTTCCAAGATCATATTGCCCAAAATGGCATTCCAACGGTTGCTTTGCAATACAGCAACGTTTTTCTGCTTTTTTAATTCGCCAATACCATCGGATACCTTCATACGCTTACCCAAAAGGTCAATCAATTGATTATCCAATATATCTATTTGCGCTCTCAGGTTGCTCAAATTATTGTTGTACTCTGCCTCCTCATCGGTTTCTTTTCTGATGCGCAAGTCTTTCATGATTTGTATCAATGTTTTGGGTGTTACCTGCTGAGCTGCATCACTCCATGCATTGTCTGGATCACAATGGGTCTCAATGATCAACCCATCAAAATTCAAATCCAAAGCGGTTTGCGATACATCAAAAATCATATCCCGCTTACCTGTAATATGGCTAGGGTCGTTAATGATGGGCAAATCTGGAAACTTGGTCTGTAGTTCTATTGCCAACTGCCATTCCGGAATGTTTCGGTACTTGGTTTTTTCGTAGGTTGAAAATCCACGGTGGATTACCCCCAACTTTTTAATATCCGCAGAGTATAAACGCTCTACAGCTCCCAACCAAAGTGAAAGATCAGGGTTTACAGGATTTTTCACCAATACAATCTTATCGGTTCCTTTGAGGGCATCTGCAATCTCCTGTACAATGAACGGACTCACGGTAGATCGTGCTCCTATCCAAAGCAGGTCAATGTCATGTTCCAAGGCCAAGTCCACATGGGCTTTGTTGGCCACTTCGGTAGCCGTTTTTAAACCCGTTTCCTCCTTTACTTTTTGCAACCACTTGAGGCCAATGGCACCTACGCCCTCAAAATTTCCGGGCCGGGTTCTTGGTTTCCAAATACCGGAACGAAAGTAGTTTACATCCGTATCCTTAAGCTCATGTGCTATCTTAAGCACCTGCTCTTCGGTTTCGGCACTGCAGGGTCCTGCAATGACCAAGGGATGCGACAGGTTCATGTCATCCAACCATTTCCTCATTTGCTTACTGTTTTCCATACTATGTTCTGTTTTTTGTGAGTGGAATTCCTTTTAATATTTGTTTTATCTTATTCGTATCGCTCATCTCTGTATACACCTTATCATAATCTTGGTCCAACAGAAGTTGTTTAAAATTTTCAAGGTTTTGGATGTACTCCTCCAAAGTTTCGACCACATTGTCCCTATTCTGCTCAAAAATGGGGGTCCACATGTCCGGGGAACTTTTGGCCAAACGCACCGTGCTCTCAAAACCACTTCCCGCCATGTCAAAAATATCGCGTTCGTTCTTTTCTTTCTCAATTACCGTTTTTCCCAACATAAATGAGCTGATATGTGACAAATGCGATACATAGGCAATATGCTTGTCATGGGCCTCTGGATTCATGTACCGAATGCGCATTTGCATCTTTTGAAAAATGTCCAATGCCTTTTCCTGAAGCTTGAAGGCCGTTTTTTCAACCTCACATATAATATTGGTCTTTCCTTCGTACAAACCATTTATAGCTGCGGAAGGTCCAGAAAATTCCGTTCCCGCAATGGGGTGGCATGCCATATAATTTCTCCGCTTGGGGTGTTCCGCCACCGATTCGCAAATCAAGCGTTTGGTGGATCCCGCATCCATAACAACCGTTTCATCCCCCACAACATCCAAAATCTTGGGCAATTCATGTACCAAAGCGTTCACAGGAATGCTCACATAGACCACATCGGCCAAGGCCAAAACCCCATAATCCCCTTTTTCATCTATAAGGTTCAGTTCCAAGGCCTCATCCAAATGGGAATCGCTTTTATCAATCCCAATAATATGGGCCTCTGGAAACAATTGCTTTACATCTTTGGCAAAAGAACCTCCGATCAACCCTATTCCTATGACGACTACGTTCATTTCTTAAAATCTTTCTATGGCTTCTTTGATTTTTTCCTCTTTCACACAAAGCGAAAAACGGATATATCCCTCTCCATTGCTCCCAAATATGGTACCTGGAGCAATAAAGATGTTTTTGTCATACAACACTTCATCCACAAATGCTTCCGAAGATGGAGCGCCTTCCGGTAGTTTGCACCACACGAACATACCCACTGCGTCTTCGCTATATTTACAACCCAATTTATCCGCTAGTTGGAACATGAGCTTTCGTCTCTTGGTATATACCTTGTCCAATTCCGCGAACCATTCCGGACCACTCTGCAATGCCGCTATGGCCCCTTTTTGAATACCGTAGAACATACCGGAGTCCATATTGCTCTTTACTTTGAGCACCGCATTGATGTTCTCCGGACTTCCCAACACCATTCCTACTCGCCACCCGGCCATATTGAATGTTTTGCTCAAACTGTTCAGTTCCAAAGTGCAATCCAAGGCCCCTTCTATGGATAAAATACTGGTGGGGTTGCTGGACAACACAAAACTGTAAGGATTGTCATTGACCAATAAAATATCTTTCGCCTTGGCAAAATCAACCAAGGATGTCAATTGTTCCAAAGTGGCCGTTGCCCCTGTGGGCATGTGTGGATAACTTACCCACATCAGCTTTACTTTGGACAAATCTTCCTTGGAAAGTGCCTCTAGGTCTGGAAACCAACCATTCTCTTCGGAAAGATTGTAGGTTCTTGGAACGGCTTCCACCAATCGGGTCACCGAACCATAGGTAGGGTATCCCGGATTGGGCAAGAGCACCTCATCGCCCACATTCAAGAATGCCATACTAATATGCATGATCCCTTCCTTGGAGCCCATCAAAGGCAAAACCCCATTGGCTGAATCTATACGTACCCCAAATTTTTGCTGATAGAACGCTGCAATGGCAGCCCTCAGTTCTGGCAAGCCTTGATAACTTTGGTATTGGTGCGCACCAGCGTCTGTTATGGAATCCCTTAAAGTGGTCAACACCTCTGGTGATGGAGCCAAATCAGGACTTCCAATACCCATGTTTATAATAGGCTTGCCCTGGGCCATAAGTTCCCGTACCTCTCTTAATTTTCTTGAGAAGTAGTATTCCTGAACACTATTCAGTCTATTTGCGGTGATCATATCAACAATGCATTTTTATATTCGCCCAAGACCCTAAAATCTTCGGACATGATATCCAACAACGACTTTGCCTTGGCAAAGTGCCCATACTTCTCAAAAGTGACATCCACAAAAAAAGCGTACTTCCATGGGGTCTCAATGACCGGAAGGGATTGGATCTTGGTGAGGTTGAGGTTACAATCACTCATAACGTTCAACACCGTGGCCAAACTTCCTCTTTTATGGTCGGTAATGAACCGTAGCGAAGCCTTATTGATTTCCTCTTTGGGCAAGACTTTGTTTTTCTTTTTCAAGATGATAAAACGGGTAGCGTTATTTTTAATCGTCTGGATTTCAGATGCAATAATGTCCAAACCGTAAAGTTCAGCGGCCATCTTGGGTGCTATTGCAGCAATATGGGTCAATTGGTTTTCCTTGATCCGTTTTGCGGTTTCCGCCGTATCCACACTTTCCACCAGTTTTATTTGGGGGTACTCCTTAAAAAACTCCTTGCACTGCAATAAAGCCATCGGATGCGAGTGTACTTCATTGATATCTTCCATGGAACCACCTTTGAGTACCATAAGATTATGGTGTATGCTCAGATAGTGTTCTCCAATAATGTGCATATTGTTGTGGTACACCAAATTATAATTTGGTATGATGGACCCTGCTATGGAATTTTCTATGGCCATAACCCCTTTGTCCGCTGTACCATCTTGTAAATGGTCAATTATTGCATCAAAGGATAAACATTCCAATAATTCAATGTCGTCTCCAAAAAAATCCTTGGCTACCTGATGGTGGTTGGACCCCTTAATTCCCTGAATGGCTACTTTTAAACCCATGGCAAAAAAAAAGCCCCGATTTTATCGGGACTTTATCATGTTAATATACTTTAAGCGTATCTACAATAGTCCCGTTCCTCCTTGAAAAAAGAAGTAAAAATAAAAACGGTTCCAGAAATACGTCGTTGTCATTCGTGATAAATATGCAGCTAATATAGGCATTCAAACCAAAACGAACAGCAAAGCTTCATTTTTTTTCGATTTTTGCCGAAAAACCATTTTTTGTTGCATTTCGATTTAAAAAAAGCTTCATTTTTTGACAAATTCTATTTTTTCCCGTTTGGGCGGATTGTACAAAACTGGCTTCAAAAAAAGCCTACTACATCTTATGGAAACGTCTAAAGATGTATTTTTGAGACTTAAATAACGTAAGCATGTCCATCACTGTTCAGAACGTTTCCAAAAGCTTTGGCCCGCAAAAAGCCTTGAACAATGTTTCCTTCTCCATTCAAAAAGGAGAGATTGTAGGGTTCTTGGGACCAAACGGTGCGGGAAAATCCACAATGATGCGCATCTTGACCACTTATTATAAACCAGACAGCGGAAATGCAGAAGTAAACGGTTTCGATATACTGAAATCGGAAACCGATGTACAGAAAAGCATAGGATACCTTCCCGAGCACAATCCACTCTATCTGGAAATGTATGTAAAGGAGTACCTATCCTTTAATGCCGATGTATACCACGTATCCAAGAATAAGGTACAGGAAGTTATTGAACAAACAGGATTGGGCCCTGAAGCCCACAAAAAAATTGGTCAGCTTTCCAAAGGATACCGTCAACGTGTGGGACTGGCAGCTGCATTGCTCCATAACCCTGAGGTATTGATTTTGGACGAACCTACTACTGGCCTTGATCCCAATCAATTGATAGAGATTCGAAAACTGATTCGGGAAATTGGAAAAGAAAAGACCATTCTCCTGTCTACCCATATCATGAAAGAGGTAGAAGCGGTTTGTGATCGGGTCATCATTATCAACAAAGGTAAACTTGTTGCGGATAAGAAGTTGGAGGAGCTGCGCACATCAGAGGAGCAAATTATCGAAGTTGAGTTTGATTTTCGGGTAGAGGAACAATTGCTTATGCAGCTGCCGAATGTTTCCAATGTCATGAATGTAGGAGGTTTTGTTTATGAAATCAGTTTTAACACCTCAACCGATATGCGTCCTGCGGTATTTGATTTTGCCCACGACAATCAATTAAAAACCTTGCAACTTAGCCGAAAGAACAAAAATCTGGAAAGTCTGTTCACCGAACTTACCCGCTAATCTTTGGATTGATTGAGTACACCGTCCCTTTTTCGCTGTTCAAAAATGGTGATGAACATACGAACACTGATGTTTCTGGCCCGCTGCTTGGCCTTCTCCGCATTTGGACCAATAAAATACGTATCCAAAGTAGCTATCCAATGGCGTAGCCATATTCCAAAATGATAATCGGTTATGGAATACCCCTTTTCCTTATCCAACTCAGCATGCACCAACAAGGGGTTCCCTTTATATTTTTGGACAAAGAATAAATTGGTTTCCCAAAAATCGGTCAGTTTTTCCATGTGTTCGGGCCAGTCCGTAATGGTAGTATTAAAAAAATGTCCTATCTCGGCATCGGCGCGAACTTTCTCATAGAAACGGTGTACCAATTTTGAAACATCCTCCCTGTTTTCAATATCTTGTTTTCGCATAGGTGATCTAAGCTTTTTCTTGGAATTCATCACAATCCAAGCGGATATCGGAATGCCTTAACTTTCTTTCCAGTAAGCGACAATAGTGACCGGTGCCATCTTTTGTATAAAATTTACAGGCAAAACAAGTTCGTTGCACCGTTAGGATTCCCTGCTGGTTCAACTGATAAATAAGGTTGCCCAAGGTCTTGAACAGCGTTTCCTTTTCACCGTTGGATACGCTCTCCAATTGCGATGCCAAGGGGTTGGCAAAATCTTCGGTTTGCGCTACCATTTGCTTTCCCTTGTCCGACAAGAAAATGGAGTAACTCCTACTATCTTCAGAAGAGTGGTCCTTTGTGATAAGACCTTTTCTTTCCAAAACTTTAATGGCATCGCTAATAGTTGGCTTTGTTACATTGAATTCCTTGGCCAAAAAACTAACATTGTTGTAGCCTGTTTTGTGATAGGCCACAAAAATCAGGATTTGAATTTGAATGGGGCTAAGCCCCAAACTTTTGGCTTTTTCCCATAACAATACTTTAAAAGCTTGGGAAATGCGCTCTAGGCCTGCCACAATTTTGCTGGAAACATCTTGCTGCTGCTGTTTTGTATCAAAAATACTTTTCTTCATAAAAAACAATGCCTGCCAAAGGCTTTTCGACAGGCAAAGTTAGCAATCCTAATTAAATTAGGTGCAATTTTCCATTTCAATAATATAATATCCTTTTTCTTGGATTTTCAAGGCCACTTCATCTGGCACAGCTTGTATATGGCAAAACCTACATTCTTCAGTGGATAATTGTCCTGTCCCGAAAGGTTTGGTTTCTAAATACTCCCTACCATAGGAAAAAATGGTAATGGTATCCTGCAACGTACTGGGCACTAAAATATCAAAGTGCATGGTATTCCCATCCATACGATGTACATAGGTATCCCAAACAGAAACTTTCATGGTATTCATCTAACAGAATAAGGTAGTGACAAGTCCCCACTGGCAACACTAAAAACTTGATACACCCCCAGCATGGGCTTGTTATCAATGCTCGTGTTCACCTTCATGAAAGCGGCTACACCATCATACTTAAAATCCGTTCTATTGTTCATACGATATTTGGGTACTACAACCTTAATGGTTTGCCGTTTAGTGATCACAGGATATCCTGGTGAATCCATATACATAGGCATTCCGGGATTGGTTGGAGGCAGTACTACAGTTTCATCCGCTTTTTTGAACTGTTTTACCGACAACCCTCCCGGTACACGTTTGTCCTCAGTCAAAATTACCCAATGGGGATGCCAAACAATACCATCATTGGTATAATTGGCATCATTGTTTTCGTCCCAGAGAGGCGTGTCGTCAAAATCTGGATGCGATGTTAGGGCCAAAGCCACAATCCCATCTGTATTTCCAAAACCAACATCCGTGGATTTCAAACTTGTGGGAAAAACATAACCTAAAACGGGTGCACCATCCAACTGTCCGTTTGGCACGGGCACCGTATTACCTGCTTGACCTTTGACCATTACTTCCCATACTAGGACACCCAAATCTGGGTCATGGGAAATTTGTACGGACTGGATAGCAAAATCATCGGTATCATAATTGCTTTCTTGAGCAATGGAATCATGGATAAAACCACAAACTGCAATACCAAGTATAATCGTTCGAAACATTTTCATTTTTATAAATTTAGGATTCCTAACTATTAAATTCAGACTAAGACTTTACATCTTCCATAGAAGCTCCAAAGTTGATATGTAATACATGCCCGTTGGGCGTCACCAAAGCAGGAACCGATTTAACACCAAAATCCTCAGCCACTGGAATTTGGTCTTTTTCTTCACCTAAATGAACGATATGCAGGTTTTCAATTCCCACTAAATCAAGGATTTCACTTTCAGCTCCTACACATACAGGGCAGCCTGCATGATAAAAAATTGCTTTACTCATTTTATTTATTTTAAGTTGTAGCACTATTGCTATACAAATATAGTTAGGATTCCTTATAATAAAAATTATAACTCTATTTTTTTGCTTTTCATCCGACCAATAATATATGGCCACACAGGTAAACCACCCCCTTTGAAACTAGCTTCCACAACAAAATATGGTACTTTTACGGTTGGAAACAAAAGCAACCTCATGAAGAAGAATCGTTCCCAACTGGAACTTACGAAAGAAGAAATGACCTCCTATGGCTATCAGATTATTGATGCCATAGTGGAGCACCATGATACCCAAAAGGAAAAATTACCCGTAGCCTTGGGATCAAGGGAAGAAATGGACTCCCTCTTTTTAGAAGAAGCACCCGAAATGGGCACCGAACCTACCGAAGTACTTGATTTTGTATTGGAAAAGGTCATGACGAAGAGCACACTCATGTCGCACCCCAAATCATATTCCTTTGTTCCCGGTCCCAGCAACTATATCAGCGCCATGGCCGATGCCCTTGCCACGGGATACAACATTTTCTCTGGGGGATGGGCAGCTTCCCCGGCCGCAGCGGAGTTGGAAATCGTTACCATTCAATGGTTGCTGAAGATTTTTGGCTTTCCGAAGAAAAAAGGAGGCGGTATTTTCACCAGTGGGGGCTCCATGGCCAATCTAACTGCCCTGACCACTGCCCGAAGAATCAAATGTGGGGATGATTTTTCCAAAGCGATCATTTATCTCTCGGACCAAGCCCATTCCTCCAATATCAAGGCCATTCGCGTATTGGGGTTCAAAAAAGAACAGATCCGCATCATCCCCACAGATAGTGAGTTTAAATTTTCGGTAAACAAACTCAAGAACTGTATTGCCAAAGACCGATTGGAAGGTCTTATGCCCTTCTGCCTAATCGCCACTTCGGGGACTACCAATACGGGTACGGTAGACCCCCTTTCCGAGTTGGCGGCCATCTGTAAAAAGGAAGATATCTGGTTTCATATCGATGGCGCTTACGGCGCAGCGGCTATCTTATCAAAAACAGGAAAATCTTTGATGAAGGGCATCGAAAAAGCAGATTCGCTTACTGTAGATCCCCACAAATGGTTTTATCAACCCTATGAAATGGGCTGTTTATTGGTCCGCAACCACAAATATCTGAGCCACACCTTTACCGAAAAGCCTGAATACTTGAGGGACATTGAGGGGAACACGTCTGAAATCAACTTTTACGATCACGGTATCCAGTTGACCCGAAGGTTTAGGGCACTCAAGTTTTACATGTCTCTAAAGACCTTTGGTCTCAAAGAATTCCGGAATGCCATCACCTATAACATTGAGCTTGCCGAGGCCACAGAGGGTATTTTACGCAAGAGCAAACGTTGGGAAGTAGTTTTTCCGGCTACTTTGGCCGTCATCAATTTTAGGTACAATCCCATTTCCAAAAGGTATACCGACAAGGAACTGGATGGCATCAACCAGTACATTTCTGAAAAAGTGGTGTCCTCCAGAAAGGCTTTACTGGTCACCACCATCCTCCACGGACAGGTGGTATTGCGGATGTGTTTGATCAACCCCAGAACCACCTTGGATGATGTAAAGGAAACCCTGGAACTCTGTGGAGGCTTTGCTACAGAAATAGAGGAAAAATTGGCAAAAGGATAGAGTTTTAGTTGATCCTATCCAGATTCTCATCCACATCCTTGTTTTTAAATGTATTGGATGCAGTTCCTCCAAAGCTATATTTTAGGGCCACTGCCATTTCGCGCCCGTCTGCGTAATAGGTTCCATGGGCCTCCACTCCGTTGATGGAATAGCTTTCCCCATAGTTCATGGCTTTGGTTATATCGTTGAACCGCAGGGCACATTGCAGTTTTTCAAATAAAGTGGTGGTCACAGAGGCATTCAGCACTACCATCCCATTTCTTTCAATGATACCCTCTTTTCGTTGGGTCAAAGCATACCCTCCTACAGAAACGATGGTATCTTTCATTACTCTCAACTGTTGATCGGTGTAGACGTATAGATAGGGTTTGGCCTTGGCGAACATCGCAGATGAATCCTTGATTTTGTTGTAGGTCATGCTCACTGAATTGGTCGAAGACCAAATTTTATGGAAAAATGGCACTGTCAATCCAAGATAATACCCCGATTCCTCATCCAGGTTATTCTCGGCCAGCAAGGCAGCCGAATCATTTTCTTTGTACCCTATCATAAAATATCTGGGGTTCTTATTCGTGTAGATACCCCCGAAGACGGACGTCTTCCCTATCTGAAGATTTGTGGAAATTTCATTGGTAATCGTAGGTATCAAATCCACATTGTTCCCTGCTTCCAAAAAGGGGTTTATGAACACCCTCACGGAACTGGTTCGGGAAAAATTGGGCCGATTGATGTTTCTGGAGTAGTTTAACGAAAGAGTTTTGGTACTGTCTATGGTAAAATTCAAGCCCACTTTGGGAAAAACCCGGGTATTTTCACGTTCAACCAAAGGTTGCAGGTCCTTTTCAAGCTGGCCCTCAACTTGATTATACTCCACCCTGGCTCCCAGATTGAACTTGAACTTCTCCCCAAAACTTGATGCCGCATTTGCATAAATGGCATAAAGACTTTCTTTATAATCGTAGTTGGTAACGTTCTCATTGGCTGATTCAGGTTGATCAATCTGACTGAACGCATCAGCTTTGGCCTCGTTCCAGCTTGTCCCGAAATCCAATTGCAAATTTTCGGAAATCACCTGTTCAAAATCCAAACGGGCCGCCAAGGATTCAATTTTATAATCCTGGTTTCTGGTTTGGTCCAGTACCAAGCCTTCATCATTGTAGTCGTTTGCAATATCCGTTAGCAGCTTTTGATCAAAAGAGGAATATTGGATTCCCGTAAAAAGGTTCAAGTTTTCAGTAAGCCTTTTGTTGAAATTGAAGTTGGCACTAAAATAATCCCTCCGGTTATCATTCTCCGTTTCAGACGTGATTTCATTAGTCTCACCCCCACTTTGAAGAACCGTGTTGGTTTCAAAACCCGCATCATCGGTTTGACGGCGAAAAATGGTATTCAAAGAAATATAGTCGTTGGTGTTGATGGGATAATAGAATCCCAGTCCACTATTGATTTGCATCCTCTTGTTATCCGGGATGAGCACCAAATAATCGGAACGGATATTCTCCGCAGGAATGACAAATGCAAAGGTATTACTCTCCCATTGGCCAATGGTATTGTAATTAAGATTTCCCCGAAGGTTCCATTTTCCGTTGGAATGATTCCCATTGGTGCTGATATAGTTGTTGGTGTTTTGTCTGAAAGAAAGTGTTTCACCCAACGTTACTGTGGTGCCTTTGTCATTATTTTTCCTAAGCTGAATCAAAATCACCGCCCGCCCCTCAGCTTCATACTTTGGCGAAGGATTGTTGATAAGCTCGATACTTTCAATGGAGTCTACCGATAAGGCAGCAAACTCCCCAAAACTAATTCTTTGATTGCCCAGATAGATTAAGGGTGTTCCTTTCATAAGGACCGAAATGGACTCCCTATTTGGTGAAACCTGAACATTGGGGAGTTTCATCAATACCTCCAGAGGGTCTACCATGGCTGAAAAAACAGGATTCTGTACATCAATCTTAAAATTTCCATTGGTGTTGGTAATCGGATTCTTGGATGCCACCACTTCGACATTTTCCAGGTCGGTGGTCTCTTCCTCCAGTTGAATTACCACTTCCAACGAACCATGGAGCGCATATTCATTGGAGAATGTGGTATATCCCAAGGCGGAGATTTCCAATAGGTATTCGCCCTTGGGCACCTCTTTAAAAGCAAAATTTCCCTGTACCAATGTAGTATAGGATACCAACTCCCTAGTTTCGGGAACCAAGAGCAACACATCCCCGATGTCCACCGGGACCTTGTTCCTATCCAAAACCTTTCCCTTTAGAGAAATCTGTTCTTGCCCTTGTAAAAATTGCACCCCAAGAAGCACCCACCAAATTGCATGTTTCAATACCATCTGTTTTTGAGACAAAAAAAGCTTGCAAAAGATTTGATGTAAAGAATTTGGGGTACGGTTTAGGTGCTAGTACCCGTACTATTTTTTAGAAGTTCCTGCCTTCCGGTGACATTGAGCTTGCCATAGATACTGGTAATATGGCTTTTAACGGTGCTCAAGCTTATAAATAGCTCGTTGGCAATTTCTTTATTGCTCTTTCCCTGCACAATAAGACCATGTACCAAAGTCTCCTGCTTGCTCAATTGGGGAGTGGCCCCTTTTTTCCGCTTCGAATACTGGAACCACATGGCCAAACCTAGAAAAAGTACCAGTAAAGCAAGACCCATATTCAGCCCTCTACTCCACTGTAACTCCCGCCCAAGGGCATCCTGATTCAGGTAAGCCAATTTCTCTTCAAGGAAACGGTATTCCAATGGCGCGATATCACTTTCCTTAAAATCCGTAAGCAACGAGGTGTAGTATGCTATATTTTCAGCAATATCCCTGTCCAAAAGATTCTTTTGGTCCAGAACCTTGATGGCGACCAGTTTCACCTTTAAAATATTCAGGGAATCCCGGGCATATCCTGCCAATTGGCTTTCTTTTTCCTTGGTCGATAAGGTGGAAGCCTCCAACTGATCCTCAAAATATTTGAACTTTTTCCATTCTTGGGTGCTTAAGCCATCAGAAAGGCTATCTTTTTCAACCTCAATCTGTTCCAAGGAAAACTTTGACTCATTGGCATAGGAAGAAGAAATCGCCAAAAGCAAAAAAGCTCCGGTGAACAGGCGTATAAATTTCAAGATCCTTCTCATTTGGAATAAATTTCAGCAAAAATCATAAGCTTCGCAAATCCAAAATGGCTGTAATGGCATCATCCAAAGTCTGCTGCACCTTGGGATCGGTACAATTGATCAACACAGAAACTACCACTTTGTCATTAGGATATACGTAAAAGTTAGTATATGCCCCAACGCTGCTTCCCACATGGCCCACAAAGGGTCTACCTTGGGCGTCTTGGCTCACTTGGAAGCCCAAACCATAGTAGGTGGACTCTCCATTGACTTCTTGTGCGGTCAAGAGCATATCATAGGTTTCCTTTTGAAGTAGTTTTTGGTCCAGAATGGCTTGTCCCAATCGAGCTACATCCTCGCTAGTAGATAAATACCCTCCACCGGCCAACTTATAGAAATTATCCACCTCAACGGCCTTTTTAAAACACAAAGCAGTCTTGGTATACCATTGGGCCGAAGTATCAGTGTCGCCTGTTTTTGGAGGGAATGTATGCAGCATCCCCAGCGGATGCAGTACTTTTTGTTCCACATAATCCTCAAAGGGCATACCGCAAGCCCCTTGCATGGCCAAAGAGAGCAATACAAAGTCAAAACTATTGTACAGATACCCCTTTCCCGGCTCAAAGACCAAGGGATCATCCTGAAACACACTAATGCTATCCTTAATTCCAAAAGGCCGGTTCAGGGCATATTCCTTTCCGCGATAGCCACGAATACCCGCCGTATGACTTGCCAATTGGCGCAAGGTGAAATCATACTTTTTCCTTGGAAAATAAGGTACGTAGGTATAGAACGAATCGTCCAAATTCAGAATTCCCTCCTCCACCATCTTGCCCAAAGCCAATCCGGTAATGCATTTGGAAATACTGGCAATACGAAACAAAGTATTCTTGGGGTCTACCAAAGTTTTCTGTTCCATACGGGCATAACCATATCCCTTCTGGAGTATGGGACTGCCGTTTTCAAGAATGGTAACGGCCATACCGGGAATTTTCCCTTCCACAGCCAAGTTGTGAAAGAGTGCATCCGCTCTTTCCCATCCTTGGAGCCCCTCAATGGATTTGACCTTGGGGCCTGAATAGAATAGTTTTTTTAAATACGTGAACACAGACTTCAAAGGTCTAGGTTTGATACTTTCGAAAGTAATGAGAAATTAGGTGGCATCCATGGATTTTCCCATAAGTTGAAGCCAAATATCAATCCTTGAAGATCAATCGACCATTGAAGAGTTCCTCCACCTCAATCTCTGGAGGGTGGTTTACACTGATCACATCACCTGTCCCACTAATTGTCCCACTGATGCGTTGTTGTGGGTTGACAAAAACATCATTTGAGCCTCTATGGTTAAGGCTTACACGTTGAGCTACAAGGTTCTCCGCTTCTATTCTCGAGTCCCCAGCGGCAATGGTTACATTAAAATCAGTGGTAGTCCCTACCAACTTAAAATAGGCAATGCCATTTACCACAATGCTGACCCTTTCGGCATCCAACTGCAGATCAAAGGAACCATCCGTGGTCTCGGTTTCCGGATTATTGAAACTTTCGGTAATCAAGGATAGGTTTGGATATTGCAAGAGTCCATCACTGGAAATCAAGAGTCCCGTACTGCTCCGTATTTCAGTAATATTGGGCGATGTTACATAAACGGTGGTCAAACCATACTTTCGAACATAATTGCAGCTGTTTTCGTTTCGTACAATGAGTCGATTGTCCTTGACCTCTACTGATACATCACTCTGAAGGAACTCCCCCGTTTCAATTTCAACACGTTGTTCCTCACCTTGTTTGAGCACCACATTGAGATTTTCAAAAACCGTAATGGTACTGAATTCGGGCAGATCCACGGTCAAACGGACCGTATCCCCTGCATTTTGAAAACAATCGGGCACATTGTCCCCATTGCAGGAAAGCAACAACAGTAGAAGTAGCGCAACGCAAGACCTCTCGACTGCGCTCGAGGTGACATTCTTGCTTCTTTTATATCTTCTCGCAATTTCCATCATCCCTATAATCTAATCCCGATTCCAAATTCCACTGCTTCTGCCTTTGCCCCGTGCGATTTTAAGGTCACGGCACCAAATAGCTTGTCTCCAAAGTACCGTTTTAACCCTACACGATTGTATACCTGACCTTCAAAATCGAAGGGATAATATACATAGTATCCCAATTGGGCCACTACGCTCATTTTGTTGATAAAGAGTTCATGACCTACAAATACACCCACACGCTTGAAATCGGTATCCGGGGCCACATCCATTTCGGGAAAGGAAGTGGATTGAAACCGAATCAATTCCTTCAAAAAGTTGGAAAAGAACACATCTGTTCCCAGTTGCAGGGCACTTTTGTTGCCCAACCGCTTATCAGCATAGGCGGACAAAATCCAAAAGCCATACTGTCCCGAGTTGATTACATCACTCTCGTTCACACCACCGCGCAGTACAAAATTATATCGGATGGGCTCAACAATCTTCTCTTGAGGTCTTGGTTCTTGAAACTCAAAGGTTTCACCACCATCCAAATCATAGGTGAGTCCAAAATTCAGAGCCATGGTATTGGTAGAGGTATTGGGCGCCTTAAAATTGGCGTTGGAATAATGGATTAGGGAAATCCCTGCTTTGAATCCCAGTCCGGCCAATAGATTTTCTTTGTGATAATTGAACATGACCATGGTGGAACTCAACAAATGGCTTCCGTAGGCATTGTTCCTAAAATTTGCGGCCTTGTCATATGGGTTGGTGTTATAGGCCACCCCTTGCCCTATCCGAAATTGTAGGTTTCTCCTTAAAAAATAGAAATTGTAGTGGGCATACAACCCAAAGTGCTTGCCCAAGGTAGGATTGTTCATGTCCTGATACACAAACGAAAAGCCCGTATCAGGATACCCTAAACTGGCCTCCCAATCCTCATGTCCAAAACGTTTTCGGTTGAATCCCAAAATAATCCCTCCGGGATGGGCCGTAATCAAATGTGAAATATCCGGGTTGTGCAATAAAATGGAACCATAGAACTGACTGGCGTCCAGCACATACTTCTTGGGAGTCTCCCCTTTTTGGGAAAATCCAAAATAACCACAGAAAACAATAACCAAAAAAAGTAGGTGCCTCATGGGCCGCTAAAGTAGGAAATTAAAATACCTCCTTGGCAACTGCCTTGATATTATCCGATTTCCCCATAGAATAATAGTGCAAAACTGGCACTCCCGCTTCCTTGAGTTCCTTGGATTGTTGAATACACCATTCCACACCCACTTGGCGCACGTCTTTGTTGGTCTTGCAGGCATCCACGGCATCCACCAAATCCTGCGGAATGTCCACCCGAAACACTTGGGGCAACAATTGCAAGTGCCTTTTGACGGCAATGGGCTTAATTCCAGGAATAATGGGCACATTGATTCCCATCTCCCGCGCCGCCTCCACAAAGGCAAAGAATTTTTGATTGTCAAAAAACATTTGTGTCACCACATAATCTGCGCCCAAGTCCACTTTTTCCTTCAATCGCCTCAAATCCGATTGCAAGGAAGGGGCTTCCATGTGTTTTTCCGGATACCCGGCCACTCCAATACAGAAACTGGCACAGTCATCGGTTTCTATGACCTCGTGCAAATAGTTTCCACCGTTGATGTCATGAATCTGCTTTACCAACTCTGACGCATATTGATGGCCTCCCCGTGTTGGGGCAAAATACTTTTCCTCCTTCATGGCGTCACCTCGTAGCGCCATCACATTTTCTATTCCCAAATAATGACAGTCCACCAATAGGTATTCGGTCTCCTCTTTGGTAAAACCTCCACAAAGCACATGGGGTACGGTATCCACATCATATTTGTGTTTGATGGATGCACAGATGCCCAAAGTCCCGGGACGCATCCGGGTCAGTTTTTTATCGAGCAGCCCATCGCGGTCAATGTATACGTACTCCTCCCGCGAGGTGGTCACATCAATGAACGGAGGTTTGAACTCCATCAAGGGATCAATGTTATCGTACAGCTCCTGAATGCTCTTCCCTTTTACCGGAGGGATGATCTCAAAACTAAAAAGGGTTTTCCCTTTTGCCTTTTTAATATGGTCGGTTACTTTCATTGAAATTAGTTGTCTGTTTTTTGTTGTTTGTTGATAGCCATTCACAACTTTGAATAATAATTGATAAAGCCATTCAACAACTTTTTACACGTTTTGATTTCGGAAAGAAGAAACTTCAATCCGGATTCATTCAAGTATTTTTGGTCAAAAGCTAGATAAAGTTGCGTTTCCAGTTCGTATAAGGAACCTCTGGCTATATGCAAAAATTGGATTGTATCTGCCGGAGTTCGCCTACCACATCCCTCTGCGATATTTGAAGGAACCGATATGCTGCTCCTTCTCATTTGATTCGCCAATCCATATTTTTCTTCTGCAGGAAAGGATTTGGTCAAATCATATGTTGAATTGACAAGCTTTCGGGACGCTATCCAAACATCTAAATCCGTATACTCCATAATACAATCAACAAATAACCATCAACTATTGATTTTTTAGCCTTCAACTATGTTGGGAGCCAGCCATTTTTGGGCTTTCTCCAATTCAATATTCTTTCGTTTTGCAAAATCCTCCACTTGATCTTGCTCTATTTTTCCCAATCCGAAATATTTTGCCTTCGGATGTGCAAAATAATAACCACTTACACTCGCTGCAGGCCACATGGCCAAACTTTCGGTAAGTTCCACCCCTATTTTCTCCTTGACCCCCAATAATTCCCAAATGGTAAGCTTCTCCAAATGGTCTGGGCAGGCCGGATATCCCGGTGCAGGTCGGATTCCTAAGTACTTTTCCTCAATAAGTTCATCGTTGGACAGGGATTCTGCGGCAGCATAGCCCCAGAATTTGGTTCGCACCTCTCTATGCAGATATTCCGCAAAGGCCTCTGCCAAACGATCGGCAATGGCTTTGATCATAATGGAGTTGTAATCATCATGCTTTTTCTCAAAATCAGCCGCAAGTTCTTGGGTCCCAAAACCGGTGGAGACGCAAAAACAGCCCATATAATCCTGCAGGCCACTATCCTTGGGAGCGATAAAATCCGCAAGGGCAATGTTGGGCACCCCATCCCTCTTTTTGAGCTGTTGCCGAAGGGTCCTGAACATGGTTGTATCGTTCCCTTCCGCACTAGAACCATCCAGTGACCCTGTCTGAAGCTCAATATCATCGTCATTCACCTGATTGGCCGGAAACAAGCCAAAGATGGCCTTGGCGGTCAACCATTTTTCATCAAACACCTTCTTAAGCATGACCTGGGCATCCTTAAAAAGTTCCGTGGCCTGTTCCCCTACAACCTTATCGGTTAGGATATCCGGATATTTTCCATGTAATCCCCAGCTTCGGAAAAAGGGACTCCAATCTATAAACTCTTTCAATTTTTTCAGGTCGAAATCCTCCCAGACCTCAATACCAAGTTGCTTGGGAACCACAATATCCTTTAAATCCCAATCGATTTGGAGTTTGTTCTTTCGGGCTTCCTCCAAGCTCAAATAGGTTTTCTGTTTGGACCTTCCCAAAAACTTGTCCCTAAAGCTTTCATAATCCAATTTGATGGACTTTTTGTAGGCATCCGAGGTTTCGGTCTGCAACAAATCGCCCACCACGGTCACTGCCCGCGAAGCATCATTGACATGGACCACCGCATTACTGTAAACGGGATCAATCTTAACCGCGGTATGGGCCTTACTGGTAGTGGCCCCACCAATCAAAAGGGGAACTTCAAAATCTTGTCGTTCCATTTCCTTGGCCAAAAAGACCATCTCATCCAATGACGGTGTGATCAATCCACTCAAGCCAATAATATCTACTTGTTCCTCTTTCGCCTTATTGATAATTTTTTCAGGCGGCACCATAACGCCCATATCCACAATCTCATAATTGTTGCAGGCCAGTACCACACTAACAATGTTCTTTCCAATATCATGGACATCCCCTTTCACGGTGGCCATCAATATTTTTCCGGCCGCCTTGGCATTGGCATCCTTGGACGCCTCAATATATGGGGTAAGGTAGGCCACTGCTCTTTTCATCACCCGGGCCGATTTTACCACCTGGGGCAAAAACATTTTTCCGCTTCCAAACAGATCTCCTACCACATTCATTCCCGTCATCAGGTTGCCCTCAATCACCTCCAAAGGTCTTTTGGCATTTTGACGGGCTTCCTCTACGTCTTCAACAATGTATTGATCTATTCCCTTCACCAAAGCCCTTGTAATCCTATCCTGCAAGGGGTCTTCCCGCCATGACAGGTCCACTTTGCTTTCCTTGGCCGTTCCCACCACGGTTTCGGCAAATTCCAAAAGGCGTTCGGTGGCATCATCCCGTCTATCGAGCAAAACATCCTCAACGTGCTCCAAAAGGTCTTTCGGAATATCGTCATACACCTCCAGCATGGCCGGATTTACAATTCCCATGTTCATTCCCGCCTTGATGGCATGGAACAAGAAAGCGGAATGCATGGCCTCACGTACAGGGTTGTTCCCACGAAAGGAGAAAGATACATTACTGACCCCTCCACTTACACTACAATAAGGTAGGTTCTCACGGACCCATTTGGTGCCTTCGATGAAGTCAAGGGCATTGCGCCTGTGTTCCTCCATTCCCGTTGCCACAGGAAAAATATTGAGGTCGAAAATGATATCTTCCGGGGCAAATTTCACTTGGTTGACCAAGATATCGTAGGAACGTTTGGCAATTTCGATTCGGCGTTCATAGGTATCCGCCTGTCCTACCTCATCAAAAGCCATGACAATTACGGCCGCCCCATAACGCTTGATGAGTTTGGCATGATGTACAAACTCCTCTTCTCCTTCTTTCAGGCTGATGGAATTGACCACACATTTTCCCTGTACCACTTGGAGACCTGCCTCGATGATCTCCCATTTGGAACTATCGATCATGATAGGAACGCGGGCAATGTCCGGTTCGGATACGATAAGGTTCAGGAACTTGACCATAGCTGCTTTGCCATCAATCAATCCATCATCCATATTCACATCTATGATCTGTGCTCCTCCCTCTACCTGATGACGGGCGATCTCTAGGGCTTCATCAAACTTTTCTTCCTTGATAAGCCTAAGAAACCTCTTGGAGCCTGCCACATTGGTTCGCTCCCCCACATTGATGAAATTACTTTCCGGGGTAACGACCAACGGTTCCAGACCTGATAGTTTTAAAGCTCTTGTTTGGGCCATGTATCTCTTCCTTACTTGATCCTAATATATTTTTCCACAATATGCCGCTTTATACCGGCTTCGGGTACATCCTCAACCCCAGATTGAATCAAGGTATCTCCCTTGATCTCCACATTGAAAGTAAACTCGTGCCCCCTTATTTCCTTCACACCCACATAATCCAATCGTTCTTTGTAGGTGTCCCCATCCAAGCTGTACGTTCCTCCACCGCCATAAAATCCATCTGCGGTATCCTTCACTTGATTGAAAAAGGCAAAATGGTCCTCATTCAAAATCTTTACGAACTCGGTATTGGACAAATCCTTTACTTCCAAGGAGTCCTCGGTCTTTACCTCACCATAGACCAGTTTCCATGTGCCCATGATACCTTTCCCTTCTTCGATCGGAGTTGAAATGGTATCTTCGGCCTTTTCCTTTTTTCCACAGGAAGCCAAGGTCGCCAAGACCCCTAAAACCATCATTATATTATACATGCGTTTCATGGGTCGGTTTTAATTTTCTGGGTGAATATTGTTTGGTCAATTCTACAATTGCTTTGATGTGCTCCGGCGTAGTACCACAGCACCCCCCCACAATGTTCACCAATCCTTTTTCCAAATACTCTTTGATCTGTGATGCCATTTGCTCCGGGGTTTCATCATATTCCCCAAAGGCATTGGGCAAACCGGCATTTGGATGGGCCGATGTGGCAAAGTCCGACTTGGCCGAAATCACTTCCAAGTGCGGAACCAACTGTTTGGCCCCCAAGGCACAGTTAAAGCCAACTGACAAAATGGGGATATGGGAAACCGAAATCAAAAAAGCCTCGGCGGTCTGTCCGGATAAGGTCCGCCCTGAAGCATCCGTAATGGTTCCACTGACCATGATAGGCACATCGATATTACGTTCGTCCTTAACTTCTTCTATGGCAAAAAGTGCCGCTTTGGCATTGAGGGTATCAAAAATAGTCTCAACCAGCAACAAATCCGAACCCCCATCCAACAAGGCTTCCACCTGTTGTTTGTAGGCTTCACGTAATTCATCAAAGGAAATGGCCCTAAAACCCGGGTCATTCACATCGGGCGACATGCTGGCCGTTTTATTGGTGGGACCTATACTCCCAGCCACAAATCTGGGTTTATGGGGTTCCTTGGCGGTAAACTCGTTGGCCACTTCCTTGGCAATCCGGGCCGACTCGAAATTGAGCTCGTACACCAAATCTTCCATGTGGTAATCGGCCATGGCGATGGTAGTCCCGGAAAACGTATTGGTTTCCACGATATCGGCGCCTGCCTCAAAATATTTGCGATGGATGTCCGCTATGGCCTGAGGTTGGGTCAAGGACAACAAATCGTTGTTTCCCTTTAAAGGATATTCCCAATCCTTGAAACGCTCCCCCCTAAAATCCTCTTCCTCGAACTTATACCGCTGCAACATGGTACCCATGGCACCATCCAGCACTAAAATGCGTTTTTGTAAAATGTCTTCAATCTTTTCCATACTACATAACTTCCCCTATGCAGGAAATAAAATGGTATCAAGAAAATATGGAAATACAACAGGAATGTATTTTTGTTATCCTTCCCTTACCATGGTCGGTTTTCCTTCCATGAGTTCCCAAAACATACCAAAACACGTTCAGCACAATTCAGGACAGGGGTAGAATGTAGCACCTTCTCGAAGTCGAGGGTTGCTAAGGTTTCACAGGGTCCATTCCCTCCACCTTTCTTGATAACCATTTCAGTTTATAAATGAACTAGGGTACAAAATAACGGCACTCCTGACTGAAAAGCAAAAAAAGAGTCACTAATTTTGGGATTTATGGGCAATAAAAAAGGATTGAGAGAACCCAATCCTTTTAATGTACCGAAAGCATCCGTTATATCATCATTCCACCTGATGCCTCAATGCGTTGACCATTGATCCATTTGGCATCGTCCGTGCATAAAAAGGCCACCACTCCCCCAATGTCATCGGGCATTCCAACCCTACCTAAAGCCGTAACATTGGCAATAATCGCTCTCTTTTCCTCATCAGTTTTATTGACGCCACCTCCGAAATCGGTTTCAATGGCTCCCGGTGCAACCACGTTGGACCTGATTTTTCTTGCTCCCAATTCCTTGGCCTGGTATCTGGTAAGAGCTTCCATGGCCGCTTTCAAGGAGCCATAGACCGAAAAACCGGGAAGTGAAAACCGTGCCAAACCACTAGAAATGTTTACGATTCCACCTCCATCCGCCAATAGGGGCAACAGCTTCTGCGTCAAGAAAAATGCTCCTTTGAAGTGAATGTCCACCAAGGTATCAAACTGTTCCTCCGTGGTTTCACTTATGGTGGCGTTAATACCAATACCGGCATTGTTGATCAAAAAATCAATTTTTTCCGTCCCAAATTGGGATTTGAGCACTTTCTTGACCTCTTGGACAAAAGCATCAAAACTACCCATATCAGCCACATCCAGTTGAAGCGCATGGGCTTTTTGCCTCAATTGTTCCACTTCGTGGACTGTTTTTTGGGCCTCATCCTTATTACTCCGATAGGTCAATATCACATCCAACCCCTTTTGGGCCAAACTGATGGCCATATTTTCACCGAGGCCTCTACTGCCCCCGGTCACCAATGCAATCTTTGAATTTCCCATTTTATATGAATTTTTAAGTATGGGACAAAGATCATCCATGCCCTTCCGAAGGAATTGCAACCATCAATCCACTTTTTGTAAAAATCAAACTTTTGCCCCTGCACGGTAGTGCAAAGGGGATAGTGCGGCGTGTTTTTTGAAGAAATTGGAGAAATGAGCCACTTCCTCAAACCCCAAACTGAAGGCAATCTCGGAAACGTTCCAATCCGTATTGTTAAGCAAAATCTTGGCTTCCTCAAAAATTCGGGAATGGATAATGGCAGTCGTGGTACTTCCCGTAGTCTCTTTCAGCACCTTGTTCAGGTGATTGGCATGCACCGCCAATCGTTCAGCAAAATCCTGGGCGGTTTTCAAGCCTAATCGCTGTACCGGGGAATTGATAGGAAATTGGCGTTCCAACAGTTCCACAAACAGATCCGTGATTCGGGTAGCGGCATTTTTGTTGTTTTCCTGGGCTTGGACGGGATGCAATTTCTGGCCGAGATGCAACAACTCCACCACATAGGCCCGGATAAGGTCGAACTTATACACGTAGTCCGAAGAAAGTTCCCCATCTATTTTTTTGAAAAGTTGTTCCAATTCAGCGTAATCCTCATCTGAAATATTGAATATGGGATAGCCCCCTGGCTGAAACAACGGAAGATTATCCAAAATGACCCCACTTTTATCCTTGGAAAGAAAGGTATCGGTAAACACACAGAAGTATCCCGATTGAACTTTATCCTGTGGCACATAATGGTACGGAATCTTGGGAGAAGCAAACAAAAGCGCCTTGTTTTCTATATGGATGACCTTGTCTGCATACTCTGCCCTATTTCTTCCATTGATGAGACTGATCTTAAAATACGAGCGTCTGTCATAGCGCATTTCACCACTTTTAAGGCGAGCTATGTATTCATCAATCTTAAATACATTGAAATGCCCAATATCCTTTCCTATATTTTCAGGAATGGGCAAACCATGATTGCTATAAAAATCCCGTAAGGTAAAAAGGCTTTGCATTGGATTGTAAAATTCAAATATACACCATAAAACAAAACACCCTCCAAATGCCTTTTGAAGGGTGCCTTTACTTTAGTAATCCGTATCTATTATGAGATACTCTGTACTACTTCTTTTTTAGCTTCTTTTTTGGATCCATCGAATCCTTCCACACCTCCTACCGTGGTATATTTCATGACGTAGCGCTTATCTGGATTGATAATCTGATAGGCATACTGGCACATTACGGCCGCTTCATGAAAACCGGACAAAATCAATTTCAACTTACCTTCATAGGTGTTAACATCACCAATGGCAAATACACCAGGGATGTTGGTCTGATAATCCTTTGCATTGTTCACCTTGATGGCATTCTTTTCGATCTCCAGTCCCCAATTGCCGATAGGTCCCAGCTTTGGGGACAAACCGAACAACGGAATGAAGTAATCGGTTTCCACATAACTTTCTTCCTTGGTCTCATCATTATACTTGATCACGACCGCCTGAAGATCTTCCTTCCCATGGATTTCCTTCACCTCAGCTTCGGTGTAGAGTTGGATCTTGCCCAATTTGGCCAATTCCCTCGCTTTTTCCACAGAGTCCAAAGCGCCTCTAAACTCATTTCTTCGGTGTACCAAAGAAACTTCGGAAGCTACATCGGCCAAGAAAATAGACCAATCCAAAGCGGAATCCCCACCTCCTGAAATGACCACTTTCTTGTTACGGAACACCTCAGGGTCTTTGATCATATACTCCACCCCTTTACTCTCAAACAAGTTAAGGTTGGCTATCAAAGGTTTTCTAGGCTCAAAAGAACCCAATCCCCCTGCAATGACCACAACGGGGGCATGGTGCTGGGTACCCTTACTGGTTGTGACAATAAAAGACCCATCCTCTTGCTTGTCCAAAGTTTCGGCACGTTCACCCAAGGTAAATCCTGGTTCAAAAGGTTTTATCTGCTCCATCAACTTGCTCACCAAGTCCCCTGCCAAAATCTCGGGATAGGCTGGAATATCGTAAATGGGTTTTTTTGGATAAATCTCGGAACACTGTCCTCCCGGTTGGGCCAAGGCGTCAATCAAATGACATTTCAGCTTTAGCAAACCTGCTTCAAAAACGGTGAACAATCCTGTGGGTCCCGCTCCAATTATAATGATGTCTGTTTTAATCATAATACTACTTTTATTCGGTCTTGACGATGGTTTACCAGACCGTTTTTACACTTTTTCAAACAATTCTTTTCCCTTTTCTTGATATGCTTTTTGGATATCCAATATCTGCTGGCGGTGTTGTACCACTTCACCGATCACAATGATAGCCGGATTGGCCAACTTTTGCTCCCTTACCGTATCTTCAATGCTGGCAACCGTTCCTATCCCCACTCGTTCCTGACTCGTGGTGCCATTCTGGATAATGGCCACGGGAACCTGCTGTTTGCCCTCTTGCCTGAAGAGCTTCATGATCTCCCCCAACTTGGACATTCCCATAAGAATGACCACGGTGGCACTTGACTTGGCCGCCAGAGCCACATCATTGGAGAGTTTGTGCTCTTTGGTGGTTCCGGTAATCACCCAGAAACTTTCGGAAGCTCCTCTTTTGGTCACTGGGATATTCTGTGAAGCAGGTACGGATACCGAAGATGAAATTCCAGGCACCACGGCCACTTCATGACCATATTGGGCTGCGTATTCCATTTCCTCCGCTCCTCTTCCGAACACGAAAGGGTCACCCCCTTTTAAACGTACTACATGTAGACCCAAATTGGCTCGTTGTACGATCAATTCATTGATTTGTTCCTGCTGATATCGATAGCATCCTTTTCGTTTTCCTACGAAAATCTGCTCCGCTTGTGGGGCATATTCCAACAGTTCCTGATCTACCAATGCGTCGAACAGGACAACATCTGCATTTTGAAGGGCCTTGATTCCTTTCAGGGTAATCAAATCCACATCACCGGGGCCGGCCCCAACCACTGTCAATTTTCCACTACGCATGTTGCAATTCCAATTTTCTGAACGCTTCCAATCGCTGCAAAACAGTCTTGGCATCTTCCAAGTAGCTTTTGGCAAAGGTTTCAGAGGGTTCATTCTTATTCAGTTGAAGGGCCAAATTATCGAAACCGCCCTCGAAGGCAATCTTCCCGGATGCTACATAGAGTTCCTCAAAATCCTTGATGATGCTGGAATGGGTATTGGTCTTCACTTTTTCAGAAGTTAGCAACGCCTTGGCCGAATTCACAATGGACTGGTACGAGTAGTAGATACCGGCCGCCCATTTCCCTTGTTGAATGGCCTCTTCGGCATTCTCTATTTTTTCTTGACTTTCGAAAAACAACGTAGCCACCAAATCAATCACTACACCGGCACATTCACCAATACCTATCTCTTGTTTGTATTTTTCCTCATTTCCCCAATCGATAAAATCTTCTGGGGTAAGGTTTTCCACATCGGTGAGCGGCTTTAGGAAATCGTAAAAATAATGCTGGCCTTGTTTTTCATAATATTCTGTATAGGATGCCCCATTTCCATTGGCCTCGAAATCATCCAAGATCAAACGAAGAGCCTCTGGACCTCTCTTACTAGGTATTTTGGCCACCTTATCGGCAAACTTTCCATTCCCGTTTCCAAGATTTCCGCCTCCCAATAACACCTGCAAAGCAGGAGCCACCAATTTATCCTTGGTACGAACGGACATCCCCTGGAATCCAATATGGGCCATGTTGTGCTGTCCACAGGCATTCATACATCCACTGATCTTAATCACCACATCAGGGTTGCTGATATACTGTGGATATTCCGCTTTGATCACGCGCTCCAACTCATCGGCAATCCCCGTACTACTGGCAATACCTAAATTACAAGTATCGGTACCCGGACATGCGGTGATGTCCAAAGCCTTGTTGTAACCGGCTTCGGCAAAACCTAATTTTTGAAGCTCCACATAAAAGAAAGGCACCAACTCTTTCTTCACAAATGGAATCAATATATTTTGTCTTAAGGAAAGTCGTATTTCCCCGGCCGCATAATCGCGAACCAATTTTGCCAATTCCCTGGCCTTATCCGTATAGAAATCTCCAAGGAGCACCTTGATACCGACCGCTACATAGTCGTCTTGTTTTTGGGGCACCAAGTTGGTGGATTTCCACTGTTCGAATGCTTCTTTGTCCTCGATGGTGATTTCAGGTACCTCTACGTCAGCTACTTTTACCTCAGGATAGTTTTGATATTCAATCGGATACGATTTTACAGGTATGGCCAATTGCTCCTCTTCCAAAAGTGCCTTGAAACCATCCAAGCCAATATCCTTCAACAAGAATTTCATACGGGCCTTGGCACGACTTTTACGTTCCCCATATCTATCAAAAACACGAATCACGCCTTCCATCAAGGGAACTATTTGGTCTACCGGCAAGAATTCATAAAGTTCATCTGCATGGCGGGGCTGTGAACCCAGTCCACCACCCAACATCACCTTAAAGCCTCTTTCCCCGTTTTGGATTTTGGCAATAAAGCCCAAATCGTGCATGTAGGACAGCCCGGTATCTTCATCACTGGATGAAAAAGAAACCTTGAATTTACGGCCCATTTCCTGCCCAATGGGATTTCTTAGGAAGTACTCAAAAATTCCATGGGCATATGGGGAAACATCAAAAGGTTCGTTGACATCGATGCCCGCGGTTTCACTGGCGGTTACATTCCGAACCGTATTTCCACAGGCTTCACGGATGGTGACTTCATCTTTTTCCAGTTGCGCCCAAAGCTCAGGGGTTCTTTCCAAGTCCACGTAGTGGATTTGGATATCCTGACGGGTGGTAATGTGCAACCTTCCCCTGGAAAACTCATCGGAAACGTCGCAAATCCCCAAAAGCTGATTGGAAGTTACCTTACCATAAGGCAATTTTATCCGTACCATCTGTACCCCGGGCTGACGTTGTCCGTACACCCCACGGGCCAAACGAAGGCTCCTGAACTTTTCCTCGTCCACTTCACCTCCTTTGAACTGGCGAATTTTTTTCTCCAATTCAATGATGTCCTTTTCAACTATCGGGTTCTCTATTTCTGTTCTGAAGCTTTTCATATTCTATTTTTCCTATCAATTTTATAGGATTTTGTTATAAATCCTCTATCCCTTTATGGGGTTTTTAATTCTTATCGTAAAATCAACTGATAAAACCTACTCCAGCGGTAGTGTTGGTTCGACTGTCAATGATAATGAACGAGCCATTGGTTCGGTGGTCCTTGAACTTGTCATAAAAAATGGGCTTGTTCAATTTGAATCGCACCTTGGCAATATCGTTCATCTGCAAAGTCGTGGCATTCTCTTCAATACCGGAGTAATCGGGATGAATCTTATGTTCAATGGCATCCACTTTGGCCAACACCTTGTTCACACCATGTTGCACAATATACTTGCCGCCCGTTGTCAACTGGTCGGCATCCATCCAAGATACCGTTGCCGTCAATTGCTTGTCTATGGTAGGCAGGTCATCGGTCTTCACCAACATATCCCCACGGCTTACATTTACCTCATCTTCCAAGGTAATGGTCACCGACGAGCGTCTTGGTGCGGTTTGATATTCCTTATCATAAAAGTATATCGCCTTAATTTTGGACCTTGTCATGGAGGGTAACACCACTACTTCATCGCCAACACTCAGTTCCCCTCCATATACCTTTCCGGCAAATCCACGGAAATCATGGAATTCCTCGGTTTTGGGTCGGATAACATATTGTACAGGGAACCTAGGGGTTCCGGTATTGTATATATCCTGAAGATCTAATTCTTCCAAGTGCTCCAATAAGGTTTGACCACTATACCAAGGGGTGTTTTTGGAATGGTTCACCACATTGTCCCCTTTAAGGGCACTCACAGGAATAAAAGTGATTTTCTGTTCTTGATAATCCCTTTTTCCCATCAACTCCTCAAAATCGGCTTTGATATCATTGAAGACATCTTCTGAAAAATCGACCAAATCCATCTTGTTGATGGCCACGATCACATCCTTCACCCGCAGTAGGTTATTGATGAAAAAGTGTCTATTGGTCTGCTCAATGACCCCTTTTCGGGCATCAATCAAAATAATGGCTGCTTGCGACGTGGAAGCACCGGTAACCATGTTACGGGTATATTCCACGTGGCCAGGGGTGTCGGCAATGATATAACTTTTAGACTGTGTTGAAAAGTAGATGTGGGCCACATCAATGGTGATACCCTGCTCCCTTTCAGCCACCAATCCATCGGTAGCCAAGGAAAAATCCAGATAATCGTATCCTTTTTGTTTGCTGGTACGCTCTATGGCCTCCAATTTATCCTCGGTCAAGGATTTGGTATCGTAAAGCAAGCGTCCAATCAAGGTACTTTTACCGTCATCTACACTTCCTGCTGTTGCTATTTTTAAAACTTCCATATTTTGTTGTTCGTTAACGGTTGTTTGTTTGTGGTCATCAATATTTCTAAAAACCTACACCTATAAACCATCAACCATTTTAAAAGTATCCTTGTTGTTTACGTTTTTCCATGGCGGCTTCGGAACGTTTGTCATCGATTCGCGCACCTCTTTCCGAGATTTTTGAACTCCTGATCTCTGCCACTACCTTATCAATGGTATCGGCATGGGATTCCACAGCAGCGGTACAGGACATATCCCCTACCGTTCTAAAACGTACCACTCGCTCTTCCACCTGTTCATCATCGGCCCTAAAAACCACATCATCCTCAGCGGACCAAATCAGTCCATCCCTTAAGAAGGTGTTCCTCTTATGGGCAAAGTAGATGGAAGGAATCTCAATATTCTCTTTTTGGATATAGCTCCAAACGTCCAACTCGGTCCAGTTGCTGATAGGAAATACCCTAACATTTTGTCCCATTTCTATTTCACCGTTCAACATATCGAACAGTTCTGGACGTTGGTTTTTCTCATCCCACTGGCCAAAATCATCCCGAACGGAAAAAATACGTTCCTTGGCACGGGCTTTTTCCTCATCGCGACGAGCACCGCCAATACAGGCATCGAACTTGAATTCCTCAATGGCATCCAAAAGGGTTGTGGTCTGCAACATGTTCCTACTGGCATATTTTCCAGTTTCTTCAACAACCTTTCCTTGATCGATGGAATCCTGGACATTACGAACGATCAGTTCCACTCCCAATTCTTCTACCAATTTATCCCTAAACTCAATGGTTTCGGGGAAGTTATGGCCGGTATCAATATGCATCAAGGGAAACGGAATCTTGGCGGGCCAAAATGCTTTTTGGGCCAATCGGACCAAGGTTATGGAATCCTTTCCTCCCGAGAACAACAGTACGGGTTTTTCAAACTGTGCCGCAACCTCACGGATAATGTAAATGGCCTCATGCTCCAATGCATTGGCCTTTGGCCTATTGGTCAGGTTTTGGGTTTCTGGTTTTTGCAATTCTTCTGTGATCGTGCTCAATGTCTTGTGTTTATGATTTCTCGACTGCTCTCGAGGTAGAATTAGTTTATAATTTAGGTATGCAGACCGCATTCACGGTTCTCCAATACTTTTGTTGGGTCGAAATATTTATGCTCATTGGGCAATTTGTGCGTGTTGAGATATGCATCCAATTGCGTATCGCTCCAGTGGTAAAATGGACTTACCTTAAGTACTCCATCCTTGCTCAAGCTCAACACATCCAACGAATCCCGGTGGGCTGTCTGACCTTTGCGTAAATTGGTGAACCACACATCGGGTTGATGCTCTTCCATAGCCCTTCTGAAAGGCTCCAACTTCACTTGCTCAGTAAACTCCTTATGTTTTGGGTCATCTATTTGGGGAATTCCCATAACCGCATCCCTATGCGCTGAAGTCTGCTTGGGCACATATAATTTAATGTTCAATCCCAAGCGAGATATCAACTCTTCCGCATGTTTATAGGTATTTGGGGTATTGTACCCAGTATCACACCAAATTACAGGAGTACTCTTGTTTACTTCGGTCACCGCATGAAGAATAGCTACTTCGTAGGGTCTAAAATTAGTAGTGACCACGGATTTTTTCCCATGACCAATGGCCCAAGAAATGATTTCCTCTGGCGGAATGCCCTTAAACTGACGGTTCAAATTTTGAATTTCTTCTACTGACAATGCCATATCATCAAATTTTATTTACCCCACTTGATTGTATTCCAAATTCTCTCATGAAAAAAATAAAGCACCATTTTGGTAACCAATTCCACTAGACCAATGGAAAAGGCCAAAGACAAGGTCCCGGTTATGATCCATGAAATAATAATGGTATCCAAAGTACCCACAATCCTCCAACTTATAGATTTTACAATACTACGCTTAGGACTTTCAGAACTACTGTCCTTTTTATAAGTAGTAGTCTCTTCTTTGGTCTTGTGAACTATGAGTTGGTCTGCAATCATCTGTTATTTTTTATCCTATCGATTTACTAGGGATTTCAAAAATAGAATTAATTATCAAAGTAAATCGTTAAAATCGATATAAAATTACTTTTATCCTATCGTTTTAGTAGATTAATTGGATAACACACCAACTTTTATCAATTTATTGATCATTAACTCTAAAAATTAATGGATTTTCACCTATGAAATTAGGTCTGCCAAGGTGTTGTTTCGATAGACTTCCAAAGCACTGTCCCGCACCTGGAGCATCAACTTGTGCACGGAACATTCTCCTTCGTCAGGACAATCATCACACTTTTCATAAAAATTGAGGCTGACACAGGGAACCATGGCAATGGGTCCTTCCAAGACCCGCATTACAGAAGTCATTAAGATATCTTTAGGTTCCTTAATGAGGTAATACCCCCCACCTTTTCCTTTTTTGGAACCCAAAAAACCATTTCGTCTGAGGGTAAGCAAAATGCTTTCCAAGAACTTTTGGGAGATGTTCTCATGTTTGGCGATTTCGGCAATCTGAACAGGTTCCTTATCCCCTACCGAGGCAAGGTAAGCCAAAGCCTTTAAGCCATATTTTGTCTTCTTGGAGAGCATCCCACGAATATAGCGAAAATTAACAATCCGCTATTCAAAAATATGGGCCGCATAAGTTTTAGCCCAAAGCTTGCTCAATATCCGCAATGATATCCTGTATGTGTTCCAAGCCAACAGAAACCCGTACCGTACCATCCGAAATTCCAACAGCCTCCCGTTCCTCTTTCGTGAGTTTACTGTGCGTGGTAGATGCAGGGTGCGTGATTATACTTCGCGAATCTCCCAAATTGGCCGACAGGGACAACAATTTAATGCTATTGAAAAATCTACGCCCTTCTTCCAGTCCTCCTTTTACCTCAAAGGCCACCACACACCCTCCGGCCTTCATCTGCTTTTTGGCAATCTCATATTGGGGGTGCGACTTTAAAAACGGATATTTTGCCCATTCTACTTTATCATGTTTCTCTAAATACGTAGCCAATTCCAAAGCATTGGCACAGTGTCTGTCTACCCGAACAGCCAAAGTTTCCAAGCTTTTGGACAACACCCATGCATTGAACGGAGAAAGGGAAGGCCCGGTTATGCGGGAAAAGCGGTATACTTTGTCCACCAATTCATGGCTTCCAACAGTAATGCCTGCCAAAACCCTTCCCTGACCATCCATCAATTTGGTTCCAGAATGAATTACCAAATCCGCACCAAATTTAATGGGCTGTTGCAGATAGGGAGAAGCAAAACAATTATCGATGATAAAAATAAGTCCGTGCTTCTTGGCAATATTTCCCAAAGCTTCCAAGTCCAGCACATCCACACCTGGGTTGGTCGGCGATTCGGCATAAATGATCTTGGTTGTGGGCGTAATCAATGCCTCAATATTGTCCAAATCATTGGCATCAAAATAGCTGGTGGCAATGTTCCATTTTGGAAAAAACTGCGTGAAAAGACTATGGGTAGACCCAAATATGCTCTTGGAAGAGATGATATGGTCGCCACTATCCAGCAGGGCAGCCAAGGTTGAGAACACAGCCGCCATACCGGATGCAAAGGCAAAACCACTTTCGGCCCCTTCCATCTTACAAACCTTCTCAATAAACTCAGACGAGTTTGGATTGGCGTAACGCGAATAAATATTGCGGTCCTTTTCCTCGGCAAAGGAGGCTCTCATGTCCTCTGCATCCTCAAAAACAAAGCTCGAGGTAAGGTACATAGGCACGGAATGTTCCAAAAATTGGGAACGCTCGATTTGCGTTCTGATCGCTTCCGTTTCAAATTGTTTCTTCTGCTCGCTCATATCTTTTCTGCTATTCTTAATATATCACCAAAGACCCCTCTGGCTGTGACCGCAGCCCCAGCTCCAGCTCCTTGGATCACTAATGGGTTTTCCCCATAGGATTCGGTATAGATCTCAATAATGGAATCGGAACCCTTTACCTGCCCCAACGCACTTTCTTTGGGCACGGACACCAATTTCACCTCCAAAACCCCTTTGTCCTGCTGAAGATCCCCATGCAAGTCTCCCACATATCGCAGTACATGGTTTCCTTTTTGTGCATTTTTGATGTCCTCATAAACGGCATCCATATCTTCAACCTTCTTCATGAAGGCATCGAACTCAAGTGTCCTTAATTCGGTTGGAATCAGATTTTCCACTTCAATATCCGAGAACTCGTTTTGAAGATCCAATTCACGGGCCAAAATCAACAATTTTCTACCCACATCGTTGCCTGATAGATCTTCGCGAGGGTCCGGTTCGGTATATCCTTTCTCCATAGCTTCCTTTACAATGGATGAGAATGGGCTATCCTGTTCTGAAAAGGTATTGAAAATATAGCTCAACGAACCTGAAAACACCCCTTTGATTCGTGTTATGTTCTCTCCGGATAGGTGTAATAGTTTAATGGTATCGATCAAGGGTAGGCCTGCCCCCACATTGGTCTCGTACAAATACTGCTTTTGGTTCTTGTCCAAACACTTTCGTATGGACTTGTATTTCTCAAAACTCAGCGTGTTGGCAATTTTATTGGAGGAGACCAAGTCAAAACCATGTTTGATCAAGGTTTCATAGTTCTCCACAAAAGGCTTGCTCGCTGTATTATCAACCGCAATGAGGTTCTCCAAGTGATGGGTTTGCGCAAAAGAAACTACACTTTCCATCTGATAGCGGATTCCTTCTTTTTCCAATCTTTTCTTCCAATCAGCACCAATTCCCGAAGCATCCAACAGTACTTTTTTGGAGTTGGCTACAGCAAAGACCTTAAGCCCAATCCCTTTTCGTTCTTCTATGCTTTTTTGGGAATCCAATATTTGGTCGATAAGCGTGCCCCCAACATTGCCATGCCCAAAAATGGCCAGATTCACCTTTTTGGCAATACCAAAAATCTGTCCGTGTATCACATTGATGGCCTTATGAAGGTCTGATTTTTTCACCACCATACTTACATTCTTGCCCGTAACGGTATTGTTGAAAAGCAAGGGGATCACTTGGTTTTTGACCAGGGCGTTAAAGGGTTTATGGAAACTGCTCAAATCCATTCCCACAATGGAGATCACAGACACATCCTTGGCCACAGTAATCTGGTTGATGTCTTGCGAAGAGTAATCGGTCTCAAACTCGGCATCCAAGACCTTCTTGGCTTTTTCAGCTTTGGAAGAATCAACCACCAAACCAATTCCCCTTTCGGAGGAACCTTGGGAAATGATCCCAACACTGATATCGTTCTGGCCCAATGTCCTAAAAATCCTGGCATCAATGCCCACTTTGCCCAAAAGACCCCTTCCTTCCAAATTGATGAGGGCCATATTATCCAAAACCGAAAGGGACTTGATTCCCCCATTTTGGGTTTTCGGACCAATCAGGGTTCCCTCATTGTCATCATTGAACGTATTACAGATACGCAAGGGAATGTTCTTTTCAATGAGTGGAATTATAGTCTTTGCATGCAGAATGGTCGCCCCAAAGTTGGCCAGTTCGTTCGCTTCGTCATACGATATAACGTCAATCAGCTTGGCATCGCTCACCAAATCCGGATTGGCCGTAAAAATCCCATCCACATGGGTATAGTTGATGAGTTCCGACGCGTCCAAGAAATTGGCCAACAAAGCAGCCGAATAATTAGTGCCGTTCCTACCCAAAGTGGTGGTCACCCCTTCCTTATTGGAAGCAATGAAACCGGTCACCACAGGTATGGTATCCGAATCCAAGTCATGGAAACAACGGATCACATTTTCTTTGGAAAGACTCTGATCCACTTCAGCATTGCTATAGGTGTCATCGGTCTTGATCAAGCTTCTGGAATCTATCAACTGGGCCTTTAACCCACCTTCGTTCAGAAGTGCAGCAACGGTCTTGCCTGAAATCAATTCCCCAAAAGACAACAACTCGTCCTTGGTCCTCAAGCTATAATCCCCGGTAAGGAATACCCCGCTCAATATCTTCTCTATCGATTTGAGTTCTTCTTCAATAGCTACGGAAAAACCATTCTTCTGGTAGGCGGAAAAAGCAGCCAGAGCTTCATCAAACTCCTCTCCTCTTGCCGCTTTTTCTAGCATGTTCTCCAATTGGTCCGTAGCCTTGCCACGGGCCGAGACCACCACGGCAAAATTCTCATGGGCGGCCGCCCTTTTGGTGATAATGTTCAGAACCCTTTCAATGCCTTCCCCATTGGCCAAGGACTTCCCTCCAAACTTTAGGACCTTGATGCGCTCCTGCTTTCCCTTTTTTGGAAAAACGGCTTCCAACAGCTTTTCCAGCTGCTCAAATTCCATTAAAAAAGCATCATGGCCATGCAGTGACTGCACTTCACCATAGGTGACATTGGTATTGGCTTGGGCCAATCGCTTAAAGGTTTCCTTGTTTTCCTCTGCCGTAAAGAACAAATCCGAGTTGACCCCGATGATGTGGATCTTGGTATCACTGTCTTGAAGCGCCTTGAATGCCTCATCCCCATTTCGGGTAATGTCGATCGTCTTCAACAATTGGTTCATCAGCTTATAAGCTGATAGCTGGAACCGTTCCTGAAGTTTCTTTCCATGGTGCATCAACCAGCTCTCCACATTAAAAACCTGAAGTTCCTCATTGGTACTCCTTTTGAAGCGCTCCTTGAAAGACTCGGGGGTCCTATAGCAGAGCATGGCATGCATACGGGCATCGTGTACGGGCTGCTTGGAGTTGATCAAAAATTGTTCCTGGATCTGACAGTTGGCAATGAGCCAATCGGTTGACTTCCAATCCGAGGCCACAGGAATCAAATGTTCCGTAATACCTGGGTTAAACGCTGCCATTTCCCAAGCAATCCCCCCACCCAAAGATCCTCCAATGATGGCGTACAACCGATCTATCTTCAACTGTTGCAACCCCAAAAGAAAAATCCTTGCGATATCCCCGGCCACAAAATCCTTGTAATTGTCGATTACAAAACCGTCATGACCATTTCCCGGAATGTTGAACGCCAAAATGGTATAGATATCGGTGTTGATGGACTTATCCATACCGATTAAATCGGACCACCATCCATGCTCACCGGCCACATTGGAATTTCCGGTAAGGGCATGGTTCACCAAAACAATTGGGGCCGAATACAAGGGCTGCCCAAAAAGCTGATAGGATAATTGCAGATCCTGTGTGGTGCCATTCTGTGTGGCGAATTGTGGTATGCTAAGATGCTGTAACATGTACGTGTCTGTAATATGCGTGTTCTATTATTTTACCCAATGGATGCAAAGGCCTGCTCCAAATCGGCTTTTAAATCTTCGATATCCTCAAGACCTACGGACAAACGAATTAAATCTTGGGTCACACCGGCACTTTCCTGTTGTTCTTCGTTCAATTGTTGGTGCGTGGTGCTGGCTGGGTGTATGATCAAGGATTTGGTATCGCCAATATTCGCCAACAATGAAAATATCTGGGTGGCATCGGTCAGCTGTTTGGCAGCCTCAAACCCACCTTTTACCCCAAAGGTAACGATTCCACTTTGGCCTTTTGGCAGGTACTCTTTTGCCAAATCATTGTATTGGCTACTTTTCAATCCAGGGTAATTGACCCAGGCAACCTCATCCCTACTTTCCAGCCATTCTGCCAATGCCAAGGCATTTTCGCTATGCTGTTTGATTCGAACAGGCAAGGTTTCCAACCCTTGTAAAATCTGGAAGGCATTGAACGGACTTAAAGCCCCTCCAAAATCCCGCAATCCCTCCAAAATCAATTTAAAAGTAAAGGCCGCGGCGCCCAAGGCTTCATGGTACACTAAACCGTGGTACCCTGCAGAAGGCTCCGTAAACTCAGGAAATTTTCCATTGGCCCAATCAAACGTACCGGCATCGATGATTGCCCCACCCAGGGAGTTCCCCTGGCCACCTATGTATTTGGTCAAAGAATGGATCACCAAATTGGCCCCATGCTCAATCGGATTCAACAATCCAGGGGTAGCAACGGTATTGTCCACGATAAAAGGTACTTGTGCGGCTTTGGCTTCTTTGGATATTCCTTTTAAATCGAGCACATCCAACTTGGGGTTCCCCAAAGATTCCACAAAGAAGGCACGCGTATTATCTTGAACGGCAGCCGCAAAATTGGAAGGATCGGATGCATCCACAAAGGTAGTGGTAATGCCCAGCCTTGGTAGGGTCACATTCAACAAATTATAGGTACCCCCATACAAACTGCTCGAAGCCACAATATGGTCTCCGGCCTTTAAAAGAGTCAACAACCCTGTTGAAATAGCGGATGTCCCGGAAGCAAATACCACTGCACCCACACCACCTTCAACCGCCGCCAACCGATCTTGTAAAATCTGATTGGTTGGGTTGTTCAATCGGGTGTAGATAAAGCCCAATTCTGCCAAGGAAAACAAGTTGGCAGCATGGTCCGTGTTGTTGAACACATACGAAGTGGACTGATAAATAGGCACTGCCCTTGTACCCGCTGTTTGGGTAGTATCGTGTCCGGCATGTAAAGCATTGGTTGCAAATTTTTGATTACTCATGACTTTTCTTTTTTTAAATTTTTAAAACAATACGTAAAAGTCAAACCCAAGGGCATGGCCCATAGATAAATCAAAAAGTTATAAGAAAGTGAAATCGAAAAAAATCGATCGTCGTTATCTATTCCCTACTGGGATAGAATGTAGCACCTTCTTGACACTAGGGGCCAAGGGTTGCTAAGGCTTCACAGGGTCTATTCCCTCCACCTTTCTTGATAACTAATCAATACGTGTTTGAACTTGTGGGCACAAATATACTGATGGAAACACCGAAATTCCTAATCTTTTGGAAAAAATTAGCGCAAAACCGAAAACTCAATGTTGGAATCGGTAAAAACGGTATGCGTTTGGGTCTTAAAGTTGGATTCATCCGCTTTAAAGATATTGTCCACATAGGTCTGCGGGTTCAAATCGATAAGGGGAAACCAGGTACTCTGGACCTGAATCTGTAATTTATGTCCTTTCTTGATGGTATGGAACACATCTTGGAGCTTGATGTCCACATCGGTCTTTTGATTGGGGGTAAAAGGTTCCGGATTGGAAAAGCTGTTTCGAAAACGCCCACGCAACACCTCGCTCCGAACCATTAAATGGTAATTGCTCATTTTGAGGTGGTCCTGCATTTCCTCATTGGTTTCGGCATCTGCAGGATGGACATCAATGACCTTGACAATCCAATCGGCCGCTGTTCCCGTGGTGGCCACTTTTAAATGGGCCATAATATCTCCCGCCAAGGTAAGGTCCTCATCCATCACCTCGGTCTCAAACACCAACACATCGGAACGTCTTGCGGCAAACCGTTGATCATCCGTCATGTATTTTCTTGGGGTGAACACGGTTTTCACATCTTCGGAATAAGGCACCGGCTTTTTTATATCACTGATAAACTGGATTCCATCGGTTCCTTTTTGTTCCAAGGTCAATTCTTGATTTTCGGAAAGGTATAGGGTCTGTTTCATCATATTTGCGGGCGGCCACGTATCGTATTGTTTCCATTCCTTTTTACCCGTGTCAAATACATAGGCTTCGGGAAGGCCGGAATTCATATCGCCGTCACCCTTCAAGAAATGGTTAAAGAATTTGGTTTCGATATTATCCTGATAAAATTCTGAAATGGAATCCCCAAAATAATAATTGCCCACCACGCTTCGGCCATCCCGTCTGGACCAACGTCCATGATCCCACGGACCAAAAACCATGGTGTTGTAGTTACCTTCATTATATTTTTCAATGTTTTTGTAGGTTTCCAAAGGTCCATAAAGGTCTTCGGCGTCAAACCACCCTCCCACGATCATGGTGGCCACATGGCTCTTTACATTTTTTAGGTGTTGGATAAGTCCCTTGCTTTGCCACATCTCATCATAATTGGGATGTTCCTTTAGCTCATTCCAGAAAAAGTCATCGGTCACGCCCTCGGGACGCATTTTTGGAGTGTCCGCAGTTTCATACTCAAAAAAGTAATCTAGGTTTTTCAAGGGTCCGGCATCCAAGAAGAATTGATATTGGTCTTCCGTAGGCAATTCCGGCAACACATACCAAGCCGTGTCGATGGGTTGGTCGCTATTGGGTCGCGGTGTTCCAAAAAGGGAAGTGGCCCTAAAATAACTCAACAAATAGGCCCCGTTGTGGTGAAAGTCGTCAAAAAAGAAATCTCCAATGCAAGCCTGAGGTGATGCGGCCTTTAAGGCCGGATGCGCATCCACGGTGGCATAGGTGGCATAGTACCCGGGATAGGAAATCCCCCAAACCCCAACATTGCCATTGTTGTTCTCCACATTGTTCACCAACCATTCAATGGTGTCATACGTATCCGAACTTTCATCCACTTGATCATTGGAGGTCTTATTGGGAATATAGGCCCTCATGTTCTCATAATGTCCCTCACTGAGCCAGCGCCCCCTCACATCTTGGTACACAATAATGTTCCCTTCCTTCATCAAATGCACATTGGGCCCGATCTGTGTCCTGAAATTACCTTCACCATAAGGGCGGGAGCTATAGGGAGTCCGTTGCATCAAAATGGGATATTTCTTGGAAGTGTCCTTTGGGGAATATATGGTGGTGTGCAACGTTACCCCATCCCGCATCTCAATATCCACTTCCTGTTTGGTGTAATGGTCTTGCACATAGGTATCAACGGGTTGAACCTCAGTTTTTATGTCCTTCTTACAACTACCGATCACAAACAACAGGGAAACACTTAGAAACAGAACCTTTACCAAACTTTTCATGCTTTGTATTTTGATTCCCTAAAACTACTAAAGTTCCATAGAGTATCCCAAACAAAAAAGGAGCCCCTTCCGAGACTCCTTCGTTTAGTGTGGTTATTTTTCTTTATAGGTTGAAGGCTGCTTTCACGGCATCCACTTTATCCAATTTTTCCCAAGTGAAGAGTTCTACCTCCCTTTCAATTTTTCCGTTGTAGGGTGATTCAAAGACCTTGGTCAAGGTTTGGGGTTGTTTTCCCATATGACCATAGGCTGCCGTTTCCAAGTAGATAGGGTTTCGCAGTTTCAGACGTTCCTCAATGGCAAAGGGTCGCATATCGAAAAGTTCAGAAGCCTTTTTGGCAATCTCGCCATCAGTCAGATCAATATTGGCAGTCCCATAAGTATCTACAAAAATGGATGTGGGTTCCACTACCCCAATGGCATAGCTCACCTGCACCAAAATCTCATCGGCCACTCCCGCGGCCACCAAGTTTTTGGCAATATGTCTCGCCGCGTAGGCCGCACTACGGTCCACCTTGCTGGGGTCCTTTCCACTAAAGGCACCACCACCATGCGCTCCCTTTCCTCCGTAGGTGTCTACAATGATCTTACGACCGGTAAGACCGGTATCGCCATGTGGGCCACCAATCACAAACTTTCCGGTGGGGTTTACATGGTATTTGATGGTATCGTTAAATAGTTTCTGGATGTTTTCGGGCAAAAGTTCCTTGACCTTTGGGATCAATATTTTGATTACATCTTCCTTGATCTTGGCCTGCATCTCGGCATCCGTTCCAAACTCATCGTGCTGGGTAGAGACCACAATGGTATCGATGCGTTGCGGCACGTTGTCATCCGAATATTCTATGGTCACCTGCGCCTTGGCATCAGGTCGTAGATAGGTCAATTGGGTGCCTTCACGTCGCAATTCTGCCAAAACCTGCAAAATCTTGTGCGAAATATCCAAGGCCAAGGGCATGTAGTTGTCGGTTTCCTTGGTGGCATACCCGAACATCATTCCCTGATCACCGGCACCTTGCTCTTCTTTGCTGCCACGATCCACTCCTTGGTTGATTTCTTGGGATTGCTCATGGATCAACGAAATCACCCCACAGGAATCGCCACTGAACTTATACTCCCCCTTGGTGTAACCAATATTGTTTATGACTTCCCGGGCAATGCTCTGCAAGTCCAAATAGGTATGGCTCTTCACTTCACCCGCCAAAACCACCTGCCCCGTGGTCACCAAGGTTTCACAAGCTACCTTGCTCTCGGGGTCAAAGGCCAAAAAATTATCCAAAAGGGCATCACTGATTTGATCTGCAATTTTATCTGGATGTCCCTCACTTACCGATTCTGAGGTAAACAAATAAGCCATTGTATTTCGTTTTTAGTGTGGATGGTTTTGACGGAAAAGCCCCAAGAAGTTTACAATGCTTCATCAAGAAGCCCGAATCTAGTTCAGTATAAACTGCTTTAGCATTTTTGTACACCCTTCTGTTGGCGGCCGAGGTTGCAATCAGTCAAATCTATCCTCATTCAGATGGGCAAAAGTACATATTTGCCACATATTTTAAAACTTTGTTTTATCACTGTGAACAAGTTTCCCATTTCAACCGGTTTTTTTTCTTCTACTAGATATACTTTGTATATTGCGCGTTGGTTCCCCAACCTAATACACCAACTTTAAACAACATCATCCCATGCATATTGCGGTAGCAGGAAACATTGGCGCCGGAAAGACCACCTTAACCAACTTACTTGCCAAACATTATAAGTGGGACGCCCATTTTGAGGACGTAGTGGACAATCCATACTTGGATGACTTCTATACCCAAATGGAACGATGGAGTTTTAACCTGCAGATCTACTTTTTGAACAGTCGTTACCGACAGATTCTTAAAATCCGTGAAACCGGCATGGATGTGATCCAAGATAGAACCATCTATGAGGATGCCCATATTTTTGCACCCAACCTGCATGCCATGGGGTTGATGACCAATCGGGATTTTGAGAACTACAAAAGTCTTTTTGAGTTGATGGAGACCTTGGTGCAACCGCCAGACCTGTTGATATACCTTCGTAGTTCCATCCCTAATTTGGTGAACCAGATACACAAGCGTGGACGGGATTACGAGAACAGTATCTCCATTGACTACCTCAGCCGATTGAACGAACGCTACGAGGCTTGGGCCAATACCTATGAAAAAGGGAAATTGCTCATTTTTGATGTGGACAACCTCAACTTTGTGGACTCCCCCGAGGATTTGGGCAAGGTAATCAACCGCATTGATGCAGAGATCCACGGCTTGTTTGAATAAATTTTTACGCCAGAACCTATTTATCAACTTTATACCGCTCCTTTTTTGAAGGGATATGGGTATATTTAGTTTTTGTATTCAAGATTTTACCCTGTAAAAATCAGAAAACCCAATACCATGAATTCAGATATCATAAAGCTTTACAAGCAGTTGGAACGCATGGAACAGACCAAGGAAGTGGTACAATTGAGCAATCAACTTAGAGAAACATTATATCAAAATCTTCGGAGCCATTTTCAGGAGTTCATCAACATTGGCCATGCCATTGGCTTTAATGAACTCCAAGAAGAGATGAAAAAGGCCATGGATCTGTTGGAAATCCAGAAATAAAAAATAATCATCACAATCAACCCATCATGAGAACCCTATCGTTTTCCAAGTTTTTACTGTTTGCCTTTCTATCCCTGCTTTATGTGGGCACCACGGCCCAAGAGCTGGCCAAAGTCCCCGCCGAGCAGGTAGGCCTATCTTCCGAACGCCTCAAAGTACTCACCCAAACCTTTCAGGAGTATGTGGATGACGGGGAACTGTCCGGCGCGGTGGCACTGGTGGCCCGCAAAGGAAAAGTAGCCTATTTACAGTCGTTTGGAAAAAACGATATGGAGAACAACGTCCCCATGACCGAAAGCTCCATTTTTAGGATCGCTTCGCAGACCAAGGCCGTGATCAGTGTTGGGGTGATGATCTTGCAGGAACGAGGCCAATTGCTCATCAGTGATCCCGTTGGAAAATACATGCCCGCTTTTATGGAAACCAAGGTGGCCGTGGCCAAGGAAGATGGTTCTTATGATGTGGTGAAGGCCAAAAGGCCCATCACCGTTCGTGATTTGCTCACCCACACCTCGGGAGTATCCTACGGCAGTGGCATAGCCAAGGACCTCTGGGAAGCCGCCAATATCCAAGGGTGGTATTTTGCCGACCGTAACGAACCTATCCAAGCGACCATCAACCGCATGGCCGACCTCCCCTTTGAATCCCAACCCGGTGAAAAGTGGGTGTATGGCTACAATACAGACATTCTCGGTGCCTTGATCGAGGTGGTTTCCGGGGAACCTTTGGATGTTTTCATCAAGAAAAATATTCTGGACCCTCTGGGCATGAACGACACCCATTTTTATCTTCCAAAGGATAAAAGACAGCGTTTGGCAACAGTGTATTCCGCTACCGAAAACGGATTGGAACGCGCCCCCGAACCTGGGCATATGGTAGGCCAAGGGGCGTATGTGGATGGTCCTCGAAAGAGTTTTTCCGGTGGCGCCGGTCTCTTGAGCACCGCCATGGACTATGCCAAATTCCTGCAAATGACGCTCAACAAAGGAACGTTCAATGGCAAACAAATCATATCCCCCAAAACCGTGGAACTGATGACCGTGAACCATTTGGCCAGTGATGTTATTTATCCTTGGGGAAATGGCACCGGATTCGGTCTGGGCTTTTCCGTTGTGGAGGATTTGGGCAGACGCGGGGTATTAGGCTCCAAAGGTGAATATGGTTGGGGTGGCGCCTATCACTCTTCCTATTGGGTAGACCCAGAGGAAGAATTGGTAGTGGTCTATTTTACCCAATTAATCCCAGCTGGGAAAATTGACGACCATGGAAAACTCCGTGCTTTGATTTACCAAGCGTTGACCGACTGATTTTCATGGAAAACCTTCAGATAACCACAAATCCCGAAGTACAAATGGTGTTCGACCGCTACCCCGATTGGGCTAGGGAAAAGCTGTTAGTGCTTCGGGAGTTGATCGTGGAAACTGCCAAGGAAACCGAGGATATAGCCGCACTGGAAGAGACCCTGAAATGGGGAGAACCCAGTTATTTGACCAAAAATGGCAGTACCATACGGATGGATTGGAAATCCAAAACTCCCAATCAATACGTCCTGTATTTTAAGTGCACCAGCCGATTGGTGGAAACGTTCAAGGCAACCTTCCAGAGCGTTTTTGAATTTGAAGGGAAGAGGGCCCTTATTTTCCAAAAGGATGATAAAATCCCTGTGGAAGAACTCAAGCATTGCATTAGGGCCGCCCTCAACTATCACAAGGTGAAACACCTCCCCACCTTAGGCATATAAAACCCATCTTGAACCGTATCAAGGTCATTCCCTAATCCAAAAGGGGCGTTCACTCATTACAGGTTTCTTTCGGATGATTTTCAAAGTAGTTTAAGGGTACGAACTGCGACCCTCACGGGCCAATAAAACTTGAAAATCATGGAACCAAAGAAAAATCAACATGTGGAATTGAAACGGAACAGTCTCCTTTATTTTTTTATGGGGATGTTCTTGGTATTGCTCCTTATCTACACCGCGTTGGAGTGGAAAACGTATGACCCTGAAATAGATTGGGATTATGCAAAACTACACGTTCAAGATGAGCTAATTGAAGAAGTGCCCATCACTAAAATTGAACTTCCCAAACCCAAAATCATCCAAGCACCTCCGGTTATTGAAATTGCCCCTGACGATGAAGAAATTATTGAAACCATTATCGAATCCATAGAACCTGATCAGGATACAGAAATTGCACCTATTGAAGATATAGCGGTGGCCAGTGATGACATACCTGAATTTGTTCCCTGGGTATTGATTGAAGACGCCCCAATATTTCCAGGTTGCGAAAATGTAACCGATAAAGAAGAAAAGAAGATTTGTTTTCAGAATATGATGCAAAGACATATCCAAAAAAATATCCGCTATCCTGAAATTGCCCAAGAAATGGGCTTGGAAGGCCGCGTAAATGTGGTGTTCACCATTCAAAAGGATGGCACCATCGGCGATGTGCGCATGCGTGGTCCCCATGAAAGTTTGGAAGGCGAAGCGGCCCGTATCATCTCCAAACTACCCCGGATGACTCCGGGCAAGCAACGGGGAAATGCCGTAAAGGTACCCTTCTCTATACCCATTACGTTTAAATTGAATTGATTTAAGATTTCTCACACTCCCTTTAGCTCCCTCGCAAGCTCGGGACAGGAGTTCGAAATGACGGTAGAAACGCAAGGTCATTTCGAAGAAGCGTAGCGACTGAGAAATCTAATATAGACTGAATTAACAATAAAAAAAACCACGCCAAAGGCGTGGTTTTTATTCGTATTGAAAGCAAGTACTTTATTGCTTCGTCTTGTTTTTGAATGCTTCCACCAATTGCTCTACCTCTTCTTTGGTATCAGCAGTGAACTCTTCTATCTCATCCACAATTTCACCATTGGCCTCATACGTTGAAGTAACAATGGCTTTGTAGGCACCATCAGCAGTATTGCTTACCTCCACCAAGAACTTCTTCTCAATGGTTTTGGTTTCCTTCATTCCTTCCTCAGAAATGGTGATGACCGTACCGTTTTCCTTGACCATGCTCAACTCATCCGTTGAAGAGAGACTTACCAAACTTGGCGCGATGACCAAAGCCACAACGGACATCAATTTCAACAAAATGTTCAAGGATGGTCCTGAGGTATCCTTGAAAGGATCCCCAACAGTATCTCCAACTACGGCAGCTTTATGGGCATCAGAACCTTTACGGCCTTCACTCTCGATGGTCTTCTTGGCATTATCCCAAGCACCTCCGGCATTGGATTGGAAGATGGCCATCAACACCCCGGCAGTGGTTACACCGGCCAACAATCCGCCCAACATTTCGGCACCTCCAATAAACCCAACGGCCACTGGAACGGCAATCGCCAACAATCCTGGGAAAACCATTTCCTTAATGGAAGCCTGTGTGGAAATGGCCACACACTTTTCATATTCGGCCACACCATCGGCGGCATCAAAAATCTTTCTATCTTCTTCAGTAGCTTTTGAAATATCAGCATCGTATTTACGCATTACCTCAAGGGCCGCTTTCAATTGGGGAATATCCCTAAACTGACGACGTACTTCCTCAATCATGGCCATGGCAGCTCTACCTACGGCATTCATGGAAAGAGCCGAGAACACGAAAGGAAGCATTCCCCCGATCAATAGTCCCGCCATAATATCCGGTTGAGATACATCAATGGATGTTACGCCGGCAGTCTTCATGAATGCTGCGAACAACGCCAAGGCAGTCAAAGCAGCAGAAGCAATGGCAAAACCTTTACCAATGGCAGCGGTAGTGTTTCCAACAGCATCCAATTTATCGGTGCGCTCACGTACTTCGCTTGGCAATTCGGCCATCTCGGCAATACCACCCGCATTGTCGGAAATAGGCCCGTAGGCATCAACCGCCAACTGGATGCCGGTATTGGCCAACATCCCTACGGCCGCGATAGCTATACCGTATAATCCAGCAAAATAATGTGAAACCAAAATCGCAGCGGCAATCAATATGATTGGAATGGCAGTGGACATCATACCCACACCTAAACCGGCGATAATGTTTGTGGCAGAACCAGTTTCGGACTGACGCACAATGGAGTTAACAGGTTTAGTTCCTGTTCCTGTATAATATTCGGTGACCTTACCTACCAATAATCCGGCAACAAGACCGGCGATGGTAGCCCAGAAAACACCCATTGAAGTATATTCTTTTCCTCCTTCAACCCATGACTCTGGAAGCATTCCTGAAATCAAGAAATAGGATGCCACCAACATTAGAGCGGCAGAGCCAAATTCACCAATGTTCAATGCAGTCTGCGGATTTCCACCATCCTTTACTTTAACAAAGAAAGTCCCGATAATGGACATTACAATCCCCACTGCGGCCAAAGCCAAGGGAAGATATACCGCTCCAAGACCATCAAAAGCGGCTTGGAATTCTGGAAGACCTGCAAATACAGCACCCAATACCATGGTACCTATTATAGAACCCACGTATGATTCAAAAAGGTCGGCACCCATTCCAGCAACATCACCAACATTGTCACCAACGTTGTCCGCAATGGTTGCAGGGTTAAGAGGGTGGTCTTCAGGAATACCTGCCTCTACCTTACCAACAAGGTCGGCACCAACATCTGCCGCCTTTGTGTATATACCTCCACCCACACGGGCGAAAAGAGCTATGGAAGATGCACCCAATGAGAACCCGGATAGTACATTCAATACTTCACCCAAGGCCCACCCTTGTCCGCTATAAATCATAAAAAGTCCGCTCAATCCCAAGACACCAAGGCCCACAACGCCGAGACCCATTACGGCTCCACCGGCAAATGCTACTTCCAAGGCCTTGCCCAAAGAAGTCCTAGCAGCATTTGTGGTACGTACGTTTGCTTTGGTGGCAACTTTCATTCCGATAAAACCAGCCAAAGCAGAGCAAATGGCCCCAACAATAAAGGAAACGGCCACCATGCCATTGGAACCTGCCTCATTGCTACCCTTGAAGAAAAGTAGAATAGCCACGGCTACAACAAAAATGCTCAATATTTTATATTCAGCCTTCAAGAACGACATTGCTCCATCTGCAATGTTCTTGGCAATTCTTGCCATCTTTTCATCCCCGACTTCCTGTTTGGAGATCCATACGTTTTTAATGAACACGTACAGTAGGCCCAGGATACCAAATACGGGCAAAAACTTTACAATCAAATCCATAGTTTGTAGTTATTTAAGATTTTTTTAATGGCAGCTAATGTAGTAAAATACGAAGTAATAAAAAAAATGCGCTTTTATTTAGTAAAAGCGCATAAATTCTTGGTGATTGTTCCTTAAATGGTATAGGTACGTTTCTTTTTGTGTTCACTTTCATCATAGCGTTTCACACATTCGTGGTAAATCGCTATGGCTTCGTCCACACCACCCCAGCCTCCGGTGTCGACCTTTTTCTTTTCCAAGTCCTTATACACCTGGAAAAAGTGCTCGATTTCCTTTAGTCTATGAGGATTCAGTTCGCTGATATCATCCCTCTTGCTCCAGATAGGGTCGGAAACAGGAACACAAATCAACTTTTCATCAGGTCCCTTTTCATCGGTCATATGGAAGACCCCCACAGGCTTCACCTCCATAACCACCATGGGGTAGGTAGGTTCGGTACCCAACACCAATACATCCAAGGGGTCATGGTCCAAGGCCAAGGTCTCGGGAACAAAACCGTAGTCCCCAGGATACATCATTGAGGAAAACAGGGTTCGATCGAACCGAATCTTATGCAAGGTAAAGTCGTACTCGTATTTGTTTCGGCTACCTTTTGGAATTTCAATTAGTACATCAAAGGTAACGGGTTCTCTTTTGGACATGTTTGAAGTTTTATTTTTTTGCAAAAATAGCCTGTACAGATGGAATGGGGTAATGAAATTGCGTTATTCGTATTAATTAAAAATTAAATCCGAAGGTTCCGGTGATTCCAAACGGACGTGCATCTGGGTTATCTAGATAATTCCCCCTAAAATTGAAATCGATCCGCAAAATCTTGAAGATGTTCCCCACCCCAAAGGAATATTCCCAATAAATTTGATCTTCTGGAGCCATCAATGGGATGTTGGCGGGGGCACTCAGTGCGATGTTTTCATCGGAAAGCTGGCCCCATGCCCCTCTCAATCCAACAATTTCACGCAGGTTGAACTTGCGCAAAAATGGAATTCTGGAGAACAGTCTCCCATTAAAATTGTGCTCCAAATGCACGGTGGCATAGGTATCGGTCACAAATTCGTAAAAATCCAAGTTGGGAAATACATTGTAGAGTGAAAACAAAGTTTGGTTTCCAGGAACAACACTCAGAAGAGCCAAAGGCACTTCACCAAAGGTCTTTCCAAGTTCCACACTGGTGGTCAACCTTCCAAATCCGCCTACCTGCCAAGGTTTTCGATATGAAAATTGGAGGCGCTCATAGTCAAAGTCACTTTCCAAAAAGCCACTTATACCTTTGGTATAATTCAATACCACTTCACTATGGTCATCATTAATGTTGGCCCGTTCCACACCGTATCCAATGGTTCTTTTTCCTGGTGTATAGATGAGCGTAGTGCTAACATCAAATTGTTTTACTTCTGATGAAATGCCCGTTGGTGAATCGGCATCCACATAATCCAAATTAAAGGCATCGGGCAAGGCTGAGCCCAGAGTACGCAAGGAACTTCCCAAACGTATCCTGAAATTTTTTACTGGCTCCATTTCCAAGCCCAATGTGGAAAGATTGATATTGGTAAGCCTATCATTGGAACCTACGGTGACTAAGGAGGACGAAGCAATACTCCTGCCCAGAACATCATTGGTGCTGGTAAGGCTTAGTCCCAACTGCTCTATATCCCTTCGGTTCCCCCCGGAAAGAATCAATCTGGTCTTTCGATCTAGCAAGAACTTACCCGAAAGTCCATGCTTGAATTTATGGTCACTAAACCCGTAGGCCATATAGCCTTCCAGACGCCAAGTATCGTTCTGTCCAAAATAGGTGCGGGCCCCTCCCCTAATCCGCATTCCCTCCGCATCATTATAGCCGAAGGTGCTGTAGACATCCCCGATATCTATGTTCCACTTGTCTATTTCGATGTACCCAGAACCTAAAATACTTACAATATCATAGTACGTTCGGAATTTGGGAACGGTCTTTAGGGTGTCCAAAAGTTTAAAAATCCCTGATTCGTCATCACTGAGACTTTCCAAACGGGCATTTTTCCAGAAAGTGGTATCCTGGGAAAAAACCCTTGGGTCATAAGGGTCTGATTCCGCTTTATAGAAAGGCTCGGGCCGACTTACATCAAACTCATAATTATCAAAGACCGTGGTGCGCTTTCCGTACACCCCTCTTGATTTTTCCTTTTTGGAAAAGGCAAAGTCGCTTAGCATATAGTCCCGTTTCAGCAAAAAGACCGAATCGTTGACCACATCAAAATCCTGTTCAATATAAATGTCCTTTACCCAATTGATGTTGGCACTCTTGGTGACCTGCATGTTAATCTTCTTGATGGCAAAGGTGGTATCGTTTACCCAAAAATCTCCTTTAAAGGTAAGCTCGTTCTTTCTCCTTGGATAATAGATGATGTTGTAGCACCATTTATTATCGATATAGGTGCTATCAGATAACACGTAGTTATAGGTGTCTATCCCAGTTTTGGACAATGGACTGGTAAAACTTTTATCAAAAAACCGCAGGTAATTATCGTAGATATCATAATCAGAGTACAAGTCTTCCACAAATGCGGTAATGGCCTGGTTTCCTTCAAATCCCGAGCTTTTGTTCCCCAAGACATCTTCTTTCTCACGATTTAGGATGTTATCACCATACACCTTGGAAAAGGTTTCATTCAAAAAGAAAGGCAAATAGGTCTTTCCTGTAATCCTCGAAGTATCCAAATCCTCAAACATAAATTCCAATCCCCTGAACAGCTTGCTTTGAATCAGGGCGCTATCTATGGTATTTAGGTCAAACTCTATTTTCTCGTATTTATCGTATTTGTACTGTTTGAACTTACGGACTCCGTTTTCGCGTTTCTTGGCCCAGATTTTTCTAAGAATATCAATGGCCGGGTTATCTTTTTTGGACTGCTTTCCCGTGTACACAATAACCTCCTTGAGTTGCTCCATGGATTCGTTCAATACAATCTCCATTCCGTAGTTCACCTTTTGGGGCAAATGAATATCTCTGCTTTCATAACCGATAAAAGTGACCGTTATAGTTTCATAAGTATCATCTGATTCTAGATAAAACCTACCATTGTCATTGGTAATGGTCCCTTCAGAGGAATTTTTAAAGATAATATTGGCAAAGGCAATGGGATCTCCCAATTCGTCCAATATAATACCGCCCACCTTGGTCTGGGATAAAATGGACAAAGAGGAAAGTAAAAAGAAAACAGCTAGGAATCTCTTCATATGTTGATATATGGGGCATTGGGATAACCGCTAAGGTTCCCAACTGTACTTTAGGTCAAATTTTGGTTCAAAAGTAACTTCTTATCAAAAACTGTTCCGTTAAAAAAGCCCCATCAACATGGTTGACGGGGCTAATATACCTTACAAATATACGCAAGCTATTTATATAACACTTTCTTAACAGCCTTAATCACATCCTCATGATTGGGCAACCATTCGGCCAAAAGAACGGGCGAATAGGGTGCCGGGGTGTCGGCCGTGTTCAACCTTACAATGGGGGCATCCAAATAATCGAATGCTTTATCCTGAACATGATAGATGATTTCGGAGGCCACATTTCCAAAAGGCCATGCTTCTTCCAAGATAACCATTCTATTGGTTTTCTTCACGGAATTAAGGATGGCATCATGGTCCATGGGACGCACGGTGCGCAAATCAATAATTTCGCAGCTAATGCCTTCTTTATCCAATTCATCAGCGGCCTTATAGGCTTCCTTGATGATTTTTCCGAAGGAAACAATGGTCACATCTGTTCCTTCTCTTTTGATATCAGCAACACCCAATGGAATCGTATACTCACCTTCGGGCACTTCCCCTTTGTCACCATACATCTGTTCCGATTCCATGAAGATAACGGGGTCATCATCACGGATAGCCGCTTTCAACAATCCTTTGGCATCAGCTGGATTGGAAGGTACAACTACCTTCAATCCTGGACAGTTGGCAAACCAACTTTCAAAAGCTTGGGAGTGCGTAGCCGCCAATTGCCCCGCAGAAGCAGTTGGCCCCCTAAATACAATGGGACAGTTGAACTGCCCACCGGACATCTGGCGAATCTTAGCGGCATTATTTATAATCTGATCAATTCCCACCAAGGAGAAATTGAAAGTCATAAACTCTATAATGGGGCGGTTGCCATTCATGGCTGAACCTACACCGATACCGGCAAATCCCAACTCAGAAATGGGAGTATCCAATACGCGTTCCGGTCCAAATTCGTCCAACATTCCTTTGGAAGCCTTGTAGGCCCCATTGTATTCCGCAACTTCCTCACCCATCAAATAAATGGTGTCGTCCCTTCGCATTTCCTCGGACATAGCTTCCGCAATTGCTTCCCTAAACTGTAGTGTTTTCATTAACTGATGCTAAAAGTTTTGTTAGTGCGCTTAAAAACGCAAGCAAAAATAGCAAAAACTAAAAGAACAATGCTTGGGGATAAATCAAAAAAACAGCAAAATTTATTATGCATGCATAATAAATTTATGAATTTAATAGCTATCTTTGAAACCATAAACCTTAAGTACCTATGAAGATTTTAGTTTGCATTAGCAATGTACCAGATACCACCTCCAAAATAAACTTTTCGGATGGTGACACCAAGTTTGATACAAATGGGGTGCAGTTTGTGATTAATCCCAATGATGAGTTTGGATTGACTCGCGCCATGTGGTTCAAGGAAAAGCAAGGAGCTACCGTACATGTGGCCACTGTGGGCGGTCCCCAGACCGAACCCACCATTCGCAAGGCATTGGCCATTGGGGCCGATGAAGCCATACGGGTGAATGCCGAACCCACCGACGGCTTTTTTGTGGCCAAACAATTGGCCGAAATTGTTAAGAATGGAGGGTATGACCTTGTCATAGCAGGCAGGGAATCCATTGACTACAATGGAGGCATGGTCCCTGGGATTTTGGCCACCCTTTTGGACATGAATTTTGTGAACACCTGCATTGGCTTGGAGGTCGATGGCAATACCGCAACGGCACTTCGCGAAATTGATGGTGGTAAAGAAAAATTGAGCACTTCCCTACCCTTGGTCATTGGAGGCCAAAAAGGATTGGTACAGGAAAGCGACCTTCGCATTCCCAATATGCGTGGAATCATGATGGCCCGCCAAAAGGCACTGAATGTCGTGGAGCCTGTGGAAGCTTCACAACCCACACAAGACCAAAAATTTGAGAAACCGGCACCAAAAGGACAGGTGAAACTGGTTGATGCGGATAATGTTGGGGAATTGGTGAACCTATTGCACAACGAAGCTAAAGTGATTTAGGCACAGCTAAATCATTCCGAACTCGTTTCGGAATCCATTTGAAAAAGTCATAAGGTTCCTGAAACAAGTTCAGGAAAAAATTTTAAAAAAATTTTTATGTCAGTATTAGTATATACCGAATCCGAAAAAGGAAAATTCAAAAAAAGTGCCTTTGAAGTGGCTTCCTATGCCCACAAAGTGGCGCAAGACCTTGGAACAAGTGTCACCGCGGTTACCTTTAATGCCAACGATGAGGCTTCATTAGGTAATTACGGTGTTTCTAAAGTCTTAAAAATATCCAATGACCAATTGACCACCTTCAATGCCAAGGCCTATGCCAATGCATTGGCCCAAGCCGCCGAGGCAGAAGGAGCCAAAGTCATTATTGTAAGTTCCAGTGCCGACACCAAGTTTTTGGCACCCATCCTAACTGCTAAACTAAACGCAGGTTACGTGCCCAATGTGGTTGCTGCACCGGATAGCACCTCCCCTTTTGTAGTAAAGCGCACCGCATTCAGCAACAAGGGATTTGCACACACCGAAATCAGTTCGGAAGTGAAAATTATAGGAGTTTCCAACAATGCCTATGGCGCAATGGAAAACAACGTTTCAGCTTCTGTTGAAGATTTTAGCCCCACCTTGGGCGATGCAGACTTTTCCACTAAGTCCATTGAAGTGGACAAAGTAGCAGGTAAAGTATCCATTGCCGACGCCGACATCGTGGTATCAGGTGGTCGAGGACTCAAAGGTCCCGAAAATTGGGGCATGGTTGAAGAATTGGCCGAGGTACTGGGAGCGGCAACTGCCTGTTCAAAACCCGTATCTGATTTGGGATGGCGCCCCCATGGCGAACACGTAGGTCAAACTGGAAAACCTGTAGCCAGTAATCTTTATATTGCTATAGGAATCTCTGGGGCCATTCAACATTTGGCTGGGGTAAACGCTTCAAAAACCAAGGTGGTCATCAACAATGACCCAGAAGCTCCTTTCTTTAAAGCTGCAGATTACGGAATAGTTGGGGATGCCTTTGAAGTGGTCCCCAAGCTCATCGAAAAATTAAAGGAATTTAAAGCCCAAAACGCTTAAATTTTGTTAATTTGCCCTTAACAAGGGGCTGTTCAGATAACTGGTTACGCCACTTATTTGAACAGCCCTTTGGGGTTTTAGGAGGAGATTATGAGCTTAGTTCGATTGAAAATAAAGGGAATATCATACAGTCAAACGCAGAATGGTGCGTATGCCCTTATTTTAAATGAAGTGGAGGGAGACCGAAAACTTCCTATTGTCATTGGTGCCTTTGAAGCACAGTCCATCGCAATTGCTTTGGAAAAAGAAATCAAACCACCAAGACCCTTGACCCACGACCTGTTCAAAAATTTTGCCGATAGGTTTCAGATTGTCGTGAAACAGGTCATTATCCATAAACTAGTAGATGGGGTCTTTTACTCCAGTATCATTTGTGAGCAAGACAAGGTAGAGGAAATCATAGATGCCCGTACCAGCGATGCGATTGCATTGGCACTTCGGTTTGATGCCCCCATTTTCACCTACAAGACCATCTTGGACAAAGCTGGGATTTTTCTCAAATTCTCACCGAAGGAGAATGATGAAAATGAGGAAGACGATAGCATTGTAGTGGATGAAATCCTTCAAGAAGGTGAAACCGTAGAGATAGAATCTGGGGCCGACACCCATGGGTATAGGGAAATGTCGCTGGATGAGCTCCATAAGGAATTGGACAAAGCAGTGGCCAGTGAAGATTATGAAAAAGCCGCCAAACTGCGGGACGAAATTTCCAAGCGCAAATAAACCGACTACATGGGGAAAAAGACCATAAGTTTCCTGACACTTCTACTCCTATGCACTATTGCCTTAGGACAAAATACCTCAACCACCGACTCCCTCAACATTGCCATTGGCACTACTATTATTGATGATATTTCGGTTCAGAGCGTAACCGAAGCCATACCTAACCAAGGGTTTTCCATTCATACGTTATGGCGTGGGGCTTTGGGAATGGCTGTATTGATTTTTATTTCCTTTTTGTTCAGTTCCAATAGAAGAGCCATCAACTGGAAAACAGTAGGCATTGGTCTTTCTTTGCAATTGTTGATTGCCATTGGGGTGCTCAAAGTTCCCTTTGTACAATATGTCTTTGAAAAAATTGGGGAAGTTTTTGTCAGCATTCTGGACTTTACCCGCGCAGGAAGTCAATTCCTTTTTGAGGGGTTGGTGGTGGACATGGACACCTTTGGCTATATTTTTGCCTTTCAGGTGCTGCCCACAATTGTATTTTTCTCTGCATTGACCTCGGTATTGTTCTACTTGGGAGTAATTCAAAAAGTCGTAAAAGCCATGGCCTGGCTATTGTCCAAATCCTTGGGCATATCAGGAGCGGAGAGTCTTTCGGTAGCTGGAAATATCTTTTTGGGACAGACCGAAGCCCCCTTGCTCATCAAGGCCTATCTGGAAAAAATGAATAAATCTGAAATCCTTTTGGTGATGATTGGCGGAATGGCCACCGTGGCCGGCGCCGTTCTTGCAGCCTATATTGGTTTTTTGGGTGGGGATGACCCTGAGCTACGCTTGGTTTTTGCCAAACACCTGCTGGCCGCTTCCGTAATGGCAGCACCTGGCGCCATTGTCATTTCAAAAATATTATATCCACAGACCGAGACAGTGAACACCGATGTCCAAGTCTCTTCGGAAAAAATTGGCGCCAATATTTTGGATGCCATTGCCAACGGAACCACAGAAGGATTAAAATTGGCCCTAAACGTGGGTGCCATGCTCTTGGTCTTTGTCGCCTTTATTGCCATGATCAATGGGATTTTGGGCTGGGTCGGCGATTGGAGCACCCTCAACAATTGGATTGCGGCCAACTCTCCCTACAACAGTTTTTCATTGGAGGCCATCTTGGGCACTGTATTCGCTCCCCTCATGTGGCTTATCGGGGTTGCTAACGAAGATGTTATGCTCATGGGACAACTGCTCGGAATTAAATTGGCAGCCAGCGAGTTTGTGGGCTACATTCAATTGGCGGAACTCAAGAACATGACCAATGACTTGCATTTTGCCTATAACAAGTCCGTGATTATGGCCACGTATATGCTTTGTGGCTTTGCCAACTTTGCCTCCATTGGTATTCAGATAGGAGGTATTGGTTCCTTGGCTCCCGGACAACGCAAGACCCTCTCCGAATTTGGCATGAAGGCCGTTTTGGGTGGGTCTTTGGCATCCTTGCTTTCGGCCACCATTGCCGGAATGATTTTAGGGTAAATAGCTGAAGGGCAAAAGGGTTTAGGTGGAAAGGTAAAACCTGTTTAAATTAAACTAGAACAATCAACCTCGAAATGTTAAACATACATTGTTATGAGAAATTTTCGAGAGTTGAACGTTTGGAAAGATGGACGAGTCTTGGTAAAAGACACTTACACACTAACAAAACTTTTACCAGATTCTGAAAAATTTGGCCTTATTCCCCAAATTCAAAGAAGTGCTATTTCCATACCCGCCAATATCGCTGAAGGATGTGCAAAATATTCGCAGAAAGATTTTGTTCGCTTTCTACAAGTCAGTTTAGGCTCTGCATACGAACTTGAATCACATATTATTCTATGTGAAGATTTAAACTTTATTTCTTCAAATTCAGCAGAGCTCATCATCAAAAACATTCAAAAATTACAACAGGGAATTGCATCCTTGATAAAATACAACCGGACAAACCATTAACCCTTCAACCAAACATCCTTTATCTTTCACCCCTTACAGTTAATAAAGTTTTCATAAGTCTTGCTAATTTTAGTTCCCAAAACACACTTATTGAATTAATTTCGATAGATTGATTTTTTGTCACATCGAGCGCAGTCGAGATGTCTTGGATTTCTCCTCATTGTATTCGTTCGAAATGACCTCTAATTTGCACCAAAAGAATGAAACAATACCACGACCTTCTTAAACACGTTTTGGAACACGGCAATGCCAAGGGCGATCGCACGGGAACAGGAACCTTGAGCGTTTTTGGCTATCAAATGCGTTTTGACCTCTCCGAAGGATTTCCCATGGTCACCACCAAAAAGCTGCACCTAAAATCCATTGTCCACGAACTGCTTTGGTTTTTGAAAGGTGATACCAACATTCAATATCTACAGGAAAACGGGGTACGGATTTGGAACGAATGGGCCGATGAGAATGGGGATTTAGGCCCTGTGTACGGACACCAATGGCGCAATTGGAACAGTGAGGAAATCGACCAGATCAAAGAAGTCATTGAAACCCTGAAGAACAACCCCAATAGCCGTAGGATGTTGGTCTCAGCATGGAATCCCAGTGTACTTCCGGACACTTCAGTATCCTTTTCGGAAAATGTGGCCAATGGAAAAGCTGCCCTTCCACCCTGCCATGCCTTTTTTCAGTTTTATGTGGCCGATGGCAAACTTTCCTGCCAGCTGTATCAACGTAGCGCGGATATCTTTTTGGGTGTCCCCTTCAATATAGCTTCCTATGCATTGTTTACCATGATGATCGCCCAAGTATGTGGCTATCAACCCGGGGAATTCATCCACACCTTTGGTGATGCACATATCTATGACAACCATAGGGAACAGGTAGAACTCCAATTGAGCCGTGACCCGCGACCTTTGCCAACCATGCGATTGAACCCAGAGGTAAAGGATATTTTTGATTTCACTTTTGACGATTTTGAATTGCTCCACTACAACCCGCATCCACATATTAAAGGAGTGGTGGCCGTGTAACGATTAACAGATTAAAAAATTAGTGATAACTTACTCTTTGACGCCCTTACTCCCATTTGAAGCAAGAATTCAATAAAAACTGCACATGGATACTTGGCACATTGTACGCAACACTTTGTCAATTTTGTGTGTCTTGGTGAGTTTTTTGCCCTTTTTGGATTTTAAACATTGGTTCTTCCGCATATTCGATTTTGTAAGACTGCAACTCTTGGCACTACTGGTGGTGCTCTTCATAAGCGGTTTGTTCTTCAGTAGTGGCTCCCTATTTCTGGGTACACTCACCCAAGTCTTGCTTGTAATGGCAATCGCATACCAACTCGTTATCATCTGGCCCTATCTACCGTTTCGAAAACAGTCCAAAGACGTTCCGGAAAAAGCCATTACCCTAATCAGTGTCAATGTGCTGCAAAAAAATACCGATCATCAAAAACTGGTGGAGTTGGTTAAAACGGTGCAACCAGACATCCTACTTACCATGGAGAGCAATTTGGAATGGGAAAAAGCACTTTCAGAAATTGAAGGTGATTTTGGCTTCTCGCATAAAATGCCCAAAGAGAACCGGTATGGCATGCATTTGTACTCCAAGCTCGAGGTAAAATCCTGTCAAGGCCATTACTTGATTTCCGAGGAACACCCTTCCATTGAAGCCACTTTGATAGATAAAAATGGTACCGATTTTACCTTTTGGGGCATCCATCCACCGCCGCCAAGCCCTACCGAAAAGCCTACCTCCAAGCAGAAAGATGCCGAACTCATGAAGGTAGCCCAACTGGTCCGCGAAAAAAAGATGCCCACCTTGGTTTCAGGTGATTTCAACAATGTGTGCTGGTCCAAAAGCTCTAAACTCTTCTCAAAAGTCTCCAAGCTAAAGGATGCCCGCTTGGGAAAGGGATTCTACAGCACCTTCCCGGTAAAACCCAAACTGTTCCGTTTCCCCATAGACCTGCTGTTCCACTCCAGGGACATGGAAGTACACCAAATAAAGACCTTGCCCGCCATTGGCTCCGACCATTTGCCACTATTTGCTACATTTACCATTACCGATACGGGACATAAAACCGTAAAAGCCATAGAACCCGAAGTTAAACAAGAGGTGGTTTCCATCATTGTGGAAGGCAAGGAAGCCGCACAGGAAGAAAACTAGAAAAATGAACAAAAAACCAATAGATGTGGATGGGTATATCGCCGGGTTTCCCTTGGAAATTCAGGAAAAACTCAACCAGATTCGCACAGTCATCCAAAAAAATGCCCCCGATGCCATTGAAAGTATTGCGTATGGCATGCCTGCCTACAAACTCCACAAAAAACCCTTGGTGTATTTCGCCGGATATGCAAAGCATATCGGTTTCTATGCCACTCCAACAGGGCATAGTGCCTTTGAGGCCCAACTGTCCCAATACAAACAAGGAAAGGGCTCTGTGCAATTTCCTTTGGCCCAACCCATGCCCTTGGAATTGATAGCAGAAATTGTACGGTTCAGAGTAAAGGAAAACAGCGTATAAAATGACCCAAAAAAAGCCGACAACCGTAGAAAAATACATCGCCCAGTTTCCAGAAACAATACAAAGCCATTTGTTGGAAATGAGATGTATTTTGCAAGAAGTAGCACCTGAAGCAGAAGAGACCTTAAAATGGGGAAAACCGGTCTTTTTGCTAGACACCATCCTTTTTGCTTATGCGGCCCACAAATCCCATTTAAGTTTTGTTCCCACCGGCCCTGCACTAAATCCTTATATGGAGGAACTATCCGATTATGTCGTAAAAAAGGACTCCGTACAATTTTCCTATGAAGTCCCCTTGCCTAAGGAGCTTATCCAGAAAATTGCAAAATACCGTTTACAGGATGTTGTGGAACGAAAGGCAAAGTGGAAATATTAAGTGTTCTACGACACACAAACCAATTGGAATAAATACAGAAAGAAAAACATGCCAATATCATGTACCAAAAGAAGTTCATTGTTAAGCTTAATCCTTTGTGTGGGCCTACATTTATTGTCCTACTCACAAGAAAAGGACTATAATGTACTTTTTATAATTTCGGATGACCTTACCGCAACGGCCGTATCATCCTATGGAAACAACGCTGTACATACCCCCAATATTGACAAACTGGCATCGGAAGGGACCCAATTTACCAAAGCCTATTGCCAATATCCAGTGTGTGGCCCTTCGCGGGCCTCTTTCATGAGTGGGTACTATCCCAATGCCACCACCACCTACGGATATGTGAGCGGTCGTGAAAACATTGGTGAGGAACGAAAAACATGGTCGCAGTCTTTCAAGGACAATGGGTATTATACGGCCCGGGTGAGCAAGATTTTCCATATGGGTGTTCCCATTGATATTGAACAGGGCAGCGATGGCAAGGACGACCCTGCTTCGTGGAATGAAAAATACAACAGTCAGGCCCCGGAATGGCAAACTAAGGGAGAGGCCGAACTTGTGCAGGGCAATCCCGATGGGACCATAGAACGAAAAGGAGGCAATGTCATGACCATTGTGAAGGCGGATGGGAATGATTTGGTCCATGCCGATGGAAAAACAGCACAAAAAGCCAGTGAGTTGATTCGGCAACACAAGAATGAAAAATTCTTCCTCGCCGTGGGAATGGTACGCCCCCATGTTCCCTTTGTGGCACCGAAATCACACTTTGACCCCTACCCTTATGCCAATATTGTTCTACCCAAAAAAGTGGAAAATGACTGGGACGACATCCCCAAAAGGGGCATCAATTACGTGACCAGTGTAAATGGACAAATGAGTCTTGAACAACAACAAAAGGCCGTTGCCGCTTATTATGCTTCCGTATCTTTTATGGATGAGCAGGTGGGCAAAGTATTGAAGACCTTGGAAGACGAAGGGCTGGAGGACAACACTATCGTCATATTCGCGTCTGACCATGGATTCCATTTGGGAGAACATGATTTTTGGATGAAGGTAAGCCTTCACGAAGAATCAGCCCGGGTTCCCTTGATCATAAAAGTACCGGGCAAAAAACCCGCGGTATGCCATTCTTTTGTTGAGCTTATCGACCTGTACCCCACCATCGCTTCATTGGCCGGAGTGGAGTATTCCGAGCATCTACAGGGGAAAAATTTGGTGCAACTCTTGGATGACCCCAATGAAAAAGTCAGGGATATGGCCTTCAGCGTTTCGCAAGGTGGAAAAACCTTTTTGCTACGGACCGATAAATGGGCTTACATCCAATACGATGAAGATGCGGCATCGGGCATGGAACTTTTTGATATGGAAAACGACCCAAAGCAATACACCAACTTGGCCTACCATCCTGATTATTCGGATGTAGTGGAGGATTTTCAACAAAAACTAAAGGATAAACTGGAGGAGGTCCGTACCAACGACTTGAGAATTGACTACTCCAAATAATCTGCAAATTTTGTGGTATCTTAAACCTGTCCGTCCCAAAAAGGACTGATCCAACAGCAACCCTTAAAACCCGAGAAAATGAAACATATCATCACCGTATTGGCCCTGACAGGAGCCTTGATGTCCTGCAACACCTCAAACAAGACCAAGGATAACGCGGAAGAATCTACCGCAAAAGAAGCATCAACAGACAGCACCTCAATACAATTTGTTACGATTGACACCGAAGAGGCTTTAATCGCCACCTCGCTAATGGCCGCCCCAGAGGCAAGTCGTGCCGGGTGTAAAGTCATAGGGTACAACGATGCAGGTGAACTGGTGACCCTCAAGGAAGGGAACAACGAATTCATCGTTTTGGCGGACGACCCAAAAAAATCCGGGTTCAATGCCGCCTGTTACCACAAGAGTCTGGAACCATTTATGGCACGAGGTCGTGAACTCAGGGCAGAGGGAAAGACAGGTCCCGAAATTTTCGATATTCGGGAAGAGGAGGCCAAATCAGGCCAACTGGACATGGGCATACCGGGCGCCACGTTGCACATCTATTTTGGTCCCAATGACCGCTATGATCCCGAAACACACAAAGTGGAAGGTGCCAAATACCGCTATGTGGTCTATTTGCCCTTTGCGACGGCCGAATCCACCGGGCTACCCGAAAAACCTGTGGGGGCCAACCACCCTTGGATCATGAACCCGGGAACCCATAGAGCCCATATTATGATCTCGCCTTTGGCGGACAACAAGGAATAGTGTTCTCTCCGCTCACGGAAACGGATGTATTTCACGAGTCACAAGGAATTTCACGCATCCAATCCATAGTTAGGACATCTTCAAAAAAAAGCTATTATGAAAAAATTGTTTTTTGTCCTTTCAACCATTGGAATTTTGTCCGCCTGTAGTAGTGATGATAGTGGCATTAATATCAATGAAGAAAACTACTTGATTTTCGGCCATTTTTATGGGGAATGTGGTGGAGAAGGATGTGTTGAAACCTTTAAACTCACCAATGATTCCCTTTTTGAAGATACGGTTGATGACTACAGTGGCCAAAACACGGACTTTGTAGAATTGGACAATGACCTGTTTGAACAAGTCAAAAACCTCACGGATTTCTTTCCCAATAGGCTATTGAACCAAAGTGAAACCGTTTTTGGCTGCCCAGATTGTGCCGATGGTGGTGGATTGTTCATCCTGTACTCTGAAAATGGGAAAGAGAAAAGTTGGAGAATTGACCAAGTAAAAGACAATGTTCCTGAATTTCTTCATGGGTTTATGGACAAGGTAAATGAAAAAATCGGCTTGATAAACCAATAAAAACTGCGTTGCATAACATTGGCTATAATCTATTACCACATTTTCCATAACTTCAGTTCGTAAAATTATAAGCCGGACGATTCCTGCTCAGAAACAAACCATACCCGAGTCCGTTGTAGAACATTAAAACTTATTATTTGAAAAAAATATTTCTTACCCTAGTTTTCATTAGTCTTATTACAAAATATTCATTCAGCCAAGATGTATATGACACTATGTCAAATCAAATATGCAAGTGCATTGGCTCTAATGGAGCTGAAAACGTCGATCAAATGATGCCATGTATTGAAGATGCAATGCTTAAAAATGTCGAAGCACTAAAAGCAGAAAATGGCGTTGAATCAATAACCGAAATTGATACGGACTTAATGGGCAATAAAGTTGGTGCAAGATTGCTGAAAACTTGTGATTATGCTCTTAAGGTATTTGCCAACCAGCAAAAAGAAGAGAAAAAAATTGTTGCAAAACAACATAATTTGACTTGCGAGCACCTAAAATCCGGCGATTTTTATTACCTAAATCAGAGTTCTTCGGATGCAAGCACTCCAGATACAACACATGTCACCATCTCAAATAACATGTTTTTAGAAAGAATGAATAATGGACGAACATATTCACTTTTGAATATAGAATGGAAGAGCGACTGCAAATTTGAGCTAGAATTTAAAGAAAGTAATGACCCTTTAAAAAAAGAACTTAGCCAACCAGGGGATAAATACCTTTATGAAGTAATGACAAATGGCCCTGAATCAATTGTAGTTAAAGTATTTTGGCAAAAAGAAGAATTTCAGGTTGAATTATTTAAATCGAAATAACATTGCCCAACAAAGCAACACATGACCTTTAATAGCATCATAATACTTCCATGTTTGTTGACCGGCGCCATAGCCTTAATTGCCGGGCTTATCTTTAAAAACAATCCACCCAAACATATAAATTGGTGGTATGGGTATCGGACCAAACGCTCAATGAAAAATCAAAAGCAGTGGGATTTTGCACAGAAACTGGGCGCAAAGAATATGATCAAATATTCCACAATTCCTTTTTTGACCTCCCTTTTCGGTTTTTTTATTGATACGGAACATATGGGGTGGAGTATTGGATCAGTGGTTGTAAGCACTCTTTTATGGGCATTTTTCAGTATTTACAAGACAGAAACTAAGCTCATATCGGAATTTGGCAAATGATTTCTGATTACTACAACGGCTGCAATCCAGTACACCCAACCATAACATAAACCCTCTCTCCCTTAACCAGCTCCCGATACTATTCGCGAAAAAAGCTGTATTTTACAACTAAACAAGACCTTGCTTGCTATAAGTTAAAGTGATACCATGAGAAAAAATCTGATTGTACTGTTGATTTTCTTCCCTATTACGTTACTGGGCCAAGAATTGGAATGCTGTAAAACGACCAGTGAAGTTGAAGACCATTTAAATGGATATTGGCAAATGAAGGATTCCAACCCAAAAGAACAGATACGGTTTGAGTTCAACAATGGCAATGGAAGGTTTTGGAAATACACGCTTAACCATAAAGGTGAGGTGACCAAGTCTGAAGAAATTGATCAAACCTTGGAAATATTTAAATCTGAATCTGGGTTTGAAATTGATTGGAGCAATGGAAATAGAATCGGCACTTCACAAATTAAAATCCTAAACCCAACAAACCTTGTTTTTGTAAGAAGGGATGGAAAAAAAACCGAGTTTTCTAAAATTATAGATTAATATACGGTAAAGAGCAGGTTACAATATTCTCAAAATATGAACATTTGTGAACTTTGCAAAAAGAATGAAGCAGACAAAAGGAATTCGCACATCATTCCTAAGTTTTTATCCAAACGACTATTTGAATATACAAAGCCTAGACATCTTTTAAGTATTAATAGAAAAGGAGAGCCTCGAAAAATTCAAGATACTCCTAAAGAACATAATATTTTATGTTCCCAATGCGAAAAACGATTTGAAATCTTAGAGACCTACTTTTCCAAAAAAATTACATCAATAAATGATTTCAATAATCAAGGAGGCAAATTTTTTGTCGAAGATTATGGGGAAAACCAACTTTTAAGATGCATAAAAATTAATCCTACTTCGTTTAAGCTATTTATCTATTCAATTATATGGCGTGTCTCCATTTCCAAACTTCAGATATTTGAAAAGTTTAAATTACCAGAAAGCATCGAATCTGAATTAAGGTTTTTTCTAGATGAAAACTTAAAGTCAAGTCACTCAAAAATGCTTAATTCTTTTGAGAGAATTAGCAACCTTCCCAATTATCATTTTACAGTAATCAAACCTATATCACGCAATGACAAAACTCGAGGCATACTAACAGCATATCAAATGGCTCCTAACAATTTTTGCATTTTTACCGTTGATTATTTAATCTTCTTTTTTGATAAAGAGGAAAAAATTGACCCAGCCTTTAAATTTTATTCAAACAAACAAAATGAGATAGTGAAAATTGTTGTTTCTGCCGTTAGTGGTTGGCAAAAATTAACTAAAGCAGTTGTATTTAAAATGCTTAGAAAATAGATGTGATACCTAATCCCCTGTTTTATCCCTCAACCAACCCCCAATCCCCTTTAACGCCTCCACTACGCTTTGGACTTCCCTTCGGGAAAAGGTATCCTCCTCCAAGTAGAACAGCATCACCACCCCAAGGTCCAAGATATCGGCCAATTGGTCCGGGGTACCGTAGCCTTCCTTGATAAACTCTTGTAATTTTTTGTTCTTTTGGGACATGTCTCAAATGTAGATAAGCTTTTGGTTTTAAGGGTCATAATAAATTATGACTGCACAAAAAAAATAAAGTTTCCGCCAACACTTACACGCTCTACACTATTGCACTCGCCCTTGATATTGATCTTAAGGAGCTTTTTCAGCTTTAAAAAGTAAGCCCCCATACTCTCCCGTAAGAAGCTATATATTTCATACCTTTAAGTGGAGTCCAGCAACCACACAAAAAACGGGGCGTAACCCAAAAGCCAAACGAGTAGGAACTAAATTCAACAACATGCCAAAGTATGTCATTGAGCGAGAAATACCGGGTGCCGGTAATTTATCCGCCGATCAGCTCAAGGGAATATCGCAGACTAGCTGCGGTGTTCTCAGAAACATGGGGCCAGAGATCCAATGGATACAGAGCTATGTCACCGGGGACAAGGTCTATTGCGTGTACATAGCCCCCAACACGGACATGGTACGGGAACATGCCAAGCAGGGCGGGTTTCCTGTAAATTCGGTGAGCGAGGTGGCCACCATTATTGATCCCACCACCGCCGAGTAGGCCAAGGCCCATTCCGCAAGTAAAGACCATGGTCCACATGGGCACATGGCAGATAATCTATGATTTCAACACAACCCCCAACTCTATGAAATATACCCCAAAAGACGGCTTCCCCTACTACTATGAACTGGTCCAAGACAAGGACCTTAACCAGCTTTTTTTCTCCACGGACACCTTTATGTTTCTTCAATCCATTGGTAAGGAAAAGGCAGCCCACCGCTATGCCCCAAACAAATGGAGCATCAAGCAGATCGTGGGACACATTGCCGACCACGAGCGTATAAAAATGTTCAGGGCCTTCCAATTGAGCAGGAAACAAGAGGTACAATTATGGGGGTATGATCAAGAATCCTTGGTCAATAACAGCCGTTTTGATGAGCTTTCCCTACAACAATTGATCAATGACCTTTTGCATGTTAGGCAAGCCTCCCAAAGTTTTATCGGCACCCTTTCCGAACATCAATTACAGTTGAAGGGCCAAGCAAAGCATCATACCATTACCCTCGAAGATTTCCTCAAATCCATCATCGGTCACGAAGCACACCATATCAACATCGTCAAGGAAAGATATCTTTAAGAAAAAGCCCTCCCCAAGAAAAAACAGGGCTTTTGACGTTAAGGTTACCTGCATGCTCCCGACCAAACCATCATAATTGGCTATCTTTAAGCAAACACACCCATTATGATCCTTACCGATGCCTTGTTGGATTTCTTTCTAGAGACCCGGCAACACACCGAATCCATTTGCCAACCGCTGGAGATAGAGGACTATGTGGTACAGCCCATTGTAGATGTGAGCCCGCCCAAATGGCACTTGGGCCACACCACTTGGTTTTTTGAGGAATTCATCCTAAAACCGCACGCTAAGGACTATGTTGAGTTTCATGCCGATTTTTCCTTTGTCTTCAACAGTTATTATGAAACCGTAGGTAAACGGGTGGTACGTTCCGATCGTGGGAACCTCTCTCGACCTTCGGTAAAAAAGGTGTATGAGTACCGAAACCATGTTACCCAAGCTATCAAGGGTTTCTTTTCAGGGCCACAGAGCGAAGAACTGCGGGCTGTTCTGGAAATTGGCATTCACCACGAAAAACAGCACCAAGAACTATTGCTCACGGACATTAAATACATTTTGGGGAACAATCCGCTTTTGCCGGTCTATTCGGAGCAGTTCCAGGACCACCCCAAAGAGATACATGCGCAAGATTGGATCGCTGTTGATGGAGGTCTGTATGAGATTGGCCATGCCACTGAATCTTTTTGTTACGACAATGAGTTGGGTCGGCACAAGGTGTATCTCCAACCTTATGAAATTTCCAACAAGTTGGTCACCAATGGTGAGTTTGCAGCGTTTATTTTGGATGGGGGTTATCAACGTTTTGATCTTTGGCATGCCGAAGGTTGGGATTGGGTAAATCAAAATCAGATAAAAGCCCCGCTATATTGGCACCAAATAAATGGGGAATGGCACCACTACACGGCCCAAGGGCTTCAAAAACTGGATTTGGAGACCCCAGTGACACACATTTCCTATTTTGAGGCCTTTGCCTATGCCCAATGGAAGGGCCATCGCCTGCCCACCGAGTTTGAATGGGAGGTGGCCCAAGCATTTTTTCCTTGGGGTAAGCGTTGGGAATGGACAGAAAGTGCCTACCTGCCCTACCCCAACTACCAAAAACCGGATGGTGCCCTAGGCGAATACAACGGCAAGTTTATGGTGAGCCAAAAAGTGCTCCGTGGCGGTTCTGTGGCCACTCCCGAAAAACACACACGGCATACCTACCGTAATTTTTTCCATCCACAATTACGTTGGCAATTTACTGGATTAAGGTTGGCCAAATAATTCCGACTCACCTGTTATGCAAAAAAATCCAACCACATTCGCCTCCATTTTTGAGCAAGAGGTGTACGAGGGCCTCATGGCCCATCCCAAGCGTCTTTCCTCCAAATATTTTTATGATGAAGTGGGCGACAAGCTCTTTCAGGACATCATGGCCATGCCGGAATATTATCTTACCGATTGTGAGTTTGCCATTCTGGAGAGCCATAAAGATGAGATCGTGGACCTCTTTAAGGCTGATGGGAGTGCTTTCAGCCTATTTGAACTGGGAGCCGGGGATGGCAAAAAGACCAAGATCTTGCTTCGGCATCTTATTAAAAATGGGGTTACGTTTGATTATAGGCCCATTGATATCAGTCAGAATGCCCTTGACCAGCTTGAACAATCTTTGCACGAGGAAATCCCCGAAGTGGAGATCAACCCAATCCAGGGCACTTATTTTGATTCGCTCCGCGATATTGGAAACAGCAATGGCAGACGAAAGGTGATTCTATTCCTGGGTTCCAACATTGGCAACCTGTTGCACCCCCAAGCGGTTGAATTTCTTGGAAATCTTAGAAGTTCCATCAACCATGGGGATTTGATCTTTATGGGATTCGACCAGAAAAAGAACCCGCAGACCATTTTGGATGCCTATAATGACAAAACGGGCATTACCGAGGCGTTCAACAAGAATATATTGGCTCGCATCAATAAAGAAATGGGCGGCAATTTTGAGCTGGATAATTTTCTCCACTGGGAAGTTTACGACCCTGAAACGGGAACCGCCAAAAGCTATTTGGTGTCCAAGAAAGCCCAAACGGTGACCATTGAAAGTTTAGGTCTTGAAATCCGTCTAAGGGAATGGGAAACCATACATACAGAGATTTCCCAAAAATATGACGATGCCATTGTAGAATGGTTGGCCAAACAGGTAAACCTTAAAATGGTCACCCAATTTTCAGATGACAGACAATGGTACAAAAACCATGTATTTAAAAAATAAGCCTATGAAAGCCATTTGGAACGATACGGTAATAGCGGAAAGCAATGATACCGTGGTGATTGAAAACAACCACTATTTTCCTGAAGACAGTATTAAAAAAGAATTTTTTAAACCCAGTACAAGCCACACCACATGCCCTTGGAAAGGTCAAGCCTCGTACTACACCTTGGAAGTTGAGGGAAAAGAAAATCCCGATGCTGCGTGGTATTATCCCGAAACCAGTGAACTGGCCCGTGCCATTAAGGGCAGGGTAGCATTTTGGAAAGGAGTCACCATTGAAGCTTAGAGCTCCAATGGTGATTTATAGCATAAGTTAAAGTTCCAGAACAGCGTTTTCTGTCCCGGCGTAGTCGTTCCATTGGAAACGATCAGCCTCATCATCATTGGTGTAGGCACCATCAATAAGGTATCTAAACTCGTAAGCGTTCTCTGTAGGAAGGTCAAAAGTTCCTTTGAAGGTTCCGTTCTTCAATTTCTTCAACGTGCTGCTTTTGGGGTTCCAGTTGTTGAAATCACCAACTACCGCAACTTTCTTTGCCTCTTCTGCCGGTACTGAAAAAGTAACTTTGCAAACAGGCTTGCTCTTTAGGTATTGCTTCTTAATTGCCATGGTCTTAAAATTAAAATCCACTGCAAAGCAATATATAAAACCGCTTATTTACAATTAGTTAAGTTCGATTTATCAAATTGATAAAATCTACCTAACCATAAGATCACTTTTGGTAAAAACCATAGACGGTTTTTTTCAAAAAGAAATTCTGGGTCTTCAAGTTGTTAGCAATTTGGCAATTGCCTCTATTTCCTCCACAGTGTTATAAAAATGAAAGCTCAATCGGATTCCATCCCCCCTCAAGGCGCAGACCACATCTTCCTTACCTAGCTTTTTAAAGAGTTGCCCATCTCCCTTAATGTTGAAAATAGTGCTGTGCACCTCCCGTTTCAGCACAGATTTGTCCAGAAGGTCCAGTTCCCCAAATACTGTAATTGCCGTATTGGACAGTTTTTTCAATTGGGCCTGTATATGCTGCATACCGATGTTGTCCAGAAACTCCAAGGAAAATTGAAGGCTCCCAAAATTTAAGGAATCCAGATGGCCAGGTTCCAAATATTTACAAAAGTGCACATTGTCCCGTTTGGATTCATCCCGGTCCACGGAGCCGTTCCCCATGGTCTTTAGATTAAATCGGTCTCTTGCCCCGTCCTTCACCAAAACAAAACCATTGCCGTAACCTGCCAAGAGCCATTTATAGGAACTGGCCAACAAAACATCTATTCCAGAATCCTTAAAACTGAAGTCCTGGATGCCACAAAACTGGGTGCCATCTGCAATGATCAATAGTTCGGGATTATCCTTTTTCAACTGCTTCAAAAATTCTAGATCTACCTGAATTCCATTGATCCACTGAACCAAGCTCAAGGCCAAAACATTGAACTTTCCCGTTTTTATCTTGGTAAGGATATTTTCCTCCAGGTATTCATTGATCCCCACATAATCCCTCGGGAAATTTCGAGTCTCAAACGGCCAATTCAAGGAAGGGTAATCATTGCTCAAGAGCAGCACATTTTGGTCTTTGTCCAATCCCTCTAAAAGCATGTTGAGCCCCAAACTAAAATTGGGCACCAAAGCCACGTTATTGGGTTTGCAGTCAAAGAACCGCGCTACGGTTTCCTTGACCTTGGGCATGTGCTCAAAACTCTTAGCCTTCATGTCGCTTCCCCCAATCAGATAATCCAAATCATGTCCTTGGCGCCATTCCATTAAATCTTCACTCAACAATCCCGTTGCGGCCGTGTTGGCATAGATACATTGATTAAGCACGGGGAATTTTTTTCTTAGGCTTTGCATAGCTGAGGTTTTGGATACAATTGCGTTATATTTGTTGTTAAAGATAGCCATTCCATGTTGTCCTTTGGTAAAAAGAAAAAGCCGGAAATAGACTTGGAGCAACACGAACTTTTGGAGTATGCGCAGAAACGCATCAAACAAAAAAAACGGTTGTTCTCCCACTTTGTCATTTTTTTGATCGGTTGTGTGTTTTTGATCTTGATCAACAAGATTTTAAAATATGGGGAGGCCTATGACTGGTTTGTTTGGGCCATCCTTTTCTGGGCTTTTTTACTGGTGCTGCACGCCTTTAATGTTTTTGTGACCCACAAGTTCATGGGACAGGATTGGGAGCGCAGACAGCGTGAACGGTTGGTGGAACTCCAGAAAAAGCGGATTGCCGAAATCCAAAAGGAAATTGAAACGGATTTCCCTCTTTCCAACATCAATAAAAAAAAAGATCTGTGAAGCGACTGATCATTATTGCCGCGGCCGCCCAAAACAATGCTTTGGGCAAGGACAACGATTTGGTGTGGCACCTTCCTGACGATTTTAAGCGTTTTAAATCCCTTACTACGGGGCATAAAATCATTATGGGCCGAAAGACCTTGGAGAGCTTCCCCAAGGCTCTGCCCAACCGAGAGCATATAGTTATTACCCGGGATAAAAAATATACACCAAAATTTCCTTGCACGGTGGTACATTCGCTTGATGATGCCATTGCTTTAGTGGGTGGCCATGAAACAGCCTATATTATTGGGGGTGGTGAAATATACAAGCAGTCCATGAATCTTGCCACAGACATAGAGCTCACTAGGGTACATGGTACTTTTGAAGCCGATACTTTTTTTCCAGAAATTGATGAAACCCAATGGGAATTGCTTAAAGAAGAACATCATCCTAAGGATGATCGGCACCAATACCCTTTTACCTATCTCACCTACAAAAGAAGATAGGTTTTAAAAATCACGATAGGCAATTTCAGCAATTGGATCATTGACCAACTTCTTCAGCACTCCAATATCCTTGTTGGTAAAAAGCATGTGTCGGGGAGTATTTTTTGCAACTTGCAAAAGATTCCCCTTTTCCAATACTGCCTTGGTCTGCCTTGCTACGGCTTCGCCTGAATCAATAATTGTGATATTGCTGGGAAGCATTTTTTTCAGTTGGGGTATCAAATACGGATAATGGGTGCATCCCAACACCAGACAGTCGATGTCTTGTTGCAGCATGGGATCCAGGTATTTTTTGAGAAGCTCCTGCATGGTCGGCGAATCAATCTCCCCAGCCTCTATTAATTCAACCAATCCCTTTCCTTCTTGCTCCAGTACAGTAATACCTTCTGCAAATAGCTTTGAAGTATTATGGAACAAGCTACTGGATAAGGTACCCTTGGTGGCCAAAATCCCAACCTTTTTGGTTTTGGTTTGAAGAGCAGCGGGTTTTATGGCAGGTTCTATACCAATAAATGGAACTTTGTAGCTGGCCCGTAGATGATCAATCGCATTGGTGGTGGCCGTATTACAGGCCACTACAATGATCTTACAATCATGTTCCAGCAAAAATTTGGTGTTCTTAACACTCAGTTGAACAATCTCTTCCTTGGACCTTTCACCATAGGGCGCATTGGCACTATCTGCCAAATAGAGCGTGTGTTCATAGGGCAACATCTTTTTAATTTCTCTCCAAATGGAGGTTCCCCCTACCCCAGAATCAAAAATGCCAATTGGTCTTTGCATGCCTAAAAATAAACACTGTTACGGTTTTGACATAAAAAAACCGCTTTACCTTTCTGGAAAAGCGGTTCCTATTTTGTTATTGGACAATGTATTTCTTAGAATCCCAATTCTTGCTTAACAGCGGGCAAAAGATCTTTTCCCTTGGCCACGATCAAACTCAATCCTGGGCTGGCATCGATTACATACTCAAAGCCTTGTGAAGCCGCAACTTTTTCAATGGCTGCTTTGGCCTTATCAGAAATTGGAGCAAATAGTTCTTGTTGTTTTTTCTGCAACTCCTGCATGGCAGTTTGCTCGGCTTCTTGAATATTTTTCTCAAAACCTTGAAGCTCCAACGCTCTTTTCTCGTTTTCCTCGTTTGTTTTTGAGGTAGCTTCGTTTTGGTATTGAGTCAATTTATTTTGGAGCTCTTTCATGGAACTTTGTATGTCTGCCCTGTAGGTTTCCTGCAATTTTTTAAGTTCGGCCTGCGCAGTTTTCATCTCCGGCATTTCAGACAACAATTGCTGCACATTAATGTGGGCAACCTTGCTCTGCGCACTTACAAAACCTGTAGCCGCCACAAACAAAACTAGGGCTACAGCGATTTTTTTTACATTTCTCATGGTTCTAAGTTACTATTTTGATGTTAAATTAAGTGTTTCAATATTATTGTTGTATTGAATCCTTTTCTTGTTCCTGCGCTTTTTTTCGTTCATCCAATTTGGCTTGTCGTTTGGCTTCGCGCTCTTCCAATAATTTTTGTCTTCTGGCCTCGTAGGCTTTTTTTCTTTCCTCCCTGAGCTTTAGCTGTTCCGTCCTTCTGTCTTCGGCCGCTTTGGCCTTTGCTTCTTGGGCTTCTTCCGCTTTTTCTTGGCGCTCTCTCAGGGCATCACTGATTTCATCGTCTGCCTGCTCTTCCTCTTCCATGAACTGTTGCAACCTGTTCCTTTCGTCCTGCTTCTTGTTGGAAGCGCTCACTTTTCTTGTTCGGCCTATCTCCCTTAGGACCAAGTCACTGATATCGTGCCTTTTTTCGGAGTACAACATTACAACATCTGCCGATTTATCAAAAATAAAATCGTATCTTTTATTACCGCCAATTTTTTGGACCTCGTTGAAAACTTGATCCTGGATGGGCTGAATCAGCAATTGTTTCTGCAAGACCAAATCCCCTTGGGGTCCAAAACGGTCTTGTTGATAATCCAACATTTCCTTTTCCAATATTTGGATTTCCTCTTCGCGTTCTGCAATAAGTTCATCCGTTAGCAGTACTTTTTCTGCCATTAAATCCTTTTTCATTTGCTTCACTATACTTTGCTTCAGCTCAATCTCCTGTTTCCATTTTTGAGCCTTGGCTTCCAGTTGCGTGGTGGCTTCCCTATATTCTTCCACATTTTCAAGGATATACTCCATATCTACATATCCTATACGTACCCCGCGCTGTGAAAAGCCATAAAAGGATGTCATCAAAACAATCAACGACAAAAGAACTTTGGTATTCATCTTTGTTTCCGCTTTTTACATAGAAAATATCGTGCCAAAATAACTAATTAATTAAAAACAAGCTACTTATAAATCAGCAAAGCCCTATTTTCCTTAGATTAAAACTGCTGCCCGATGATGAAGTGCGTTTGCCAGCCACTGGGTCCTGTTGATCCTGGTCTGGCATCTGTGTCGAAGCCGTATCCAAAATCAATCCCCAAGAGTCCGAATGCCGGCATAAAAATACGTAGCCCCACTCCGGCAGATCTTTTTAATTCAAACGGATTAAACTCATTAAAATTGTTGAACGCGTTTCCTGCTTCCAAAAACGACAGTGCATAAATGGATGCGGAGGGTTTAAGGGTAAGCGGATAACGAAGTTCCAAGGAATACTTATTGTAAATTGTTCCTCCATCTTGCTGAAGGGAGTTTGTTATTGGATTGGTTACGTATGGGGTGAGGGCTTGATTTTCGTAACCTCTTAATTGAATAACGTCCCTACCATCCAAAGTAAAGTTTCCAAGACCGTCGCCGCCCACATAGAAACGTTCAAAAGGAACAGCTCCAATATCATGGTTATAAGCTCCCAAAAAGCCAAACTCGGCATTGGTACGAAGCACCAGTTTGTCTACCAAGCGGGTGTACCAATCTCCTTTGAATTTTACTTTGTAGAATTCCAGAAGTTTAAACCGCTCCTCTTCCATGCGCTCCAAATCATCACTCAATTGGGCAAATTCCAACTGCTCTTCAATACTGGAAGGGTTATTTCCTATTTCAAACAACCTTTCTGTTGCTGCATTGATATCTGTCTTAAGTTGCTTATAGTCTTTGGAACTGAACAAAGAATACGGTGGGGTAAATTTGGCGGTAATCTCAAAGTTTGATCCTGTAAGCGGAAATATTCTACTGGGACCTTGCGAGCTTCTAGATATTCCAAATGTGTAGTTTACCGAATTGGAACTACCATTTCCGAAGTTGAAAAGTCCCAAATTATAATCGTTGAAATCGTATCGTTGATAACTTAAGGAATGGGATATGGTGAAGAAGTCATCTGGCCATTGCACCCTTTTCGCCAAACCGGCTGAAATTCCTGTAATGGAAAAACCACGATCTTTTTGCACATCGATCCTACCCCTGTTATCATACCCTGTGGCAAATTGTTGGGTCCTGGAAAGTGATAGGTTGAATCGTACTGGTTTTTTACCGCCCAACCATGGTTCGGAGAAATTCAAGCTATATACACGGAACGACCTACTGGCCTGCAAACGGAGTGCAAAAGTCTGTCCATCTCCCATGGGAACCGGCTTGTATGCCTCCCCATTAAATATATTCTTAAGTGAAAAATTGCTGAAAGACAATCCCAAGGTTCCGATGAATCCGCCGCCACCAAAACCTCCTTGTAGTTCTATCTGACTGGAGCCGGCTTCAACAAGACTGTACTGAATGTCCACCGTACCGGCATTTGGGTCTGGGTTTTGAATGTCCGGAACAATCTGTTCGGCATCAAAGAATCCCAACTGCCCCAATTCACGAATACTTCGCACAATATTGTCCTTGCTGTATTTTTGACCGGGACGGGTACGCAACTCCCTAAAAATTACGTGGTCGTTGGTCTTATCGTTACCTACAACGGTCACGTGATCCAAAAAGGTTTCTTTACCTTCTATGATCCTGATTTCAAAATCTATGGTATCGTTCACTGCGGATACCTCAACAGGATTGATACTTGAAAACAGGTATCCGTTGTTTTGGTAAAGGTTGGTAAGGTCTTCCGCATCAGGTCTGGAATCGTCGGCGATACGTTTTTTAAGTAACACTCCATTATAGGTCTGCCCTTTTCGAATACCAAGGACTTGACTCAATTGCCTATCGGTATACACCGAGTTTCCAACAAAGTTGATGTCTCCAAAATAGTACTTGTCCCCTTCTTCTACCTTGATCTTTAGGTCGATGTTCTTTTCGTTCACCTTCACAAAAGTGTCCGAAAGTATCCTTGCATCCCTATATCCACGTTCGGCATAGGCATCCACCAAGCTGGAAAGGTCTTCATTGAAATCCTCCTCGATGTATTTGGATTTTTTCCAGAAACGATAGAGTTTCTTCTTCTTGGTGTTCTTCATCGACTTTCGAAGTCGCTTGTTGGATAGTTTTTCGTTGCCTTCAAAAACAATGCTCCGAATTTTTACTTTATCTCCTTTGTTTACATTGATGACCATGTTTTGCGTATTGGTCTCGGAGGTATCTGTAGCGGTAGCAATATTTACCTTGGCATTGAGGTATCCTTGTTTCTTGTATTTATTCTGAAGGTAATTCTTGGTATTGGCAATTAAGCTTTCGGTGATTTTCTTGCCTTTTTTCAGGTCCGTATCAGTAAGGATATCCTCTACCTTACGCTTTTTAACCCCATACACGGTAACATTGGAAAGGGTTGGACGCTCCAAGATATTCAACTCCAGGAAAATCTTATCATCCTCTATTTTGGTATAGTACATCTCAACATTGCTGAACAGCTCCAAGCTCCACAATTTTTTGATCACTGCACTTATCTCATCACCCGGAACGGTAATGGGTTGCCCTACACGCAAGCCCGTATAGGTTTTAACGGTCTGCTCATTATAGCTTTGTAGACCGGTTACGGTAAGTCCGCCCAATATATATCTTTTTCCATCCTCAAATGAAGTTTCCTGGGCAAAGCTTTGTCCGGTAATAAATAATAAAGGAAGGAGTAGTTTTAGGTATGGTAGTATGGATTTTTTTATACCCTTAACTGAGTTGTTCGCTAGTTTTTCCAAATCGTCGTTCTCTATTTTGGTAACTTAATATTGCCTCTACCAAATGATGCTCTCTAAAATCAGGCCAAAATACGTCAATAAAATATAATTCGGCATAAGCAATTTGCCATAGTAAAAAATTACTGATCCTGCACTCGCCACTGGTACGGATAAGCAGGTCTACATCTGGCAAGAAATGCGTGTAAAGATGTGTATTTATAACGGTTTCGTCAATATTTTCAAGTGAAATTATATTATTTTTAACTTTGGCAGCTATCTCTTTTACAGCAGATTTCAGCTCTTCCCTTGAGCCATAGCTTAGGGCCAAAGTGAGTATCATTCCCGTATTTTCCGCTGTTTTTGAAATAACCTCAGAAAGCTCTTTTTGGGCCTTTTTTGGCAAGGAATCTATGTTTCCAATAGCCATTAGCTTAATGTTGTTCTTATTGAGGGTCTTCAATTCTTTCTTGAGGGAAGACACCAAGAGTTTCATAAGAGTCTCTACTTCAACCTTTGGTCTGTTCCAGTTTTCGGTGGAAAATGCATAGAGGGTAAGACATTTTATTTGAAGTTTGGCGCAATTCTCCACAGTGTTCCTAACGGCATCCACCCCATTCTCATGACCAAAAATACGAAGCTTGCCCCGCTGTTTGGCCCATCTGCCATTGCCATCCATAATAATGGCCACATGTTCTGGAATTTGCTTGTCTTTCTTTACGTCCTCTAGCGTGTGCATGTCATTGAAAACAATCCTGGCAGGGCTTTCGTCCAAAGGTGTACGTCAATGTAAACCCAGTGAACACGTACCAGTCATCGCTCAATATATTACCGAACCTAAATTGCTCGAAATTGGAACCCTCAGGGTTACTTGCGTCCAGATTATCCGTAAAGGTATATCTGGCCCCAATCTCGGCACCAAGAATCAGAAATTGATTTAACCGATACTTTGCCCCAACCGTCATTGGAATTGCAAAACTACCTTCTTTTTGGTTAATATCCTGCACTTGGAGGGCATCAAAATACATAAAATCGTATCTGAAGTAGGAGATACCTGTGTATAGATAGGGTGTGAACGCGGGTCCGAGCTTGTGCAAATTATATTCAACAAAGTTAAACTCAACCCCTAGAGAGGTCTCAAAAATGGAGTTGTCCACTTCGTATTTGCGTTGTTGCCTCGATGGCATACTGGATTTGGAATCGTCTGCGGTAAAGGTGCCATAGAGTACACTGGCGCGCCATGCATACCTTTTGCTCTTGTTCCATTTGAAGAGCCCGCCAAAGGCAGGTCCCGAAGGTAAAATATAGTTCGTACGGCCTACATCGCCCACCATATTGGTGCCTCCGGCAAAAATCCCAACTTCATAGGTCTGCGCTCCCAACTTGAGCACACCGCACAGAAAAATAGCCAAAACTATCCTCATACCATTCAAAAAATTACACAAGTTAAAAGTAAAGGAAAGTCAATAGGCCTAGTGTTAATTACATTCTCCCTTGTAAAACAGTTTTTAGCTCCTTTTATTGTTTTTGAGGGGTTCAATTCCTTTTATCCTCCCCCCAAAGTAGTTTATTTCGAAGTGTTTTCAGAAAACTTTCCGAGGTATACTCAATCATTTTGACGGTAAAATCTGATTTTCTGATCCTAATTTCCTTCCCATTGGGGATATCGGCAATCCTAGAATCCAAAGACACCAAATGGGTCTGCTCCCTACCTGAAACCTTAAGTCGGATCTGGGTGTCATCTGAAATCACCAACGGACGGGCATTCAGGTTGTGCGGAGCAATCGGAGTCAGTACAAGGGATTTTGCCGTTGGGGCTATAACGGGTCCACCGCAACTGAGAGAATATCCTGTTGAACCTGTTGGGGTAGAAACAATCAATCCATCTGCCCAATACGAGGTAAGGTATTCATCGTTCAGATAGGTTTCCACCGTAATCATGGAAGTGGTATCCTTTCTGCTTACCGTGACCTCGTTCAATGCAAAATTCAGGTTTTCAAATTCGTTTAGGTCCGGATTCACTTCTACCTCAACCAAGGTTCGTTCCTCAACGGTATAATGTCCGGCGACAAATTCAGTAACCAACTTCCGTACATTCTCTTTTTTAAAGGTTGAAAGAAACCCTAACCTGCCCGTATTTACCCCAACAATGGGTATGCCATAGTCCTTTATATAGGTAACTGCCCGGAGCATGGTTCCATCACCACCAAAACTGATGAACATGTCAAAAGATGAATCCAATCCTTTGGATTGTGAAAAAGTACCACTGATTCGGCCCATGGTACAGTCCGACACCAATGCTTCAAATTTTTTTTCCACAAAAACCTCGGCCTGCACTTTTTGGAGCTCGTGCAAAAGCTCCAACATGCTGGTTTTGTCTTCTTCCAAAAAAGTTTGTCCGTAAATAGCGACCTTCATGCTAAACGTTAAGGTATTTTTCCAAATAATCCGATCGTTGTTTTAGATCTTCCATGAACTGGTCATCGCTGTTTCCAAAAATAATGGTGTAATTATAACGCCTAAAGGTCTGGGCCACCTCATTTAGACTCTGCGCACCTATTTTAAGGGTAATTTGGACCACATCGTTCTGGGAATCTGTAATAAAGGCCCCCAACAAACGGGCATTGTTGCCTTCCACGATCTGGGCAATTTCACTGAACGAATAATCCTTGATCCCAGTTGCCACTACAAGTATGGCACCTGGCTCTTTGAAGAAAGGCGTATCAATGAACATACTCACTACATCCTCAAGATCGTAATATCCGGTAACCGTCTGATTTTCATCCAACACCGGAAGAATATTGGCTTCGTTTCTTGAAAACATCTCAAGCACATCCAACCATGAAGTTTCCTTGTTGACAAAAAAACTTTCCATCTCGTACCTAAATTCCTCTATTCTCTTGTCCGGTTCAAAACAAGCCAAATCATTTTCGGACAAAAGTCCCAGATACATACCATTTTCCGTAACCGCCACATGCGAAAATGTGGTTTCCTCAAAAAAACGAATTACCTCCTTTAAGGTCTCGGAAACCTCAAAAATGGGAACTGTATTTATTATCTGGCTCTGAATCTGCATGACATAACTATTAGGCGCAAAATACTAATTTTAAATCGCAAAAGGCGTGCCTAATTCTTATTTTTGTCCACCTAAAGAGAAGTTCATGACAAAGCTAAGCGTTAATATAAACAAACTGGCAACCTTACGGAATTCGAGGGGCGGCAATGTACCCAATTTAATCACCTCCGCCAAGGACATTGAGTCCTTTGGAGCAGAAGGCATTACCATTCACCCACGGCCAGATGAGCGACATATCCGTTATCAAGATGCCCGTGACCTGAAGCAGGTGGTCTCTACCGAATTCAACATAGAGGGAAACCCAATTCCAAAGTTCATAGATCTGGTACTTGAGGTAAAACCTACCCAGGTGACCTTAGTCCCCGACGCCGAAGACGCCATCACCTCCAATGCTGGATGGGATACCTTAAAACACAAAGATTTTTTGGTCGATGTTATCAAAACCTTCAAAGAAAACGGGATACGCACCTCTATTTTTGTGGACCCGGATGTGCAAATGGTTCGGGGAGCTGCCGAAACCGGTACAGACCGTATTGAACTTTACACGGAAAGTTTTGCGCATGATTTTGCCTTGGGTAAGAAGGAAGCAGGCATAAAACCATTTGTGGATGCTGCCCAAATAGCCCATGAACTTGGATTGGGCATCAATGCAGGCCATGACCTAAGCTTGGACAATATTAAATTTTTCAAGGAACACATCCCGCACCTTTTGGAAGTTTCCATTGGGCATGCGCTTATTTGCGAATCCATCTATTTAGGTATTGAAAATGTGGTGAACATGTACTTAGACCGATTAAAATAATGGAGTTATTACATTCAAAAATATTGGGAGAAGGCGAACCCTTAATCATTCTGCATGGTTTTTTAGGCATGTCTGACAATTGGAAAACCTTAGGCAATCAATATGCTGAAAATGGGTTTCAGGCACATCTTGTAGACCAAAGAAACCACGGTAAGAGTTTCCATTCCCCTGATTTTGATTATGAGCTGCTTAGCAGCGACCTTGTTGGATACATGGATCACCACCAGATTGAATCCGCCCTGATTTTAGGACATTCCATGGGAGGAAAAACAGCAATGCAACTCGCTACCTCCCATCCTGAAAAAGTAAAAAAACTCATTGTTGCCGACATTGCCCCAAAATTCTATCCCCCACACCACCAATATATTGTTGATGCCCTGGCGCAATTGGATTTCAACAAAATTTCCAGTAGAAAGGAGGCTGATGAGGAGCTTTCAAGACACCTTACCGATTTTGGCATACGGCAATTCCTTCTGAAAAACCTTTATTGGATAGAAACTGGAAGATTGGGCTTTCGGTTCAATTTTGATGTTCTCAAGAATAGAATGGAAGAAATTGGTGACAACATTGGACCGACCTCACTTTTTAATGGGCCAACTCTTTTTGTTCGGGGAGACCGGTCTGAATACATCCAACCCAGCGACTACCCGGAAATCAAAAAACACTTTCCAAAGGCATCCATAGAAACCGTGGATAATGCCGGACATTGGCTACATGCCGAAAACCCAAAACAATTTTTCGAAAAGACACTCCGCTTTATGAATTCCTAAAATTGACGGTTTTTTATTATGCATGCATAATTTTTTTGGCTATTTTATTGCCTGTATAACAATTTTGACATAGATTTGGTTAAATGCGGCTTAACCCAAAGTTTAACTTAAACTAACTCAAAAAATACCGTTTAGATATGAAAAAGTTATTTGCCTTGCTTCCATTCTTGGGCCTATTCTTGATTTCATGTGAGGATGATACCACTCCTATCGACACAAACCCCGACCCAACCCCGGTTGAGTATACAGCAGGGAGTGCAAACTTCACAAAATATGTTGCCGTAGGAAATTCGCTTACCGCAGGATTCTCGGATAACGCACTTTTTAGGGCCGGTCAGGAAGCATCATTCCCAAATATGTTGGCCACCAATTTCGCATTGGTGGGTGGAGGATCCTTTGAGATTCCCTACATGGCCGATAACCTTGGTGGGGCTACCATCAATGGGGAAACAGATTTGAACATGGATGGAAGTCCGGATATAGGCAACCGATTGATTTTGGCCTTTACCGCAAACGGCCCGGCCCCTACTCCAGTTTCTGGACAAGGAAGCACTGAAATCACCAACAAACTTTCTGGGTCGTTCAACAACATGGGGGTTCCAGGTTCCAAAAGTTATGAATTGCTCGCTCCCGGATATGGGAGTTTGGCAGCTTTGGCAATAGGTGCCGCCAATCCATATTTTGTTCGCTTTTCTTCCTCGGAAACCGCCACAGTGATTGGAGATGCTGCAGCGCAAGGCGCTACCTTCTTCTCGCTTTGGACAGGAGCCAATGACATTCTTCTATACGCTACAGGTGGTGGCGCTGGGGTTGACCGAACTGGAAACTTGGATCCCAGCAGCTATTCAAGAAGTGATATAACAGACCCCAATGTATTTGCAGGCTCGCTTGATGCTATGCTACAAGCTATGACAGCAAACGGAGCGAGTGGTGTTATAGCCAATTTACCCAATGTAACTGACATTCCCTATTTTACCACTGTACCCCATAATCCAGTTCCGTTGGATGCAGCAACTGCCGCACTTTTAAACCAATCTTATGGTGCTTACAATGCAGGTGTTGCGGGAGCCTTGAATTTCCTTGTCAGCCAATTGGCAATTACCCAAGAGGAAGCTGATGCGGAAATAGCTAAAAGAACCATTACATTTTCCCCTGGCAATACCAATGCCGTAGTTTTATTTGATGAGGATTTAACGGATTTGACTGGCATTAATCCAGCTCTTGTAAGTATGAGACAGGCTACTGAAGAAGACCTCATGGTACTTACTTCCCGAACTTTTATTGGTACACTTGCCGACCCCAACAATCCAACTTCCATTAATGGAGTTGCAGTGCCTTTGGCAGACAAATGGGTGTTAACGCCAGAAGAGCAAGCCTCTGTTGAAACTGCACTTACTGCTTACAACCAAACTATTGAAGCATTGGCTACGGCCTATGACCTTGCCTTTGTGGATGCCAATAGTTTATTGAATGAGCTGAAAACCACTGGATTTCAGCAAACCGACGGAAGTGTGGTTACAGCCACTTTTGCAACCGGTGGTGGTTTTTCATTGGATGGGGTACATCCATCCCCTAGAGGATATGCCATACTGGCCAATGCCTTTACCGCAGCAATCAATGCAAAATATGGTTCCAATTTACCTAAAGTTGAGCCTTTAAATTTTACAGGATTATATATTGACTAAGAAAAACTTAATTTCATATATTAAAGGCACCGTTTTACGGTGCTTTTTTTTAACCCTAAAATCATGACCCCATGAAATTGATACTAAGACTTTTATTGAATGCGCTGGCAGTTATCATTCTTTCATACGTACTGCCCGGCATAGGCGTGGATTCCATGGTAACCGCCATTATTGTGGCAGTGGTACTCAGCCTTTTAAATTTTATTGTAAAACCTATCATCGTAGTATTGACACTACCCATTACCATTGTCACCCTCGGTCTTTTTTTGCTGGTCATCAATGCCATTATTATTCTTATCGCAGCGAATTTGATAGATGGTTTTCAAGTCACCAGTATTTGGTGGGCCATAATCTTCAGCCTGTTGCTTTCGTTTTTACAATCCATTTTGCATTCCATTCTCAAAGAAGATGTATAGTTTTCATTTTGTTTGACATTCAAGGCTTTAAAAAGTTGCTGCCAAACGGAAAATACATTACTTTTGCGTCCCATTTTTGAATAGCAAATAGGTAGGAGATGAACATTACTAAAGAGCAGATTGACAACCTCAATGCAGTTGTGAAGGTAGAAATCAGCAAAGAGGATTACCAGGAGAAAGTTGATAAAATCCTAAAAGACTACAGAAAACAAGCCAATATCCCAGGCTTTAGAAAGGGACAGGTTCCCATGGGCTTGATCAAAAAACAGTACGGCAAGGCCGTTCTTGTTGATGAGGTGAACAAACTGTTGCAAGACAATCTGAACAAATATCTTACTGAGGAAAAATTGGATGTTTTAGGAAATCCGCTTCCTAAACAACAGGAAAACTTTGATTGGGACAGTGAGAATCTTGATTTTGAATTTGAATTGGGATTGGCACCCAACTTTGATGTACAGCTAAAAACAAAGAAAGCGGTTACCCAATACAAGATTGTTGCCGACAAGAAAATGATCGATGAACAAGTGGAACGTATTCAAAAGCAATACGGAAAACTGGTTTCCAAGACTGAAGTAGGCAAGAATGATGAAGTTACAGGAACCTTTGTGAACGAAGCTGAGGAAATAGAACACAAAACCACCATAGAGCTTAGCAAGGTAAAAAGCAAGAAAGCTACCGATGCCTTGGTCGGGAAAAAAGTTGGTGAGACAGCCACCGTATCCACAAAAGGACTTTTTAAAGAAGACTATCTTTTGCCCAGTGCATTGGGAATCAGTGCGGACAAAGCAGAAAAATTGAACATCGAGGTTAACTTCACCATTGAGGAAATCAATGAAAGAGAGCCTGCTGCCCTAGATCAAGAGTTATTCGACAAATTATTCGGTAAAGACAATGTCAAATCCGAAAAAGAACTGAAAAGTCGTATTAAGGAAGATTCTGAAAAGCAGTTTGAACAGCAGTCCGATCAAAAGTTATTGAACGATGTCACCGAAAAACTTATAGACGAGACCAAGTTTGAACTTCCTGCTGAATTCTTGAAAAAATGGATTCAGATCAGTGGCGAAAAACTGTTGACCGATGATGAGGCCAAGGAAGAGTTTGAAAAATCTGAAAAGGGACTTCGCTATCAACTTATTGAAGGTAAGATCATCCAAGAAAACGACCTTCAGGTTCAGTTTGATGAATTGAAGGAGTTTGCCAAAGGCTTTATTAAATCCCAAATGGCACAATACGGCCATATGGACCCCAAAGAAGAAGAGTTGGAGAACATTGCCACCAGGGTTTTGGGTAACCAAGACGAGGTAAAAAGACTCTCTGAGCAGTTGATGAGCCAAAAATTATTGGACCTATACAAGGAAAAGGCCAATCTAAAGGTAAAGGAAGTCAGTTATGACGACTTTATCAAGGAAGCCTACAGCTAAACTTGGGCTAAAAGAAAATTAAGTATCTTTACGGTGCCGAAAAGCTGTTTTTTCGGCACCTTTTTTTTAAAAAAAATTCAACACCATCCCATGGATTACGGAAAAGAATTCAAAAAATACGCTACCCAACACCACGGCATGAATAGCATGCATTATGACAACATCATGAGCAGCATGTACCCCGTGAACATGACCCCTAACATTATTGAGGAAAGGCAATTGAACGCCATTGCCATGGATGTATTCTCCAGATTGATGATGGATCGTATCATCTTTTTGGGAACAGGAATCAATGATCAAGTAGCCAATATTGTACAGGCACAGTTACTTTTCTTGGAAAGTGCAGATGCCTCCAAAGACATCCAAATATACATTAACTCCCCCGGCGGAAGTGTATATGCGGGATTGGGCATTTATGATACCATGCAGTTCATAAAGCCGGATGTTGCCACTATTTGCACAGGTATTGCGGCCTCCATGGCGGCAGTTCTCCTTTGTGCGGGACAAAAGGGCAAGAGAAGTGGTCTTACCCATTCCAGGGTCATGATCCACCAACCCCTTTCCGGTGCTCAGGGCCAAGCCAGTGATATAGAAATTGCAGCCAAAGAGGTACTCAAGATAAAGGATGAATTATACCAAATCATATCCAAACACTCCGGTCAATCTTTTGATAAAGTTTACGAAGACAGTGACCGGGATTACTGGATGAAGGCCAAAGAGGCCAAGGAATATGGTATGATCGATGAAATTTTGGTCCGGGAAAAATCTTAGATCAAGAAAAAGAACCAAATAAAAGCAGCGCTAAAACGTAGACCAAATCCATTTTTTTTGCGTTATTAGTGGTTGAACATATATGTTGATTTGATATTGATATGGCAAAGGAAAATTTGGAATGTTCTTTTTGTGGTAGAAAAAAGCCTGAAACCAATCTTTTGATTGCAGGGCTAGATGCGCACATTTGCGATCGTTGTATTGAACAGGCCCATAGTATTGTTGCGGAAGAATCCAAACAATCCAAAAACCAAGATCTCTCTTCTGAATTGGTCTTAAAAAAGCCCATGGAAATCAGGGATTTTCTGGACACCTTTGTCATTGGCCAGGAGCGTACCAAAAAGGTCATGTCCGTTGCAGTGTACAATCATTACAAACGATTATTGCAGACCAAGGGCAAAGACAACGACGTAGAAATTCAAAAGAGCAATATCATTATGGTAGGGCAAACTGGGACAGGAAAGACCCTTATTGCCAAAACCATTGCCCGAATGCTCAATGTTCCTTTAGCCATTGTTGATGCTACGGTGCTTACTGAAGCAGGTTATGTTGGTGAAGATGTGGAAAGCATACTTACCCGGTTGCTACAAGCCGCCGATTACAACTTGGAAAAAGCCGAAAGGGGTATCGTTTTTATCGATGAAATCGATAAAATCGCCCGAAAGAGCGATAATCCATCCATAACCCGTGATGTTTCAGGAGAAGGGGTACAGCAAGGACTGTTGAAATTATTGGAAGGTACCGTGGTCAATGTTCCACCTAAAGGTGGACGGAAACATCCCGACCAAAAATTTATCGAGGTCAATACGGAAAACATCCTGTTTGTTGCAGGTGGAGCCTTTGATGGCATTGAGCGCATCATCACAAAACGTTTGAACATGCAAGCTGTTGGGTACAGCGCGTCAAAAGCGGAAGAAAATCTAGACCAAGAAAACATTCTTCAATATATCATCCCAAAAGATTTGAAGGAATTTGGTCTTATTCCTGAAATCATCGGAAGGTTACCCGTGCTGACCCACATGAACCCTCTTGATGCAAAAACTTTGAGAGCCATCCTAACAGAGCCTAAAAATGCCATCATAAAGCAATATGAAAAGCTCTTTGCCATGGATGGTATCACATTCTCCATAACTGAACAGGCTTTGGACTATATTGTACAAAAGGCCGTGGAGTATAAACTGGGTGCCAGAGGACTACGTTCGCTTTGTGAAGCGGTCTTTACCGATGCCATGTTTACTTTACCTAGTAGCGAGGATACCGAATTCAAGGTGACCAAGGCCTATGCCGAGGAAAAACTATCCTACGAGACCATAAAAAAACTGAAAGCAGTTTCTTAAAGCTTTAAACCGCCTTACGAGTTACCTGTTCAAGAAGCCCCATACATACTTGGGTGATGATTTTTTCATCGGAATACAGTTGATGCCCAAAATTTGGAACAACATTCAAATCCGTACCCACTTTACGCGCCCAAGCCAAGGTTGGTTTAAATTCATCGCATTCCCCATATACCAAGTTTAAGGAAGTATCTGGCTTATCGGTTTCCAATCGGACTCGCGTAGCTGAGATGGCCGTCAATGATTTCATGGGCAGTCCCTTCAAAGCTGCTTTGTAAGCAATAGTGCCGCCGGTGCTAAATGCCAGGTAATGTGCCGGTTCTGACTCTTTTTTCAATAAATGGGCCACAGCGGTATCTATTCCACCTTCCACAAAAGCTTTGTGGATATTCTCCTCGGTGGATACGGGAACGTCTATATTCCCCAATTGTTGGCAATCGTAAAAAACGATATCATAGTATTGTTGGAGGTATCCGAAATAGGAAGCGATCCAAAGACCTTTCTTTGCCCCCCACATGTCTGAGACAACAACGAGTTTTTCTGCCATGATTGTAATGGTTTAGTGTTTATACAAAGATTTGTATGGGGAAATTTCATCATTAAACGCAAAAAGACCATTTTTATTTGTCCAAAAGAGATCTTTGTTCGATAAAAGGTAAAATTTTACGAAAACGTTTTCGTAAAGTCAAGGAAAGGTGAAGAATAGAAAAGATTTACTGTATGTTCATCTGGAGAAGCTCATCCAAATAAGCTCTTTCATTGGACAATCGCGGAATCTTGTGCTGCCCTCCCAGCTTGTTTTTGGACTTGAGCCAATCATGGAACAAGTTCTTCCTAGCCATGTGTACTTTAGGCATCTTTAAGGTAATGTTGTTGTACCGTTTTGCTTCATAATCCGAGTTCAAGGACTTTAGCGCATTGTCCAAAAATTCTGTAAAATAGGCAATATCTTCCGGGGGTTTCCTAAACTCAATGATCCATTCATGGGCCCCTTTCTCACTTCCGGTCATAAAAATGGGTGCCGCCGTGTAGTCCATGATCTCTGCATCGGTTTTCTGGCATATCTGCTTTAGGGCCTCCTCGGCATTTTCAATGATCAGTTCTTCTCCAAAAGCATTGATGTGATGTTTGGTACGCCCAGTGATCCGTATCCTATAGGGATCTTTGGAAGTAAACCGAATCGTATCCCCTATTTTGTAGCGCCATAGTCCAGCATTGGTGGTAATGACCATGGCGTAGTTTATCCCTAGCTGCACCTCCCAAAGTGGAATGGCATTTTCCTCATTTCCATAGGTATCCATGGGGATAAACTCATAGAAAATCCCATAGTCCAACATCAAGAGCAGGTCATCCGAGTTGTTCCTATCCTGAATCCCAAAGAAGCCTTCGGAGGCATTATAGGTTTCATAATAGTTGAATTTTTTTCGTGGCAACAACTTTTTGTACTGATCTTTATAGGGAATAAAACTAACCCCTCCATGGAAATACACCTCAAGATTTTCCCATACCTCAAACAGATGGTTCTTACCTGTCTTTTCCAATACTTGGTTCAATAGTACCAGCATCCATGAAGGCACTCCGGCCAGACTGGTCACATTCTCCCGGATGCTTTCTTCAATAATGGCCTCGAGTTTGGACTCCCATTCGCTCATCAGCGAAACCTTGTTGCTGGGCGTGCTACTGTATTCTGCCCAAAGCGGCATGTTATCAATCAAAATAGCGGAAAGGTCCCCGAAAAAAGTACCGTTATCCTCATAGAGTTCCTTGCTCCCCCCCAGCCTAAGGCTCTTCCCTGTGAACAGTTGGGAGTTTTCGTTATTGTTCAGGTAAAGACACAACAAATCTTTGCTAGACTTGTAATGACAATCCTCCAAGGCTTCAGCACTTACTGGAATAAACTTGCTCTTGGCGTTGGTGGTACCACTGCTCTTGGCAAACCATTTAATGGTTGTAGGCCAAAACAGGTTCTGTTCCCCCTTTCTGGTCCGTTCTATCAACGGGGCAATATCCTCATAACTTACAATAGGAACCCTGTTCTTGAATTCATCATATTTGGGCATATCCTTAAAGCCGTACTGCTTCCCGATCATGGTATCTTCGGAAAAATCCATCAGCTGTCGCAATACCTCATCCTGAACATCCAAGGGGTACTTTAAAAAAAGTTCAATTTGGTGATAACGTTTCCGTAGTAACCAAGAAGCAATGGAATTGAATAATGGTATTGGCATTTTAGGTATATTTAACCAAGAAATTCAGTTGGGTGTAATAGCTAAAATAGCTTTTCTGCCCCGCATTTTCAAATCAGTTTTAAACATTCATTCCACTATGCTTTACGAAGGGGTCCTGCGCAAGATGCAAACCGAAAATGGAAGTCCCATCCAATATTTTTTGGTCTTTGAGAACGATTTCATCAACATGAACCAAGCTCTGGACAAAGAGGTTCAGATTGATTTCATCAAATTCCAATGCCTGAATTGTGGACAAGACCGACCCATCTACCGACAAGGGTTCTGCAAAACCTGTTTTTATGAAACCCCAACTGCCGGGGAATGGATCATGAAACCCGAGTTGAGCACAGCGCATCTGGACCAAGAGGATCGTGATCTAGAGTTTGAAAAGAAGATGCAGCTACAACCGCACATTGTCTATTTGGCCAATTCCAGCAATGTAAAGGTGGGGGTGACCCGAAAATCGCAGGTGCCCACCCGTTGGATTGATCAAGGCGCCCACGAAGCCATTGAAATTGTGGAAGTGCCCAACCGCTATTTGGCCGGTATCACCGAGGTGGCCCTAAAAGACCATGTGAGCGACAAGACCAGTTGGCAGAAAATGCTAAAGAACGATATTGAAGATCTGGACCTGACCGAATGGCGTAGCAAATTGAAACCTTATATACCCGAAGAAGTCGCCCAATATTTTATTGAAGATGATAAGGAGACCCATTTGGAATTTCCGGTATTGCAATACCCGGAAAAGGTAAAAAGCCTCAACTTGGACAAAACCCCAAGCTACAATGGAGTGCTGAAGGGCATTAAGGGACAGTATTTAATTTTTGAGGACAACACCGTATTCAATGTACGGGGCAGCGAAGGGTATTATGTGGGGATAACGATCAACTAAACAGTTTTAGGTATCTTACAAAGCAAATCTGTAAAAATCTAATAACTTACACTTATAAACTCAAGAAATGCTAAAAGAAGTACTGCAAACTCTCAAAATGCTGAAACGCATTGAGAACCCGTCCCAAGAAGTACAGGATTCATTGGATTTTTTGGAGCAATCCGTGAAAACCAAAACAAAGGAAAGTTTACTTGACCTAATGTCCATTGGTGATGTTATTGGCTATGACGAACTACAGGATAGCCTTAAGGAAATGGTCAATTTTTTGGAAAAAATGAAAAACAAGCCCCAATAGCAAAGTAGAAAGAACTTGACCGTACATATGGGAATTGGTATCCACTGAAACCAAGACAAGGCCAAAGCCTTTGTTTCATATAACCAAAACCAAACCGGATGAAAAAATTTCCCAATGCTTTCGTCATACTCATTGCTGTCATCATTTTTGCCTGGATCCTAACGTATATCATTCCACAGGGAAGCTACCAACGGATACTGGATGAGGCAACCGGAACCACAAAAGTCCTAAACGACTCCTACCAAACGGTCACTTCGGAACATCTCTCCCTTATGGACCTGATTCTCTCCATCCCAAGAGGAATCATAGGCCGGGCAGATGCCATAGTCCTTATCCTTTTGATTGGAGGTTGCTTTTATGTCATCGAAAAAACCGGGGCCCTCAACCAAGGCTTGGTAAAATTGGTCAAAATCTTGGAAGGCAAAGAAACCTTGGCATTGATTTTGGTCACGGTCCTTTTTACCGCAGGTGGGGTCACCATAGGCATGCAGGAAGAAGTCATTGCCATGATACCCATTTTGCTCTTGTTCGGGAAAAGTCTCGGCTATAATACGTTCACCATTATACTCATGAGTTATGGATCAACGGTCATTGGCAGTTCTTTTAGTCCATCCAATCCGTTTGCAGTTATAATCGCCCAAAAAGAAGCTGGGCTCCCATTGCTTTCGGGCAGTCAGTTTAGGCTTGTGGTTTTAGCAGTGGTTCTTATCGTATGGATAACCTTTATTATCCGATATGCCAACAAGAACAGGATTGACAAAACAAAGATGCCTTCCGCTCACGAGTCCATGACCACACGAAGCAAAATCATATTATCACTCCTCGCATTGACCTTCTGTGGCGTTATTTATGGCCTTCTATTTTTGAATTGGGATTTCAATGAAATGTCTGCCTCGTTCTTTGCCTTGGGCATCGTGGCTGGACTCATTGGCCAACTGGGTGTCAATGGCACCGGCGAATCCTATATTGATGGATTCAAGGAAATGATGTTTGCCGCCATACTGTTGGGGCTCGCCAATAGCATTTCGTTGCTCCTAAAAGAAGGCATGATCATGGACACCATTGTATATGGTCTTTTTGGGCCACTCAAGTATCTTTCTCCTTCTGTATCTGCCGTCTCCATGATGGTTGCCCATTCGTTTTTGCACTTTCCGGTACCCAGCTATTCGGGGCAGGCGGTACTGACCATGCCCATATTGATCCCTCTTTCAGACTTAATAGGGGTGTCCAGACAAACCTGTGTTTTGGCCTATCAATATGGAGCGGTTATGGCCGATATGATCGTTCCCACCAATGGTGCACTCATGGCGGTTTTGGCGCTTTGCAATATCCCTTATAACAAATGGCTGAAGTTTGCCCTTAGACCTACCTTGCTCATTGTATTGATTGCCGCCATTGCTTTGGTGGTATCCGTAGCCATAGGGTATCAATAGGGCCAAATACGTGTGATGTTCAAAAAATAGTTAGATTAGTTTCCTAAAACCAACCGGAACCACCAACCAACACCTATGCTAAAGCTCTTTAGAAAAGTTAGAAAACAACTGATCGCCGAGAAAAAAATCAGCAATTACCTCCTATATGCCCTTGGGGAAATAGTCCTTGTCGTGATTGGCATTCTCATTGCCTTGGCCATTAACAATGCCAATGAACAAAGCATAAAACGGCAAAAAGAACAGGTATACCTTAAAGGCTTAAAAGAAGAGTTTGAGACCAGTAAATACAAATTGGAAGAGTTGATCAAGTTCAATAAGAACAGCTATAATGCAGCTACTGAAATTGTAAAGATCATGGACCAAAACGAAAGTCCTTCGGAGGAAAAGTTGTCCGAACTGTTCGTTACCGCCTTTGCCTATGATATCTTCTTCAACCCCAACAACTCCCTTCTCACTGAAATGGTGAATTCCGGTAGCCTTAAGGATATCTCCAATAATACTCTACGGATAAAACTGACCAATTGGATCGCCACCATAGACGACATTTCCAATCAAGAACGAATGCAGGACGAGCAACGAAACAGTACGGTCAATGCTTTTAGGGATGAAGGTCATAGTATCCGAACCATCCTGGACAATACGGGCATGTCCGAAAAATTGGGAATCCCCGTGGATGAAAAGGCTGTCAGTAATTTATCTGCATTGGAATCCATTGCATTCCAAAACAATATTCTAATGTTCATCATTACAAGTCAATCCACCGAAACGGAGCATTACAACCCACTGATGTTTCAGTTGGAATCCATTCTAAAAGTGATTGACCAAGAATTGGAGCACTAAAAAAGGTGCAGTTAAAACCGCACCTTTTTTCTAATTGACTGTATCCTTTTTCTTTTTCAACAATCCTCCTAAAATGGACTTGGCCGTATTCTTTACCGGGTCCTCCCCGGTCTTGGCGGTTGAGGTATCTTTTGCTTTATCACCGCCCAAAAGGTTGCCCAGGGCCTCTTTGACCCCTGAAGATTGGGTGGCAGTGGAATCGGTATTGTCTTTCTTGAACACATCGGACAACAAGTCCTTGGCCTTGTCCTTTCCTTGGTTGACCAATTTCTGTTTTTGGATCTCCACCAGTTTCGTGGTCAAGGTCTTTACACTTGAGGTCAGATCCGTGGTCACGGTAGGATTGGTGAAATTGCCTCCAATGTTTGCCGTAACAGGAATGGTCACCTCCTTTAAACTTTCATCGTTCATTTGCGCAATGAGCTTGTTCACCTCACTACCCAGATACTTGGCCGGCACATCCAACGTGGCTTTGTATTCCATCTGACGGTCAAACGTATGACTTCCATCCACATTAACCGCAATATCCTTATACTTCACGGTGAACGGTTTCACCTTTACCGTACCATTATCAAAACTCAAGGCGGTCTTCAATCCTTGTAGGTCGATATCCTTGGTGTTCAAAAAGTTCAGTTTACTGTCCAAGGCCGACAATAAGGGTGCTTTCTGGGTATCCACTTTAGTGGATAGGAGTTCTGCCAACAAATCCCCTGAAATGGTAGCAAGGTTAGGCGTGAAATCATCCTTCAAGTTTCCACCGATCTTAATTTGGGAATTGAGTTTTCCCTGAAGCGCCTGCGCCAAGGGCGTAAGTGCCTTGAACAATTCCAAGGCCTGAAAGGACTCCCCAATATTAAAATTGCTCATCCCTAAGTCCATGTTGAAGGTTGATGCTTCTTCTTTGGTGGACACCGACCCTTTCATCCCCAAAGTACCTCCAAAAAGGTCCGAGGTAAGGTTCTCCACGGTGGCCGTTTCATCCTTGATGGTCAGTTTACCCTTAACGTTTTTTAGTTTTAGGTTATCATACAGTACCGTACCTGCTGTGGCATCAATGGTACATTCCAAAAAAGATGGGATTTTGATGCGCTCCTCCCCTTCCGGAGCAGTAGTGGTCCCATTCTGACCTTCACCTTCCACTTCTTCCTCCACCATAAAATCGTTCAAGGCAAAGGTATTGGAGGCCAACAAAAAGTTCCCTTCCACTTTTTCATCATTGAACATAAACCCAAGTAGGTTGGTCAATGTACCCTTGGCATCAAAATCCGTGCTTCCCGTTTTTCCCTGAAAGCTATCCAGGGTGACCGTATTGGGATTAAACGTAACCGAAGCGGTATTGATGGCCACCGGATTTTTAAGCTCATCCGAAGCGTACTCAAAACCGGAGACCGATGCTTTCCCGGTTGTTTTGGTATTCTGATAACGTTTCTTCTCCAACGATTCCATATCAAAGGCCGTGGTCACATCCGCATTCAGGATACCTTTTAGGTTGTAATCCTCCGGTACGGGATAGGCTTGGGAAATGTTCGCCAGATTGATCCTGCCATCCATATGGGCATTTACCTTGGTATTCCCCATAAGGTCCCGGATTTTGGAAGTCAAATTGAATTTATCCTGATCTATGGTAAAGGACAACCGTTTGATGTCCACATATGTATCCTCAGTGATTCCCGTGGTATTGTTGATTTCGGTATCAATGAACACATTCTGCACCGATTTGGGCAGGTCCGGATACTTGAAAGAAGCATTTTCAGAATTGATCTTGATGTTGAACGCAGGAATATGGGTATCGTCCACAATACCCTTGAACTGCCCGTTCACCTCAAAATTACCAGTGGTCTGTACCGTTTCTATGTTTTTGGAATAGGCCTCCGGAATCACGGCCAGAAAGTTCTTAAAGTCGGAAGATGGTGTTTTGAACGTAATATCCACTTCCTGATTATCGTCATTCAACTTTACAAAACCATCAAACACCAAGGGCAATTGGTTGATCATGGCCTTGTTCTCCAAGAAGGAGTACTTGTTTTCCTTCAGGTCGATATCAATCAACGCATCCAAGGAAACCTTATGGTTATTGAGATATTTTGTGCTATCCATTTCAAAGGAGACCAAGGCATCGGTCAAGGTCTTTAATTGGGATTTTTCCAACGAAAGGTCCCCGGTTCCCGAATGGTTCATTTCCAACAGGGCCAAACGCATTCCCGTGGCCATATCGTCATAGATGATTTCGGAATTGGTAATGGCATAGGCATCCATGGCCAAAGTAAAATTGTCACCAGAATCCTCAGATGCATCGGTCGATGCTGATTCATCTGCCTTACCAATGTCGTAATTGGCATTCTCGTTTTCATCAACTTTTATGTGGAGTTTGGCCTTGTCCACATTCAAACTTTGGATGACAATGGGTTCGTCTGCCGATTTAAAGAGTTCCTTAATGGACAGCTTTAATTCAATTTCCCCAGAGGCAAATAGGGTATCGCCTTCAAAAGGGGCCTTGTTGACCAAAGAAATATTGGTGAGTTCCACATTGGCATTGGGAAAACTTTTGAGCAAGCTCAAATCGGCCTCCTCAAAATCCAAAGTGGCATTGATACTGTTGTTTACTTTGTTTTTGATGATCTGCTCAATCTTTCCCTGAAGGAAAAAGGGCAGTGCAATAATCAAGGTAAGTAGGATAAGTAGGGTTATTCCGGTAATCTTCAGGACTTTTCTCTTCATAAAATGATGTTTTACAACAAATTAAAGGAGAAGATTTCAATCCAACGGAATCTCTTCCCCTATTTTTAAGTTAAATCTTTTCCGCAATAGATATACGAAAAAATAAAGCAGAGGGGTGTCGAACACAGCAATAATCACTTTAAAAACAAATCCACTGATGACCAATCCGTAAAACTTGTCCCAGGGCAGTACTCCAAAAATACAGAGGAGGCCCACTACAGTAAACGTATCCACAAACTGCGATGTGAAGGTGGAAAAATTGTTACGAAGCCATAGCATCCTGCCATTGGTGACCTTTTTCCAGAAATGGTAAATGGAGATGTCTATGTACTGTGCGGCCAAGTAGGCCAACATGGAGGCCAGTACCCCCAGAGGGGACAAGCCAAATACCTTGGTAAAGGTAACATCATCCACAGGCGAAGAGGGTATGGCTGGAACATAGTTGCCCACCAAAATAATCGCCATGGAAAACACCGAGGCAAAAATCCCGGCGGTTACCACCTGATTCGCCTTTTTCTTACCATAGATCTCTGAAATAAGATCCGTGATCAAAAATGTGATGGGATAAGGCAAAATACCCACCGAAAGTTCAAAAAGAGGTGCGCCAAAAACAGTGACTTCCCCAAAAGGGTTCCAGAAAAAGAATTTTTGAAAAATGAGATTGGACACCACCAGAGAAGTGATGAACAGTGCTCCCATATAGAGATAAATCGAAAACGCTTTTTTCTTATCGCTTTGCGTCATCCGTTTACTTAATGTTGAGACTGAAAGGCATACGTGCCTGGATTCCCTTTTGTTCGGAAGCTTGTTTAAATTCCTTTAAAATCTGATAGGCATCCGCGCCTATTTCCTGCTTGAGGGCAGATTCGCCCCATTTGGCTTTCATTCCGCCCAAGTCATCCATGAAACGTTCGAAATCAGATTTATATTTGGGGTATTTTCGAATTCCAAAACCCTCCAGCCCGGCCATTTCAGCAGCAGCGGCTATGGCATCATCCAAATCACCAAGTTCATCCACCAAACCAATGGCTTGTGCATCCACTCCGCTCCACACCCTACCCTGGGCCAACGAATCCACCTGGGCCAAACTCATATTTCTCCCTTCGGCCACACGTTGCAAAAAGGTGTTGTAGGTATCCTCTATTCCCTCTTGTACCACATCCCGAAAAGAATCACTCAATGGCTCGAACAGCGAATAGTCCACCGAATTTTTGTTGGTACCCACCTGTTCCGCATTAATACCTATGTTTCCAGCCAACTCATTAATGTTGGGAATGGTCCCAAACACCCCAATAGATCCTGTTATGGTTGTTGGCTCAGCAAAAATCTTATCTCCGGCCACTCCAATGTAATACCCACCTGATGCCGCCACGTTTCCAAAGGAAACCACTACAGGTTTTACCTCCTTGGTCAGCTTTATTTCATGCCAAATGATATCGGAGACCAAAGCACTTCCTCCAGGGGAATCTATCCGCAGGACTATGGCTTTTATGTTACTATTTTCCTTTGCTTTTTGAAGGGCATCCAACATAAGTCCCTGTCCTAAAAAATCCCTTCCACCTTCGCCATATAAAATCTCGCCTTGCGCATAGATTATGGCAACTTTGTCGCTTCCTGTATATATCTTTTCCCTGTTGGCCAAATGTACGTACTCGGCCAACTCCACATAATTGAGTTCCGTATCATCACCTACTCCCATTTTATCACGCACCAGATTTTCATATTCATCAAAATGCAGGTCACCATCAATCAACCCAGATGCGACAGCATATTTTGGTGTTCTACCACCCAAGGTATCAGCAATGATGTTCAAATTTTGTGGGGTTATATTTCTTGATGCAGACACATCGGTTACAATCACATCCCAAATAGAGGTAATCAATTCCTGAATTTGCAAACGGTTTTCCGGGCTCATGGTATTGGACAAAAAGGGTTCCACGGCACTCTTGTACTTGCCATGGCGTATCACCTCCATCTTTATCCCAGTTTTTTCCTGAAAATCCTTAAAGTAGAGCACTTCAGTGAATAGTCCCTTAAAGTCCAGGGCACCCACCGGGTTTAGGTATATTTCATCGGCCACACTGGCCAAATAGTAATCTTTTTGGGTGTAAAAGTCCGAATGGGCCAAAATAAACTTCCCTGAAGATTTAAAATCCAACAGCGCTTCCCGAATCTCCCGGGTCTGAGCCACCCCTGCCTGCAAAAAACTGGTGGTTAAACTTATTCCCTTAATTTTGGAGTCCTCTTTGGCCACCTTAATGGCATGGATAATATCGTCCAATCCCATTTCTTCATCCCAAAGTCCAGCAAAAGGGCTTGTTTCGTCCTTTCCTGTGTAATCCATGATCGGTGTTGTAAATCGCAACTCCAAAATAGAGTCCGCTTTCACCACAACCCCTTCTTCCGCATTGCTTATAAGGGCAATAAAAATGAAAAACATCCCCATCACAATTCCAAACGCCACCAAACACCCCAAAATCGAGGCCAACAAGTTTCTCAAAAAGTTCATCTGCAAAAAATTAAATCCGCCCCCAAATATAACCATTGTTCCATTGTTTTGTTTACTTTGCCCTTTTGATTATGGGTCAATCTCAACTGGTATATCTTTCTTTAGGCAGTAATTTGGGCAATAGGTACGTAACGCTCCAAAAAGCCCTTTTTAGTATCCAAAAAAATGTAGGGGACATTCATGCCGTATCATCGGTTTATGAAAACCCAGCCTTTGGCTTTAAGGGAAACGATTTTCTCAACATCTGTATCTCTGTGGAAACCGAACTTGCTCCCCTAATATTGCTCTCCTCACTGTTGCAGATTGAAAAGGATTTTGGCCGTAATCGTTCTGAAAGTGAGGGGTATTCATCCCGCACCTTGGACATTGACATTATTTATTATGGAAACGAGGTTTTAAATACTGAAGCATTGGTAGTTCCGCACCCCAATATGCAAAACAGAAATTTTGTACTGAAGCCTTTGGCAGACATTGCCCCACAATTATATCATCCTGTGTTCAAAAAGGACACCCGTAACCTTTTGCAGCAGTGCAAGGACCGAAGCAAATTGACAAAGACCGAACACAAGCTTTTCAAAAATCGTTCTGCTCTTTTTTCACAATTGCAATTTATTGCCATAGAAGGAAACATTGGGGCGGGGAAGACCACCCTTTCCAAAATGATTGCCGAAGACTTCAATGCCAAGTTGGTACTGGAACGTTTTGCGGACAACCCTTTTTTACCCAAGTTTTATGAGGATCAATCGCGTTACGCCTTTCCTTTGGAAATGTCCTTTTTGGCAGACCGCTACCAACAATTTACGGATGACACCTCCCAATTTGACCTGTTCAAGAATTTCATGGTCAGCGATTATGATATTTATAAGTCGTTGATATTTGCCAAGATTACCCTGCAAGCAGACGAGTACAATCTATACCGAAAGGTTTTCACCTTTATGTACAAGGAGGTAAAGAAACCGGACATTTACCTATATCTCTATCAAAATACCGAACGTCTTTTGGACAACATTAAGAAAAGAGGTCGAGATTATGAGCAGAACATCGATCCTGGATATTTGGACAAAATAAACCGGGGATATTTGGATTTTATGAAGACACTTCCGCATCAGAACAGTATGATTCTGGATTTGAGCGAGTTGGATTTTGTAAACAATCCAACCGATTATGAAACTATTTTGGAACGGTTGGAAGACAACATTCTCGCACTATCCTTTTAGCAAAATTTTTAGAAAATGTTTGGATATAACGAATGGTTTTATTTTATTAGTCCCCGCTTAAAAAGCAACTAACTAACTCAAACTATATATTTGGCCCTGATTTTTCAGGGCTTTTTTGTTTTATTGAGGCTCATTTTTGACCACAAGTCCCAAACTACCACACCCACACTTACCGAAATGTTCAACGAATGTTTGGTCCCAAACTGCGGAATTTCCAAAACTGTATCGCAAGCCGTGACTACCTCTTGGGAAACACCTTTCACCTCATTTCCAAAAACCAACGCCAAGGTTTCATTGGCGTCGCAAACAAAATCATTGAGCATGGTAGCATTTTCGGCCTGTTCCACGGCAATGGTATGGACACCTATGTCCTTCAGTTCCCCTACCAACTCCAAAGTACTTTTCCGATATTCCCAGGCTACACTTTCGGTTGCCCCAAGTGCAGTTTTACGGATATCCTTGTGTGGAGGGGTGGCCGTAATGCCACATAAATATATTTTTTGGATCCGGAACGCATCGGCTGTACGGAACACCGAACCGATATTGTTCAGGCTTCGGATATTGTCCAACACCAAAATGATCGGTGTTTTTTCCGCTTCCTTAAACGCCTCCACATCCAACCGTCCCAATTCACTGTTTTCCAGTTTCCTGTTCATTTTTTTAACCATTCCGTCCAAAATATCAACAAAAATTTTTGATGGATGATGAAAACGATATATTCGTTCCAACATCCCGTGGTGTAAGGTGTTTTGTTTGACAAAATCCCTAACCAATGGTTTTTTGTCGTCTTGAGCGCAGTCGAAAGGTCAACAAAAAACATCTCGACTGCGCTCGATGTGACAACGAGTTTTATAATCAACTTTACCCAAACAGGGCAAAAATAAAAGAATAATATCGCTTTGGCAGCCAAGAACAAAACAAAGAAGGTTACCCCTTTAATGCAACAGTACAATGCCATCAAGGTAAAACACCCTGATGCCTTATTGCTGTTCCGCGTTGGGGATTTTTACGAGACTTTTGGGGAAGATGCCGTGAAAGCTGCCAAGATCTTGGGCATTATCCTTACCCATAGGAACAATGGCGGCGACAAAACGGAGTTGGCCGGTTTTCCGCACCACTCCCTGAACACTTACCTCCCAAAATTGGTCAAGGCGGGACAACGGGTGGCCATTTGCGACCAGTTGGAAGACCCCAAGCAGACCAAGAGTATTGTAAAGCGAGGGGTAACCGAACTTGTAACCCCAGGGGTGGCCCTTAATGATGATATCCTTTCCGCGAAGAGCAACAACTTCTTGTGCGCCATACATTTTGGCCGAAATAAAATGGGGATTTCCTTCCTGGACATTTCCACTGGGGAGTTTTTAACAGCGGAAGGCTCCATGGAACAAATGGACAAGCTCCTTCAAAATTTTGCTCCCAATGAGGTATTGGTCTCCAAAAGCCACAAAAAAGAGTTTATGGAGGTTTTTGGTAGCCAACTCCATTGTTTTTTTATGGAAGATTGGATTTTCCAAGAAGATTACGCCCATGAGAGCCTGAACAACCATTTTGGCACGCAAACTTTAAAGGGTTTTGGGATTGACCACCTCAATCTAGGAATCATTGCTTCTGGCGCGGTGCTGCACTACCTTTCCGAAACCCAACATAGCCGTCTTCAACACATCAACAGGATTCAACGTATTGCGGAGGAGGAATATGTCTGGATGGACCGGTTTACCATCCGAAATCTGGAATTGTACCATTCACCTCATCAAAATGCGGTGACACTATTGCATATTATAGACCGTACCCTATCTCCCATGGGCGGAAGATTGTTGAAACGTTGGTTGGCCCTTCCGCTTAAAAATATAGATCGTATTCGCGAGCGCCATGAGGTGGTGGCCCATTTGAAAGACAACGAAGAATCCCTCGAAAAAATACAGCACTGGATCAAACCCATGGGCGATTTGGAACGACTCATCTCCAAACTGGCCACGGGAAAAATCAACCCAAAAGAGGTTGTTCAACTAAAAAATTCCTTGGAAGCCTTGGTTCCCATCAAACAGTTGGCCCAAGAAAGTTCCAATACCTCCCTAAAGTCCATCGGGAAGCGATTGGATGCCTGCGAGGCGCTACGCTCCAAAATCAAGGAAGTGCTCAATGAGGAAGCTCCGGTAAACCTTGCCAAAGGCCATACCATTGCCAACGGGTATTCGGAAGAGTTGGATGAGTTGCGAAGCTTGGCTTTTTCCGGCAAAGATTATCTGGACAAAATGTTGGAACGTGAAACTAAGCAAACAGGAATCACTTCGCTGAAAATTGCTTCCAACAACGTTTTTGGTTACTATATTGAAGTCCGAAACACCCATAAAGATAAAGTCCCGGAAAGTTGGATCCGCAAACAGACCTTGGTCAATGCGGAACGTTACATCACGGAAGAGCTCAAAGAATACGAAGCCAAGATTTTAGGCGCCGAAGAACGCATCCTTATTCTGGAACAGCAGTTGTTTGAACAACTCTTGATGTGGATGCAGGAATACATTGCCCCTGTCCAACAAAATGCCCACCTGATTGCCCAATTGGATTGCCTTTGCGGATTTGCCCAACTGGCCAAGGAGAATGACTATATACAGCCTTTTGTTGATGAGTCCACCGAACTTCATATCAAAGAGGGACGGCATCCGGTCATTGAAAAACAATTGCCCTTGGGCGAGAGCTATGTCACCAACGACGTACTCCTGAACCGGGAGGAACAACAGATCATCATGATCACTGGGCCGAACATGAGTGGTAAGTCGGCCATATTGCGACAAACGGCCCTTATTGTACTTTTGGCGCAAATGGGAAGCTTTGTTCCCGCTTCAGAGGCCAAGATTGGTCTTGTGGACAAAATTTTCACCCGTGTGGGGGCCAGTGACAATATTTCCATGGGGGAATCCACTTTTATGGTGGAAATGAATGAGACTGCTTCCATCCTGAACAATTTATCTGAGCGTAGTTTGGTGCTTTTGGATGAGATTGGACGGGGTACGAGCACCTATGACGGTATTTCCATTGCTTGGGCCATATCCGAATACCTCCATGAGCATCCGGCGCGTGCCAAGACCCTTTTTGCCACCCATTACCACGAGCTCAATGAAATGACAGCGACTTTTTCCCGAATCAAAAATTACAATGTATCGGTAAAGGAGTTGAAGGACAATGTGCTTTTCCTTCGGAAATTGGTACCTGGGGGAAGCGAACATAGTTTTGGAATCCATGTGGCCAAGATGGCCGGCATGCCACAACAGGTAATCCAAAAGGCCAATAAAATCCTTAAAAAGCTGGAAAAATCGCATTCCAGTGAGGAAATGACGGACAAACTGCAAAGCCTACAAAATGCCCGCCTACCGGACGGGCAGGAAATGCAGCTGAGTTTCTTTAACCTGGACGACCCTTTGTTGGAGGAAATCAAGGAGGAAATCCTTCATTTGGACATAGATACGCTGACCCCTGTCGAGGCCTTGATGAAATTGAACGAGATCAAAAGACTGTTGGGCAAAAAGAAAAGGGCATCCTCTTAAAAAAATTCTTTTTGTTTTCTAGAAAAACATTAAATTTGCATCCGCACTAAAAAAGTGCAGAGTTCTTTAAAATGCGAAAATAGCTCAGTTGGTAGAGCATCACCTTGCCAAGGTGGAGGTCGCGGGTTCGAATCCCGTTTTTCGCTCTAAAACGCTGCTTGCAGCGTTTTTTTGTTTCAAGTCCAGGCTCGAGTGGTGGAATTGGTAGACACGCCGGACTTAAAATCCTGTGGGCATTATGCCCGTGCGGGTTCAAGTCCCGCCTCGAGTACTCAAAAACCCTTACTAGGTAAGGGTTTTTTTATTGGCAAAAGGGACAGATTACACCTAAACGATTTTGAGGAACAAATACTTCTTCTTAAATCAAAAAAGCCATAGTTAGTATCGTTCCCTAAATGGTTCCAAGTAATTAGTAGGCAAGTTGCATTTTCTTTTTTAATCTATTTTTCGGGTTTCCAGTATCTGAAAACGCTCTTTTGTATTCTACAAGGGCCATCACCATTAAGTGCTCACTTATATTTTGCAAATCATTTACCATATATGACTTGGTCACGCTATATGATGCATATTCCCCCTTTTCAAACATCAAAAGCGATACTCCTCCAAGAGAAGATCTGGAAATGATGGAACCTCCTGATAAACAAACTAATTTAAAATTGTTCTTTAGCACCTTAAAGGGTATTCGCTCACGAGGCTCTAGAATGATGATACCCAGCTTAATATGGTCATTTTGAAATATATTGTACGCCTTAAAACTTTCATCAATGTGGATACAATCCAGTTCAGAAAGCATGCTTTGGCTCCAATAATCAAAGTTGCCGTCACTATTGAGTTTTACGCATTTCATATCGAAAGAGTTATCGTCATTGTTTTCCTTTCCTTTTAAGTATGGTCCAAAACACACATACAGTAACTAAAATGTACACAGGGATGAGTATCAGGTCAAATCTTATGATTTTACCCTTTATGCTGCTATCCAAGTTATTGATATCCATTTCCCAGAATAGAAATAAGGACCACATAAGGATTACCAAACCAAATAGAAAAAAATCAATAATCTTCATAATTCCAATTTGTTCTCAATTATTATGAAATACTGTTCTATTTGATTCAGAAACGATTTGTCGCAACATTTCGCCGGTCAATGGTTTACTGATAAAACCACTGCAAGCCGTATGACATTCTGCATCAATCATATCTTTCATACTTGTTGATGAGGACAACATGTAAATTTTGGTGCTATTTAATTTAGTATCCTTCAAATCACTAAATGCGTCCAAGAACTCAAGACCATTCATATCGGGCATATTGGCATCCAAGAATATAAAATCTGGAACGAACAAAAACTCTGACATTGATCGTCCTTCCAAAGAACCTAAGTAAGAAATAGCGTTTTCAGCTCTTATAAATGTTATTATCTCAGCATCGCTTACTTCTTTTTCTATACATCTTTCATGGATGAGCAAATCAATTTCGCTATCATCAATAAGCATAAAATTCAATTTCATCATTCTTCTTTTTAATTATACTTTTTGACAATCTTCATTCTTAATTTTCTTTTCATCTTAATTTTTATAGGACAGGCTGTATTCTTTTGCTATGGATACGTTTTCAAAAATGGCGTAAGGAATTTTGGTTTTATAAATCCTCTTGTATGCTTGCACCAAAAGTTTTACCGATAGTGAATTCACTACGTAGGCTTCGGAGATTACAAATGACATATTTTCAAAGTTTTTGGAGAGTAAATGGGCAGCCGTATTTAAAAAAGTCCCTTTGACACCCCTTAAATCAATAAGCAGTGGCCTAGGAGTACCCTTTGACAATTCGGTTATTGCATCCAGATATAATTGTGCCGTTCTATCATCCAACTTATTATCGACATCTAAACTCCCTAGTTTGACATATAGGATACCATCATCCTGAATCCAGAAAAAGTCATGTTCATTAATCTTGATTCTTTCCATAATTCTATCTCTCATTTATCAAATTGATTTTTCCGAACCTTTGACCTTCGTGAAAAATCTCCTTTTCGGCATTCACATAGATCGTATTCCAAAATGCATTTCCGTTAACTACACAGAAAAAGCCCAATACCATTTTAACAAAGAAAGATTTCACCAAGAAAATACGCGGAGGCACCTTAATGCCAAAGGGAGAACATGGGGATAAAATACCAAATAGCTGAAAGGCTTTTAAGCGACCAACTTCTGTTAAGTTGATAAGTAATGGAAGATACTCTCCATTGGAAAGAGCCTTTATATTCTCCTTAAAGATTTCCAAGGTACTCCCTTCCAAGACCATGCAATCAAAATTCTTGTGGATCAAACAATGGATGGTATCAGAATCCACCCAAAATTCCATTCCTTCTATTTTTCCCTTGTCTTCCAAGACATTAAATTTTCCAAATAGAAGTCAAGTGATGTGCCAAAACCTTAACTTAAGCAAAAAATAAAATATATATGTTTGATTTTCAGAACTTTACTTGTAAAAATTGTAAAGAGATAGATTTTAGGAGGCCACGGTATACCGTCACTATCGAGAAGGCGAATATGTCTATCCACGGAATACCGTGGACAGTTTCCATTATTTTTTAATTCCCAATTTTGACATTTTGTCTCTTAGCGTACTAGGTTTTAGCTCTAGTAGGGCAGATGCACTATGTGGTCCTGAAATCTTCCAATTACATTGCTCCAACACGCTGATTATATGATTCTTTTGGACGGCGTCCAACGACAAATTCTGAATTCTTATTGGCACCTTTGATTTTTGCACTTCGGACTCGAACCCGGGAATCACCAAAGTCTCACCATTGGACAAGATTACCGCTCTCTCAATCAAGTTTTCCAGTTCCCTGATATTTCCAGGCCAATCATAGGCTTTAAGTTTCTCCATAGCCTCATCTGAAATGTATCTAATATTTTTTGAATAGTCTTTGTTAAACTTATCCACAAAATGCTCTACCAATAAAGGAATGTCTTCTTTGCGGTTTCGTAAAGGAGGTACTTCAATGGGAAAAACATTTAGCCTAAAGAAAAGATCTTCCCTAAATCTTTTCTTTTCAATTTCCTCTTTTAAATCCCTATTGGTCGCGGCAATCACCCTAACATCCAGTTTTTTTATGCCGGTACCACCTACCACTTCTATTTCTCCTTCCTGTAAAAATCTTAAGATTTTTGGTTGCATATCCAACGGCAGTTCCCCTATTTCATCCAAGAACAAGGTTCCTCCATCCGCTAGTTCAAATTTTCCAATCTTATCGTTGATTGCACCGGTAAATGAGCCCTTCTTATGTCCAAACAGTTCACTCTCCATCAATTCCCTTGGAATGGCCGAACAATTTACTTTAATAAGGGGTTTTGTATTCCTTAGGCTGATATTATGGATGGCTCTTGCCAGCAACTCCTTTCCTGTGCCCGATTCACCCAACAATAAAACCGTTGCATTGGTTGTCGCAACCTTCTCTATTTCTGAAAGCACATTACTGAATTCAACGCTCCCATAAACCATTTCTTCAAAATTGAATACAAGGTCCAACTCATTCCGAAGATAGATGTTCTCCAATTCCAACTGGTCCCTTAATTCATTTAGTTCGGTATTTGCTTTGGCTAGATCTTTATTGGATTGAATAAGCTTATTTTCTGCTATTTTTCTTTCACTGCTTTCTACCATTAAAGAGACTATATTGGCAATTGAAGTTGCAAATTCTTGCTCGTCCGCTGTCCAACTTCTATTAGCTTTCCCAACATGCTCAAAGCAAATTATCCCGTAATATCCATTTGTACTGTTGATGAATACATCCATTAAAGATTTTATATGGTTCGGAATCAAATAATCTTCTGCAAACCTTTTTGTTTTGGCGTTCCGTTGGGCATCTTCTATGAGTATAGTCTGTTCTTTTTCCAGTGCTTCAAAATACTCGGGGTTATTCAACCTATTAAGCACCACGCCTTTTGAATGATTATTTACACTAAGTTCATATAGGTTTTCACAAGATATTTCAGTACGTCCTATATTGAACTTCCAAATACTGACCCTCTCAACTCTTAGCACTTCGGAAGATAGTTGGGTTATTTTGTTTAATGAATCTGTAAACTCTTTGCCTACCAAACCGGCCAACTCAAGAATCACTTCTTTTTTCTTTGTTGACAGTAGAGCATTTTGCTCTAAAACCTTTTTGGCCTTGACTTCTTCCGAAATATCCTTCATAGTGCCGTATAGAGCAATAACTTCCCCTTTGTCATTGGTTATATTACCGGTCAAGAAAGTGGCCAAAAATATTTCTCCGTTTTTTCTGATGAATTCAAATTGAAAAGTTGGTGCTTCTCCAGCAGCCACTCGTTCATTTGTTTTTGTTATTTCCTCAAAATCTTCTGGTTTGGCAAAAGGATAGGGCAAGTTCATCCCTATAAGTTCATTTTCTGAATATCCTAAAATCTTACAGGTAGATTCATTGACCATGATAATCTTACCCGTAAGATCAACAATAATCAGTCCCTCTTGCATGGACATAATCAGTTTGTCAGTAAACTCTTTGGCCAACTTTAGATCTAATTCTGCCTTTTTCCTTTCCGTTGTATCTATTATGGTTCCAAAATAGGCCATGATTTCCCCATTGGGGTTTTTGATACTGGAAATCATTACATCAACATTAAACCGACTACCATCCTTTCGCATGTACACCGTCTCAAAATTGTCCAATTCAGCGCCCTTGGCAATTTCGGCATGTCTGGAATTAGATTCCTCTTCAATTTCGGGTGGAGAAAACGGGTAAGGACATTGTTGACCCAACAACTCCTCCTCCGAAAATCCAGACATTTCACAAAAAGAAGGGTTCACCCTGACTATTTCCGTTTCCATATCGAACACCACCAAACCCTCTCGCATAGATTCTATTAATCCATCGGAATATTCTTTGGCAGACTTTAGTTCAAGTTCAGCCCTTTTTTGTTCGCTGATATCATGGATTATTCCTATTAAAAACATTTCACCTTCTTCACTGACAAATCTTGTTTTCTTGGTGGAAATGATTCTGGTCTGCCCTCCCCTTACGGTTAAGGTTTCTTCATTGACATTTTCTATTCCAGATGCAATAACCTCCTTGTCTATTCTTAAAAAACTTTCCCTTTCTTCAGTTGCCACATCTTCAGCAAGTGTCTTACCTATAATATTCTCCCTTTGAAGATCAAACATTGCACAAAAAGCATCATTGACCAATAGCAACCTACTTTGACTGTCCTTTACGAATATGGGATCACCAATATTATTTATAATATTGTCCAGGTATTCCTTGCTCTTAAACAAAAGCTCTTCGGCATTTTTTGTTTCCGTTATGTTCGAAATAAAAATGGTAAGCCCTTCTTTTGATGGGTAAAACCTATTTTCAAACCATTTATCAAAGGGTTCGTAATACTCTTGGGATTCCTGTTTCTCTTGACTCCTGAAGGCCTTCATGGACGTTTCTCGGAAAGACGCGCCCAAGATATCCGGAAACTCTTTCCAAATGTTCTTTCCGATCAAGCTACTTGGTTTTTTTCCGATTATGGTTGCGGCATTCCCATTTATATAGGTACAGTTCCAGTCGGTGTCCAACGAAATAATCCCGTCGCTTATGTTGTTTAGGGTAAAATCCAACTGGGATACAAGTTCGTTTTCCACCGTAAAATCATGACGTTTTCTCTTGTAGCTCAGCATAGAGAAAAGATCCTTATTTTTAGAATCATTCAAGGTGGTTTGCTTGCCTATTTCGTTGATGTCCTGAAGTAACCCCAAATGAGCTATTATCTTACCTTTCATATCCAGAATGCTCGAAGAAAATATGGAAACAGGAAAACGGCTACCGTTCTTGCGCATGTGTATAGATTCAAACTCTCCGTTTAACCCCTCCTTCAGAGTCTTTTGAAAGCCATTTGTAAAATCTTTTTGAAGTTCGTCCGGCCAAAAAGGAAATGGTGCTTCTGCCCCCAATAATTCTTCCTTGTCAAAACCTGTCAGCGTACAGAATGCTGAATTGATTATTAATATTTTTCCCTTAGTATCGGTAATAAGCAACCCGTCCTGAATGGATTCCACGAAAACATCGGAGAATCCAAGGTCGTTTTTTAGCTCATGCACTATACCTTTTTCCTTGTTTGACACCACAAAATACTAATAGTTGGTCAGTTACCCCCTTATATCCTAAGATTGAATAATTTAAGTTTTTTTTACCAAATCGCAATGGCGATTGCAATTTTTGATATGGCAAAACAACAAACTTCTTTTATAGCTGGCCACAAGAAGATGGACACATGGTTTACATTACCATTACTACTCTGTTAGGTTAAATGGACTTTCTCAAAACAATTCCAATAAATGGAAAAGAAGCTAACTCCTACCCCTTTTAATAAATACAAAATTTGAATTTTATTGACCTCCATGATCTCAATTACGTTAATCGTTTTAGTTGCATTTGCTACTTCAGCATCATACGTAATGGCATCCAATTGAGTTTGACAACCTCCATAAATAGAGGAATAAGTACCACAGTTCCTAAGACTCCTGCAGAAATATTTTCGTTCTGCACCACTTCATTCTCATCCACAATTAGTTTAAGGCCCATGTCCACAAAGCGTAGACCTTTTGTAATAAATACTTCCTGTCCTGGGCTTTACAACAACTCCAATCGGGCATCCTCTACAGTAGAAAAAAGAAGTTCGATAAATCTCAACAAAAACATTATTCCTACATGGATGGGGTGTTTTAAAGAAAACCAAATTGTAGTACATTAGACCAACGCACATTATAACACATGACACAACTGAAAATGCTTCTAAAAGCCCTTGGGCCTGGGCTATTGTTTGCCAGTATGGCTATAGGAACTTCGCATTTGGTGCTATCTACCAAAGCCGGGGCCCAATATGGATGGATTATGATCATCCCTATTTTGTTGGCCAATATTTTAAAATATCCCTTTTTTGAGTTTGGCATCCGGTATACCACTGTTACCGAAAAAAGTCTGGTGGAAGGGTACTTAAACCTGGGAAAATCATATTTATGGGTGTATGCGTTTATCACCCTGATTTCAACCTTCACCGTTTTGGCCGCCCTCTATGTGGTTACGGCCGGGCTGTTCATGAACCTTTTTAAGATTACCAGTATGGGTGCTGGGGCTATTTCTTTGTGTCTTTTTGTATTTATCAGTCTTCTTTTGATCATTGGCAAATACCGGTTTCTGGAAAACTCATTAAAAGCGGTTATCTCCATATTGTTTGTGGCATTATTGGTCACCACCGCCCTAGTATTGGAAAAGGGACCTGTTCCCGGTTCTGAATCTTACATCCGTCCAGAGATATTCAACGAAGCCGGGATTCTTTTTTTAATCGGGTTAATGGGATGGATGCCCACAGCCGTTGAAGCTTCGGGATGGGTAAGCCTTTGGGGTATGGAAAACCTAAAAACCATGAAAGAGAAGCCTTCATTGAAATTAGCATTACAGGAATTCAATCTCGGTTATTTTTTAACGGCACTTTTAGCCGTATTCTTTTTGATTATTGGATGGTTAACCCTCTATGGCACGGGAACCGAACTTAGCGGAAGTGCCGTGGTGTTTGCCGATCAAGTAGTTAGCCTGTTCACAATTCACATAGGAAACTGGGCCTATCTTTTTATTGCCGTAGCGGCTTTTGCCACCATGTTCAGTACTTGTATGACCGCACATGATGCCATTTCTAGAGTAAGTCTTGATGTACTTGAAAAACTGTATCCTAAAAAAGCCATGTTAAAGAGTAAAAATGCCTTTGCGTTTATGGTATTGTGCATGGCCGTCATCAACTGGATGGTCATAACCCTTTTCGGTGCCAACATGGGAAATTTGGTTGCCTTGGCCACTTTTGTGTCCTTTGTATTGGCTCCATTATTGGGCTGGATGAACCTAAAGGCCGTTATGGGAAAAGATATACCTGAACCCTTCAAACCAAAGATTGGATTACAGGCACTTACCTATTCCGGTATCATCTTTCTTTCGCTTTTTGCCCTATACTATTGTTGGATGGTATTGGTCTAGTAATCAAAGAGGACATTATCGTTTAGGACCACAATCAATGATCTTTGGTTCTGCTGATGCAACATTTCCAGACAGAATACCCCATTGGTGCAGTTATTAAGAATTTTATCTTCCCCATAACCAATGGAATATAAAATAGTGGCTTGTGGCACACCTTGCTGGATTAAATATCTCTTAATGGCATCTGATCGGGCCTGGGTCAATCTAAAGTTGGTGGAACTGCCTCCCCTACTGTCAGTATACGTTTCTATACGCAATTGCGCAGAAGGAAAATTCTTTGCAAAAGCTACCACCTTGTCCAGCTCCGCTTCTATTTCGGCAGTTAACTTGACATCGTTTTTATCAAAGAAAAACTTCTTGAGCTTTACCACTTTCTGCCCTTCTTTTTCTTCCACTAAATCATCATACAAAGCAATTCCGATATCGTATGTTGTATTTTCAAGCTTTTGCAATTCCTCTTCAGTAAATTGTTTTGAAAACACAGAATACCGCTCTTTGGTCGATTCCAACACCACTTCCTCCTTCCAAGGGATTTCCAATCTATAGTTACCTTCTTCGTCCGAATAGGTTTCCGCCAATAGTTCGCCATCGGTATCCATGAGTCTAATCACGGCTTTGTCCACAGTACCGGAGCCAGCAACAGACTTCACAACTTTTCCTTTAAAGGTCAAGGTCTTTAAACCCGGTTTTTCATCTACTTTAAATCCATATAAATCGTCCTTGCCTTTTCCTCCAGGCCTATTGGAGGCAAAATATCCCAGCAGTCCCTCACCTTCATTCCGCATGATCAGTCCAAAATCGTCATCGGGCGAATTAATACCTTTCCCTAAATTAATGGGAATCCCAAATCCATCACCTTCCATATTGGATTTATAAATATCCATCCCGCCAAGACCATAAAATACATCGGAAGCAAAGTAAAAACTGTTCTCAAATACAAAAGGCGCTATTTCGTTGCCAGGGGAATTTACCCTTGGTCCCAAATTTATGGGTGCTGACATGATCTGCCCGTTGTTGGTGTAAACAAAGTACAGGTCTGTACCACCATACCCTCCGTCAAAATTGGCTGAGAAATACAGCTTACCGCTTGCTCCATCATAAAAAGGATAGTAAAATGAAGTACTCAGGTCTTTGAGTAGCAGTTGAAACGAACCTCCTATTGCTTGTTTACCAATGGCCAGGGCATTTTTCCCATTGGTATCAAAGGCCAAGTTGCCATTTTCGGTATTGGACAGGACATACAGAATGCTGCTCAACTCTTCCGAATAAAAGGGCGTTGCTTTGTGATAATCCGAATCGGTCACCTCTCTAAAAGGTTGTACACTGGAAATCTGACCGTCTGCACCCAGCTGGGATTGGTATATATTGAAATATCCTTCATTACCCGGTGCATAAGTGTTTCTTTTGGTCTGCACGCGTCCGCTCGAGAACAAAAGCTGGTTTTTGTAGAAAGCTGGAGCAAAATCTGTCTGAGGACTGTTTCCCATCAAATTGAAAATCCGATAGTCCATCCCGGGTTCGGCAGCATCGTTTTGCAATAATTGTACATTGAACTCCATGTTTTCCAACAGTTCTTTTTGAAAACGGGACGACATGGTAGTCATAAAAGCGGTTCTTCGTTCCTTATTGGCCGTTTTGGAAAGACTCTGCAACATTTTGTTCAAATGATGCCCGCCCATTAGTGTATCCTTTTTGAAAAGTTCCAGATAAGCCTCGGATGCCTTTTCAAATTTATTGGTCTGAAAATAGGAGTCGGCCAGGTTCAAAAACTGTTGTTCGGTTAACGTCCCCGAAGCCATTTCGGCCTCATAGGCATAGATAGCCTTTTGATATTCGTACTGAAAAAAGAGGTCGTCCCCTTTGGATTTTTTCTTTCCTTGGGCATAGCAGAAAACCATACCCAGAAAGGAAACCAACAGTACGGGAATTATTTTTTTTGCTACATCCATATTAGAAAAATCTTGGGGAATCTATCTGCTTGCCCTTATTCTTTATGTTCTTTCCTTTGTTCTTGTCTTTTGAACCACCAGACCCGAAACCGCCCCTTCCAATATAAAACTTAAGAATGGCCTCGTGTGATCCTCCACTATACTCTCCAAGACCATTGGTATTGTAATCATAGGAGTAGCCAATAAACATGGCATTGGATATCTGAAATCCGGCCAACCCACTCACCGCATTGTCAAAACGGTATGAAGCGCCAATGGTAAGTGCATCTATAAATTGAAAATTTGCCGAAAGGTTAACGTTCACAGGAGAACCTTTAAGATAATTCAATAAAAAAGCAGGCTTAAACTTGGTTCGGTCTCCCAATTGAAAAACATACCCCCCAATGGCATTAAACTGCATATTGTCTTCCACAATGGTGGCTACTTCATCGTTGTACAGCCCATTGGTGAGGAAGTTTGGAGCTGAAACTCCCAAATACCAATCCTCTTCATGGTACATAAAAAGTCCCGCACCTATGGTGGGGTAGAAACTGTTATAGTTTTCGCCAAGAATGGAGGGGTCTGATCCATTCTGAAACGAACCTTTTGAATAATCTATGTCCAACATGGAACCTCCTGCATTGATTCCAAAGGATAATTTGGTGTCGTCAGAAAGGTTGATTTGGTAGGAATAGGCGGCCTCAATATAGGTTTGGTTGGATGGTCCAAGCTCATCATTGACCACATTGAGTCCAAGACCCATTTTTTCATTGGAAAGAGGCACATTTACCCCAAACCGAATGGTTGTGGGCGCACCAGGGATGTCAACCCACTGAGCTCTATACAATCCTATGATCTCTGGGCTTTCCACCGTACCTACATAAGCTGGGTTAAAACTTCCTATGTTGTACATGTATTGGGTGTACTGGGGTTCTTTTTGGGCAAAGGATCTACCCAAGCCTACAAAAACCACAAAGAGTAATACTGTCAACGTTCGTAAACCAATGTTCTCTGGCATCTTTGTCTTTATCTTATGATCTGAATCCACCCTTTTATTACCTCGGTCCCATCTCCTTGAAGGTCCAATATATAGAAATAGGTTCCTTTGGGCAAATCGCCATTCTTACCGGTTCCATCCCAAGAACTATCATATCCATCCATGGCAAATACACTGTTCCCGTAGCGATCAAAAACTTCTAGGGTATTATTTGCAAATTGCTGATGTCCAACCAATATTAATCTATCGTTTCGCCCATCATTGTTGGGTGAAAATATGTTGCAAAGTGTTCCAGGGTCTGTACACTGATCTCTATTCACATTCACACTTACTGTAGCTGTATTGTTAACCACTTCATCATCCACAGGGAAAGAAGAAGTCAACACCACAGTATTTTGTATTGTTCCCGGTGTGGTTACCCTAACGTCAATCTCCAATGTAGCCGTTTCCACGTTGGATGCCAAATCAGGTATGGTCCATTCCCCTGTTTCCGGAACATATGTACCGATGGAAGCACTGTGACTTAAATATTCAAAGCCAGTATCCAGCAAATCGGTCACCACAATGTCGAGTATTCTATCCATCGTAGTGTTTTCCAAGGTTATGGTAAACGTAATGACATCATCTAAAAGTGGCTCATCGTTATCGACTTCTTTGGTCAAAGCCAAGTCTATATCGGCATTGGCAAAACAATCCTCCACGGTAATGGTTACTTGAACCGAACCATCATCACAAGTAGACGCATTTCCAGTAGTAGTATACTCAAACACATAATCTCCAATGGGTTGGTCAGCAAAATCTACAGTATTTCCAGCTCCTATGGCCACACCACCGTTGGAAGGATCTGTGATCAATGCCCAAGTTCCTGGATCGGCACCCGTCAAGGTATCATCCAAATCGATTACATTAGGACCATCTTCACTGACGGCATTACAGGCCACCATATCAGTAGGTGTTCCTGTTGAAGGAGCATCGGTTACCACCGCCACCACTTCTATTCGTTCCGTAGTACATCCGTTGGCGGTAGCCTCTACATAAAAAGAGGTTGTTGCAGAAATGGAAGGCGTAATAAAGACGCCTCCAGTTCCCAAAGCAGTCCCTCCAGTAGGCACATCGAACCAACTTAGCACACCACTGTCCGAACTGGCAGTCAATGTCAATGTTCCCTCGCCACAACGTTCATCCCCCGTTGGATCGCTGATAATCGGAATTGGGAAATTGGTAAGCGTTATGGTTACTAGTGGACTGGCACAAGCATTCACTTCATCATAAAAAAATCCAAAATACTGCGCAGCACTACGTACCACACTACTATTGCGATGAGCTTCCGTATCATTGGGGTCGGGGTTGGTACTCCATGTGAGTTCACTACCCACTGGGGCAATATTGGTCACATAATCGTTTAGGTCTATTTCAAAATCGCCACAAAAAACTGTTGGTAGCGAAGTATCCCTTATCGGGGCCACTCCTCCTGCATTACATACCGTGGTATCCTTATCTGAAGTGTCTTCTGCCGCCACTCCTGTACCATTGGCGTTGCTAAGGGTTACGCTTAGGGTAACCAAACCATCTGCCAGCCCGCTTAAATCTATATTGTTGACATTCTCCGTAATGAAATCAATAGGTCCAGAACCTGTAACGGGTGTTCCACCGCCATCACTGGTGAACGTATAATTGTATGTAGCCCCTACTTCTGCATTGGCAAACGTAAAGCCAATGGCCGATTGATTATCAAAATTGATGATACTTTGATCAATAGTTACCGTATACCCTGAAGGAACCGCTGTATATTTTGTAGCTGTATCCGTTGTTGGAGGTCCTTCCGTGCCCAGAAGATTACTCACTACCACTGAAAGGGTAATCACGCCATCGGGCAAACCGCTTACGTCTATATTGGATACGGTTTGATCTACAAAACTAAGGGCACCACCTCCCGTTACGGTAGCTACACCTCCATCCCCACTACTACTCAACGTATAGTCGTATGTGGTTAAAAACGTAGGGGCATTGGAAAACGTAAAACTAATCGCACCTTGATTGGTAATATTGATGGGGTCATCATTGATGGTTACCGTATAGCCATCCGGCGGGGTATCGTCTTCACTTTCAACAGTAACTGTAGCGCTGTTGGGAGCACCAATTGAATAGCCCGCTCCTGCCGCCAAGGTAACGATTACCGTTTCGTCCTCTTCGATTTCCGCATCATCTACGGGAGTTACTGTTATCGTTGCGATTTGTTGTCCGTTGGCCACATTTGCAGTTCCTGAAAGTGCTGCGTAATCTGCTGTAGGAGTTGCTGTTCCCGTAACAGTATAGTTTACTGGTATAGGGGAACCGGTATTGTTTACACTGCCAATATTCACCTGAAAAGTCCCTGTACTTGCTGGGCTTTCGGTTGCAAGATTGTCTGTTGCCGTTATGGTGGCCACGGCGGCATCGTCATTAAGAATGGTTCCTATTGCAGGAGAACCTGTCACAGTGACACCATTGGTTGGTATGCCCAAGGTCACTCTAAAGGTTTCATCTCCTTCAATAATGGTTTCATTGTTTATGGCCACAGTGATGTCTTGGGTCTCAGAAGCATTACCAGCAAAGAGCAAATTACCTCCTGTATTGTCATAGTCAATTCCACTACCTGTGGCAGTAAGGTTGGTAAAGGCATAAGCCACTTGTGTACCCCCAGCCACCGCATTGTCCAAAGTTACCGTGAAGACCATATTGCCTCCGACAACATTTTCTGGAACACTTTCGTTGGTTATGGTCAAAGTAGCAGAATCATCATTGGTGATCGTCCCAGCTCCCGTGCCGTCCGTCAACGTCGCGTTGACAGGGTTGCTCAGCACCACAGTGAAGCCCTCCGTGGGCTCGACCGTGGTGTCACCGTTCACGACAACCGTGATCGTGGTGCTCGGCGTACCGGCCGTGATCTGGCCCGACCCAGCGTTCAACACATAATCCCCGTCGGCAGTCGTCGCCGTTCCGTCAACCGTGGTGTAATCAAAATCTATCGTCGATGCGGCATTGCCGCCACCGTCCACACTGACGGTAAAAATAAAGTTCGTCGTGGCGCCATCGCCCTCCGCCAATGTAACATCGGATATACTGATGGGGTCCGGGGCAACGTCGTCACTGGTTATCGTGACCGTGTCGCTGGCCGGTGTACCGACCGTATAGCCCGCTCCCGCCGAAAGCGTCACAATCACCGTCTCGGCAGCCTCAACATCAAGGTCATCGACAGGGGTAAGCGTTATCGTGGCGCTGCTCGCCAGGTTGGGGATGCTCACCGTGCCCGAGAGCGCAGCGTAGTCATCGCCCGAGGTGGCCGTACCGCCCACGGTATACCCCACTAGCAACGGGGAACCGCTGTTGTTGGCAACGTCCAGGCTAACGGTATAGGTCCCGGTGGTCGGGCCTGCCTCAGTCGCAGTATTGTCGGTCGCCAATATCGTCGCAACGGGGTCCGGGGCAACGTCATCGTTGGTGATCGTCCCAGCTCCCGTGCCGTCCGTCAACGTCGCGTTGACAGGGTTGCTCAGCACCACAGTGAAGCCCTCCGTGGGCTCGACCGTGGTGTCACCGTTCACGACAACCGTTATCGTGGTG
>NZ_SNTZ01000030.1 GCF_004916895.1 Flagellimonas alvinocaridis
TGTAAATCTTCAACTAAAAGTGGACTGAACTTGGTCTAAAGATAAGTGATGGTTTTGTTATCTTCAAGGCTAGCCTTGAAGATGGATTCATTAACCATTTAAAACACTTAAAATGACAAAGAAGAAGAACACGGAATCAATCGTAAAGGACATCAAGAGAAAGACAAGGCGGAAGTTCTCCGCCGAGGAAAAGATCAGTATCGTACTGGAAGGGCTCAAGGGCGAGGAATCGGTATCCGGCATCTGCAGGCGAGAGGGAATCGCCCCGGCACTGTATTACCGTTGGAGCAAGGATTTTCTGGAAGCTGGGAAGAAACGACTTATGGGCGACACCATGCGCGAGGCCAATACCAGTGAGGTAAATGAACTGCGTGGGGAGAACTCCCAACTCAAGGAAACGGTGGCCGAGCTTCTGCTCCAGAACCGAGTGCTCAAAAAAAGTACGAATGGCTTAGGGTAAAATGGAGGAAGTACATGCGATTTACCCAACAGGAGAAATATGAGATCATACGGCTCGTGGAGACATCCGAGATAGGCGTTAACAGGACGTTGAAGGAAATAGGCATCAACAAGAGCACCTTCTACAACTGGTACGCCAAGTACCTCGAAGGTGGCTTTGACGGTCTTGCGCCCAACCATAGGGCACGCAATACCTATTGGAACAGGATACCCGACAAGGTTCGCTCCGAGGTGGTGGAGATGGCCCTGGACTTCCCGGAGGAATCCTGCCGTGGACTCGCCTGCAAGATGACAGATGAGCGGGAGTACTATATCTCGGAGAGCAGCGTGTACCGCATATTGAAGTCCAAGGGATTGGTGACGTCCCCGGCCTTTGATACCATGGCCGCCTCACAGGAGTACAGGGACAAGACCACAAGGGTACACCAGATGTGGCAGACGGACTTTACCTACCTGAAGATCGTCGGGTGGGGCTGGTACTATCTATCGACCATTCTGGACGATTACAGCCGGTATATCATCCATTGGGAACTCTGTCCCTCCATGAACGCCGGGGACGTGAAGAAAACCGTGGCAAGGGCATTGGAAAAGGTATCGTTGCCCAAGGGGAAAATGCCAAGGCTGCTGTCCGACAACGGGCCCTGTTACATCAGTGGCGAACTGAAGGAGTTCATAAAGGAAAGGGATATGGAGCATATCCGGGGAAAGCCCAACCACCCACAGACACAGGGCAAGATAGAGCGTTACCACCGTTCGATGAAGAACATCATCAAACTGGACAACTATTATCTGCCGGGGGAGCTCAAGGAAAGATTGGAAGAGTTCGTGGACTATTACAACAACAGGAGATATCACGAATCATTGGACAACCTGACCCCTGCAACCGTATATTTTGGATTGGACAAAAAGATATTGGAAAACCGTAAATTGATAAAGAGAAGAACGATGCTCAAAAGAAGAAAAGAGCACCAAATTCAAAAGTTGAAACTATGACTTAACTTTGGACTGGGCCAGTTCAGATTCGTTTGAAGACGTACA
>NZ_SNTZ01000031.1 GCF_004916895.1 Flagellimonas alvinocaridis
CGTATTCCAAGATCAAATCCAAACTTATTTCAACCTTTTTCAAGCAGCGAATTTTTGTAAAACCACGTATGGTGTCCCTCTTTTAACCACAGAGAATGCCCTTGCCAAAAGTTTGTTCCTGACATTGTTCAAAGCAACCATCTTAGGCTTCCCTTCCGCTATTTTCCGTTTATAGTACGCCCTGAGTTCCGGATCATGTTGTATCGCCGATATACCGGCCATGCTCAACAAAGTCTTCATCTTCCTGTCCCCTATCCAATGACACTGTTTCCTTTTTCGCAAACTACTGCCGGATTGATGGTCATAGGGAGCCAGGCCACAATAACTCGAAAATTTTCTCCATGAATCGAATTGTCGGAAGTTTTGGGTGTGATAGAGCAGCTGGCACGCCACCACAAAACCAATCCCACGTAAAGAAAGCAACAGTCCGTAATTGCCCGACAATTCCTCATCCTCCCTTAATATCTGATCCATTCTAGCCTCAATGGCCTTGACCTGTTTATCAAGTGAAGCTATCGCCCTCTTGATGGAAATACAGCCTATATCCGTGGAAGGACTCCCCAACAAATGCTCCATCTCCTTTAAGGTGCCCAATAGCCCCGCCCTATTGCGTACCATTTGATCACGAAGGCCCAATAATCTCCCTAACTCCTGATAAACCAAACTCTTTGCCTCGCTCACGGTCAGTTCTTCCCTGCACAACCAGGCATATCTTGCTATGAGCCGGGAATCCACCTTGTCAGTCTTTTCCCTTACCAGACCCAGGGATCTTTTTATCCTCAACGGATTCTCCTCTACATAATCAACACCTTGCCTACTTAAATAGCAAGACAGTTTCAAGGAATAGTTCCCCGTGTTTTCAAAACAGTAAAAAAAGGAGTCCTTTACTTCTTTTCCCACCCAGGACAACATGGAACGATAACCCCTTATGTCGTTCGTAAACACCTTGTGCTTGCCCAATAGATGACAGCTAACGTCTAAAGTCTTCTTTGATACATCGATACCAATGGCTTCTTTGTAATTTTTCATAATTTTAAAATTGACGGTTAAATTATGTTGCAAAAACTATTTCCTTTATTGGGTGCTACAACACCTGGTATTCCAATTGGTTCTATGCAACTTTTAGGAGAAAAGAGGACTGATACGTCTAGTAAGGCTTAACTTAGAGACCGTTTTAGTTCTCCTCTTTCTCTTATTTAATATATAAATTCAAAGTAAAGGAGACCGTT
>NZ_SNTZ01000032.1 GCF_004916895.1 Flagellimonas alvinocaridis
AGTGAACATTCAAATATCTGTCCTACATTCATTCGTGAAGGTACTCCTAATGGGTTGAAGACCATATCGACGGGTCTTCCATCTTGCAAATAGGGCATATCTTGTATAGGYAAAATTTTKGAAATGATACCCTTATTTCCATGTCTTCCAGCTACTTTATCACCTACTTTGATTTCACGTTTCTGTAAAATATATATACGAATTGTTTCTGGATTATAAYTAGAGCCYCCYTTCTTCTGGATCCATCKMACATCAATAACACGMCCCCTACCACCTGTAGGTAGKTTTAGGCAAGTTTCCTTTGACATAGATACCTGAATACCAAGKATGGCTCGTAATAATCTATCTTCCKKAGCATAGKACGATTCTTTCACCATCTGGGGGGTTAATKTACCTACTAAAATATCACCMGTTTCCACCCAAGATCCCAGCATCACAATTCCRTTTTTGTCTAAATTGCGTAACAAATGGGCTTCTAAATGCGGTATTTCRTTAGTGACCCTTTCGGGGCCTTGGCTTGTCACATGARTCTGAATTTCRTATTTCCKTATGTTAAAAGAAGTATAAATATCTTCATATACYAAGCGCTCGCTAATGARTACTGCATCTTCAAAATTGTAACCTTCCCAYGGCATATAAGCCACKACTAYATTTTTMCCCAAAGCGAGTTCCCCACCAACTGTAGCAGCACCRTCYGCTAMAATTTGTCCCTTTTTAATGCATCGACCCCGYTGARCCTGGGGKTTTTGATGCATACAAGTATKTTTGTTGGAACGTTGATAYAGAACTAATGGAATGCTTATARTATCTCCATTACCTGATAAAAYAATCTTGTCAGTATCGGTATAAATGATCTTTYCCTCATGTTCGGCTATAGAAAGAGCCCCTGAATCTAAAGCCGCTTGACGTTCCAGCCCAGTTCCAACAATGCACTTCTCGGACCGAGAAAGCGGAACTGCTTGCCGTTGCATATTAGAACTCATTAAAGCCCGATTCGCATCATYATGCTCGATAAAAGGAATGAGGGAAGCTCCAATCGAAAAATATTGGAAGGGGAAAATACTTCGAAGGTGAGCCTGTTCCCATGCAACAGTCAAGAATTCTTGGCGGTATCGAGCTGGAACAACCTGTTCTTCCTGAATGCCCCGATTCAATGCCAACGAATTTCCTGCCGCTACCATATAGTATTCATCTCTA
>NZ_SNTZ01000033.1 GCF_004916895.1 Flagellimonas alvinocaridis
CACCCACTTTAGGCTGCACTTTCAAGCAACCCGACTCCAAGGAGCAAGCGAACCAACAGTGCCGCTATCCAGAACGGGGCTCGCACCCTCTCTGGTTTATGGCCTCAATCGTAARGACTTCGGACATACGACACTGCTGGAAACTTACACCTATACRCCACATTTCGAAGCAGCCAAAGACTGATCGATTCGGCGCTGGGCTCTTCCCGTTTCACTCGCCGTTACTAAGGGAATCCTTTTTAGTTTCTTTTCCTCCGCTAAATGATATGCTTAAGTTCAGCGGGTAATCACGACTGAGTTCAGGTTGAGATTAGCAAGACACGCACCGTCTCTCTTCTCAGCGCCGCATCAATCGAAAATTAATTCGATATCAACACACACACGAGACTAGACGAATCCCAGTATTCGAAAGGAGCGACGACACATTCTGACATAGATGCAGTAGCTTCACATCATAAGACACGCAGTTAAACACGTCTTGATGATCAGCCGAGTCAAGTCGGACGCCATTTGGCAGCTCCTCCGATATAAGAGTAGCGCGTCACATTACAAGACAGAACGGTGAAGCTCTGTCTTGACTTGTGATGCTTCTGGACTAGGACAAGATCAGTATGCCGAGACGCGAATCTCAGCTCACTAATGTTGCCCGACAAGCCGAAGACTCTCCGAAGAGAAGCCTAAGGCATTGAGTTAAACAACCCTGAACCAGACGTACCAACTGGAGGCCCAGTTGGTGCTATGCGTTCGAAMTTTCACMACTCTAAGCGTCTGCAATTCGTGGTAAGTAACGCAGCAAGCTGCGTTCTTCATCGATACTCGATGCAACCGATCCATCGCTGAAGCTAGTACGTATTATCGAGATGCAAATCTCAACAACAAATCACCGCATGTCCGTGAAGACTTTTKGCAATCAGTGTACTGATTCAAATATGAAAAGGTGCTTATGTGTTTTTGGCGCCTTGGCTCGGCCGAAACCGAACCACGATCATCAAGACTATCGTCAACTAACTTCCTCTCCGCAAAGAAGAAGAAGCCTAGACGCATATAGCCACCAGGAGACACATAGCGGTTGTGTTGAGACGACTCGTGAACAACGTCTACTGCAGAACAGCAAACACTTTTCACTCATCATTAAGCCCTGACACAAAAGTAGTTTTGGAATAACTGCCACGTTCCATGGGTCGGACAGTCACT
>NZ_SNTZ01000005.1 GCF_004916895.1 Flagellimonas alvinocaridis
TTTAACAAAAAAAGCACTTAGACTTTTTACAGATAGATCTAATCTAAAGGTGGTCCACTTTGGCCCGGCGCGGGTGGGTCACTTTCGTCCGGCCAGCTATGGTCACTTTAACCCGGCGAGGGTGGTATACTATGTCCGGCGTTTCCAGTTCTGAACAAAAAGTTCATTAAATAGTTTTGAATTTAACAATCATCATTTTGTTCAAATGATAATTTAATATAGTTGGAATTGTAAATAATGGAATATGTAAGGGTATTCTAAATTGTCATGGCAAAAAAATCGTTTATATTTTGCAGTTATCAGGTATAATTTATATTTGTTACGCAAAATGTTGCTGGAGAAGTCTTAATGTTATCAAGTAGAAAACCCCCCAAGCAGCGGAAACAGACTCGGAGGGTTCTAACAACCACAGACACTACTTGCTCTTCTTAAGGCTTCTTTATTTTTTTAATGGCACGTTTGATAGTATCCATTACGTTTTTAAGGTGAAACCGGACTCTCTTCCTTCTTTCGAATAGTAGAATGCCCAAAGAACATATACTGCAACCTGTGATTATTGCCTGAAACAATACACTCACTTCCATAGGTATGCAATTTATGATTCAACAAAACTGGACGAACCAGTATAATTTCAAGAAAAACCTGAAATATTCGTTAGAAATCTGTGATTGTAAATCGCATAATGAAAATGAACTTTATCGTTGATTCAAAGATAGATATATTGGCTATTTGGATTATAAAATGCAAGGTGTTTGATTGGATTTTTATTACGATAAAAAAAACACCCCCTAAATTTTAGGGGGAATGCAATTTTTGATATTGTATTTTGAAAATATGATGGTTTTCAAAATGTTTTGCATCCTATTTTTTCAAATATTCTCAATATTTATGGTAATGTCGCAAAAGGTTTCCACGAAATTTAAAGCAGGTATGTCCAGTCTCCCAATTTGCCATTCTTTTCTTTAGATGAGACCTTAAAATCCGTGATCAGAGTTTCGCTTTGAAGAATGACCTCATTGGGCAATTGTTCAAATTCCTCCTTCGTCAATTGAAGATTGTTTATTTGGATATGTTGTTTATACATCTCGTGCCATTGTGGCCATTACATCTAATTTACCTTTGATCAATTTGATGGCTAGGGTGTAATCGTCCCTGTACATGGTAGCCCTGCTCAACCCGGTCTTTTCCCTTACGTAATTGTGTATGCATGCACTTATTATCTTATAGGTAAGGTTTCTGACTCTTTCGGCCTTATGCTTGAGTTCAGGAGACTTGGGGAAAGTGTCAACCAGAATGTCATTGTAGATTGATTCATCCATATCATTGTCCATGTATGCTTTGCTGATTTGTGAATAGATATAGTCAATCAATTCATTTGAGGGCCATTGTTCTTCATGTAGACATCAAAGGACTTCTTATCAATCATTTACTCCAATTCTGTTACCTTTTGTAAACTTTTTTGTCAGACATTATGAGGTTATTTATTATTATTGAGGACCAGACTTTCTCAAAATGACCAAAAAAATACTTTTAATCGCGGTACTTGCGTTTTGCTTTTCCTGTTCGGATGATGATAACTGTACGAAGACCCAAACACTATACGGTAACCAACAAATGGGTGGTGATAGGCAAATCGAAGTCCCCTGTGATTTTCCAGACCCCGAACCTTTACAACCTGTCTGATAATATCTTTTACCTTTGGTCACTTGTTTAATCGCTCCTTTGCGGTCTGGATCGCTGTAAATTTTTTTGCCCATTGGGGCCTTTATTATGGGTAAGTACCTATCTGTAATTTCATCAATTACAAGTTTTATTTATGAATGGATTAGGATATTGGTTAAAGAATGATGTGAATGAAAAAGTTTACATAAATCAAGGATAATATGTACAAAATATGCTATAATATGTATATTTAGAACCTAAACTAAACCTAGTCTATATGAAAAGTTACAAAAACCAAATCTATGGCTCATTGGGAGTATTAATTGTTACTGTATTTATAGTGTGCTATATATTGTACAAAAATGATTTGTTGATTTAATCAAATTGTATGTAATTGATGAAGTTGTAAAATTGTAGCGTTCTACCTCCTTATTCCAGAAATCCCTGATAGGTCTTAAGACACCACTCCCCGAAAATGGTTAATTTTGGGTGTCTGCCATGGAAAAAATAGAAAGCATATTAGAGAACAAACTAGTCCGGCCCACAGCAATGCGGATGTTGGTCTATCAATACTTTATGGGTCAAGATGCTGCCGTTTCGTTGACGCATGTGGAAAATGCTTTTGACAAGGCAGATCGTACTACTCTATATCGCACCTTGAAGGTTTTTGAAGAGAAGGGTGTAGTACATCAAATTGATGATGGCACGGGTACCAAAAAATACGCACTTTGCGAACCTGGCTGCAATTGTGAATTGGAGCAAGACCTACATCTCCACTTTCACTGTGTTCGTTGCAATGAGACCGTTTGTTTGACGGAACATAAAATACCACACATCAATCTTCCAGAAGGCTTTGTGGCCGAAGACGCCAATGTGGTGCTGAAAGGGCTGTGCGATAAATGTAGCGGAAAATAAATGCACTTCCGTTGCATGAATGTTTTTGGGAACTTGCGGCCCATATGGCACAAAAGAAAAAAAATCAGCTGCGAAGTTTAGACCACGATCACAATCACGATCACTGTTGTTCTGGAGAGACCTCCGATTTTAGGACCTATCTGCCCGCACTCTTCAGTTTTGTAATGCTCTTATTGGGCATAACCGCGGATTATTTTGACAACGTTCCTTTTTTTAAAGGATGGACAAGGGTAGTTTGGTATATAATTGCCTATTTGCCCGTAGGATTTCCGGTAGTAAAACAAGGATGGAACAGTATCAAAAGAGGAAACTTCTTCACGGAGTTTTTCCTGATGGCCATAGCCACACTGGGGGCATTTGCCATTGGGGAATATCCAGAGGGTGTTGCGGTTATGTTGTTCTACGCCGTAGGGGAACTGTTTCAAGAAGCGGCGGTAAAACGCGCCAAAGGAAATATAAAGGCCTTGTTGGATGTGCGTCCCAATGAAGCCTTGGTGTTTCGGAATGGGAATTTTGTTGCGGTAAACCCGGAAATGGTGCAGATTGGGGAGCGCATTCAAGTGCGTGTTGGGGAAAAAGTACCTTTGGATGGCGTGTTACTATCTTCCAAGGCATCTTTGAATAGCGCGGCCATAACCGGTGAAAGCAAACCCCAGACGCTTCAAAGGGATGAAGAGGTGTATGCTGGAAGCATTAATTTGGATGGAGTAATTGAAATTCAAGCAACCAAGGTATTCAAGGACAGCTCCATAGCCCGAATCTTGGAAATGGTGCAGCATGCCACCGCGCGAAAATCAAAAACAGAACTTTTCATTAGAAAGTTTGCCCGGATTTATACCCCTATTGTAGTTTTTCTGGCCATTGGACTTACATTTCTGCCCTACTTTTTTGTGGACGAATATGTGTTTGGGGATTGGTTGTACAGGGCTTTGATATTTCTTGTGGTATCCTGTCCCTGTGCATTGGTTATATCCATCCCTTTGGGATATTTTGGCGGATTGGGTGCCGCTTCGCGGAACGGTATTCTTTTTAAAGGAGCTTCTTTCTTGGATACGATGGCAAAAGTAAATACCGTGGTGATGGATAAAACTGGAACCGTGACCAAAGGAGTCTTCAAGATAAAGCAGGTGGTAAGTTATGCTTCGTTGGAGGAAAATGATTTTATGAAGTATCTGATGGCCATGGAGAGGCAATCCACCCACCCCATTGCTAAAGCTATCATGGAATATAAGCTTAAAGGTGAAGCTAATACTGCCACCGAGGTTACCGAAATTGCAGGAAAGGGTTTAAAAGGACTTGTGAATGGAAAATCCGTATGGGTTGGGAACAGGGCTTTGATGGTTTCAAACCATGTTGAAGTACCCCAAGAACTGGAAGAAATAGTAGAGTCCATGGTCTTGGTGGCTATTGAAGGTCGTTTTGCCGGATACGTTATAATTGCCGATGAGCTCAAGCAAGATGCCCGTGAAGCCATTCAACAGTTACGGAAGGCGGGTGTCCCAAAAATTGGTATGCTTTCCGGGGATAAGGATTCCATCACCCAGAAACTGGCTAAGGAACTCCAGTTAAATTGGGCCAAGGGAGGGCTGCTTCCCGAAGATAAACTCAAAGAGGTTGAGAAGCTCAAGAAAGACCCAGATACCAAGGTGGCCTTTGTGGGAGATGGCATCAATGATGCTCCCGTGCTTGCTGCAAGTGATGTGGGGATGGCCATGGGAGGCTTGGGCAGTGATGTGGCCATTGAAACTGCCGATGTGGTCATTCAAACCGATCAACCCAGTAAAATAGCCAGAGCCATAAAAATTGGGCGCTCCACACGCAATATTGTTTGGCAGAATATTGCATTGGCATTTGGCGTAAAGGCGTTGGTCCTTATTTTGGGCGCCGGTGGACTTGCTACCATGTGGGAAGCTGTCTTTGCTGATGTGGGTGTGGCCTTATTGGCCATCCTAAATGCGATTAGACTGCAGAGGATGGAATGGAAATAATTTGACAAATGAATAGAAAGAAGTCAAATCGGAACCTTGGATAAACTAAAAGCCAAGAAAAAATTCTTACACTACCGTTAAACGACTGACCCTTTATAATCTATTTTTGTTTTTCATGTGGGAACGTGTCTGTTCAAACTTTAATTATTGATTAGTAGTTGGTTATGTGTTTTCGAGTGAGATAAATGGCGTGTATGCCCTATGGATAATTGACTTTTATCAATTGACCATCATCAATTTTCTTACATTAGGGCGACAATAATTCCCTTCAAAAAATGTTCTCATAGTCGTGAACTATCGTTTTTTTACGATATTTAACATAAATTACCAAAAAACCAAACAAAACTCATATTACTACCAAAATCATGTACAAGGAAATCTATTTGGTCGATGATGAAGACCTGGTGAACACCGTGAATGCAATCCATTTTAGAAAACTAGGATTGGAAGATAGGATCAAAAGTTTTACAAATCCCGAATTGGCTCTGGATGATCTTCGTTTTAGGGATAATCCCAACACGAAAACACTTATACTGCTTGACATTAATATGCCCGAAATGAGTGGCTTTGAATTCTTGGAATTTATGGCTCTCGAAAGTTTTCCGGAAACCAATGAAGTACTATTGGTCACTTCTTCCGAATCAGAGGCCGATCGCGAGGAAGCGGAGAAATACAAAGCATATGTAAAGGAATTTATTACAAAGCCATTACGCATTGAACATTTGGAAGACTATTTGCAGGGCTCATACAAAGCCAAGTAAATGCTTTAGAAGAATCACATAGTTCCCCTTTGTGAAAACCCGTAGCATTGAAAGAAAAGCAGGTAAGAATAAACAATGACAAGGAAGCCCTTAAAGCAAAGAATGATGCTGTATGGGCCATGGATAAAAGTTTTCTGCTAACTGCTTTCAACGCCCCGTTCAGTGAGAGGTTTAAAAAGGAGTTTCACAAAGACCCCCATATAGGAATCGATTTAAGACCCTATTACAGGAAAAGTATTTTTTTTATAACTTGTGAGCAAGGCTGTGACCGGGCATTGGATAGATATGCTACCACATCAAGGCAGTCTGTAGGGGACAACGATGGTACGGAAGTTCTTGAATTTTTCTTCCAACCCTATATGGATGCCTCTGGAGCTGTGGTCGGATGTTGTGTTTGGCAAAAGAGCATTTCAAAGGAAGTCGAAAATGTAATCAGATTAAAGGAGGTCGAAAGAAAATATAAGGAAGCCCAGCAAATTGGCAACATGGGGCATTGGAGTTATGATGTTTTGAAGAACGAAATCACTTGGTCCGATCAGGTGTTCAAAATTTATGACCAAGTCCCAGGCGAGTTCAAGGCCAATTCAGAAGCTTTGGTGGAGCTTATTCATCGTGAAGATCGCGAGGCATTCATAGAGGATGTAAAGCGTTGCATGGAAGAAAAATTGCCCCATGACATTACCAATAGGATTATTGTAAGAGATGGGGGAGTAAGATACCTACACCATAAAGGACGGGCATTTTACAATACCGATAATGAGCCCATAAGAATTGCGGGCATTACTCTGGATGTGACCAAGGAAGTATTGGCCAATCAACAGATTGTTCAACAAAATAACGAACTTCAAAACTTCATCAGAATCATATCCCATAATTTAAGAGGGCCTATATCCAACCTGTTGATGCTGTCCAAGATTTATGAATTTGGCAAGGATGAAATGAACGATGATTTGCTCAGAAAAATAGAGCAAACCACCGAAGCCCTAGATCAGACCATTAAAGACCTTAGCCTTTCACTTTCGCTTAAAAATGCAAGCAAAGAGCAGTTTAAGAAAATCAGTATGAGCCATGTCATGAAAGATGTGGATGCTTTGTTGGCTGAGGATATAAGCAAGTCCAAAGCCGATATTAGAACAGATTTTTCGAAAGCGGACACCATATTTGGGCTCAAAGGCTATTTGGTGAATATTGTGTACAATCTTGTTCTAAATGCTATCCATTATAGCAAAGATGGAGTTGCTCCAATTATTGACATCTTTACTGAGGAAACAGAGGATGCGATAATTTTAAATGTTTCAGATAACGGTATTGGTATGGATTTGACCCCAGAGCGCGAAAGGAAAATTTTTGATATGTACGGAAGGTTAAGTGGGGCAACAGAAGGGAAGGGACTGGGATTGTATTTGGTGAAGACCCAAGTGGAGGCCATGGATGGAAAAATTGAGATAAAAAGCGAAAAAGATATAGGCAGCACGTTTTTAGTGTCTTTTATAAAATAAAAGATTAGCGACTTTTGCTTAAAAGGGTAAATTATTTACATCCACATTTCCACCTGAAACAATAACCCCTATTTTTTTGCCTTTAAACTGAAGCTTTTTAGAAAAAATTGCAGCCAAAGCGACAGCGCTTGAGGGTTCACAGACAATTTTCAACCGTTCCCAAATCATCCGCATGGCCTCAATGATCTCATCCTCTGTGACCCGGATAATTTGGCTCACATAGTTTTGGATAATGGGAAAGTTACGGTCACCCAAGTGGGTTTTTAGCCCATCCGCAATGGTATTTGTGGTGCTATTGGTTTCAATTGTGCCACTTTGCAAGGATCGGTAAGCATCGTCCACTTCTAGGGGCTCTCCACCTATTACTTGACAGGGATTTCCAAAATAATGTGCGGCCAGGGCGGTTCCGGCAATCAATCCGCCACCGCCTACGGGAGCAACAACATAATCAAGGTTGGGATAGACTTCCAATAGCTCTTTGCAGGCAGTTCCCTGTCCCAAAATCACATTGTCATCGTTGGAAGGATGTATAAAAGTTGCACCATGTTCTTCTTCTATCATTCTTGCTTGTCTTTCCCTTGCCTCTAGGGTTGGGTCGCATTCAATGACAATACCACCATAGCCCTTCACGGCATTTTTCTTTACCTGTGGTGCATTTTTGGGCATCACAATAAAAGCTTTCACACCTAGACCTTGTGCGGCCAAAGAAAGTGCTTGGGCAAAGTTTCCTGAAGAATGTGTAACCACTCCTTTTTGTTGCAATGCTTTGGGTAGTTGCATAATGGCATTGGCAGCCCCACGCATTTTAAAGGCGCCCATCTTTTGGAAGTTCTCGCACTTAAAAAAAACGGATGCGCCCACCATTTGGTCAATAAGGTGGGAGGTAAGCACGGGGGTGTTGTGGATATAGGGTTTTATCCGTTCATGGCATTCAATAAGTTGGTGCTTATCCATTCGATTTCTTTGATGTACAATGGCATAAAGATAGCGACCTCCAATCAATTTATGATGAAGGAAAGGAATGTTCCCTTGTTTTGGCTTTGGTAGTTGTTCCCTCCATGCCTATTTCGGGAATGACCAATAGCGGAATCTGGGTGTGGAAGGCGGTTTTTTTAACTATGGGCTCTCGGGTCATTTTCTCCATTTGGCTATGCTGGTAGTTGAGCATTGCCAATAAATGAATATCGAGCTCCTTAGAGAATATTTCCAAAGTTTTTGAAACAGAATGAAGTTCGGATACAGTATGAATGTAATGCTCAACATCCTTTAAATATCTGCGTAGCATATTCAAATTGAACTGCTGGAGTTCCGATAAAGCTTTGATGGTGTATTGTACATGAACGATTCGAATAGTGGCTTGGAACATTCTGGCCATTTCCAACAAAGGGGCAAGTTCTGAAGTGGTGTAGAACCGGTTAAAATCGGTGGCAAATGCAATTTCCGTAGGTGAAATAAAATTAAAATGGCGGGGTATAGCCAAAATGGGACATTTTTTTACACTCTTTATAATCCGTACAGTATTGCTTCCCATGAAAACTTCTTCAATACCGGAGGCTCCCTTGGTTCCTGTGATCACCAAATCGATATTGAATGTGTCCACAATCTCTTTTACCTCTTCAGAGAGTAAGTTAAAGGAGCTGATGGTTTCAAATTGATGATAGGGATTGTTAAACTGTTTTTGGATGCGCTCCACAGTTTTTTGCAGTCCCAACTCGGAAGAATCACGAACCGCATCAACAATACGCTCCCCATCCACCATTTTGGCCATAAACCTACTACTTGGAATTATGGGGGTGTATGTATTCAACAAATAAAAAGTGCACTGCTTGTTGCAGAACAGCTGCATGGCGTATGTTAAGGCATTCCATGCATTTTCCGAAAAATCCGTAGGTATTAGAATCCTTTGCATCTGGGCAGCTTTTATATAAGGTAAAATTAAGCGTGCAGCCCAGGGGATACTATGATAAATATCAGGTTTTAGGAGATGCTAAAAACCTTCGACCATCTCCAATAGTTTTTTTTCGTCTTTGATACCGATTTTTTTCCCCGAGGTGTGGATAAGACCTTTTTTCTTGAACTCGGAAATAATCCGGATGGCCGATTCCGTAGCGGTGCCAACCACATTTGATATATCTTCCCGGGAAAGGGTCAAGGCCAAAAAGCCATCTTTGTCCTCGCCAAAATTCTTTTTCAGATACAAAAAGGCCTCGGCAATGCGTTGCTTTACGGTTTTTTGGGAAATGTTGACGATTACATCATCGGCCTCTTTTAAATCATGGGCCATGTGGCGGAGCACTTCCAAGGTAAAGTCTGGGTTTTTCTGAAGAGTATGGGTAATACTCTCTTTGGGAATAAAGCAAACCTCCATATCGCTTACGGCAATGGCACTAAGATTGGTGCTCTCCTCGGCAATCACGGAACGTTGTCCGATAACCTCACCTTTCGAGGCTAATTTTACAATCTGATCTTTGCCGTTGGCACTGAGTTTGGAGAGTTTGGAAACCCCGCTACGAACACAATAAACCCCATTGAGTTTATCACCTTCCCCAAAAATGGACTCCCCCTTTTTTAGAACTTTGGTGGTTTTGGAATCTGAAACTTGTTTTAACTCTTCCTTGCTCATGGCACGCAAGGAGTTGAATTGCCGTACAATACAATTTTCACATCTGCTTTCCATACCGTTGACTGATTTACCTGACTCCTCAAATTTAAGGTTTATAATAATAGGATGTACTGATAAATATCATATTTTTAGGAAGAAGAGTATTACAAATTTGCACTAGGTAAAGCAAATGTAAATGGCAAACACAACCTGTTATCATTGTGGGGATGAATGTGGGAAGAACGGGGTGCAGTTTGATGAAAAGGAATTTTGTTGCAATGGTTGCAAGACCGTCTACGAAATATTCTCATCAAATGGCCTTACAGCATTCTATGAGATAGAAGCAAAAGCAGGGACCACACCCAATGAACTGCGCGGTAAATACGATTTTCTGGACAATCAGGAAATTGTAGAACAGTTGGTGGAGTTCAATGAAGAGGGAGTGCAGGTGGTGAGTTTAATGATTCCTTCAATTCACTGTAGCTCCTGTATATGGGTGTTGGAAAACTTGAACCGTCTACATTCGGCGATTACAGTCTCCCAAGCTGACTTTCCCAAGAAAACTATTAGGGTTACCTATAAAACGGAAGATTTTTCTTTAAAGACCTTGGTGTTGCTGTTGGGAAGTATTGGATACGAACCCAATATATCCTTGGAAACCTTGGAAGGAAAGAAGAATGTGGTAGACAGGTCGCTCATTTACAAATTGGGCGTTGCCGGATTTGCCTTTGGCAATGTAATGCTGCTTTCCTTTCCCGAATATTTTGAGGTGGAGGAGTTTTGGTTGGATCAATACAAAGGCGTGTTCCGTTGGTTAATGTTCGCCTTTTCCCTGCCTGTGGTTTTTTATGCTGCGCAAGATTATTTTATTTCGGCTTACAAGGGATTGCGTTCCAAGCTTTTGAATATAGATGTGCCCATTGCCTTGGGGGTTCTCGTGCTTTTTTTGCGCAGTACCGTGGATGTAGCCTTGGATTTGGGTTCAGGATTCTTTGATAGTCTTACCGGGCTTGTTTTCTTCCTATTGCTTGGAAAGTTTTTTCAGCAAAAAACCTATGCGTATCTTTCCTTTGAGCGCGATTACAAATCCTATTTTCCCATTGCGGTCACCCGATTGGATTCCAATGGAAATGAAGAGAACATCCAAATACATAAAATACAGAAAGGTGATCGTATTTTGGTTCGCAGTCAGGAAATCATACCAGTGGACTGTATCTTGATCAAGGGAACTGCTGAGGTTGACTATAGCTTTGTGACGGGAGAATCCCAAGCAGTTTTTAAAGAGTCTGGAGAAAAACTTTTTGCCGGCGGGAAACAGCAATCGGGGGTTTTGGAAGTTGAAGTCTTAAAATCCGTTTCGCAAAGCTACCTGACCCAATTGTGGGGGAATACGGTTTTTTCCAAAGATAAGGCCAGTCAATTCCAGACACTCACCGATAGCATTGGCAAACGTTTTACCGTGGCTGTGCTTACCATTGCTTTTCTGGCAACAGCTTTTTGGCTGTTCCATGATTCCAGTATGGCGCTCAACGTCTTCACAGCAGTATTGATCATTGCCTGTCCTTGTGCCATCGCTTTGGCGGCCCCATTTACATTGGGGAATATGCTTCGCATATTTGGAAGACATAAATTTTACCTCAAGAACACGAATGCCATAGAGCGTTTGGCCCAAATAGACATGGCCATTTTTGATAAGACCGGTACTTTGACCACCAATCAACAAGAGACTATCTTGTATGAAGGGGTGGAATTGACAGAGGATGAGACTGCTCTTCTAAAGACCACACTCAGGGCATCCAATCACCCTTTGAGCCGTTCGTTGTACGACATTCTTAAATCCAACGCCATAATGACCTTGGATGAATTCCAGGAACATACCGGCAAGGGTATCGAGGGAAAAGTAAACCAACACTCCATGAAAGTGGGTTCGGCCACCTACGTTGGGAAAGAAGCATCCTCGGAATTAACCCATACGGCGGTCTATGTTAGTTCAGATGAAGATGTAAAAGGTCGATTTGTATTCAAGAATACCTATCGGGAAGGTGTAAAAGAACTTTTTGATGAATTGGGCACTCAATATAAAGTGGGAATATTGTCCGGGGACAATGATGGAGAGCAAAAACAACTGGAAAAGATACTTCCGCCCCAAGCCCATATACTGTTCAACCAAAAGCCCGAAGATAAATTGGAGTGTATAGAAAAAACACAAAAATCCCATAATGTGCTTATGGTTGGGGATGGGTTAAATGATGCGGGGGCATTGGCCCAGAGCAATGTAGGGGTGGCCGTGTCGGAGAACGTCAATGTGTTTTCGCCCGCTTGTGATGGTATTTTGGATGCATCCAACTTGACCAAGTTGCCTGTTTTTTTGCAATTGTCCAAGAAATCCATGCAAGTCATTAAATTGAGTTTCATGCTCTCGTTGTGCTACAATGTCGTGGGACTGTACTTTGCCGTAACGGGTCAATTACAACCCGTGATAGCAGCCATTTTGATGCCGTTGAGTTCCGTAAGCATTGTGGCTTTTACCACGGTATGCACGAATTTGTTGGGAAAGAAATTAAAATAATAGGAAAGCTGATATATGTCATTTTTTGAGGAAGATTACCATAGTAGTTTTACACCTAAATTCAGTAAGGTATGAGTGTTATTTATGTTTTGTTGGCCATAAGCATTTCTGTGGCCCTTTGCTTTTTTGCCGCATTTGTGTTTTCGGTAAAAAAAGGGCAGTATGATGATGTATACACCCCTTCGGTAAGAATGCTCTTTGAAGATGAGCTTCTCAAGGATTCGGACAAACACGCTCACAATAAAGAAAAAATCAAACAAACAGAAAGTACAAACCAATAAATATGGAAATTCAACAGTTTCGCTACGATAACAAAATCGTTCAAAAGTTCTTGTACGCTACCATGCTTTGGGGTGTGGTAGGTATGTTGGTAGGGCTCTTATTGGCCTTCATGTTTTTGTTCCCCAATCTCACGGATGGTGTTTCTTGGCTAAGTTTTGGGCGTTTACGTCCCTTGCATACCAATGCTGTAATTTTCGCCTTTGTGGGGAACGCCATTTTTGCAGGGGTTTATTATTCCACCCAGCGATTGCTAAAAGCACGGATGTTCAGTGATGCGCTCAGCAACATAAATTTCTGGGGCTGGCAGCTGATCATTGTGGCGGCCGCCATTACCCTTCCATTAGGGTATACCACCTCAAAGGAATATGCCGAATTGGAATGGCCTATTGACTTGGCTATTGCTGTAGTTTGGGTGGTCTTTGGATGGAACCTGATAGGCACGATCCTAAAACGTAGACAACGGCACCTGTATGTGGCCATCTGGTTCTATTTGGCAACCTTCGTAACGGTTGCGGTGTTACATATTTTCAATAGTTTGGAACTGCCTGTATCTGCATTGAAGAGTTACTCCGTTTATGCTGGGGTACAGGATGCTTTGGTACAATGGTGGTACGGACACAATGCGGTGGCCTTTTTCTTGACTACGCCCTTCTTGGGATTGATGTACTACTTTGTGCCCAAAGCGGCCAATAGGCCTATCTATTCCTATCGATTGTCCATTGTGCACTTCTGGTCGTTGATATTCATTTATATCTGGGCCGGACCGCACCACTTGTTATACTCATCTCTGCCTGATTGGGCCCAAAACCTTGGGGTGGTCTTCTCCGTTATGTTGATTGCGCCTTCTTGGGGGGGTATGATCAATGGACTATTGACCTTAAGAGGTGTTTGGGACAAAGTACGAACCGATGCTACTTTAAAATTTATGGTTGTGGCTATTACCGGATATGGTATGGCAACATTTGAAGGTCCCATGCTTTCCCTAAAAAATGTGAACGCGATTGCCCACTTCAGTGATTGGATCATTGCACACGTACACGTTGGAGCATTGGCATGGAACGGGTTTCTGACCTTTGGTATGATCTATTGGTTAGTTCCTAAAATGTTCAAGACCACACTGTATTCCAAAGGATTGGCCAACTTTCACTTTTGGATAGGCACGTTGGGGATTGTACTCTATGCGCTGCCCATGTATGTGGCCGGATTTACGCAAGCTTTGATGTGGAAAGAATTTAATCCGGATGGGACATTGGTTTACGGAAATTTCTTGGAGACCGTAACCCAGATTATCCCAATGTATTGGATGAGGGCCATAGGAGGTAGCCTCTTTATTTTGGGAATGTTCGTGATGATATACAATGTTGTGGTAACCATTAAGTCCGGTAGCCGTGTTGAGGATGAGTTGGCCGAGGCTCCTGCCTTGGAACGAGTGTCCAAAAAACGTGTAGCTGGGGAAACCTTCCACAACTGGTTGGAAAGAAAACCCGTCCAATTGACCATTTTGGCTACCATTGCTATTTTAATTGGAGGAATTGTTCAGATTGTGCCAACCATATTGGTAAAATCAAATATCCCGACCATTACCAGTGTTAAACCGTACACACCATTGGAGCTTGAAGGGCGTGACCTCTACATTCGTGAAGGATGTGTGGGCTGTCATTCCCAAATGGTAAGACCATTCAGGAGCGAGGTGGAGCGCTATGGAGAATATGCAAAGGCAGGTGAGTTTGTGTACGATCACCCTTTCCTATGGGGTAGTAAACGTACAGGGCCCGATTTGCTTCGAGTTGGAGGTAAATATTCAGACAATTGGCATTTGAACCATATGTTGGACCCGCAGAGTACTTCCTCAGGTTCCATCATGCCAGCCTATCAATGGTTGGTTAAAAATGAGCATGACCGTAGTGGTGTTCAAGCCAAGATGGAGGCCATGGTAAAATTGGGCGTGCCCTACACCGAAGAAGATATCGCCAACGCACAACAATCCATGGCAGAACAAGCAGAGCAAATAGAAAAGAACCTATATGCCGATCCAGAGTTTGTAAAGACCTATGAGGCCGATAAAAAATACGCTCAGGAAAATGGAGATGACTTCGTAGAGATGAGAGACCGTGAAATCGTATCGCTAATAGCCTACTTACAACGTTTGGGTACGGATATCAAAATCAAGGAAGCGGAATAACTGTTATCAGAAAATAAAGAGTAAAAAGAAATCATGAATCAAGAGTCAAGAAGCAAGACCAAAATTAAGATGACTTTAAAGTTTTACGTCTTGATTCTTGTCTCTAAAATCTAACATAACCATGTTGAAATTTGTAAAGAACCATATGGAAACTATAGAAGGGGTGGCCAACTACCCCATGGTTTCCCTCTTGATCTTCTTCTTGTTTTTTGTTCTTCTTTTTTGGTGGGTATTTACTGCCTCCAAGGAGCACATAAAAGAGATGGGGGAACTGCCATTGGACCATAATGATCAACAAAACAAACTATAATACTATGAGCACAAAAACACCCTGGTGGATACGCGTACCCGTACTATTCTTCTTAATCTTCGGATTAATGGAATACTTTGTAGACTCTGGCGACAAACCTGCCATCATCGAATATCCCATAACACAGTTTTTTATGCTATTGGTGTTGATGATTCTCATTGCCATAGAACTTATACTGAGTTCCATTGAGAACATCATGTTCCAGACCCTTTCCGAAGAAGGTAAGGAAAGGTACTTGGCCACCAAGAACAAAAAAATGGAGTGGACATGGGTCAATAACCTCATGAAGCGCCTTACAAGGACCAAATCCATAGAGCGTGAAGAAGAAATCATCATGGATCACAATTATGATGGCATCCGAGAATTGGACAATGTCTTGCCGCCATGGTGGGTCTACCTTTTCTATGCAACCATTGTCTTCAGTGTAGTCTATTTGGTACGCTTTCATGTTATTGGGGAGTATACCCAAGCCGAAGAATACGAACAAGAAGTGGCTGCAGCCAAAATAGAGATTGAAGAGTACAAAAAAACCGCAAAGGATTTGGTGGATGCCAGTACTGTTGAATTGTTGACCGATGCCGCTGACCTAAGTGCAGGAGAGAAGATTTTTAACAGTAGTTGTGTGGTTTGCCACATGGCAGATGGTGGTGGTGGAATTGGACCCAACCTAACTGATGAATATTGGATTTTGGGTGGAGGCATCAAAAATGTGTTCAATACCATTTCCGAAGGAGGACGTGATGGTAAAGGAATGGTGGCATGGAAACAAAGCTTTAAGCCTGCCGAGATTGCCCAAGTATCTAGTTATGTGATAAGCTTGGGAGGAACCACACCTGCCAATCCAAAAGCACCCGAAGGAGATATTTGGGTAGATCCAAATGCACCCGAACCTGCACAGGCTACACCGGATACCCAACCAGCAGAGCAGGTTTCAGATTCTACCGATGTGGTAATGGAGTAAGAACAGGATCTAGAAAACAATAGGTTTTCACCAAACAAAAAAGAGGGCAATGGAGGAGAATTTTAGGGATTCCATAGGAACGATTACTGAAGAAGGTAAACGGGCGTGGGTTTTTCCCAAAAAACCAAGCGGGCGTTTTTATGACTATCGCAAGTACGTTAGTTATGCATTACTGGCCTTTTTGGTGGCAGCTCCCTTTATAAAGATCAACGGACACCAGTTTTTAATGTTCAATGTAGTGGAACGGCGTTTCAATATTTTTGGACTCCCGTTTTGGCCCCAAGACTTTCATCTTGTGGTGGTCTCCATGATCATTGGAGTGGTCTTTATTGCATTGTTCACCGTGGCCTATGGCCGTATTTTTTGCGGATGGATGTGCCCCCAGACTATCTTTTTGGAAATGGTCTTTCGGAGGATTGAATACTGGATTGATGGAGACCGTGGAGCCCAGATGCGATTGGATAAATCGCCATGGAATGGCAAGAAAATTAGAAAACGGGTATTAAAGTGGACCATCTTCTTTATCATCTCTTTTTTGATTGCCAACGTCTTTTTGGCCTATTTGATTGGCAGTGATAGACTGATTCAGTATATCACCGAAGGCCCAACGGCCCATTTGGGAACCATGGTGCCCTTGTTGATTTTCACCGCAGTGTTCTACTTTATTTTTGCCTGGTTCCGGGAACAAGTTTGCATTATTGCATGCCCATACGGACGGCTTCAAGGGGTGTTGTTGGATGATAAATCCATAGTGGTGGCCTATGACCATAAAAGAGGTGAAGGAGAGAATGGACGTAAAAAGTTCAGAAAAAATGAAGATAGGGATGCATTGGGTCATGGTGACTGTATTGATTGTTTTCAATGTGTGAATGTATGCCCCACAGGAATAGACATCCGAAATGGCACCCAGTTGGAATGTGTCAACTGCACCGCCTGTATTGATGAGTGCGATCACATCATGGATAGTATCAACAAACCTAAAGGTTTGATCAGGTACGCCAGTGAAGATGAAATTCTTAACAAGAACAAGTTTAAGTTCACAGCGAGAATGAAAGGGTATACGGCCGTTCTTGCCGTGCTGATCGGTATATTGATCGGTATGTTGTTCTTACGCAATGAGGTTGAGGCAAACATCCTGCGTTTGCCTGGGCAGTTGTACGAACGTAAGGAGAACAACATCATCAGTAATGTGTATACCTACAAATTGGTGAACAAGACCACGAAGGATATAGAAAATGTATCCTTTAAACTAATGTCGCACAGGGGAACCATAAAAATGGTGTCCCAAGATACCTTCAAGGTGCCGGCAGAAGAACTCACCGAAGGAACATTGTTTGTAGAGATCAATGCTTCGGAGTTAACGGGCGACAAGGATAAATTGAAGATTGCGGTCTATAGCGGTGACGAAGTGATTGAAACCACTACGACCCAGTTTTTGGGCCCAAGAAGTTATAATTAGGAGTTGAACGAAGGTCTGGATGTTTGCCGGACCCAACAAAAAGAAAAGCAATGAAGATCAATTGGGGAACGGGAATAGTGTTGGCTTTTATAGGGTTTATAACCTTTATTCTATATTTTGTATTTCGAATGAGTACAGATGATAGGGCCAACCATGATTTGGTTACGGAAGATTACTATAAAAAAGAACTGACCTATCAACAAAACTTGGATGCTTCCAATACGGCCCGTGATATGGATGCCGTACTTCGAATTGAGAAATCTTCGGAAGGGGTGACCATCTTTTTTCCAGAACAGTTCGACCCTCAAAAAATATCAGGAAGAGTGTCCCTATACAGACCGTCCAACAAGCGCTTGGATACTGACTTTCCCATAAGTTTGTCCAAAACACATTTGCTCATACCTGACAATAGCTTGGTGGGCGGTCGCTGGGACATTACCGTAGATTGGCAGTACGAGGGGAATACTTTTTTTCATAAACAGAAACTCGTGTATTAAGTTATGTTGTCATCAGCGTTGGTTCTTGGGTTGTTTGGTAGTCTGCACTGTTTGGGCATGTGCGGTCCCATTGCCTTTATGTTACCGGTGGATCAACAGAACAACGTGAAAAAAATGGGCCAGCTTTCCCTTTACCATGCAGGGAGACTCATGGCTTATGGAATAATAGGAATGCTTTTTGGCTTTTTGGGGAAAGGCTTGTCCCTTTTTGGGATGCAGCAAAAATTGTCCATTGCCATAGGCGCCATCATGATTTTACTGGTTCTGATTCCTGGGAAGTATCTCAATGGGCATAAGTTTTTAAGACCGATTTATACAATTTTGGGCAGGGTGAAATCGAAACTTGGGGCCGAGCTCAAGAAAAAGACGCCGGATGCTTTTTTGACCATTGGGTTTCTGAATGGATTTCTGCCATGCGGATTGGTATATATGGCCGTATTGGGTGCCATTGCCTTGGCTGGTCCAGTTCAGGGAGGACTTTACATGATTTTGTTTGGATTGGGGACAGTGCCTTTGATGAGTCTAGTGGTCTTTTCAAAAACATGGATGGGGAACTCGTTCAAATTTCGTGTGCAAAAACTGATTCCCTTTTTTGTAGTGCTCATTGGTCTTCTTTTTATCATCCGAGGGCTTGGATTGGGTATTCCCTATGTTTCACCCAAACCTGTGCCCACCAACCTGGCTTCGACCACCATAGAGTGCCATCAACCTTAAATCCGTTGAATATTTAAAACATAAGAACTCAATAGGGTGCAACGAATTGTTGTGCCCACCATATAAATCTGTGACATGAAGATAACATCAGCTGAAGAAGCAGTACAAATTGTGCAATCTGGAAACAGGGTTTTTTTTCAAGGTGCGGCCATGACTCCCAATGTGCTTATTGATGCACTTTGCGACAGGCATATAGAACTATCGGATGTAGAAATTGTGTCCATCCATACCGAAGGCGAGGCTCGGTATACCCAGGCACCCTGTAATGAAAGCTTTCGGTTGAACAGTTTGTTCGTAGGTGGAAACGTTCGCCAATTTGTAAATGGCTTCAAAGGGGACTATGTCCCTATTTTCCTTAGCGAGATCCATTTATTGTTCCGCAGAAAGATTATTGATTTGGATGTGGCGTTCATTCAGGTTTCACCACCTGATAAACACGGATATTGTTCATTGGGAGTATCGGTGGATGTAACTCTTCCCGCCATAGAAATGGCAAAAAAAGTAGTAGCACAGATCAACCCAAGAGTGCCAAGAACCCATGGAGATGGTATTATCCACATCAATCAAATAGATCATGCCATTGAAGTGAACCAACCCATACATGAACATGGACAAACGGAAATATCCCAACTGGAACTTCAAATAGGAGGCCATGTGGCTTCTTTGATTGAAGATGGGGCTACCCTACAAATGGGCATAGGCAATATCCCCAATGCCGTATTGTCCAAATTGGGAAATCACAAACGATTGGGAATCCATACTGAAATGTTTTCGGATGGGGTGCTGCCTTTAATAGAACAAGGTGTTGTAACAGGAGAGGATAAAAAGGTGAAACAGGGAAAGGTGGTAAGTTGCTTTGCTGTGGGATCAAGAAAACTGTACGACTTTATTGATGACAATCCGCTGTGCCACTTTAAAGAAGCAGCGTATACCAACGACACTGCCGTCATTAGAAAGAACCCCAAAGTAACGGCCATCAACAGTGCCATTGAGATTGATATCACCGGACAGGTGTGTGCGGATACCATTGGAAGCAGGCAGTTCTCTGGAGTTGGCGGACAAATGGACTTTATTCGGGGGGCATCACTTTCTGAAGGAGGGAAGCCTATCTTTGCCATGTCTTCGGCCACCAACAAAGGTGTTTCCAAGATTGTTCCCTATTTGAAGCAAGGGGCGGGAGTAACCACTACCCGGGCCCACGTGCATTATGTCGCCACGGAGCACGGGGTGGTAGACCTCTACGGGAAAAATCTTCAACAAAGGGCTCGGGCCTTGATTTCAATTGCGCATCCAGACCATAGGGAAGTTCTTGAAAAAGCGGCCCATGAACGGTTTAATGGGTGATTTTGGGACATCATGAAAAAAGGGGAGACCGATTTTACCGACCTCCCCTTTTTGGCTTGCATTAAACCAATCAAAAAAAATGCAACCCAATTAAATTTTAAAAGTCATTACAGGTACTTTGGAATGGTTGGCAATGTCCTCGCCAATACTGCCCATAAAGAAATGGGAAAGTCCTCTTCTTCCGTGGGTGGGTATTCCAATAAGGTCAGCAGCAACTTTCTCACTGTAATTAAGAACACCTTTTTCAACCGTATAGTCATTATGGATTTCTACCTGAATTCCCAAATTGGCATCTTTTAGGAATTTGGTGATTTTGGCGTATGCATCGTCTGTGCTTAGGAATTCATCCCCTGGGGTGTTCACATAAACCAAGAGTAATTCCGATTTTAGCAATTTGGCCATGTCCGCGGCTTTTTGCACGGCGGGTATGCTCTCTTTGGCAAAATCACAAGCAAAAACGAATCGCTCGGGAGTGAATTCCTTCGCATCTCCCTTGATTACAAGTACGGGTACGTTTGAGGTTCTCACCACCCTTTCGGTATTGGAGCCAATAAAGATTTCCTCTAACCCGTCCGTACCATGAGACCCCATTACAACTAGGTCTACATTATGTTTTTCAGCTACTTCATTCACTTCACTGAAAACTTTGTAATGTTTGATTACCGGGATAATTTTAACACCCGTTAAATAGGGCTTGTTTAAAAAATCTGCGAACCTTTTTTCCCCTATTTTGATCAAATGGACGACCTGTTCCTGTGAAATATAGCCAGATTCACTCATTAGGGCTGGCGACAGTTCCAACATGTGCAGGACGAGTAACTCTGCATCATTTTTCTTTGCGAGGGAGGCCGCCACTTTTAAGGCTCGTTCGGATTGTTTTGAAAAATCGATGGGTACGATTATGCTTTTCATTTTTTTCATGTTTAGGTTAAACGGTCATGGAAAATATTCGGGTATCGGGCTGTTTTCGATGTAACTTTACATCAAAGGCCATGCTGATGTTCCGTATAAAGGGTCTTCCCTTTGGCGTTACTTTGATGTGGTTTTTTCCGATTTCAATGAGTCCATCGGATTCCATTTCGTAAAGGTTTCCGATGATTTTTTGAAAATCGACCACCTCTTCTTCCTTCTTGTCCCAAGAGGTTTCGAACTGACACATCAAGTTAAGAATGTGTTGTCTAACAATTTGATCTTCTTGAGTTAGGATATGTCCCCTAAAAATAGGAATAAGTCCGTGTGATACCAAATGTTGATATTCCTCTACGCTCTTTACATTTTGGGCAAATCCATACCAACTGTCGCTAATGCTTGATGCTCCTAAACCTATCAAAAGTTTGGTCTTGGAGGGTGTGTAGCCCATAAAGTTTCGGTGCAGGGTGCCATTATTGAGTGCGGTGTACAAATTATCGGTAGGAAGTGCAAAATGATCCATGCCCACATCTTTGTATCCAAATTCGGTAAGCATTCTTTTGCCCATTTCATATTGTGCTTTTTTCTCAACGGACGAAGGAAGGTCGGTTTCTTTATAACCTCGTTGTCCATTGCCTTTTAACCATGGAACATGGGCGTAACTGAAAAAGGCGATCCTGTCGGGTTGAAGGGCTCTGGTCTTTGTTAGGGTTTCCTCCACATGGGAACAATCTTGGAAAGGTAGGCCATAGATAATATCATGTCCAACCGATGTGTACCCAATTTCCCTGGCCCACTCCGTCACATTTTTTACATTTTCAAAAGGCTGTTTTCTGTTGATGGCCCTTTGTACCGTTAAATTGTAGTCTTGTACACCGTAGCAGACTCTTCTGAACCCTACATCAAAAAGGGCCTGTAAGTGTGCCTTTGTGGTATTGTTGGGATGCCCTTCAAAACTGAATTGGGCATCTTCAGCCTTTTTTGCCAATCTAAGAATGCCGTTAACCAGCATGGTCAGATGTTCTGGAGAGAAGAAAGTAGGAGTGCCTCCACCTAAATGAAGTTCCTTTAGTATGGGCTTTTTGCCAAGAAGCTCCGTGTACAATCGCCACTCCTCTATTACCGATTTTATATAGGGTAATTCTACCTCATGTCGTTTGGTAATACGTTTATGGCATCCGCAAAAAGTGCAAAGACTTTCGCAGAAAGGTAGATGCACATACAGGCTGATGCCTTCTTCTGGGTTTTCCTGAAACGCTTTTAGTACGGTTGATTTCCATTTCTTGCCAGAGAAATTCTCCAAATCCCAATAAGGAACCGTGGGGTAACTGGTATATCTGGGTCCAGGAACGTTATACTTTTGAACTAATTCACACATAGCTGCATACCTTTGGATTATAGGTCAAAATTAGATGCACAGCTTAGTATAAAATATGATAAATGTCAGTCTGGGCGAAATCCTTACATGACAACTATCATGTTTTGGTTAACTTATCTGGTCTATTTTTGATATGAAGGTTTTAAAACACTTAATTTTTTTGGTATGAGCAGCATAAAAAAAATATTGATTCCTTTTGATTTTTCTGAAGCTTCAGTGAACGCATTGGAATATGTGATCAACTTTGTGGGGCCAGATCGTTCCATTGCCATTTTGGCGATGTATGTAGGAGCAATGCCCATTAGCACCTCAGAGGAAGAGTCTTTGAAAGAAGATTTCTCAAATGTGGTAAAGTCAATAGACAAGAAATTAAAATTGCCCCCCGAATTCCAGACGGCTACCGGTAAGATGACCAGCACAATTTTATCGGCCCAATCCGAGAACAATGCAGACCTGATCATGATGGGGACCATGGGGGATAAAATTACGGATGAGGCCATAACCAACACCTCAAGACTTGTTCTGGATGCCAAGTGTCCGGTAATTTCGATTCCTTATGGTTGTCGCATCAAGGAGCCTAAGGACATTGCTTTGGTCATGGGCGGAGAGAAAATTGACGATAAGAAGGTTTTGGAGACTTTATTGGATGTGGCGCGTACTTTTAATTCAAGGGTACATGTGCTGACCATCTACAAAGAATCCATCTATGATGAAGAATCTGTTGCGGAAAGCACCGAGGATTCTTTGGAATACTACTTGGAGCATTTCTATTTGGAGCATACGTTCAATAAGAATCAAGATGTAGAGGAGGGAATTTTCAACTACATCAATGAAAAACAGATTGACTTATTGGCCATCTTGCCCAGAAACCATGCGCAAAACAGTACACCCTCTGAAGGTCGTTTAACAAAACTGTTAACGTTGCATTCGGAAATTCCTGTTCTTGCTTTAGATTGATGATTTTTGTTGCTATTGCTCCTTTTCATGGTAACTTTGGAGAGAGGGGTAATGGCAACAAAATTTTACCTCCAAAACATAGAGAGCAAATGAGTGAATTTCGGATAGCAAGTTTAGGCCAGCCCCAATATAAATCGCCCCTGAAGCTAAGTACAGTTAAGGGTGATAATATCTTCGATTTTATATACGATTCCGATAGATTGGTCTTTGACCTATCCATAGACCAGTACCATCACTGTCTTAAGACAGGGAAGGAGCCATCGTGTTTGGAAAAGGCAGGCCCCAGACAGAACATCTTTTTTGATTCCAAGCATACAACGGCGGCCATTGTTACTTGTGGAGGTTTGTGCCCGGGCATCAATAATGTAATTCGTGGTGTGGTTATGGGACTCCATTATTTTTATGGGGTCAAAAAAATACTGGGTGTACCCTACGGATATGAGGGTCTGAATCCGGATAAAGGGCATGGGTTTGTAGAACTTACCCCGGACAAGGTAAAGGACATTCACCAGTTTGGAGGTACATTTTTGGGGTCCTCACGAGGTGGCCAGGACGTTTCGGTAATGGTAGATACGCTTGAGGCCAACCAGATAGATATGTTATTTGCCATTGGTGGAGACGGTACGCTTAAAGGAGTTGATGCCATAGGCGAAGAAATCCAAAAGCGAAATGCCAAGATCAGTGTAGTGGGCATTCCCAAGACCATTGACAATGATATCGACCTTATTGATGAATCTTTTGGGTTTGAAACCGCATTTGATGTGGCCAGCCCTATTCTACGTGATGCCCACAATGAAGCTACAGGGGCTTTCAACGGAGTTTCCATTGTAAAACTTATGGGGAGGGATAGTGGTTTTATTGCTGCTTCTGCCGCTTTGGCCATGCCTGTTGTAAACTTTGTGCTGGTTCCTGAAATGGATTTTGACTTGGAAGGGGAAAAAGGATTCCTGAAAGCTTTGGAACAACGCCTGAAACAGAAAAGACATGCCGTAATTGTTGTGGCGGAAGGGGCTGGGCAGCATCTGTTCCAAAAGAAAAGTGGTGTTAAGGATGCGTCGGGCAATGTGAAGCATCAGGACATTGGAATATTTTTAAAGGAACGCATAGCTGAACATTTCAAGGACGCTTCGATAACCATAAAATATATAGACCCCAGTTACATTATAAGAAGTGCTCCGGCAAATTCCAGCGATAGTGTTTATTGCAGTAGGTTGGCATATCATGCAGTCCACGGGGCTATGGCAGGGAAGACCAGATTTGTGAGCAGCAAGGTCAATAACAAGTTTGTCTATGTGCCTATAGCCGAGGTGACCAAAAAAAGGAAGAAAATAGACATGGAGGGAGAGTTTTGGTTCTCGGTACTTCAAAGTACCGGCCAACCCTTTTCATGGCGATGATTCGTCAAGCTGACATTTGTCATTTAATTTTCTAGTTTCACTCCATAGCTTTGGAGAAAATCAAAATAAGAATCATGGAAGTACAAATTCAATATTTAAAAATGAAGACCAGCGAATCATTGAATCAAATTTTAATGAAAAAGTTGGACGGGTTGGAGCATAAGTACAATTGGTTGATCAAAGCCAATGTGCTCTTTAAAATGGAGAACGATAAAGCTGGAGAGGGGAAAATATGCGAAATAGAACTGAGTGCTCCCGGACCTAGACTTTTTGCCAAGTCCAGAACGGACGATTTTGAAAAATCCTTGGCAGAAACCATTGAGGAATTGCAGAGACAGCTGGAAAAAAGACAGGGTAAGTTTGTATCCCATTAAATAGAATCAGATCTTTGTTGGGCATGGGCCTAAATCAACTCCAATGAAATTAAAACTGATAGTTCTTGGTATTTTAGTTTTGTCCAGTTGCTCCACGGCAAAGTTGGTGAGCACTTGGAAGAATCCTGACATTGTTCTTTTTGATGCGTACAAGGTATTGGTGGTGGGTATGGCCAAGGATGAAGCCGTACAAATGGATTTTGAGAGCAAACTGGTCAAGAAGTTAGAGGAAAAAGGAGTGGAAGCCATGCGCAGTATAGATCTTTTTGATGTGGATTTTACATCATCGCAAAAGTCGGAAGAAGAACTGTCGGAAGTTGAACAACAATTGTTGGATAAAGATTTCGATGCTATTTTGTTTACCAAGATTGTTGGGGCGGATAGCAAGCGAACCCTCAAGGAAAGAATAAACAATATTGATAGGATGTTCATGCGTTTCAACGCAGATTACTTGGAGCATCAAGACATTTATTACGACCCCGAATATTACGATTCATTCAATATTTACCATCTGGAAACCTCTCTGTACTGTATATGCGTTGGTAAAGAACGGGAGCTGATATGGAGAGGCAATATAGATATGACGGAGTCTCCTAACGTAGATAAGGCTGTAGATACCTACATTAAACTGATCACGGGCGAAATGGAAAAGCAGGATATCATTTTTTATTAACCCATGCCTAAGGCGTCCAGTACGCCAAGAACATCCAATAAAATACAAACAGGGATCGCAATCAAAATAATTACCAAGACAAAGACCATGAATCGCAAGAAAGCGACCATGAGCTTGTTGCCAAAAGAGATTTCATCAGTCATAATAGTGTAATTTACTCCAATGTAAGGAATTAATCACGTATTTGCCACCCTAAATTGATCCATATTCGATTAACGGACAGGTTTTCCTCATGTGCCGTACCCTATCAATGTTCGTCACCCTTTTTTCTGCTGAGCAATTTACCAAGTTCCTCCAAACTAACACCTTTGGTCTCGGGCATCATAAAAACGACCCAGAACAACTGCAGTAACATCATAAAAGCGAAGAAGATAAAAATGGGCCAAGGATTATCCTTGAAAATTCCAATTTCTGCATCCAGAAACGTTGGGGTCAATAGGGTGATGAGCGCGGCAAACACCCAATGTGTTCCAGTTCCCCATGATTGACCGTAGGACCGTACTTTGTTAGGGAATATTTCTGAAATGAAAACCCATATCACAGCTCCCTGACCTATGGCATGTGATGCAATGAAAATGAGAATAAAAATGAGCAACAATACGGAACCTGCATTGGAATAAAAGCACCACGCTACCATGGATAGACTTATGATATACCCAAAAGAACCAATGTACATTAATTGTTTGCGGCCCAATTTGTCTATCAAAGAAATCCCAACAAACGTGAAAATAAGATTAATGATGCCTATGGAGATGGAGCTGAAAAGTGATTCGCCGGAAGCCAGACCTGCCCGCTCCAGTATTTCAGGGGCGTAGTACAATACAAAATTTATTCCCGAAAGTTGGTTGAAGGCCGCAATCAGAAAGGCTAAAATAAGGGGTCTGTTGTATTTGCCGGAGAAGAGCTTGTCCTTTTGCTTGTGAGCCGTTTCCTGAAGGGCCAGTTTTATTTCTGATAACTGCACAACTGCCTGATCTTGTCCTATCCCCAATAAGGTCAAGGAACGGATAACAATGGTTTCTTCATGGTTTTTGAGCAAAAGCCATCTGGGGCTATGTGGAATCTTCAGGACCATAAGGGTATAAATGAGTGCAGGCAATGCCTCAATGCCCAGCATCCAGCGCCATGCTACACCCTCGTTAAATATGGCCCCGATCAGAAAATTGGATACAAAGGCAACCAAGATGCCAAAGACAATATTAAACTGGTACAGAGCAGTAAGCCTGCCACGATTTTCCGCCGTTGAGATTTCGGAGATATAAACCGGTGCCGCCACAGATGAGATTCCAACCCCGACCCCACCAATAAATCGGAAGAATGAAAAACTGTACGCTTCCGGTGCCAATGCCGAACCCAAGGCAGAAATAAAGTAAAGCGCTCCTACCCAGAGCAAGGTTTTTTTTCGGCCCAGTCTATCGCAGGGGATACCTCCCAAAAGAGAGCCCATTACCGTACCCCAAAGCGCCATGGACATAATAAATATGCCATGAAAGGTGAAAATTGAATCTCCCAAAAACCAATTGGTGCCCCAAAGATCTTTAATGGGTTGGTTAGCCCCGGAAATGACCACAGTGTCAAATCCAAATAGAAAACCCGCCAAAGCGGCGGTCAAAGAAATCCTGAAAATACGCTTATCCATGGAGGTCAGTTTTGTTAAAACTAACCAAAATATTTTAAAGTAAATGGGCTATATGCTGCATAATCAAAGGAGTGGCCCCAACGTTTTGTAAAATGTATGTAGCGTTGATTTTTCCTGTTTTTTCCAAAAAATCAGCATCGGTTATCAGTTGATCCAATGCAAGGGCAAATTCTTTTGAAGTGGAAATAGGAATGATTCCCTTAAGTTCCACCAAATCTTCAGCCTCTTTGAAGCCTTTGAAATGGGGGCCAATCAATACGGGTATGCCATACACTGCGGGTTCCAAGGTATTGTGCAGTCCTGTGGCAAACCCTCCACCTACATAGGCCACATTTGCATAACTATAAATTTGGGTGAGAAGGCCAATGGTGTCAATAATCAAAACGTCATAATCTGATAGGGGATGGTTGCCCATGTTGGAATAGCAGATGGTTTTTTTTGAAATGGAGCCCATCAGTCGTTCAATATGTTCGGGTTTAATTTTGTGCGGGGCAAGTACAAATTTCAAATCATGATCGGAAGAATTGATATAGTCCACCAGTATCTTCTCATCTTCAGGCCAAGTGCTGCCGGCCACAAAGCAGGGTTGGGTTCCTTTAAATTGTTCCATAAAATCGAGACGGTTGTCCCGTTTCAAAATTTCATGAACCCTATCAAATCGGGTATCCCCACTTAGGGTACTATTGGTAAAACCAATGGAAGCCAACAAGGTTTTTGAGGTCTCGTTCTGAATAAAGAAGTGGGAAAAACTTTTTAGACTGTTTCGCATAAATCCACCAAACGGCTTAAAAAAGATTTGACGATTTGAGAAAATGGCCGATACCAATATGGTTGGTACATTTCTTTTTTTGAGTTGATGCAGGTAGTTGGGCCAAATTTCATATTTAACGAAAATGGCCAGTGAGGGATTCACCAAATCCAGAAACCGGGATGCATTGGAATGGGTGTCCATGGGAAGATATACCACCACATCAGCAGCTGAGGTGTTCTTTTTTACTTCATAGCCCGATGGGGAAAAAAAGGAAAGTAACAATTTATGGTCGGGGTACTGCAGGCGCAATTGTTCCAAAAGGGGGAGCCCTTGTTCAAACTCTCCCAGTGATGCTACATGCATCCAAATAGATTTGGTGCCTCTTGGGATGGCGGTCTGCACTAATTCGAAGGTTTTTTTTCGCCCCATGACAAAGAGCTTCATTTTGGGCTGAAATAGCGCAATGACCTTCAAGATATGCCATGAAAGATGCATTAGAATGTTGTAAACAAGGCGTAGGACCATCATATTCCGCTAAAATACATTCTTTCGGGAATAGGACATTATGGGATCTTTATTTCTTAATTTTGAGCCATAACTTATCAGCATGAAAAAAATACAGATGGTAGACCTCAAAGGCCAGTATGAAGGCATTAAAAATGAGGTAAACGATTCCATAGCCGAAATCTTGGATTCCTCGGCATTTATCAATGGCCCGCACGTACATGCCTTTCAGAAGGAGTTGGAGGAATATTTGGATGTAAAACACGTAATACCCTGTGCCAACGGTACAGATGCCCTGCAGATTTGCATGATGGGGCTGGGATTGCAACCCGGTGATGAGGTAATTACGGCCGATTTTACCTTTGCGGCCACGGTGGAGGTTATTGCGCTTTTGAACCTGACCCCTGTTTTGGTGGATGTGGAGCCAGATACCTTTAACATTGATATAAAGGCAGTTGAAAAAGCCATTACGCCAAAGACCAAGGCCATTGTTCCGGTTCATTTATTTGGGCAATGTGCCAATATGGATGCCCTCATGGACTTGGCCAAGAAGCATGATTTGTATGTGATTGAGGATAATGCCCAAGCCATTGGGGCCACATATACTTCCGCCAATGGTAAAAAACAGAAAGCCGGAACCATAGGCCATGTTGCGTCAACCTCTTTTTTTCCTTCAAAAAATTTAGGATGCTATGGGGATGGTGGTGCCATATTCACCAATGATGATGATTTGGCCCATATAATAAGAGGGATGGTCAACCATGGCATGTATGAACGGTATTATCATGATGTGGTTGGTGTCAATTCACGATTGGATTCCATTCAGGCGGCGGTGCTGCGCGCCAAACTTCCAAAGTTGGATATGTACAATCAAAAAAGATGGGAGGCTGCCTCTAAATACTCCAAGGCTTTTGAAGGGCAGGAGCACATAGTTGTCCCTAGGATCGTATGTGCTTGTGGCGAGAGCCAAAATAGTTGTGACTGTCATGTTTTCCATCAGTATACGTTACGAATCTTGAATGGCAAAAGAGATGGCTTGGTGCAATATTTAAATAGTAATTCCGTTCCATGTGGAGTGTATTATCCAGTTCCCTTGCACAAGCAAAAAGCTTATGCGGATGCACGATATAATGAAGCTGATTTTCCAGTAACCAATCGGTTGGTGGAGGAAGTGATATCACTTCCCATGCACACTGAATTGGATGATGAGCAGATTCAGTTTATAACCAGTTTGGTTATTGATTTCGTAAACCAATAAACATGAAAATACTTGTAACAGGAGGATTGGGGTACATAGGTTCCCATACTGTTGTTGAATTACAGAACGAAGGCTTTGAAGTGGTTGCCATTGACAATCTCTCCAACTCATCCAAGGATGTTTTGGAAGGTATAGAGGCCATCACAGGAAAGAAACCCATTTTTGAAGAGTTGGATTTAAGGGAAAAAACCAAAGTCCAAGATTTTTTTGCAAGACATGGTGATGTTGCTGGGGTAATCCATTTCGCAGCATCCAAAGCTGTGGGCGAGAGTATGGAAAACCCCTTGCTCTACTACGAAAACAACCTTGGGGTTCTGGTGTACATTTTGCAGGAATTGATTAAAAAGAACAATTCCAATTTTATTTTCAGTTCTTCCTGTACGGTATATGGTGAAGCTGATGAAATGCCCATTACGGAAGATGCACCGGTTAAATCTGCCGAATCTCCCTACGGAAATACAAAACAGGTTGGAGAGGAGATCATTTATGATACATGTCGGGTAAACGCCAACCTAAATGCCATTGCACTTCGTTATTTTAATCCCATTGGCGCACATCCAACGGCACATATTGGGGAACTTCCCATTGGGGTGCCGCAAAACTTGGTGCCTTACATTACACAAACAGGGGTTGGACTTCGAGAGCAGCTTTCTGTGTTTGGTAATGACTACCCTACGGAAGATGGTACCTGTATAAGGGATTACATTCATGTAGTCGATTTGGCAAAAGCCCATGTTGTTGCCTTAAAGCGCTTGATTAATGGGAATAACCAAGAGAACTACGAGGTCTTCAATCTGGGGACAGGAAAAGGAAGCTCGGTATTGGAAGTGATTCAAAGTTTTGAACGCGTGTCAGGAAAAGAACTCAATTATAAGATCGTAGATAGAAGGGCGGGGGATATTATGCAAGCTTATGCAAATACCCAAAAGGCCAATGAAGTGTTGGGTTGGAAAGCCAAATCTTCTTTGGATGAGGCCCTGAAATCTGCATGGGATTGGGAACTTAAAGTAAGAAGATAGAGTTTTTATGATTCATTGGAATAGTGAAGCCTGCCCATTGGACAGGCTTTTTTATTCAAGAGTACTGGGGTTCTGATTTTAGGTTATCACGGAATGGATACTTACATTAGTCAAACTAATTGACTAAACCTTTTAAAATGAAAAAACTCATCTTTCTTTCCGTATTGCTTTTTAGTACCCTGGCATTGGCTCAAGAAACCTATCTCCATTGTGGGCGTTTATTGGATGTGAAATCAGGTAAAATGCTCGCCGAGAAAACCATAATTGTTTCGGGAAATAGTATTAAATCCATTGAGAATGGGTATAAAACTGGCGGTTCGGAAGATACGGTGGTAGATTTGAAGAACAAGACCGTAATGCCCGGATTCATAGATATGCACGTGCATATTGAAGGTCAGTCCAGTCCAAATACCTACATCCAAAGGTTTACTTTAAATGATGCTGATGTAGCATTTCAATCAACGATATATGCCAAAAACACGTTAATGGCAGGCTTTACCACCGTTCGCGATTTAGGTGGGAGCGGGGTCAACATCGCACTTCGAAATGCCATAAACAAAGGGGTTGTTATGGGACCAAGGATTTTTACGGCAGGTAAGGCCATTGGTACAACAGGAGGCCATGCGGATCCAACCAATGGGATGAAGAAAGATTTAATGGGAGACCCCGGTCCCAAGGAAGGGGTGGTTAATTCTCCTGAAGATGGAAAAAAAGCGGTTAGACAACGTTATAAAGATGGGGCGGATGTTATTAAAATCACCGCTACGGGAGGAGTGCTCAGTGTGGCCAAGAGTGGGCAGAACCCGCAATTCACCATTGAAGAAATAAAGGCGATTACAGAAACCGCAAAAGACTACAACATGCTCACTGCGGCCCATGCCCATGGTGATGAAGGAATGCAAAGGGCCATTTTGGGTGGTATCAAAACCATTGAGCATGGAACACTAATGAGTGAGGAAACCATGGATCTCATGGTAAAGCACAATACCTATTTGGTGCCTACGATCACTGCAGGCAAGGAAGTTACTGAAAATGCCAAAAAGCCAGGATACTTTCCAGATGTGGTGGCCAAGAAGGCCAGTGAAATAGGTCCAAAAATTCAAGCTACCTTCCAGAAAGCCTATAAAAAAGGGGTCCCAATTGCTTTTGGAACCGATGCCGCTGTTTTTCCACATGGTGAAAACGCACGCGAATTTGTATACATGGTAGAGGCGGGGATGCCTGTAGTGGAAGCCATAAAATCAGCTACCATTACCAATGCCCAACTTTTGGGGATGGGAGATAGTCTTGGACAGCTCAAGGAAGGGTTTTTGGCAGACATTGTCGCTGTGAACGAAAATCCAGAGAGCGATGTGAATACCTTAAGGAATGTAGTTTTTGTGATGAAAGAAGGTGAAATAGTCAAGTCCGAGTAAATCTTTTTTACCGGATAGGACGTACATACCATATGCTGTCCAACTTTAACAACAGTCTGGAACTTTTGGAAATGGCCCAAAAGGAGCAATTGTACCAGAATCTATTGCTCCAACTGGAAAAGGACTTTGGTTTGGCCAATGTGCCATTCATTCTTCATGAGGGTATCACACCAACCGAACTCAAAAGTCTTCTCCATGAAAAAATCTATGTGCTCATTGTTGAAAAGTTCCCCCAATACCTAAATCTGCTTTATGTGGTGGATATTCCGGAAGAAGAGATTGGAAATTTACCTTTTTCCGATGTAGTGGACCTATCGGCACAAGTGGCATTTCTGGTCTTGAAAAGAGAATGGCAGAAAGTTTGGTACAAACACAAATATCACACCTAAAAGTTTTTTTTGATTAAATGCAACTTTGTAGGCCAACTGTTGTATTTGTTGTATTTTTGATAAAATTTTTAGATAGGTTTTTAGCTATTAGCTGTCCATGGACAAATATTCATTTTTAAACGCAGCACACACCTCATTTTTTGCGGAGCTGTACGATAAATATCTTACGAACCCCGATAGTGTGGAGCCCAGTTGGAGGGCTTTTTTTCAAGGATTTGATTTCGGAATGGAAAGCTCCTTGGAAGATTTGGGGATAGATTCCGGCAATACCGGCACGGTAATTCTTGCCAATGGAAAACAGGTGGAAATGCCCGAAACCCTGCAAAAGGAGTTTCAGGTCATCCGTTTGATAGATGGGTACCGTTCCCGGGGGCACCTCTTTACCAAAACCAACCCGGTAAGGGAAAGAAGAAAGTATGAGCCTACTTTGGACATTGCCAACTTTGGCCTGTCCGAAGCGGATATGGATACCATTTTTGATGCTGGAAAGATTCTGGGAATCGGTTCCACATCTTTGAAGGAAATTGTGGCCCATTTGGAGCGTATTTATTGCGATTCCATTGGAGTGGAATATATGTACATCCGTACCCCTGAACGTATCCAATGGATCCAGGATTGGCTCAACGTAAACGACAACCATCCCAATTTCAATCCGGAAGAAAAAAAGGCCATCCTTAGAAAATTGAATGAGGCCGTTTCCTTTGAAAGCTTTTTGCATACCAAATATGTGGGTCAGAAACGATTTTCTTTGGAAGGTGGAGAGTCTTTGATTCCTGCTTTGGATGCAATCATAGAAAAGGCCGCGGATAGCGGGGTGAAACAATTTGTAATGGGAATGGCCCACCGTGGCCGTTTGAATGTGCTGACCAACATCTTCGGGAAATCTCCCAAGGACATTTTCAGTGAGTTCGATGGAAAAGATTATGAAGAGACCATCTTTGATGGGGATGTAAAGTATCACCTTGGATGGACCTCCATGCGGGAGACCGATTCCGGAAAGATGGTGAACATGAACATTGCGCCCAACCCTTCGCATTTGGAAACCGTAAATGCCATTGTTGAAGGAATAACCCGCGCAAAACAAGACCGTGACCATACCGACAATGTTTCAGAGGTCCTGCCTATTTTGGTGCATGGCGATGCGGCCTTTGCGGCACAAGGTGTGGTTTATGAAATCATACAAATGGCCCGTTTGGACGGGTATGCTACCGGAGGGACTATCCATATCGTGGTAAATAACCAGATCGGGTTTACTACCAACTATCTAGATGCCCGTTCCTCTACCTATTGTACCGATGTGGGCAAGGTTACCCTGTCCCCCGTATTGCACGTCAATGCGGATGATGCCGAAGCTGTGGTGCATGCTTCCATTTTTGCATTGGAGTACAGAATGCGATACAAGCGAGATATTTTCTTGGATCTATTGGGTTATAGAAAATATGGACATAACGAAGGGGATGAGCCGAAGTTCACACAACCTTTGCTGTACAAGTCCATATCCAAGCACCAGAACCCAAGGGATATCTATGCAGAGAAACTGATTGCCGAGGGCATTATTGACAAGGACTACGTAAGAAATCTGGAGGAGGAATACAAAAAGAACCTTGAAGAAAACCTTCTCGATTCCAGAAAAATAGAGAAAACAAGAATAACCCCTTTCATGCAAGATGAATGGGAAGGATTTGGCCAAGTGACCGAAGATACCATGTTGGAAACCATGGATACTTCATACGACCTCAAAAAATTGACGGAAATTGCCAAAGGAATCACTGCGCTTCCTGAAGGCAAGAAGTTTCTGAGAAAGCTGGAGCGATTGGTGGAGGCACGCCATAAAATGTACTTTGAGGACAATCAGTTGGATTGGGCCATGGGTGAACTTTTGGCCTACGGTTCCCTGATCGAGGAAGGCTTTGATGTGCGTATGACGGGTCAAGACGTGGAACGAGGGACTTTCTCCCATCGTCATGCTGTGATCAAGACAGAGATGCACGAGGAAGAGGTAACTTTGTTGAATGAACTTGGGGACAACCAAAATGGGAAGTTCCATATCTATAATTCCTTGTTGTCGGAATATGCGGTAATGGGCTTTGACTATGGGTATTCCATGGCAAGCCCAAAGACCCTTACCATTTGGGAGGCTCAGTTTGGGGATTTCAGTAATGGAGCCCAGATCATTATTGATCAATACCTGTCTTCTGCCGAAGATAAATGGAAATTGCAGAACGGTTTGGTGCTGTTGTTGCCACATGGGTATGAAGGACAAGGAGCTGAACACTCATCCGCCAGAATGGAGCGGTACCTTCAGTTGTGTGCCAAGGACAATATGTATGTAGCAGATGTCACTACTCCGGCCAACCTGTTCCATTTGTTGCGTAGACAGATGAAAGCCGATTACAGGAAACCTTTGGTGGTATTCACGCCGAAGAGTTTGTTGAGGCATCCTAAAGTGGTTTCCACCAAAGAGGAAATGGCCAATGGAAGCTTCCAAATGGTAATCGATGATGCCGAGGCAAAAGCAGCCAAAGTCAAAACATTGGTGTTCTGTACCGGAAAGTTCTATTATGATCTCTTGGATAAACGGGAAGAATTGAAAAGGGATGATGTGGCCTTGGTGCGTGTGGAGCAATTGTTCCCCTTGCCAACAGGTGAGATGCAGAACATCATCAAGAAGTATAAAAATGCAGACGACATTGTTTGGGCTCAAGAAGAACCTAGAAATATGGGTGCTTGGGGGCATTTGATGATGCATTTTGATGAAGCCAAACAATTCAGGGTGGCTTCACGAAGATTTTATGGAGCTCCCGCCGCAGGAAGTGCGGTGCGTTCCCAAAGAAGGCATGCCCAAGTGTTGGAGTATGTCTTTGATAAGAGTAAGGACAATATGTTAATTCGATAATAAAGTATAAACGCGTATAGCATGGTACTAGAAATGAAAGTTCCCTCTCCTGGGGAATCCATTACAGAGGTTGAGATAGCCGAGTGGTTGGTTGAGGATGGAGATTATGTGGAAAAGGATCAAGCCATTGCAGAGGTTGACTCGGACAAGGCAACATTGGAACTTCCTGCGGAAGAAAGTGGAATTATAACGCTAAAAGCTGAAGTAGGGGATGCTGTGGCGGTCGGCGAAGTGGTATGCCTTATTGATACCAGTGCCAAAAAACCGGAAGGAGATGCTCCCAAGGCAGAAGCCAAAGAGGAACCCAAAAAAGAAGAACCTAAGGCAGAAGCCAAGAAAGCCGAGCCTAAAAAGGAAACTTACGCCTCTGGTACACCTTCGCCTGCTGCCAAGAAGATTTTGGATGAAAAAGGGATTGAACCTTCGTCCGTTTCTGGTACGGGTAGAGATGGTCGCATCACCAAAGAAGATGCGGTGCAAGCAGTTCCATCCATGGGTACACCTACTGGAGGGAATAGGGGGGAGACCCGTTCCAAATTGTCCATGCTTCGTAGAAAAGTAGCAGAGCGTTTGGTAGCAGCCAAGAATGAAACCGCGATGTTGACCACCTTCAATGAGGTGGATATGTCTCCTATCTTTGAGCTACGCAATCAGTACAAGGAAGAATTTAAGGAAAAGCACGGCGTAGGTTTGGGCTTTATGTCATTCTTCACCAAGGCGGTTATCCGAGCATTGCAAATGTATCCTGCCGTAAATTCTATGATCGATGGCAAGGAGATGATCACCTATGATTTCTGCGATATCAGTATTGCTGTTTCCGGGCCCAAAGGTCTTATGGTACCTGTAATCCGAAATGCGGAAAACTTGACCTTTAGGGGTGTTGAAGCTGAAGTAAAGCGTTTGGCGCTTAGGGCAAGGGATGGCCAAATTACCGTTGATGAAATGACAGGTGGTACCTTTACCATTTCCAATGGAGGGGTATTTGGTTCCATGTTGTCCACACCCATCATCAACCCACCACAAAGTGGGATTTTAGGAATGCACAACATTGTAGAGCGACCCATTGTAAGAGATGGTGCCATTGCCATTGCGCCTATCATGTATGTGGCATTGTCCTACGATCATAGAATCATTGACGGAAAAGAGTCCGTTGGTTTCTTGGTAGCGGTCAAGGAAGCTTTGGAAAGCCCGGTGGAGCTGTTGATGGATGGTGATGTGAAAAAAGCTCTGGAGCTTTAAATCGTAGGGTTTTAGTGAGGTTAATGTGGATGCCTCTCTTTCAAACAACTTAAAGTATCGAAAAATGCTGATTACCAACAGCACCAGAAACGATATTCCCGAAATTTTTAGGCTTTATAAACTGGCCACCGATTTTCAGAAAGTGAAGTTTCCTGAGAACCAGTGGCCTGAATTTAGCCATGAATTAGTGGTTACAGAGGTCGATGACAACCGACAATTTAAGTTGTTGATCAATGGTGAGATTGCTTGCGTGTGGGCCATAACATTCAGGGACCCCCAAATCTGGGAGGAAAAGGACAACGAATTTTCCATATATATCCATAGAATTGCTACCAACCCAAATTTTAGGGGCGGGAATTTTGTTGCAAAGATTTTGGATTGGGCCACCGATTTTGCGAAAGCCACCGATAAGAAATTTATCCGAATGGATACGTGTGGAAAAAATGATGGCCTAATAGGACATTATACCAAAAGTGGCTTTGAATTTTTAGGAATTCGGAAGCTTAAGAATACTTCAGATTTGCCGGTTCACTACCACAATGCAGATGTTTGCTTTTTTGAAAAGAAATTGAGGTGAAGGTGTCTACTTTAATTTTAGATAAAGGCATTTTTTATCATAATCAATAACAGCGTTACCTTTTTTAAGAATATCGGCCCCAATAATGCCATCTACAGGTAACGCATTGTGGGAGGTAAGGGCTTTGTTTACATGTACTAGATCAAAGAGAACGATTTTAAGCCGACTCTTTTTCCAATCCCCTATTTTGATTTTGTTTTTGGTAGAAATCAAGGTTTCCATTTCGGTGGCCCCAGCTCCTGCGGCTTTTACATCGGTGCTTTCGGAAACCATCTTGAAAAAATCAATCCTGTCCATTCCCACACAAGTGTTGGAAGCTCCGGTGTCTAGGATAAATCTACCGGTGATCCCATTGATTTTGGCAGCAAGTTCAAAATGGTTGGTCTCCGTGAAAGACAGGGGTATCTTAGTGTAGCTTTTGGATTCAAGAAATTTTTTAAGTGATGCCATATGGTTGATTGAGAGATGTCATCCTGAGCCCAGTCGAAGCATCTATGTGTAATATGCAAAACAAAGTTTTGGAAGGTCTAAGATAAGCCTATTTTTGCGATATGATTATAACAGATACCCACACCCATCTTTATAGCGAGGCCTTTGACGGTGATAGAAAAGAAATGATGCAGCGTGCGGTGGATGCCGGGGTGCAGCGTTTCTTCATTCCCGCCATTGATTCCACCTATACCCAATCCATGTTGGATTTGGAAAAGGAATATCCAGAAAATGTGTTTTTAATGATGGGATTGCATCCTACACACGTCAAAGAAAACTACAAGGAGGAATTGGTACAGGTCGAGGAATGGTTGTCCAAACGGAAGTTTTATGCCGTTGGCGAAATAGGTATCGACCTATATTGGGACAAAACTTTTTTGAAGCAACAGCAAGATGCTTTCGTGTATCAAATACGTCTAGCCAAGAAACATGGTTTGCCTATTGTGATCCATTGTCGGGAATCGTTTGATGAAATCTTTGAGATTCTCGAGCAGGAAAAAGGAGATGGTCTATTTGGAATTTTTCATTGTTTTACGGGAACTTTGGAGCAAGCCCATCAAGCCATTTCCTATGGTATGAAATTGGGGATTGGCGGGGTGGCCACTTATAAAAATGGAAAAATCGACCAATTTTTAGATCAAATCGATTTGGAACATATAGTTTTGGAAACGGATTCGCCGTATTTGGCTCCAGTTCCATATAGGGGAAAGCGAAATGAAAGCGCCTATATTAGTAAGGTGTTGGAAAAGCTATCGGATATCTATGGAAAATCCATTGAAGAAATTGCGTCAGTGACCACCAAGAATTCCCAAAAGGTATTTGATATATGACCGTGAAGCAAAAAAGCAATATTCTACTAATCTATACCGGAGGCACCATTGGTATGGTTAAGGATTATAAGACCGGGGCTTTGCGTGCTTTCAATTTTGATGAGCTCATCAAGAATATCCCTGAGTTGAACCAATTGGATTGTACCTTGACCGGAGTTTCATTTGAAAAGCCTATAGATTCATCCAATATGAATCCAAGGTATTGGGCCACAATAGCTTCAATGATTGAAGAAAACTATGCGGATTATGATGGTTTTGTTGTGCTTCACGGAAGCGATACCATGAGCTATTCCGCATCGGCCTTGAGCTTTATGTTGGAGAACCTGACCAAGCCAGTCATCTTCACGGGGTCTCAATTGCCTATTGGCGATTTGCGAACCGATGCCAAGGAGAATTTGATAACATCAATTCAGATTGCGGCCCTGCAAGAAAATGGGAAGCCTGTAGTGCAGGAGGTGTGTCTGTACTTCGAATATAAGTTATACCGGGCCAATAGGACCACTAAAATCAATGCAGAACATTTTGAGGCATTTGCTTCCCTTAATCATCCACCTTTGGTGGAGTCAGGGGTGCATTTAAATGTGCACTATGGCAATCTACTGCCCAGAACGCCCAAGCACAAAATCTTTCAAGTTCACAAGAATATGGACGATAATGTCGCTATCTTAAAATTATTTCCAGGTTTGAACAAGGAGGTTTTACGATCTGTATTGAACATTTCGGGTTTAAGAGCGTTGGTTTTGGAGACATACGGTGCTGGAAACGCCCCGATGGATGAATGGTTTTTGGAAGAATTGAAAATAGCCGTTAAAAAAGGATTGCACATAATTAACGTAACCCAATGCTCTGGGGGAAGTGTGTCCATGGGTCATTACGAGACCAGTGAAAAGCTTCAGGAAATGCAACTGGTTAATGGAAAGGATATTACAACTGAAGCAGCCATAACAAAGGCCATGTACCTATTGGGGAGTGATATTTCGGACGAATTGTTCAAAACCATTTTTGAAACATCACTACGCGGGGAAATGCTGTAAAATTAACGCCTCAAATTTCTAAAACTGATTATTTTTTCGTTTATTGGTCGACCCAATTGACAATTAGAGAGGTGGCCGAGTGGTCGAAGGCGCACGCCTGGAAAGTGTGTATACACCAAAAGTGTATCGAGGGTTCGAATCCCTTCCTCTCTGCTAGGTATTTTAATTTTTCAATTATAAAATTTTTATATCTTTAACATTATTAACTAACTAAATTTAAGTTTAAGAGAAATGAAAAAAGTATCCTTTACTCTGGCTGCTGCCGGAATGTTTGTTTTGGGAACAACAACTGCATCGGCTGCTATGTTGCAAGATGAAGCTGCTGCTGAAGCCAGCAAAGGTTTCACCCAAGTATTGAAAGAACAGTTTATTCAAGGAGGCCCTGCTTTTATGGGGATTGTACTTCTATGTCTAATCTTGGGATTGGCTGTTGCCATTGAGAGAATTATTTATTTGAATTTGGCAACCACTAATTCCGCTAAACTAAAGCAGCAAGTTGAGGACGCCTTGGCTTCTGGAGGTGTAGAGGCCGCCAAAGAAGTTTGTAGGAACACCAAAGGACCCGTTGCTTCCATCTTCTACCAAGGATTGGATAGAGCAGGTGAAGGTTTGGAGTCTGCAGAAAAAGCTGTTGTAGCTTATGGAGGTGTACAGATGGGACAATTGGAGAAGAACGTTTCTTGGTTGTCTTTGTTTATCGCTATTGCGCCCATGCTTGGGTTCATGGGTACGGTAATCGGTATGATTCAGGCCTTCCAGAAAATTGCAGCAGTAGGTAACTTGAGTGCATCTTTGATTGCTGGTGATATCCAGGTAGCACTTTTGACCACGGTATTTGGTCTTATTGTTGCGATCATCCTACAGATTTTCTATAACTATATCATTGCAAAAATCGATAGTATCGTAAACGACATGGAAGACTCCTCCATATCCTTGATTGATATGTTGGCAGCACACAAGAAATAATTACGGAACTAAAACTATCGAGAGTCATGAATAAAATAATTAAAATAGCGCTTATTGTCATCGGGTTGATAGCGGCCGTTCTTTGGTTCTCTTTGCCATCAGCTGATGATCCAAATGCCATCAGTAGTGGTGCCATGAACTTTATGTTCGTGATCATGTACATATTGTTGGCCATAGCCGTCGTATCAGCAGTGTTTTTTGGACTCAAAAAATTGTTGACCACGCCTGGAAGCATTAAAAAGGCCTTGTTCGCCATAGGTGGATTGGCCATAATCGTGGCGGTATCTTACGGACTTTCCTCAGATAACATGGCTGTTGTTGAAGCTATGTCCCAAAGAGGAATTGAAACTACCGAGGGTACTGTAAAGAACATTGGAATGGGACTGAATGTGTTTTTCATCCTAACGGTATTGGCCGTACTTCTTATGGTTTTGCCCGGATTGAAGAAAATGTTCGTTAAGTAAAAAGTTAAGTTATGCCTAGAAGAAAAGGAGCCCCGGAAGTAAATGCCGGTTCCATGGCAGACATAGCGTTCCTCTTGTTGATATTTTTCTTGGTGACCACCACCATTGAAACTGATGCAGGATTGGATCGTATGTTACCGCCCATTGAGCCGCCCGAAGAAGACGTAATCATCAAGCAGAAGAACATTTTTACGGTGAATATCAACAAGAATGGTCAATTGCTAGTGGAGGACGAATTGATGAATCTGAAGAACTTAAGAAATGCGGCTACAGCATTTCTGGAGAACAACGCGGATGGGAGCTGTAACTACTGTAAGGGTAGAAAGGATGCAGCTTCATCAGATAACCCAACAAAAGCGATTATTTCTTTAAAGAATGACCGGGAGACCAAATACAGTACTTATATAACCGTTCAAAACGAATTGGTAGGTGCCTATAACGATTTGCGTAACCGGGAAGCCCAGCGTCTGTACAATCAGGATTTTACAAAAATGGAGGCTGAGTATTTAAACCCAGAAACGCCATCTGCAGTTCGGGATGATTTGAAGGATAAGGTAAAGCGTATTCAAGATATGTTTCCACAGAAGCTTTCTGAAGCAGAAACATCAACCAATTAAAACTATAGTATGGCTAAGTTTACAAAAAAGAAAGACGGGGATTTGCCAGCGGTTTCAACTGCTTCACTTCCTGATATTGTCTTTATGTTGCTGTTCTTTTTTATGACGGTGACCACCATGAAAGATAGTTCCCTGTTGGTTGAGAATACACTTCCAAATGCAACGGAAATCAAAAAGTTGGAGAAAAAAGATCGTGTGATTTATATCTACGTTGGAAAACCAACCCAAGAATATCAAAGTGTATTTGGAACAGAACCAAGGATCCAATTGAATGACAAGTTTGCGAATGTTGATGAAGTTGGATCATACATCTTGGCCGAACGTGCCAATAAACCGCAGGAACTTCAAAATGTATTGACTACTGCCCTAAAGGTTGACAAAAATGCGAATATGGGTCTTATAACCGATATTAAGCAACAACTTAGAGAAGTAAATGCCCTAAAGGTCAACTATACGACCTATGAAGGCGATGCTTTCAATAATTTGCAGTAAACAATAACTTAGATTTAGTGGGAAACGCTCCAAATTATAAATTTGGAGCGTTTTTTGTTCAAATGTATAATGATGCGCAAAGGAGTTATCTATTGTTTTTTGGGACTGTTTCTAATTTGGGCTCCGGTAAATATCTGGGCACAAAATGTAGAAACTGCCGATAAAGAAGATTTTTCCAGATATTTGGAAGATCAATTCTATATCGGATTGGGATATAATCTGCTTTTAAACAGACCCAATAATACGGTACAGCGTAACCTTTCCTATAACTTGCAGACCGGTTTTATAAAGGATATACCCCTTAACCTGAAAAGAACTGTAGGTTTGGGAATTGGGCTTGGGTATGCGGTCAATTCCTATTATAGTACTATTGTAGCTGCCAAAGAAGGAGATGCAATACTCTATGAGGTTATGGATCAAGCTGATTTCAAGCGTAGTAAATTGGAAACCCATGCGGTGGAGTTTCCCGTGGAGCTACGTTGGAGGACCTCAACACCTGAAGAATATAAATTTTGGCGTATCTACGCCGGAATGAAATTCGGATATGTGTTTTCAGGACGATCTAAACTGGTTATGGATAGTGGCTCAACAAGTTTCTCCAATACAGATGTACAACAGTTTCAGTATGGGCTAATACTCAATTTTGGTTACAATACGTGGAATATCCATGCCTACTATGGTCTAAACCCATTGCTCGAAGAAAGTGTTCAGTTACAAAGCGGGGAGAGCGTAGACATGAGGGCGTTGCGAATTGGGCTAATTTTCTACATTCTATAGCCAATATTTCAGTATGATTAGTTGGGAGCAAAGTCCAACAAGAAACCCAATAAGCAGTTCAGACTTGCTATGGGCCTTCAAATATAATCGTGATGTGGCCACCAAACCCGTAAATAGTGTGAAGAGGCTAATACCAAGGGTAATGTTTACCTCAAAATGGATGCTAAGTCCGATCATAAACATCAATATGCTACCCATGCCCAGCAAATGCATGCTGGTCTTAAACTTTAAAAACAATAAGATGAGCGCGGTTGCTGTGGCGGTTAAAAGTCCGGTGAAAAAGTAAAAGAGCTCCTGTACGTAGTTATTGGGTATCACCTTATATAATATCATCAAAAATAAGGCGCAGCTTATATAGAGCGGGTATTTGCGTTCTTGGAGGGTGGGGAGGAAGATGGAATTGATGATCCCCAAATTTTTCAGGATAAGAAAAAAAATGATGGGGATGATCACCGTTAGGATAAAAATAGGTAGGATGTTGCCGCTCTGAATCTCCAAAGTGCTGTAAGGGGCAATAAGAAAGTAAAGAACGGTGCCACCAACCGGAATAAACAACGGGTGGAACAAGTAGGAAACAATGTTGAAAAAATGGCGCATTAGATTTCCTTTCTTAACCGGGCCACAGGAATTCCCAATTGTTCCCTGTACTTGGCCACGGTCCTACGGGCAATTGGATAGCCTCGTTCCTTAAGGATTTTTGCCAGTTTATCATCCGTTAACGGCTTTCTCTTTTCTTCGTCGCCAATAACGGTCTCCAATATTTTTTTGATTTCTTTGGTGGACACATCTTCCCCTTGCTCATTTTTCATGGCCTCGGAAAAATAATCCTTAATGAGCTTGGTGCCATAAGGAGTGTCCACATATTTGCTGTTGGCCACCCTGGATACCGTGGAGACATCCATGTCTATTTGGTCAGCAATGTCCTTTAGGATCATGGGGCGCAATTTTCGTTCATCACCGGTCAAAAAGTATTCCTTTTGATAGTTCATGATGGTGTTCATGGTGATGAAAAGGGTCTGTTGGCGTTGCTTAATGGCATCTATGAACCATTTGGCAGCATCCAGTTTTTGCTTTATAAAAAGAACGGTGTCTTTTTGCGATTTGGATTTTTCCTTAGAGTCCTTGTATCCTTGCAACATATTACTGTACTCTTTGGATACGTGCAGTTCAGGGGCATTTCTCCCATTCAGGGTGAGTTCCAGTTCCCCATCCACAATTCTTATGGAAAAATCGGGAACAATATGCTCGATCATTCGGGTATTGCCCGAGTAGGAACCTCCTGGTTTGGGATTCAATCTTTCAATTTCCCCAATGGCTTCTTTAAGTTCATCTTCGGTAATATGGTGCTTTTGGATGAGCTTGGCATAGTGTTTTTTAGTGAATTGATCAAAAGACTTTTCCAATATATTGATGGCCAATTCAATCGAAGGCTTCTGTTCCTTGCGTTTTAGTTGGATGATAAGACACTCATCCAGTGAACGAGCGCCAACACCTGGGGGGTCCAATTCTTGGACCACTTTAAGAACGGATTCAATCTTTTTCTCATCCACATAAATGTTTTGGGTAAAGGCCAAATCATCCATGATATCGGGAAGTGGTCTACGGATATAGCCGCTTTCATCAACACTCCCTACCAAGAATTCCGCAATGGCCCATTCCTCATCATCCAAATAAACCGTATTGAGTTGGTTGATCAAATATTGATTAAAGGAAATCCCAGCAGCATAGGGAATGCTCTTTTCTTCATCATCTGGACTATAGTTGCTGGTTTGGGTACGATAATCCGGAATTTCATCATCACTTAGATAGTCATCAATGTTGATATCTTCAGCGGATATCGACTCATTGTCCGATGAGTCATCATAGGTGTCATCGAATCCGTCATCCATAGTATCGCTCTCCGCCTTTCCACTTTCAAGGGCGGGATTCTCCTCCAGTTCCTGCTTCAAACGTTGCTCAAAAGCCTGAGTAGGGAGCTGTATGAGCTTCATGAGCTGAATCTGCTGAGGAGACAGTTTCTGGGAAAGCTTAAACTGTAGATGTTGTTTTAGCATGGGGATTGAATTACAATCTTCCTACTTATAAAATTAAGAATTCCAATTAAAACTCCGCATTTTGAGGAGTTCTAGGGTACGGGATAACATCTCTAATGTTTCCCATTCCGGTTGCAAACTGCACCATACGTTCAAAACCAAGCCCAAAACCACTGTGTGTGGCCGTGCCAAATCGTCTCAGGTCCAAGTACCACCAAAGCTCCTTTTCATCAATATTCAACGCTTTGATTTTGTCTTGAAGCACATCCAAACGTTCTTCCCTTTGGGAACCTCCAACAATTTCCCCAATACCTGGGAAAAGCACGTCCATGGCACGTACGGTTTTGCCATCTTCGTTCAAACGCATATAGAAAGCCTTGATATTGGCCGGATAATCAAAAAGGATTACTGGGCACTTAAAATGCTTTTCCACCAAGAAGCGTTCGTGCTCGCTCTGTAAATCGGCACCCCACTCATTAATGGGATATTGGAATTTCTTCTTCTTGTTGGGCTTGCTGTTCCGCAAAATATCGATGGCTTCGGTATAGGAAACCCTCTTAAAGTTGTTCTCGACCACAAACTTCAGTTTCTCGGTCAGGCTCATTTCAGAGCGCTCTGCTTGGGGTTTGGATTTCTCCTCATCCAACAAACGTTTTTCCAAGAACTCAAGATCATCACAACAGTTATCCAACACGTATTGAATGATCCATTTGATGAAATCTTCGGCAAGGTCCATGTTGGCATCCAAGTCATTGAAGGCCACTTCAGGTTCTATCATCCAAAACTCTGCCAAGTGTCTGGAGGTATTGGAATTCTCGGCCCTAAACGTGGGACCAAAGGTGTATACTTTACCCAAGGCCATGGCATAGGTTTCGGCCTCTAGCTGGCCAGAGACGGTAAGGTTGGTTTCTTTTCCAAAGAAATCTTCACTATAATCCACATTGCCGCTATCATCAACAGGAGGTTTTTGGGTATCCAAAGTGGTCACCCGGAACATCTCGCCAGCTCCTTCGGCATCGGAACCAGTAATGATAGGTGCGTGGAAATAATAGAATCCATTTTGCTGAAAATAGCTGTGAATGGCGAATGATAGTGCTGAACGTACCCGCATTACTGCTGAAAATGTGTTGGTGCGGACCCTTAAATGTGCCTTTTCCCGTAAAAACTCCAAAGAGTGTTTTTTGGGTTGAATGGGGTAGGTCTCTGGATCGGCCGTACCATGCACAAATACATCCGTGGCTTGGATTTCCACACTTTGTCCCTTTCCTTGGCTTTCCACCAAGGTGCCGGATATCTTTAAAGCTGCTCCAGTACTGATTTGTTTGAGCAGGGTCTCGTCAAAATTTTCAAAATCGACAACGCACTGCAGATTATGTATGCTTGAACCATCGTTCAGGGCAATAAATCGGTTACTCCTAAATGTTTTTACCCATCCATTTACTTCAACAGGTTCTCCTACGGGTTGCTTTTCAAGCAATTCTTTTATGGAATAAGACTTCATTATAAGGCTATCGTAAATTAAGGGGTAAAGATAGGTTTTTGATAAAAAATGAAAGCAATGGAATGGCCTAATTTATAGCTGTTCCGTGGATTATTTGTCTTTTGGGCCGTCCTCTTCCTTGGGCAGAATATCAATTTGAGGCTTTTTAAGGACCTGTTTGTTGGCAATGCTTCTTTCCAAAGAAAGTAATAATGAGGGCAAAAGAATCAAATTGGAAAGCATTGCAAAAAGAAGTGTGGCAGATACCAATCCTCCCAAAGCCTTTGTTCCGCCAAAACTTGAAATGATAAATACCGAGAATCCGAAGAATAATACAATGGAGGTATAGAACATGCTTACCCCGGTTTCCCGCAAGGCAGCGTAAACCGACCTTTTGATATGCCATTTGTGGGTGGCCAATTCTTGACGGTACTTGGCCAAAAAGTGAATGGTGTCATCAACCGAAATACCAAAGGCAATGCTGAATACCAAAATGGTGGAAGGCTTTATGGGTACACCCAGATACCCCATCACCCCGGCTGTTATCACCAAGGGAAGCAGGTTGGGGACCAAAGAGATAATTACCATTCGGAACGAGCGGAAGAGATAGGCCATAAAAAGTGAGATCAAACCAATGGCCAAAGCTAGCGAGAGCAATAAATTTTTGACCAGATATTTGGTGCCTTTTAAAAATAATAGGGCCTTGCCGGTCATAAAAACCTTGTATCGATCGGATGGGAAAAATTTGGCGATGGCTTGTAGTACATCTTCCTCAATCTCCTCCATACGGTCTATTTTTACATCTCGCATAAAGGTGGTCAAACGTGCCGTTTGTCCCGTGCTGTCCACAAAACTTTCCAAAAGATTGTCATTGCCCGAAGATTTGCGGGCAGCGTCCATAATAAACGTATTCTCTTGGGAAGTGGGCAGCTGGTAGTATTTTGGGATGCCGTTGTAAAAAGCCTGTTTGGAATATTTGATCAGATCTACAACTGAAATGGGTCTGGACAGTTCGGGAATTTCGTCAATGGCCATACCCAGTTGGTCCATCCGTTTAAGAGTGGCAGGTTTGATCACTCCGTTTTTACGCTCGGTATCCACCACAATCTCCATGGGCATTATACCGTCAAATTCTTGTTCAAAAAACCGAATGTCCTTAAAAAAATGGGTATTTTTTGGAAGATCTTCAATTCTGCTTCCTGTAATCTTTATTTGATAGATTCCCACAATGCTCAGTATCAAAATTGCCACTGTGGTAATATAGACCGCTATTCTGTGATGGCGCACCATACGCTCCATCCAATTGACAAAAAAGTCTATCCATCTTTTGTTGAGGTGCTTTAAGTGCTTGGTCTTGGGAAGTGGCATAAAACTGTAGACAATGGGGATAATCAATAGGGAAAGAATGAAAATCCCAACAATATTGATAGAGGCTACAATACCAAATTCCTTAAGCAAATCGCTATCCAAAATAATAAAGGTGGCAAAGCCGGAAGCTGTGGTGATGTTGGTCATTAACGTGGCATTCCCAATTTTGGAAATGACCCGTTGAAGCGACAGGGCCTGATTTCCATGTTTATTGACCTCTTGTTGGTATTTGTTTATCAGGAAAATACAATTGGGGATTCCAATCACAATGATCAAGGGCGGAATCAACGCGGTGAGTATGGTTATTTCGTATTTCAAAAGTCCCAAAAAGCCAAAGGCCCACATCACTCCAATGATCACCACGCACATGGAAATGAACGTGGCACGGAAACTCCGAAAGAAAAAGAAAAAGATGATTGAGGTCACCAAAAGGGCAGCAACAATAAAAATACCTATTTCATCCACGATGGATTTTGTGTTCCAAGTGCGTATGTAGGGCATGCCGGATACCCTGACATCCAATTGGGTTTCATCTTCGAAGCCTTTGACCAAGTCGCCAAGATCATTTAGGATGAACTCATTGCGTACCGCTGTATTCATGATATCCTTGTCCAAATAGGCAATGGTCTGTATAGTGCCACTTTTGGGATTGTATACTAGATTGTCATAAAAGGGCAATTCGTTGAAGAGGTGGTTGGTGAGTGAATCAACTTCCTGTTTGGTCCTTGGAGGGTTTTTGATGAAGGGCTCCATGACAAAAGCCTGCGTTTCATCGTCCTTGACAAGTACCTTAAGATTGTCCGTGGATAAAACAAAATCAATCTCAGGGAAAGCCTCCAATTGCTTACTGAGCTTGTTCCATCGGTTGAAGTTTTGAGGGGTGAACAAAGCAGAGTCCCGAATAGCCAATACAATGGCGTTTCCTTCTTCACCGAAAATTTTGGTAAAGGCATTGTACTCTATCGAAGCAGGATGATCGTCCGGAAGTATGTTGGCCTCAGTATTGGAAAACTGCATGTTCTTCCACTGAAGGGCCAAAAAAACAGTGAATCCTGCAATGGCAATAAGTATCAGAATCCTATTGCGAAGAATAATCCGTGCGACCTTAGGCCAAAATCCTTTAGTGAGCTTTGCTACCATTTGGGTTTTGTTGGGCGCAAAGGTAAAAAATGATCAGCTGTGTTCCTAGGAAAGCCGACAATCTATACCTTGGTTTTACACCTTCATGATTTCGGCTTCCTTTACAGATAAAATGGAGTCTACTTTTTTGCTGTACGAATCGGTCAGTTCCTGTACATCGACTTCGGCATTGCTCAATAAATCTTCGGAGATGTCCAAAGCCTTAAGCTCTTTATTGGCTTCCTGTCGGGCACTTCTAATACTTACTTTGGCATCTTCTGCTTCACTTTTGGCTTGCTTTGTAAGCTGAATTCTTCTTTCCTCTGTCAAAGGTGGTACATTGATAATAACCATTTCGCCATTGTTCATAGGGTTAAATCCTAGATTGGCATTCATAATCGCGGTTTCAATTTCACCCAAAAGATTTTTTTCCCAAGGTTGTACAGAAATAGTCCTTGCATCGGGGGTATTGATGTTGGATACTTGGGAAAGTGGGGTTTTGGAACCATAATACTCCACCATAACGGTAGATAGCATCATTGGACTTGCTTTTCCGGCACGTATTTTTACCAAAGCCTTCTCTAAGTGGGTGATACTGGCATCCATGCTTTCTTTAGTGCTGTCAAGTACAAATTTTACTTCTTCGTCCATAATTTTTTAAGTTTAACTGTCTGAAATCAAAGCGTGTGCCAACTTAAATGTTGACCACGGTCCCAATATTTTCGCCTGAAACTATTTTCATAAGATTTCCCCGTGTGTTCATATCAAATACCACTATGGGAAGTTCATTTTCTTGGCTTAATGTAAATGCAGTGGTGTCCATTACTTTAAGGCCTTTGGATAGTACTTCCTTGAAAGATAGGGAATCAAATTTCGTGGCATTTTTATCCTTTTCCGGGTCTGAGGTATAGATTCCGTCAACCCGTGTGCCTTTTAAAATAACATCTGCGTCAATTTCTATGGCCCGCAATACTGCTGCGGAATCTGTTGTGAAATACGGATTACCGGTACCCCCTCCAAATATGACAACTCTTCCTTTTTCCAAATGCCGAATAGCTCTTCTTCTGATAAATGGTTCGGCTACTTCATTGATTTTGATTGCCGATTGTAGGCGGGTCTCAACACCTTGATGCTCCAGAGCACTTTGCAAGGCCAGTCCATTGATTACGGTGGCCAACATGCCCATATGGTCTCCTTGAACACGATCCATTCCTTGGCTTGTTCCCGAAAGACCCCTAAAAATGTTCCCGCCACCAATCACAATGGCTACTTCAATGCCCTTTTCTACCACAGACTTGATATCTTCGGCATATTCAGCCAATCGCTTGGCATCAATACCGTATTGTTGTTCGCCCATGAGTGCCTCGCCACTGAGTTTTAATAGAATTCTTTTGTATTGCATTGAAGGTATCTTGAAGTTCGGACAAAAATAATCAAAATTATTTATGGGGTGGATAGGCTAAAGGTCTTGATTTTGTTGGATGGAAATAAAAAAACCGCTTCCAAATGAAAGCGGTTTTTTTTAACAATCGTTGGGTTTGATTATCCCAAAGCTACTCTTTTAAAGCCAGTTACTTGCAAATCAGCATTTACTGACTTTACATATTGGGCTACACTTTGCTTGCTATCCTTGATGAAGTCTTGGTTTACCAAAGTGTTGTCCTTGAAGAAACGCTTTAATTTGCCCTTGGCGATATTGTCCAACATGGCTTCTGGCTTTCCTTCTTGACGCAATTGATCTTTTGCAATTTCAATTTCCTTGTCAATTACAGATTGATCAACACCTTCTTCGTTAAGTGCAACAGGGTTCATTGCGGCTGCTTGCATCGCTACATCCTTTGCAGCGTCAGCGGCACCATCAACATTGGCGGACAATCCAACCAAAGTGGCAATTTTGTTCCCGGCGTGGATGTATGAACCAACGAAAGGAGCACTCAATTTCTCAAAACTTCCAATCTCTATTTTCTCACCGATAACACCAGTTTGTTCGGTCAGTTTATCGGCAACTGTCATTCCATCAAAAGAGGCAGCAAGAAAATCGTCTTTGCTATCTTGGCCCAAGGCCAAATCAGCCAAATCATTGGCTAATTTTACAAAGCTTTCATTTTTGGCAACAAAATCAGTTTCGCAATTCAATGAAATAATTACACCTTGGGTGGCATCACCATTTACTTTTGCTATTGCGGCACCTTCAGAAGAATCCCTGTCTGCTCTGTTGGCTGCAACTTTTTGGCCTTTCTTTCTTAGGATTTCAATTGCTTTGTCGAAATCACCTTCGGCTTCGACCAAAGCTTTTTTGCAATCCATCATTCCGGCTCCAGTAGTCTGTCTTAATTTATTTACCTCAGCGGCGGTAATCTTTGCCATTTTTTATGCTTTTAAAATTTATGTAAAGTAAAACACTATAAAGGTGTTTTGTTTTAGGACAATGTTAAATCAGCGTTGGTTTATTCAACCCCACCTTTTACACTGTCTTGCCATTCTTTCAATTCATCCCATTTGCCATCAGCGGCCAATTTTGCTTGTTTTGGCCATGAAGTTGGGTCTAGATGAGCCAAGTTTGAACTGGCTTCGGTTAGGATTTCCTTGATTTTTTCTGGGTCAGCTTTTGCCAGTTCAGCATAGGTTCCAATACCACTGCTTACAATTGCCTCTGCTGCTTTAGGTCCTATACCTTCTACTTTGGTAAGGTCATCGGCTTTTGCGGCTTTGGCCTTTGGGGCTTGTTCCTCTTTCTTAGGGGCTGGCTTAGCTTTTTTTGGAGCTTTGGCTTCTGTTGCATCATCGTCATCATCTTCAGCAGCAACAGCTTTTGCAACTACTTCTTCCTCTTCCTCCTTATCGTCTTGTTTGTCATTTTTACGCTCGGCCAAACCTTCAGCAACTGCTTTGGTTACTTCCTCCAAGATGGCTTCTATGGATTTACCTGCATCGTCGTTGGCAGGAATCACATAATCAATAGGTCTTGGGTCTGAGTTGGTATCCACCATTGCAAAAATGGGAATGTTCAATTTTTGGGCTTCTTTTACGGCTATATGCTCTCGCATGGTGTCCACTATGAAGATAGCACCTGGCAAACGGGTCATATCAGCTATTGAGCCCAAGTTTTTGTCCAGTTTTGCACGTAAACGGTCTACTTGCAATCTTTCTTTTTTGGAAAGGGTGTTAAAAGTCCCGTCCTTTTTCATGCGATCAATTGCAGCCATTTTTTTAACGGCCTTACGAATGGTTACAAAGTTGGTCAACATACCACCGGGCCATCTTTCAGTGATGTACGGCATGTTTACCTTGGATACTTTGTCTGCAACAATATCCTTGGCTTGTTTTTTTGTGGCTACGAAAAGGATTTTTCTGCCAGAAGCGGCAATTTTCTTTAGGGCCTCGTTGGCCTCTTCTAGTTTAGCAACCGTTTTATAAAGGTTGATAACGTGGATTCCGTTGCGCTCCATATAGATGTAGGGCGCCATGTTGGGATTCCACTTTCTGGTTAGGTGTCCAAAATGCACACCTGCTTCCAATAAGTCTTTGACTTCGATTTTACTTGCCATTTTTTGTACTTAGTTTACGTTCCGTTGTAGTAGCAATAAAGAGGTGGTCACAAAAGTTCGCCCTCTCCATTTAGATGCTAAACTAAATTCCAAAAAGTCGATTTTTTTCCTTTTGGAACAACGACAACTTGGTTAAAAATTTAACCCTGAAAATAAATTCAGGGTTTTCAATGAACTTATATATAGGTGCAACTGCACCGAAATATTAACGTTTGGAGAACTGGAATTTCTTACGGGCTTTCTTCTGTCCGAATTTCTTTCTTTCCACCATTCTTGGGTCTCTGGTCAAGAGTCCTTCTGGTTTAAGAACGCTTCTGTTCTCTTCATTTATTTCGCACATGGCTCTGGATAAAGCCAAACGAACGGCTTCAGCCTGGCCGGTGATTCCACCACCATATACGTTTACCTTAACATCATAGCTGTCTTCAGTTTCTGTCAGGGCAAAAGGCTGCTTTACTTTATATTGCAAAGTGGCCGTGGTGAAGTAATCGTTTAAATCTCTTTTGTTGATGGTAATGTTTCCTTTACCTTCAGAAACGTATACCCTTGCCACAGCAGTTTTTCTTCTACCAATCTTATGAACCACTTCCATTATTTGTAGTCGTTTAAGTTTATTGCTTTTGGTTTTTGTGCTTCTTGTCCATGCTCAGAACCAGCATATACTTTTAGGTTTCGGAAAAGGTCGGCGCCAAGTCTGTTCTTGGGCAACATTCCTTTCACCGAATTCTCAATGATTCGCTCAGGGTGCTTTTCCAAAACATCCTTAGCGGAAGCAGAGCGCTGTCCACCTGGATATCCTGTATATCTCAAATATACTTTGTCATCCAACTTATTGCCGGTCAAATTGATTTTCTCGGCATTGATGACAATAACATTGTCTCCGCAATCCACATGGGGAGTGTAATTGGTTTTATGCTTTCCTCTAAGCAATTTGGCTACTTTCGACGCCAATCTACCCAATGTCTGTCCTTCAGCATCAACCAATAACCATTGCTTGTCAACGGTAGATTTATTGGCGGAAATAGTCTTATAACTTAATGTGTCCACTGCTCTAATAGTATTGATTTAATAACCTATCCCGATAAACGGGCTGCAAATGTACAATTATTAGATTGAATTACAAATGGTTGATTGGGAATATTTTTTTGCTTTTTCCATTTTATATGGAAGAGAGGCAAAACCACGGCTAAATCCACCATCTTTTGTTAAAAAAAATATAAAGTCATCTCAAACTGTAACTGCTGCTTTCTTCATGGGTCTTTACCTCAATCAATCAAAAAATAAATCTAGTGAAACAAGCATGCCTTTCCCTTCTATGTATCTTCTTTATTCAGATTATTCAGGCCCAAGATTCAACTACGGTAGTTCCCAAAAAGAAATACTTGACCCAAGCGCTGGATAAGGAGGGAGCACCTATTATTGATGGTGTTTTGGATGATACCTCATGGAATCTTGTGCAATGGGGAGATGATTTTATAGAACAACGCCCAGATGAAAATACTCCTCCTAGTCAACAGACTGCATTCAAAGTACTCTATGATGAGAAGTCTTTATATATAGGTGTTCGGTGTTTTGATGACGAACCAGGGAAAATTGTAAAGCGATTGTCCCGAAGGGATGGCTTTGACGGAGATTGGATCGGCATTTTTATAGACAGCTATTTGGATAAGCGAACCTCTTTTGGCTTCATTGTCACCGCAGCAGGGGTAAAGGGAGATGTTTTTGGATCAAACAATGGTGCCGATGAGGACGACAGTTGGAATCCCATCTGGTATGTAAAGACCCATACCGATGAGGAAGGGTGGACCGCCGAAATGCGGATACCGCTCAGTCAAATCAAGTTTGGCCATGCCGAAGATCAGGTATGGGGGTTTCAGGTGATGCGAAGGTATTTTAGGAACGAGGAGCGCTCCGTGTGGCAGCGTTTGCCTAGGGATGTTGCTGGTTGGACCAGTGAGTTTGGGGAATTGCATGGACTAAAGAATATGGAACCTCAAAGGCAAGTGGAAATACAGCCCTACACGGTTGCCAAGACCGAAACCTTTGAAGCAGAGGAGGGGAATCCCTTTGAGGATGGCAGCGATAGCAATATTACCGTAGGTTTGGATGCCAAGATAGGGGTGACCAATGACCTTACCTTGGATTTAACGGTAAACCCCGACTTTGGGCAAGTGGAAGCGGACCCTTCGGCCATTGCGTTGGATGGATTCCAAATTTTCTTTCAAGAAAGGCGACCCTTTTTTGTGGAGAACAAGAACATTTTTGATTTTAATGTTTCCCAATCCGAGGCCGGCAACACGTTTGGTTCCGACAATATATTTTATTCGAGGCGTATCGGTAGAAGCCCACAGGGAAGCCCCGATACCGAAGATGGTGAGTTTGTGGACCAACCGGCCAATACTCCGATCATAGGAGCGGCCAAGTTCAGTGGTAAGACCAAGAATGGTTGGGCCATTGGGGTTTTGGAAAGTTTCACCGCCCAAAGACGGGCCACCATTTCGGGAGTGAACGGTGACCGTAGAAAGGAGATGGTGGAGCCCATGACCAATTATTTTGTGGGAAGATTGCAGAAAGACTTCAATGACCGGAACTCATATATAGGAGGTATCTTTACGGCTACCCATCGGGAAGAATTGCCCCAGGCCCTTGACTTTTTACACAGATCCGCGTTTACAGGAGGAGTCGATTTTAAGCACCAATGGAATAATAGGGATTGGTACTTGGAGGGAAACATCACCTTTAGCCATGTAAAAGGGGGTGAAGCTTCCATCAAGAATACCCAAGAATCCATCACCCACCTGTTTCACCGTGTTGATGCCGATTACTTGGAGCTGGATTCAACCAGGACTTCCTTGACCGGTACTGGGGGAAATCTTCAGATAGGGAAGCTCGGTAAAGGTAATTTTAGATTTGAAAGTGGGGCAACCTGGCGTTCCCCGGAACTCGAACTCAACGATATTGGCTTTCAACGCCAGTCCGATGATATTAGACACTACACTTGGGTAGGTTACCGCACCTTAAAACCGGACAACACGTTTCGACAATTGGGCATCAATTATAACCATTACACCGCTTGGGACTATGGGGGTAATCACAATTATTTGCAATTCAATACCAACAGCTGGCAAAACTGGAAAGGCAATTGGTTCAGCAATATTGGTTTGAATTATGCACCTCTTGAATATTCCAACTTTGCCTTGCGGGGAGGCCCTAGACTACGGCTATCGCCCTGGGTGAGCTTTTGGAACAATATCGAGACGGATAACCGGAAGAAAATGCGGTTTTTCTATTTCCATAATGGCCAAAAGGCGTTGGACAATTCATACAAATCCTATTATATGGAGGGAGGGGTAACCTATCAACCGATCAATGCCTTGAGTGTCTCGGCTTTTCCCTCGCTACGGATCAACCACGACAAGCTTCAGTTCATTGATAATTTTGATGATGTGAACGGGTCACCCCGATACCTAAATGGCGAGATTGACCAGCGCACCTTGAGTATGTCCATTCGATTGAATTATACCATCAATCCCAACCTTACCATTCAATATTGGGGACAACCTTTTATTTCCAGAGGTAGGTATACGAACTTTAAACATGTGACCGATGCCACGGCCAAACGGTTTGAAGATAGGATTATGACCTATGATCAAGATCAGGTTGCATTGATGGATGATGTTTATTCCGTTGATGAAAATTTGGACGGTACTGAAGATTTCAGCTTTGACAATCCAGACTTTTCATTTGTGCAGTTCCGTTCCAATTTGGTGATTCGATGGGAGTACATTCCAGGTTCCGAACTGTTCTTGGTGTGGTCCCAAGACGTGTCCCGTAATGGAGACCCCACAAACGGATTACTGCCCAGCTTGAACGATAATATTTTTGGACAGAAACCACAGAACATTTTCCTGTTGAAGGCTACCTATCGCTTTGTGCTATGATTGAAGGCCAAGAATTTTTTTAACGGCATGGGCCACGGCTTCGTTGGCCTCGTGGTCACCAATGGTAATGCGCACCTTTCCTGGAGCCCCAAATTGGGAGACCGGCCGTACCATGATGCCTTCATCCATCATCCTATCAGTAAATTCCATTTCAGGAAGTGGAGGGTCTATGATGAAAAAGTTGGCTTGACTGGCCCAATGGGTAATTCCCATTTCATCAAAGGCTTTGGCCAAAAACTTTCGGCCATCGTGTACGGTTTGGACTGTTTTTTTAATAAACCCATGGTCGCTTAAAGCGCCCAGAGCTGCCTCAAGCGAGGTCTGGGGCAACAAAAAGGGTTTGTGGATCAACCGGATGTAATTGGCAATCTTGGCAGTGGTATAGCAATAGCCCACCCGTTGGCCTGCCAAACCATAGGTTTTTGAAAAACTGTTCAAGCCTATCACATTATGACCGCCCAACACATAGGGGAGCGCGGTCACATAGTCTTCGGCATCGGCAAAATGACGGTATACCTCATCAAACACCACTACAATGTTTTTGGGGATACGGGAGATGAAATCATCCATCACCGATTTTGGAATATAAGTTCCTGTGGGATTGTTGGGACTGGTCAGAAAAATGACCTTGGTCCGTTCCGAAATGGCATTGAGGATTCCTTCCACATCTAAGGTGTAGTCGGGTTGCATCAAGGGAACATCCAAAAGTTTGGCGCCATACCACCTTGAAAAGACCGAATAGGGCAAAAAGCAGGGATTGGAATAAATGACCTCGTCCCCTTCATTGATAAAGGCCCGTAGAATCATATCTATGATTTCGGAGCCACCATTCCCACAGAGAAATTGATTTTCGTTCAGTTTGTCATCAAAATCTTGGGCAAGGGCCTGTCGGAGACGGACATCGGTCTGGTCAGGATACAAATCAATCCGATCGGCGGTTTTTTTTATGGCCTCAACCGCTTTGGGTGATGCTCCCAGCGGATTTTCATTGGAGGAAAGTTTATATATTTTTTTGTCGGAAGGAGGGATGTTCTTACCCCCTTTATATACTTCTTTGGGCACCAAATGGGCCTTAAAAATGGATTCTATTCCGTTTTTCATGAACTATAAGGTTTCTGCGTGCAACAAAATGGACATGGCCCTGTGGGTATTTCCTTCTTCCAAAATTCGCTGTGCCAAATGGTGCAATTCAATCTTGGACAATGTTTTTACTTCTGGGTCTTGGGAAATGTGAGTTACATCTTCTTGGGAAGGTAGCTGTTCCATATTCCCCAATCGTCCCAGATTGTTTCCTGTCAATACCTCACTTTCCTTAATGCCTTGGGGTAAGGCATCCACGCCCATACCTTTGGTGCGAAGAGGCTTGGGAATTTCAAAAAGGGCATCCTTCGAGGCCCTGATATACCAACTGCCTCCCATACGGCCTACCAAATCCAATTTTTCGGTGTCCAAAACGCCGTTGGTAAAATAGGCTTCGTTGATATGGATGAGTTCAACCTTGGCCATGATCAAGTTGCCAGCTCCCGGGGTTTGGGCTAGTTCAATGACCTCCATCACACTGCATTCAAACGAAACAGGGGCTTCGCCCACGCGGGGAGGTCTTACTTTTTCACTGGGTACTTGGGTGAAACCGGCCTTTACAAACTCGTTTACCCCTTTGTCATAGGCGGTACTGGACAATGACATCTGTTCCACCATATCGTGGTTGACGATATTGATGACGACCTCGGGGACCTCCTTAACGTTCTCGTGGGTATGTTTCAAGCTATTGTCTCTACCGCTACGTGAGGGAGAAAATACCATCACAGGCGGATTGGAACTAAACACATTGAAGAAACTGAACGGGCTCAGGTTTACATTACCTTCCTTATCCACGGTACTGGCAAAGCAAATGGGCCTTGGGGCCACCGCAGTGAGCATGATATTGTGGAGTTCGGGTTGTGAAATCTGGTTTGGGTCTACGGTCTTGATCATGGGATTGACTTTGCTGTCATATCGAGCGCAGTCGAGATATGGATTAAAACTAAGATGGTATTTCGACTGCGCTCAATGTGATATCTGTAACTCATAAACTTATTTTGCGGGCAATACTTTAGTGGAAACGGCTCCAAAACCAACCCGGATGGCTTCTTTTTGTGCATAACCGCGAAGGGTCACGGTATCCCCATCATTGATGAACTTGCGCTCGGAACCATCGTTCAGTTGTACAGGCTTGGTACCCATCCAGGCCAGCTCCAACATAGAACCATAGGAGTTTTCATCTTTTCCGGAAATAGTGCCGGAGGCCATCATATCACCCACATGGATGTTGCAACCGTTCACGGTGTGATGTGCCAATTGTTGTGCCATGTTCCAATACATGTATTTGAAATTGCTATGGCAAACAGTGGTTTCATCACCTCCATCCGGGGTAATACCTACTTCAAGGTTGATTTCGTAGTTTTTTTCTCCTTCGTACACCAAATAGGGGAGCACTTTGGGCTCTTGTTCAGGTCCGGACACCCGGAATGGTTCCAAAGCATCCAAAGTAACGATCCATGGGGAAATCGAAGAAGCGAAGTTCTTGCCCAAGAATGGACCCAATGGTACATATTCCCATTTTTGAATATCTCGTGCAGACCAATCATTGAACAGCACCAGTCCAAAAATGTAATCTTCGGCCTCCTTGGTGGATACACTCTCGCCTAAATCAGTGTTCTTGCCCACCACAAATCCCATTTCCAGTTCAAAGTCCAGCCGTTGGGAGGGTCCAAAAACAGGGGTGTTGGCGTCTTTTGGCAAGGTTTGCCCTTTAGGCCTGTGAATGGGTTGGCCACTAACCACAATGGAACTGGCCCTACCGTGATAGCCCACAGGAATGTGCTTCCAGTTGGGCAGCAGGGCATTTTCCGGATCGCGGAACATTTTGCCCACATTGGTGGCATGTTCAATGCTGGAATAAAAGTCGGTATAATCACCGACGCAGACCGGCATATGCATTTGTGCTTCGGATTGTTTTACGAACAATTCAGGTTTGCCGGCCAATGGGGAAGTATCGTCCTTGAGCCAATATTGGATTTTCTTTCTGACCCTTGAAGTGATTTCTTTCCCCAAGGAGATAAAATCATTGAGGTCTTCCCGCCCCAAAACGGCCACGTTGAAATCAAAAACGTCCAACTCCGCCACCGCGACCAAATCCAAAATATGGTCTCCTACGGCAACTCCGGCCCGTGGGCTTCGGTCTTTGGTGGAAAAAATCCCAAAAGGGATGTTATGGATGGAAAAGTCTGAATTTTCAGGGATATCTATGATCATATATGGTGTTTATATTATTCCCGCGTAGGCGGGAATCTATTTATTTCATTTCGAACGAACGTGAGAAATCTCATTCCATATGATGTCATCAGGACTCATTTCGAAATGGCAGTACTTTAATTTTACTCTACCCAAGATTTGTAATACTTGCCATCATCAATCTTGAGGGCATTCTCTGTTATCTTCAAGGGTTTAAAAGTGTCTATCATCACGGCGAGTTCCTCGGTGCCCTTTTTACCAATGCTGGCTTCGTAGGTCCCGGGGTGCGGCCCGTGTGGAATTCCGGCGGGGTGCAGGGAAATGTATCCTGGTCCAATTCCGGTACGGCTCATAAAATCACCATCCACATAGTACAACACCTCATCCGAGTCTATATTGGAATGGTTGTAGGGTGCTGGAATGGCCTTTGGATGATAATCATACAACCGTGGACAGAAGGAGCATACCACAAAGGCACTCGTTTCAAAGGTTTGGTGCACTGGTGGTGGTTGATGTACCCGGCCCGTGATGGGTTCAAAATTATGAATGGAAAAACCGTACGGATAATTGTAACCGTCCCAACCCACAACATCAAAAGGATGGGTGGCATAGACCAATTGGTGCAACATGCCTTCCTTTTTGATCTTCATCAAAAACTCCCCGGTCTCATCATGGGCCTCCAAATCTTGTGGTAATTTATAGTCCCGTTCGCAGAATGGCGAATGCTCCAATAATTGACCAAACCAATTCCTATAGCGTTTTGGTGTGTACATGGGATGAAAAGATTCGGCATAGAGGATGTGATTGTCCTCAGTGTCAAACTCAATCTGATAGATCATTCCGCGGGGAATGATGAGGTAGTCCCCATATTCAAAAGGGATATTGCCCAAAAAGGTTTTCAAGGTCCCGGAGCCCTTATGGATGAACAACATCTCATCCGCATCGGCATTTTTATAGAAATACTCCGTAAGGGATTTTCTGGGAGCCGCCAGTCCAATATGGACATCATTGTTGACCAAAAGTGGTTCACGGGATTCCAAAAAATCATCCTTGGGCATAACATCGAAACCAATGAGTTTACGACTGGTGATGTTCTTGTCCACTGCAATTTTTGGGCGTACATCAACGGCCTTGCCAATCTCCTTTACCTGTGTAGGGCGATGGATATGGTAAAGCAGGGACGACATCCCATCAAAACCTATGGTACCGAACAATTGCTCATAATAGAGCCCGCCCTTGGGTTTCTCAAATTGGGTGTGCCGTTTTTGCGGTATTTTCCCGAGTTTATGATAGATAGGCATTCTTTAAGTTTTAAGTTATCAGTGCTAAGTGTTGAATAGTGGGTACACTGCCCTACTTAAAATTCAATATTTATAATTTACAACTATTAATGCAATGTGCCCCGAAGCTCTTGCTCACGCTCAATGGCTTCGAACAGTGCCTTAAAGTTACCTTTTCCAAATGATTGTGCGCCCTTTCTTTGAATGATTTCAAAAAACATGGTGGGTCTGGGTTCCACGGGACGGGTGAAGATCTGTAGTAAATAGCCCTCATCATCACGGTCCACCAAAATGCCCAGTTCTTTCAAAGGGGCAATATCTTCATCTATTTTGCCAACACGGTCGGTCACGGCCTCGTAGTAGGTGTCGGGTACACGTAGGAATTCCACCCCACGACTTCTAAGGTCCCGGACAGTTTTAATAATGTCATCCGTGGCCACGGCGATGTGTTGTACCCCTTCCCCCTCATAAAAATCGAGGTATTCCTCTACCTGTGATTTTTTCTTCCCTTCGGCAGGTTCATTGATGGGAAACTTGATACGGCCGTTACCGTTGCTCATCACCTTGCTCATCAAGGCGGTATATTCGGTGGAAATGTCCTTGTCATCAAAAGAAAGGATGTTCTTAAAGCCCAAGACGTTTTCATAGAAACCAACCCAGTGGTTCATTTTGTTCCAATCCACATTGCCCACCATATGATCAACATATTTTAGGCCAGTGGAAGAGGGATTGTAATCTGGGGTTTCCCACTTTTTGAAGCCAGGAAGGAATACTCCATCGTAATCTTTGCGTTCCACAAAAATATGGACGGTTTCCCCATAGGTGTAGATGCCAGAACGTACCACTTTACCAGTGGCATCTTCTTCCACTTGGGGTTCCATGTACGATTTGGCGCCACGTTCCATGGCCGCGTTGTAGGCGTAGGTAGCGTCATCAACCCAAAGGGCCACAACTTTTACTCCATCACCATGCGTATCTATGTGCTCGCCGATCTTTGTGCCACTTTTTAATGGGGAGGTAAGGATCAATCGGATTTTATCCTGTACAACCACATAGCTTTCGCGGTCTTTTAACCCAGTTTCCAGCCCGGCATAGGCCAAGGATTGGAAACCAAAAGCGGTTTTATAGAAATGGGCTGCTTGTTTGGAGTTGCCTACGTAGAGTTCAATATAATCTGTGCCATTGATGGGCATAAAATCCGTCCCTTGATCAGATGTTTTGGTAAGTGCAGATGTCTCCATGATGAATATTTTTAGTTGTTAAATCACTTTGTTGTCTATGCAACAAAAATAAGTATTTTTGGGAAACGAAATTATTTTCCACGTTAAATTTTAAACTAGAATTGGGAACCCTGTCCAAGGGAAGAGCAGGAGCTATAAAAAGGGAATTCCTATTTTTGTGGGAACACAGAACAGATGCTTAACTACCTAGATGAAATACAGGGGATTGGATTGCACTTGGATTTGGTCCTCCGCAAGATTCAAGATGCCTATTTAAGGACCTTTGAGGACTTGGGTGTTGAAATGACGATTGAGCAGTGGGTGATCTTACACCGCATCTATGAGTTAGGCGATGAGGCCAGCCAACGGGACATTGTCCGAAGCAATTTCCGGAACAGGGCCACAACTTCACGGGTAATTGGTGGGTTGGAGCGAAAGGGCTGGATTGCCAAAACCCGTTTTGATGGCGACCAAAAACGATTTAAGTTGGAGTTTACCCCCAAAGGTCAAGAGGTGATTGACCTCGTATTGCCGCACGCGCTCCAATTGCGAAAATTGGCAGTAAAAAATCTGGGGCCAAATGAATTTGAGACCTTTTTAAAGGTCTTGGACCAAATAGGGGAGAATTATGAGGAAAGCTAAATCACTTTGCCACCATTATCTGTATCAGGGTTGCTAGACCAATAAGGAGAATGAACAGCAGGCTCAAGCTCCTAAATTTGTCTTGTGGAATGTACGCCAGTATCTTTTTGCCCAAATAGGTCCCTATCAACCCAATGGCGAACAAAAAGGGGAGGTAGGTGAGTTCCTGTTTTCCGATGTAGCCGTTGTTATAGTAGACAAAGGTCCGGGAAAAATCAATCATAAAATCAATAAAGGCCGAAGTGGCAATAAACGCATGCTTTTCCAGATTGAAAGCAGCCATCGTCAACCCCCGTATGGCACCGCCGGTTCCCAAAAGCCCTGCGGAGAATCCCGAAAGCGTTCCCCCGATGACCGCGTTCTTTTTATTGGGAAGCACCACAATCTCTTTTTTAATGAGGAACAGCAGGCTAAAGACCACCAAGAAAATCCCCAGAACCACGGTAAGGGCATAGCCATCCACCAGCTTCGAGAGAAATCCTCCGGCAATCACAAAGAATACGGACGGAACCCCAATGTACAGCAACAGTTTTTTGTCCAACCCTTTCTTGAACAAAAAGATCTTGCTCAGGTTGCTGGATAGGTGGAAAATGGCCGTCATGCCCAGCACCGAATAAAAATCAAAATAAAAGTTGCCCAAAGGCACAAAAAAGACCGAAGACCCAAAACCACCGATGGTACCGATGATTTCGGCAGCCAAGGCCAAAAGCAGGAAAAAGTAGTTGATTTTCATAAGGTTTTGGGTGGTTGTTGCGTCACAAAGAAAGGATGGTTTACAAAATTTTAACCTAAAATAAGCCTAAAATCCATCATATGGGTAATATAGCATAGAAACTGGTGAATTCTATGGACGCACGCATTTCAAATCCACCGCAACTTTGCCCTTGTATAATTTTAATATACAGGATTATGAAAAAGACAAGATTTTATCCAACAATATGGAGTACAGTGCCTTTTACGCCCAGTATCATGGCCGATTGGTACGCGCCACAGAACGGAAGCAAGGAGTTGATCATGAAAAACAATGCCGCTACCTCGCTCAAAGTTTCTGAAATGACCCTGAACATTGTAAAATTGGCAGCCGTGGATGCGGATGGGAAAGAACACCAAGTTGTGGATTTCCCAGGACAGAACCCTGTGGTACTTAAAGGTATCCCTTCGGGATGTTTCTTGCGCTCCAAGAGCCTGCTTGCCCTTCCCAAGGGAAGATATACCGCTTTACGCTTTTATTTGGCCGGCTGGGGCAACCAGTTCATCTATAGGGATGGAATGGAAGAATCTGCCAATACCTTTGAAAGTTTGGATTTTGCCGTGGAGAATGGCTTTGAAATTGATGGAAACGAATTGGCCGAGGCAAAATTATGGTTTGACTTTGCTCCCTACCAGTGGAAGCGACACTTTAAACCGCTATCGGATTTGTTTAAAGGGAGCAAAAGCCCCAAACCCAGATTGGCCAACAGTTTTGGCAATTAACATGTTTTGAGCAAATGAAGAAGGCACCTTTCGGGGTGCCTTTTTTGATTTTAGGGGTTTGTGCGGGTGTGAAATCACACATCTGCAAGACTGTTTATTTTGTTGAAAGCGAACTTTGGGGCAATCCTTGAAATTTTGTAGAGCAGTTTTACCCCGGCAATCCTCACCTCGGGACTGCCTTTTTGTAGCCCTGCAAGCATTCCATCAACGGCTTTTTCGGTGGAGATGGCAATCTTGGGCGGATTTCCCTTGTGCCATGGGGTGTTCACCGCAGGGAACATGACCTCGACGGTCCGTACCTTGCCGGTTTCCGTTTTGTTTCGGAAGACTTGGGTGAAGGAGTGGAGGGCCGCTTTGGTGGCATTGTAAAAAGGATAATCGGCCCGTGGGGTATAAATAAGGCCCGTGGTTACATTGATGATGTGTGCATCCGCGTTTTGTTGCAATTGCGGATACAGAAAATGGATCAGCCGAAGCGGGGCCAAAAAATTTGTTTCCAATTCTTGTTCCGCCATTTCCATGATATGGTCCGTAGAGAGAAAATCAACCTTATGGACCAAGGCCGCATTGTTGATGAGTACATTGGTTTCAGGATACTTCTCCATCACTTCTAGGGCCAATGCTTTGCATTGCTCTTTTTGGGAAAGGTCGCATTGGATGGTTTCCAGTTGGGGAAGCTCTGCTTTGGCCCGTTCCAACTTTTGTAGGGAACGCCCGCAGATAATGACCTTGTTCTGGTTGTTGATCAAGCGTTTGCTGAGTTCAAGGCCAATGCCCGAACTTCCGCCCGTGATCAAAATGGTGTTGCCGGATAGTTTCATGTTTTTTGCATTTACAATTGATACACACCAAAAGTAAATCGGTGGAACCGGCACGGCATTGATGTATGTTAAGTGTGCATATTTTTCCGGATGCGACTGAGGCTTTCCGGCTGTATGCCCAGATAGGAGGCAATAATGGTCTGGTTGATCCTTTTGTCGATATTGGGATATTCCTCTAAAAAATCCAGATATCGGGTTTCGGCATTCAAGAGCAAGAGGTCCCGCTCCCTTTTTTCCTTTTTGGAAAATCCCTTTTCAATGGATTTCAACAAGAATTTCACCCAAAACACATCCGTTTCAAAAAGTAAGAGCCATTTTGGGTAGGGAATGACCAATATCTCGGCATCTTCCATCGCCTCGATAAAAAAATGGGAAGGGGCATTGGAGGTCATGGCCGAGTAGGAGCTGATAAAATCATGCTCCATGATGATTCCTTTTGTGAACTCGTTCCCCTTGGGAGTGATGTACACATATCTGAACAGTCCCGATTTTACAAAGCCAAAGCCTTTGGGGATTTCCCCCGCCCGGACAAAGTAATCGCCTTTTTGTAGGGTTTTCACCTGACCTATGGCGAGCAGTTGTTCCACTTTGTCCTTGGGCAATATATGTTGCAGCACTTCTTTCATGAACTGCCCTAAAGATACTAATGATCGGGACTGTAAAAACCTATTGGATGGCCAAAACAAGCATTTTATAGGCTTTCCCCGTTGTAAAAATTGGAAAGTATGGACTCCAGTTCCTCCTTGCCGGCCACAATGCCCTCAATTCTTTCCCACAGTGCTTCGGGGAGCAAGGGGCGAAGGGGTTGTTGCCGTTTGGTGATGTGTCCGAACACCTTTTCAATTTTTTTGTCCCACACCTTGTAGTATTTCCGAAGGTCGTCCGGGTACACGATCTTGCGGCGGGTGCCCTCATCGGCTGCTCGAAACGGTAGGGGAATGTTGAGGTAGCCATAATCGTCCGTCAGTTGTTCCCCGGGCTGTATGTCGCGGATAGCGATTTCAAAATCGTAGGCCGTGGTAAGGCAATTGGAGTTGAAACTGTGGTTCACGTACCGCCCGTTGTCCCAACAGAGGATGTAATTGCCCTTGTTGTTGCGAAAGGTGTAGGTGTCCAAAATGTTTTGGTAAATGGGGTCCATTTGTTGGAGCTCCAAAGGGGTGAACTCGCGGTCCAAGCGGTCCAAGACCCATGTGATGGTGCCCGCAGGGATGAACTTGGTGGCCACTACGCCATAGCCAATCTCATTGCTGATAAACTTTAATTCTGTATCTGGATGGATCATTTTATACTCTTGAATTTTTAGTTGAAGGTATAAAATTGTTCAATCCGTTGATGGAAATTTTAGGGGTATGGCAGCGTAGTTTTTTTCAGGGGAAAAGGCCCTATTCCCCACTCAATCGCTTGAGTTTTTGCAAGACTTCATACACCGAAAAGCTGCGGGCAAAGCGGTACATTTCTTTGTTTTCTGCCTTGAGGATTACGACCGGAAGCGTGAAGACCATGGACTGCCCGGTAAACTCCACTTCTTCCTCCACATCCACCACACGAATGGCCACCTTGGGAAAATTTTCTTGAACGGCTTCCAACAACTTTGGTTTTAGCACTTTGCAGACCCCACAGGTTTTGCCGGTAAAATAGAGGAGTTCAATGTTTTGTGTTTCCATGGAGGGAAGTTGGTCTTATGGGCTGGTCTGGTTCAACTCCATGATTTAAATTTTTTGGGATTTGGATTTAAGGAGGTCCGGGATGATTTATTGAAAATCAAAAAAGAAACATGGTCGTTGTCAGTTTCCGAACCTATAATTTTTCAAATTTTTCGCCATTCCATTTGTAAAAACTTCTAGAGACTGAATGATTTCCAGTTTCATAACTTTCCTGTACTGTATTTTTTAGTTTTTCAATCGCCTCATTGTCATTTGAGCCTGTTATGAAAACTAAATCCCGATTTGGTATTGCGATAACAATTTCACCATCCACATCAAAATTCTCCTTCGTCCAGATACTGGTCATTAACATAAGGCTCACTTCATAGTCTCCACCAGCTATTAATCCAAAATTTCCGTTCTCCCCAACTGTCTCAATTTTCGGCACAATATTACTAAGGTTGTTCACTGAAAATTCCAAGAGTGAATCTCTGGCGATTTCTAATTTTTCAAATTCCTCCTGATTAAAATAGTTGATGTTGTTGTCTCTGTCTTCAGCATAAACGATAATCAAATCTTCATTGTAAGGTTCCCAAATCAATTCTGGAACTTTAAAATCTTCATAAGTGGAATTTCCAAGCGTTTTTAGCTGCTCAAAATAGTCACTCGGTTTAATTACTGGAACAATTCGGTTAATATCGATTTCTTTGCTTTTTGTATAAACACCTGCCGATGCATTGGTGTATTTTTCAATAATATCATCCAAATCATTGGGGTCCAGCTTGTATTCACGATAGGAATTGTCCAAATAATGAGTTACTGATTTCCCTTTTCCATAACTGGCTTTAAGGACAAGAGGTTCTTTGATTTCATAAATTACTTCAGGATATTTTTTTGAAATAATCTTAAAATACTTTTTTGTGTATTGAGCTTCATTTAGAAACTTTGGCTGCGAAGAACAACCAGAAATAAAAAGTCCAAACATAAGGTAGAGCAGTTTCTTCATTTTATTGAAAGTGTTTTGTCTATTTCCCCTTCCCCCGCAACTTTTTCACTTCTTCTACTGTAAGGCCGGTGATTTCGGAAATGGTCTCCACGTCCATACCCTTTGCCTTCATCTGCCGGGCGATTTCCAACTTTTCCTTTCGTTGCGCCATGGCGGCGGCCTCTTTTTTGTAGCGTTCCTTGAGCACGTAGTTGGGCACGTACTGGGTGCTTTCGGCCAGTTCTTCCATAAGCCCCATGTTCTTAAAGCTCACGTAGCTCTCGGTGGTAATGATCAAGTGGTCCAGCACCTCGGTGTTCACAATAATGCCCACTTGTATAAGGCGGTCGGTGATGTCCTTGTCCACCTCGGTGGGCACCAGCTCGCCAGATGGGTGGTTGTGGCACAGAATGATCTTTACGGCCCTTTTCTGGAGCGCCAGGCTAAAGACCTCCATGGGTTCGGCCAGGGCGCGGTTCACCGTGCCCAGACTGATCAGTTCTATAAAGAGGATGCGGTTGTTGTTGGCCAGCCCGATGACCCAAAAGTGCTCGCGGTCCTGGTCTATCTTGTCCTCACGCAACAGAATGCGCTGCATGATGCCATAAATATCGAAAGCGTTGAGGATTTTGATCTTTTCGGCTTTGGTGAGTTTAATGTCCATGTTCTAAAGATAGCATTTTGTAGGATTTGGGTTTGGGGGAAGATTTGTGTTTTATCCAGATTGACAAATAAACTTTATGTTCATTTTCTTTATGAACTCGAAATCGTCAATCCAATCAACCTTCATGTTTTCGCAAACGTGAGGGATTTTGATCTTCGTTTGCTTTTTAAAGAAGTCCTTTGTCTCCTTAGTGACCACAATGGCTTTTTCTTTGATTGCGTGTGCAATTACCCAAGGGTCGGCTAAAGAGTGAATTCCATTGCTGGATACCAAGAATTTATGTTTCGGGTTCGACTCATAAATTTGTTTAAGGCAATGGGTGACCTGGTCATCAATTTTTTTGATAGGAATGTCACTCTTTTTGAGCCATTCAAAGAGATCGTCTTCTCCTTTTTTGATTTCTTCATAAACTAGTTCGGGGATGAAAATTATACCTCTTCGTCCTAGTTCGTTAAGTACATCCCAATAGGATGGACAAATTTCTGGAGAGTAATATTTCTGCCATGCCTGAATAAGAATGTTGGCATCTATACAATATACTGCTTTCTCGTTTTCGAACATCACGTAAGCAGTTTTTCAAATTTTGAGAATTTGTTTGTTTGTGTGTTCAGAAGGTTGCTGGCAATTGAAGGCTGCAAAGAGCCATTGTTGAAAGTGTCCATAACGATTCTAGTGAATAATTTACTGTTCTTGGCTAAGCGAAGTAAATAAGTGTCTGGCCCACCTTTTCTTTCTTTTTGTTTTTCTTTTTTGATCCTCTCCTTCTCTAAAAATTTTTCAAATTCCTTTTGGACATCCAATTTTAACTCTTGATATTCTGTATTGGAGATTAAATTTAAGTTCAAGGCTCTGACCAAAAGAGCAAAAGAGCTGATACCAAGTTCTTTTGCCTGTTTGAAGACTTTATTTTGAGACTCGAAAGTATCTTTGCCTAAATGCATGATAATTTCTCTAGGCATTAAAGCACTGGCTGCAACTTGGTTGCAGAATAATTCCACAGGATGGAATTTTGATTTTGGTTTGTCCGTTAAATCCATATCAGTCTCATTGGATATTCCTGATTTCGCTATCCATATATGTGCTAATTCATGGACTAAGGTAAAAAGCTGAGGAGCCTTCCAATTATTTTTTGAGTTGACAAAAACAAAAGGAGCAAACTTGTCTGCAATTGCAAATCCTTGTATTAAGTCATTGTTCAGTGTTAATTTTGAATGAAGGTAACCTGCACGGGAAACAAATATTCCTGCCATTTCTGCTTTCTCAATCCATTCATTTATAGGTGTTTTTTGATAGTTGGCAGGATTGATTTTGAGAGTGTTCAAGATGTTTTGCGCAATAACTTCAGGGTTATCTTTCATTGTGTATTTGCCTACAAAGGGCAGAACTTCTTCTCCAATTTCCTCATAGAGCTCACTAATCCAACTCTGTTTTTCTTGGATATCTCGAATAATGAACAAGGATGCCGTATCCAGTTCTAGGGAATCATTTCTGCGATAATCTTCCAAAGGATGGAAATCTTTAGGAACTTCTGGTAGGAATAAAAGAGAAAATGGCCTTCTAAAATACTTTGCTAAGATTTTTGCTTGTCTTATGGTAGGGAAATCATTTCCTTTTTCCCATGTCAAGTATCTTTCAGGCGATACGGAAGATTTTTTGGCAGCATTTTCCACAGAGATTTTTGCAGACTCTCTAGCCCATACTAAAACATCAGCCGTTATAAATGCTTTTTCTACCATTGCTTATAATTGCAAAATAATAATTTTTGGAGCTGATTGCCATGAGGTTATAAATGACAACTAAGACCCAATATACAAATTATTATAAATCAATGCGCCTCCAACCAGTTCTTGCCCACACCCACTTCCACATCCAAGGGCACGGAGAGTTTATAGGCGTTTTCCATTTCGGCCTTAATGAGTTTTTTCATGTCCTCCAGCTCAGGTTTGTAGCAATCGAAGACCAATTCATCGTGCACCTGCAACAACATCTTGGTCTTGTACTTTCCTTCGGAAAGCTTTTTGTGGATGTTGATCATGGCAATCTTGATGATGTCCGCCGCACTCCCCTGAATGGGCGCGTTCACGGCGTTTCGCTCCGCAGCGCCACGCACCACCTGGTTCCCGGCGTTGATGTCCTTTAAATAGCGTCTTCGGCCCAAAATGGTCTGCACATAGCCATGGTCCCGGGCAAAATCTATCTGCTCACTGATGTAGTTGCGCAGTTTGGGATAGGTCTTGTAATAGGTGTCAATGAGGTCCTTGGCCTCGGTACGGCTCAGGTCCGTTTGGTTGCTCAACCCAAAGGCCGATACCCCATAAATGATCCCAAAGTTCACCGTTTTGGCGTTGCTACGCTGTTCGCGGGTCACTTCCCCAATCGGCACATTGAATACCTTGGAGGCCGTGGAAGCGTGGATGTCCTCTCCGTGTTTAAAAGCGGAGATCATGGTGTCCTCCTCGCTCAGGGCCGCAATGATGCGCAACTCTATCTGCGAGTAATCCGCGGCGAGCAGCACATAGTTTTCATCCCGTGGGATAAAGGCCTTGCGCACCTGTCTCCCCCGTTCCGTACGGATGGGAATGTTCTGCAGGTTGGGGTTATTGCTGCTCAAACGGCCTGTGGCGGCCACGGTCTGCATGTAGTCCGTGTGTACCCGGCCCGTTTCTTTCTGTACCTCGTTGGGCAGGGCGTCCACATAGGTGCTCTTGAGTTTGGCCAGTCCGCGGTAGTCCAACACATTTTGGATGATCTCATGGTCCTTGGCCAGATAGGAGAGCACGTCCTCCGCGGTGGAGTACTGTCCCGTTTTGGTCTTTTTGGGTTTGTCCACCAGTTTCAGCTTGTCAAAAAGGATGTCGCCCAACTGTTTGGGAGAGGCAATGTTGAACTGCTCCCCGGCCTGCTCGTAGATGTTCTTTTCCAGTTCTGCAATGTCCGTCTCGAGGGCAGTGGAGAGGTCTTTTAGGTAGTCCTCATCCAGATTGATGCCTTCCCGTTCCATATCGGCCAAGACGCGGAGCAGGGGCACTTCAATGTCTTCGAACAGTTTGTCCGTATGGGCTTCTTTCAGTTCCGGGGCAAAGTGCAGCCCCAATTGAAAGGTGATGTCGGCATCCTCCACGGCATATTCCGTTTGTTTTTCCAAAGGCACCTGCCGCATGCTGAGCTGGTTCTTGCCCTTTTTGCCGATGAGCTCGGTAATGGAGACCGGGGTGTAGTTGAGGTAGGTCTCTGCCAGTACGTCCATGTTGTGGCGCATATCAGGGTTGATGAGGTAGTGGGCCAACATGGTATCGAACAGCTTGCCCTTGACCTCCACGCCATAATTCTGCATCACCTTGATGTCGTACTTGAGGTTTTGGCCCACCTTTTCAATCTTTTCCGATTCAAAGAAGGGGCGCAATTTTTCAATGAGGGGCATGGCATCGTTTTTCCCTTCGGGAAAGGGGACGTAAAATCCCTTGCCGGGCGACCAGCTAAAGGCAATCCCCACCAGTTCGGCCTCCAAGGGGTTGATGGAGGTGGTCTCCGTATCAAAACAGACGGTGGGCTGTTTCAGGAGCATTTCCAAGAACAGTTCCATGCCCAAACCATGTTGCACGGTCTGATAAAAATGGGGCACATCGGCAACGGTCTTTCGGCCGCTATGGTCCTTGATGGTGGCCGCAGCCTCGGCGGGGTCGCCCCCAAAAAGGGTGAATTGACCGCTTCCGGCCACTTTGGCCTCCTGTTTGGCGGTTTCGGTGCTGGTCACGGGAGCGCTGGGCTCAGCTTCCCCGGAGAATATTTTAATAAACTGTTCCTTCAACCTACGGAACTCGAGTTCCTCAAAGATTTCCTGTACTTTTTCGGAATCGGGAGGGCACATCTCGTAATCCTCGGCGTGGAACTGCACATCACAATCAATTTTGATTTCGGCCAATTGGCGTGACAAACGGCCGAGTTCGGCGTTTTCCTCCACTTTTTCTTTCATTTTGCCCTTGAGCTTGTCCGTGTTGGCCAACAATCCTTCCAAGGAATCAAAGTCTTCCAAAAACTTCTTGGCGGTCTTGTCGCCTACACCGGGCAGTCCGGGAATATTGTCACTGGCATCGCCCATCATTCCCAGATAATCGATCACCTGTTCCGGACGTTTCACGCCGAAGCGTTTCTGTACTTCGGGAATGCCCCAGATTTCTATGCCGTTACCCATTCGTGCCGGGCGGTACATAAAAATGTTCTCGCTCACCAATTGCCCAAAATCCTTGTCCGGGGTTACCATAAAGACCTTGTAATTTTCTTTTTCGGCCTGTTTGGCTATCGTCCCGATAAGGTCATCGGCCTCATATCCTTCCAACTCCACAATCGGAATCTTCATGGCTTTAAGAATATCCTGGATGTAGGGCACCGCAATGCGGATGGCGTCCGGGGTCTCGTCCCGGTTGGCCTTGTAATCCTCAAAGAGTTCGGTGCGCTCCACACTGCCACCCTTGTCAAAAGCTACGGCCAGATGATCGGGCTGTTCGCGTTTGATCACATCAAAAAGGGAGTTCACAAACCCCATGATGGCGGAGGTGTCCATCCCTTTGGAATTGATCCGTGGGTTTTTGATGAGAGCATAATATCCCCTAAAAATTAAGGCGTAGGCGTCAAGTAGAAAAAGTCGTTTTTGTTCGGACATATTATTTTCAATGGTCAATTAACAATGTTCAGTAAGCAATTATCAATAAGCAATAATGCAGTGATCAATTAGCAATAAGCAGTTTTTAAAAGTACGAATTGCGGTTTAATAGAAGCAAGAAACTGGAACCAAGAGTCAAGACATCTTGAATCTAAAAGCGCAGCGGTCTTGTTTCTAAAGCACAGCGGTCTTGTATCTCCTACGACTTTTGATAAAAACTGCTCACCTGCCTGTTCTCGTGGCCGTTTTCGCTATACTCGCGATAGGTGAACCCAGGATGTACGCAATAGCCTCCTGTTTCCCCATTCTTGTTGATGGCCAGGAACCCAATTTGGAAATCCTTGCGGCCCTCATTTTTTTTCATGATGCGTTTTACACCCACCTCGCAAGCTTCTTGGGGGCTCATGCCTTGTCGCATCAATTCCACGATCAAAAAACTGCCCACGGTACGGATCACCTCTTCGCCAACTCCGGTGGCGGTGGCACCGCCCACTTCATTGTCCACGTACAATCCAGCTCCGATAATGGGGGAGTCGCCCACACGACCAGCGACCTTATAGGCCATTCCACTGGTGGTACAGGCCCCGGCAATGTCCCCGTTGGCATCAATGGCCAACATGCCAATAGTATCGTGGTTCTCTATGTTGATGGTAGTCTCGTACTTTGAAGTCTTGAGCCATTCCTGATATTGTTTTCGGGTACTTTCGGTGAGCAGGTCCTCTTTTTGAAAACCCTGCTCGTAGGCAAACTTTTCGGCACCCTTACCCGCTAAAATAATATGGGGGGTTTCTTCCATCACTTTTCGGGCCACGGAAATGGGATGTGCGATGTTCTGAAGGTAGACCACGGAACCGCAATTGCCGTCCTTGTCCATGATACAGGCATCCAAGGTTACGTTGCCGTCACGATCAGGGCGCCCCCCTTTTCCAACCGTTTCGTTAGTCACATCGGCTTCTTCTATCATGACACCCTGTTCCACAGCATCCAAAGCGGAGCCTCCGCTGTTCAATACTTCCCAGGCTTTGGCGGTGGCATTGCCAAAGTTCCAGGTGCATACCGCAATGGGTTTTACGGCTTGGATGGGAGGAACGGTTTCGGGGGCCTTATTTTCATCTTTGCATGAGGCCAATACGGGAACTGACAGCAATCCTGCAGTGGTAAGGCTTGAATTTTTAAGGAATTTTCGTCTTTGCATTGAAGGGTTGTTTATTTTTAGGTTTTAAAGATAGGAATATGCTTGTAGAAGTTTGTGCCAATTCGTTGGAATCGGCATTGAATGCCCAAAAAGCGGGGGCGGACCGTATTGAATTATGTTCGGAACTGGGGGTTGGTGGGGTGACCCCATCCCATGGTTTACTTGAGCTGGTCAAACAAAATCTACAGATACCCATCCATGTGCTCATCCGTCCCCGTAGTGCCCATTTTACCTATTCCGATGCTGAGTTTGAGGTGATGAAAGCGGATATTGTACAATGCAAAAAAATTGGAGTTCAGGGTATTGTATCCGGGGTGCTTTTGAAAGATGGTACTTTGGATGTGGAACGGACCCGGGAACTGGTCACCTTGGCTAAACCGCTACATTTTACGTTTCACCGTGCCTTTGAATGGATACCCAATCCGCTTGTGGCTTTGACTGAATTGGAAGCCATGGGCGTGGATACCGTTTTGACCTCGGGAGGAGAAACATCGGCCGAAAAAGGTATCAACCATCTTGAAGCATGGCAGCAACAAACTTCGATGACCATCATGGCCGGGGGTGGTGTGGCACCACAGAATGCCCCAATGTTTAAATCAATAGGTCTGAGCGCGATACATTGTTCGGGAACTTCTTTTGGAAATTCAGCAGATGTTGCTGGGAAAATCAGTATGAATTCTTCTAAACATTTAGCAGAGGATGAGGTGGCGGTAACAAATGAGGTAGTTGTTCGTCGTATTGTTCAAGCCGTTAAATAAATCCAAAAACCCTATTTTTTAGAAGTTTAGCAATAGTTTTGCAAAAAGAAATCGCATGTCTCGTCTTATCATCATAGGAATTCTATACGTTGTTTTGGCCATCTATGGCTTTCAGGCCTTTAGGACCTTATTTAAAAGTCCTTGGATGCATTGGGCCTACGGAATCCTATTTCTTGGAGCTTTGTTGTTCTTGGCCATTAAGGTGATTGCCTATGTGCCGGGTGAAGGATTTAGGGGGACCATAGCTGTAGCTGCTGGTATTTTTATGGCGTTTTTTCTTTTGGGATTGGTACTTGGTTTTTTTCTGTTGCTTGAGGATGTAGTTCGCCTTGTAGCATTCGGTTATAACAAAATTGTGGGTGGTACTCCGACTGAAACCGGTTATTTTCCATCCAGACGAAAGTTTCTGAGTGGTTTGGCCCTAGGCTTGGCCGCTATACCTTTTGGTGCCATGCTGTATGGAATGTATAGGGGAAAGTACAACTATCAGGTCCTGAAATATGAAATGGAATTTGATGATTTGCCTGAATCCTTTGATGGGTATCAAATCACACAAATATCCGATGTGCACAGCGGTAGTTTTGATGATGCCAAAAAAGTGGCCTATGGGATTGACCTGATCAATGAGCAGAAAAGTGATGTTATTTTCTTTACAGGGGATTTGGTGAACGATAAGGCGTCAGAAATGATTCCTTGGAAAGATGTATTCTCCCGGTTGGAAGCGAAGGATGGTAAGTTTTCAGTCTTGGGCAACCATGATTATGGCGATTATACTTCTTGGGATTCAGAAGCAGCGAAAGCCCAAAACTTGGAAGATCTTAAGACTTTCCAAAAGGAAATGGGATTTGACCTTATCTTAAACTCAAATCGATTTTTGGAAAAAAATGGGCAGAAGATTGCCTTATTGGGTGTTGAGAACTGGGGCCGTGGTGGATTTAAGAAGGCCGGTGATCTTCAAAAAGCCAAAGAAGGTATTGCTAGTGATGACTTTAAGATATTGTTGAGCCATGATCCATCGCATTGGGAAGATGTGGCTCTGCAGGATGATTACCATTATCATTTAACGCTAAGTGGGCACACCCATGGGATGCAGTTTGGGGTTGAAATTCCCGGTTGGGTAAAGTGGAGCCCTGTTAAATGGAGGTATAAGTATTGGGCGGGACTGTACAAAGAAATGGGGCAGTTCATCAATGTTAACCGTGGTTTTGGGTTTATTGGCTACCCCGGTAGGTTTGGTATCTGGCCAGAAATTACCGTGATTACCTTGAAGAAAAGGGGTATGGCCTAAAACGAGTCCATGTCAGAAAGGTGATTCTTCAGTATCGCTAGGCTTGTAGACTTTTATACTAGCGAATCAATTTGTATATTTGGGATAATGGCCATTGTTTCAGGGCATTAAAAAAAATCTCGCTATGATACTCAGAACACTTTTCGTAATGTTACTGTTGCTGGGCAGCCCTTTTTTCTATGGATATGGGAATTCAGCAAACCCATCTTTTTTTGAATTTGGATGCCTTACCTTGGACGGTTCCCTCTCAGATAGCACCAGGGTTGCGAGGGCTGCATCTACACCAGTTTTGGAAAGCCCATTTTATGTAGCGTTTTTTCCAGAGGGCGGGCAACTTGTTAACGGACACCTCAACCAGGTTGCTTTTAAGGTTATGGACGCCAATGGTGTTGGATTGGAAGTGTCCGGAGAAATTAGAGAGGACAATAACATTAAAGTGCGCGATATCGCCACCACCAAACTGGGGGTAGGCAAGTTTCAATTGTTGCCCCGAAATGGTATCGCCTATAAAGCATTCATCCATCACAAAGGAAGATTCCATGAGTTTGAGTTGCCCAGAAGCAATGCCGAGGGAGTGGTAATGCAAGTAATAGAGCATCCAAACCGTTTTCAAATTAATATAAGTTCTACCTTTCGCCGGGGTATCGATGGTTTTTTATTTGTTGCGGAGCAGCGACAAGGGACAATCCTACATTCCAATTTAAAAGGTCAGGAGTCAGGGGCCATTGTTACACTGCCCAAAGAAGATTTGCAACATGGGGTTGTGCAGCTTACCCTTTTCAACAATTTGGGCGAAATGATCAGTCAGCGTTTGGTGTTTCATAAACAGGAAGAAACTGTTTCCAAAGTGCAGTTGCTACCCTCCAAATCGGAATTCGGGCAGCAAGAGAAGGTGAGTCTGCGCATCCATCTAGCCCCTTCTATTGATGAAGGTAGGGGAAGGGCTTCTCTTTCGGTCATTAAGGTGGATGAACCAAGTGCCCCAGCCTCACAAAATTTGGATTTTCAAGATGACGAGGCCAAGCAGCTTTTGGATATACTACTGATGACCAAAGATGTTCGAACCTATGGTTCTTCATTGGGGACATCTTCCCATTTTTCTGGAAAGAGAACCGTTTTGGAAAAAGGAGTAACCCTTAGTGGAACCATCAAAAAATCAGTAGATCACCAATCTGTTCCGGCTTTGGTGTCCCTCTCCTATAAAAATGACGATGCCATTGGTTATGATCAGGTTCAAACCGATGAAAATGGAAGATTTGAGTTCCGAAATCTGGATTTTCCTGATACCACCATGGTTATCCTGCAAGCCAAAAAATTGAACATGGGTCCTCATAAAAAAGTAAGTAAAGAACAGCAAACGTCAGATGTTTTCATTTCATTGGACAATGTGGGGCATCAGCAGGTGGCTGTGGGCGAGGCAATGAACGAATTGTTCCCAAACTTAAACCTTAACGAGGGTAAGCGGAACATCCAAGGCGATAGCAAGGAAGTTTACACCTTGGATGCCGATGACCATACCATAATCCTTGAGGAAGTAAAGGTGGAATCAGATGAGTCCAAGAAAAAAGAATATTATGCGAAGCGTCGATTATTGATAAAGGATCCTTCGCATACGGTAGACTTTGATGAGGTTCCTAAAACCCTTATTGGAAGTGGGAGTTTGCTCAATGTCTTGCAAGGGAGGTTGCCTGGGGTTTCAATTCGTGGTAATGCAATATATCTGCGGGGAAATAGTTCTTTAAAAGGGAACAATCAAGCGTTGATTTTGATTGACAACATGCCTACGGATAGCTCGGCGGTCTTGGGACTGAGTCTCCATGAAATCGATTTTATAGACATTGTTAAAGGGCCCAGAACGGCCATTTATGGAGCGCGGGCAGGTAATGGCATAGTGGCCATCTACACCAAAACCGGTGTTCAAAAGCAAACCGAAAAGAAAACCAAAATCGCCATTCTTAGCTTTAAGCATCCAGGATTGGTGCAAGCGGGCCAAAATACTTCCGAGAAAAATAAAACCAAGAAGGCAGATGTACTGTTTTGGAATCCAGACGTAGTTTTGGACAAACCTGAAACGACGATTTCCTTTAACACAGCTGATGCCGCGGGTACCTATCAAATTGTGTTGGATGGTGTCACTCCAAGTGGCGAACCACTTTTGGCACGAACATATATCGAGGTGAAATAATGCCAATAAATTTCAGTAGTGCGAATGACAAAAATGATATCCATTGTATTGTTGATGGCTTGTGTGGCCTTGTCTTGGAGCGAATGGACTCCCCAAGAAAATGCACCCGATTGGGTCGAAAATTTTGATGGTTCAAATGGATTGGACACCACAAGATGGTCTAAAATTCCCAGAGGAGGAGCAGACTGGAATCGTCGTATGAGCGATTATGATAGTTGCTATGCCCTGCGGGATGGTAAATTGGTCCTCAGAGGAATCAACAATACATCGGTGCCTAGTGATACCGCCAAGTATCTTACTGGCGGAGTGTATACCAAGGATAAAGTAGGATTTGGTTTGGGTCGTTTGGAAATAAGGGCAAAGCTAAATAGCGCCACTGGTGCATGGCCTGCATTTTGGATGCTTGGGCAAGGAAAGAAATACCCCGGGGGAGGGGAAATTGACATTATGGAACACCTAAACCATGATGATATGGTCTACCAGACCGTTCATTCCACCTATACCATTGATTTAAAAATCAAGGATAATCCCAAGCACTATGGAACAGCTTCCATCAACAAAGATGGATTTAATATATACGCTGTTGAAAAATATCAGGATAGTGTAGTGTTCTATGTCAACCATAAAAGAACGTTTGGTTATCCAAGGATTGAAACGGACAAGCCCGAACAGTTTCCGTATGCGGATGGTGACCATTATCTTTTATTGGATATGCAGTTGGGCGGTAGTTGGGTGGGGAAGGTAGATGCATCGGAATTGCCTGTTGAGATGGAAATCGATTGGGTGCGATTTTATGCTTTTGAATAGCGGATTGCCCAAACCAATCATGTTCAAGAGTAATGTTTAACGTGAATTTAACGAGCGTCAATGTCCTAAAGCGTTGACTTGATGTAAAACTTTAACAATTTTTCTTACTTTTGGCTAGTAAACCAGAGAATACATATGTCTAAATTTGGTGAACTCATAGATTTAAAGGTCCCAGTGTTGTTGGACTTTTATGCAGAGTGGAACGAACAATCCACTTCCATGCACCCAGTTCTACGCGATGTGGCTGCAGCCCTCGGCGACAAGGGAAAGGTAATAAAAATTGATGTGGACAAAAACAAGGAATTGTCGCAAGCCTTACGAATAAAGGGATTGCCCACGTTGATGATTTACAAAAAAGGAGAAATGGTCTGGCGACAGAGCGGCGAACAAGACGCCAATACGCTCATCGGCATACTCAACGAATATATTTAAGCGAGGTTTTCACCTCGCTTTTTTTATGGTTGTTCCACTGCTACGGTATCTTCAATAGCTTCTATGGTGTCTAGGGAAATAGAGTCTTCCAAGTCGGGGTTGATTTCCAAGGCAGGTTCCTCAAAAGCATCTTCTTCATCACCCATAAACTGTGAGAATTTGTCAATATAATCATTGAAAATCAAGGTTTCTGATTCGGCCAATTCCCTATCCTTGTTCTCGATAAGAATGTCAATGTTTCTTCTGTACGCCTGCATGTCGGCCAAGATGTCTTCAATCCTATCATACTGCTCATCCAAAGGTGCTCCTGCATAGTATTCCAGACGTTCTTGATAAATCTTTTTCAACTTTTCAAATAATGCCCTGGCTTTCTCCGTATCGCCCACTTTGTAGTAGCCATCCACAAAAGGTTCCACAAATGCGTAGAAACCGTATTTGTCTACAGGCATATTGGTCATGGTAAGCTCAATTACTTCACGAGCCTTGTCTATTTTGTTTTCCGCAATCAGGGTCTCCATTAATCTAGCCAAATTGCCCCTAAAGGATAGGCCTTGGGAACGGGTTTGCGGGTCATGGTAGATCTTGTCGCTTCCAGAATTTCCCCAATCCCATTTTTTAACGATGTCAAACATGAGGTCGCTATCTATCCTTCCCATTTCAAAAGAGTTTCTACTCTCGGTTTTAATGGGGACCAATTTATAGACCAGTCCATCCAATTGAAGATAATCTTTCATCCAGATATATTCTGCACTATCAAAGCTACCTCCTGAAAAGTATATGGGACGTTTCCAGTCATTGTTCGCAATGAGGTCCAGCATTAAGATTCTGTTTTTTGGAAGGGCGCTTTGCGGCAGATCTATATCAATGTAATCCAATATCAAAGCAGAGTCCTTTTCTTTTACAAGACCGCTTTCCAAAACATTCTTTTTATTTACGGGGATGCGGATTTTGTTCGTAGGATAATAGACAATGTCCAATGTGCTCTCAGGATATTGGCTGATATCCGCACCCCTACTTTCCATAATATGTCTGTACTTGGTTTGCGGCTTATCGCTGCCCACCCAATTCATAAAGTCCTTGATGCTCCACCGATTATCCGTTACATTTTGATAGTAGATGGCATCCCGTGTACCATAACGGTATTTGTCATGGGTTAGTTGAGAAGGAATAGGATCGCTCTCATAGGCTTTTCGTTTCATTTGGTCTATGTACCAATCGGTGGCAAATAGGCTGGTGTTCACAACTCGAACATCGGTACGGTACTGCTCTATTTCCTGCACGTACCAAAGTGGAAAAGTATCATTATCGCCAATAGTGAACAAAATACCCCCAGCATCTTCTTGACAGCTATCTAAATACGCTTTTGCAGTGGATTGGGCTGTGTAACGTCCAGTACGGTCATGGTCGTCCCAGTTTTCAAACGCCATCAAAAGAGGAACGGCCAAAATACAAAGTGTGGTAATCAACGGAGCGGCTATCTTGGCAGACAACAGTTTCTTGAATTCCTCAAATAGACCATAGACCCCTATTCCTATCCAAATACAGAAAATGTAAAAAGACCCCACTAAAGAATAGTCCCTTTCCCTAGGCTGAAAAATATAGGGATTGGTGTAGAACTGAATGGCCAGTCCAGTAAATATGAAGAAGACAAACAATACCCAAAAGTACTTTGGGTTTCTAGAAACAAGGAAAACAATCCCAATGATTCCCAAAAGTAGCGGAAGGAAGAAATAGGTGTTTCTGCCTTTATTGTTTTTCCATTCAGTGGGTAGGTTTTCTTGGCTTCCCAATTGCATGCTGTCCAAAAAGCCAATGCCACTGAGCCAATGCCCATTTTCATCATATCTGCCTTGGACATCGTTTTGTTTACCTACAAAATTCCACATAAAATAGCGCATGTACATATACCCAAACTGGAACTCAAAAAGATATCGTAGGTTTTGGCCAAGAGTAGGTGGCTCTACTTCAATGTACTCACCAAACTCACGTAAAAACCGAATGTATTGTTCAGTATCCAACTCCCCTTGCGAATAGGCAGTTTTAAATTGGTTTACGGCTTCCCTAAGATCATTGTTGGAAATGTATTCGGACTTGATACGGAAATCCAGGGCGCCAAAGTAGCGCATGTAATTTTCTGCGTGTTGGCCACTCCACATTCTGGGAAGGAATCCCACATGTTTTGCGTTGGGTCCTTGAAGAGCACCTTTGTAATGGTTTACAATAACGTACTTACCTAGTTGTAAATCTTTTTCATATTTGGGACTTTCGTCCTTGTCTTCTCCAGCCGGGGCAAATGCATCGGAGTAATACGCTCCATAAAATGGACTTTCCACACCGGGATATTGCTCACGATTATAATAGGCCAACAGTGCCCGGGCATCAGCAGGGTTGTTCTCATTTACCACGGTCTTTGCATTGGCTCGAATGGGCAACATCAACCAAGAAGAAAATCCAAGTAAAACAAACATGAGGCACAATACAATGATGTTGCCTGTATAAAAATGGTGTTTTCGGGTATAGCTCAGTCCAAAATAGAAAGCAGCGATAAAAATCAATCCCATTATGATTGTTCCCGAGTTAAAGGGCAGCCCCACTTCGTTGATAAAGAAGACTTCGCTCCAACCAAAAAGCTTTAAAACATAGGTAAGGGAGAATTTGTAGACCAAGATCAAAATAGTCACCACGGCAATATTGGCCAGCAAAAAATTCTTAACGTTGGTTTGCTTATACTTTTTAAAATAATAAAGCAATCCTATGGATGGAATGGCCAAAAAGCCCATAAACTGGATTCCGAAGGTAAGTCCGATCAAAAAGCAAATCAGTAGTAGCCAACGATGACCTCTCGGGTCATCCAAATTGTCGGTCCATTTTAATCCCAGCCATAGCAATAAGGCCATGATCAAGCTTGCCATGGCGTAAACTTCGGTCTCTACGGCATTGAACCAGAAACTATCTGAAAATGTAAAGGCCAAAGCACCGACAAGACCACTACCTAAAATAGCTATGGCCTGACTATTGCCAATGGATTTGTTCTTTACAATAAGCTTCCTGACTAAATTGGTTATGGTCCAAAACGTGAACAATACTGTAAAAGCACTGGAAACTATGGATACGGCATTGACCATTAATGCAATCTTTGAAGTGTCCCCAAAGGCAAACATGGCAAAAAAAGCACCTATCATTTGTAAAAGTGGTGCTCCAGGAGGGTGGCCCACCTGTAATTTTGCCGAAGTGGAAATGTATTCCCCTGCGTCCCAAAAACTTCCTGTAGGTTCAACGGTCAGGGCATAAACAATAAAGGCTATGGCGAAGGAAGTCCATCCAAGGATGGTGTCCCATTTTTTGAAGTCTTTTGCAAACATATTGGATGGTGGTTAACCAAGTTGTGGCGAATTTAGTAAATATAGAAGAGACGATTGGCCATTTTTGGAAAAGCTTTAACAGGATAGTGCGGAAAAATAGCAGCTAATCTTGCTAAAATATTTGTTGAAACCAAAGTTTGTTATAAATTTGCACGCTCAAAAGCTGAATCAAGTTCAGCAGAATTTTGGTACTGGCCTATGGTGTAATTGGCAACACTACTGATTTTGGTTCAGTCATTCTAGGTTCGAGTCCTAGTAGGCCAACAGAAAGCCTCCCAAGTGTAATACTTTGGGAGGCTTTTTTATTTTGAACATTGTGAGTTTTCCAGGACAAGAGGATTTGAGTCGGTTCAAGTTTTTTGAAATGTGAATACAATTGAAGTGTCTAACCGAAATGTTTTACGGCATAAAGTGATGCTTGGGCTTTCCTGCCTTCCAAATTCATGGTTCCCAGGCTTTCAAACCCAAACGGGGTTGATGGCTCCAATAACTTTTTTAATTCTCCGGAAATGAGAAGTTCTTGATCAAGGGACTTGCACAGCTTTTGTATTCTGGCGGTAACATTAAGAACATCTCCTGTAAAAAATATTTCTTTTTTCAGGGCGCCAATTTCCCCTGTTGTTACCTTACCCACATGTAGCCCAGCCCTAAACGAAGGGATCACACCATAGGTTTTTATAAAAAAAGCTGATTTTTTGTTAAGATTGTCCTTCATGGCATAAAAACAACGTACACAGTTTTGCCTAGATAGCCCCTTGTCTTGCTTCCAAGTGATTACAATTTCGTCCCCTATATATTGGTACACTTCGCCATTGTGTTTTATGATTGCGTTGGAAAGTTGGTTGTAGTAATCCCTTAAGAAACGGAAGTACTGTTTATGTCCCAATTGCTCTGCCAATGATGTGGAAGATTTCATGTCCAAGAACATAAAAATTCGGGACTCTTCTTTGGGTCGATGATATTTCCCCGAGAAAAAGTTGAGCAAGACATCATGTCCCAAATGTTCACTGATGCCAGAATAGAGCAAAGAGACAAAAATGCTAAAAGCCAAGGATGCCATGGTGCTCAAAAAAGTAGGGCTGGTACTATAGTTTGAAAACTTTTGCCATACCTCAGAATCCCAAAGCGAAGTTTTTAACTCTATACTGGCCGCAATTGGATAGGCAATTAGGTTAATGGCCAACATGAACAGAAGATAAAATCCCATTTTGTAGAGGATTTTTTGTCCAAAACCTTTGGACTTGAACAATTTGCCCAACCAAAAGACCTCTAAGGTCCCTACGGCCAAACCTACTACAAAGACTGCAAGGGATGCGAATAGGAAAACATCCCACGTAACCGTTATGTCCGTTTCAGGGCGTACGTTTTTGTATTCGGTGGCCATGGACTCAATAAGCAAAATAAACCAACTGAGCACCAGCCAAATGATTCCAAAAGGAAGAATACGCTTAATATAGTATACAGTCTTCGGATTTTGAAAAAACCTCATGCTGTAAAGGTAACAGGAATTTGGTATGAAAAAAGCGCTTGGATTTTGGCCAAGGGCGTGGTTCAATATGCAGTGGCTTAAGTACTAGGTCAATTCTTGTTTACCCTGTAAGTAACCCTTCTATTGGTGATTACGGTCCCTACTTTTACGGTCAGGGTGGCTTCGTCCGAAGCCAGGATACTGCAAGATCCCGAGGAGTTGGAAACCAATACGCGGAAAATGTAGCCATTTTTGTCTGTGCCGGCTGCAATCACTGAAAGATTGGCCGTTTGGGTCCCGGTATATTCCAAACCATCTGTTAGGGGTACAAAATTACTGCCCCCATCGGTGCTTACTTCCCATTGGTATGTGTCCACATTGCTGGCGGTAACTGAAAAATTGACATTGTTGCCTGCAATGCTATTTTGGTCGGTGGGTTGACTTGAAATGGCATATGGGGATACTGTGATGGTCTGTTGGACATCCAAGGTGTTTCCAGATGCATCGGTTATTCTGTAGGTGCGTGTTATAATTTCAGGGTTGGTGCCACCATCACTTATATCGCTTATGAATGTTACTGTAGGACTGGGGTCGCAATTATCAGCTTCATCATTTACGGCTGTAATATCTGGTGCGGGTACATCATCTGTACAATATACCGTTAGGGGTGCAGGATTACTGGCGGTTGGGGCTACATTGTCAACCGTAATGGTTGTGGTGGCCGCAAGGTTAGGATAGGGTGGGTCTCCAGGCATGCCGCCATATTCCACCAAATAACCTTTTGGCTGATAATCCCCACTGGCAGCACCCGTGTTTGAAAGGTCGTTCCATGATCCCGGCAAACCGACCCCTGGAGCGGTAATATGCGCATAATCCTCGTCGCCTGAATTGTTTGGTTCCCCGCCGTTCCAAAATTCGTAGGCAAAGGCAGTTCCTGAAGCACCTCCTCTCCAGAACAAGGTTCCGGCTTCAGGACCAGTCACCCAGTACCAATCGCCTTCCAAGGCAGCATCACTGGCCCCGATCCATCCTGCTCCGGGAGCTTGGGACCCTAAAAGATCAGACTCATCTTGAATGGAGATGGTGGCCAAATAACCTTGAAGACCATAAAATGTACGTAGAGCAGCGGCATCCCTAGCTGAGGTCCATGTGATACCCAATGCGGGCACATACTCATAATAGTGACCGGTTGAAGCAAGGTAATTGGCTTCATTGAGCACTATGGAGAACGTCCGGGTATCGCCAGACGTAACTGTTCCTGTTGTTTGAAAGACCACGGCGCCAATGGCAGCTTCAAATTCTGCCAAGGTTGTAGGGCCGGTCAATGTTAATCTTCCTTCAGAAACGTCCCAACTAGAGGAAATATTGGGGTGTGTTCCCGTTAAGGTCAATAGGTCTCCTGTGTTGTCGTAGTTCGATGTGATTTGGATATAAACGGCATCCAAGGTTGTGTCATCCGGGTCTGAGATGGATACACTCTCAACAATGGCAATGGTGCTTCCGGGACAGAATATTTGATCTCCAGTTGCTGAAATGGATGGTGGTTGGTTGCCATCATTGGTATCGTCCCTGAAATCCAGATCGCCACCGGATGCAGCATCCCCATCAGAATCTGGTAAGGAAATACTGCCTCCACCGGTTGTGGTAGGATTATCAATGGTTCCACCCGGGTCACTATAGTCTGTTGAGGTGTCTATGTTGTCATCCAAGCCATCATTGTCGCTATCGGTACCAGCTAAGGTGAGAGCGGCTTCAGTTGTGTCGTTTGTTCCATCATTATCGCTGTCCGTGTCCAAAAAATCCGGGGTGCCGTCACCATCGGAATCTATATACGAAATACCACTGCTTTCATAGGCATTGTCCAAACCATCATTATCTGAATCACTACCTGTGGGGGCCGTATATCCCAAAGAGGTTTGGGCCTCCACGTTATCGGGAATACCGTCACCGTCGCTATCAAGATCTTGGTAATTGGGGATGCCATCGCCATCAGTGTCTATTGTGGTGCAATCCACGGAACCGCCATAACTGGCACCGTAGATTCTTGCTCCGATTTGGTAGGCCTCAATACGGAGATACTCTAAGGGGCTTCCACTTACGGTGAAGGTTACTTCCCGTATAGAGCCTGGTGCTGTATTGTCGGCATTGGCGATCCAACCATTGCTATTTCCTGCGGCATCAGAACGTTGCAATTGCATATCCGTATCGGTCACTGCGGGGTCTGCCCCTAAAAATACACTTACACTGGTGCCTATGGGCAATGCATTTGGGAATTGAAAAAGTAGAATGGAGCTTGCTCCAGGATATGTGGTGGCAGAGTTGGCGGCGTACGATGTCCCGGGATTTCCTTGGGCGTTGGAGTCATTGCTGAAGTGTCTGATATTGGTGGCTGATATGGCATAGTTTCCACTCAATCCGCCACATTCATCCGTATCCAATATCCCGTCGTTGTCATCGTCTAGATCAACACTGTCTTCAATGCCATCGCCATCTAAATCTGCTATGGCAATACTACAATTTGAATACAATATGGAAAAGGGAACGTTCTGCTTGGATATGGACGGTCCTTGGTATTGAACATTCAAGGTCTCCCCACCGCCGTTTTCAAAGAATAGGACGGTTATGTCGTGCAAGCCTGCAGTGAGGGATATTGAGCCTGATCTTTCCTGTGTGCCGTGTAGACCATCGTTATCAACAACTTGGGTTCCATCAATAAATAATTTTGATCCATCATCGGATGAGGTGTAAAAAGTGTAGGAGCCTGCCGTGTTGATCTGGATGTATCCTGAGTACCTGATACTGAAACTTTCAGCATCACCAGGGTCTTCCTGATTTTGGAGGGCATCCACGTCAAAACTGGAGAACACACCGGTGCCTAGGGCCCCTGTGGTTGGAATGTTGTCTGTGGTATACCCAGAAGGAACACTATCATAAAATTCAAAGTCAATCTCACCATTACATATTCCAGAATATCCTACAACCTCCACATCATCAATGAAATATTGTTCATCGTTGTCATGGTTAAGCATTTGTACCCTGATTTCAAGTGTGGAATTCCCAGTTGTTGATAGGTTTACGGTGTATGAAGGGTCCAGTGGATCAGAATCAGATCCAGAGACATTTACAAACTGCAGCCACGAGCCTCCATCAACGCGGTACGTTCCAATAAAATAGTCATTGCCATTGTCCATTTCATCTTCATCGTCCACCCATGTATCCATGCTGAAACTTATAAAATCGTATCCGGTTATGTCAATGGGGTCGGTTTGCCAAGTGCCTTGGGAATCCAGGTTTCTACCTCTTAAGGTATTGTTTCTGACGGATAGCCTGCCCCCGCGATTGGTGGTCCAATCCGAAGCGGAAGGACCTGATGCCGTTCCATTTTCGGTGCCATTGCCATAGCTGAAGTTCTCGCTCCAAAGTGTGGTTTGTGAAAAAATGGGGGTGACTCCCAGTAGAAAGAGAAAGAAAAAAAGGCAACGAAGCATTGATGCTCTTTGCATTACCGGCTTATCGCCATAAAATGAGCCCATTATCACTATTTTTAAGAATGCAAAGCTAACTGTAGTGTACGCTGATGAAAATATTTGTTGTGAAATGGAAGAATATGGATGTCTAGTATTGAATTGAGGCTTTTAGGGGTATTTTGGTTTAAGATCGAAGAGGAAAACAGTTTTGTGGCCTTAGTTTGCACATACTGATGAAATTATCGTATATTTGCACCGCTGAACGGATATAAAAGTATTCATGAGGGGACTTTGGGTCCCCTCTTTTATTACTTGATTTTATGTTTAAGGAGAAAGTGAAATCGTTGTTGGATAAAGCTCTGGAAGAGTATCCTTCTTTGTTTTTGATTGATTTTACTGTTGGTGGGGACAACACCATTAGGGTGGTTTTGGATGGTGATCAAGGTGTGGATCTCCAGGATTGCATGAACATCAGCCGAGCCATTGAACACAATTTGGATCGGGAAGAAGAAGATTTTTCTTTGGAAGTTACCTCGGCAGGTGCCACTTCTCCATTAAGATTGCCGCGTCAGTACAAAAAAAATATTGGAAGAAAGATTAAGGTCAGGACTGGGGCCGAAGAATTGGAAGGAACCTTGATCCAGACCTCGGAAAATAGTATTACCTTGGAATGGAAGGCCCGCGAGCCCAAGCCAGTGGGTAAAGGAAAGGTTACTGTGCAGAAAAAGCAGGAGATTGCATATTCTGATATACAAGAAGCAAAAGTTATTTTAAAATTTTAATTGTAGTTAAAAAATGGAAAACCTAGCGCTCATCGAATCCTTTTCGGAGTTTAAGGACGATAAGTTTATTGACAGGGTGACCCTTATGGCCATTTTGGAAGATGTGTTCCGAAATGCACTCAAGAAGAAATTTGGTTCCGATGATAACTTTGATATCATCATCAACCCAGATAAAGGGGATTTGGAGATTTGGAGAAACCGAGTTGTGGTAGAGGACGGTGAAGTGGAAGATCCCAACGAGGAAATCTCCCTTACGGAAGCTAGAAAAATCGAGCCCGATTTTGAGGTTGGGGAAGATGTTTCCGAAGAAGTGAAATTGATCGACCTTGGGAGAAGGGCTATTTTGGCGTTGCGTCAAAACCTTATTTCCAAGATCCATGAGCACGACAATACTACCATCTACAAGCAATTTAAAGACTTGGAGGGTGAGATTTACACAGCTGAAGTGCACCACATACGCCACAAGGCCATCATTTTGTTGGATGATGAAGGGAACGAAATCATTCTTCCAAAGGAAAAGCAGATTCCATCTGACTTTTTCCGCAAAGGTGATAACGTTAGGGGAATCATTGAGAGTGTGGAGTTAAAAGGAAATAAACCCACCATCATCATGTCGAGGACTTCGCCTATTTTCTTGGAGCAATTGTTCTTCCAAGAAATCCCTGAAGTGTTCGATGGTTTGATAACCATCAAAAAAGCGGTTCGTATCCCTGGTGAAAAAGCAAAAGTTGCCGTGGATTCCTATGATGATAGAATTGATCCTGTTGGTGCCTGTGTGGGTATGAAAGGATCTCGAATCCATGGTATTGTCCGTGAATTGGGCAATGAAAATATCGATGTCATCAATTGGACCAACAATTCGCAATTAATGGTGACAAGAGCATTGAGCCCTGCAAGGGTGTCTTCCGTTAAACTCAATGATGAGAAAAAAACGGCTCAGGTCTACCTAAAGCCAGAGGAGGTTTCCAAGGCTATTGGAAGAGGTGGCCATAATATCCGATTGGCGGGTCAATTGACTGGCTATGAGATTGATGTGTTCCGTGAAGGTGTGGAGGAAGATGTGGAATTGACAGAATTCTCCGATGAGATAGAAGGCTGGGTGATTGATGAATTCAAAAAGATTGGATTGGATACCGCGCGCAGCGTTTTGGAGCAAGATGTAAATGATTTGGTGAAGCGAACCGATTTGGAAGAGGAAACCGTTAAGGAAGTCGTTCGCATCCTCAAGGAAGAGTTTGAAGATTAAACTATATATTAGCAGCGAATTTTAGGGCAAGTAAAACAATTTATGGCAGGAAACCCAACAATACGACTTAACAAAGTTCTCAGGGAATTGAACATTTCACTTGATCGGGCAGTGGATTACCTTTCGTCAAAAGGACATGACGTGGAGGCACGTCCCACAACCAAGATCACGGACGAAGTGTATCAAGTACTGTTGGATGAATTCCAGACGGACAAGAGCAAGAAGGTAGCTTCCAAAGAGGTTGGCGAGGAAAAGCGCAAAGAGAAAGAGGCTATCCGAATCCAGATGGAGCAGGAGCAGGAAGAGCGCAGACTGGCTAGGGAAAAAAGAGAGGCAGAACAGCAGGTGATCAAAGCCAAAGCGGAACTTGCCGGCCCCAAGACCGTTGGTAAAATAGATTTGGACAAAAAGTCGGAAGCTCCCAAGGTTGAAGAACAAGAACAAGTAGTCGAGGAGCCCAAGGTTGAAGAAAAAGTCCCTGAAAAAGAAGAGACTCCAAAAAAGGAGGCTCCCAAAGAAGTCAAGGTAGAGGCAAAGAAGGAGGAAGTCAAAGAAGAAGCTCCCAAAGAAGAGTCCGATACCATCAAAACCCAATACAAGAAACTTTCCGGACCCAAGATTACTGGGGCCAAGATAGACCTTACACAATTCAATAAACCAAAGAAGAAGAAAGAGGATCAGAAGAAAACTGATTCCAAGGATTCCGACAGTAGTTCCGACCGTAGGAAACGAAGGAAAAGAATTGTTAAGAATGATGGTCAACCTGGAAATGGACGCCCCAATAATAGAGGGGGTAACGGACAAGGAAGAAGGGGTGGCCAACGTACCTCCGTTCCCAAAGTGGAGCCTACAGAAGAAGAAGTACAAAAGCAGGTAAGGGAAACCTTGGAAAAACTCCAAGGGAAATCTGGAAAGGGCAAAGGAGCCAAATATAGAAGGGAGAAAAGAGATCAACACCGTCAACAGACAGAGAAAGATCTTGAGCAGCAAGAGCTGGAAAGCAAAATCCTTAAGGTGACCGAGTTTGTTACGGTAAACGAAGTGGCTACCATGATGGATGTCTCCACGACCCAGATTATTTCTGCCTGTATGTCTTTAGGTATCATGGTGACCATGAACCAGCGTTTGGATGCTGAGACACTTTCCATTGTTGCCGATGAGTTTGGATATGAGGTAGAATTCGTTACCGCTGAAATAGAAGAGTCCATTGAGGAAGAAGTCGATGCTCCGGACGATTTAAAACCAAGAGCGCCGATTGTTACCGTTATGGGTCACGTAGACCACGGTAAAACCTCATTGTTGGATTATATCAGGGAAGAAAATGTTATTGCCGGAGAAAGTGGGGGAATTACGCAGCACATTGGTGCCTACGGGGTTTCCCTGGATAATGGTCAGCGAATAACCTTCTTGGATACTCCGGGACACGAAGCCTTTACGGCAATGCGTGCCCGTGGAGCCCAGGTTACCGATATTGCTATCATTGTGATTGCTGCGGACGATGATATCATGCCTCAGACCAAAGAGGCCATCAGTCACGCACAGGCGGCTGGTGTGCCCATTGTGTTTGCGATAAATAAGGTGGACAAGCCAACGGCCAATCCCGATAAAATTAAAGAAGGCCTAGCACAGATGAACCTTTTGGTGGAAGATTGGGGTGGGAAAATCCAGTCCCATGATATTTCTGCCAAAACTGGGCAAGGTGTCAAGGAATTATTGGAGAAAGTCTTGTTGGAGGCCGAATTATTGGAGCTGAAGGCTAATCCTGCCCGATTGGCATCAGGTACCGTTGTTGAAGCCTTTTTGGATAAAGGTCGGGGTTATGTCTCGACTATTTTGGTTCAGACAGGAACTTTAAAAATAGGAGACTATGTCTTGGCTGGTACATGCAGTGGTAAAGTAAAAGCCATGCAAGACGAGCGAGGTAAGAACGTGAAAATTGCCGGGCCGGCCACACCAATTTCAATTTTGGGATTGGATGGTGCCCCACAAGCAGGGGATAGGTTCAATGTGTTGGAAGATGAACGCGAGGCCAAACAAATAGCCGCAAAACGTTCACAGTTGCAACGGGAACAAACGGTCAGGACCCAAAGACATATTACACTTGATGAAATTGGACGAAGAATTGCATTGGGCGACTTCAAAGAGCTTAATATTATCCTCAAGGGTGATGTGGATGGTTCGGTGGAAGCCTTGACGGATTCGTTCCAAAAATTGTCTACTGACGAAATTCAGGTGAACATCATCCATAAGGGTGTTGGTGCCATTACAGAATCGGATGTCTTGTTGGCAAGTGCTTCAGACGCCATTATTATAGGATTCAATGTAAGGCCTATGGGCAATGCCCGCATGGTCGCCGAGAAAGAGGAGATTGATATCAGGACCTATTCCATTATTTATGATGCCATCAATGATTTGAAAGACGCCATGGAAGGTATGCTTTCGCCAGAGATGAAGGAAGAAGTCACTGGTAATGCTGAAATCAGGGAAACTTTCAAAATATCCAAAATCGGAACCATCGCAGGTTGTATGGTCACCAGTGGAAAGATTTTCAGAAATTCCCAAATACGGCTTATCCGGGATGGGGTGGTCATATATACAGGAGAACTTGCATCCTTGAAACGATTTAAGGATGATGTGAAGGAAGTTTCCAAAGGGTATGATTGCGGTCTTCAGGTGAAAAACTACAATGATGTCAGGGAGGGTGATATTTTAGAAGCTTTCCAAGAAGTGGCAGTAAAGAAAAAGCTCTAAAGAGAGATAACATAGAAATAAAAAAATCCCGTTTTAAACGGGATTTTTTTATTTGGAAGAATTTTCCGGTTTAAGCAGCATGGCATCCGGATATTTTTTTCGGACTTCAAGGTATTTTCGTTCAGCCTCCAATTTTGTTTTGAACTTTCCAAGGCGTACCCGATAAGTGGGAGATTCAAACTCAATCTTTGAATACCATCCTGGAAAATCTATGTCTACTTGAGCCTTTAGATTTTGTGCTTTCTGATAGGAACCAAATCCTACTTGTATCTGATAAAATTCAGCTTTTGAATTTGCCTCGGCATAGAGCTTGACCAATTCATCTATTCTAGAATCTTGCTGTATGGAAACCCTGCCCTCTTGTGCGGACAACTGTAGGGAAAGCCCAATAAAAAAGAATGCATATACAAGAGATTTCATAGGATTCAAGTGTTTTGTATTAATGTGTTTATGCAAAAGTAAATTTTTATGGTCTAAACCTGTGGACCGTCTTTTATTTAGAATCTTTATAAATTAGATGTTATAAATACCTTAACATTTCAAAAAATGGTGCTATGTCGTACTTTTGTGATCAATTTTGGTAGGATAAAAAGCTATTGTTCTCTATATCAATAGAAACAATCATGCCAAAGATTTCGATAGAAATTTCGTTAATATGAAAAAGGTTTTGTACCGCCATCTATTTTCTAAAATTTTAGGTCTTTCTCTCCTATTTTTTTCCATTTCATTTTATGCGCAGGAAGAAGCTGCCGCCGATGCCGGTGGTGGGGATCCTGCAAAAGGGAAACAGCTCTTTAATCAGAACTGTGCCGCTTGTCATTCCTTGGATCGCAAAATGACCGGTCCCGCGTTGGCCAATGTGGAGTCGCGTTTGTCGGAAGATCAAGGATTGGATAAGGAGTGGTTGTATTCTTGGATCAAGAACAGTCCTGGGATGATAAGCTCTGGGGATTCCTATGCAAACGCAATCTACGCTGAGTATAATCAGGCGGCAATGACGCCTTTCCCAACGTTGTCCAATCAGGACATCGATGATATTTTGGCCTACACGGCCGCTCCGCCAGCCAAACCTGTGGCAGCTGCTGCTGGAGGTGATGTTACTCTTACTCCAGCTCAAAGTTCTGGGATATCCAATGAAGTGATTTTGGGAGCTTTGGCGTTGGTGTTTGGTCTTTTGGTGATCATGTTGGTCTTGGTGAATAAGACGCTGCGTAGAATAGCGGAAGCCAATGGTGTTGTCTTGGAAAATGAAAAGGCGGAGAAACGTCTGCCAATTTGGAAAGCTTTTGCCCAAAATCAATTTTTGGTATTGGTCAGTGCTATTTTTCTATTGTTGGCAAGTGCTTACTTTGCGTACGGTTGGATGATGCAGGTTGGTGTGGATCAAGGATATGCTCCCGTACAGCCCATTCACTTTTCGCACAAAATCCACGCCGGGGACAATAAGATAGATTGTAAGTATTGCCACTCTTCTGCAAGGGTGTCCAAAACTTCAGGAATACCCTCATTGAACGTATGTATGAATTGTCACAAATCCATTTATGAATATGCTGGAAACCCTGAAGGGCCATCAGCTGAGGATTTGGCTGCTGGGCACACCAATGAATTCTATACAGCTGAAATCAAAAAGTTGTATAAAGCTGTTGGATGGGATGAGGAAAATCAAAAATATACGGGTGAAACAAAGCCAGTGCAATGGGTGAGAATCCATAACCTGCCAGATTTTGCCTATTTCAATCACTCCCAACACGTGTCGGTTGCAGGGATAGCCTGTCAAACCTGTCACGGACCAATCGAGGAAATGGAAGTTGTGGAGCAATTTGCACCATTGACCATGGGTTGGTGTGTGAACTGTCACAGGGAGACCAATGTAAAGATGGAGGGCAATGCATACTACGAGGCCATTCATGAGGAGTTGTCCAAAAAATATGGCGTTGAGCAGTTGACTGCGGCCATGATGGGTGGTATAGAATGTGGTAAGTGTCACTATTAAGAATTAAAGGAAGATAATCTCAGATATATCGTATGGCATCAAACAAAAAATATTGGAAAAGTGAAGCGGAGTTGAATCCGAACGATTCCATTGTTGAGACGCTAAGACAAAACGAATTTACAGAACAGATCCCCGTTGATGAGTTTTTGGGTGACAAGGAAAACTTGTCCGCTTCAAATACCAACAGAAGGGACTTTCTGAAATATGTTGGGTTCAGTACAGCTGCGGCAGCGGTTGCTGCATGTGAGGGACCGGTCCACAAGTCCATACCCTACGTGGTACAGCCGGACAATATTGTTCCGGGTGTGGCCAACTATTACGCAACCACTATTGCGGATGGTTTTGATTTTGCCAGTGTTTTGGTGAAAACAAGGGAAGGAAGACCTATAAAGATTGAAAACAACACCGATGCCAAGGTGAATGGAAGTGCCAATGCAAGGGTTCAGGCCTCTGTATTGACACTGTATGATAGCAAGAGGGTCCAGGGGCCAAGTGCCAATGGTGAGCCTGTTGAGTGGAAGGTGTTGGATGCTACGGTAAAAGCCAAATTGGGCAGTTTGAAAGGGTCTAACCGACAAATTGTTTTGTTGACCCAAACTTATGCAAGCCCATCTACCGATAAATTGATTGCCGAGTTCAAGGAAGCTTATGGTGAAAATGTGAACCACGTGGTTTACGATGCCATTTCTGAAGACGCTGCACTCAACGCATTCAATGAGGCCTATGGTGAACGTGCCTTGGCTGATTATGATTTTGAAAAAGCAGAATTGATTGTTTCCTTCGGGGCTGATTTCTTAGGAGATTGGCAAGGAGGAGGATATGATAGTGGATACGCCAAAGGACGTGTGCCCAAACATGGGAAAATGTCCAGGCATATTCAATTGGAGTCCAATATGTCTTTGTCCGGAGCCAATGCGGACAAGCGTTATCCCATGACGCCCACCCAACAAAAAATTGCCTTGGCCAAGTTGTATGGCAAATTGAACGGCAGTAGTGTGGGTGGAGGTACTTCTGATGTGGATGAGGCTGTGGATAAGGTTGCTTCCGAGTTGAAAAAAGCGGGAAGCAAAGCTGTTGTGGTTACAGGACTTAATGATGTAAATGCGCAGACTGTTGTCTTGGCCATCAATAAATTATTGGCCAGTGAAGCTTTTGATGCAGAGAACCCAAGATATGTTCGTCAGGGTGATACGGCCAAAGTAGGTAAGTTGATTGCCGATATGAATGCCGGTCGAGTTGGCGCTTTGATAATGGACGGGGTGAATCCTGCGTACACATTGCCCAATGCCGAGGAGTTCGTATCCGGACTTGAAAAGGTTGATGTTTCCGTGGCATTTGCGTTCAATAACGACGAAACCGCCCAAGCGGCTGGTTATGTAGCTGCTGCTTCCCATTACTTGGAGTCTTGGGGAGATGCGCAATTCAGAAAAGGACAATACACTTTAATGCAACCTGCCATCCGACAGTTGTTTGATACTAGACAGTTTCAAACCGCTTTGTTGACTTGGATGGGTAGTGAAAAAACATATTACGATTACATTAAGGAAACTTGGAGCACAGATATCCTTCAAGGAGGGTCTTGGAACAAGGCGCTTCAGGATGGGGTTTTTGTGGCTTCTTCTCCTGTTGCCCAAGAGGAGGGTGCTGTTGCAGCTTCGCAAGCTGAGGCGGAAGAAGCAGAAGGTGAATCCACAGTGGTTCCCATTGCATCCGCAATTCGCTCCTTGGTGAATGCTGCCAGTACCGGAACAGAATTGGTGCTGTATTCCAAAGTAGGTATGGGTGATGGTCGACAGGCCAATAACCCATGGTTGCAAGAGTTTCCTGATCCTATTTCCAGGGTTTCTTGGGACAACTATGTGACCGTTTCCAAAGCCGATGCCGAAAAATGGGAGGTTGAAAACAAAATGGTTGCCGATGGTGGAGTGAATGGTAGTTACGTGAACCTTACCGTGGACGGAAAAGTATTGGAAAACGTTCCTGTAATCGTACAGCCTGGTCAAGCAGTAGGTACCGTGGGACTTTCTTTTGGATATGGTAAAAAAGCCGGAATGCAGTCTGAAATGGCCACGGGGGTAAATGCTTACGCTTTGTATTCCAATTTTTCAGATGTACAGTCCGTAACCATTGAAAAAGTGGGTGGAGAGCATGAATTTGCTTGTATCCAGTCGCAAAAAACATTGATGGGTAGAGGAGATATCATCAAGGAAACCACCTTGGAAATCTTCAATACTAAAGACCATGCAGAATGGAATCATATGCCACATGTTTCATTGAACCACAATGAAATCCCTGTGACTTCTCCAGATGCCGACCTTTGGGATGAGTTCGATCGTTCCATTGGGCACCACTTTAACTTGTCCATCGACTTGAATGCTTGTACAGGATGTGGGGCTTGTGTTATAGCTTGTCATGCTGAAAACAACGTTCCGGTTGTAGGTAAAGCGGAGATGCGTCGTTCACGCGACATGCACTGGTTGCGAATCGATAGATATTACTCTTCAGAGGAGACCTTTGAACAAGATAATGAGAAGAAGGATGGAATGGATGGTCTTTGGGGTGAAAAAGGTTCCTTGGGCGGATTCAGGGAGATGGAAGATCCATCTGCCAATCCTCAGGTAGCCTTCCAGCCAGTAATGTGCCAGCACTGTAACCACGCACCTTGTGAAACAGTTTGTCCTGTTGCGGCCACTTCACACAGTAGGCAAGGTCAGAACCACATGGCATACAACCGTTGTGTGGGTACTAGATATTGTGCCAACAACTGTCCATATAAAGTACGTCGATTCAACTGGTTCTTGTACAACAACAATGACGAGTTCGATTTCAATATGAACAATGACTTGGGCAAGATGGTCATCAACCCAGACGTGAACGTTCGTTCAAGAGGGGTAATGGAAAAATGCTCTATGTGTATCCAAATGACACAAAAGACCATTTTGGATGCCAAGCGAGATGGACGAGTCATCAAGGATGGTGAGTTCCAGACAGCCTGTTCTGCGGCATGTAGCAGTGGAGCCATGGTATTTGGAGACATCAACGACAATGAAAGTAAGGTTGCCAAGTTGAAGGAAGATGATAGAATGTACCACTTATTGGAGCATGTGGGTACAAAACCCAATGTGTTCTATCATGTTAAGGTAAGAAACACCAACGAGGCGTAATCAATAAAAAGAAGTAACTAGAAGATAAATTATGGCGTCGCATTACGAAGCACCTATTCGAAAGCCCTTAGTACTTGGAGACAAAGGATACCACGATGTAACCGTGGACATTGCCCGTCCGGTAGAGGGAAAGGCCAATAAACAATGGTGGATTGTCTTCACCATTGCCCTTGTGGCATTCCTTTGGGGTCTAGGATGTATCATTTACACCATTTCCACTGGTATTGGGGTTTGGGGTCTTAACCGAACCGTGAACTGGGCCTGGGACATCACCAACTTTGTATGGTGGGTGGGTATTGGTCACGCAGGAACCCTGATTTCGGCGGTACTGTTGTTGTTCCGTCAAAAATGGAGAATGGCGATTAACCGTTCCGCGGAGGCGATGACCATTTTCTCGGTAGTTCAGGCAGGTTTGTTCCCGATCATCCACATGGGTCGTCCATGGTTGGGGTATTGGGTACTTCCCATCCCTAACCAATTCGGTTCCCTTTGGGTGAACTTCAACTCACCATTGCTTTGGGATGTATTCGCGATTTCAACCTACCTTTCCGTATCATTGGTATTCTGGTGGACAGGGCTACTGCCTGACTTCGCCATGATCCGCGATAGAGCGGTAAAACCTTTCCAAAAGAAAATATACAGCCTGTTGAGCTTCGGTTGGACAGGTAGAGCCAAAGACTGGCAACGTTTCGAGGAAGTTTCCTTGGTATTGGCCGGTTTGGCAACACCTTTGGTACTTTCCGTACACACCATTGTATCGTTTGACTTTGCTACCTCGGTAATTCCAGGATGGCACACCACCATCTTTCCACCGTACTTCGTTGCTGGTGCGATTTTCTCTGGATTTGCCATGGTGAACACGCTTTTGATCATTATGCGTAAAGTGTGTAACCTTGAAGCGTATATCACTGTACAACATATTGAGTTGATGAACATCGTAATCATGATCACAGGTTCCATCGTTGGATGTGCCTATATCACGGAGTTGTTCATTGCTTGGTACTCAGGGGTTGAGTACGAGCAATATGCCTTCTTGAACAGGGCTACAGGACCTTACTGGTGGGCGTACTGGTCCATGATGACCTGTAACGTGTTCTCGCCGCAGTTCATGTGGTTCAAAAAATTGCGTACCAGTATCATGTTCTCTTTCTTTATCTCTATCGTGGTAAACATAGGGATGTGGTTCGAGCGTTTTGTGATCATTGTTACCTCATTGCACAGGGATTACCTGCCGTCTTCTTGGACCATGTTCTCCCCAACCTTTGTGGATATCGGAATCTTCATCGGAACCATTGGATTCTTCTTTGTGTTGTTCTTGTTGTATTCCAGAACCTTCCCTGTAATTGCCCAGGCGGAAGTGAAATCTATCTTGAAGGCATCAGGTGAAAAATACAAGAAGCTTAGGGATTCTGGAAAACCATTGTATGAAATGCCGGCTAAAGGTGGCTCTAAAAAGGTAGAGGCTCCTAAAGCTGAAGCAAAAGAGGTCGATCCAAAACAAGTTTCATCCCTGTTGGAAGCTATCGGCACATTCGACCCTGAAACGGATACTGCGGATGACTTGAAAAAGGTCAAAGGTATTGGTCCACAAATGGAGGAAGCATTGAACCAGATAGGCATCCATACCTTTGCACAGGTAAGTAAAATGACCGAAAAAGAATATGATCTGTTGGATTCCATTACAGGTTCCTTCCCGGGAAGGGCGCAGCGTGATGATTGGGCAGGTCAAGCAAAAAAATTAAACGATAAGAAATAGTTATGGCATCAAAAGTTATTCAGGCGCTTTACCACGATGACGATGTGTTGATGCATGCCGTAAAGAAAGTGAGGGCAGAGCACCATCATATAGAGGAAGTATACACCCCTTTCCCAGTTCACGGTTTGGACAAGGCCATGGGATTGGCAGATACGCGAATTGCGATCACTTCCTTCATGTATGGTTGTTTGGGATTGACCGTTGCCATTGTGATGATGAACTACATCATGATTGAGGATTGGCCCCAAGATATTGGAGGAAAGCCCAGCTTTAGCTATTTGGAAAATATGCCCGCCTTTGTTCCGATCATGTTCGAGTTGACGGTTTTCTTCGCAGCTCACTTGATGGTAATCACCTTTTACCTAAGAAGTAAAATGTGGCCCTTCAAAAAAGCTGAAAACCCAGACAAACGTACTACGGATGACCATTTTTTAATGGAAATTGGAGTGCACGATAATGAAAAGGAGTTGACCGATTTGTTGTGGGAAACAGGAGCGGTGGAAATAAAAGTTACAGAAAAGGAGTCTTAATACTATGAAACTACTAGGTAAAATAAGTGTTGTATTGGCCGTGGTGTTGTTTGTTGCTGCTTGCGCTGACAAAAACAGACCAAACTACCAATTTATGCCAAATATGTACGAAGGCGTAGGATATGAAACCTATCAAGGAGTGGATAATGGATTGTTCCCTGAAGGAACGGAAGCCATGTTGCCTGTGGAAGGAACCATCTCCAGAGGGTATATGCCCTATGAGTTCGAAAATACTCCTGAAGGAAAAGAACTGGCAAGGTTGAATACAAGTCCCTTGGATTCCTTGAATTTGGAGGAAGACTTGGCTGCCGGAGCGGAATTGTACGCTATTTATTGTGCGGTATGCCATGGACCTAAAGGGGATGGACAAGGAAACTTGGTAAAACGTGAAAAAATATTGGGTGTTCCCAGCTATAGTGATGCGGCAAGAAACATTACCGTGGGTACTACGTACCATACCATTTACTATGGTTTAAATTCCATGGGCTCCTATGCATCTCAGTTCGCCAACGAAGAGGAGATGTGGCAGGTGTCAGAATACGTGATGAAGTTAAAGGAGGACCTAACAAAATAATTGGATAAGAGTAAACTATGTACACCTTTTCAAACAGACTTAAAATAGGATCTTTCATTGCCATGGGGCTTGGAGTTATTTTCTTGGCCATTGGTTTTCTATCGGCTCCATCAACAGTGGAAGAGGCAAAGGCCATTGTGGCTGCCCATGATGATGGCCACGGAGGTGGTCACGGACAAGAGGCTGTAAGCCATGGAGGTGATCAAGGCCATGGGGAAAGTGCCGCACACAGCGCAGAAGCTTCACATGATGAAGGACATGATGCCGCTCATGATGAGCATTTGTTGCACCAACTACAGAACAAGCCGTGGGCCGCTCTGTATGTAGCTGCTTTCTTTTTCTTTATGATCGCTTTGGGAGTATTGGCTTTCTACGCCATACAACGTGCCGCACAAGCTGGTTGGTCTCCCTTGTTGTTTAGGGTCATGGAAGGAATTACTTCCTATTTGGTGCCAGGAGGTATCATTGTATTTGTGATTTTGGTACTGTCCGTAATGCATATGAACCATATGTTCGTGTGGATGGATGCCGATGTTGTGGCACACGATAAACTATTACAAGGAAAAGCAGGGTATTTGAACCCAACCTTCTTCTTGGTAAGGGCCGCTATATTTTTGGGTGGATGGATTTTTTATCGTGAATATTCCAGAAAACTTTCTTTGGCTCAGGATGAGTCCGATGATAACAGCAACTTTGTAAAGAACTTTAGATGGTCTGCCGGATTCTTGGTATTCTATCTCGTTACCGAATCCATGATGTCCTGGGATTGGATCATGAGTTTGGACCCACACTGGTTCAGTACCCTTTTCGGATGGTATGTATTTGCCAGTATGTTCGTATCAGGAATCACTGTGATTGCCATGGTGACCATTTACCTGAAGTCCAAAGGATACTTGGAGCAAGTGAACAATAGCCACATCCACGATTTGGCCAAGTTTATGTTCGGTATCAGTATTTTCTGGACCTATTTGTGGTTTGCCCAGTTCATGTTGATTTGGTATGCCAACATTCCAGAAGAGGTTACGTATTATGTGGCACGTTTCCAAGATTTCAAACTGCCGTTCTTTGCCATGTTGGTGATGAACTTCGTGTTCCCATTGTTGGTGTTGATGAACAGCGACTACAAGCGGGTCAACTGGTTTGTGATCATGGCTGGTGTTGTGGTGTTGGCAGGACACTATTTGGATGTCTTCAATATGGTTATGCCAGCAACAGTAGGGGATCAATGGTATATTGGATTGCCAGAAATAGGAGGTATATTGTTCTTTGGAGGGTTATTTGTGTACTGGGTGTTCAATACCTTGACCAAAGCGCCATTGCAACCAAAGCGCAATCCATTTATTGAGGAAAGTAGACATTTTCATTATTAATACGATTTAAGTCTTAGATAAGTATACAATGACTGCATTATTAACATTGACTGTTTTAGTACTGGTGGCGATTGCGATATGGCAAATGACCAAGATTTTTGAATTGTCCCAACTTAAAACAGAGAAGGCCGAGATAGCAAACGATACGGATAACAAATACAACGGGTATCTTTTGTTTGCATTCCTGATATTCATCTACGGAATCACCATTTTCAGTTTTGCAAAATATACAAAGGTACTGTTGCCTGAGGCTTCATCCGCTCATGGTGGAGAATACGACCAATTGATGTGGGTGTCTTTTGCGATCATTTTCTTTGTTCAGTTTATTACACAGGCTTTGCTGCACTATTTTGGGTACAAGTACCGTGGGGAAGAAGGAAAAAAGGCCTTGTTCTATGCAGATAACGACCGTTTGGAGTTCATTTGGACCATCATTCCAGTAGTTGTTTTGGCCGGATTGATCTTATGGGGATTGTATACGTGGACCAACATTATGGATGTCAACGATGAGGACGACCCCTTGATTGTTGAGCTTTATGCCCAGCAGTTTAACTGGACTGCCCGATATGGAGGCGACGACAATGTTTTGGGAGATGCCAGTGTACGACTTATTGATATTGACAGAGCGAACGTTTTAGGTTTGGATGAGTCAGATCCTAATGGGGATGATGATGTCATTGTAAAGGAATTGCACCTGCCCGTAGGGCGAAAGGTGAATTTTAAGATGCGTTCACAAGATGTATTGCATTCTGCCTACATGCCGCACTTTAGGGCACAGATGAACTGTGTTCCCGGTATGATTACGCAATTCTCGTTCACGCCTACTGTTACTACGGAAGAAATGCGTTTGAACCCAGATGTAGTGGAAAAAGTAAAACGGACCAATGCCATTAGGGCAGAGTGGGCCGCAGAAGGAAGACCGAATTCCGATCCATGGGAGTTCGACTATGTATTGCTTTGCAATAAAATTTGCGGAAAATCACACTATAACATGCAGATGAAGATTATAGTGGAGACCGAAGAGGAGTTCAACAAATGGATGGCGGAACAGACTACGTTCAAACAAACTGTAGCTCCCGCAGAATAATTTAGGCTAGGAAAGAAACCATAACAAAACTTAAGAAGATTATGTCAGCTACCGGACACGACGAACACGGACACGAAGATCACGGGCATCATCATAAAGAGACCTTTATCACCAAATACATCTTTAGTCAAGACCATAAGATGATTTCCAAGCAGTACCTGATAACAGGTCTGATCATGGGATTCATCGGTATAGCTATGTCGCTGTTGTTTAGAATGCAATTGGCATGGCCAGGGGAATCCTTCCCAATCTTTGAGGCCCTACTTGGAAAGTGGGCGCCTGATGGGGTCATGGACGCCGATATTTACTTGGCATTGGTTACTATTCACGGTACCATCATGGTATTCTTTGTGCTTACCGCTGGATTGAGTGGTACCTTCAGTAACTTATTGATTCCATTGCAGATCGGTGCAAGGGACATGGCTTCCGGTTTCTTGAATATGGTTTCATACTGGTTGTTCTTCCTGTCTTCAGTAATCATGGTAATTTCCCTGTTTGTTGAAGCTGGACCAGCTGCAGCAGGTTGGACCATTTATCCGCCCTTGAGTGCCTTACCAATGGCGCAACCCGGTTCAGGTATGGGGATGACCCTTTGGTTGGTCTCCATGGCCATATTCATTGCTTCCTCGTTGTTGGGTTCATTGAACTATATCGTAACTGTTATCAATCTGAGGACCAAAGGGATGTCAATGACCCGTTTGCCATTGACCATCTGGGCGTTCTTTGTAACAGCGGTTATCGGGGTGATTTCATTCCCAGTTCTTCTTTCAGCAGCTTTGTTGCTGATTATGGACCGAAGCTTCGGAACATCGTTCTTCCTATCAGATATCTTTATACAAGGTGAGGTATTGCACTATCAAGGAGGGTCACCCGTATTATACGAACACTTGTTCTGGTTCTTGGGCCACCCGGAAGTTTATATCGTTATATTGCCTGCAATGGGAATTGTTTCCGAAGTAATGGCTGTAAATGCACGTAAACCTATTTTTGGGTACCGTGCCATGATTGCTTCCATTTTGGCCATTGCATTCCTTTCTACCATTGTATGGGGGCACCATATGTTCATCTCAGGAATGAACCCATTCTTGGGCTCTGTATTTACATTTACAACTCTTTTGATTGCGATTCCATCGGCGGTTAAAGCCTTTAACTGGATTACGACCCTTTGGAAAGGTAATCTGCAATTAAACCCCGGTATGTTATTCTCCATCGGAATGGTGTCTACCTTTATTACTGGGGGTCTTACAGGTATTATTTTGGGTGACAGCACTTTGGACATCAACGTTCACGACACCTATTTTGTAGTGGCCCACTTCCACTTGGTAATGGGTATATCTGCACTTTATGGATTGTTTGCTGGTGTATATCACTGGTTCCCCAAGATGTTCCAAGGACGAATGATGAACAAGAATTTAGGATATGTTCATTTTTGGGTAACGGCCATTGGTTCCTATGGAATCTTCTTCCCCATGCACTTTGTGGGAATGGCAGGTGTTCCAAGACGTTACTACCAGAACACTGCGTTCCCAATGTTTGATGATTTAACGAACATTCAGGTGTTAATGACCGTGTTTGCCATCATCACTGCGGGTGTACAATTGGTATTTGCCTATAACTTTATCATTAGTATATTCTACGGTAAAAAAGGTCCGCAAAACCCATGGAAAGCTAACACCTTGGAGTGGACAACCCCACAGGAACACATGCACGGAAACTGGCCTGGAGCCATTCCACATGTGACCCGTTGGGCTTACGATTACAGTAAGACCTACGAAAATGGGGAGTACATTATACCGGGACAGGATTTTGTTCCGCAGAACATACCGCTTCAGGAAAACGAAGAAGAACTCAACCACTAAGGTTATATCATAAAATAGAGGCCCATCCAAAAGGATGGGCTTTTTTGATTGTATGATATTGAATCACAAGAGTTAGCAACAATTATAATATCTTTAAGGCACAGAACCCCAAAAAGTAAAACCGTGAAAAAAATAGTAGTCTTAGTTCTGTTCATTTTTCCCATATTAATTCAAGCACAGCGCAAACCGCGTATAAAAGGAAGCCGAATCGTAACCCAAGTCAATGAAGAGCTTCCTCCGTTCAATGCTATAATTTTAAATGACAATCTCGATATTGTACTGAAGAAATCCTTCGGGCCGGGGTATGAGGTCGTTGCCGATGATAACCTTATCGATATCCTCAAGTTTGATGTGCAAGATGGCACTTTACTGATCAGTTCCTATTATGATGTTACCGCTAAGAAGCAATTGGACATTACGGTAAATTATGTGGATTTAAGGGCAATAACTTTAAAAGATGGCAGCATCCTTTCCCATGATATTATTGAAAGTGATGAGCTATTTGTGGATGGATTCAACAATACAAAACTCGATATCAAAGCCAACGCAGCGGTAATGGATATTAATTTAGAAGACACAAGTCATGGCGATTTTAATGTGGATGTAGATAGTTTGAATATCACCATGGGACATAGATCGGAAGCATACATCTATGCGGTGAACGAAGTGAGCTTGGTAGATTTGGAAGACAATGCTTCATTGACCCTGGAGGGAACTTCGAATGGAATTCAGGCGCGGTTGGTCGGAAATGCCAAATATAAGGGTGAAACCATGGGGGTAGGAGCCGTTAAGATGGCTTTGGAAAGCAATACCAGTGCGAGAATCTACGCTCATGGGGAACTTGAGCTCAGTGCCAAAGGAGATTCCAGAACATACCTCTACGGTACCCCGAAAATCACAATCCATGAATTTCTGGATACTTCCCAACTCATCAAAAAACAAGAATAAGTTTACTGGGCAATGGGTGCAGTAAGGCAATGCTCCGGTATACCAAAGCCGTCCACCAAGACCTCAATATGGGGTCGTAGCTCGGTGGATAGACGTTCTACCCGTTGGCGTATCGCCTTGGATTTTGTACTCCCCAAATAACCCTGTTCCAAATACCATCGAGCATCCAAGTGTATCTGTTGCAAAGCATGGAGTGTACCCACCTTTTCCAAAAGATTCCTATAGGTCTCATCCTGTACCGTGGCGCAAAATTCAGAAAAAATGGAGTAGGCCAATTCGGTACTATAGGCCTTTCCCAAGGCCAATAAATGGGTTTGCACCTTTAAGAATGCTTGATACGAAGGCACCCCTTTTTTGATATAACCACGAATCCGCATAGCCAAGGTATAGGTCAATCTACGGGTTCGGTAATTAAAGGCATGCTTGTGGAATTTTGGGTTGTACAAGTGTTCGGCATCCACTTTATTGGAATACAGCGGATTGATGGCCGTTAATTTGTCCGAAAGTTGACTTTGCAGCAATTTCAACACCGATGTGAACCCAGCACTGTTGAATTCTGCCTTAAAATCCGATAGAATTCCTTTGGCGGCCAGTTGAAGGAGCACGGTGTTGTCGCCTTCGAATGTGGTAAAGATATCCACATCCCCTTTGAGGTCGGCAATCCGGTTTTCCAGTAAATATCCTTTTCCACCGCAAGCTTCCCTGCATTCTTGTATGGTATCATTGGCAAACCAGGTGATCACCGATTTAAGACCTGCGACTTGGGTTTCAATTTGCCGCTTGTCCGGTTGGGAGTCGTCACTGTAACGCTTCATCATTTCTTCCAATACCACATGGTAGACATAAGCACTGGCTATGGCTGGGGTCAATCGTATCTGATGCGTGGGATAGTCCATGATCAAATCCTCTTGAATTTTGATGCTATCATTGAATTGTCTGCGGTTCAAGGCATACTTCACGGCTATGGTCAAGGCCATCTTGGCGCCTCCCAACGCCCCTCGAGCCACGCAGATGCGCCCACCTACCAACGTGCCCAGCATGGTGAAAAAACGTTTGTTAGGATTTTTTATCGATGAAAAATATTGGCCATCTGAAGTGATTTCTCCATACTTGTCCAAAAGATTTTCTCGGGGAACACTTATAGTATCGAACCAAATTTTTCCATTGTCCACGCCATTTAATCCAAGTTTATAGCCATTATCCTCAATGGTGATACCTTTGAGCAGTTCATGTTTTTCGTTCCGTAAAGGCACCAAGATGGCATGTACCCCTTCATTTTTTCCATTCACGATAAGCTGGGCAAAAACGGTGGCAATTTTGGAATGCAGCGCATTGCCAATATACTCTTTGTTGTCATTCTTGCCTGGAGTATGGATGATGATGGAATCCGTGGTAGTGTCGTAGGTAGCAGTAGTTTTTATACCCCTTACGTTAGAGCCGTGCCCCGTCTCGGTCATGGCAAAACAACCGAGTAGGTTGGTTTTCCCGGCATCGGATAAATATTGGTCATGGTGTTTTTTAGTGCCCAATTTTTGGATACTACCTCCAAAAAGACCAAACTGCACCCCAAATTTTACCGCAAGGCTACCGTCCACAAACATCAAATGCTCAAATATGGCGGCGTAAGCGGGCATATTATCCGTACCTCCATATTTAGCCGGATAGGCCATGGCACCGTACCCCTTTTCACCCAAAAGCGCTACTTGTTTCAAGATTGTGCTCCTAAATTCTTCCTTGTTTCTTCGGATGTCCCACGTAAAGGATGGGTGTTTCAAAAACTGCCGAAATTCATCCACAACCGTTGCGTGATCCCCTTTTAGGATTTTGTCCAGAACGCTGGCATCGTATAGGTCCGAAGTCTTTTCATGGACCACTTCAACATCGAACAAATGGTTGTAATGGTTGGGCTGTATGCCCAAATTAATTTCGATATGTTTTAAGTGATCATTGAAAGTAATGGCATCACTTCGTGTTTGGGTCAAACGTTTACTCAAAGATGCTAAAGGATAAGTGTCACTTTCCACGAGTTTTACCCCAGAGCTGGCAATGGTATGTTTCCATGATTTTATCTCTTGGTCCTTGGGCGGATTTTCCCTGTTGAGCCAATGATTAAGTTGCTTCTTTTCCGAGGGGTCCAAAGAGGTGTCATCGGAAATGCTTTTCTCCACCACAGAAATTTCAGAAGCCGATAATAGATCATCGGACCAAATGACATAGAAAAAAGGGATGTATTGTAGGATTCCCAAGGAATAATCTGTTGTCATCATTGCATTTTGGGTTAAGATGGGGTTGTTTTGTTTTCTAAGTATCTAAGGTAAGGTTTAGTTTTCTAAGATGTGTACTTACAATCATTTTGGCTGAATTGCTTTTAGCCTCATGGGCTTTTCAACTATATTTGTTAAGCCATGAATGAAAATTTAGATCCAACGGCCCATAATTTTTCCCAAGAGGAGCTCGATATTGAAAGAGCGTTACGCCCGATTACATTCGACGATTTTACGGGACAGGCCCAAGTATTGGAAAACCTTAAGGTTTTTGTGCAGGCGGCCAATCTTAGGAATGAGGCCTTGGACCATACCCTTTTCCATGGCCCCCCGGGATTGGGAAAAACTACCTTGGCCCATATTCTGGCCAATGAACTTGGCGTGGGAATCAAGGTAACCTCTGGCCCTGTGTTGGACAAGCCCGGCGATTTGGCGGGCCTGTTGACCAATTTAGAGGAGAGGGACGTACTCTTTATTGATGAAATCCACCGGTTGAGTCCCATTGTGGAGGAATACCTCTACTCGGCCATGGAGGATTATAAAATTGATATCATGATCGAAACCGGTCCCAATGCAAGGACCGTTCAAATTAATTTGAGTCCCTTCACGTTGATAGGGGCCACCACACGATCTGGATTGCTCACGGCACCCATGCGGGCAAGGTTCGGTATCCAGAGTCGATTGGAATATTACAATACAGAACTGCTCTCTACCATTGTGGAACGAAGCGCGGAAATCCTAAAAGTACCTATAACCCAGGAAGCGGCCATTGAAATTGCAGGACGAAGTAGGGGAACCCCTAGAATTTGCAATGCCCTCTTACGCAGGGTTCGGGATTTTGCCCAGATCAAGGGAAATGGCAACATCGATTTGGGAATTTCCCAGTTTAGCCTCAAGGCCTTGAATGTAGATGCACATGGTTTGGATGAAATGGACAATAAGATTTTGAGCACCATTATTGATAAATTCAAGGGAGGACCCGTCGGAATCACAACCTTGGCCACGGCAGTTTCCGAAAGTGCTGAGACCATTGAGGAGGTGTACGAACCATTTCTGATTCAGCAGGGTTTTATCATGCGCACCCCCCGCGGACGCGAGGTCACTGAGTTAGCTTATAAACATTTGGGGAGGATCAAAGGGGGAACGCAAGGAGGGCTTTTTTGATTTGACTCCAAAAACCAAACATACCACATTGATTAAAACCGAAGCCAAGCGCCTCGGTTTTTTGTCTTGCGGCGTTTCCAAAGCACAATTTTTGGAAGAGGAAGCCCCGCGATTGGAGAAATGGCTTAAGGCCAACATGCATGGCCAGATGAAGTATATGGAAAACCATTTCGACAAGCGTTTGGACCCTACCAAGCTCGTGGAAGGGTCAAAATCCGTCATCTCATTACTGTTGAATTATTTTCCCTCAGAACAGCAAAACCCAGATTCCTATAAAATTTCCAAGTATGCCTATGGAACCGATTATCACTTTGTAATAAAGGACAAGCTCAAAAGTCTTTTGCATTTTATTCAGGATGAAATCGGGGAGGTCCATGGAAGGGCCTTTGTGGATTCCGCACCTGTCTTGGATAAGGCATGGGCCGCCCGTAGTGGTTTGGGGTGGATAGGCAAGCACAGTAATCTACTGACACAGCAAGTTGGCTCGTTTTATTTTATAGCGGAACTTATTGTGGATTTGGATTTGGAGTACGATACGCCAACAACAGACCACTGTGGTACCTGTACAGCGTGCATAGATGCTTGTCCTACTGAGGCCATTGTGGAACCCTATATGGTGGATGGCAGTAAATGTATTTCCTATTTTACCATTGAGCTCAAAGACCAAATTCCTACTGAGTTCAGGGGGAAGTTGGATGATTGGATGTTTGGCTGCGATGTATGCCAAGATGTTTGTCCGTGGAACCGTTTTTCAAAACCACACAGGGAACCTCTTTTTGATCCCGACCCCCAGTTGCTGTCCATGACCAAAAAAGATTGGGAAGAAATTACCGAAGAAGTATTCCAGAGGATTTTTAAAAAATCACCCGTTAAGCGCACTAAGTACAGTGGTCTTCAGCGAAATGTTAAGTTTTTAAAATCCTAGAGGTCAACTATAACGTTTTCGTTTTGGTGCAAGGCCAATTTGCGTCTAAGTTTTTTCAATGAAATAATTAAAAAGACTATATTGAATTGGATTCGTATTGAGAAATCCTCAAAATTTGAGTCATGTTTTTAATGGATTGAAAATTCTTGATTTTCAAACACCATTCTTTTCAAACCAAACAACACACAGGATGAAGATCATAAAACCCCGTTTAAGTTTTTGGCAGATATTCAATATGAATGTTGGCTTTTTGGGAATCCAGTACAGTTTTGGACTTCAACAGAGCGCAATAAACCCCATATTTCTTTTTTTGGGGGCCAAAGAAGAAATCTTGCCCATTTTAAATATTGCCGGCCCTGTTACTGGATTGATTGTACAACCAATAATTGGGGCCATATCAGATAAAACATGGTCGCCAAGATGGGGAAGAAGAAAACCTTTTTTCTTGATTGGAGCGGTGATGGGAAGTCTCTGTCTGTTTGCATTTCCATTGAGTCCTGCACTGTGGTTTGCCGTAGGCCTTTTGTGGATTTTGGATGTGGGGAACAATATGGCCATGGAACCTTACCGGGCTTTTGTGGGAGATAAGCTTCCCGATACCCAATTGAGCATTGGCTACCAAATGCAAAGCTTGTTTGTAGGAGCTGGTATTTTATTGGCCAATGCATCTATTTTTTTATTTCAAGATTGGTTTGGTGGAGGACAGGAGATAGAAGGTGCCGTTCCCAAATGGTTGTATTATTCCTTCTTTATTGGCTCGTTTTTGTCCATAGTCACCATATTGTGGTCGGTTTTAAAGACTCCGGAGATACCGCCTTCCGATGAAGAATTGGCAGAAATCAATAGGCACAAGTCTTTGCCTTTTATGGAGCGTTTTAAAACCCCGTTTGTGGAAATATCACATGCGGTGAAGGAAATGCCCCAGTTTATGTGGCGATTGTCTGCCGTATATCTGTTTCAGTGGTATGCCCTGTTCGTGTATTGGCAGTTTATAACCCCATTGTTCAGGACAACCATGGGTTTTGATACATCGGAAGCTGCAGCTCAAGCGGCAAAAATGAGTACTACCTATAATATTGTTACGGCCGTAGTGGCATTGATTTTGGTCCCGTTGACCATGCGATTTGGTGGAAAGAAAATCTATGCATTAAGTCTGTTGGGAACTGCCATAGCCTTGTTTGCCATTCCCAATATTCAAGACCCGGTGCATGTATTGTTCCCCATGGTTCTATTCGGCATAGGTTGGGCAGCCATGATGGGCATTCCCTATAGTATGGTTTCCAAGATTGTTCCTCAAGAGCGACGTGGGGTGTACATGGGTATCCTAAATATGATGATCGTAATTCCAATGGGTATCCAAACATTGACATTCGGTCCCATTTTTAAAAATTTACTCGGGGCAAACTCTGTCAATGCCATGTTGTTTGCAGGCGGATGTTTTGTTATGGCTTCCCTTTTGGCCATGCGCCTAAATGTCCCAAAGAACAAACAGGATACTGAACTGGACATTGAAATGCCTTGAGTCTGCCCTTATGTGAAGTTCCATTTTACAGGGGTTTCAAGGATTATATTAAAATTGATGGAAAGGGACTTTCCAAAACCAAGGAATCCCCTAACTTTACCCATTCATTTTTCACTATATGAGCAAGGAAAAACAAAGACGGGAAGCACTATTATACCATGCTAAACCACAGCCTGGAAAAATAAAAATAGTGCCTACAAAGCCATATTCCACGCAACGAGATTTAGCACTGGCCTACTCCCCTGGAGTGGCAGAACCTTGTCTGGAAATAGAAAAGAACAAGGACGATGTATACAAATACACCGCCAAAGGAAATATTGTGGCCGTGATTTCCAATGGAACGGCCGTATTGGGGTTGGGCAACATAGGCCCAGAAGCATCAAAGCCCGTGATGGAAGGGAAAAGCCTTCTTTTCAAAATTTTTGCGGATATCGATGGGATTGATATTGAATTGGACACGGAGGATGTGGATAAATTCATTGAAACCGTAAAGACCATTGCCCCCACTTTTGGTGGCATCAACTTGGAAGATATTAAAGCACCAGAGGCGTTCGAAATAGAAAGACGTCTTAAGGAAGAATTGGATATTCCCGTAATGCATGATGATCAGCATGGTACTGCCATAATTTCTGCTGCAGCCTTGCTGAATGCCATTGAGTTGACCAACAAGAAAATTGATAAAGTAAGAATTGTGGTCAGCGGTGCCGGTGCTGCCGCGGTTTCCTGTACAAAACTTTACAAAGCTTTTGGGGCCAGCGCCAAGAATATTGTTATGCTGGATAGTAAAGGGGTTATCCGGAGCGATAGGGGAAATTTAAGTGGGGAGAAACTGGAGTTTGCCACAGATCGCAAAATTGACACATTGGAAGAGGCCATGAAGGATGCGGATGTCTTTATTGGTCTATCCATTGCCAATATAGTGACTCCAAAAATGCTTAAATCCATGGCAAAGGACCCCATTGTTTTTGCCATGGCCAATCCAAATCCGGAGATCGCCTACGATTTGGCCTGCAAGACCCGAAAGGATGTTATCATGGCCACTGGGCGTTCCGACCATCCCAATCAAGTGAACAATGTGCTTGGATTTCCTTTTATTTTTAGAGGGGCACTTGATGTACGCGCCACCAAAATCAATGAAGAAATGAAGATGGCCGCCGTGAGGGCTTTGGCCGATCTTACCCGTGAGCCTGTTCCCGAGCAGGTAAACATAGCATACGATGCCACACGTTTGGCCTTTGGAAAAGAATATATTATCCCGAAACCTTTTGACCCAAGACTGATTACCACCATTCCTTTGGCTGTAGCCAAAGCGGCCATGGAAAGTGGGGTGGCCAAAGCACCTATTCAGGATTGGGACAGGTATGAGGAAGAACTCTATCAAAGATCGGGCAACGATAACAAGGTGGTAAGACTACTTCATAATAGGGCCAAAGTAAACCCAAAGCGAATTGTTTTTGCTGAGGCTGAATTGTTGGATGTAATGAAAGCTGCCCAAATAGTTTATGAGGAAGGCATTGCAGAACCCATTCTATTGGGGCACAGGGAAACTATTGAAAACCTTAAAAAAGAACTCGATTTTGATGCCGAAGTGACTATTATTGATCCACGTTCCGATGAATCCAAGGAATTGCGGACCAAGTATGCCTTAAAGCTATGGGAATCCAGAAAAAGAAAAGGGGAGACCAAGTATAGTGCACGGGTAAACATGGGCAAACGCAACTATTTTGGGGCCATGATGTTGCTTGAAGGGGATGCCGACGGTATGATTTCGGGATATTCAAGGTCATATCCAAGGGTGCTTCGACCTGTTTTTGAGGTTTTGGGAAGAGCCAAGGGGGTTAAAAATGCTTCCACAGTAAATATTATGATTACGGAAAGAGGGCCACTATTTTTGGCGGACACCTCCATCAATATAGATCCCAACGCAGAAGAACTGGCTGAAATAGCCCAAATGACTGCCAATGTGGCCAGCACGTTTGGTTTTAGTCCGGTTATGGCCATGCTTTCCTACGCCAATTTTGGATCTTCAAACCACCCCAATGCCCAAAAGGTTAAGGAAGCGGTTCGGATTCTTCATGAAAAGAACCCTGATTTAGTGGTGGACGGGGAAATCCAAACCGATTTTGCATTGAGCCAAGAATTGTGTAACAATAATTTTCCGTTTTCCAAATTGTCCGGTAAAAAGGTGAACACACTTATTTTTCCCAATTTGGAATCGGCCAACATTACATATAAACTCCTCAAAGGGCTCAATAAGGCTGACTCCATAGGACCTATTATGGTAGGATTGACGAGGGCAGCGCATATTCTTCAATTGGGCGCCAGTGTGGATGAGATGGTGAACATGACCGCTGTGGCCGTTATTGATGCCCAAGAACGTGAAAAGCGCAGAAAAATGAGGAGAGAATCTGAGTAGTTTCTGAAATCTTAAAGTCTAATAATCCAACATACCAAATATGATTACCCATTTAAGAGGAAAATTGGTAGAGAAGAACCCAACCTATGTAATTATTGAATGTAATGGCGTAGGATATTTTTTAAACATTTCGCTACATACATTTTCCTTATTGGGCGATGAGGAAAACATTCAGTTGTACACCCATCTTTTAATTAAAGAGGACTCTCATACTTTGTTTGGTTTTGTGGAACGATCGGAGCGTGAAATTTTCAGGTTATTGATTTCAGTTTCAGGCGTGGGGTCCAGTATTGCCAGGACCATGTTGTCCTCTCTTTCGCCCACAGAAGTCAGGGATGCCATTGCCAATGGGGATGTGCCTTCCATACAGGGTGTCAAGGGAATAGGGGCTAAGACGGCGCAACGCGTAATATTGGACCTGAAGGACAAAATTTTGAAAGTTTACGATATGGGAGAAGTTTCCCTTCCATCAAACAATACAAGCAAAGAAGAAGCGTTATCTGCTTTAGAGGTTCTTGGTTTCACCAGAAAACAATCTGAAAAGGTTGTGGACAAGGTGTTGTCCGGAGATCCTTCACTAAGCGTTGAGAACACTATTAAACAGGCGCTGAAAAATTTGTAACTAGTTTGAAAAGAGGGGCAAAACCAATACTTAAACCATCCAGCTTTAAGTACATTTTTGTATTGATCTGTTTTTTGGCCGTCACTTCCCTGATGGGGCAGGAGGAGACCAATGAACAGGTTCAGGATTCTGTGCAGACAGGGGTAGACCTTGGTCGACTCATATTGGAGAATCCTGACAGCATTATTGCCAAATACACCTACGACCCCCAAACCGATCGCTACATCTACACAGAAAGTATTGGTGATTTCAATATCAATTATCCTGTTATCCTTACCCCGGACCAGTATTATGAATTGGTTCGGAAAGAGCAGATGAGATCCTACTTCAAACAAAAGATTGATGCTTTTACCGGAAAAAAAGAGGGTAGTGAAGAGGCCCGAAAAAATTTGTTGCCCAACTTCTACGTGAACAGCAACTTTTTTGAATCTATTTTTGGAGGAAATACCATTGAGGTGATTCCCCAGGGATCCGTAGCCATGGATTTAGGGGTGTTGTGGCAAAAAAATGACAACCCGGCACTGTCGCCCCGTAACCGTACCAACTTATCTTTTGATTTTGACCAACGTATCAGTTTAAGTTTGTTGGGTAAGGTTGGGGAACGTCTTCAAGTAACCGCCAATTATGATACTGAGGCAACTTTTGACTTTCAGAATCTGGTAAAGTTGGATTACACCCCAACTGAGGACGATATTCTTCGGAAAATTGAAATTGGTAATGTGAATATGCCTCTGAACAGTTCTTTGATCACAGGTGCACAGAGCCTTTTTGGGGTAAAGACCCAATTGCAATTTGGAAAGACAACAGTGACGGCGGTTTTCTCGGAACAACGCTCTCAGAACAATACCGTTGTAGCCCAAGGAGGAGGAACATTAAATGAGTTTGCGCTTACTGCCTTGGATTATGATGAGGACAAGCACTTTTTCTTGGCCCAATATTTTAGGGACAATTACGATAGGGCATTGCAAGATTACCCGTTTATCCGAAGCCAAGTCCAAATTACCCGATTGGAGGTATGGGTTACCAACCGGAACCAGCAGACGCTGAACGTTAGGAATGTGGTCGCCATTCAAGATTTGGGAGAATCGGAATTAGGTAAAGATGGCAGGGAAAAAACACGGATAGGAATAGCTGGTGGTGACCCAGCAGGATTTTTCAATAATTTGGGGAATGACGTGTATCCGCAAAACGGGGTCAATGATTTTGACCCTGCTTTAATTGGAAATGGAGGGGCCCTCACCCCATCCATACGTGACATTGCAACTGTGGAAGCTGGGTTCAATGTTCCGGGATATCAGGTTAACCAAGGATTTGACTACGCTATCTTGGAAAATGCCCGAAAATTGGAACAAGGAAGGGATTATCAGTTTAACTCGCAATTGGGATATATCTCCTTGAATCAACGTATAAGTAACGATGAGGTTTTAGGGGTGGCTTTTCAATACACCGTGAATGGTCAAGTCTATCAAGTAGGTGAATTTGCCAATGGTGGAGTGGATGCCACAACCGTTTCAGGAGGAGTGAATCCTATCATAGAAAATAATACTCTGATTCTAAAATTGTTGAAGAGCAACATCACCAATGTAGAGGACCCCATTTGGGATTTGATGATGAAGAATATTTATTCTACCGGAGCTTTTCAATTGGATCAAGAGGATTTTAAGCTCAACATTCTCTATTCAGACCCTACACCTCGAAACTACATTACCCCAATTAATCCAAATATTGGCTGGCCGGAAGGGCTGGAAGATCGTATTTTGATCAATGTATTCAATCTGGACCGATTAAATGTGTACAACGACATTCAACCTGGAGGGGATGGATTCTTTGACTACGTGCCAGGTATTACAGTTGACCCACAATCAGGACGCATCATCTTTACCAAGGTAGAGCCTTTTGGAGAATATCTCTTTGATGAACTGGGTGGTGGTACATACGATGTTGACAATGACCAAGGGTATAACGACAATCAAAAACGCTATGTGTTCCGTAACATGTATGCTAAGACCAAGGCAGCATCCTTGCAGGACGCGGAAAAGAACCGTTTTCAAATAAAGGGACGCTACAAATCGCAAGGGAACAATGGTATTCCCATTGGAGCTTTTAACGTGCCCAGAGGTTCGGTACGGGTAACGGCAGGTGGTCGTCAGCTTCAGGAAGGAATAGACTATACGGTAAATTATCAAGCAGGTACGGTTCAAATTTTGGACCCTAGTTTGGCAGCATCCAATACACCCATTAATATCTCTGTTGAAAACAATGCCGTTTTCGGACAGCAGACCCGAAGATTTGCCGGGGTGAACGTGGAGCATCAATTCAATGAAAATTTTGTGTTGGGCGGAACACTTCTCAACCTAAATGAACGACCGCTTACACAAAAATCAAACTATGGGGTGGAACCCGTGAACAATACGATTTTTGGACTGAACGGAAATTTCAGTACAGAGATTCCGTTCTTGACCCGATTGGCCAATAAATTGCCCAATATAGATACCGATGTGCCCTCCAACCTGTCTTTGCGTGGTGAAATTGCCTTCTTGAAGCCCAATTCACCCAAGAATGCAGATTTCCAGGGAGAAACCACGACCTATTTGGATGATTTTGAAGGAGCACAGGCTTTGATAGACATTCGTTCCTCTTTGGGATGGACGCTTGCAAGTCCGCCAGTCGAATTCATTCAGGACAGAACCGATATCGATGTGGGACATGAGCGTGCCAAGATGGCTTGGTATACGATAGATCCTATTTTTTACACCAATCAGAGACCGTCTGGGTTATCGGACAATGATATTTCCCTGAACTCTACTCGTAGGGTATTCATTGATGAAGTCTTTACCGAGACCGATATTGCCCAAGGGCAGACCCAGGTACAAAGTACCTTGGATATTGTGTACTATCCCAATCAAAAAGGACCGTACAATGCCAATCCAAGTTTTGAAACCGAACAACCAGAAGATAAGTGGGCGGGTATTATGCGTCCATTGAGCAGCACCAATTTTGAACAATCCAATGTGGAGTTTGTCCAGTTTTGGGTGTTGGACCCTTATGTGGATGGCGAAACAGTTGGGTCCAATTCCGGGGAACTCGTACTGAACTTGGGGAATATTTCGGAAGACATTCTCCGTGACGGCCGTAAACAATACGAGAATGGATTGCCTGCCAGCACCAATAACGAAGTGCCTAGACCTACTATTTGGGGGCAAGTGCCATCTACTCAATCTTTGGTGTATGCTTTTGATGCCGATGAGGGAAACCGAACCGCCCAGGATGTTGGTCTGGATGGTTTGGACGATGCTGCCGAACAGGCAATCTACAATGGTCCAGCCGAAGATCCTGCCTTGGACAACTATCAATATTATTTAAACCGCGATGGAAGTATATTGGAGCGCTATCTTGATTTCAACAATACGCAAGGGAACTCTCCAGTAGCTGTGACCAATACCAATAGAGGGTCTACCACCTTGCCCGATGTGGAGGATATTGATCGCGATTTGACCATGAATACGGTAAACAGTTATTATGAGTACCGAATCCAAATCAAGCCTAACACCACCATCAATGATAAATATGTTACGGATATCAGGGAAGGACAGACCCCAACGCTACCCAATGGGACCCAATTGAACCGTAGGTGGATACAATATAAAATTCCATTGAGTGATTTTACCGATGCGGTGGGAGGCATCACCGATTTTAGATCCATCAGTTTTATGCGGATGTATCTTACAGGCTTTTCAGACGATGTGGTCATGCGTTTTGCTACCTTGGACTTGGTCCGTGGCGATTGGCGTACCTATACCCGTTCCTTGCAACCTGAAGAAGTGGACAACGACCCATCCGATGACGGTACCGTAACCGACGTGAACACGGTCAATATAGAAGAAAACTTTGGTCGTCAACCTATTCCTTATGTATTGCCTCCAGGAGTGGTTAGAGAGCAGTTGAACAACAACAACACCATTATCCGCCAAAATGAGCAATCCTTATCCTTTGTTGTGGAGAATTTGGAATCTGAGGATTCCCGAGGCGTCTTTAAAAATGTAAATGTGGATGTACGCCAGTATGAACGTATAAAAATGTTCATGCACGCCGAGAAGATCATGAACGGGGATTATTCGGATAGTGATACCCCATTGGTAGGTTTTCTTCGGATTGGAACCGATTTTTCAGAAAACTTTTATCAGGTGGAACTCCCGTTGCAGTTTACACCTTTTAATGTAACCTCTGCTGAAGAGATTTGGCCCGATGTAAACCAAATAGACATCGCTCTGGACGATTTGAACAAGGTGAAATCAAAAGGGATAGCGGAACAGACCTTGGACCAAATCAATTATTATGAGATTGTGGATGGCGAAGCCATTCCGGTGGATGAGTTTGCGCCACGTACGTTGGGCAGGGTGCGGATTGGTATTCGCGGTAACCCATCTTTAGGAAGTATCCGAGGGATGATGGTAGGTATAAAGAATATTGACGACCTTCCAGCAAGGGGCGAGGTATGGTTCAATGAACTGCGTCTTGTTGGTTTGGACAATAAAGGGGGATGGGCCGCCATTGTGGCCATGGACGCCAATATGGCCGATTTTGCCAATATTTCCGTGACCGGGAGCAAGAGTACCTCCGGTTTTGGGTCCATAGACCAAATGCCCAATGAACGTTCCAGGGAAGATGCGGTTTCCTATGACATGGTCACCAATGTAAATGCCGGACAACTGTTGCCCAAAAAGTGGAACCTTCAAATCCCGTTCAATTATGGGATTTCAGAAACCTTGATTACCCCTGAGTTTGATCCCGTTTATGACGATTTAAAATTGGATGACCGTATCTCAGCGGCAGCTACGCCAGAGGATGCAGAGACCATACAGGAACAGGCAGAAGATTATACCAAGCGAACCAGTTTCAACTTGATCGGGGTTAGAAAAAATAGGGGAGAAGAAGCCGAAGAGAACTTTTTCGATATAGAAAACTTTACATTCAATTATTCCTATAACGAGACCAGCCACCGGGATTTTGAGATAGCCGATCTAAAAGATCAGAACGTGAACACCGGCTTTGTGTATAATCACAATTTTAAACCGGCTCCCGTTGCACCATTTGCCAAGAAGGATTCCCTGTTCACGGGAAGATATTGGAAATGGCTCAAGGATTTAAACCTGAATGTACTGCCCACCAGTATGTCTGTAAATGCCAATATCAACCGTGCATTTAACCAACAAAGGTTTAGGGATGTATTGGAACCTGGCGTGGATGCGTTGGAACTTCCCCTTTTGCAACAAAGAAACTATCTGTTCAATTGGCAGTATGCGCTTAACTATAGCATCACCAAGTCTTTACGGTTGAATTTAACGGCTTCCAATAACAATATTGTTCGGAACTATTTCAATGTGGATGATGATGCCGACTCTGGAATCAACGAAGCGTTGGATTTGTGGGATGGCTTTTTCGACATTGGGGAGCCCAATCGACATGCCCAGCAGATGCAGCTGAATTATGAATTGCCATTTAGTAAGTTCCCATTCTTGGATTTTATCAACGCCCAATACACCTACACCAGTAATTTTGATTGGCAACGGGGAGGGGATGCACTCAATGAGGTGGCCGGTCAGGATATCAACACTGTACAGAATGCCAGTACCCATAACCTAACAGGTAATCTCACCATGCAACGTTTCTACGATTTCTTGGGGTTGAAGAAACGTAGTGGCAAGGTGACTGCATCCCAAGCTGCTGTGCGCAGGGACAAGGCGGGCAATCCTGCCAACGACTCTGACGGGGATACACCAAAGAAAACAAGCAAAGGCTTCAATACTATGGTCGATATTCTAACCATGGTGAAGCGCATCAATATTAATTACACCGAGAACAGGGGTAAAGTATTGCCTGGATATACCCAAAGTATTGGTTTTATAGGCACAGCTAGACCTTCCATTGGATTTGTGTTTGGTAGTCAGGCTGATGTGCGTTTTGAAGCGGCTCGAAAAGGTTGGTTAACCACCTTTCAAGAGTTCAATTCCCAGTTCATGCAGAACTCCACCAAGCAATTGAACATTACCGCAACGGCCCAGCCCACACAGGATTTGACCATTGATATTACTGCGGACAGACAGATTTCAAATAGCTATCAAGAAACCTTTAGGATAAATGAACTTGGAGGAGGGCAGTTTGAATATGAAACCCTATTGGGCAATAATTACGGAAACTTCAGTATTTCTACCGTAATGATCGGTACGATATTCAGCAAGAGCGATGAGTTTGATTCCGAAACTTTTGAACAGTTCAAACAGAATAGGATCACCATAGCCAATCGGTTGGTTTCAGATCGTGGCCAAACCCCGGGAACTTTGGATGATGACGGCTTCCCAGAGCGTTATGGCAAGACACAACAAGAAGTATTGCTCCCGGCTTTCTTTGCGGCATATACAGGACAGGATGTAAACCGGGTAAATTTGGATGCATTCCGACAGATACCCATTCCCAACTGGAACATCAAGTATACGGGATTGATGAAGAACCGTTGGTTTAGGAAGAAGTTCAAGCGTTTTTCTTTGAGTCATGGGTACCGTGCGGCCTATAGTATCAATTCCTTCCAGACCAATTTAACGCGGGAACAATTGATTAACGACGGTATGGACCCCATAGATACGGAGACAGGGGATTTTCTGCCGGAAAACATCATCAACAATGTGGTTTTGACGGATCAGTTCAACCCTCTGATGCGTGTGGATTTTGAAATGCAGAATTCCTTTAGCTTTTTGGCTGAGGTACGTACAGATAGGACTCTTTCATTGAGTTTTGACAATAATCTGCTCACGGAGATCAATGGTAAGGAATATACTTTGGGATTGGGATATCGTTTTAAAGACGTACAAATGGTAACCAATATTGGTGGTGAACGTACCCGACTCAAAGGAGATCTAAACCTTAAGGCTGATTTATCCCTTAGGGATAATTTGACCATCATCCGTAATTTGGATATCGATAACAACCAGATTACTTCGGGTCAAAATCTGATGTCTATTAAGTTCACGGCGGATTATGCCTTGAGCAAGAACTTCAATGCACTTTTCTTCTACGACCATTCCTTCTCAAAATTTGCGGTTTCAACGGCTTTCCCACAAACCACGATCAATACAGGATTTACACTGCGCTATAACTTTGGCAACTAGGATTGGTGGGAATGGCTAAATTCTTGAATTTTGTTGCAAGGATTGTTTGAAAACCTATTTACAATCTGTTACATTTGTCCATCGACTAATTCAAACATATAATACGATGAACATACCTTCAGAACTAAAGTATACCAAAGATCACGAATGGGTCAAAATAGATGGCGACATTGCAACCGTTGGGATTACGGATTTTGCCCAAAGTGAGTTGGGGGATATAGTGTATGTTGAAGTGGAGACCCTGGATGAGACCTTGGATAAGGATGAGGTTTTTGGCTCGGTTGAAGCGGTAAAAACTGTTTCGGACCTTTTCTTGCCGTTAAGTGGTGAAATTATTGAGTTTAATGAAGCTTTGGAAGATGAACCGGAAAAAGTAAACTCCGATCCATACGGGGAAGGATGGATGATCAAAATAAAGATTAGCGATGCCTCTGAGACAGATGCCCTCATGAGTGCTGATGATTACAAGGCATTGGTGGGTGCTTAAAAAGAATACCTATACCATACTGTTCATAAGCTGGGTACTGATTATAACCGTACTCAGCTTATTTTCGTTTTCAGAAGTGGATTTGGATACCGGAAAGCTGAACATTCCGTATGCAGATAAGATAACGCACTTTATTTTTTACTTGGTTTTTGGAATATTGGGATGTTTTTTTGTTAGGGAGAGGACAAAGGGCCAAGCTGAATTGACGAAGACAAGTTGGTTTATGTTGGTTGGGGCAATAGTATATGGCATATTTATTGAGGCATTACAATATACAATGACCACTGATAGAATGGCCGAATTTGGTGATGTTTTGGCAAATACTTTTGGGGCTTTTGTAGGAATTGGCCTAGTTAGATGGTATTTTTCCAAGAAAAGGCCGTTAAAATGGAAATTTTAATTGTTTATTTAACCAATTAATAATTAAATTAGCAAACACTAAAATCAAAAAGATGGAACTAAAAAAGAATCCAAAAGCCGACGTAGGAAGAAACAGCTCACTCTATTTTGTAGTAGGGTTGGCCGCTGTTTTGGGGTTGGTTTATGGCGCCATGGAGTGGAAAAAATATGACAAGACCAACGATTATGACATTTCAATGAACATTGAAGATCAGTTGGATGAGGAAGTTCCGATGACTGAACAGATTAAAACACCACCGCCACCGCCGCCACCTGCCGCACCAGAGGTGATTGAGGTTGTTGAAGATGAGGAGGAAGTGGAAGAAACTGTTATTGAGTCCACTGAAACCAGTCAGGAAGAAGAAGTTGTTGAAATTGAAGAAGTTGAGGTTGAAGAGGTTGAAGAAGATATTTCGGTTCCATTTGCCGTAATTGAAGATGTGCCCGTTTTTCCAGGTTGTGAGAACGCTGGTGATAAAAAAGCCTGTTTTCAGGAAATGATGCAAAAACATATCCGTAAAAACTTCCGTTATCCAGAAATTGCCCAGGAAATGGGTGTTCAAGGTAGGGTGAATGTTATTTTCGTAATCCAAAAAGACGGAAGCATTGGTAACATTAGAATGCGTGGACCGGATAAAAACTTGGAAGCTGAAGCATTGCGTATTATTGAAAAACTGCCAAAGATGACCCCTGGAAAACAAAGAGGTAGGGCGGTAAAAGTTCCATTTAGTATTCCAATTACCTTTAAGCTACAGTAAAATATACATAGTTCCTACTGAGGTAGGAATAGAAAAAGCCCTGATGGTAAAACGTCAGGGCTTTTTTTCTTTGTAAAGACCAAAAACTTGTTCTGAAAAAATGTATCCACTGGCCAAAAGAAGATAAAGGCCATCAATAGGTTGGAAAAGAACACATCTCACGTTATCTTTGCCAGCCAATTTAGATGTGGATGAAATCTGCTGTAGGTTCCGTAAAAAATACTTCGCTTTCCGTGATTTTTTCTGATTTTAAAGAAATCACCAAGGCCAAACTGGCGATAAGCGTGGTTTTTTCATCCATTGCAGGATATTTTTTGGGTGCCTACGAAGTAGAGATTACTTCCATTTTGCTACTGACTTTTGGTGGATATTGCATGGTAGGGGCTTCCAACGCCTATAACCAAATCATTGAAAAAGATTTGGACGCCTTAATGAACCGCACCAAAAATCGTCCCATACCCTCAGGACGGATGTCGGTAAAAAACGCCTTGGCCACGGCCATAACATTAACGGTTCTGGGTGTAGTGGCCTTGTTTGCCCTCAGTCCAAAAACTGCTATGTTCGGTGCCATTTCAATTTTCTTGTACACCAGTGTCTACACACCGCTAAAAACCAAAACACCCTTATCGGTTTTTGTTGGGGCTTTTCCGGGAGCCATCCCTTTTATGCTAGGGTGGGTTGCTGCCACGGATGACTTTGGGATAGAGCCGGGAACGTTGTTCATGATACAGTTTTTCTGGCAATTTCCACATTTCTGGGCGTTGGGTTGGATGTTGGATGAAGACTACAAAAAAGCTGGATTTAAAATGCTGCCCACAGGAAAGAAGGATAAGGGTACTGCATTGCAGATAATATTGTACACAATTTGGATGATTGTCATATCCATTGTGCCCGTTTTTGGATTTACAGGGAGGTTAACTCTTTCCATTCCCGCTGCGGTAATCGTTTTGATGGCGGGATTGGTCATGCTATTTTTTGCCTTTAAGCTTTACGATAAACGGGACAATCCCACGGCAAGGAAGTTGATGCTGGCAAGCGTTACCTATATATCATTGATTCAAGTTGTATACGTAATTGATAAGTTTATTTAAAGAAGATGGATTTAAGCCAAGGAACAGCAGTTGAAAAAAACAGAAGGGCAAAGAAAATGATGCTCTGGTTCGGAATAGTGAGTTTGATCATGGGTTTTGCCGGATGGACCAGTGCTTACATTGTAAGTAGTAAGCGGGAGGATTGGATTAGTGATTTAGAGCTTCCGCAAGCTTTTTTTGCGAGTACCGCAATAATCATATTGAGTAGTATTACCTACCTGATGGCAAAGAAAATGGTTCAAAAGGATAACCAAAAAATGGGTACTATTTGTTTGTTGGCCACACTGGTCCTGGGAGTGGCATTTATTATCTTACAATTTAAAGGATTCTCACAAATGCTGGAACATGGCTATTATTTTACAGGCCCAACCAGTAGTATAAAAATGTCTTATGTATTTTTGATTGCTGCGGTGCATATTGTCCATGTGGTAGCAGGTCTTATTTCTCTACTGGTGGTTTTGGTGCAACAGTTACGGGGAAAATATAGCCCAGAAAATATGTTGGGATTGGAATTGGGTGCCACATTTTGGCATTTCTTGGATTTTCTTTGGGTGTATTTAATACTATTTATGTATTTCGTGAAATAAATTTTGATTGAAGCAGTTTTCATTCAACTTTATCTTTTCGAATACATCAAAAGGTGTAAATTTGTGAAAGTTTTATTAAAGCGACTTTTTTTATGGATGCAACGGTGACTACCGGTACAGAAGAAAGCGTTTGGGGAGGTGGAAATCAACCCCTCGGCGCTAGCTATGGAAAAATGATGATGTGGTTCTTTATTGTCTCTGATGCCTTGACCTTTTCTGGGTTCTTGGTGTCTTACGGCTTTTCAAGGTTTAAGTTCATAGAAACTTGGCCCATTGCCGATGAGGTATTTACCCACGTACCCTTCTTCCACGGGAACTATCCCATGTACTATGTGGCTTTTATGACCTTTATTTTGATCATGTCCTCTGTAACCATGGTACTTGCTGTGGATGCCGGTCATAAGATGATTCAGAAAAAGGTTGTTCTTTACATGTTCCTTACAATTATTGGAGGTGCCATTTTCGTTGGTTCACAGGCCTGGGAGTGGGCAACTTTCATCAAAGGGGACCATGGTGCTTTGGAGACTAAAGGAGGTAGAATCCTTCAATTTGTAAATGCGGAGACAGGAGAGAGGGCTTCCTTGGCCGATTTCTCCAAGACCCTGCCCGAGGAAAGGGTGAAACACGAGAGTAGTCAAGGAGTATGGTTCGAGAAAGAGGGATACAAAACCTCATTCTCATTGAATGAAGTAGTGGAAGGATTTAAAGCCACGCCAAATATTCTTATCCGTACGGAGACCATCAATGACGAAGGACATAAAACGGTATTGACAAGGGAAGAATCCTTGGCCAAACTAAAGGATGCCGTAATGGTGGTGGAAGGCGCAAACCTTATCCATAATGAATATGGTAGCCGATTGTTTGCCGATTTCTTCTTCTTTATTACAGGATTCCACGGATTCCACGTATTTTCTGGAGTGGTGATCAACGTTATCATTTTCTTTAATGTCATATTGGGAACCTATGAGCGTAGAGGACATTATGAAATGGTAGAGAAAGTTGGATTGTACTGGCACTTTGTAGATTTGGTGTGGGTATTTGTATTTACATTCTTTTATTTGGTTTAAAATTGGATTCGTTTTCCATAAAAGTGGAAAGCAATAATCATACAGTATAAAATAGCATGGCACACGAACACAAACTTGAGATATTTAGAGGAACATTGAAGTTCAAATCCAACGTCCAAAAGATTTGGGGCGTCCTTATTTTCCTTTCCATAGTAACGGCAGTGGAAGTTGCCTTGGGTATTACCAAGCCAAGAGTACTAACCCATAACTTCTTTTTGGGCATGAAACTCCTTAACTGGATATTCATTATCCTTACCTTGGTGAAGGCGTATTACATTGCATGGGATTTTATGCACTTGCGAGATGAGAAAACAGCCTTGAGAAGGTCTATCGTTTGGACTCCCATATTCTTGGTCTGCTATTTGATATTCATCCTGCTGTTTGAAGCGGATTACATCTACAATGTGTACAAGGATGGATTCATGGCATGGAATTTCTAGAAAAGTATTTAACAACTATAAAAGACGGTTTTTCAACCGTCTTTTTTATTTTTGTAAGGTTTAGTTCGGTATGAAAAAGACGTTCGTTTTAGCGATATTATTTGTTTTTCCACTAGTGGCATATCTGTTTTTTGCTTCAGGAGTCAATAACTTTGGCAAACTGCCGGTCCTCACTGAACGTGTGCCTGATGTGTCCAGCTTACAAAGTGATGTCAGCTTGGATGGAAAGATTACCATTCTTGGTTTTTTGGGAAATCAGATTGACCAAAAAAAGGGCAACGCATTCAACCTTAACCAAAAAATCTATAAGCGTTTCGGCGATTTCAATGACTTTCAGATGATCATGGTGGTAGAGGAAGGGCATAAGGAAGATGCTGAGCGCTTAAAAAGTGAACTAGGGGAACTTTCCAATGCAGATAGATGGCACTTTGCCTACGGGAAAGAAGATGAGATAAGATCATTTTTCAACCAGCTTAAAACTGATGTGTCCTTGGATGGTGATTTATCAACCCCATACGTTTTTATTATCGACAAAGATCGTAACCTTCGGGGAAGAAAGGATGATGAGGATGAAGGTGTGAAATATGGATTTAACACCACCTCGGTAGCAGAGTTGAACAACAAAATGGAAGATGATGTCAAGATTATCTTGGCCGAATATCGATTAGCACTAAAGAACAAAGATGCCAACAGGAGCAAATAGCAAGAAGAAATACACCTATGTTTGGGTATCCGCAATCATTCTAATTTTTGGAATTTTTGCAGTATATGAAATCACAAAGAGACTTAAGGAAGGGACCGTTGTGGAGAATGATCGTATGAACATGGGATTTCAACAAAAGCAGGTAGGTTTTATCTTGAATAATGGGAAAAAAAGAAAGGTGCCCTCTTTTTCATTTCTAAACCAAGATAGTATTGTAGTTACAGACAAAGATTATTTGGGCAAGGTGTATGTGGTGGAATTTTTCTTTACCACTTGTCCTACCATATGCCCTGTAATGACTAAAAATCTGGTTTCGCTGCAAAACACTTTTAAGAATGATAAGGACTTTGGAGTCGCTTCCTTTACCATCAATCCAAGATACGATACACCGTCCGTACTTAAGAGTTATGCCAAGAAATATGATATTGTTGATGCAGATTGGCATTTATTGACGGGCGACAAGGATAAAATCTATAGTTTGGCGCAAGAAGGATTTTATATCGTGGCCAATGAAACGGAAGATGCCCCTGGAGGGTTCGAGCACTCGGGAATGTTCGCTTTGGTCGACAAAAATGGGTATATTCGTTCGCGCCAAGATGAACACGGAAACCCTTTGATTTATTACAGGGGAACCGTTACCGAAAAACAAGGGGTAAATGTAGAGGGTGAGCCCCAACAGATTACCATATTGAAAGAGGATATTAAAAAATTGTTGGCAGAATGATCGACGAAGTTTCTATTAAAGAAAAGCGGTTCAATAAATGGATTACCGTAATATCAGTGGCCATACCTTTGGTGGTGGCATTATTGTTTGGTTACAAGTTACCCAATGCGGAACCACTGTCCTTTCTGCCGCCTATCTATGCCACAATAAATGCGTTGACGGCTATTTTGTTGATAACCGCCGTAGTTGCCATTAAAAATGGACGAAGAGGGCTCCATCAGAAATTAATGACCACTTGTATCTTCTTGTCAGCCCTGTTCCTTGTGATGTACGTGGCATACCATATGACATCGGAGAGTACCATTTATGGTGGCGAAGGATACATCAAGTATGTCTATTACTTTATTTTGTTTACCCATATTGTACTTTCCATAGCGGTTATACCTTTGGTTCTGATTACCTATTCCAAAGTGTACTTAGATGATTTTGAAAGCCACAGACTTTGGGCCAAATACACCTTTCCCATTTGGTTGTACGTAGCTGTTACCGGGGTGATTGTTTATATCATGATTTCACCTTACTATCAAACCTAGAATGCCCAATATGAGAACAAAGTTTTTTTTGCTGTTGATTTTGTTGATGATGGCGCCGACTTTGGCAGAAGCCCAATGTGCCATGTGCCGTGCAGTGGTTGAAAGTGAGGTTGATGGAAAAACGGCAGAGGGCATCAATAATGGGATAGTGTACCTCATGGCATTTCCTTATCTCTTGGTGGCCGGTTTAGGCTACTTTGTCTACAGAAAAATGCGTGGATGAACACTTTTGGGAAAAGATTTGCTGTTTTTTCCTTCCAAAGTGTAACAATTTGTCATTCAGGTTATCCTATAGTAGGTATATTCAAGTACTTCATCAATCAAAAAAGGGGAACCTATGTTCGATATTGAAAGGTGGCAAGAAATATTTGACACCATCCGAAAGAACAAACTGCGTACTTTTTTAACTGGGCTCTCCGTTGCTTCCGGAATTTTTATTCTCGTTATTTTATTGGGTTTTGGTCAAGGAATGCAAAATGGGATAGAACGTGAGTTCAAACAGGACGCTTCTACCAGTGTTTGGGCATGGCCCGGGGTTACTTCAAAAGAATACAAAGGGCTTAATCCAGGAAGAAGAATACAATTTGTCAACGAAAACTTCAACAAGGCTGAATCACTCTTCAAAGATGCCATTGAATATAAGTCCGCTCGGATATTTGTACAGGGCGTCAGTGCAAATTATGGAAAGGAAGCTTTGATTTATGGCATTCAAGGAGTGTCTTCCGACTTTCAATTTATTGAAAACACCAAAATGGTGGAGGGAAGATTCATCAATTATCAAGATGAGGTTTCCACGGGTAAAGTGGCCGTCATCGGAAGAAAGATAAAAAAAGATGTTTTTAATGAGGTGGAGTCCCCAATCGGTGAATTTATAGATATATCAGGCATACCATTCAAAATCATCGGGGTTTTCAGTGAAATGGAAGACCGTGAAGAAGAACGTATCTATATTCCCATAACCACAGCACAAAGAGTGTTCAATGGGGGAAATAGGGTCAACAACTTGTCCTTTACACTTCCGCCAGTGGAGAATTTTGATGAAGCCGTGCAACAAGCAATCACTTTCAAAGATGGTTTGCGTACATATCTCCAGCAGGCCCATACAGTAGCACCGGACGATAATGGAGCCATGGAAGTCTGGAGTGCCATGGAAGAAGCAAAACGCTATTATGGTCTCACAGGCAATATTAAAATCTTTTTTTGGTTTGTGGGGGTCTGCACCATAATCGCTGGAGTGGTTGGTGTGAGCAACATTATGCTCATAGTGGTACGGGAAAGAACCCGTGAGATTGGCATACGAAAGGCTTTGGGGGCCAAGCCATGGTCAATTATAGGGATGATCTTGCATGAATCTATTTTTGTAACGGCCATTTCGGGCTTTTCAGGGCTCATTTTCAGCATGGGACTTTTAGAATTGGTGGGTCCCAATGTTGAGGTGGATTACGTGGTAAACCCATCCGTAAATTTTAATGTGGCACTTTCCACTGTACTTGTATTGATATTGGCTGGGACCTTGGCAGGCTTTGTCCCTGCTTGGAGGGCAGCAAAGGTGCAGGTCATAGAGTCGCTTCGTGATGAATAAACGCGTGGTGGTAAAAAAGATTCAATATGTTCAATAGGGATAGATGGCGGGAAATTCTGGAAGTGCTCACAAGCAATGTGTGGCGCACCATCTTCACGGCTTTTGGTGTGTGTTGGGGCATATTTATCCTAATTGTGCTATTGGCCGCAGGCAAAGGGCTCGAGAATGGCATAAAAAAGGATTTTGGTGATATCGCCACCAACACCATGTTTATGTGGACAAGGGCCACTACTAAGGCTTATGAAGGTCTGCCCATGGGGAGGGGCTTTAATTTTAAAGTGGACGATGTGCAGGCCATACGGGACAATGTTCCCAATTTGAGATTTATTTCCCCCAGAAATCAGTTGGGTGGATTTAGGGGAGGAAGCAATGTGGTTCGCGGTATACGCACTGGAGCCTATAATATTTATGGCGATTATCCTGAAATCATCAATCAAGACCCCATGACGGTCACCTCAGGACGATTTTTAAATTTCAATGATATTCAGGAGAAAAGAAAAGTGGCCATTATAGGACAAGGAGTCAAAAATGAATTATATGAAGAAGAAGAAGAGGTGTTGGGCTCTTATATTAAGATTCAAGGGGTAAATTTTATGGTCATTGGAACCTATAAAAAGAATAATAGCGATGGAGGCGAAGAGGCACAAAAGGAAGTTTTTGTGCCCTTTACTTCGTTTTCCCAAGCCTTTAACCGAGGGGATAATGTGGGATGGATGGCTATAACTGCCCATGATGAAAGCTCCATATCCCAATTGAAGAACAATATTATTGAGGTCATGAAAGACCGTCATAAAATTCACCCAGAAGATAACAGGGCCATCGGGTACTTTGACCTATATGAGCAGTATAACAGAGTTGAAAGCCTCTTTGGGGCCCTTAAGGCCGTTGCCTATATTGTGGGGTTCATGGTGTTGTTGTCCGGTATTATAGGGGTAAGCAACATTATGCTCATTGTGGTAAAAGAGCGCACCAAAGAAATAGGGATAAGACGGGCGCTGGGCGAACAGCCATGGTCCATTAAAAAGCAAATTCTTATGGAGTCTATTTTTTTGACCATAATCTCAGGGATGGTGGGCATTATTTTTGGGGCCTTGGTCATCTATTGCATCAATACCTTATTGGACAACGTGGGGCCAGTGGATATGTTCATGAGTCCCAGTGTCAGCGTTGGAGTGGTCAGTGGGGCCATGCTCATTTTAATGTTGTCCGGGCTTTTGGCAGGATTTATCCCTGCACAGAGTGCCATTAGGGTACGACCCATAGAAGCTTTGCGAACTGAGTAAGAAATCAATCAAAACAAAACCATAAAGACAAAATGAAAAAGTCGGTTACCATTATTATTCTCCTCCTGATTGCAGTGGTTTTTGGAGGATCTATGTATTATCTCTACCAGAAAAATGCCGAAGATCCTGTGGTTTATGAAACTGAAAAACCATCAAAACAGACCATTGTAAAAAAGGCAGTGGCCACGGGCAGTATACTTCCTTTGGAAGAGGTCCTCATCAAACCAAATATTTCGGGGGTCATTGAAGAAATTTATGTGGAAGGGGGCGATTACGTTAAATCAGGGGATCTTTTGGCCAAAATCAAAGTGGTTCCCAATCTCTCCGCACTAAATGATGCCAAGAACGCCATTGATGAGGCTAAAATCAATTTGGATGATCAAAAAAGGAACTACGAGCGACAACTTACCCTTTTCGGCAAAGGAGTAATTTCCAAAACCGATTTGGAACGGGCCCAAGTAAGCTACGATCAGGCCAAACAAACCTATGGGGCGGCAAACAAACGGTATGATATTGTCAAGACCGGTACCACAAGTGGTCTTAGTAGTGCAGCCAATACCTTGATTAAGGCAACGGTTAGCGGAATGGTTCTGGAAGTCCCTGTGGAGGTGGGTAACCAGGTCATAGAAAGTAATAATTTTAACGAGGGAACTACCATAGCCGCCATAGCCGATGTGGACAAAATGATTTTTGAAGGTAAAGTTGATGAGTCTGAAGTTGGGAGAATAAAAGAAGACCTTCCCTTGGAAATCACCGTGGGGGCCATTGAAGACAAGGTGTTCGATGCAGTTTTGGATTACATCGCACCAAAGGGAAAAGAAGAAAATGGTGCCATACAGTTTGAGATAAAAGGAACCCTGAAAAAACAGGACAGTACATTTATTCGAGCAGGTTTAAGCGCCAATGCCTCCATTATTTTGGCCCGGGCCGATAGTGTGCTGGCGCTAAAGGAGGCACTTATTCAATTTGATGGGGAAACTAAAAAACCATTTGTTGAAGTTCAGACTTCGGACCAAAAGTTTGAGCGAAGGGATGTAGAGTTGGGAGTCAGTGATGGCATTTATGTTGAAGTAAAATCTGGTGTAAAGTTGGAAGACAACATCAAAGTATGGAATGCCATAGAGCCGGAAATCAATTCGAAATAATCATTTAACAAAAAATTTCAATAATTCTTGTAACATTTTAACAACTTGTAGGTCCTACATACAGAAGTTACAATTAGATCGCTAACATCACCAATTATGATAGAAATCAAAGATCTTCACAAATCCTATAAAATGGGGAGCAATTCCCTTCATGTTTTAAAAGGAATAAACTTTAAAGTGGAAGATGGGGAACTAGTTGCCATTATGGGGTCATCAGGATCAGGAAAGTCTACCCTGTTGAATATATTGGGGATGTTGGATGGTGCCGATTCGGGGGAATATACCTTGGATGAAGTACCGATCAAAAATTTAAGTGAAACCAAGGCGGCCCAATACAGGAATAAGTTTTTGGGCTTTGTTTTCCAATCGTTTAATTTGATCAATTACAAAAGTGCTTTGGAGAATGTGGCACTCCCCTTGTACTATCAAAAAGTCCCTAGAAAGGAACGACAGGAAAAAGCCATGCAATACTTGGACAAAGTAGGGCTAAAACCATGGGCCCACCATTTGCCCAGTGAACTATCTGGGGGTCAAAAACAACGGGTGGCCATTGCCCGCGCCATGGCCGCGGAACCCAAAGTCCTTTTGGCGGATGAGCCCACTGGGGCTTTGGACAGTAAAACGTCATACGAGGTCATGGATTTAATCCAACAAATCAATGACGAGGGCAATACCATTTTGGTAGTGACCCACGAAGAAGATATTGCACATATGTGCAAGCGTATTGTGCACCTAAAAGATGGTGTTATTGTCGAAGACAAAAAAATTGAACAGGTAAGGGCAGGACAATATGTTTGATAGAGACGTCTGGCAAGAAATATTCAATACCATAAAGACCAACAAGCTGAGGACTTTTTTAACGGGTTTCTCAGTAGGGTGGGCCATCTTTATCTTGGTAATGCTCCTGGCTTCCGTAAATGGAATGCAGAATGGTTTCATGGGGCAGTTCAATGATGATGCCACCAATACAATTTTTATTCGCCCTGGTACAACTTCAAAAGCCTATGGCGGATTTGAGGCGGGTAGACGCATCCAATTGAAAAATGAAGACCTAGAGTATGTGAGGCAGAGCTTTTCAGATGATGTGGAATATATAAGCGCTAGATATTATGCCAATGTTACAGCAAGATACAAAAGTGAAACAGGTTCCTACAACGTACAAGCTACCCATCCCGATCATCAAGCTATTGAAAAGACCTTGATCGTGTCGGGAAGATATTTTAATGAGGCCGATTTGGTCAACAAAGCCAAGGTGGTTGTTATAGGGCGAAAGGTAGCAGAAGACCTGTTCAAAAAAGAAGATCCTTTGGGAAAATTTGTGGAGCTTAACAATCTTTCTTTCAGAATAATCGGGGTTTTTACGGATGATGGGGATGACAATGCCGAACGGGGGATTTACGCTCCTGTAAGCACCTATCAACGTATTTACGGAAATACCAATGACATCAACGTTATAGCACTTACGTACAACCCAACCTACGATTTGGCCAAAGCACTTGAGTTTTCTGGAAAATTGGAAGATATCATGAAAAGAAGGCATAGAATTGACCCGGAAGACCAAGCTGGGTTGTATGTGTGGAATTATGCCGAAGCTTTTGACAACATCAGCAGTTTTACTGCCGTGTTGAGGGGTATTGGAATCGGAGTAGGGTTTCTTATTCTTGTAGCCGGTATCGTTGGCATTGGCAATATCATGGTGTTTACGATAAAGGAAAGGACCAAGGAGATTGGAGTGAGAAAGGCACTGGGAGCTAGACCAAGACAGATCATAAACTTGGTGCTCTTGGAATCAATTTTCATCACCACATTGTCCGGATTTATTGGATTGATATTCGCTTGGGTGATACTTGCAGCAGTTGGCCCCATGTTCCAGACTCCCGCTTTTAGCAATCCCTCCGTAAATGCTTCCACGGTCATTACCGCTACCATAATTTTAATTGTTGCCGGGGTTTTGGCAGGTCTTATTCCTGCCATGAAAGCAGCGAATGTTAAACCCATTGTTGCACTAAGTGATAAATAGTTATGTGGTTATTCGATAGAGACTTGTGGATAGAGATTTTTCATACCCTGGGTAAGAACATGTTCAGGACCTTCCTTACAATGCTGGGGGTGATTTTTGCCATGGTCATTTTGGTGTTATTATTGGGTTCTGCCAATGGAATGAGCAATGGATTCAACAAAATATTTGCAGGTACGGCCTCCAATAGTCTTTTTGTTTGGGGGCAATCAACATCGGAACCCTACAAAGGTTTTGAAAGAGGGCGAAGGATTAGATATAAGGTTGAAGACGCCGAGATTTTAAAAAAGCAAATCCCTGAAATTGAAGTTTTGGCCCCAAGGATAGAGCTCGGGAGCCATCGTAGTGTGGTAAGCGTGTATAGAAATGGCCAAACCAGTGGTTCATCAGTGTACGGGGATTACCCAGAAATTGATGACATCACCAAAAAGAAGTTGGTGGAAGGAAGGTTTTTGAACCAAACCGATATTGAGCACTCCAAAAAAGTATGTGTCATTGGTGAGGAAACCTACAAACTCCTATTTGATAAAGGAGAAAATGCCATTGGACAGGACATTCGTATCAATGGAGTGTATTTTTCGGTAGTGGGGATTTACAAACCCAACAACAACATCAATATTGATGGGGAAAATGCCGTATTTATCCCTTTTACCACTTTTCAAAAGGCATTTAATTCAGGTGATCGTATGGGTTGGATGGCCATTGCCGTGGAAGCCAAGACCCCTGTGCCTTTGGTGGAAAAGCAGATCAAGGATATCCTGAAAACCAAATACGACATCCACCCAGATGATGATAGGGCCATAGGTAGTTTTGATATGTCCGAAATATTCAACAACATCAATGGTTTTACAATGGTACTCCAAGGGTTTTCCTTTTTTGTTGGAATTTTTACGTTACTGGCCGGTGTAATAGCCATTAGTAATATCCTGTTGATTACCGTTAAGGAGAGAACCAAGGAAATTGGGGTTCGTAGGGCATTGGGGGCAACCCCTAAGGTGGTAAAGCGTCAAATTGTGGTAGAGGCCATTGTGTTGACGGCCTTTGCAGGATTGGTTGGGTTTGCCATTTCAGTGGGGATATTGGCCATCATGGACTCCATGTGGGGCAGTGGCGATGATTTCCCTTTTGTAAACCCCATGATCAGTATACCACAATTTATCATATCGTTTGTGTTAATGGTTGGCCTGAGCGTACTCATTGGGTTGTTGCCAGCAAACAGGGCGGTTAAGATAAGACCCATTGAAGCATTGAGAGAAGAATAATCAATACAAATAATAACGAATCAAATTAACAATAATGAACAAGTATGTAAAGTACGGATTGATCGGAATATTGGTCGTAGCCGTTTTGGCCGCTACCGTATACTTTCTCAAACAAAACAGTACTCCCGCAGAACTCTACAAGACCGAAACCGTGGAGCGAAAGGATATTGTGAACAAGGTGATTGTTACCGGAAAGGTTATTCCAGAGGATGAAATCAATATCAAACCCCAAATATCCGGAATTATAGATAAGATTATTTTGGAGGAAGGGGTCAAAGTTAATGCAGGAGATCTTATCGCGGTCATCAAGGTGGTTCCCAATGAACAGTCCTTGAACCAAGCCGCGGGTAGGGTCCGTAATGCAGAATTGGCCCTGAACAATGCCAAGATCGAGTATGACCGGAACAAAGTACTGTTTGATAGAGGGGTAATTTCAAGTCAAGACTTCAATAATTTGAAGTTGACCTTTGATCAGGCTACCCAGGAACTAAAGAATGCCCAGGCCGATTATCAGATCATTAAAAAAGGGTCATCGGGAGGGTCTGCCAGCGCAAATACCAATATCAGGGCCACTGTTTCCGGAACCATTTTGGAAATACCCGTTAAAGAAGGGGACCAGGTTATCCAAAGTAATAATTTTAATGATGGTACCACCATTGCCACCATTGCCGACATGTCCAAGATGATTTTTGAGGGCGAGGTGGATGAAGCCGAAGTTGGAAAATTGCATGTAGGGATGCCTCTTGATATTAGTTTGGGTGCTCTTGAGACGCAAAAATTTTCCGCAAAATTAAAATTCATCGCACCAAAAGGTGTAGAAGAGGAAGGTGCCGTACAGTTTAAGATTGAGGGGGATTTGGCCCTAACGGACAGTACCACATATGTAAGGGCAGGATATAGCGCAAACGCTTCTATTGTTTTGGAAGAGAAAAAAGATGTACTGGCTATTAAAGAGGCTTTATTGCAGTTTGATAAGGAAACCGAAAAACCTTATGTAGAAGTAGAGGTAGGAGAAAATGAGTTTGAGCGCAAGGATTTGGAATTGGGCGTAAGTGACGGCATTGATGTTGAGGTCGTATCTGGGCTGGATGAAAAAGCCAAAGTTAAAATTTGGAACAAGCTAGAGAAGAAAAGTGACGCAGATTGATGATGGCTTTTCCTTTACGAACAAAAATCAAAAAACGAATGAAAAATATAATAACAACTCTAGTACTCCTATTTGCCATATTCGCATCCCAAGCTCAAATGCGCAAATGGACATTATTGGAATGTGTTGAATATGCCATGGAGCACAACTTAACCGTTGAGCAATTTGAACTAGATCTTGAAAACGCCAAAATAGATAAGTCAGATGCAGTGGGTAACATGCTTCCCAATTTAAATGGGTCAACATCCGTATCGAGCAACACGGGTTTTTCCATTAATCCTACAAACAACCTTCCCACCAATAGTACTGCGTTTAACGTAAATGCAGGAATAAGCTCCAATGTTACCTTGTTTGATGGGCTTCGGAATGTAAAACAGTTGAACAGGGCCAAGCTCAACGCCATTGCCAACCAATATCGTTTGGACGACCTCAAGGACGACATCCGGTTGAATGTGGCCAACGCCTATTTGCAAGTATTGTCCAGCAAAGAACAGCTCAAAACATTCAAGGCCCAATATGCGGTAACCGAGCAGGACCTTAAACGTACCAAGGAGCTTGTAGAATCGGGAGTAGTACCTAGGGGAGATCTTTTGGAAATTGAGGCCACCGCAGCAAGTCAACAACAACAAGTGGTCAATGGAGAAGGGATGGTCTTGATCTCAAGGGTGAACTTGGCACAATTGCTTCAGATTACCGATTATGAGAATTTTGATATAGCCGATGAAGAGTTTGAAGTTCCACCTTCCGATATTTTGAACAATTCTGCAAAGGTCATTTTTGATAAGGCACTTAGTTTTAGAAATGATATTAAATTATCAGAATCTTTTGTTGGACTTGCGGAAGAAGACTTAAAAATTGCCAAAGGGGCGTACTTGCCCACGCTTTCGGCCTTCTTTCAATACGGCACAAGATATTCAGATGTAACTCAAATTCCAGATGGAAATGGAGGGGCGTACACCCCAAATTTCACCGATCAGCTGTGGATTTTTGATGGTATTTCCTATGGTGCCCAACTAAATGTGCCCATCTTTAATGGTTGGAGTACCAGAAACAATGTAAAACGCTCACAAATCAGTCTGGAAAAGGCCAAGTTGCAATTGGAACAAGATAAATTGGATTTAGAGACAACCATACAGCAGGCCTATGTAGATGTGGGCACGTTTGATAAAGCATATGAGGCTGCACAAAAAACACTTGAGGCCCGTAGGCTGGCTTATGAGTATGCCAAAGAGCGTTATGATGTGGGTCTAATGAATGCTTTTGATTTTAGTCAAGCCCAATCCCGGGTAGACAATGCCGAAGCCGATGTAATACGTACCAAATACGATTATATCTTCCGATTGAAGATTTTAGAGTTCTACTTTGGTTTGCCCATTTCACTAAACTAGTATCTTTGTGGCCGCTATGGCCAGAATACTAAATTTAGAAACAGCAACCACCAATTGTTCCGTGAGTATCTCCGAAGGGGACCGTATTGTTTTTCTTCAAGAGAACAATGCCATGGAGTATTCCCATTCAGAGCAATTGCACATTTTTATCAAAGAAGCCTTACAAGGGGCTTCTTTGTCTTTTTCAGACCTTGATGCGGTCGCTATCAGCAAAGGTCCTGGGTCGTATACCGGGTTAAGGATAGGGGTGTCTGCCGCCAAAGGGCTTTGTTTTTCGTTGGATATTCCATTGATTTCCATTTCAACCTTGGAAAGTATGGCGCAACAGGTTGCCCCTAAGGAAAATGCAGTAGTCATTCCTGTCTTGGATGCAAGGCGTATGGAGGTTTATTCAGCAGTTTTTGAAGCTGGCCACAAGCAAATTAGGGAGACCCGTGCCGAAATTATCAATGAAGATTCATTCCAAGAATTTACAGACCATAATGCGGTGTATCTAGTGGGCAATGGTGCGCAAAAATGCAAAGATGTCCTGTCTCACCCCAATTTTCATTTTCTGCCGGAAGTGATGCCATCTGCCAAAGAAATGGCGGTATTGTCCCATACAAAATATGAGGCGGGTCATTTTGAGGATGTTGCCTATTTTGAACCCTATTATTTAAAGGATTTTGTCCTTCAAGGAAAGAAGAAGCCTTAATTAGGTTGATGCACCACTCGCTGTGGAAACGGAATCTCAATCCCAGCTTCGTCAAAACGCAACTTGGTCTCTTCCACTACATAAAAATGGGCAGGCCAGAACACATCGTTATTGGCCCAAAAACGCAAGGTTAAGTTTACCGAACTATCCCCCAGTGCACCAACATATACCTCTGGTGCAGGTTCAGTAAGAATATTGGGGTTGTCTGCACAGATTTTTAAAAGAATGTCTTTGGCTACCTTAATGTTGGAGCCATACCCAATACCCACATCAAACTTGTTCCTACGGGTATTTTCCATGTTGTAGTTCACAATATTCCCGTTGGATAATTGCCCGTTGGGGATTATTGCAATTTGATTTCCAAAGGTGCTTACCTTAGTATTGAAAATGCTTATTTCCTTCACAGCACCATCTATACCTTGGGCGGAAATCCAATCTCCTACCTTAAAGGGTTTAAAAATTAAAATGAGTACCCCGCCTGCAAAATTGGCCAAAGAACCCTGTAGTGCCAAACCAATGGCGAGACCGGCTGCACCTATCATCGCTACCAACGAAGAGGTCTTTACCCCCAATTGTGTGACAACCAAAACAAACAAGATGACCTTTAGGGCAATGCTTATGAAACTTTGTAGGAACGACTCAAGGGTTTCATCATAATCTTTCTTATCAAAAAACTTACGTACAAACTTGTTTATAAAGCGAATGACCCACAGCCCTCCAAAAAATAGTACAATGGCCAAAATTAGGTTGGGTAATATGCCCAATGTCCATTCCCATGCTTGATCAATATATTCTTGATAGTTTTCCAATTCTTTCATGTTCAATTTTTGGTTTGGGGTAAACTAACCAATATTTTAAGAAATCAAAATAAAAAGGATTTAAACAAATGTTAATCCTACTTAAATGACCGTATCTGTTGCATGATACCTTCAGAGGTAGTTACTGGCAGTTTGCAGGTTCCTTCAATACAGACATAGGCAAGGGTAGTGCCTTCAACATATCGGTTTTGGAGAAGTTCCAGATTTCCATCTTTTTTTGAGCCTACCAGAATACTATTGGGCAAGTAGCTGCTGCCAATTTCTTTGCCCAAGGCCTTGTAATCTTCACCCACCAATGCGATTTCATAAAAATTTTGGTTTTCATATAGGACCACGTGAAGCCAATTGGCAAATCCTTGTGCACTGCGGTCAAAATCCTTTTGTACATTTTTTACCATTTGTTTGGCGATGTCACCATAATCTTCTTCAGTATAGAGTTTGTGGAATTTGAGCAGGTTTTTAGCCATAATGGAGTTAGAGGCTGAAATAACATTATCGTTGGTTTCTATGCTTCTTCGGATCAAGGAATGGTCTTCATCTGAGGTAAAAAAGAACATTCCAGATTCCTCATCCCTAAAATGCACCTTGGTATAGTCCAACAATTTTTTGGAATGCTGTAACCATTTATCATCAAAAGTAACCTCATAGAGGGCCGTGTAAGCCTCAATCACTGTGGCGTAATCTTCCAAAAAAGCATTTATGCTGCTTTTTCCGGCCTTATGGTTTCGGTACATGGAATAATCTTTTTTGACCATCTCTTTTTCCAAGAATTGGGCATTCTTTAAGGCCAATTCTAAATAGGTATCATTGCCCAAATAGCGATAAGCATCCACCAATCCTTTGAGCATCAACCCATTCCAAGAAGCCAAAATTTTATCGTCCAATCTGGGCTTGGGACGTTTGGCCCTTTCTTGTTTAAGGATTTTGAGCGCACTGGTCATTTTATCTTTCAGTTCAGGAACTGAAATATTGTGTGCTTGGGCAATCACTTCATCATCCTTGTCTCTAATCAAAACATAGTTGCCTTCTTCCCACAGGCCATAGGAGTCAATATTGTAATAATCCTTGAAAATGGTAAAGTCGTTACCCAATAATTGGGTCAGCTCTTCTTCAGTCCAAACATAGTAGGCCCCTTCTTCAAGTTCACCATTCTCATCCAAACTATCGGCATCCAGCGAAGAGTAAAACCCTCCGCTTTTATCCAATAATTCTTCTTGTACAAACGCAATGGTCTCTTCAACCACCTGCTTGTAGAGTTCATTTTGGGTCACGGCGTAGGCTTTGGCGTAAAGGCTCACCAATTGTCCGTTGTCGTACAACATCTTCTCAAAATGGGGCACATGCCATTTGGTATCGACAGCATATCTAGAAAACCCACCTCCCACATGATCATAAACACCGCCATAGGCCATTCGGGTGAGGGTGGTATTCACATGCGACATGATTTCCGGCTTGTTCCTTGTGTTGGCGTAGTGCAACAGAAATTCCCAGTTATTGGGCATCATAAACTTTGGGGCACGTTGGTAACCACCCAAAGAGGGGTCAAAATGTTGCGACCATTGCTGAACGGCGGCATCCAATTGGTCTAAAGAATAGAGATCTGATTCGGAATCATTTTCCACGAGGTTAATGGCATGAATGCCCCCAGCTAGGTCTGTGGCATATTGTGTGACCCTGGCCTTATCTTCTTTGTATAGTTTGATGAGTTGTTCCAAAGATTTCACCCAATTGTCCTTGGGGAGGTAGGTGGCACCCCAAAATGGTTTTCCATCGGGCAGGGCCACAATGTTCAAGGGCCAGCCTCCATTACCCGACATCATTTGAATGGCGTCCATGTAAATTTGGTCTACATCGGGCCGCTCTTCTCTATCAATTTTAATGTTGATGAAATTTTCGTTCATCATTTGGGCCACTTCTTCATCCTCAAAGCACTCTTCTTCCATGACATGGCACCAATGGCAGGCGGCGTATCCTATACTGATGAGCATAGGTTTGTCCTCTTTTTGGGCGCGTTCCAAGACTTCTGGGCTCCAAGCTTCCCAATTTACGGGATTATGCGCATGTTGAAGCAAATAAGGACTGGTTTCATGGATTAAGGCATTGGTATATTTATGGGACACTTTTTTAGGTTTTTGGGTACAGCCATGGGTTATAAAAGATAGAGCCAATACTAGAATAATTTTTTTGAGCATGGATACATTTTTAAGCATAAAAAAAGCGCCCTAAAGGGCGCGATGATGTGTTGTGCCCTTGGGTTATTGTACTTCGAATGTAATTTTTACATTGACTCTATAGTCGTCAATTTTTCCATCCTTTACAGTGGCACTCTGTTCGTTGATGTAGATGGAGCGGATATTCTTTACCGATTTTGAGGCTTGGTCCAACGCTTTTTTAGCCGCGTCTTCCCAGCTTTTATCGGAATTAGCCAATACTTCGATTACTTTTAAAACTGCCATGGTTACTGTTTTTGAAATTTATTCAATGTAACAAATTTTAAGCAGAATATGGTGTCGCAAGTCTTAAAATCAGCCATTCAGGGCCACTACCTCACGGATTTTGTCGCCCATCATGTTTTTTAGCATGGTCTCAATGCCATTTTTTAGGGTAAAAGTAGATGAAGGACACCCACTGCAAGCCCCTTGCAAGATTACATTTACCGTTTTACTATCCTCTTCGTAGGATTGGAAAAGAATGTTACCGCCATCACTGGCCACGGCGGGTTTTACATACTCTTCCAAAATGTCGATAATCTGTTGGGATGTTTCATCATATGGGGTCTGTACGGAACTTTGCTGTGTAGCCTCCTTCTTTTTTTGAATAGCTTCACTTGAAACCACTTCCTTGCCATCGGCCAAATAGTCACGGATAAATTCACGCAATTGCATATTGATGCCTTCCCAATCGGCCATATCATACTTTGAAATGGAAACATAGTTTTCATCAAAAAAAACCTCTTTGACAAACGGAAAATGGAACAGTTCCTGGGCCAATGGGGAATCTTTAGCCTCATCAATGTTTTTGAATTCGTAGACGGCGGGAACAATGCGTTTGTTGGCCACAAACTTCATGACGGCTGGGTTTGGGGTTACTTCGGCATATACCGTTACCGGTTCTTTTTTCTGGTTGAGTTCTTCGTGGACAATGGGTTCGCCAGCATTTAAATATTCTACCAATTGTTGGGCCACCTCGTCTTTTACATCCTCCCATTCCACAATGTCAAACCGTTCCAACGCTATAAAGTTTCCTGAGATGTAAACGGTTTTAATAAAAGGTAGGTAGAAGAGTTGCTGGGCAAGGGGAGAATTCTTGGCCTCATCAATATTTTTATATTCATAATTGCCCTTTGCCAAAAAATGATTGGCTTCAAGTTTTATGATTTTGGCGTTGTTCGTAGGAACTATGGTAATGTTATATTCTTTCATGGCGATTCTTTCTGCAAAAATACCAATAGTTCACATCTGGTCAAAATATATAATAATGTAGATTTGCCATCGTTATCATAGTGTTTGATTCTATCATAAATTACTTAAATAGCCCCAAAACCGTCACATGAGACGTTATATAACCTCAACAATTCTTACTCTTTTATTTGGGCTATTCGCCAAAGCTCAGGAGGGAATACCCGTTTATTTTGATTATTTATCCGACAATTACTATCTGGTATATCCATCCATGGCTGGTATTGCTGAAGGCACCAAAATTCGCTTGACCGCCAGAAAACAGTGGTTCAGCGTAGATGAGGCGCCAAGTCTGCAAACTTTTAACATCAACTCTAGGATTGGCGAACGTAGCGGTGTTGGGGGAATTTTCTTTAACGACTCCAACGGGTATCATTCCCAAACAGGTTTTAAGGCCACTTATGCACATCATTTGCAGATGGGTGGCGATTTTAGGACCCTGAATCAGCTTTCTTTTGGATTGAGCGCGGGGGTGATACTGAGCAGTTTGGACGAAACTGAATTTAGGTCTGTTTTTCCTGATCCTGTGATTACAGGAGTAAAGAACACCACAAGTTATTTTAATATGGACCTTGGGGCATCGTATAATTTCCTTGAATTTTATGCCCATGCGGCTATCTTGAATATTTTGGGGAGCGGTAGGGACTTGTACAGTGCCGCTGAGTTTGACAATCTGAGAAGATACTTGCTTTCCGTAGGTTATGTTTTTGGGAGAAATACCCGTATAGAACCTTCTATTTTGTTCCAAATGACCGATTTTACGAAAGAGAAGACCGTGGACTTAAATGCCAAGGTCTACAAGGATGTGAGTTTTGGAACGGTTTGGGGTGGAATTTCATACAGACGTAGTTTTGACGGTGCGCAGTTTCAATCCAACGGCAGCTTTGGTGAGCAGCGTTTACAGTTGTTTACACCTATTATCGGTGTTAATGTGAACCGTTTTTTATTCTCTTACAATTATTCTTACCAATCTGGAGACATTCGTTTCGACAATGGTGGATTCCACCAGATTACCTTGGGATACGATTTTGGACAAAGCGATCAAGGAAAACGTTACGATTGCTACTGTCCTGCGGCCAATAATTAAAAATGGCCCACCGTTTCTGGTGGACCACTTTTGCACATGTTCAACAAATGGTTAATCCCACTTGTAATTTTTCTTTGCCGCTTGGGTCTTTATGGCGGATAAAAGTGCATTTTCCAGTTCGCCGGTTTCCTCTTTTTGGTTTTCGGAAATATAGGCCTCACGTTTGGCATTGAGCTCCTGTATCTGTTTTTGGACCGCGTCGCGTTCTTCCTTTTTTTCTTTGATGTAGATGTTGATCTCACTTTCCGATTTTCCTTGAAGCTCTTCGGGGAGGTCATTGTCATCCAGTTCAGAAAGTACTATCTCATTATCTTCCACGGCATCGACCAAATCCCAATTGGAATTTTTGTAAAGCCTTGAACTCTTGCTTACGGATCGTTTTACCGCAACCGCAGCTTCCATTTCGGCGGCATTGCTATCCTGCATGGATTGCATAGCCTTTTTTTGTCTTCCCAAGGCACCATACGAAATATAGGTGTTGTTCAATTTGGAGTTGAGTTTAATGATGATATCGTCATAGGGAGTGTCTATATGTACGATTTGTTTGTTGTGGTCAATGGCCATGTACTCACCGCCAGTAAGTGTAGCTCCATTTTTCCACATGGTGGAGATACCCTGTTCATAGTTGCCACAAAAAATGGTGTTTACAATAACATCGTTCTCTTTGGCATTGGTAGCAGCGTCCTTATAATTCAATTTTCCTTGGGTAAAAGGTTCGTTTCCTGCAATGAAAATCATTTTTAGGTCATCGGCATTTTTGCCCCAATCCAATTGTTTCAAGGAAGTTTGGATGACCTGTCCGCAGTACTCCTCACCACCATTGGTGGTCAGGGAAAACAGTTTTTCAGAAATTTCGTCCAAATCTGAACTAAAGCCCAAAACCTGCCTGATATAACCTTCCCTTGAGGATAAGTTGTCGTTACCATATTCGTATAGGGAGATTTTCAATAAAGGGCGGGAGTCGTTACCACACTTGGCATGGGTGAATTCGTTCACAATGTCCCACAATTGTGCCTTGGCCTGGTTGATAAGACCGTCCATACTGTTGCTGGTGTCCAAGAGCAAGGCAATCTTCACGTATTGCTTGGCTGGTTTTTCGGTAATGGATTTGGTGGTCAAGGCAGTGCTTGTAGGTTCCTTCGCCTTCAGGTCGCACCCGTAAGACGTTGCTGTTATGAGTAGACAAAAAGTTATTCCCAATAGATTTTTCAAATGTTTCATGATGCAATGTTTTAAATGATAGGCTAAAAGTAGCGGCAACATTTTTCAAGAAAAATCGCAAATGAGGGAAATGACGTTTGCAATGAGTGAAGTGAAGGTGTGGATTGGTAAAATGGGAAAATAGTGCCATTTGAAGTGGCTTTTGTGGTAATCCCCATTTTTTAATACGCTTGGGATGAAGTAAGTTTACTGAATAGATGTAACCTCCATGGTCAAGAATATATACATAGTCTTTCTTTTTCTAATGACGTCATTTATAGGTTTTTCGCAAACCAATACAGGGCAGTCAGTGGTAGAAATTGAAGGTTCTGTAAGAGGAAAGGAAAATTATACACCTATCTCCGGTGTCCAGATCACAACGGACAAAGGCAACCATACCATTACCAATGGGTTGGGAGAGTTCAAGATAAAGGCTGCCATAGGGGATATGTTGATTTTTGAAAGTCCGGAGTTTGAAACGGTACGGTATAGGGTACGCTCCAATGAAGATGTGGATGTCTTGGTTGAGGATTATGAAGCAGCTTCGGCCAAAAAGAGAGAAAGCAAAAACCGTTCAGGCATATATGGTACAACTGTAGACCATAAGCGGCTGTTGGATTCCGCTAACTTTTACAAACGGACCGATTTGGAAAAAAGCATTGATTTCATTGCCCGGTCCATAGCTCCTTTGGGTAGTCAGGGTAATAAGCAAGAGTTGTCTGCCTCCCTATCCACTCTTGGGGAAATCTATATGTTCCACAAACAATACGACTTGGCCATTGCCAATTTTAAGGATGCCCTTTCTGCCCGGGAGACCAGCAAGACCAAACTATTGTTGGGGAAAGCCTATATTTTGAATGGTGAATACGAAAATGCGGAGTCTACCCTCACCCCATTATTGGATGTGAAAAATATGGTTCCCTACCAACGGGCCGAGCTTTATGAAGCCCTGGGGGATACTTATAAAGGTCTGGCCAACTTGAAGAAAGCCCAGGAGTTTTACAGGGAAGGACTTCAAATTGCTGAAAAAAACCAAATATCTCCAAAGGTCATCGACTTAAACTCCAAAATGGCCGATGTCTATGCCAGTCAAGATCGCACCATTGAAGCGGAAGGATTTTATCAGAATTCCTTAAACCTTTCAAAGAAAGTGGCCCCGGAGCGATCGATCCAAGAAAGCGAAAAAGTGGCTGATTTCTACAATCAAAAAAGTCGGTATGATGATGAGATCCAATTGAGAAAGAAAAGCTTGAATGAATTGCGACAGTTGCCCCAACAACCAGCAATGGCCACTTCGGGCGTGGCCATACCAAAGTCGGATACCATTACCTCCCAACGCATCAATTACAAAATAGCCAACGCCTACATTGCCCAAGATAAGTTGGATGAAGCCATTCCGTATCTAGAAAAGAGTATTGTGGAAGCCGATGAGGATGATGATTTGGTGGTGCAAAAGGATGCTACCCGGAAACTGTCGGAAGTCTACAAGTACAAAGGAGATTTCTCTAGAGCGTTGGAGTCGTATCAAGATTATGTCGCGGTGGTAGACAGTCTGTACATTCGAAAAGAACAGGAAATTTCAAGGGCTGCTAGGTTTAATCGGGAGATTGCCAACACCCAAAACCGTATTTCCAGTTTGGAACAAGAACGTGAACTCAGCCAGAGTAAATATAGTCTTGCCGTTACTGAGCAGCAACTGTACGAGGAGACCAGTAAGCGGCAAAAGTGGATTATTTATTCGTTGGCTTTTGGAATTTTATTGATGGCCTTTACCGCCTTTTTGTACTACAGGAGTAATAAACAGCAGAAATTGGCCAACAATCTTTTGGCTCTAAAATCGCTACGTACCCAAATGAACCCCCATTTTATTTTCAATGCACTGAACTCGGTGAACAACTATATCGCCAAGAGTGATGAACGCAGTGCCAATCGATTTTTAAGTGAGTTCTCGGTGTTAATGCGTAGCGTTCTTGAAAATTCGGAAGAGGATTTCATTCCACTGTCCAAGGAACTGGAACTATTGGAACTCTACGTGAAATTGGAGCATTCTCGTTTCTTGGATAAGTTCGATTATGAAATCGAGGTCGATGAAAAAGTGGACATTGAAGCTTTCCGGATTCCGCCCATGTTGTTGCAGCCCTACATAGAAAATGCCATCTGGCACGGATTGCGGTACAAGGAAGAAAAAGGATTTTTAAAAATTGGCATTCAACAGCTCACAAACAATCTGCTGGAAATTACGATTATGGATAATGGCATTGGGCGCAAAAGATCTGCAGAACTGAAAACCAGTAATCAGAAAAAACAGAAATCCAAGGGAATGGGCAACATTAAAAAGCGTATCCAGATCCTGAACGATATGTACAAGAATAAGGTTGAGGTTTCCATAGCCAACCTAAACGAAGATCAAACTGGCACAAAAGTGTCCCTAAAGCTTAAAAAAGATTGATGGAACTACGGGCAATCATAGTTGAAGACGAGGCCAACAGCCGGGAAATCCTTCGGAATTACTTGGCAAAATATTGCGAGAGGGTCAATTTGTTGGGAGAAGCCGCCAACATTGAAGAAGGATTGGAACTCATAAAAAAGCATCAACCAGACTTGGTGTTTTTGGATGTGGAAATGCCCTTTGGCAATGCCTTTGATCTGTTGGACCAAATCCCTGAGCGTAGTTTTGAAACCATTTTTGTAACGGCGTACAATCAATATGCCATGGACGCCCTCAATCAACATGCAGCCTATTATTTAATGAAGCCCATCAATATAGATGAACTTATTAAGGCTGTGGATTACGTGAGAACCATCAAAGAAAAGGAAATGGCATTGGAGGGGCAGGTGCTTCAAGCCAAATCCATGAAAGCGGAAGGGAAGATTACCTTGCCCCAACAAGATGGGTTTCAAGTGTTGGAGGTGGGTGATATTTATTTCTGCAAGGCCGATGACAACTATACCGAAATCTATCTGGAGCATAAAAAAATTGTGGTCAGCAAGACCCTAAAATATTTTGAGGAAGCCCTACAGGCCTATCCTTTTGCACGCATACACAAATCCTATTTGGTCAATGTTACCGAGGTGGTCAAATACAAAAAAGGAAAGGGAGGTAGCGTGGTGTTGTCCAACGGTAAGGAACTCTCGGTGTCCGCATCCAAAAAAGCAGAGCTTTTGTCCTATTTTCAGTAAAAGGTTTGCAGTAGTCCAAGCCCAAGCAAGAAACAAAACAGGCAAATCGTCATTTCGAAATGAGTAAAGCGATTGGGAAATCCCAATCAACAGATTTCTCACATTCGTTCGAAAAGACATAGAGCATTTGTGAAAATTTGTGCAATTCGTGTCAAACCAAAATAGATTTCCCATGCTCCTTTGCCATACGCTCAGGACAAAGTTCGAAATGACATACAACATTCGAGAAAATTAGTGCAATTCGTGTCAAAGCTTAGAAAGAGATTCTGGCCCATGGGAGAAAGACAAATCCGTTAGTGAACCATGGAATGTCACATCGAGCGCAGACGAGATGTTTTTATCCATCAAAAGAACGTAATTTGTATCACTAACACCGAAAAAAATGATATTGAAATCCGTCAAGGGGAAAACCCCTCAAATTGGAGAAGATTGTTTTATTGCAGAAAATGCCACAATTGTGGGTGAAGTTACCATGGGTGACCAGTGCAGTGTTTGGTTCAATGCAGTGGTACGTGGCGATGTACACTTCATCAAAATGGGCAATAAAGTCAATGTGCAAGATGGCGCCGTAATCCATTGCACCTATCAAAAATCCCCAACCACTATTGGAAACAATGTGTCTATTGGACATAATGCCATAGTGCATGGTTGTACGTTGAAAGACAATGTGTTGGTGGGTATGGGCAGTATCATTATGGACGATTGCGTAGTAGAAAGCAATTCCATTATAGCAGCTGGGGCCGTGTTGACCAAAGGGACCCATGTGGAAGAAGGAAGCATTTATGCAGGAATGCCGGCAAGAAAAATCAAAAATGTCAGTCCAGAGCTCAGTTCAGGAGAAATTGACCGAATCGCCAATAATTATGTTACGTATTCTGGTTGGTTCAAATAGTTTGATGTTGGCAGAACTGCAATAGTTCAATCAAAAAATCCAGTATCCCAACAATCATTAAGTCTATAATCCAACATTCCAAAATATCCCTATTTTTGTGGCACTCAAAAAAAACTAGAACACTATGAACGCATATATTTTTCCAGGACAAGGCGCACAATTTGTAGGCATGGGATTGGACCTCTACGAGAACCATTCCGAAGCTCAGGAGTTGTTTGAGAAGGCCAACGACATTTTAGGCTTTTCCATAACCGATATCATGTTTGAGGGCACTGCCGAGGATTTAAAACAAACCAAGGTGACCCAACCTGCCATTTTCTTGCATTCCGTTGTTTTGAGCAAAGTGTTGGGAGCTAGTTTTAAACCCGATATGGTGGCTGGACACTCTTTGGGTGAATTTTCCGCATTGGTCGCCAATGGAACCCTAAACTTTGAAGACGGATTGAAATTGGTTTCGCAACGCGCCCTGGCCATGCAAAAAGCATGCGAATTACAGCCCAGTACCATGGCAGCCGTTTTGGGGCTGGAAGACGCAGTGGTAGAAAAAATATGTGCAGAAGTTGAAGGCGTAGTGGTCCCTGCAAACTACAATTGTCCAGGGCAGTTGGTAATCTCCGGAGAGGTGGATGCGGTGAACATCGCCTGTGAAAAGTTGAAGGAAGCCGGAGCGCGAAGAGCATTGTTATTGCCCGTAGGAGGAGCGTTCCATTCCCCATTGATGGAACCCGCCCGTGAAGAACTGGCAGCCGCCATAGAAGGCACCAAGTTTAACACTCCAGCTTGCCCCATTTATCAAAATGTGACCACCACAGCGGTATCCAACGCCGATGAAATCAAGAAAAATCTAATCTTACAATTAACCGCTCCCGTAAAATGGACGCAAAGCGTGCAGCAAATGGTTCAGGATGGGGCCAAAAACTTTGTGGAAGTAGGTCCAGGCAAGGTATTGCAAGGATTGGTGAAAAAGATAAATCCAGATTCGGAAACAGCATCTGCAGCAGTATAAAATCCCTTTTTTTTCGTTGGAATTGTATTTCAACCAAGAAACATAGATTTAATCTGTAAAGTTGTGGCGTTCTGAGGTTTTTTAGTAATATTGATTTTCCCAAAAACCAACTTAAAAAGAAGTAAAAAGAACGAAACTGAAACTCATTGAACAGCTGATGCTATCTTTCTGTAAAAAGACCTCATTGCGTTTACAAATTGGCTTATGCCCAACAAAGACTTTGTTTTGGATATGTATGCTCTTGGGTATGGGTGTCGGATATGGGCAAGTCACCGTCGAGTTTTCGCAGGCGACGGGTTCGGATGACGAAGACTCAGGAGGTAACCTTCCAGTGCTCCTTGTGACTGGAAATGTATTAGTTTCCACGACGGTAACCGTAACCGATGCTGGCACAGGTACCGCAACTTCGGGCGTGGACTACGATTTTACAAGTCCTCAAGTGGTCGATATTCCGATTGGTACATATTTGGCGGGAAGTTCAATTCCAATTCCCACACTTGCGATAACGGGGGACACCGCGGTGGAGCCCAACGAGACACTGAACCTTGGACTAAGTGGTGAAACGGGAAATGCGACATTAGGTGCGCAGACCACGACTACCTATACGATAACCAACGATGACGTTGCCCCGGATCCCATCAGCATATCCGATGTCACCTTGGCGGAGGGCGATGGCGCCACGACGAACTTTATTTTTACCGTCAGTGTGGACGGTGGCGGCAATGCCGCATCGACGATAGATTTTGATTACAACACGGTTGACGGAACGGCGACGACTGCCGACGGGGATTATGTGTTGAACGCTGGGTCGGGCCAGATCACGGCCGGTACGCCGAGCACCACGATCACGGTTGTCGTGAACGGKGACACCACGGTCGAGCCCACGGAGGGCTTCACTGTGGTGCTGAGCAACCCTGTCAACGCGACGTTGACGGACGGCACGGGAGCTGGGACGATCACCAACGATGACGTTGCCCCGGACCCCATAAGCATATCCGATGTCACCTTGGCGGGGGCACGACGAACTTTATCTTCACGGTGAGCGTGGACGGTGGCGGCAATGCCGCATCGACGATAGATTTTGATTACACCACGGTCGACGGAACGGCGACGACTGCCGACGGGGATTATGTGTTGAACGCTGGGTCGGGCCAGATCACGGTTGGTACGCCGAGCACCACGATAACGGTTGTCGTGAACGGTGACACCACGGTCGAGCCCACGGAGGGCTTCACTGTGGTGCTGAGCAACCCTGTCAACGCGACGTTGACGGACGGCACGGGAGCTGGGACGATCACCAACGATGACGTTGCCCCGGACCCC
>NZ_SNTZ01000037.1 GCF_004916895.1 Flagellimonas alvinocaridis
CTGGACGATCCTATTTGGTCAAATACCTAGCGACAAACTCCTATGTTCCTTTGATTACGATATTTCTGAACAAGTTCCTGGATAACAAGACTAAAGATTTTTTGATTGATGATATCGACATTGATGATATCGACATTGATGATAGTGACTATATTGAGCCTAGTGACGATATTGATGCTAATGACGATAKCGATCGGGACCTTGATACGGAGCTGGAGCGGCTAACTCTGATGMATGCTGCTATGGATATGATGTCGGAAATAGACCGATTTTATATCACCCTTCAATTCGAATTAGCAAAAGCAATGTCTCCTTGCATAATATGGATTCCAAACATTCATGATCTGGATGTRAATGAGTCGAATTACTTATCCCTCGGTTTATTAGTGAAYCGTCTCTCCAGGRATTGTGAAAGATGTTCCACTMGAAATATTCTTGTTATTGCTTCGACTCATATTCCCCAAAAAGTGGATCCCGCTYTAATAGCTCCGAATAAATTAAATACGTGCATTAAGATACGAAGGCTTCTTATTCCACAACAACGAAAGCACTTTTTCACTCTTTCATATACTAGGGGATTTCACTTGGAAWAGAAAAAGTKCCATACTAATGGATTCGGGTCCATAACCATGGGTTCCAATGCACGAGATCTTGTAKCACTTACCAATGAGGCCCTATCGATTAGTATTACACAGAAGAAATCAATTCTAGACACTAATAYAATTAGATCCGCTCTTCATAAACAAACTTGGGATTTGCGATCCCAGGTAAGATCGGTTCAGGATCACGGGCTCCTTTTCTATCAGATAGGAAGGGCTGTTGCGCAAAATGTACTTCTAAGTAATTGCCCCATAGATCCTATATCTATCTATATGAAGAAGAAATCATGTAACGAAGGGGATTCTTATTTGTACAAA
>NZ_SNTZ01000038.1 GCF_004916895.1 Flagellimonas alvinocaridis
GCGGTATAGCTTCCCGGTGAGGAATAGGTGTGGACRGGGTCCGCCAAGGTGGAGCTGCCACCGTCRCCAAAGTCCCAACTGTGCGACACCACCCCCACATCGTCYGTGGAGCCACTGCCCGTAAAACTGACCTCCAATGGCGCATTGCCCGTCAAAGGGCTCGCCGTGGCAACCGCCACAGGGGCCGAATTGCCACCACTGGAACTGCCCCCGGTCACCGTAACATTGTCCAGGACCGCATCCGCCAGCACTCCGTTCTTGTGCGAGGTAACCGCCAGGCCAACATATACACTGTTCCCCATAGGGATCTGTCTGCTGCCCAACAGGGACCAATCCGTTCCATTGGCCGAAGCGTAACCGCTAAAGGTGTCCCCTTCCCTCACCAAACGAACATAATAGGGCATGCCCACATGGACAGGGCCCAGATTGTGCCCACTGGAGGTCATCGTGCCACCATCAACACTGCGGTGCTGTAGCGTATAACCAGGACCTGAACCATAGCTCGGGTCCGGGGAGACCGACATCAGGGCCATTGCCGAGTTCCCGGACAGGTTGTTGCGGACCATGACACCGGCCTTGGCCCAATTGTCCGTATTCGACAGCGACACCACCCGGGCGGTGATCTCAAGGTCGCCCTCCAGTTGCTGGTACACATAATGGAAGCCATCGCTGGAACCCCAGATATCAGCCCCCGAACCGCTCACCTCATAGGTCTGGCCATCAGAACAGGCACTGCCGCCCGCGAGGACCGAGCCCACATCCGAGTTCGACCAAGGGGCCGAAAGTGCGGTGCACTCGCCAGGGGTGCCCTCTTGGGTCACCGTGATCGAGACCGTGTCAACATCCGTTTCGCCTTCCCCATCCTGTACGGTAAGGGTGGCGGTATAGCTTCCCGGTGAGGAATAGGTGTGGACGGGGTCCGCCAAGGTGGAGCTGCCACCGTCGCCAAAGTCCCAACTGTGCGACACCACCCCCACATCGTCCGTGGAGCCACTGCCCGTAAAACTGACCTCCAATGGCGCATTGCCCGTCAAAGGGCTCGCCGTGGCAACCGCTACCGGGGCCGAA
>NZ_SNTZ01000039.1 GCF_004916895.1 Flagellimonas alvinocaridis
CATTGGTCGGGTCCGTCACATTGGTGATCGAGGTCCCCGCGCTGTTGCCCTCTCCCAGCACGCTCGCCAAATTTTGTATCTCGTTGGTGATGCTTCCGTCCACCTCCGTGAAGGTACTGTTCACCACATAGGGGTCACCGCTGGTGCCGCTTCCGCTCACGCTGATGTCCGTACCTCCGTTCACGATGGTCTCAGATCCATCGGCCGCGTTGGCCGTGATCTGTGTGTCAACATAGTTCTTCGTGGCCGCGTCCTGGGCATTGGTCGGGTCCGTCACGTTCGTTATGGATGTGCCCGCGCTGTTGCCCTCGGAGAGCACCTCCGACAAGGTCTGGTCGTCGCTGCCCAAGTTGGCCAAAGGTACCTGTAGTGTACCGTTGCTGTCCTCTATCTCTAGGTTCGCCCCACTTACCTCGAAGCGGGTATTGATCTCATTGGTCACGCTTCCGTCCACTTCCGTGAAGGTACTGTTCACCACATAGGGGTCACCGCTGGTGCCGCTTCCGCTCACGCTGATGTCCGTACCTCCGTTCACGATSGTCTCCGAGCCATCGGCCGCGTTGGCCGTGATCTGYGWGTCMACATAGTTCTTCGTGGCCGCRTCCTGSGCATTGGTCGGGTCCGTCACATTGGTGATCGAGGTCCCCGCGCTGTTGCCCTCTCCCAGCACGCTCGCCAAATTTTGTATCTCGTTGGTGATGCTTCCGTCCACCTCCGTGAAGGTACTGTTCACCACATAGGGGTCGCCGCTGGTGCCGCTTCCGCTCACGCTGATGTCCGTGCCGGCGTTGACTATGGTCTCCGAGCCATCGGCCGCGTTGGCCGTGATCTGCGTGTCAACATAGTTCTTCGTGGCCGCGTCCTGCGCATTGGTAGGGTCAGTAACGTTCGTTATGGATGTGCCCGCGCTGTTGCCCTCGGAGAGCACCTCCGACAAGGTCTGGTCGTCGCTGCCCAAGTTGGCCAAAGGTACCTGTAGTGTACCGTTGCTGTCCTCTATCTCTAGGTTCGCCCCACTTA
>NZ_SNTZ01000040.1 GCF_004916895.1 Flagellimonas alvinocaridis
CCTTCCTTTTGTAATATATTGTGTAGTTTATATCTTAGATATCATCGGGTTAGGTTTCTGAACTACAACCGTTTGGTRAGTTCWCCCGATTGATYAARTACTATGGRTGATTGATTCRTTTTSACTAATTRTCRTTAGAYAACATCTWTAGTTTCRACKCCCTTAGTATGTATATATTTTTTTGTATGRATGTATGATTTTTGTGGCYTGCTWTGGTTGATWTGTTWATAGTTAKGGTATGTGGTAAGAWCTGGMAAGTAGTATACAKTCCATARWCYTAGTTAGGGGGAATTTAYTTCCCGACACTGTCTAGAATTARGGTCACTCCCGTAAAACTTATCAGACCAATATTCTGACATTAAAACTAGTCCCTTTTCGAGTTACAATTACTAGGCCCAACTGAAAAAAATACTTGTATWGTTTAGGYTGWTAAAATCAAACRGKTAGGAAATAGATTTTCYTTCTTGCTGGTGCACAGYAATTTTAGYTTGAAAAATGTTGYTWCTACYTAACAAGCGCTGAATAMACAAAAACAAGTGTTTTAAAAGTAAAAAAGTCAATGAATATAGTTGTTATTCGATTTCCCATGCAAGTTTTTACATAAGAAGAAATCATACTCTACATGAACTACGAACAAAATATTAAGCGGAAAAAAAAATAGAGTGAATACGAGTGATTTACTTTATGTTATTTTTAGCTTTTAWTTCTCGCAAAACGCCCAAAAGGCGAATTTAAAAGGCTTTGACTCYGAAATAATAGTCAAGCTAAACTCATACATGTCAATGGTAGAAAATGAAAACTATCATTAGAGAGTAAAATTTCAATGACATTAAMACTTGACAAAACACTTACATTAKAACCGTCATTACTAGTTTATTTCYCCGCACATTTTTTGCTCCTGTTGTTGCGCACACACTCAGAGTTAGTTGAAAAGGAGAGATTAAAAAAGTGAATGAT
>NZ_SNTZ01000041.1 GCF_004916895.1 Flagellimonas alvinocaridis
GCTCATGATGTTCATATCRATMTATTATGCGCCWMTGCATCTAGCATTGGGTAGACCTCATACAATAACTGTCCTAGCTCTACCCTATCTTTTGTTTCATTTYTTCTGGAACAATCACAAAAACTTTTTTGATTATGGATCTACTACCAGAAATTCAATGCGTAMTCTCAGCATTCAATGTGTATTCCTGAATAATCTTATTTTTCAATTATTCAACCATTTCATTTTACCAAGTTCAATGTTAGCCAGATTAGTCAACATTTATATGTTTCGATGCAACAACAAGATGTTATTTGTAACAAGTAGTTTTGTTGGTTGGTTAATTGGTCACATTTTATTYATGAAATGGSTTGGATTGGTATTARTCTGGATACGKCAAAATCGTTCTATTAGATCAAATGTACTTATTCGATCTAATAAGTACCTTGTGTCAGAATTGAKAAATTCTATGGMTAGGATCTTTAGTATTCTCTTATTTATTACCTGTGYCTACTATTTAGGCAGAATACCGTCACCCATTCTTACTAAGAAACTGAAAGAAACCTCAAAAACGGAAGAAAGAGATGTAGAAATAGAAACAACTTACGAAACGAAGAGGACTAAACAGGAACAAGAGGGATCCACCGAAGAAGATMCTTCTCCTTCCCTTTTTTCGGAAGAAAAGGAGGATACGGACAAAATCGATSAAACGAAAGAGATCCGAGTGAATAGAAAAGAAAAAAAAMAWAAGGAATTCCTTMAAAAKACATATTATCAAAATAGAMAAATTTATGAAGCTTCTTATTTCGATCTAGATCGAAATGAAGAACATTCCAAGTTAACCAAGTTAAAACTATTTGAAAATAAAAACCTCTTCTGGTTTGAAAAACCCTTTGTAACTCTTCTTTTCAATTATAATAGATGGAATCACCCAATGCGATATATAAAAAATAATAAA
>NZ_SNTZ01000042.1 GCF_004916895.1 Flagellimonas alvinocaridis
AAATTTAGGTTCTTTTGAAAATTTTTGAGAACAATTGCATTTTTCAGTTGAGGAGCGCACGGCACCCATACATTAGAATCTATAATTTTTTTGCATCACATAGACTATTTCCATATATGTATGTACCAGTAGCAAGAATGAAAAGCACTTTTGAAGAGTGCCATACATTAGAATCTATAATTTTTTTGCATCACATAGACTATTTCCATATATGTATGTACCAGTAGCAAGAATGAAAAGCACTTTTGAAGAGTGTAGATGAGCTGGAGGGCAACATCATATTTAGATCGGGGATCCCGTCCCCCAATCAATATCATCACCTTCCCACATCTCCACATACGGACAGCCATGCTCCCTCATCTCCACATATTTTCGAATGGACCGTTCTCCAACATGGATGAACCGATTTTCGAATTTCTTAGTATTTTTGTCTCCCCGAGAGGAGACGTTCCAAAATTTATAGCTAACGCCAAATTTCTTTGGGTCAGTTTCAATGTTTACCTCAAACTTGGGTAATTAAACCGACTTGAACGGCGCGTCTCTGCGCCTAACACCAACCTACAGCAGACAGCGAGCGAGGTCTACGATCGGCAACCCCCCTCTCCACACAACACACAGCCAGCCAGTAGCACTGACGAAGGGGTAGAGGCCTAGTCGGGTGGTGGGGGGTTTGTAACTGACATGGSACTTGTCCATAGACGCTTACGACCATATCACGTTGAATGCACGCCATCCCGTCCGATCTGGCAAGTTAAGCAACGTTGAGTCCAGTTAGTACTTGGATCGGAGACGGCCTGGGAATCCTGGATGTTGTAAGCTTTTTGCATTTTTTTAGAATGACTAAAAAAATTTGTTTTTGTTGCAACATCATATGAATTAGAAACGATTTTAAAATAATTTTCAAAAAATTTTTCCCCAGCCAAA
>NZ_SNTZ01000006.1 GCF_004916895.1 Flagellimonas alvinocaridis
TTTAACAAAAAAAGCACTTAGACTTTTTACAGATAGATCTAATCTAAAGGTGGTCCACTTTGGCCCGGCGCGGGTGGGTCACTTTCGTCCGGCCAGCTATGGTCACTTTAACCCGGCGAGGGTGGTATACTATGTCCGGCGTTTCCAAGTTAGCTACAAATCTGGTCAACACTTTTTGATTTTTCAAATTGTTATCCGATTTGTTGACGTTTTTAATCAAAACATATCAATTCTTATGATATTCTTAAAAACAGAAAAACCTGTAAATCATACGATTAACAGGTTTTTGTTATAGATTGATACTATAATTTGTCGGGGTGGCAGGATTCGAACCTGCGACCTCCTGCTCCCAAAGCAGGCGCGATAACCGGGCTACGCTACACCCCGAACATAATTTAATTCCAAATACTTAGGAAAAAGCGGAGAGACTGGGACTCGAACCCAGGCGACAGTTACCCGCCGACAGATTAGCAATCTGCTCCGTTACCACTCCGGCACCTCTCCCAATACTTCTTATGAACTTGCACTCTAAAAATGCGGATGCAAATGTACCTTTTCATCCGAAAGAACGCAACTATTTTCCGTTTTTTTTAATTAGGAACTGATTTTATGAACATTACTCTGGATACTCAACCCGTAGATGGTAGATATTGGTCAGTTTTTGCTTCAATACTTTCTTGACCATCTCTATTTCCTTTAGGGTGATATTGGCATTTAAAAATTGGTTGGCCTGCATCTGTCCCTTCACTATTTTCTCCACAAATTCATCAATTACCAAAAAAGTTGGGTTCTTCAAACTCTTGGAGGCTGCCTCAACGGCATCTGACATCATTAAAATGGCGGTTTCTTTTGAAAATGGAATTGGACCCGGATACCTAAAGTCGTTTTCATCTACTTCCGCCTCCATCTCCTGCTGTTTCTTATAGAAATAGTATACCAATGTGGTGCCATGATGGGTTCTGATAAAATCTATGATTCTATCGGGTAGATTGTTCCTTCTTGCAATTTCAATTCCCTGGATCACATGATCAATTATAATTTTGGCGCTCTCGCGAGGTGGCAGGTCATCATGTGGGTTAACATTGGTCACCTGATTCTCTGTAAAGAACGTTGGCTTCTCCATCTTGCCAACATCATGATAAAGGGCTCCAACCCTAACCAGCATGGCATTGGCTCCTATCTCATTGGCTGCTGCTTCGGCCAAGTTGGCCACCTGTAAAGAATGGTGAAAAGTTCCTGGGGCCTTGTCTGAAAGTTCTTTTAACAGTTTAGAATTAGTGTCTGAAAGCTCTAATAGGGAAACATCGGATATTAGCCCAAACAATTTTTCAAACATATAGATAAGAGGCTGTGCAAAAAGTGTCAATAGTCCATTTAATACAAATACCCCAAACAATATCCATTCTATGTTCTCAAGGTTTCCTTCGTGAATGGCATGGAATGCAAAATAACCTATGATATAAATCAAGGTAATCTGCCCTACGGATATGAACAAATTAGCCCGTTTATACAGTTCGGATGCCGTTAAAATGGTAACTATACCTGCTATGGTCTGCAAAAAAATATACTCGAAGCTATTGGGCACCACAAAACCAAGAATCAATACGGTGAGTACATGTACAAAGAGTCCCAACCTCGCATCAAAAAAATTCTTGAGTACCAAAGGAAGAATACACAATGGTACTCCATACACATAACTCTCATTGTTCTTTACCATTAACGTAGTGGCAAGGACCATGAGCAATATGTTGAAAAAGATGAAAGTTACTTTATTGTTGTTCTTAAAAATTTCATTTCTGTACCGCTTTAAAAACAGGAACAACATAATAAGCACCAAGGCCACCAATATAGTGTAACCCAAAATGATATAATAATAGTTATTCCCTCTCCATAATTCGGACTCATATTCCTCTTTTAAGGAATTAAGTATCTTAAAATTTTCAGCTTCAACAACCTCTCCCTTAGCTATGATCAATCTGCCTTGGGACACTTCCCCCCTAGTATATGAAATTCTTGACAGCTCTTGTTCCAAAGCACTTTCCGTAAGCGCTTCATCATAAAAAAGGTTGATTCTCAAGCTGGTTTGTATTACACTTTCCAACCCAATCCTGTTTTCAATAGCGCTATGTGATAGTTCTGCGGAGACACGCCTTTTTGCACTTTCCAAATCAAGAAAATCACTGGGAGCTACCGGAACGGCTTCATTGTTTCTTACCACTATAATGGAGTTGGAACCAGGATGGTTTTCAAATACCCCAAGCGAGTATATGTTGTCAATGACATCCATACCTATTTTAAGGGCATCACGCTGTTGCCTTGCTGTGAAAGTATTGGTGGCAAACCATTGCTCCAACCCTTTTTGTACATCATTCTTTACGGTTGTAACAATAGACCCATCAAAAGTATAATAATCAGTTTTGCTATTGCGGATGGAAAGTTGTTCTTGGGCAATCTCTTCTTGGCTTTTCTTTATGGAGAAATCAATGGGTGCATATAAATTCTCGTACTGCCAAGGCTTGCCTTTTTGAAACTCGTACTTAAACTTGCCTCCTTTTGGGAAAAAGAAGACAATCAACGCTACAGATATTAGATATAGAAAATACTTGTAGGCAAGTGATTGATGTTTATATACATTGTCCAAAGCTTTTCCCATTCCGAATACTGTTATCATCAAAAATAGAAAATATAAATTAAGGAAAACGACACCAAGTCGACTTAAACCTTTGGATTTAATTTTAGTATTTTCGTAACCTAATAATGCACATATGAACAAAGTTGTAATCGTTTCAGCTGCAAGGACGCCTATAGGAAGTTTTATGGGAGCCTTGTCCACTATACCAGCACCCAAATTAGGCGCCGTAGCCATTAAAGGCGCTTTGGATAAGATTGGCTTGGCCCCGGAAAAGGTCGAAGAAGTTTTGATGGGCAATGTAGTACAAGCTGGAACAGGACAAGCTCCGGCAAGACAAGCAGCCCTTTATGCAGGTATTCCGAACACGGTTCCTTGCACCACTGTAAATAAAGTGTGCTCTTCAGGAATGAAAGCCATTATGCAAGGAGCCCAATCCATTGCTTTGGGAGAAAATTCCATTGTTGTGGCCGGTGGCATGGAGAACATGAGCCTTATTCCCCATTATGCTTACATGAGAAATGGACTGAAATTTGGCCCAGCCACCATGGTTGATGGCATGCAAAAAGATGGCCTTGTGGATGCTTACGACCAAAATGCCATGGGCGTTTGTGCAGATGCCTGCGCTGCTAAATATGATTTTAGCAGGGAAGACCAAGACGCTTTTGCCGTACAATCCTATCAAAGGTCGGCAGAAGCTTGGAAAGCAGGCAAATTCAAGAATGAAGTAGTTCCCGTGGAAGTACCCCAACGCAGAGGTGAACCTGTCATTGTGGATCAGGATGAAGAATATACAAACGTAAAAATTGATAAAATACCCGCATTACGACCAGCTTTTACCAAAGATGGTACTGTGACTGCCGCAAATGCATCCACCATTAATGATGGTGCCGCCGCCGTGGTACTCATGAGTGAAGAGAAAGCCAAAGAATTAGGGTTACAACCGTTGGCATATATCAAAAGTTATGCAGATGCCGCCCAAGAACCTGAATGGTTCACCACAGCTCCCGCAAAAGCACTGCCAAAAGCACTGGACCGTGCCGGGATTACCATGGGTGATATTGACTTTTTTGAGTTCAATGAAGCCTTCTCCGTGGTCGGTCTGGCAAACATGAAAATCTTGGGGCTAAACGATTCCAACGTTAATGTGAATGGCGGTGCGGTTTCATTGGGCCATCCTTTAGGATGTTCTGGAGCTAGGATTACCATTACGCTCCTCAATGTCCTTGAGCAGAATAATGCAAAATTAGGCGCAGCTGCCATTTGTAACGGTGGTGGAGGTGCTTCTGCCATAGTTTTGGAAAGAATTTAGACATCCTATATCATCAATAAATGCAATATGGAATTTGCCCACTGAGCATCGTTGCCATCCGGACACTTCCCGAAGATCATTCCGAAATGATTTCCCAAGTATTGTACGGGGAACATTTTAAAGTTTTGGAATATCGAAAAAAATGGAGCAGGATCAGAGTGGCCCATGATAAATGTGAGGGATGGATTTTCAACAATCAATATAAATTGATTTCTGAGGAGGTATATGTTGAAATGGACCAAAGAATCAGTCAAATGATTTCTTCTGACATTGTCTCCCACGTCTGTACTGAAGATGGCATGCTACTCCCCATCGTATTAGGTTCCACGGTATCATCAACAGCACTCTTAAACCATACCTTTGAGGGGAGTTTTATTGAAGGGAAAAACCAAAAAAGCGAATTGATAGACATTGCCTTTCTCTACCTAAAAGCTCCTTATCAATGTGGCGGTAAAACTCCATTTGGTATAGATAGTTCTGGTTTTACCCAAATGGTTTACAAAATTAATGGTGTGACATTGAGTAGGGATGCTGAAGGTCAATCCAAACAAGGTGAAGCCCTGAGCTTTATTGAAGAGAGCGAACCTGGCGACCTTGCCTTTTTTGACAATAATGAAGGGGTTATTGATCATGTTGGAATTATTTTAAAGGACAACTATATTATCCATTCCAATGGCCATGTCCGAATTGATCGTTTGGACCACACGGGAATTTTCAATACCGAAGAAAAACTATACACCCATAAACTTCGGGTCATTAAAAAAATTATCTAACAAAAAAAGGGACCAAATTGGTCCCTTTCTATTTTTATCAAGAGCTGTATTACTCGCCCAAGAGCTTTTTAATTCTCATAAAGTTATCGGTATCTCCCAAGGCTCCGTAAATATTCTTCAACTGGGAAAGAATACTTTGGTTATCGGGATTGGTTTTTACCGCATTTTCCAAAACTGTGGCACCTTCCAAGAACAAGCTGTCTTTTTTATCTTTAAGTTGATCGTACTTGGTAATATCCGCTTTTGAGCTTCCAAGTGCGTTCATTTCATCAATAAGTCCGTTACCTTCATTCACATAGGTGGTAGAAAGGTTCAAAAGGGCATTGATATATCCTGGATCAATGGCCAAGGTCTTTTTGTAAGCATCCCTTGCTTCTTCCAAGTTGCCTTGTTCCATATTGATTACCCCAATGTTGTACAACAAATCGGGGTTGTCAGGTTCCATTTCTGAAGCTTTGGCCATCAATTCCTTGAACTTATCCTTATCTCCCATGGAGTAATAAAGGTTGGCCTCTCCCAACACCAAGTTCACATCGTCTGGGTTTTCAGACCTAGCATCAGAATAAGCAGCAAGTGCTTTTTCATTATCTCCCAATTGCTGATAGATTAGAGCAATATTCTTTACGATCTCCGGTTTTTTGGAAGGACTTCTTTCCTCGTTTGGATCTTTGTGGGTACCTGCCTTTACATACAGGTCACGGGTACTCTTGTCCATGGTTTCTACCTCACCGGACTCAACATTCACTGCGGTGTAAGTAACTCCACTACCATCATAATCCAACTCTTTCAATTCGTTATAATAGGTCAATGCGTTCTCATAATCTTGACCATTTACTGCGCTACTTGCAGCATAGTAAAGGTAGATGGTATCAGTTGGGCTGAGTTTATAGCCTAGGTATAATTTTTCGGCAGCTTCAGTAAACTTTTGGTTATTATTGTCCTCTACAGCAGCATTTACCAAATCTCCGGTAATCTGTGCCAATTTCTGTCTTGCTACGGTGGCGTATTTTTCTTTACCACTGGCTTCTTCAACTGAAATTACCTTATTATAGGCATCAATGGCAGGTTGAAATGCAGTGGCATCCCCTTTTTGGGCCAAATCGGAATACACATTTCCTTTTAAGGCATAATACTGGGCCTGAAGTTTTTCATCGGCAGCATCAATTGTGGATGCAGCTCCCTCCAAAGCAGTCTTGGCACCTGCTGTATCTCCGCCTTTCAAAGCTTTTTCAGCTGCCTTGATCTCATCCTTTTGAGAGAATCCCATCACTGAAACCCCCATGGCAATTAATATCAAAAATTTAGTCTTCATGTCAAAAATGTAATTATTTAGTGTTTATGATTATTTATTTTCTTCATTCTCAGTATCAATAGCCGTGCCATCTTGCCCCTTGACCTCAATATCCATGATATCTGTATCATCCAAAGGATCATCTTCTTTCATCACTTTGGCCACTGCCGCTATGGAATCGGAATCCTTGAGATTTATAAGTCGGACACCTTGTGTGGCCCTTCCCATAACTCTTAGATCTTCAACACTCATTCTGATGGCAATGCCGGATTTGTTAATGATCATAAGGTCGTCTGTATCCGTAACATTCTTAATGGCCACAAGACCACCGGTCTTCTCTGTGATGGAAATGGTCTTGACCCCTTTTCCTCCTCTATTGGTTACCCTATAGTCTTCTATGGAAGATCGTTTTCCATAGCCATTTTCAGAAACGACCAAAATGTCATCTTCAAAATTGTGTACTGATACCATTCCGATTACCTCATCATTGTCATCAGCAAGGGTAATACCACGTACCCCAGATGCATTTCTACCCATGGGGCGAGTCTTTCCTTCCTCAAATCGGATGGCTTTTCCAGACTTTAAACCTAGGAATATCTGACTCGTTCCTGTGGTGAGTTTGGCTTCCAATAGCTCATCTCCATCACGAACGGTAATAGCATTGATTCCATTTTGACGCGGTCTTGAATATTGCTCCAAAGATGTTTTCTTGACCACACCTTTCTTGGTAGCCATAATCACATAGTGGCTGTTCACATAATCCTCATCCTTAAGATCTTGGGTACAGATAAAGGCCTTTACCTTATCCTCAGTTTCAATGTTGATAAGGTTCTGTATAGCCCTTCCCTTAGAGGTTCTGCTTCCTTCAGGGATTTCATAGACACGCATCCAGAAACATTTTCCGTTTTGGGTAAAGAACAACATATATTGGTGGTTGGTACCTACAAACAAGTGTTCCAAGAAGTCTTCATTCCTAGTAGATGAAGCCTTTTGTCCAACACCTCCCCTATTTTGGGTCTTGTATTCGGTTAGCGGTGTTCTTTTGATATAACCAGCATGTGAAATGGTAATGACCACTTGCTCATCCGGAATCATATCCTCTATACTAAGGTCACCTCCCGCAAAATTGATTTCCGATCTTCTCTCGTCACCATATTTTTCCTTAACCTCAAGCAGTTCATCTTTGATGATCTGCATTCTACGTTCTTTCTTGGCAAGAATATCCTTCAAATCCTCAATGGTCTTCAACAGCTCGGCATGCTCATCACGCAGTTTGTCCTGCTCCAGACCGGTAAGCTGACGTAAGCGCATCTCTACAATGGCCTTGGCCTGCACTTCACTGAGCTTGAACCGCTCCATTAAACTGTTTCGGGCCTCATCCACATTGGCAGAGCCACGGATAATGGCAATTACCTCATCAATATTATCGGAAGCTATGATAAGACCTTCCAAGATATGGGCGCGGTCTTCGGCCTTTTTCAGCTCATAGGTAGTCCGGCGTACCACCACTTCATGTCTGTGCTCCACAAAATGATGGATGATTTCCTTAAGGTTCAACAACTGTGGCCTTCCTTTTACCAAGGCAATGTTGTTGACACTAAAGGAAGATTGAAGTGCTGTATACTTGTACAGCATATTCAATACAATATTGGGAATTGCATCTCGCTTAAGGATATAAACGATACGCATCCCTTTTCTATCGGACTCATCCCTAATGGATGCTATACCCTCTATCTTCTTATCGTTAACCAAGTCGGCAGTCTTCTTGATCATATCTGCCTTGTTCACCTGGTAAGGGATTTCGGTGACAATAATGCATTCCCTTCCCTGAACTTCCTCAAAGTGGGCCTTGGCCCGCATTACTACACGACCTCTTCCAGTATGGAATGCTTCTTTGACACCATCATACCCATAAATGATTCCTCCTGTTGGAAAATCCGGGGCTTTAATGTGTGTTATAAGTTCATCGATTTCAATATCGCTGTTATCAATGTAAGCCACGGTCCCATCCACCACTTCGGAAAGGTTATGTGGAGGCATATTGGTAGCCATACCTACCGCAATACCTGAAGCTCCGTTTACCAATAGGTTTGGAACCCGGGTTGGCAATACGGTTGGTTCTTGCAGCGAATCATCAAAATTGAGTTGGTGATCTACCGTGTCCTTATCTATATCCGCCAACATTTCGTCAGCGATCTTTCGCATTCTGGCCTCGGTATATCGCATGGCCGCCGGACTATCTCCATCAACGGAACCAAAGTTACCTTGACCATCGATCAACATATACCTAAGACTCCATTCTTGGGCCATACGCACCATGGTATCGTAAACCGAAGTATCACCATGGGGGTGATACTTACCCAATACCTCTCCTACAATACGGGCCGATTTTTTATGTGAACTGGTAGATCTGACCCCCAATTCGTGCATTCCAAAAAGCACTCTTCTGTGAACTGGTTTGAGTCCATCACGAACATCTGGCAGGGCACGTGACACAATGACCGACATTGAATAATCAATGTAGGCAGATTTCATCTCATCCTCTATATTGATAGGAATTAACTTTTCTCCTTCCGCCATGCTAAAATCTTATAGTTTTTTGTGGTTAAAATATCATGGCAATATACGGAAAATAGGCCCTTTACAAACAATAGGGGCTTACTTTATTAAAAAAATTATCAACAGTTCAATCTGTGTTCCGCTGTAGTGATAAACCTTTGTTAAACTGTTAAAAAATGGCCATTATTTCGACAATTACCTATAGTTTATCGATAATGGGTACGGTATTTGACCACGGTAACGATACTTTTATTAATTTTAATTGCGAAAAAGAAAGGTATGGACGATAATTTTTCCCCCAGAGTAAAGGACGTAATAGCATACAGTAAAGAAGAGGCCCTGCGATTGGGCCATGATTTTATTGGCACGGAACACCTTATGCTTGGTCTTTTGCGAGATGGGAACGGCAAGGCCATTAGTATTTTGGATGCTCTTGATGTGGACCTAGATCATCTTCGCAGGAAAGTGGAAATTCTGAGTCCCGCAAATCCAAACACCGGGACAATGCAAAAGGATAAGAAAAATCTGCACCTGACCAGACAGGCAGAACGTGCATTGAAAACCACATTTTTGGAAGCTAAGCTTTTCCAGAGCTCATCCATTAATACCGCACACCTACTGTTGTGCATTCTTAGAAATGAAAATGATCCAACTACGAAGCTCCTCCACAAATTAAAGGTGGACTATGATAACGTAAAAGAACAATTTAAGTCCATGATCACCAGCGATGATGACTATATAGATTCCCCACAGGCGGAATCCTTCCCAAGCGATCCCGATGATGTTGGGGATTCCAAGGAAAGTACTTTTGGTTCCAGTTCGGCCCAAAAGGGAACCAAAAAATCAAAAACCCCCGTTCTTGATAATTTTGGGCGAGACCTTACCCGTTTGGCCGAAGAGAACAAATTGGATCCTGTGGTAGGTCGCGAAAAAGAAATAGAACGCGTTTCACAAATATTAAGTAGGAGGAAGAAAAACAATCCCTTACTCATTGGTGAACCCGGTGTTGGTAAAAGTGCCATTGCCGAAGGTCTGGCACTTCGCATCATCAACAAAAAGGTTTCCAGAATTCTTTACAATAAAAGAGTGGTCACCCTGGACTTGGCCTCTTTGGTTGCGGGCACAAAATATCGCGGGCAGTTTGAGGAACGTATGAAGGCGGTGATGAACGAATTGGAAAAGAATGATGATATTATTCTCTTCATTGATGAAATCCACACCATTGTAGGTGCCGGTGGTGCCACAGGAAGTTTGGATGCCTCCAACATGTTTAAACCAGCTTTGGCGCGAGGAGAAATCCAATGTATTGGTGCCACGACCCTTGACGAGTACAGACAGTATATTGAAAAAGATGGTGCCTTGGAGCGTCGTTTCCAAAAGGTAATGGTAGAGCCCACAAGTGTTGAGGAAACCATTGAAATCCTTATGAACATCAAGGGCAAGTACGAGGACCACCATAATGTCAACTATACCGATGAAGCCATTGTGGCCTGTGTAAAGTTGACCAATAGATACATGACAGACCGTTTCTTGCCAGATAAGGCCATTGATGCCTTGGATGAAGCCGGTTCCCGGGTACACATTGTTAACATGGACGTTCCTAAACAGATTTTGGAATTGGAAAGTCAACTGGAAGACGTTCGTGAGTTGAAGAACAGTGTCGTTAAAAAACAAAAATACGAAGAGGCCGCAAAACTTCGGGATGACGAGAAACGTCTCGAAAAAGAATTGGCCTCGGCACAAGAACGTTGGGAAGAAGAAAGCAAATTGCACAGAGAAACTGTCAGTGAGGACAATGTGGCCGATGTGGTTTCCATGATGAGTGGTATTCCGGTAAACCGAATAGCACAGACCGAAAGCAATAAATTGGCCAAACTACCAGACCTCATCAAAGGTTTTGTCATTGGACAAGATGAGGCCGTGGCCAAAGTGGCCAAGGCTATCCAGCGTAACCGTGCCGGTCTGAAAGACCCCAACAAACCTATAGGTTCATTTATTTTCTTGGGCCAAACAGGAGTTGGAAAAACCCAATTGGCCAAAATTTTGGCCAAAGAACTCTTTGATTCCGAAGATGCCCTTATCCGGATAGATATGAGCGAATACATGGAAAAATTCGCTATCTCCCGATTGGTAGGAGCACCTCCCGGATATGTAGGTTATGAAGAAGGTGGACAATTGACCGAAAAGGTCAGACGTAAACCCTACTCTGTTATCCTTTTGGATGAGGTTGAAAAAGCCCATCCAGATGTATTCAACATGCTTTTGCAGGTATTGGATGATGGATTCTTGACAGACAGCCTTGGCAGAAAAATCGATTTTAGGAATACCATCATCATCATGACTTCCAACATTGGCGCACGCCAATTGAAGGATTTTGGACAAGGTGTGGGGTTTGGTACCGCCGCCAAGAAAGCGCAAGAGGACAGCCATCAGAAAAGCGTTATAGAAAATGCCCTGAAAAAAGCTTTTGCACCTGAATTCCTTAACCGTATAGATGATGTAATTGTCTTCAATCCATTGGAAAAAGAGGACATCCATAAAATCATTGATATAGAATTGGACAAGCTGTACAAAAGAATCAAGGACATCGGTTATGATCTTAGCCTTTCTGACAAGGCCAAGGACTATATAGCAGATAAAGGTTTTGATAAACAGTATGGTGCAAGACCTTTGAAAAGAGCAATTCAAAAGTATATTGAGGATACTCTTGCCGAAGAAATTGTAAATTCCAAACTGGAGGAAGGTGACAGTATCTTTATGGATTTAGATGAAAAGAAAGAAGAACTTACCATCAAAATAAAGAAAACGGAAAAGTCTCCGGAAACAGAAAAATAAAATGAAAGGTGCAAGCCGAAAAAAGCTGACAGTTGTCAGCTTTTTTTATACCCAAACTTTACCATACAAACGATATTTGCGCCTTTAATCTAATATTTTTCCCCTCCGTTGCCTTTCAATCTATTTTCGCCATGAGACACTATAACTTTTTGGGGAATGAAATTTACTTCTACGAAGAAGACCATCGTGGTACGAGAGTATCAATTGGACATTGGATCTATACAGGTCTTTGACAATTATATGGTCGCTAACTTTGATGAAGGCGCTACGGTCACACTGGAAAGGGCCTATCAAATTATCGGAATATCGGAAATACATTTTAGGGACAGGGATTTTGGATACATCAGCCTGCGTAAAAATTCCTATGCGGTAGACCCTACCATCTACAACTACTTGCGAGGGTTGGAAAATCTAAAAGCATTTGCCATTGTTTCCAAAAAGGAGATAGACATGCACAACTTTAAGATTGAGAAGTTATTCTACAAAAAACCTATGGAATTCTTTATTGAGTTTGAAAACGCCTTGGCATGGGTAAAAAAACGCATCAAGCCCAAAAAATAGATTAAAACGCCTATTCTTTATTCCCTTTCTGCATTTTCCGTTTCTGGAGGGCTCAACAACTGTTTATAGGCCTCACCTAGATTTCCAACAATATCAGAAGCCTTCAAAGCCTCATAACCTTTTTGGGATGCAGAAATGTCGCCTGCCAGTCCATGTAGATATACGCCAAAAACAGCCGCATGCAAAGGCTCATATCCTTGTGCCAACAAACCTGTAAGCACTCCTGCAAGCACATCTCCACTTCCTGCCGTGGCCATTCCCGGATTGCCAGTAGTGTTCACATATCCCTTGTCTTTGTAAACCGTTACCGTGTGCGCACCTTTGATTACCAGAACAATATCGTGCTTGGTTGAAAAAGCTTTTGCCATTTCCAATTTCTCGAAATCGTCCTTCCATGCACCAATTAATCGCTCCAGTTCTTTGGGATGTGGGGTTAAAATAGATAATGCCGGCACATCTTTTAACAATTTCGGCTGCAATGCCAGAATGTTGAGTCCATCAGCGTCCACCACCATTGGCTCCTTAAAGTACTTCACTAGATTCTTGAACGCCGTTATAGTTTTTTCATTCGTTCCAATGCCCACTCCGACCCCTACCGTTTCGGGAACGAATGGCATATTGACTTCTGTGATGAAATCGTGTTCTTTATCAGTTAACACCATCACTTCTGGCAAAGCCGTTTGTAGGGAATGATACCCGCATTGGGGTACAAATACAGTCACCAAACCGGCCCCTGAGGTTAAACAGGCATTACTTGCCAATTGTACTGCCCCTATTTTACCGTGGCTTCCCCCAACCATCAAAGCATGTCCGTAGGTACCTTTGTGCGAAAACTTTAGCCTTGGTTTGTATAAAGGCCATAGTTCGGGTTTTCCAATTAATTCATATGCTACTTCTTCGCCATTCAAGAATTCGGGATCCAATCCAATGTCCAAAATTTCCCACTGGTTTACATATACCCCGGTACCCGGTAGAAAAAAAGCCAATTTGGGCACTTGAAAACTAAGCACGTAACTCGCCTCTATCACATAATCCGGGTCCCAAGGCGCTCTATTTGTGGGTAATCCCGAAGGAATATCAACAGACAACACAAAAGCTTGGGATGCATTAATATGTGCAATCAATTGGCCTACCCAATCGTCTGGGGAGCGATTGAGACCAATGCCAAAAATAGCGTCCACAACAATGTCGTTGGGTGAAATTTCGGGAAAGCCACTCTCCTCATTGATAAAGTCTGGCCAAATCTTTCTGTCCTTCAATCGTTCCAAGTTCAAGAGAAAATCTTTGGACCGCTTTTCACTATAATTCACCACATGCACCTTTATGGAATAATCATGCTCCTGAAGGTGTCTGGCCAGCGCTATTCCATCACCACCATTATTTCCGATTCCGCAGAACAATTGAATATTGACACTCGTCCCACGCAAACGGGAGTGTATCCATTCAAAAAGTTTGGTTGCCGCCTGCTCCATAAGAACATCACTGGTAATTTGCTGTTTTTCCATTGTGAATTTATCAGCTTGATATATTTGTTGGGCGGAAAAAATTTTCATTCAACACAAAAATTTGATTATTTGTACGGATTTCGCAAAAACGACCAGAATCATTTGACGAAGTTTCCAAAAGTACTACTTTTATCACCTCATTAATTACCAATGCAAGTTAAACAAACGGATAGTAATCTTTTATTGATGAAAACTACTTCATCTATCTTCACCGTGATTACCACCACCCCTTTGGGGTAAGTCTGCTATATATCATCCGTCCGTTTATACAATTCATTTTTTCAATATTTCATATTCATATTTCATCATGAAAGTCTTAAAATTTGGTGGCACTTCAGTAGCCAATCCAGAAAATATACGCAAGGTAAAAGCTATAGTACAAAACCTTGGAAATCAAAAATCTGCCGTTGTAGTATCCGCATTTGGAGGAGTAACAGATTTACTGCTCAATACATCAAAGTTGGCATCGGAACAAAACCAAGACTACAAAAAAACACTACAAGAAATAGAAAATAGGCACATTGGTGCTATTAAAGAACTTATTCCCGTACAAAACCAAAGTGCTGTTCTGAGTAAGGTAAAAAGTGATTTGAACGTCTTGGAAACCTTATTGGAGGGTTCCTTCCTGATTGGAGAGCTCACCCCAAAACTTTCGGATAAGATTGTAAGCTATGGCGAACTGCTTTCGGCCTACATCATCAGTGAGTTTTTTAAGTCCGAAGGTTTGGACGCCATTTTTAAAGACAGCAGGGAACTTATCATTACCGATGATAATTATGGAAAGGCCAATGTAGACTTTAAAAAAACCAATACCCACTGCAATACTTTTTTTAAGTCCAATCAACATGATGTTGTTTTATTGCCAGGTTTTGTAGCTTCAAGTGATTCCGGAGATTCCACCACTTTGGGGAGAGGTGGTTCCGACTATACCGCCGCTATCATCGCCGCGGCCGAAAATGTAGATATATTAGAGATTTGGACCGATGTAAGTGGTATGTACACTGCCAACCCAAAATTGGTAAAACAGGCAAAATGCGTTTCAAACATTAGCTATGAGGAAGCCATGGAGCTTTCACATTTTGGTGCAAAAGTGTTGTACCCCCCTACTATTCAACCGGTTTTGGGCAAGGAAATTCCCATTGCCATAAAGAACACATTCGACCCTGAAAACCCAGGAACGTTGATTGCAAAAAACAACAATGGCAATGGTAAAACCGTTCGTGGTATCAGCCATGTTGACGATATCTGCTTGCTTTCCCTGGAAGGTCCCGGTATGATCGGCATTCCCGGAATATCCAAACGCTTTTTTGAAACCCTATCGCTCAAGAACATTAGCGTGGTGCTCATTACCCAAGCCTCTTCGGAACACTCCATTTGTGTAGGAATATCGGATGACGATGCCCAAAAAGCGGAAAAAGCAGTCAATGAAGCTTTTGAATATGAAATGGCCACCAAGAAAATAAAGCCCGTTATCGTAGAAAAAGACCTTACGATTGTAGCTCTGGTGGGCGACAATATGAAAAGTCATCAAGGACTGAGCGGAAAAATGTTCAGTACCCTTGGTAAAAACAACGTAAATATCAGGGCTATTGCACAAGGAGCATCAGAACGAAACATTTCTGCGGTAATCCGAAAAGAAGATGTTAAAAAGGCACTAAACTCACTTCATGAGACCTTTTTTGAGGAAAACATCAAACAGCTCAACCTGTTTGTAATGGGAGTGGGCAATGTTGGTTCTAAATTTCTGGAACAGATACGTCAACAGAAAAAATATTTGAAGGACGAACTTAAACTCAATGTTAGGGTTATTGGAATCAGTAACTCAAGGAACATGGTGTTTAATGAGAACGGGGTTGCCCTGAATGACTGGAATACTCTTTTGTCCCAAGGTGAAAAAGCGGACAAACAGGCATTTTTTGACCGCGTAAAATTGCTGAATTTCCGCAATAGTGTTTTTGTGGACAATACGGCCAACGAAGAAGTATCAAAAAGTTACCCAGATTATTTACGGAATAGTATTTCCGTGGTTACCTGCAATAAAATTGCATGTTCTTCGGATTATGCCTACTACAAAGAATTAAAACAACTGGCCAAAAAGTACAACGCTCCCTTTCTGTTTGAAACTAATGTTGGGGCCGGACTTCCCATCATAGACACCCTAAAACATTTAATTGCATCGGGTGATAAAGTGAAGAAAATCCAAGCGGTACTTTCGGGCAGTCTTAATTTTGTGTTCAACACCTTCAATGACGCTGTTACTTTCCACGATGTGGTAAAAGAGGCTCAGGAACAGGGGTACACCGAGCCAGACCCTACCATAGATCTAAGCGGTATAGATGTTATGCGAAAGATTTTGATTCTGGCCAGGGAAAGTGGACATGAATTGAATATTGAGGACATTGAAAACGAAGCCTTTTTACCCAAAGAAAGTTTGGATACCAACTCCAATGAAGCCTTTTTTGAATCCTTGAAGAAATATGAAGCTAACTTTCAAAAAATGTATAAGGAGGCCGCAGGTGCAAACAGCAAGCTCAAATATGTAGCCCAATTTGAGGAGGGCAAGGCCAAAGTTGGACTTCAAAAGATACCAAAAGGACACGATTTTTATAATTTGGAGGGGAGCGACAACATTGTATTGTTCTTCACGGAGCGATACCCCAACCAACCCTTGATCATAAAAGGTGCCGGAGCTGGGGCAGATGTTACTGCTTCAGGTATCTTTGCGGATATCATTAGAATTGGAAACTATTGATCATGGAAGAAATCAAAGTTTTTTGCCCGGCCACTATTGCCAATGTTTCGTGCGGATTTGACGTCCTCGGTCTAGCCTTGGATTCCGTTGGGGATGAAATGGTGGTTCGTAAAACTGAAGAAAAGGTCATCCGGATCACCAAAATCAAAGGACAAGATTTGCCCTTGGAAACCAATAAAAATGTTTCTGGTGTAGCAGGTCTTGCCCTCTTGGAAAAGAGTGGTTACAATGGTGGTTTTGAGATTGAAATAGACAAGCGCATAAAGCCCGGTAGCGGTATTGGTAGCAGTGCTGCCAGTTCCGCAGGGGCGGTTTGGGCCATGAACGAATTGTTGGGAAGGCCCTTTTCCAAACTCGAACTGGTACAATTTGCCATGCAAGGCGAAAAATTGGCCAGTGATGTAGCCCATGCAGATAATGTGGCGCCCGCTATTTATGGTGGCTTCACCTTGGTTCGCAGCTATGAGCCTTTGGATATTGTTGCCATTCCCACTCCAGACGAACTTTTCGCCACGGTGATCCATCCACAAATAGAAATAAAGACATCGGATTCCAGGAAAATTTTAAAAACAACCCTATCCCTTGAAAAAGGCATAAAGCAATGGGGAAACCTAGGCGGGCTTATTGCTGGCCTCTTCCAAAGCGATTATGATTTGATCGGACGCTCCCTTCAGGATCATATTGTGGAGCCTATTCGCTCGATATTGATTCCAGCCTTTGACGACATCAAAACCAACGCAATGGCCGCTGGGGCATTGGGTGGTGGAATTTCCGGTTCCGGCCCATCCATCTTTGCGTTGAGCAAGGGAGAAAAAATAGCTCAAAATGTCGCTAAATCCATGGAAGCGACCTATAAGACCATTGGAGTTCCTTTTGACATCCATATATCGAAAGTAAATGTCCAAGGCGTTAAAAAATTAGCATAGAACATGAGGTTTTACAGTTTAAACGATTCCAACATACAAGCCACTTTTAAGGAAGCTGTGATAGCGGGCATTGCTCCGGACAAGGGTTTATATTTTCCAGAACGGATAACACCGCTATCCCCCAATTTTTTTGACAACATCGAGTCGCTTTCAAACCATGAGATTGCCTTTAAGGCCATTCAGCAGTTTGTAAGTGATGATATTCCGGATGCGGTTTTGAAAGAAATCATTGCCAATACCTTGGATTTTGATTTTCCTGTGGTGGATATCGAAGAAAATGTAGCTACGCTTGAGCTGTTCCACGGTCCAACCATGGCCTTTAAGGATGTAGGTGCCCGGTTTATGGCCAACTGCTTGGGGTATTTTTCCCAAGGCGAAACCACGGAAGTTACCGTGTTGGTGGCCACTTCCGGAGATACCGGTGGTGCTGTGGCCAATGGCTTTTTAGGGGTTGATGGTGTAAATGTGGTGATTTTGTATCCCAGCGGCAAAGTGAGCGACATCCAAGAAAAGCAATTGACCACCTTGGGGCAGAATATTGTGGCCATGGAGGTCAATGGCACGTTTGACGATTGCCAACGTATGGTGAAAGCTGCTTTTTTGGATTCGGAGATTACGGACCATAAAAAGTTGACATCGGCGAACAGCATCAATGTAGCCCGTTGGCTGCCTCAGCTGTTCTACTTTTTGTTTGCCTACAAGCAAGCCAAATCCAAAGGAAAGGAAATCGTTTTTTCGGTACCTTCTGGAAACTTTGGAAATATCTGTGCCGGAATGGTCGCCCAAAAATTGGGTATGCCCGTAAAGCACTCTGTTGCCGCTACCAACGTAAACAAAGTGGTACCCAATTTCATGCAGAAAGGAGTTTATGAGCCTATGCCTTCCATAGCTACTATTTCCAATGCCATGGATGTGGGCGATCCCAGCAATTTTGTCCGTATCAGACATTTGTACCAAGACGATTTATACACACTTCAAGGAAGTCTTTCCTCCTTTTCCTTTACCGATAAAGAGACCAGAACAGCCATGGAAAAGATCCATTCCCAAACAGGATATGTAATGGATCCACATGGTGCTGTTGGATACCTTGGGTTGAAGGAGTATCAAAAAAATCATCCAAATACCTATGGTATTTTTCTGGAAACAGCACACCCCGTAAAGTTTTTGGACGTTGTTGAAGAGACCCTGGGAATCACTCCTGAAATTCCGGCGCAAATTCAAAAGGTATTGGGCAAAACAAAAAAATCAAACAAGATTACCAATTATGAAGAGCTAAAATCTTATCTACTGGAGAATTAGAAGGTTTTGGTTTTCAATTAACAAAGGTTTGTTCAAAACAATGATCAAGATCGAAGTTGGTCTAGCCTGAAATCAATAAATTTATCCCATAAATTAATTGAAATGAAAACTACAGCATTGTACGATACCCATGTTGCCTTAGGCGCAAAAATGGTTCCCTTTGCAGGATATAATATGCCCGTTTCCTATGAGGGGGTGAACATTGAACATGAAACCGTCAGAAAGAGTGTCGGCGTATTTGATGTTTCCCACATGGGTGAGTTTTTAGTTGAAGGCCCCAAAGCTTTGGAACTCATTCAAAAAGTATCTTCCAACGATGCATCGAAGTTAAGCATTGGTAAAGCCCAATATAGCTGCATGCCCAACGAAACAGGAGGTATTGTGGACGATCTTATCATCTATCAAATAAAAGAGGAAACTTATCTTTTGGTGGTCAATGCTTCCAACATCCAAAAAGATTGGGACCATATCTCAAAATATAATGCGGCCATAGGTGCCGATATGCGAAATTTATCTGATGATTATTCGCTTTTGGCCATTCAAGGCCCAAAGGCAGTGGAGGCTATGCAATCGCTATCCTCCGTAGACCTCTCTGCCATTACATTTTACAATTTTGTAGTGGGTGATTTTGCAGGAGTGGAACACGTCATCATTTCGGCAACAGGATATACGGGTTCTGGTGGGTTTGAAATTTACTGTAAGAATTCCGAAGTCAAACAAGTATGGGACAACGTATTTAAAGCTGGTGCCGATTATGGTATCAAACCCATTGGTTTGGCGGCCCGCGACACCCTTAGATTGGAAATGGGTTATTGCCTTTACGGAAACGATATTGATGACACTACTTCGCCTTTGGAAGCTGGATTGGGCTGGATCACCAAATTCACCAAAGATTTTGTAAATAGTGATGCCTTGGCCAAAGAAAAAGAGGTAGGCCCCAAACGGAAACTCATCGCTTTTCAGATGGAGGAAAGAGGGATTCCCAGAACGGGTTATCCCATTTTGGATACTGAAGGCAATCAAATAGGAAAAGTGACCTCGGGAACCATGTCGCCATCACTTTCAAAAGGAATTGGTTTGGGCTATGTTCCGGTAGAGCACGCCAAGATAGACCAACCCATTTCTATTCAAATCCGAATCAACAAAGTGCCGGCAACCGTAGTGAAACTGCCATTTTATAAACCTTCATCGTAGCGTTTGGACAAAAAAAAGATATTGATACTGGGAGCAAGCGGTTTTGTGGGCAATGCCATATACAAAGAGCTCTGCTCCTATTTTGATACCTATGGTACCTATTGTTCCAACACTTCTTTTGCTACGAACAAGCAATTTTTGAGATATGATTTGCAGGAGGACGACATCTTTCAGGTACTTGAAAATGTACGACCCGATGTCATCATTTCAGCTTTAAGGGGAAGTTTTGGCGCCCAAATCCAAGCGCATCAACATTTGATGGAGTACTTGATGAAGTACAAGACCAAACTGTATTTTATCTCATCAGCCAATGTTTTTGACGCTTACAGCAAGTTTCCTTCCTATGAGTATGACAAGACTCTATCTGAAAGTGTCTATGGTCGTCTCAAGATCAAAATTGAGAATATGATGATGCGACTTCCGAAGGAAAAAACCGCGATTTTGAGGATTCCCATGGTCTTTGGCAATACTTCCCCCCGGGTCAGGGAAATAAAAACGAGCTTGGAGAATAACGAGGCCATTGAAGTGTTTCCCAATCTTATCATCAATGTAACCAACGATGACCGTTTGACCCAACAAATCCATTACCTGATCAACAGGAACAAAACCGGGATCTTTCATTTGGGCAGTACCGATCTTATCCATCATGAAGATTTCATCAAGGACATTATAAAGCGCATGGGCAACTATCACCCGTTGATAAAGCGGGTTTACACCACCAATGAGGATCGTTATCTCGCAGCACTTCCCAAAGACCATATGTTACCCAAAAACCTAATGATCACAAGTCAGGAAATTATTGACCACCATATTCCTGTGGATTAAGAGATTCTTTCTCTTTCTTTGGTTTCTTTCAGACTAAAATGGTAAACGAAAGAAAATATGCTTATTTTTAAGTGTGATAACCATCTAACATCAACCTTAAAAACCAACCGTGAATAAATATCGTTTTTTTTTGATCATAGCTTTGACAGGTCTTGTAACTGCCATGGGGCAAAATTCAAAGTCCAAAGAAAGCATAAGCCATCCACCTTGTAACGAGTTTGCGATTCCAAGGTATATTGCCCAAAAAATTAAAAGCCCAATTACACTTGATGGTAAACCAGATGAAGAAATCTGGCAAAAAGCAAAAAAGTCAAGGAATTTTGTAGACTTGATTTACGACACTGAGACCATACACGAAACCAAGGCGGCAGTAGTTTGGGATGATGAATACCTATATGTGGCCTATTGGGTAACCGAACCGGATGTTACGGCCACATTGACCGAACGTGATTCTCCCATATACAAAAATAATGATGTTGAACTGTTCGTTGCCGGTAAGGATGCGTATTACGAGTTTGAAATAAATTCATTCGGCACTATTTACGAAGTGTTTTTTGTTTGGGAAGATGCTTACCTGTCCCAGGGATATGACAAAGTGCCCAATCTTGGTCCCAACGCAGAGAAAAAAAGGGATTTTCGGGGAGTTGGCTACAGACATCCCAGGGGTAACCGTTATGGATTTTGGAACTGGGATCTTGAAGGGTTAAAAACCGCCGTCCATGTAGACGGAACCATAAATAAGTCTGATGATAGGGACCGGGGCTGGACTGTTGAACTTGCGCTTCCGTGGAGCAGTTTGGATATCCTGACCCGAAATAGCGATAAAACCACCCCCCCAAAAAACGGTGATGAATGGCGGATGGATTTCTCCCGTTTCAACCAATATAAAGAAGCAGAGCCCGCCAAAGATTCAGGCGGATGGGCATGGAGCAGCCACCGTGTTTGGGATTCGCATGTTCCAGAATGTTTTACCTTTATTCAATTTTCAGATACCTATGTCGAAGCGCCTTGAAAAAATAGAAATTGAAGAACGTCTTGCACAGATGCAAGGATGGACATTTGTGGATGGCTCAATCACAAAATCGTTCATATTCAAGGATTTTAAGGATGCTTTTGCCACCATGACCCGCATTGCCTTTGAGTGTGAAAAGATGAACCATCACCCTGATTGGGAAAATGTGTACAACACCCTCAACATTACATTGAACACCCATGATGTTGGAGGAGTGACCGAGAAGGATTTTAAATTGGCCCAGTTTATCGAGACTATTATTGCCTCTTGATTACGGAACTGCATTCTACCACTTGACAGGGCTTCTTTTTTTGCTAAATTTGCCCCCATCCATAAGCAAACTTTTATATGGGAAGAGCATTTGAATTTAGAAAGACACGTAAACTAAAGCGTTGGGCGGCCATGTCCAAGGCATTTACCCGAATTGGAAAAGACATCGTAATGGCGGTAAAGGAGGGTGGACCAGACCCTGACGCCAATTCAAAGCTACGTGCGGTAATTCAGAATGCCAAGGCAGTAAACATGCCCAAGGACAATATTGAGCGGGCTATTAAAAGGGCTTCGGACAAAAGTCTTGGAGACTATAAAGAGGTTTTGTTTGAAGGATATGCTCCCCATGGTATTGCCATATTGATTGAGACCGCCACGGACAACAATACCCGAACTGTGGCCAATATCCGAAGCTATTTCAACAAATGTAATGGCAGCTTGGGAACTTCCGGCTCCGTGGAATTCATGTTTGACCATACGTGTAACTTTACCATAAATGGTGAAGGATTGGATCCAGAGGAACTGGAACTGGAGCTGATAGATTTTGGCGCCGAAGAGGTTTTTGTGGATGAGGACGGGATTCATATTTACGCTCCCTTTGAAAACTTTGGGGCCATCCAAAAGGAACTGGAATCTCGGGAGATTGAAATTATTTCTTCAGGTTTTGACCGTATTCCACAGGTAACAAAGGAGCTTTCTGAGGAAGAAGCAGCCGATGTGGAAAAACTACTGGAAAAAATTGAGGAGGACGATGACGTGCAGAACGTCTTCCATAGTATGAAAGAATAGTTTATACCCTCAGGCAGCATTTTTTCAAATCCCTTGGTCCAAATTGGCTAAGGCCAGCATCACACCTTCTTGTTTTTGTTATACTTAAGTTGAAAATCAAGATTTCATGTCTAGAGGATAAAAATAACTAAAAATGTAAAGTTTATTTGTTATAATGTAAAATATACTTTACATTTAGACGTCTAATTTTCAGTTTTTAATCCAAAACTTCCTATTATGAATACTAATTATTTGCTTCCCAATAAATACAAGTCCATTGGTTGGATACTGTTTACTATAGGTATCATCAGTGGTCTGTTCTCCTACTTTATCCCGATGGAGAAAGAACCCATACAAACCAAAGTACTCTCTATTTTAAATAATTTTGCCGCTGGGCCAAATGAAATGGAATACTTTAAAATCATTGAAGCCGGGATTGGTTTTGAACTTATTCTCCTATCCATTATAATTGGAGGGTTGATAGTTGGCTTTACACGAGAAAAAATAGAAGATGAATTCACCTATAAACTTCGGAACGATTCTTTGGTTTGGGCTATTATTTTAAACTACCTTGTTTTAATTGTGTTAGTTCTTTTTGTACACAGTTTCACCTTCATTTATGTCATGACCTTAAATATCTTAACCCCATTGATATTTTTTATTTTACGCTTCAACTTTATACAATTAAGACATCGAAGTCATGAAGAATAATATTAAGGTACAGCGGGCCATTCATGACATGACTCAAGCAGATTTAGCTGAAAAGATTGGTGTGAGCAGACAAACCATAAATGCTATTGAAAAAAATAAATATGTGCCTTCCACTGTACTTTCTTTGAAAATAGCCAGGCTTTTTAGCAAACCCCTTGAAGAACTATTTTTTCTGGATGAAACGGATTAGGATTCTTATCCTTACAAATCTCAATCACTAAAACTATACTCGGGTACCCTTCCTAAGACTCCGCGATAAAATTCGTGGATTTTTTCAAAGTCCTGTTCCATATTTTCTGTTGGGTGAAAAGGTTCGGAAATTTTCACCTCTTTTTTGCCAAAATCGAAGGCTACCATTACAATAGGCACTTTGGCCTTTTGGGCAATATGGTAAAAACCCGTTCTTAATTTGTCCACTTTCTTTCGGGTACCTTCAGGGGCAAGTGCAAATCTGAAAATGGTCCTCTCGTTAAAAATTTGAACCACCCCGTCCACGGTATTGGAACTTTTGGAGCGATCTACGGGCGCACCACCAGTCCAACGAAAAAACCATCCAAAGGGAGGTTTAAACAAACTTTTTTTGCCGATATAGTTGATTTCTTGGTTCACAACCTTTCGTACCAAAAGGCCCAAGAAGAAATCCAACCAATGGGTATGTGGCACCACGATAACCACACATTTGTCCAAATCAGGAAAAAAACCATTTAGTTTCCATCCCAAAATCCTAAAATATATGAATTTGGAGAGCCGGTGCATTTTTATGTGGCAAGCTAGTTAGCTTTTATATTTTTTGGTACAGGGACTGTAATCGTTCAGGAGTCATTATTTTTTTCCATCCTTCTCCCAGCGCATTTTCCCAAAGGGGTTCCATGCCCAATGAAACATTCACCATAATATCAAAATCGTTTTGGGTGAGGTGGGAACAGATGCCTTGGGGCAATTGAATATTGTGCTTTTCCTGCATTTTTTGAAAAAGCTCTACTCCTTCGGGGTAAAACTCTTCCAAATGCTGAAACACCAAACAGTTACCAATACCGTGCTTGGTACCCAAAAGATATGAAAGTCCATAACTCATGGCATGGGCAATCCCTACTTGTGAGTAGGCAATGCTCATTCCACCGTGCCAAGAGGCCATCATCAATTTATCCCTAGATTCGCTTGCTGGTATATCTTCCAAAAATACCTCCTTACAAAGTTCCATGGCTTTTTCACCATAACTCTGACTAAATGCGTTCAAATAACTTCCTGTAAGTGATTCCACACAATGGATAAAACAGTCCATTCCCGTAAAAAACCATTGTTCCTTGGGAACTGTTATAGTGAGGTCTGGATCAAGGACAACTTGATCATAGGTTGTATAATCGGAATTGATTCCCAATTTTTTTTCTGGTCCCAATAAAACCGTAGTTCTTGAAACTTCGGCACCTGTACCGCTTATAGTAGGAATCCCAACATGATATACGGAAGGTCTACTGACCAAGTCCCAACCTTGATAATCTTTGGCCATACCATTATTGTTGAGCAAAATGGAAACGGCCTTGGCCAAATCCAAAAGTGTACCCCCTCCAATTCCAATAATTCCGGATGGGGATTCATCGAACCTATCTTTTATAAGGGCCACCAAAGCATCCACTTGTGCCGTTTTGGGTTCTTCTTCGGCAGAAACAAAAATAATTTCATCATTGAACATCAAGGGAATCTTGGATACAAACTCCTTGTTCTCAAAAAAGTCATCCACCAAAAAGATAAATGGTGCGTCTGAGTTCTTTCGTTTGGGCAATAAAATTTCTTCCAATTGGGAAAAACTACCTTGTCCAAACACCACTCTGGGCACCATAGGAAAATTGCGGTATGTTTTTTTGTTTGATGTGATTACGTCTTTTTTCAAATCGCTACGAATCTTCATTAATCCAATAAATACTTTAAAATATCCTTGATGCTATTAAGCTTCAAGTGGTCGTTCACCTGTTCCGTTTCTGCTACCATCTCGTGTATCCAAGTGGTATGGAAAGGAACATGGACTGCTTTTGCCCCAATATTCAATATAGGCAATACATCCGATTTTAAGGAATTCCCTATCATCAAAAATTCATCGACATTTATCTTGAGATGTTCCAATAGATTGCTATAGTTGGCTTCTTTTTTTTCACTAAGTACCTCTACATGATGAAAGTACTTTGATAGGCCGGATTTTTCCAATTTTCTTTCTTGATCCAATAGATCGCCCTTGGTTAGTACGATCAACCTGTATTTACCCTCAAGCTTGGAAAGCACCTCCTCTACCCCATCCAACAATTCTACGGGGTGGGCAATCATTTTTTTACCCAAATTGAGTATTTCCGATATAGTCTCCTGGGAAACTTTGCCGTTGGACAAATCCAAAGCAGATTCTATCATGGACAACATAAATCCTTTAATACCATATCCGTAAAGGTCCAAGTTATCCATTTCCATCTTAAAGAGCTCTTGGTCTACCTTGTTCTTAGTCTCGTACTCCTCCAGGAGTTCGGCAAAACGTTCTTCGGTTTCCCGAAAATAGGTCTCGTTCACCCAAAGGGTGTCATCCGCATCAAATCCAACTACTTTTATGTTTCCAAAATCTATTTCCATGCTTTAATAGCTCTTTCCAAATCTTCAGGGGTATCAATTTCTATACCAGTTACATGGGTTTCCACCATTTTTATTTTTTTTCCATATTCCAAAAAGCGGATGGCCTCAATTTTTTCTTTTGCCTCCAAAGGCAGCATGGGCAGTTTCTTAAAATCCATCAATGCCCTTTTTCTAAAGGCATAAATGCCCTTGTGTTTGTAATAAGTGGCTTCCACCTCTTTATCCCTTGGATAGGGTATGGGGGAACGTGAAAAATACAATGCGCAATTTTGGTTGTCCACAATCACCTTGACTGTATTGGGATTGGAAATTTCTTCCCAATCGGTTATTGGGGTCATCAATGAAGCCAAATCTATCTCTTTTTTTTCATCCTTGTTGAACACTTCTATGATCTTTTCCAAACTTTCGCCGTCTATAAAAGGTTCATCTCCCTGCACATTGATCACAATATCCACATCCATATCTTCCACTGCCTCTGCGATTCTATCGCTTCCACTTTCATGTTTTTGTTTGCTCATAATGACCTTTCCCCCAACTTCTGAGACCACTTTGGAGATAATGTCACTATCGGTTACTACATACACCTCATCAAAAAGTCCTGTGTTCACCGCAGCCTCATACGTTCTGAGGATAACAGGTTTGCCCTGTAGGTCCTGCATAAGTTTTGCGGGGAATCTAGAGGCCTGATATCGGGCCGGAATCATGGAAATTATCTTCACTACTTTAAGGTTTTTTGATTGATTGTTATTTTTTTGGGCGCATTTTTCTGTAAATCCGAAAAATGACCACAAGAATGATGATCACAAGAATTGCTGCAATTGGTGGGGCCAAAATAGAAGCTGTGGAAACGGCCACCGCCGTTCCTGTCTCCAAGGTAGATACAATAGGGTTGGCCACTCCTCCTGTAGTTGTGGTGGATGCCATTCTTCCTGCGGCATTGGCGCCTTTTATGGCTGTTGCGGTTCCTCCCCCTGCAATAATGGCCAAAGACCAAGTAACTACGGGATCCAAATTGGCCACGGTAGATACCATCACCGCCGTTCCGGCAATCCCAGCCAAGGGTACTGCCAAACTATCCAAAACATTGTCCACCCATGGAATAAAATATGCGAATATCTCAACAAGTGTTGCCACCCCCAAGGTAATCAGGGCTGCCAAGCTACCAATCCACTGCCAGCTTTCATTGAGTTCCCAAACATTTAAATAGGCTGCCAAACTAAGGGCAAAAAGTGGAAGAAATACCCTAAACCCAACGGAAGCCGCTAGGCCAATACCCAAGAATATACTTATAATTGTATCTGGTTCAATGTTCATGGTATTGACTAAAATAGCGTATTCCTAGTCAAGAAAAAAATCATCCTTGAATCCAATTAGAAAGAGTTGACGTTTGGCCCTTGTAACCGCTGTGTACAACCATCTTAAATAATCTTTGTCCACCCCATTGGGCAAATAAGGTTGTTCCACAAAAACTGTATCCCACTGACCTCCCTGGGACTTATGACAAGTAATCGCGTAAGAAAATTTAACCTGAAGGGCATTAAAAAAACGGTTGTTCTTTACCCCAAGGAACTTTTTATATTTTGATTTCTCATGTGCATAATCCTTCATGACCTCTTGATACAGTCTATTACCATCTTCATAGGAAAGTGATGGTGTCTCGGAATTGATGGTATCCAAGAGGAGAACTGTTTCAAAAGGTTTCTGATTGGGATAATCCACCATCTTTACCTTCACCTCGGCAAATTTAAAACCATACAGTTCTTTTATCGACATTAACTCCAAAATCTCAATAATATCGCCATTGGCAATAAATCCAGCTTCCGAATTGGGTCGCAACCAAAAGTAATTGTTCTTCACCACCATCATGTAGTCTCCAACAGCAATTTCATGGTCCAGAAAGAGTATGCGTTCCCTAATATTCTGATTGTACAGATTGGCACGCTTGTTTGAACGGACTATGATGGCAGTTTCTTCTTTCCCGTGTTCATGGTAGGAACTGTCTATGGCTTCCTGAATTTCTGTACCATCTACAAGCCTAATGACATCCGTGAATGGGCCTATCTCAAATTTAAATTCATCGAAAAAATGACTTTGCAATTGCTCTCGTAGGTTGGTCGCATTGTGTAAAATTCCAGAGTCATCGGTTTGCCGCATCACCTCATCCAATTCCATACAATTCACTTCCTTATCATAATTAAGGGATAACCGATTTTCATCAAGGGCAGGGCTCAATTCCAATTTCACCGGTGGCAACTGGGCCGTATCCCCTATCAATACCAACTTGCAATTATGACCCGAATGCACATAAAATATAAGGTCGTCCAACAAAGAACCATTTTCAAAAAGTTTGGAATCTGCTGGACTATCGGGTATCATGGAGGCTTCATCCACGATAAACAAGGTATTCCTATGCTTGTTGGGGGCCAACACAAATTGTATGCCGCCACCCGACTGTTTCTTTGGAAAGTATATCTTCTTATGAATAGTAAAAGCTTGATTTCCAGAGTAAACCGACATTACCTTGGCTGCACGCCCTGTAGGTGCCATGAGCACTGCACTTTTCTTTATCTTCCAAAGACTACTCACAATGGTGGCCACTATGGTCGTTTTTCCCGTACCTGCAAACCCCTTAAGCAGGAAAACTTCGTCCTTTTTATCACTCAATACAAACTGAGCCAATTTGGTCAGGGCCAATTCCTGTTTTTGGGTAGGAATATGGGGAAACTTTTCGGTTAGAATTGCTAAAAATTTTGGTACTGTGGGATGGTCCATGAACGACTAAAGTAAGCATGGATTTTTAAAGCAAAAAGTTTCGTGATTAAAAAAAAATTGTAGATTTGTCTGTAACCACTAAATTAACTTAGAAAGACAGAAGCAGATATGTTAAACTTAATCCTTATCGTTGTATTGATTGCCCTTCTGACCATAGGGCTTGTATTCTTGATTGACAGATTTTTACCTCAAAAAATAAAGCCTGTTCTCGTTATTGCCTTTGGTCTTTTGAGCATTTTCCTTGGTTATAAAATTTACCAATCCATCAATGCACCCATTGAATTTAACAAAATAAGAAAAGAAAGATTTTCCCAGGTAATTGCCAAACTTAAGGACATCAGGGATTCCCAAGAAGCATATAAAACCGTTAATGGAAGGTACGCAGGTGATTTCAACAGCTTAATTCAATTCATAGATACCGGCAGCTATACAATCACTTCCCAAAAGGATTCTTCCTTCATGAGATTTGACAAAACATATCAGATTGAACTTCAGCAAGATACCATCATCATCGACACCCTTGGACAGGTAAAGGTGAAAGATTCCTTGTTTGGAGCCGATAACCGGTACAAGACTATGATGGACGTTCCTTTTGCCCAAAACGGAGAAAAGTTCGAAATGAAAGCGGCCATTATTGATAAGAGTGGATATAAAGCTCCTGTTTTTGAAGCCAAAGTGAAGAAAAATGTTGTTCTGTATGACCAACCCAAGGATTTATTGGATAGAGAAAATTCGCACCAGAGTGTAGAAGAGGTCAACGGTACAGAGATTAAAGTAGGTTCACTTACCGATGTAAGCACAAATGGTAACTGGCCCCCTATCTATGACAGAAAAAACAACTGATATAACACAGTCGAAGAAAAATAACACCTTTAGAAAATTGTCCATTCAAGTCGGCTTGAATGGACTTTCTTTTTGTGTTTTGGACACTATTTCCAAAAAGATATTGGCTTTTGAAAAAATAGCGTTCAAAACACCTTCCACTCCCTATCTCATGTTAAAGGAGTTAAAGGGGATGTTCGGTCAAAAGAGTAAAATTGGGAATGAGTTTTCCGAAGTGGTGGTCATCCATAAGAACAATATGTTCAGTTTGGTACCCAAACCGCTCTTCAATACCGATGAACTGCCCAACTATTTAAAGTTCAATGCCAAGATTATGGCCAATGACCTTATTGCCCATGATGAAGTTCCCAATCAGGACATTGTCAATGTCTATGTACCTTATACCAACATCAACAATTACATTTTTGACCTTTTTGGTGAGTTTGAATTCAAACATAGCGGTACGGTCCTCATCAATACATTATTGAACCAAAACAGAGTTTCCAACCAACCCGTTTGCTACATTCAGGTGTCCGAAAAGGATATGGAAATGATGGTGGTTTCCGAAAAAAAGTTGCTTTTTTATAATCAGTTTGAGTACAAAACAAAGGAAGACTTTTTGTACTACCTGCTTTTTAGTCTGGAACAGTTGCAAATAGATTTGACGAAAATCCAATTAAAGCTTTTTGGAAGCGTAGAAGAAGGGGACGGTATTTACGAATTGTCGCGAAACTATATTGAACATGTATCGGTTTTTGTTCCAGGGAACTTGTCCTTCCCTTTTGAGCAACTGGCAGACGAAACCATTGACTTCTCCATACTCAGCACGCTCTAATGCGAATTATCTCTGGAAAATATAAAGGGAAACGCATAACAGCTCCTAAAAAACTTCCCGTACGTCCTACCACGGATATGGCCAAGGAAGGGCTTTTCAACATCCTTAACAATCGCTTTTATTTTGATGGACTTAAGGTGTTGGATCTCTTTTCCGGGACCGGGAACATCAGTTTTGAATTTGCATCACGGGATGCTGGCGAAATATTGGCCGTGGACAGTTTTGCCGGCTGTGTACATTTCATCTCTAAAACAGCCAAGGAAATGGACCTATCCATTATCCCCATTAAGGCCGATGTATTTAAATTTTTACAGCGAACTTCGGATACCTTTGATATCATATTTGCTGACCCTCCATACGATTTTGAAGAGGACAAATTTTTAAATATTGCCCATTTGGTTTTTGAAAGACAACTACTACTTGAAGATGGCCTTTTGGTCATTGAACATTCAGATAAGACCAATTTGTCCCATCATCCCCATTTTTCAGAAAGTCGAAAATACGGAGGAAGTGTGTTCAGCTTTTTTGAAGCTTAAAAAAGCAGGCCATAAGCCGGATTCTGTCGAGCCTTACCATTTATCTAGACTTTTGGTTGCCCAAAAGCTCTAACCGCCTACCCTCCAACTTGGGCGTGCAGCCCTCAAGCATTGGTTTACATGGCGTTTCACCGCATAGAGTTTACCTGATTTCACTACAGCCGAACTGTACTTGCTTTCTGTTGCACTGGTCCTCGCCTTTCGGCGGACGGGCGTTACCCGCTATGCCGCACTATGGTGTCCGGACTTTCCTCTTCAGCCTTGGTTACCCAAAACCGCAGCGGTAAGGTGGCCTGCTGGCGGCAAAGGTAACTTAATTGTTAATAAAAAAAAGGTTCCTAGAGCCAGCAGATACAACTTTGATGCATGCTATTTTTATATTTGTAGAAACTCAATTAGTACCAGATTTTGGAACCCTTTATTGTTTCAGCAAGAAAATATCGTCCCCAGACGTTTAAGGATGTAGTGGGCCAAGCGGCCATTACCAATACCTTGTTGAATGCCATAGAGAATAACCACTTGGCGCAGGCACTTTTGTTTTGCGGACCGCGGGGCGTAGGAAAGACTACATGTGCCCGAATCTTGGCCAAAAAGATAAACCAGGATGGTACAGAAAGGGAAGATGAGGATTTCGCCTTTAATATTTTTGAGCTTGATGCTGCCTCCAACAATTCTGTAGATGACATCCGAAGCCTGATTGATCAGGTTCGGATACCTCCGCAGGTAGGAAAATACAAGGTTTACATCATTGATGAGGTACACATGCTCTCCCAATCAGCGTTCAATGCTTTTTTAAAGACATTGGAAGAGCCTCCTAAGCATGCTATCTTTATATTGGCAACCACGGAAAAGCACAAAATAATCCCCACTATTCTGTCCCGATGTCAGATATTCGATTTCAAGCGCATTACCGTAAAGGATGCCTCTGAATATCTAAAATACATAGCTGAGCAACAAGGAATTGAAGCCGAGGAAAGCGCTTTGCATATTATTGCACAAAAAGCGGACGGAGCCATGCGAGATGCCCTTTCCATTTTTGATAGGGTAGTTAGTTTTTCTGGTAAGGAACTAACCCGAAAAGCCGTTACCGAAAACCTGAACGTGCTCGATTACGACACTTACTTTTCTGCTACGGACTTTATTCTGGATAACAACATCCCGGAACTTTTGATACTTCTCAATGAAACCCTGTCCTACGGTTTTGATGGACATCACTTTATTACTGGGTTAGCTTCTCACTTTAGGGACCTAATGGTATGTCAGCATGCGGAGACCATTGAATTATTGGAAGTTGGTGAAGATGTAAAACAACATTATAAGGAACAAGCCGGAAAAGCCTCAAAAACGTTTCTATTGCAAGCCATAGATATGGCCAATGATTGCGATCTAAAATATAAGTCCAGTAAAAACCAACGTTTATTGGTTGAACTCACCCTTATGAAATTAGCCTCCATCACTTTCGATGGAGAAAAAAAAAACTCTAATTTCATAATCCCGGCTTCCCACTTTTCTATAAAGGTCCCAAAAAATGGCATTTCTGTTCCCAAAATAAATGAGCAACCTAAGGTAGAAGTAGAAATTGCTCCGCCAACTACTTCGAAACCATCAAAAACCGAAGAGACTGTCGTTCAAGAGCATAAGGAACCCCAAAAAACAGTAAAGAAGATTAATATCATATCTTCTGAAAAAAGAGTTTCCGGGTTATCCCTATCCAGTATCAAGGCCAAAAAAGCCCATGAAAACACCAAAGCTCCCGAGGTTGACCATGACGAGCTTCCAAAGGAAATTTTTACGGAAGAGGAAATGCAACAACATTGGGATGATTTTGTAGACCAATTAGAACAAAAAGGGCGAAAAATACTGGCCAGCAACCTTCAGACCGATGTGCCCAAATTAAAAAATGACCATACCATCTGGATAGAACTTCCCAATAGCACCATGAAAAAAGAGGTGGAACGGGAACAAAGCCTAATGCTGGATTACTTAAAGGAGAAACTGAACAACTATTCCATTAGCCTACATATTACCGTAAATGAGGAAGTGGCCAAAAAATTCGCCTTTACTCCTGAGGAAAAATACCAAAAGCTTCGGGAAAAGAACCCGGCCATAGATTTACTCAGGAAGGAGTTCGACCTAGATTTTTAACGGTACCATTACATTATCTTTGTATTTGAAAATAAAAAAGTGCCATTATGCTAGGGCTTAAATTACCAACTGACCCAAGATGGGTAAACATTGTTGAAAAGAATATAGAGGAAATCCTTACCGACCACGCATATTGCGAGCAAAAAGCAGCCAGTACGGCCATTTCGCTTATTATTGGTTTTCCCGAAAAATCAGAGTTGGTAAAGGAAATGACTGCTCTAGCACGCGAAGAAATGGGGCACTTTAACATGGTGCACGACAAAATCTTAAAAAGAGGTTGGGTCTTAGGGCGCGAACGAAAGGACGAGTATGTGATTGAGTTGATGAAGTTTTTCCCAAAAGGAGGTAGCAAAGAAACCCATTTGGTACATAAGCTGCTCTATGCCGCTTTGATAGAAGCCCGTAGCTGCGAACGTTTCCGATTGCTTTCCGAAGAAATTGCAGATGAAGAACTCTCCGAATTTTATCGCAATCTTATGGTAAGCGAAGCCAACCATTATACCATGTTCCTAAAGTTCGCCCGAAAATATGGAAACAAAGAAGAGGTAGAACAAAAATGGCAAGATCTATTGGAGTATGAAGCCGGCCTTATGAAAGATTTGGGCAAAAAGGAAACCATGCACGGTTAGGCCTCTTGATAATATAGGGTTTTGATCATTCCATCGGCCAAGCCTATTTTGGGTACATGAATTTTCTTGGCCCTGCTCCACTTCGCCGCATTCAAGAATATTTTGGTTGCAGGTATGATTACATCCGCCCGGTCTTGGTTTAGACCTAACTCGGCAATTCGGTCTTCATAATCCATACTGTTCAGAAAATGATACTGGGCATTCAACCAGATATAGGACAAAGGCTGCCCAATTTTTCTACCGGACATCTTGTGGAGCTTATTAATGTTTCCTCCCGAACCAATAATTTCAAGCTGCCTATCCTGTCCAATGTGGGATATTATCCAGGATTTAATATCATCCCAAACTGTTTCCGTGACCAAATTGTTCAGAATACGTACTGTTCCTATTTCAAAAGAACGGGACAGAACGGGTGCTCCCTTATCAAAAATTGTAAATTCCGTACTTCCTCCACCTACATCAACGTAGAGATATAAACGGTCCGTCTTAATGACATCCTTTAAATCTGTGGAAGTAATAATCTCAGCTTCACGTTTGCCATCTATAATCTCTATTTTAATATTGGATTCTTGTTGAATCCGTTCAATGATTTCCCGGCCATTTTTTGCATCGCGCAGTGCAGAAGTGGCACAGGCCATGTACTTTTCCACACCATAAACCTGCATTAGAAGGTCAAAGGATTGCATGGTTTTAATGAGACGTTTTAGGCTGATATCTGAAATAGCACCCCGTAAAAAAGCATCTTCCCCTAATCGTACAGGCACCCTTACCAGTTCACTCTTCTTGAAAAGCGTAGGCCTGTCTTTCTGTTCTATGACGTTATTGATGAGCAACCGTATAGCATTGGACCCAATGTCTATAGCCGCAAATTTTCGTATGACCAAATTTCAAAGTTTTAGGATTGCAGTTTCCTCTGATAGTAATGGTACAATTCAAATTGAGATCTTAATTCTGGCTCACCCTTTGGACGCTGTCTGTACGCATTGTCCTGTTTATCTGAAAACACACGGGCCTTGAGGTTGTCCATCCATGAGATTTCAAAGGTATCCAACATTTCCTGTTTTATTTCAGGATCGTAAATAGGGCAACCAACTTCTACCCTAAAGTCGAGGTTTCGTGTCATCCAATCTGCCGAAGAAATGTAAACCTTTGGGTCTCCCCCGTTGCCAAAAATGAACAATCTGGGGTGTTCCAAAAATTTATCCACTATACTAATGGCCTCAATGTTCTCACTCATGCCTGGAACACCTGGCACAAGGCAACAAATTCCCCTCACGATCATTTGGATCTTCACACCTGCCCTACTGGCTTCATACAGCTTATCTACCATCTTGTACGAAGTAAGACTGTTCATCTTTATTTTGATGTAGGCCTCGCGTCCTGCCTTAGCATTATTGATTTCCTTATCAATGAGTTTAATAAAAGTGGACTTGGTATAATGCGGCGATACAATCAAGTGTTTGTACTTATTGATTTTATAATTGGTCTCAAAAAAGCCAAAAACCTTGTTCATGTCCTTAAGAATACCATCATGAGCGGTAAATAACGTATAGTCTGTATAGATTTTTGCTGTGGACTCATTGAAGTTTCCTGTACTGATGAAACCATACCTTCGTATTCCATGGGCTTCTTCACGCTCAATCAAACAAATCTTGCTATGCACTTTTAGCCCAGGAACACCAAAAATTAAATTAATGCCCTCTGCTTGAAGCTGGTTGGCATACTCAATATTGGCCTGCTCATCAAACCGGGCCTGAAGCTCAATTTGTACCGTAACCTGTTTTCCATTCTTTACCGCGTTTATTAAAGCGGAAGCTATTTGGCTATCATTTGCCAATCTATACACAGTGATTTTGATGGTCCTCACCTTGGGGTCCAATGCTGCTTCCCTTAAAAACTTGGTCACATAGCTAAAAGTATGATAGGGTGCATAGATCATATAATCCTTGTGGGCTATCATTTCCAAAAGACTTCCCTTCATGCTCAGTCCTTTTACCGGTAAGGGATTAATCTTTTCGTACATAAGGTCGTGTCTACCCAAACTTGGAAAGCCCATGTAATCGCGTCGATTATGGTAACGTCCTCCAGGAATCACACTATCCGTTCCCATGATATCCATCTTTTCCTTGAGAAACTGGAGTGTGTCCTTATCTATATTTTTATCGTAGACAAAACGAACCGGGTCACTTATTTTTCTATGCTCAACGCTGGAGGATATTTTTTCTATAAAACTCTTGCTCAGGTCGTTGTCTATATCCAGTTCGGCGTCCCGGGTTATCTTGATCATATGGGCCGAAATGGATTCAAATTCGAACATGGTGAAGACACTATCCAAGCAGAACCGTATCAAATCATCCAAAATGATGATATAATCCTTATCGCCTTCCTTTGGCAAGACCACAAAGCGGTCTATCCCTTTTGGTATCTCAATTAGGGCGTATCGGTTATGTTTCCCATTTCCAGAACCATTTTTCATAACGATCTTTACCGCCAAATAGGCCGCTGTATCTTTCAGAATGGGAAACTCTGTAAGATCGTTCAGGATAATGGTCATCAACTCTTGGTTGACCTTGTGGAAGAAATAATCCCGTATAAATTCGGCTTGGTTCTCGTTGACTTCCTTTTCATTGATGATGAAAATGTTTTCAGATTCGAGTTCCTTTTCAATGGTCTTAAAAATTTCAAGGCTACGGGCCTGCTGGGCAATCACAATTTTGGTGATCTCTTCCAAAAGATCTTTTGCTCTTTCTCCCCCTAAGACACTTTTCCCGGTTTTTCCCGCATCCACAATGCGTTTTACCGTGGCATATCTAACTTTAAAGAATTCATCAAGGTTATTGCTGAAAATCCCCAAAAACCGAAGTCGGTCAATCAAGGGCACTTTCTTGTCGGCACTTTCCTGAAGTACCCGCGCATTAAAATGCAACCAGCTGATTTCCCTATTTATATATTCATTCTTTGTTTTGACCATTATTTATTTTAAGTGTTTTGGAAAGATGACTTGCTCTGTTTTTCCCTTTGAAATTTTGGACCAGTCCTCTGTATTAAATATGACATGAACCAGTCCGGCGGTGGGAACGTTTTCAATATACTGATCTCCCCATGTATTTGCAAGCGAAGTGAACGCATAATTATGGCCAAAGAGCGCCACTACTTGGATGGTATTGTCCAGTTTCTTCACAAAACGTTGCACATTGTCCCCGGAAAAGTCATAGAGTGCCTTATCTACCCGAAATTGGTTTAGATCAAAGTTAAGGTTCCGCAAACAGATCATGCTAGTGTGAAGCGCTCTGTTCGCTGGGCTGGAATATGCAAAATCTATTTTTGGCGCTTTGTTCTTAAAAGTGTTTGATACCAGATGGGCATCGTTGATACCCCTTTGAAGTAGCGGCCTATCCTTATCGGACACCTCATAGTCCCAAGAGGACTTTCCATGTCGCATCAATATCAGTTGTTTCATATTCGATTGAATTAGGGTGCCAAACGTTCTATTTTCCAGTTATAATCTTCTTGGAGGGTATATCTTATCCTGTCGTGCAGCCTATTGGGTCTGCCTTGCCAAAATTCCAAGGAAATGGGGCGAACCAAATAACCTCCCCAGTAAGAAGGTCTTGGGATTTCCTTCCCCTCATATTCTTTTTCCAAGGCTTCCAAATCCTTTTCCAAAGCTTCGCGTGATCCAATGACCTCACTTTGATTGGAAACCACTGCTCCCAATTGACTTCCCAAAGGTCTAGACTCAAAATACCCATCGGAAAGATTTTCCGCAATCTTTTCAGCAGTGCCCTTTATTATGACCTGGCGTTCCATATTGGGCCAAAAAAAGGACAAACAAACAGAGGGATTACTGGCTATGGCCCTTCCTTTTTCGCTTTGGTAATTGGTGTAGAAAATAAACCCTTCATGGGTGAACTTTTTCATCAGTACCACCCTATTTTTAGGAAACCCATCCAAACCCATAGTAGAAATCGTCATGGCATTGGGTTCGTCCACTCCATTGGCTGCTTCCACCTCATAGAACCATTTTTGGAACTGTTCCATGGGATTTTCCTTAATGGTACTTTCCAATAAGGCTCTTTTTTCGTAGGATTTACGGTAGTCGCTCAAATCTTTCTGCATGATGTGAATTTCGTCAAAATTCAAATCTCAGCAAAGAATAGCGGTTGGAAAAGTTGTTTTATTTGTGTTAAGATACCTTCTCTAGATTTCAAAGGTTTTTCCATCATCGGCCAGAGCAACATTCGGGAACATTTCTAGGGCTTCATCCCTAAAAAGCTCTATGGACTTATACCTAGTGGAGTAATGCCCCAAAATTAACTCTCCCACTTTGGCTTTCTTGGCAATTTGAGCCGCTTGCTTGGCTGTGGAATGCTTTGTTTTGGCACAAAGATGGGCTTCGGACTCTAGAAAAGTGGATTCATGATAGAGAGCGTCTACCTCTTTAATAATAGGTACAATGGATTCATTATAGACCGTATCACTACAGAATGCATAACTTTTTGGCTTTGGTGGATCCAACGTTAATTTGGCGTTGGCAATAGACTCGCCCTTTGGGGATACACCATCCATTCCTTTCTTGATGTTGTTGAACTGGCTGCGGTCCACACCCATTTTTTTGGCTACTTCCACGTTCAATGTTCTTGGAGCGGGCTTCTCCCGAAACACAAAGCCATTGGTGTAAACCCTATGATCTAGTGGGACGGTGCTCACACTCACTTTTTCGTCTTCAAAAAGAAGTTCAGGCTCCTTCATGTCCAATTCATGGAAAATAAGGGGAAAATTGGTCCAAGAATCCCCAAGCTTCAATAAAAGGGTAATGGCATTTTTTATTCCTTTTGGTCCATAAATATGCATTTCGTCCTCTCTTCCCAAAAGGCGAAAGGTTGAAATCAGCCCTGGTAAACCAAAAAAATGATCCCCATGAAGGTGTGATATAAAAATATGTTTGATTCTTGAAAACCTAACCTTATATTTTCTAAGTTGTACTTGGGTTCCTTCCCCACAATCAATCAAAAAATGATGATTCCTGATTTCCAGCACCTGCGAAGTTGGATTGGTAAACGTTCTTGGAGTTGCGGAATAACATCCTAGAATGGTCAACTTCATAGATCCAAATCACGTTCAATTTCTTCCATTTCAATCAGGTCCTTTGCTTCTTGAATGGTTGGAACAACGCTGATTTCATCTGGAACATCATCATATGATACTTTGCTGGTAACCAATACAAAGGATTTCCCAGAACTCTTATGCGTATTTGAGATATCCAAAAATTCCAAAATATCATCCGATGTTAACTTGGAAAAAGAAAATAGGTTAACAATAATGTGGTCATGCTTAAGCTTTGGATAAGCCTTGTTCAAATTTTCCATAAAAATGGAAAGAGAGGTCTTTTCTTGGAAAACAATGGTCGTTGTTCCTTCTTTGTCGAAAATCATCCTACTGAATTTTTGATGCCAATAAATATAATACTGCCATACGGATGGCCACTCCATTCTCCACTTGATGCAAGATAATGGACTGGTCTGAATCCGCCACATCACTTGTAATTTCCACTCCCCTGTTGATCGGGCCGGGGTGCATGATCACAATTTGCTTGTCCAAGGAGTCCAACAGCTGTCTGTTTACCCCAAATTGTTGGGTGTATTCACGTATGGAGGGAAAGTAGCTGATATCCATTCTTTCGTGTTGTACACGCAGCATATTGGCTACATCGCACCATTCCAATGCCTTTTTTAAATTGGTCTCCACAGTTACCCCTAATGATTCAATATATTTGGGCATCAGGGTTTTAGGACCGCACACTTTTACATTGGCCCCTTGCAATTTTAGGGCAAAAATATTGGAAAGCGCCACTCTGGAGTGCAAAATATCACCCACTATCACCACATTCTTACCTCCCACGTCTCCCAATTTTTCACGAATGGAATACGAATCCAACAGGGCTTGGGTAGGATGTTCATGCGCACCATCACCCGCATTGACAATCGCTGCCTTAACATGTTTGGACAGAAAAATTCCCGCTCCAGGGTTGGGGTGGCGCATCACCACCAAGTCCACTTTCATGGACAAAATGTTGTTGACCGTATCAATGAGGGTTTCCCCTTTTTTTACTGAAGATTGGCCCGCAGAAAAATTGACAACATCTGCTGAAAGCCTTTTCTCGGCCAGCTCAAAAGAAAGTCGGGTACGGGTGCTGTTTTCAAAGAAAATATTGGCAATCGTGGTATCCCGCAAGGTAGGAACCTTTTTAATTGATCTGTTGATGACTTCCTTAAAATGGTCCGCCGTTTCAAAAATGAGCGCTATATCTTTTTTGTTCAGATACTTTATTCCCAGCAAGTGATTTACACTCAGTTCACTCATCTTAACTTATTTGCTTACTAAATATACCATATCCTCACCGTCATTTTCCTCCCACATTACCTTTACTTTTTCCTCATTGATGGCATCTACCTGTCGACCTCTATAATTAGGCTGAATAGGCAAATGCCTGCTAAAACGCCTGTCTATCAAAGTTAATAATTCAATGCTCTGGGGTCTGCCAAAAGATTGGATGGCCGTTAAGGCGGCTCGGATGCTTCTTCCTGTATAAAGTACATCATCTATGAACACTACTTTCTTTTCCTCGACCAAAAAATTCATTTTGGTGGAATTGGCCTTGAGGATTTCCCCTCTTCCAAAATCGTCCCGAAAAAAAGTGATATCCAAGAATCCTAGGGCAATTTCTTTCACCTTGTACTCTTGCTTAAGTATTTTGGCCAAACGTTCGGCCAAAAAAACACCTCTCGGCTGTATGCCAATCAGGGCTGTATCCTTAAAATCCAAATGGTTTTCTAAAAGCTGACAGGCCAGCCGGTGCAGTATGATATTTATTTCTTTTGAAGTAAGCAGTACTTTTTGGCTCATATGCGTTGCGACCGACTCATTTGTATGCAAAAGTAAGCAATTCTTTAAAATGCCAACACCATAAAAAAAGCCCTGCTGTTTCCAGCAGGGCTTCTTGTATATTCAGGAAGGTTCTGATTACTTCTTTTTGGAATCAGCTTCCATCTTATCCTTCAATGCTTGCAATTGTGCATTGGCATCACCAAGGGTTGGTGCTGCTTCGTCAGACGAAGTAGACCTTTTCTTGGCAGCTCTGACATTCTTCTCTTCTTGCTCTCTAAAGATTGCGGTGTGGCTGGCCACAACACGCTTGAAATCCTTATTGAACTCGATGATCTTGAATTCAGCTTCTTCACCTTTCACAAGTTTTTTGCCATCTTCTTTCTCCAAGTGTCTTGATGGAACAAATCCAACAATATCCTCATTGAAGTCAATGGTAGCTCCTTTATCCACAATCTCTGCAATGGAAGCTTTGTGAATAGTACCTTCAGCAAACTCTTCGGAGTATTTGTCCCAAGGGTTTTCTGTGGTTTGCTTGTGACCTAGGCTCAACTTTCGGCCTTCAACGTCCAATTCCAAAACTTCCACTTCCAAGGTATCGCCTACGGCAACAAACTCGGATGGATGTTTGATTTTCTTGGTCCAAGAAAGGTCGGAGATATAGATCAAACCATCGATACCTTCTTCCATTTCAACAAATACACCAAAGTTGGTAAAGTTCCTTACAATTCCTTTGTGCTTGGAACCTACAGGGTATTTGGTAGTGATATCGGTCCATGGGTCTGGAGTCAATTGCTTGATACCCAATGACATTTTACGGTCTTCACGATCCAAGGTAAGAACAACAGCCTCAACCTCGTCACCAACGTTTACGAAATCCTGGGCAGAACGCAAGTGCGTAGACCAAGACATTTCAGAAACGTGAATCAATCCTTCAACACCTTCAGCAACTTCGATAAAGGCACCGTAATCAGCAATAACTACTACCTTACCTTTAACCTTGTCACCTACTTTGATTTCATCACCTAGGGCATCCCATGGGTGTTTCTCCAATTGTTTAAGACCCAATTGGATTCTTGATTTGTTATCATCGAAGTCAAGGATAACCACGTTCAATTTCTGATCCAACTCCACAACTTCGTTGGGGTGGTTGATACGGCTCCAAGAAAGGTCGGTAATGTGAATCAATCCATCTACACCTCCAAGGTCGATAAATACCCCGTAAGACGTGATGTTTTTCACTACACCTTCCAATACCTGGCCTTTTTCCAATTGACCAATGATCTCTTTTTTCTGCTCTTCGATATCCGCTTCGATCAAGGCTTTGTGCGAAACCACTACGTTCTTGAACTCGTGGTTGATCTTCACTACCTTGAACTCCATGGTCTTACCTACATACTGATCGTAATCACGGATAGGCTTCACATCGATTTGCGAACCGGGCAAGAACGCCTCAATTCCAAAAACATCAACGATCATACCTCCTTTGGTACGACATTTAACAAAACCGGTAACGATTTCTTCTTTGTCGTGGGCGGCATTTACGCGATCCCAAGCCATGATAGTCCTAGCCTTTCTGTGCGAAAGTACCAATTGACCTGTCTTGTCCTCACGGATGTCTATTAGGACCTCAACTTTGTCACCTACTTTTAGGTCTGGGTTGTAACGGAACTCGTTCAATGAGATAACACCTTCAGACTTCGCATTGATGTCGATGATGGCCTCGCGATCGGTCATGTGGACCACGGTTCCCTCAACAACTTCCTCATCTGCGGTGTCCACAAAGTTCTCCTCAACCAAAGTTTCAAATTCCTTGAGTTTTTTATCGTCTACACGCTCAATTCCTTCTTCGTACTTGTCCCAATCAAAATTCTCAAGGTACTCCTTAGGGTCCTGTTGGGTCTGAACTTCTTCTTTTACTTCTGGTGCTGCTACAGTTTCTTCTACAGCAGCGCTTGTTTTTTCTTCAGCCATGTGCTGATTTAAATTTGTATTCCACGTTTTACAGGAGCGGGGCGATTCCGTGAAAGTGATTTATACTTGTTTTTTCCTAATTCCTTTTATCTCCTGATATTCGCCAAAAAGGAGTGCAAAATTACAATTAATCTTTTGATTTACAAAGTATCCGGGCCAAAGGTTTGTCCCAAAAAAGTATTACAAAAATTTAATGGTAAAATGTTGGCATAATGGTTATCTTGAAAGCTCTAATTGTTAACTAAAAAAATACCATTATGAGTGTAAAAGCAAAGTACCAACCGGTTTTGGACCTTGGTCTTAAATTGGGCATCAAGGACGGTGATGTTTCTGAGGAAAGCGGTATCCTTAAAATAAAGGGAATAGCCTCAACACAGTATGAAAAAAACATCCTTTGGGACAAAATAAAGGAGATTGGTGGGGAAAAACCTTCCGATATCAAGGCCAATATCACTGTGGAGGATGATTCCGTATACCACAGACATACGGTAAAGAGCGGGGAATCCTTGAGCAAGATCGCCAAGCACTATTATGGCGATCCCATGAAGTACACCAAAATTTTTGATGCAAATACCAATATTTTAAAAAATCCGGATGTGATCCACCCCGATCAGGTGTTGGTAATCCCAAATTTGTAATGATTGTCAGTTCGAGCGCAGTCGAGAACATACAACTAACAAAAAAAAGACGCCCTTTTGGGCGTTTTTTGTTTTATGGAGTTTCTATGTCAACTGAAAATCGTATTCTGCCAACCCAAAAAGCACATCCATCAATTCCATCTAGGTTATCATCCAAAAAAATGCGAACTTCACGAATCTGTTGAGATAAAACCCCAACAACAGATGTTTCTTTGAATATTGCTATCCTTTTAGCTTAAAACAAATAATAACGACCACATTATGGACAACGATTTTCTAACACTCATAAAAAGAATAAAAGAAGTCAAAAACCTTGATGAGTTGGACGATTTAAAGGAATTGAGTGAAAACTTTCTCAGGAATAAGAAACGCCAAGCCATTCTAACCTTATTGTCCATTTCTGAGGAAATGGGGGAAGAAGAGATTTTAAGCTCTATTAAGGACTTATCCGGCTATTTAGAAAGTATTGCCAAGCAAGGAAACAAATAAAGGTTTATAGAGACATAGCCAAAGGCGACATATCCATTTCCAGTAGCATCTTCAATGAAAAAAAACCAACTTCACTTACCTGTGGCGAACTTGTTTCGGTATCGGTCGATATAATTCATTTTTAAACGGACCATATCTTAAAACGTTACCTACAAGCTAAAAAATGAACGCAAAAGAAAAACAGACTGAATTCATAAAAGGCTATTTAAAACCAAAACTGAAAGAAAACGGATTTCGAACTTCAGGAAACAACTGGTGGAAACTTAATGACGATTTTTTCATTTTAATAAATCTTCAAAACTCACAATGGAATAGTAAAGATGAGTTGAGTTTTTGTTTCAATATAGGAGTTGGATTAACCGAAAAGATGAATGACGCAAAAAAGAAAAAACCGACTTATTTTGACCTTGCTACTCAATTGAGAGAAAACTCATATTTATCAGAATCAAGAATAAAACACAAATATCGGCAAGGTGGGTGGCTTGGATATTTGATGACTGACAAAACTGATTTGAATGACTTTACGAATGAATTGTTGACGGATTTTGAAAAAGAGATCCTACCCAAATTAAATCGACTTGAATCAATTGAGGACTGTTTAAGATTTTACGAAAAGTTTGACTTTTGGGGAAATACATTAAAAAAACAAGTCGAAAAATTAAAAATGGAAAATAAATAAAAGCCAGCTCGTAACAATGTATACCCGCAATTACGACTGATTTGACTGCTTCTGAATCCACTCGAAATTGCGAGCATCTGTACTGGACCTAAGGACCTAAAAAAAGTAACTTAAAACCCGTAGCTGACGGTTGTGCTTTCCAATAAGTGCAACTCCAAAACGGTTCTCTACTAACCTCAACCCTGCTTCGCAATCACCCGTTGGGAAAAATCGTAAATACGTTCAAACTGTTCTTCCAAGCCCATATCGCTATTGTCAAACTCAATGGCATCCTTGGCCTTTTGTAATGGGGATATGCTCCGGGTAGAGTCTATCCGGTCCCGTTCCTGTACGTTTTTCAATACTTCTTCAAAAGTCACCTGTTCCTCCTTGTCCAACAATTCCTTGTATCGCCGGGTAGCCCTGATTTCTGGGGAGGCGGTCATAAACAATTTTAGCTCGGCATCTGGGAACACCACGGTACCAATGTCACGGCCATCCATAACAATGCCTTTGTCCTTGCCCATCTGCTGTTGCATTTCCACCAACTTGGTACGTACCTCGCCAATGGCGGCCACTTTGCTCACCTGTCCGGACACCCTCATGGACCGTATCTCCTCTTCCACATTTTGGCCGTTCAAGTACATGTCGGATTTTCCAGAATCGGGGTTGGGCACAAACTTCAACTCCATTTCGGGCAAATGCGCAATCAATTCCGGGATATTGTCCTCTTCCCCAACAAATCCATGGTCAAGGGCAAACAAGGTCACGGCCCGGTACATAGCGCCAGTATCCACATAAATGTAATTCAAGGCTTTGGCCAAACGCTTGGCTAGGGTACTTTTCCCGGTGGAAGAATAGCCATCAATGGCTATGGTGATTTTTTTCATGCCCTAAAAATAGCCAGAAAAGGTTTTACTGAATCATGACATCCGTCATTCCATTACAGGGTTTTCGCATTTTTCACCTTTTGCTTGGTGATGGCAATGTCGATCACCTCGCTCATATCGGTTACATAATGGAATGTCAGTCCCTTTAGATATTCTTCCTTGATTTCTTCAATATCCTTACGGTTATCGGCACAAAGAATAATTTCCTTGATCCGGGCACGCTTTGCCGCCAAGATCTTCTCTTTGATTCCGCCAACGGGCAACACTTTGCCCCTTAGGGTAATCTCGCCGGTCATGGCCAAGCTTTTCTTCACCTTACGTTGGGTGAACAGCGACACCAAGGACGTCAACATGGTAATCCCAGCACTAGGTCCATCCTTGGGTGTGGCCCCTTCGGGAACGTGGATGTGCACATTATACTTCTCAAATACATTGGGGTCTATACCAAAGGCCTCGGCATTGGATTTTATGTATTCCATGGCAATGGTGGCCGATTCCTTCATAACTTTACCAAGGTTTCCCGTAATGTTCAAGGCACCTTTTCCTTTGGACAAAATGGATTCTATAAAAAGGATATCGCCCCCAACACTGGTCCATGCCAATCCAGTGACCACCCCGGCCACATCGTTGTTCTCATATTTATCCCGTTCCAATCGTGCAGGTCCCAATATCTTTTCTACATCCTCATTGGTGACCTTAATGTTGTATTCTTCCTCTATGGCGATGGACTTTGCGGCATACCGTACCATTTTAGCCAGTTGCTTTTCCAATCCACGCACCCCGGATTCACGGGTATAGCCTTCCACAATTTTCTCCAACTGGGGTTTACCGATTTTCAAATCTTTGATGGACAGTCCGTGTTCCTTCAATTGTTTGGGCAGCAAATGCCTTTTGGCGATTTCCACCTTTTCCTCAATGGTATAACCTGTCACGTTGATAATCTCCATCCGGTCGCGCAATGCAGGCTGAATGGTGGCCAGATTGTTGGCCGTGGCGATGAACATCACTTTGGATAGGTCATACCCCATCTCCAAGAAATTATCGTGGAACTCGGCATTCTGCTCTGGGTCCAATACCTCCAACATGGCAGAGGACGGGTCCCCTTGATGACTGTTGGAAAGCTTATCTATCTCATCCAGAATAAAAACGGGATTCGATGTTCCGGCTTTCTTCAAGCTTTGGATGATACGACCCGGCATGGCCCCGATATAGGTTTTTCGGTGACCACGAATCTCCGCTTCGTCCCGAAGTCCACCCAAGGACATACGCACATATTCCCTGCCCAAAGCCTCGGCCACAGATTTACCCAAAGAGGTCTTCCCCACTCCGGGAGGGCCATATAGACAAAGGATGGGCGATTTCATATCGTTTCGAAGCTTCAAAACCGCCAAATACTCAATGATCCTACGTTTTACATCCTCAAGACCGTAATGGTCACGGTCCAAAATCTGCTGGGCCCGTTTTAAATCAAATTTATCCTTGGAGAATTCGTTCCAAGGCAGATCCAATATCAAATCCAGATAATTGCGCTGGATGGAATATTCGGCTACCTGAGGGTTCATGCGTTGCATTTTGGCCAATTCCTTCTCGAAATGCTCCTTGACCTTTTTGCTCCATTTTTTCTTTTTGGCCTTAATCCGCATTTCCTCCACTTCTTCTTCATAGGACATGCCACCCAACTCTTCTTGAATGGTCTTCATTTGTTGATGAAGGAAATATTCGCGTTGTTGTTGGTCCATATCGCTACGAACCTTGGACTGGATATCGTTCTTCAATTCCAGTTTTTGAAGCTCCATGTTCATATACCGTAGCGTGGCCAAGGCCCTATCCTGCAAATTCGGGATTTCCAGAAGTTGCTGTTTTTCGGCAACTGTTAAATTAAGGTTGGACGAAACAAAATTGATCAAGAACGAATTGCTCTGGATATTCTTGATCGCAAAAGTGGCCTCGCTGGGAATATTGGGGTTGTCCTTGATAATCTTAAAGGCCAATTCCTTGATGGAATCAATAATAGCCCCAAATTCCTCACTTTTCTCATCAGGTCGCACCTCAGTAGCCTCTTTCACTTTGGCGGTCAAATAGGGTTTTTCGGAAATTACCTGCTCTATTTGAAAACGTTTTTTTCCTTGAATGATCACCGTGGTATTCCCGTCGGGCATTTGGAGTACCCGTAAAATACGTGCAACAGTTCCCAAGGTATTAATATCGTCCACACCAGGATTTTCGGTCTCCTCATCTTTTTGGGAAACCACCCCAATGGTCTTTGAGCCATTATTGGCATCACGGATCAGGTTAATGGATTTATCCCTACCCGCTGTTATTGGAATAACCACCCCGGGGAACAACACCGTATTTCTCAGGGGAAGCACGGGCAATGTTTCCGGCAAACTTTCTCGATTCATCTGTTCCTCATCCTCAGGGGTAAGCAACGGAATCAATTCGGCATCCTCATCCAAGCCTTGAAAGTCTATATTGTCAAAATTTGAAATTTTTATCTCTCCCATATCCTATTTTCGGTCATTTTGTCATAAACGACAAAAACAATTCACTTTTTTCGCATCGTTTCTCCCATTTAAACTCCTAAAAATCAACAACTAAAAAGGAAAAACGATTTTTTTACAATTGTTAAAAGGCAATTCCTGTGCCATTAAAATTTAAAAATTCCAAAAAAAGTGTAACAATTGATAAATTCATACCTCTATAAGACAAACCATTCATTTTTTGAGCCACCAAAATGAACATATTGACGCACTGCTAGAGCTGTGCCTAAAAGGCAAACAAAGTGCACAAATGGAGGTTTACAATCGGTATTACAGGGCCATGTTCAACACGGCCTACCGGATTGTAAAAGACTCGGCCGAAGCGGAAGATGTAATGCAGGAATCGTTCTTGAGCGCGTTCACGAAACTGCACACATTTAAAGGGGAGGTCACTTTTGGCGCATGGTTAAAGCGGATCGTGATCAATAACAGCATTTATCAGTACAAAAAGCAGCAAAAAACAAGGGCTGTGGACTTGGATGACATAATGTACAAGGTCGAAGATAATGATGAAGTTGCTCCGGACCACAATGGTTATACAGAACTGAAGGCTCAAAAAGTAATGGAAACCATGAAAAGTTTGAAAGACAATTACAGAGTTTCTTTGACCTTACATTTAATTGAAGGTTACGATTATGAAGAAATCAGTGAGATTATGAATATAAGCTACGCTAATTGCAGGACCACCATATCAAGGGCCAAGGAAAGCTTACGTAAAAAATTGAACCAAAACGTTTTGCCATGAAAAAGGATACTATAGACCAACTGTTTGAGAGGCTACACGGACAATTTGACCTTGAAGAACCCCAAAGTGGGCATCAGGGGCGGTTTTTGGAGAAATTGAACCAAGACAAGGGCACAATTTCCCTGAACAAAAAGAAAATGAACTGGTGGAAGCCTTTATCCATTGCAGCATCCATTGCGCTGATCGGCGTACTGTCCTTTCAGGCATTTGGACCAAAGCCCAGCTTGAAAGAGCAAGTGGTCAAGATCGCTCCAGAGGTTTCCCAGACCGAGTTTTACTTTGCCAACCTCATTGAACAACAGGTACAACAGTTGGAGAGTGAAAAATCGCCCGAAACGGCCCAATTGGTGGATGACACCTTATTTCAGTTGCAAAAACTAAAAAACGACTATGAATCCCTGGAAGAGGATTTGGTCAATGGCGGCGACAGTAAAATTATTTTGAATGCCATGATCACCAACTTCCAGACCCGTATAGATTTATTAAAAGAGGTACTGAACCAAATAGAAAATATTAAAAATTTAAATTCATTCAATGATGAAAACATTACGATATAAAGTTACCCTTTTGGCCTTGGCCTTACTTCCTCTTGCACTATGTGCAGGTACGGGGGAGATGGAAGGCAAGTACACCAAGGAGAAGACCATTAAGAAAGAGTTCAACGTAAACTCCGATGCGCTCTTTAAAGTGAACAACAGCTATGGCAACCTCAACATTACCTCATGGAATGAAAACCGGGTGGTCATCGAGGTCAATATCAAGACCAATGGCAATGACGAAGATCGTGTACAGGAGCGATTGGATGAGATTGACGTGGACTTTGAAAACAGCTCCAGCATGGTATCCGCCCGCACCCTCTTTGGGGACCGAGGTAGCAGCTGGGGATGGAACTGGGGCAAGCGCAGAAATGTGAATGTCCAAGTGAACTATACGATCAAGCTCCCTGTAAAGAACAGTGTAAACTTGAGCAATGACTATGGAAACATCTTCTTGGACCGCATAGACGGACACGCCAAGATAAAATGTGATTATGGTAAAATTGATGTGGGAGAACTTAGAGGCAGAAACAACGAGCTTAAGTTCGACTATACTTCTAGATCTACCTTTGACTACATTAACAGTGGTGAAATTGTTGCTGATTACTCAGGCTTCACCATCCAAAAAGCCGGAAACTTGCGTATTAGGGCCGATTATACCAATGCGGTCATAGAGGAAATGGGAGATTTGGACTATTCCAGCGATTATGGGTCCATAGAAGTGAACAATGCCAAAAACGTGTCTGGAAATGGGGATTACATTGGAGTGAAATTGGGGGAAATCCATGGCAATGTTTCCATTACTGGGGACTATGGCTCCTTAAAAATAGATCAACTGGCCCCTGATGCCGGTGATGTAACCATCAGAACGGACTATACAGGGATAAAAATAGGATACCATCCCGAGTATGCTTTTGATTTTGAAATCAGGACGGAATACGCTGGGGTAAGTGGCAAAGATGATTTTGAGCTGAACATCAGTATAGAAAAATCACATGAAAAATATTTCAAGGGATATTACGGAAAAGAAAACTCTGGTAACATGGTAAACATTACCAGTGACTATGGAGGCATCACTTTCTATCAGAATTAATAAGTCGAATCAAAAAACAAAACTAAAAAACACCATCATGAAAAAACTCATCACACTGACACTGGCTTTTTGTTCAGTAATTGCAACCAATGCCCAATGGGGAAAACGAATCTATGGGGACGGCAATGTAGTAACCATTGAACGTTCCGTGGGTAATTATGAAGAAGTGGCCTTGGCCGGTTGGTTCGATGTGGACCTTGTATCAGGAAATGAAGGCGAACTTACCCTTGAAGGAGAATCCAATCTTTTGGAACACATTAAAACCGAAGTAAAGAATGGCACCCTGCTCATTAAAGTTGAAAAAGGGGTAAATCTAAAGCCTTCCTCATGGGGAAAGGGAATTCGTATCACCGTACCCGTTGAATCCATAAATTCGGTCACCCTGTCAGGTTCAGGAGATATTGTGGGCAAAACTACCTTGGTCACGGATAGGTTCAGTACGCGGATTTCTGGGTCTGGAGATATTTCCTTGACCGTGGAGGCCAAAAGTGTTGATGCTGCCTTATCAGGTTCTGGGGACATCACCCTAACTGGAAAAACCACCGATTTGGATATTCAAGTATCTGGTTCTGGGGACGTAAAGGCCTATGAACTTGATGCCGATTTTGTTACCATCGCTGTATCCGGTTCTGCCGATGTGAGGGTTACCGCAAATCAGTCCATTGATGCCCGGGTATCGGGATCTGGGGATATCAGTTACCGAGGCAATCCCAAAAAAATTAACAGCAAATCATCAGGTTCCGGGGATATTTCAAAGGGATAACGGAGTTTAGCCATCAATCAATAAATTGTAAAAGCCCCGACATGTAGATGTCGGGGCTTTTGCATATGGCGTACGGTGTTTTTTATTTTTTGATGCTATTGACCCTTGTCAGTAGATAAATCCCCATTAAAAAGAACAAGCCCAAAAAAATGGTACTGTTTCGCATGCTTCCCGTAAGTTGGGCCACTGCCCCATATAAAAATGTGCCTATGATGATTCCTATTTTTTCGGCCACATCATAAAAACTGAAAAAAGAGGTGGTATCGGTGGTCTCCGGCAAAAACTTGGAATATGTGGATCGGGACAAGGCTTGGATTCCTCCCATTACCACACCAACAAAACCTGCTGCTATGTAAAAATCCATAGGGGTTTGCAGGAAATAGGCATACACACACAAGGCCACCCAAATGCAATTGATGACCATAAGAGTATTAATATTTCCATACTTTTTTGAAACCTTTGCAGTGACTGTAGCTCCAAAAATGGCTACAATCTGAATCACCAAAATACTGATAATCAATCCCGTAGTGCGTTCACTATCTGTTCCCCAATTGATTTCTTCTTCACCAAAATAGGTGGCAATAAGCATAATGGTCTGTACGGCCATACTATACACAAAGAAAGCTCCCAGATACCGTTTCAACCTTACGTTTTCACCTAATTGATGCCAAACACTCTTTAATTCCTTGAAGCCGTTGAGTACAATATTTTTTCGTTCACCTTCCCGTTTGTAACCTTTAGGTAGATGGGCAAATGTGTACTGACTGAAAAGTATCCACCATATCCCTACAGAGATGAAGGAATATTTCATCGCCTTAATCTCGGCCACTTCGCCACCATTGTCCGTAATACCAAACACATCTGGCTTCATCACCATGGCCAAATTGAACACAAGCAAAATGACACTGCCCACGTATCCCAAAGAAAATCCTTTCGCACTGATTCCATCTTGTTGTTCGGGGAAGGCAATATCTGGCAAGTAGGAGTTATTTATGGCGAAACTCACCCAAAATCCAACCAAGCCAAAGAAATAGCATATCAACCCAAAATAGATGTTTTCCAAGGAAAACCAATACAATCCAATACACGACAAGGCACCGAGGTAACAGAAAAATTTTAGGAACAATCTTTTGTTCCCCAGATAATCCGCAATACCGGAGACCAGCGGGGTGACAATCGCAATAAACACAAAGGCCAAGGAAGTTACGTAGCTGATTAAGGGAGCCCGTGCAATTTCGCCCCCAAATATCATAACTTTTTCAATCCCGGCAACCCGGAACAAGGCCCCATAAAAAATGGGAAAAATGGCCGAGGAAATCACCAAACTGTATACAGAATTGGCCCAATCGTAGAAGGCCCAAGCGTTCAATAACTTTTTACTTCCTTTCAATGCCAATGCTTGTGCCATGTGTTGTTTTTAAAAAAAGAAGATGTCATCCCGATTGTTAAAGAAACCCATCGCAGATAAAAATAGGTCTTTTAACGGAATCGAAATGACATCTTTTTGTTATATATCAATTCACTTAAATGAGGTTACTCCAAATTTTCTTGCTTCCTGTTTGGCTGCAGGGGCCCAAGCGGTCAAATTTTGGATTCTGGTATCATTGGAAGGGTGCGTACTCATAAATTCAGGGGGGGCTTGTCCACCTGATTTTTCTTTCATCCGTCTCCATAGATTGGCAGCCTCATCAGGATTATAACCAGCAATGGCCATAATCTGTAATCCAATCCTATCGGCTTCGGTTTCATGGCCTCTACTAAAGGGGAGCATAACTCCCAAGGTAGACCCCAATCCATAGGCTTGGTTAAACATATTTCGCTTTTCTGGATCTTGAATGGCCACATTCCCTGCCACAGCCCCAATCTGCTGTACCATACCGGCACTCATTCGTTGTGCCCCATGGTCTGCCAAGGCATGTGCCACTTCGTGCCCCATTACCACCGCTACTCCTGTCTCTCCTTGGGTAATGGGCAAAATCCCGGTATAGAATACAATCTTTCCACCAGGCATGCACCACGCATTAACCGTTTCATCCTGTACTAAATTGTATTCCCATTTATAATCTTTAAGGTATCCTGGATAGCCATTGGCATCCAACCAACGTTCCGCAGCCGAAGCAATCCGCTGCCCTACCCTAGTGATCATTTGGGCATCAGATGTTCCGGTAATCACCTTATTGTCGCCCAAAAACTGATCGTACTGGGCAAAGGCCATGGGAAATATTTGGCTATTGGGATAAAAGTTCAATGTGCTTTTCCCCGTAAATGGATTTGTCTTACATGCTGCTACCGCCAAAAAAATGGAAACGGTAATAAGAAGTCTTTTCATAATATTTAATAGTGTTTAGTCTATGTAAATTACAAAAAAATTATTTTCCGATTAGGTGGAGTTCGGTGAAATCCTTGCTCACTTCTATGGAGTTGTTGCCATTCAGTTTTATTTCCGAAAAGTCCACTTCCTCATTATCTACCTCTACTGTTCCAATGGTAAAAGGAAGTCCATGGAAATTTAATTTGAAGGTAGTGTATGATGTGGTAAAGTTTCCATCCTTAAACTGCTGTATGATCAATTCATTCTCCTTGCCCCTCAATCTAAACTTTCTTAAACTGAAACGTCCTTTCTTGTAATCATACCCGTCTTGTTGGTCCTCGTACACACTGGAATTCTCTATTCCCTCCTTATAGTAAACGTCAATCCTCAACTCCTTGATTTCCTTTTCACCCACATACTGCTGTACGGGATATTTGGGTATCATTGCACCTTCCTTCACGTAAAGAGGAATTTTATGGAGTTCTGCCGGCACCCATCTTTCCACTCCTCCGGCTATCACTTCATCAGTCCAATAACTAAACCAATTTCCCTTTGGGAAATACATTCGTCTACCCTGTGCATTGGGTTCCTGCACCGGACATACCAACATATGCTCCCCGAACAGGAATTCATCGGTTCTAAAATGGGTCTGGGAATCTTCTTGATCGTAAAAAACCAAGGATTGTAACATGGGCATACCATTATTGATATACTTGTAGAACATGGTATACAGATAAGGCAACAATTGGTACCTGAGCTCTATATATTTTCTGACAATATTGGTGATTTCTTCTCCAAAAGACCATGGTTCTTGGTCTCCATGATCCCCACTGGAATGTACCCTGCAAAAGGGATGGAAGATTGCCAACTGTACCCATCGGGCAAACAATTCACCGTTGGGCTGTTCCGCAAATCCCCCAATGTCTGAACCTACAAAAGAGTATCCGCTCATGCACATCCGTTGCATTTGCACATTGGCAATCCATAGGTGTTCCCAAGTTGCCACATTATCCCCGGTCCAAGTGGCACAATAGCGCTGGGTCCCAGAATATGCAGCCCTAGTCAACACAAAAGGTCTTCTTGGAAAAGTATACTTCTTTATGCCTTCATAGGTAGCCCTTACCATTTGCATGCCGTAAACATTGTGTGCCTTTCTATGACTGCAAGGATGGCCATCATAATCATGGCGCACGTCCAAATTGGCAGTTTTGCTGGGGACTTCCATGACAGCAGGTTCATTCATATCATTCCATACCCCGCGCACTCCTATTTCAGCGATCATTTCCTTATATAGCCCTGCCCACCATTCCCGTACTTCAGGATTGGTGAAATCCGGGAATTTACACTCCCCTGGCCATACCTTGCCCTTGAAGTGGGGGCCATCTGCCCTTCTGCAGAAAAAGCCATGGTCCATAGCCTGTTGGTACACCCAATAATCCCTATCAATCTTGATTCCGGGATCGATCATGGTCACTACCTTAAAACCATCCTTTTCCAGGTCTTGCACCATTTTTTTGGGATTGGGAAAGTAACGGTTGTTCCAAGTGAAACACCTGAACCCTTCCATATAGTCAATGTCCAGATAAATGGCATCACAGGGTATATTGAGTTTTCTGAAGGTAGAGGCTATCTTTTTTACGTTTCGTTCCGGATAGTAGCTCCATTTGGATTGATGAAAGCCCAAGGCCCACAGCGGAGGTAGCTCTGGAACACCGGTCAAATCAGTATAGGCTTCCACTACTTGGCTCATTTTGGGTCCATAGAAAAAGTAGTAGTTCATTTCTCCCCCATCGGCCCAAAAACTGGTTACATTCCTTTTCTCATTGGCAAAATCAAAATAGGTGCTGAAAGAATTGTCAAAAAAGATACCGTAAGCAATACTTTCCTTGAGTCCCACATAAAAGGGAATGGCCTTGTACAATGGCTCCTGATCCTTGCCATAAGCGTAGGAATCCGTTACCCAATTGTTTAACCGCTTACCTTTTAAATTGGTATGCGAAGCCTTGTCTCCCATTCCGTAATAGCTTTCCCCGGAATGACATATCTTGCTCATTTTAACAATGTTTCCCCCATAATCATAATTCTCTTCCCAGTGGAATCCCAACTCATCTTCATTGAGCACATTGTCTTCCAAATCCGTAATCTGTACTTTAAGATCGGATTTATTGATGAAAATCTTGATTTTATTCGTGGTGATAACATACTCGGGGATTTCATCCTGTACGTCTAGTTGGTTGAATCCAGTGTTCACATCATCACTGATGGCGTATGAAAAATCAGGTTCAAAAACGTGTTCGGTAGCATATCGAAACCTGACCACACTATCCCGTAAGATGGAAATTTCCAAAACAACCCCATTTTGGGTGGTAAAGAGCAGTTTCCGATTCTCTTGTTTAAAATCGACTATATGGTTGGGGTGCTGATTCCCCCTTTTCTCTATTTCGGTGTTGGTTATCATTGTTAGTTTATTGAGACTAACAAAAGAAATACTTTAGACGGACAAAATAAAATGATGTTTTGAACAACTCACCAACTATATCGTTGTAGTTTTTTCGCTACTTGTAGACAACAATAGACAAGGGTGGAAGGGTCATTAAAACCGATTGCGGATGACCATTCCATGCGGTCTTACCTGGCTTTAGTGTTTTCTTGCCCATACCACTTCCCGAATACTTGGCATCATCGCTATTAAAAACCACCTTCAATTGGGAGTTCTTAGGTACTCCTACCCTATAGTTTTCACGGGGTACCGGGGTAAAATTGCAGACCACGATCAAGTCGTCCTTGGGGTCACTTCCCTTTCTCATGTAACTGACCACGGTATTTTCCCTATCGTTATATTCTATCCATTGAAAACCCTCTGGATCGAACTGTTTTTCATAAAGTGCCGGACTTGTTTTGTAAACCGAATTAAGATCTTTGATAACTTTCTGTATTCCAGAGTGGAAATCGTATTGCGTAAGGTGCCAATCCAAACTTTCTTGAAAATTCCACTCGGATGATTGCCCAAACTCTCCTCCCATGAACAAGAGATTTCCCCCGGGATGGGTGAACATATATCCAAAGAGCAAACGTAAATTGGCAAAACGTTGCCATTCGTCCCCGGGCATACGATACAAAAGGGATTGTTTTCCGTAGACCACTTCATCGTGCGAAAAAGGAAGCATAAAATTTTCGGTGAAGGCGTAGGTCATGCTAAAAGTTATTTCATTAAGGTCATACGATCGGTGGATGGGGTCTTTTTTAAAGAACTCCAAAGTATCGTGCATCCAACCCATCATCCATTTCATACCAAAACCAAGCCCGCCAAAATGTACAGGTTTGCTTACCCCGGAAAAGGCTGTAGACTCTTCGGCAATAGTCTGAACCCCTTTAAAGCTACCATATACTTCTTGGTTCATTTCCCTTAAAAAGGAAATTGCCTCTAAATTTTCATTATTACCATAGATGTTGGGTTCCCATTCCCCATCTTCACGCGAATAATCCAGATATAACATCGAAGCTACGGCATCCACCCGTAGTCCATCCACATGATACTGATCCAACCAAAAAACGGCATTGCTGATCAAAAAGGCCCTTACTTCATTCCTTCCATAGTTAAAGATTAGGCTTTTCCAATCTGGGTGATACCCACGTCTACGATCCGGATGCTCATACAAGTGGGAACCATCAAAAAAGCCAAGACCATGGGCATCTTCCGGAAAATGGGACGGCACCCAATCCAAAATCACCCCAATGCCCTTTTGATGGAATTTATCCACCAACAATTTAAAATCCTCAGGCTTTCCAAATCGGGACGTCGGGGCAAAATACCCTGTTAACTGATACCCCCATGAAGGATCATACGGATATTCCATAATTGGCATAAACTCCACATGGGTAAAACCCATCTCGTCCACATAGTCCACCAACTCATCGGCCAATTCCATATAAGAAAGGTATTCCCAACCATTTTTTTTACGCCAAGAACCCAAATGCACCTCGTAAACGGAATAAGGCCTGTCCAACCCATTATGCTTTTCCCTGGAGTCCATCCATTTTCTATCCTTCCATTCATGCTTTGCGCTCCAAACAAGCGAGGCTGTATTTGGGGGCTGTTCACAGTATCGGGCAAAAGGATCCGCCTTCTCGGTCCAAATGTCATTGTTGTGCGACTGTATTTTGTACTTGTATTTGGTGCCTTGGTCAACACCGGGGATGAACCCCTCCCAAATACCGCTAGAGTCCCAACGGACATCGAGCTTGTGCTCCTCGGCATTCCAGTAATTAAAATCCCCAATTACCGAAACCGATTTTGCCGAAGGTGCCCAAACAGCAAAATAAGTACCCTTTTTACCATCCACTTCCGTTAGATGGGAACCCAATTTTTCATACAATCGAAAATGTTTTCCAGCCTTAAAAAGGTCAATATCAAACTCCGTGAACAAACTATGGGTAACTACCTTGGACATATTTCTGTTTTAGTATTCACAATATAATACTTCTTGGCTAAGATTACCATTTTCAGCTAATCCTTTCCAATAAAATTGCAATTGTTCCAAAAATGGAATGCTTTTTGATTTTGATGAAAAAAGAAACCGAATGAAAACAAATCAAAAATCTAGAATCATGAATAAATTCAACACAATTATTGGCGCTTTTTTAGTCTTGTTCACCGTTGCCTGCGAAGGTCCCGAAGGCCCTCCAGGATTTGATGGTGCACCAGGTCTACAAGGCCCTCCCGGTGAGGACGGCATTCAAGGTCAGGTCGTAGAGGTAGATGGGGTAAACTTTGGCTACGATGGTGATGCCAATCTGTTTAACACCCTAATTACTTTTGAAGATGTCACTGATTTTGAAGTCTTTGAAGCCGATGCCGTTTTGGTATACCGTTACACTGGAACCATAGAACTGAACGATGGTAGTACCGCTGACGCCTGGAGCCAAATTCCACAAAATTATTTCTTACCAGAAGGCACCATACAATATGTCTTTGAACACACTTTTGTGGATCTGGAGCTATTCATTGATGGAAACTTTGACCTCTCTACCCTGAGTACTGATTTTACAGACAATCAGCTTTTTAGAATTGTTTTTGTACCTAGTGTGTACGCCAACGCTTCTAAAATGGATACTTCAAATATCAATAATGTAATGTCCTCCTTGGGTATTGGGGAAGATCAAGTGAAAAAATTGGAATTGCAGTGATTCCCAGTCCAAACATGATTAAAAGCCTCTTTCCGAAAAAGGGGCTTTTGTTTTTGTGTTATTTTTGAAAGGATACCAGCTAAACCTCGTCTATTCAATAAAAGAGTCGAACAATGGGAAAAAATTTGCTTTTTATTGCCCTTCTGATCTTTGCAGGCTGCAAGGGCACATCACAGGAAAAGAAAAAGGAGTCCAATAAAGAGGTTGCTTATAAAGTGACCAAAACCGATGCGGAATGGAAATCGGAACTTACCGAAGTGGAATATTATGTTTTACGGAAGGCCGCTACGGAAAATCCTTTTACCAGCGATTTGTTGGAAAATAAACAAAAAGGAACCTATGTCTGTGCAGGTTGTAGCACTCCATTGTTCAGGAGCGAACACAAATACAGATCTGGAACAGGCTGGCCCAGCTTCGATCGCGAAATAGAAGGAAATGTGGCTTATGAAGAAGACAATTCATATGGCGTTACCCGTACAGAGGAACATTGCGCTGTGTGTGGCGGGCATTTGGGACACGTTTTTAACGATGGGCCGAAAAAAACCACGGGGAAAAGACACTGCATCAATGGAGCTGCTTTGGATTTTATCCCTGATAAGAATTAATCAATCTACTTCACTTTTATGGATATGAAATACGGCATACAAAAAACAGAGGAAGAATGGAAAAAATCCCTTACTCCTGAAGAATATTACGTTCTGCGACAAAAAGGCACAGAGCGTCCCTTTACAGGACAGTATAATCTCCATTTTGAAAATGGAGACTATTTCTGCAAAGCGTGCAATGCAAAACTGTTTGAAAGCCAGCACAAGTTTGAAAGTGGTTGCGGATGGCCCTCTTTTGACCAAGCTGTTGAAGGTGCCATAGAATATATCCGTGATACCTCACATGGTATGATCCGCACCGAAACTGTCTGTGCCAATTGTGGTGGTCATTTGGGACATGTGTTCAATGATGGCCCCCAAGAGACCACGGGGCAGCGATACTGTATCAATTCCGTGAGTATAGGCTTTGACCCATCCGAAGAATAATGGACTTTCCCAAAAACTTTGTAGCCAGTGCTCTCTTCGAGTTCCATCGTTATAAAACCATGGGCGATAAAACCTTTGCCCAACTTTCCGATGACGATATCCTATGGAAGTACAGTGAAACGGATAACTCCATTGCCATCATCGTAAAACATATGGTAGGGAATATGTTAAGCAGGTGGACCAACTTCCTTACCGAAGACGGTGAGAAAACATGGCGTAATCGGGAAATGGAGTTTGAAGAACCCTATGCCTCAAAAGAAGAAATGGTGGCAGCATGGGATAAAGGATGGCAGTGCCTTTTCAATGCCGTGGAAAGTATAAATTCAAAAAACTTTGAGACCAAGGTCAAAATACGGGACCAAGAGCATACCGTTGTAGAAGCCATAAACCGCCAACTGGCCCACTACGCCAGTCACGTTGGGCAAATAGCCTTTGTGGGCAGAATGATAAAAGGAGAGCAATGGGTCTCACTTTCCATTCCAAAAGGGGGCTCCGAAGCTTTTAACCAAAAGATGTTCGGAAAAAGGCATAGCTGATTTCACAAACAAAGCCAATTTTGGCTTTTTCAAGCTTGGGATTTGGGGATTGAATTCCGTACTTTTGCACCTGCCCGCTCAAAGGCAGGCTTCAAATCTAACAACTAAAATCAAGATCTAATGAGCAAGTTCGATGTAATTGTTCTGGGCAGTGGTCCCGGTGGATATGTTACCGCAATCAGAGCCTCACAGCTAGGATTAAAAACCGCCATTGTGGAAAAGGAAAGTTTGGGAGGTGTATGTCTTAACTGGGGATGTATTCCAACCAAAGCACTTTTAAAGTCTGCCCAAGTTTTTGAGTATTTGAAGCATGCCGAGGATTACGGATTGAGCGCAAAAGAAGTGGATTACGATTTTGGCGCTGTTGTAAAAAGGAGCCGTGGCGTTGCTGATGGCATGAGCAAAGGGGTACAATTTTTAATGAAGAAGAACAAGATTGAGGTCCTGAACGGTTACGGAAAAGTACAGCCGGGCAAAAAAGTTCTAGTAAAGGGAGAACACGGTGACACAGCGGAATATACCGCAGACCATATCATCATTGCTACAGGTGCAAGAAGCAGGGAATTACCCAGCCTTCCACAAGATGGAAAGAAAGTCATTGGATACCGTGAGGCCATGTCATTGGAAAAACAACCCAAAAAAATGATTGTGGTTGGTAGTGGCGCCATTGGTATTGAATTTGCTTATTTCTATAACTCAATGGGTACCGAGGTTACCGTTGTGGAGTATCTTCCCAATATTGTCCCTGTTGAGGATGAGGATGTATCCAAGCAATTGGAACGCAGCTTCAAAAAAGCTGGGGTAAAAATAAAGACGTCTGCCGAGGTGACAAAAGTAGACACCTCTGGCGATGGTGTGAAGGCTACCGTGAAAACTTCCAAAGGTGAAGAAGTATTGGAAGCCGATATAGTCCTTTCTGCTGTTGGCATCAAAACAAACATTGAAAATATTGGCCTTGAGGATGTGGGCATTGCAGTAGACCGAGATAAAATTTTGGTAAACGATTATTACCAGACCAATATCCCCGGATATTATGCCATTGGTGATGTAACTCCAGGACAAGCTTTGGCACACGTAGCCTCTGCGGAAGGTATTCTTTGTGTTGAAAAAATTGCAGGAATGCATGTTGAGCCTCTGGATTACGGCAATATTCCCGGTTGTACCTATTGTATGCCCGAAGTGGCTTCTGTTGGTTTGACCGAGAAACAAGCCAAGGAACAAGGGTATGATATAAAAGTGGGTAAATTTCCGTTTTCTGCCAGTGGGAAAGCAAAAGCATCTGGTAATGCCGATGGGTTTGTGAAAGTAATTTTTGATGCCAAATATGGCGAATGGTTAGGATGTCATATGATCGGTGCAGGGGTTACCGATATGATTGCCGAAGCTGTGGTGGCCAGAAAATTGGAAACCACTGGTCATGAAATCCTTAAAGCTGTTCACCCGCACCCTACCATGAGTGAGGCTGTTATGGAAGCCGTTGCCGCTGCCTATGATGAAGTTATCCACCTATAATCAAGAACATGCTTAAACTTTTTAGGGCAACAGCCATTCTTGAAGGGATTTCTTATTTGGCTTTATTTGGATTGACCATGCCTTTAAAATATTGGGCAGATATCATGGAACCCAACAAAATAGTGGGATATGCCCATGGGGCGCTTTTTATTCTTTATGTGATATTGGCCGTGGTATTTTGTTGGCAACGGAAATGGAGCATTAAACGTTTTGTGATGCTATTTATAGCTTCTTTGCTCCCATTCGGAACCTTCTATGCTGATGAGAAGTATTTAAAAGGTTTAGCCTAAGAAACTCTGTATGGCCAAATCATAGCTTTGGAGTCCGAAACCTAGGATTACCCCCTTGGCTCCTGAAGATATGAACGAAACATGCCTGTATTCCTCCCGTTGATGGGTATTGGATATATGCACCTCAATTACTGGGGTGGTCACCGCTTTTACCGCATCTCCCATACCTACCGATGTATGCGTATAAGCTGCGGCGTTCAGGATAATCCCGTCATACTCAAAACCCACTTCCTGTATTTTGCCAATAAGCTCCCCTTCAATATTGGACTGAAAATATTCCAGTTCCACTTGCGGAAATTTTTGTTGTAATTCGGCAAAATAGTCTTCAAAAGTGGTGGTGCCATACACTTCGGGCTCCCGTTTTCCCAACAGGTTTAGATTGGGCCCATTGATAATCATTAGTTTCATACAGTAAAAGTACCAATAATTTTAAGGCATAAAAAAAGCGGAAGCATAGACTTCCGCTTTTTGTTCTTTTTATGGACTTGGCTTAGTTAAACCTGTAACCAGCTCCAAAAGTAAGGGTGTTGATGTCCACAACATCACCAAAATCTCCTCCTCTGGAAATCTGGAAACCGTATCTGGCTTCCACAAACCAGTTATCATCAATCTGGTATCCACCACCAAAAGCGATATCGAGACCAAACTCACCATCAGGAAGGTCTTCCAACAAATAATTGATCTGTGGACCTGCCTGAATGTTAAAGTTGTTTATTTTGTACTTGGCCATCACAGGAATGTACAATGAGGTTAAATCATCTACAAAACTAAAAAGAACAGAAGGTTCAATATCAAATTCCTCCGATGCTACAAAGTTATAGCTACCACCTAGATAGAATCCAAGCTCGCTATCGCTTATACTTCCGAAAAAGTCATCTCCCGTATCCACTTTAACGGATACATTGTTAAGACCTGCCTTGACCGCGAATCCTTCTTGGCCGTAGGTGTTTGAAACAATTACACTAGTAAAAAATACTGCTAAAACGATTAATTTTCTCACGATGTATAAATTTTAGTTGAGGGGACAAATATAGCAATGCCCCGAGGTTAAGAATAATAGGATATTCAAAATGTTTTTGCTATATGTGTATTGAAATCCTACGTTTTATCACATACAAAAAGAATGGGGAAATACCCCCATTCTCTGTTTGATTGTTTAATATAACGATTTAATTAAAGGCAAATTGTAGTCCAAATCCAAAGGCGCCTACTTCATTGTCCCCATCACTAAGTACAATGGCTGGTCGCCAATCAAAATTGGCCACAAATGGCACTCCATTTATCTTAAAATCCAATCCTAAATGGGGGCGTAATGCAAAAACATTGTCTACGTCATCCACCAAAATAATGCTTGGCCCTGCTCCTGCGTACCAACGCAATCCTCCAGCTCTGGTAAACCCTTTGTGGTAGGAATAGAGCACTGTGATCATTGTGGCACCATCCTCAAAACCCAAATCGGCCTGACCGACATGGTTACTGGTAAAAAAATACTTTCCTGTAGCGCCAATAAAAGTTGCACTATCAACGGCATCAACACCTAGCCCCAATGCTGCCTTATAACTGGTTTGTGCCTTTACGGCAACAGTGCCCAACATAGCTAAAGCTACAACAAATACAAATTTTTTCATTTTTCTGTGTTTAAGTTAATATTAATGGTTCAACTGTATCAGATTTGAGGCTGTGACCAGTTTATTTTTATGCTATCCAAGGTATCAGAAGAGGAACAAAATCCCCAAGGCTACTATAGAGAAATTCCCATCGTTGCTGATATTGATGTATGATACGTTTAGCTCCGTATTTCCAGTAATATTGTATCCTACTGAAGGTCTTACATAAAACCCGCCCTCATTTCCGTCATTGATTCCCACAGCATAGCCCACATCGGCCCCCAACTTAAAATCGTAGGTGGGGTAAAGCCTTAGCGACCCCGTTAAGGGTACAAACTGAAAATCCTCGAACTCGTTCTCCACAGTTACATTGCCTACCGTAACAGTTTTGGTTTCCCCAAAGGCATTAATGAACCCTGAGGCCAAACCAATATCAACAAGTTCCGATACGCTCCAATGGTAAGCCAAATCCAATCCAATGCTGAATTTGGATATTTCCGAAGCATCCCCAACAGGAATACCTGCATTAAACCCTGCTTTAAAACTACTTCTGTCCACATGCTGTGCCATTGCCGAAAATGTCAGTGCAAATAGTCCTAGTGTCAATAAGAATATTCTTTTCATTGTTTTGGTTTTTTATTCAGGATAAAAACGTTTCAATGCCGGATATAGTGCTTTTTGTAATAAAAAACGTATTAAATCCACTGAACGTCTCTACTTGTAACTCAAAACCTTGGCGGAAAATATTCAATCCCATCTACCCATAGACCTCTAATTTGATCAAAGGCCCGTTTCAATTGACCAATCGCCCAATAGCATTCATAATTTTCATTCTTATTGTTTCTATCTTTAACCCATGAACTGGCAACAAGCAATAAAGGATTACCAAAATTATTTGAAGATTGAGCGCGGCCTCAGCAAAAATTCCATTACCAGTTACAGCTTGGATCTTCAAAAAATGGTACGCTATTTTGACGACCATGAAGTAAAAGTATCGCCAATAAGAGTAGATATGGAAACTGTGCAGCAGTTTGTCCATGATGTTGCCAAAACTGTAAATCCACGTTCACAAGCACGTATTATTTCTGGACTGAAAGGTTTTTTCAATTATTTGGTTTTTGAGGATTACAGAAATGATAACCCCATGGATCTTATAGAAACTCCAAAAATAGGCCGCAAACTTCCGGACACTTTATCTGTTGATGAGATCAATGCACTTATTTTGGCCATAGACCTGTCCAAACCCGAAGGAGAACGCAATCGGGCCATTCTGGAAACCCTTTATGGCTGTGGACTCCGGGTTTCTGAGCTGTTGAACTTAAAGCTTTCCGATCTTTATTTTGATGAAGATTTTATAAAGGTTACAGGAAAAGGCAATAAACAACGCTTTGTACCCATAAGCGATGTCAATAAAAAATACATCAACATTTACCAATATGAGGTTAGGGTGCACCTGCCCATCATGAAAGAACACCAAGATTTTCTTTTTTTGAACCGAAGGGGAAAACAGCTCACCCGGGCCATGGTTTTTACCATTACCAAGCGCTTGGCCGAAAAAATAGGGCTAAAAAAAAATATAAGTCCACATACATTTAGACATTCTTTTGCCACACATCTCTTGGAAAATGGAGCAGATTTACGGGCCATTCAGCAAATGTTGGGTCATGAGAGTATCACTACCACCGAGGTATATATGCATGTGAACCGGTCGCATCTGGCCAAGGTCTTGAACCAATACCATCCCAGGAAATAAAATTCAATGGAAGTATTGGTGGCCAATCCGCATCAACTTCCCTTTTTCAATTGATTCTTCAATCCTTGGTTTTGTTTTTTGTAGGGTCTAATAATCAATCGGGCTTCGCGATCAAAACGAATGTAATTATATACCCAATTGATGAATACCACTACCCTATTCCGGAAACCTATCAAGAAATACAAGTGTACAAACATCCAGACAAACCACGCAAAAACCCCTTGAAACCTAAACCTGGGCAAATCCACCACAGCCTTGTTTCGGCCTATGGTGGCCATACTTCCCTTATCCTTGTAGACAAAGGGTTTCATGGGCTTACCTTCAACCAACCTCACCAAATTGTCCCCTAAATTTCTACCCTGTTGTATGGCGGGTTGCGCCATCATGGGATGTCCATTTGGAAAGGCTTTAGTTTCCATTTGGGCTACATCGCCTATGGCGAAAATATTTTCAAACCCATCAACCTGATGAAAGTCATTTACTTTTAAACGGTTACCCCTACCCAATAATTCTTTGGCGTCCAATCCTTTTATACTTACTGCACTCACTCCAGCGGCCCATACCAAAGTAGCTGACTCAAAAACGGTATCGGTGTTGGTGGTAACCATGTTTCCATCATAATCCAAAACCCTAAGGTCCTTCCACACATTTACCCCAAGTTTTTCCAAGAATTGTTCTGCTTTTCTGGAAGCCACTTCACTCATTGCCGGTAAAATACGGTCGCCACTTTGCACCAAGTTTATTTGTGCCCGTCGGGTATCCAAATCAGGATAATCCTTTGGCAAAATCCCTTTTTTTATCTCTGCCAAGGCTCCGGCCAACTCTACTCCTGTTGGGCCTCCACCCACAATCACAAAGCTCATGAGCGCATCCCGTTCGTGCAGATCATCGGTAAGTAAGGCTTGTTCAAAGTTTTCAAGAATAAGACTCCGGAGATTCAAGGACTGTGGAATACTCTTCATGGCCATGCCCTTGGTCTCTATATTTTCATTACCAAAAAAATTGGTCTCTGAACCTGTAGCCACGATCAAATAATCAAACTTGATTTCGCCAATATTGGTCTTTACCCACCTCTTTTTAGTATCTATACCGATTACTTTGGCCAACCGAAAGAAAAAATTAGGGTAGCCTTGCAATACTTTCCTAATGGGGTACGCAATGGAATCCGGCTCCAGTCCTCCTGTTGAAACTTGGTACAATAGAGGTTGAAAATTGTGGTAATTATGTTTGTCCAACAAAATTACCTGCATTTCTTTTTTACTGAGCTTTTTGGCCAGTGCGATGCCCCCAAAACCGCCGCCAATGATTACGACCCTTGGGAAGCTGGATTGTGGAATATTCATTGTAGACATGGCTGTAAATTTACACATTCCGTTAAGGGCAATACCATTTATAGGAGGCTTTTTTTAGTATCTTTAAAACCTGACCAAAAACTTGAAACAATGAAAAAAACGCTACTTCTCAGTATGGCCCTTGTTGCATTTGCCACAAATGCATTTTCACAAAAAGACCAAAAAACCGTATTAAATGGTTTGGATGCAAAAACCCAAAAGTATGGGGATATCGCCCATGAAATATGGGAACTTGCTGAAATGGGCTATCTGGAGGAAAAAAGCTCTGCCTTGCTACAAACCACATTATCCGAAGCTGGTTTCACTATAAAAAAAGGAATCGCTGGTATTCCTACGGCGTTTATGGCCGAATATGGTTCTGGATTCCCCGTAATTGCGGTTTTGGGGGAATATGATGCCCTTCCTGGGCTATCCCAGCAGGCCGTTGCCGAGAAAAAATCTGCCAACAAAGCTGCCGGGCATGCTTGTGGGCACCATCTTTTTGGGACAGCCTCAACAGCTGCAGCCATAGCTGTTAAAGATTGGCTACAGACCAATAAAATACAAGGAACCATCCGTTTTTATGGCTGTCCTGCCGAAGAAGGGGGGTCAGGAAAGGTATACATGGTTCGTGAAGGTGTGTTCAATGATGTGGACGTTGCCTTGCATTGGCATCCAGGAGCACAGAACGCAGCCAGTGCCGGTGCCGCCCTGGCCAACAAATCGGCTAAATTTAGATTCCATGGAATTTCTGCCCATGCTGCCGGTGCACCGGAAAGGGGAAGGTCGGCTCTAGATGGTGTTGAAGCCATGAACAATATGGTAAATATGATGCGGGAACATATTCCACAAGATGCACGGATTCATTATGTAATCACCGATGGCGGAAAAGCACCTAATGTGGTTCCAGACTTCGCCGAAGTGTATTATTATGCCCGACACGGAAAAAGAGATGTGGTCATCGATATTTTTGACCGTATTGTAAAGGCCGCCGAAGGAGCTGCTTTAGGAACAGGTACTACTATGGACTTTGAAATGATTGGAGGCACCCATGAACTTTTGCCCAACCTTGCCATTCAAAAAATCATGTATGATAACTTGACCAAAGTTGGAGGTATTACATATTCGGATGAAGAAAAGGATTTTGCTGAAAAAATTTCCAAATCTTTGGGGGCAACAACTCTGGATATGGAGACCGCAAAAAACATACAACCCTATAAAGAAGAAGCTCGGGCCTACGGCTCTACGGATGTCGGCGATGTGAGCTTTACGGTTCCCACAGCTGGTTTGAGTGCAGCCACTTGGGTTCCCGGAACACCCGCACACAGTTGGCAGGCCGTTGCTGCCGGGGGAACCTCCATAGGCACCAAAGGTATGATGGTTGCAGCAAAGACCCTGACCTTGACCGCCATGGACCTGTTTAAAAATCCAAAAACCATTGAAGCAGCTAAAGTAGAGCTTGTTGAACGACGGGGAAAAGATTTTAAATACATTCCATTGTTGGGTAATAGACCCCCTGCATTGGATTATCGAAAATAGGAGCTTTTTGGAGTAGTGTAACAAAAACTGCTTTATTGCTACAAATAAGCAAATCACTTACCAACCATTGAACAAAGAACTGGAACATCGTTTTGTGACGGAGCTTGAGGACAATCAGAATATTGTTCATAAAGTATGTAGCCTCTATACCAACGATAGGGATTCCCATAATGACCTCTTTCAAGAGATTACCATTCAATTATGGAAAGCCTATCCCAAGTTTAGGGGAGACTCCAAATTCAGCACATGGATGTACCGAGTGGCCCTGAACACGGCCATTACTCTGTACCGAAAATCAAAAAGAAGGGTCCAGACCCAAGATTACGATTCCGTTGTGCATAGAATCAAGGCCGATGCCTATGACGATACAGAGGAACGACAGTTGAAGCTAATGTACGATGCTGTTAGACAACTGGGTGATATTGACAAAGCGTTGGTATTTCTATACCTTGAAGACAAAGATTATTCAGAGATTGCAGAGACCTTGGGAATCACCGAAGTAAATGCAAGGGTTAAAATGAACCGTGTGAAAAATAAATTAAGAACCATATTAAATCCTTAGATTATGGTAGATGAACTGGAGCTCTTGAAAAAAGACTGGCAGAGAAAGGAAGCCCAGCTTCCCAAACTTACCTATGATGAAATCTATAAAATGATATGGAAAAAATCATCTTCCATTGTAAAATGGATCTTTTATATCAGTCTTATTGAATTTGTGTTCTGGGCTGGGCTGAATATCATCTTCAGTGATGCCGAAAGTATGGAAGAGCTCAAGGCTATGCACATCCATACTGCCATAATTGTCTTGAATTTCATCAATTATGGAATCATTTTATATTTCATTTATAAGTTTTACATCAACTATCGCAAAATATCCTTTACCGATTCCTCCAAAAAACTGATGAAGACCATCCTGAGTGTCAAAAGAACTGTTACACAATATGTCTGGTTCAATCTTGCCATATTCACCGTATCCATGATCATCAGCATTTATGGCGTTCTTATTTACGACTCCAAGGGTCAGCAAGTAGTGGATAACGCCATCCAGAATGGGAATACCACTGTTTTTTGGATATTGGTCGTAATCATATCCATAGTACTCATTGCCTTGCTTTTACTACTGATATGGCTATTTTATAGACTGCTCTATGGCATTCTTTTAAAACGACTCAAACAAAATTATAGGGAATTGGAACAATTGGAGGTTTAATCTCCTCGATAGCTATATCTCCTTTTTTGATGTTCTGCTTCATAAGCAGCCAGCTCTTGTTTGGAGATAACCTTCAAAAAAGACGGGTGTTGCTCAATGGCATACTCCAGTTTTTCCAAGATAGAGTCGATGGACTCATTGTCATAATCAATCTCCAGAGGGGGTTTAATCTGCATGGATTGCAAAATCCCTTTCTTTTTTACGCGAAGTCCTTTTTTATCGAACGATCGTCTAAATCCATCGATAACAACGGGTACCACTACGGGTTTGTACCGCTTAATAATATGGGCAGTACCTTTTCGTAGAGGCTTCCAAGGGGTTGTGGTACCTTGGGGAAAAGTAATCACCCATCCATCGTCCAAAGCCTTGGCTATATTGCTTATATCACTGAACTTCACTTGTCGGTTCACATCTTGCCCATCTGCACGCCACGTTCGTTCAATACTAATGGATCCCGCATAGGCCAAAATCTTGGTAAGCAGACTTTTCTTCATGGTTTCCTTAGCAGCAACATAATAGATGTTAAGTTTTGGATTCCAGAGATAACCCAAATTTTTAATGGAATCGTCCCTGCCCTTTAAACTGGCATTAAACACATGGAACATGGCCACAACATCGGCAAAATAGGTCTGGTGATTGCTCACGAAGAGCACATTGGTTTCGGGGAGATCCCGTATGATCTGCGAACCTTCAATCTCAAGCGTATTGAAACCCTTGTAGCGTTGATGTGTCATTGCACCCGCAACTCGAATCAGCCAACGTTTTAAAAACAGGATATGACCAAAAGGATTTCTCTTGAATAGACCCATTAGAATGTTTGTTGTCGGCAAATTTACAAAATAGCGGTCAAAGCACTTGCCGTAAAAGTTCCCTAATCTCGCTCAACATCATGGCTGTGGCTCCCCAAACAGTATAACCGTTTAATTTATAAGCAGGTACACGAATGTTTTTTGCATAAGAAGTGGTTAGCGTTTCCTCTATATGGTTGGCATCGTCCAAAAAATCCTTCAGATATACCTCCACCAAGCGTTCAACTTCACTTTCTTGGGGCACAAAGGGTTCTGGTTGAGGATAGATTCCAACATAAGGCGTTACCATAAAATTACTGGGCGGAATATAAACATTGCTCAATTCCTTAAGCACCTCAACAGCAGTAGGATTTACCCCTACCTCTTCATGGGTTTCCCTAAGAGCGGTAGCCATAAGGTCTTTATCTTGACGTTCTTCCTTACCTCCGGGAAATCCTATTTGGTTGGAATGGACCCCTTCATACGCTTTGCGGAGAATGAGCAATAATCTGGTCTGCTGCTCCGCATCTGGATAAAACAAAGCCATTACCCCCGCCTTTTTCGGGTTTCTTCCCTCAATGGAATTGTTCTTTAACCACTGTACCCTGAGTTCCGGGGACATTTTATAGTGGGATTCTTCCCCGGGTAGGGGAAGATCTTTTATTTTTAGGGCTATTTCACTAAAATCGATAAAATTCATGGTATTGAAATCATCGGCTTTGGCCACAAGTATACTATTATTTTTTCTGGTATCCTGCGGAGGAAATTCTAAAAAAGAAGCCCCCAAAGCCAAAGAAACTACTACCAAGAATGATTCCATCCCTGAAGAAGTTGACAAAATGACGGCTCAAGAGGAGGAAAAGGAAGAAGAAGCTTTTGTACTGGATGAGGAAAATGCCATCGACTTCTTTTTTGGATATGCCAAGAAGCTCAAGAAGAATAGGGTAAAACTTACCACCACAATGGGGAGTTTTACCATAGAACTCTATGACAATGTTCCCTACCACAAGGCAAATTTCATTTACTTGGCACGGAAAAAGTATTTTGATAGCACCCAATTTCATCGTGTGGTGAAGGATTTCATCATACAAGGCGGGAATTCGGATGATAGAAAAACAGCCAGAAAGCGAAGTGAAATTGGCAGATACCTTCTTCCGCCAGATACCCAAAAGGGACATAAACACCATAGAGGCACCATATCCATGCCCAGCAGTGAGCGTGACAACCCCCATAAATTGGCTTCTCCGTATGAGTTCTTTATTGTGGTCACCAATCCAGGATCCTACCATTTGGATGGTTCTTATACCCCTTTTGGCCGGGTGATTGAGGGGATGGATGTCGTGGATGCCATAAACCAAGTTCCTGTGGGTGATGGAGACTGGCCTTGGCAAAACATATATATCCTAAAGGCTGAAGTGCTCTAACCATTTGTTAGAATCGTCAAAAAGGCAAGGCTTATATTTTTAGGTTTATTCCGAATATAATCTGCCTGAACCCACCTGCAAAAATTCCTGAAGTGGCCCTGTTCAAACGTGATGCCCGATACACTCGATCCGTTATGTTCTTTCCGTTCACAAAAACTGTGGCGTCCGTTTTATCACCTATCTTAAAATCGTAGTTGACAAAGGCATCCACTGTGGTAAACGACGGCAATTTTCCTATGGCGCCATCTGCCGATTCCCACTCAAAGTTGTGGAACTCGGTAAATTGTTCGCCCACATAATGCATATTGACACCGCTTGACCATCCTTTCCAATCGTGATTCAGACCGATGCTCATGTTTATTTTGGGCGTGTAGGGTGCCTCAGCATTTGTAATGCCTCCGTCCCCAAAGGTGATAATACTCTTGGTAATGTTCGGAAAATCCGAAGCGTCCAAAGTCTCATCCGTTAACAAAGTATCTCCTCCTCCATTATCGGCATAGACCTCATAGGCATTGCGGTTTGCATTCACTTTTTGGATATATTCATTTTGGGTTGCCGTGCTATGCACCACTTGGGAGAAAAGATCCTTGTCCTCTAACCTACCTTCTTTTACCTTGGAATGCATGTAGGTAAGGTTTCCCAACAAATGGAGTTGATGCCCTCCATCGTTCAAAACTTCGGCATTAAAGGCCATTTCCACTCCTTGTACATTGATCTTACCCAACTCTTGAAACACCTCATTACGTCCCCCGGCATAAAAATTTCGACTGGCATTGTGGAAATAGGTCAATTGCCCATTGATACAATTATCAAAGAGACTGCCACGCCATCCCACTTCCTTGTTCCAACTTAATTCTGGGTCAATGTTTATACTTTGTCCTTCAAGAGGATTGGTCACCACACCATCCTGTTCCACCAAAAAACCAAATACTTTGGACGGAGCGATCATCCCCTTATAAATACTCCAAAAGAATTCTCCATTCTTATATTCATGATTGATAGTGATTCCTGGTAAAAACTGATCATACACATTGGGTTCCCTACCCTCAGTTGTGCCTTGAATAGTTGGATCCTGGGCTTGGGCAATCAAATCCTGACGATACATATCCACATGCTCAAAACGCAAAATGGGAATAACCCCTATTTTGCCAATAGCAAACTCATTACGCACATAACCATTAGCTGACCATAATCGATACCAAAGGTCTTTGGTTACTGTACCATAGCGTGCCCAACGGGTGTTATCAGCCTCCAAGAACACATCTTTAAAGGTTTCCCTGTGCAGGTTGATACTAGCTTCAAAATGACTTGGGGCATTGAATGCTTCCCATACTGTCTTGAAGGTTTCCTTAACTCCGGACACCCTGTAGATCCAACGACTATCGGTAGTACTTTCCAATCCGTTCGCTACACGGCCCACAATAACATAATCCTCATCATCAAAAGATTTTCCGTTTAGATAGCCATATCGTTGGTTAAAAATATCTGAGCCTACATAAGCCTGTACTTCAGAGGCCCTAACCTTGGTCGTGACCTGTCGCCACCAATCCCTTTCAAAATCGGAAGCATACACCTTGGTCGTGAAACTGGTCTTCTCTGTGGGCAACCATTTGTGGATGATATCTACCCCATAACGTCTCATAGTGAACTGATCGGCATCCAAAGGATTTTGTTCGGGGTCGGTTTCAAAAGTAAATGGGGTTTGGGAACTCAAAGACGCTTGGTTGTCCTCAAACTGTCCGCTCACCTTAAAATACAGGGATTGATTTTCGGATAATTTGGCAAAGATCTTGGCATTCAAGTTCAATATCTCCATAGAGGAATTGTCCGTGAATCCATCAAACTTCTTATAAACACCTTCCACCAGTCCACCAATATTGTTCCAAGTGCCTCCGTAGGAGAACAATCCTGATGTATAATTGCGCTGACCTCCCGTGAGCTTTAACCTCAATGTAGGCTTTTGGGGTGGCAGTGCCGTGATATAGTTCACAGCACCGTACATATTATTAGGTCCGTATTTAAGCATGTCTGCCCCCTTGTACACTTCTATGGAAGCGATTCGGTCACTCACAGGATTGTAGTAGGCCCCTGGAGCTATGTAAGGTGCCGGTGCAGATGGCGTACCATCCTCCATAAGCAATATCTTTTTTGATCTTCGCCCCCATGATCCCCTAATACTAATGTTGGGCCTGTTGGATAAGCCCATATCTCCAACAATATTGACTCCGGGAATGGTACGCAATACCTCTTCCGTACTCAATGGGTTGATCCTTTTTAATACAACCGGATTGATCCTAAAATTACTGCCCTTAAACTCTTTTTTGAAGCTTTGTGGCGAAGCGCTCACTATGACCTCATCCAATGTGGTATTGGCCCTGTTCAGCTCCAAGGTTCCCAAATCAGGGTTGGAAGAAGTTATTGTAATCTGCTTTTCTTCATATCCCAAATACTTTATCAGGACGCTTTGTGTTTCCGTATTGACATTGAATTCGAAGAATCCGGTCTCGTTGGTCACACCTCCCAATTGACCATTCTGCAAAATAATTTGAGCCCCGATTAAGGGTTGTAAGTCAGTAGCATCGACCACCCTGCCGCTGAGTTTGGTTTGCGAAAAAGATGAAATACTTATGAATAGAAAGCATAGGAGGGTTCCCAAAAAATGGGATTGCCTTTGTTGCATCATTTACTTTTTTTCAGATTTTTTTGATGGGTCCTTTCACCAATCACTCCCAATCTGTTTAAATCAACCAGTGATAGAATTGGATACTTGAGCTTGAGCTTGTTTTTGATATTCTCCGCACTAAAATCAACAAGATTTAAAAGTGCCGCTATAATGATGAGATTCTTAAAAATGTACTGGCCAACCAACGTTAAATAAAGTGGCCCTTCCCCAAACGCCTGTTCAGGAAAAAAAAGCAAAGGTGCAAAGGTGAATACCATATGCACTAAGGCCAATACAGCCATAGTTCTGCGCCATAGGTTAAAAATTAGGAATACCCCGATAGTTGTTTCCCAAAGGGCCAACAACACTATGGACACTGTATCTGGAATAAGTCCAAACGTAAGCATATGAATGGTACTCTTGGCCAAGCCTTCGGCCGGGCTTAGATCTGGAAAAAACTTCAATGCTCCAAACCACAGATATACTACCCCAATTGAAACCGCCAGGATATTGTGCTTTGTGCTCAGCTTCATAAGATCCCTTAGTTTTTGAATTCGTTCATCAAGGCAGGATCTACCTTTACTTTTTTGTTGGCAAACCGATAGGATACTCCAACATTGATCAAATAGTCTGCAAAAGCGGCATCCCCGTTCCTTGGATTTCCAGTATTCTCCTCAGTTTGTTTGTCGGTCACACTTTGGGGACGATCTCTCCGCACCGCGAAGGGCACATTCAGGTTCAATGAGAAATTATCTTTCATAAAAGCAATTCCTGGATCAATGGAAAGTACGTTCCCCGGTCTTCTAAACCCTTCATTACCCCCGATAAGATCCTTTACAGGTACACCTTCATATCGTGCCCCCAATGAACCGGAAATGGTATTGGAAAAGCTATGGCTCACCCCAGCTCGTATCGAGAATTGGTCCGGAACGGCCATGATGGCCTCATTTTCAAGAATGGGGCTCAAGGTTTCCCGAAACGTTCTGGTTCCGTTGGTTTCTCTAGGGTTGAGCAAATAAAATCCTCCACCATAGGCAAAAAACTTTTCGGCTATCTTTTGGTAAAATTGAAAATCCAAGGTAATCCCAAAACCACCATCACCGGGTTGAATACTTTGATCTACTGGTCTTACTTGTGGACTTCCTTCCGGGCCTACATTATAGAATATATCCGAAGCATTGTAATTTCCTGTGGGCAATTTTACACCCAGTCCCAGGGCCAAGTTTCCGTTTTGGTGCTTTTCCAAATCGAACAACCAATAGCCCACTCCAACCCTAATATCGGCAAGACCCCTAGAATATGTGGTGTTCCTTTCATCCCTGCCGTGTTCATATAATGAGGAACGTGTATTGATTACTGTTGGGATGGTGATGCTAGTGTATAATCTATCCGTTATACCATAGGTAAGGAAAAAATCCCATGAATGGGAATGGTTGATCACTTCGGTTTCGTTGGATACCCTATCTGGTTCTTCTTCTGTACCCCTGAAATGCCTAAAGGATTTAAAATATCTGTAGTTACTCCCTATTTGGATATCGCCGGGCCCGAGCAAATTATTTTCCAAGGTGTTGCCCACGCATGACGAAAAGTGCCGAATGGCTACACATCCTTGTGCTTGGATTTCTTCAGCACTAAAAAAAAGAACAACCATACTGCATATGGCAAAAAATATGTTTTGAGGTTTCATGATGGTGTTTGATTGATTGGTTCAAAAGGCCGACCAAAAGAGGACGGCCTTGAAATTATTTATAAAGACAGCTAAACTTGGAGCCAAAGTAGGGCTATATCCTATACAAGAAGATTAATGCCAATGTAAAAAAGGTTAACAAAGGATTAATCACATTAAGCAAAGACTAATACAAATTAGGATAGGCTTTTCATCCCAAATGAAACTATGACATATTGAATCAAGCTTCTTTGTTATAGATATTGGGCAACCGAATATCAAACCGTACTGCCAATAACCTAAGGGAAATCACCACAAAAATTGCGGCGATGTAGGCATAACTCTCGGGAATGGATAATCGGGTAAATAGAAAGTAACTTGCCCCACCCAAAATACAGGTAGTGGCATATATTTCCTTTCTTCTGAAAATTATGGGAATCTCATTACAGAGCATATCCCGGATAACACCACCAAAACAGGCTGTCATGGTGCCCAAGGCTATACACATTACGGGTAATAATTCTGCTTGTAATCCCTTTTCTATGCCCAGCATAGTGTAGAGTCCAATCCCAATGGTATCAAACAAAAACAGAGATCGTCTTAAATATTTGAGTTGGTTCACAAAAATAATGGCCAATACCACGGTAATGAATATGGTTGAAACATAGGTAAGGTCCCGCATCCATACAACCGGGGTATTACCAATAAGAAGATCCCGAAGGGTACCACCGCCAATTGACGTTACAAATGCAATAATGAGTACCCCAAAAAGGTCCAATTTCTTCTCCATGGCCACTAAAACCCCTGAAATGGCAAAGGCCACTGTTCCCAAGATATCTATTACCTGATAAAACATGCTTACATTTTTTGGGTATAGTAGTTATAATCCTTGATTACGACATCCACAAATTCCAATGGCCTCAAATTGGTTTGGATTTCGGTCACTTCCTTTATTCTTTTGTCCAAAGAAACTATAACATTATGATCTCCGTTCCATTTGGCCTTATCGTACAGTTCTTTAATGGTTTGCATTTCATTATCCTTGAAAACAGTTACTTGCGGAAACCTGGGTTGGTAATCCTCTGGTAATTCGCGCAACAATGTATCCCGTAAAGATACTTTCCTCTTTTCGCTGATAACCGTTGTACCTGCCGCAATATCCCCAATGCGCTGTCCCTTTCCCCTGATCAGTATAGTAAGCACCGCCCCTCCTCCAGATGTAAGGCTTACATCGATTATTCGGAGTACCCATCGGATAAAATAATTGGCAAAGCTGGGCTTGGACCCATCCAATTTTACCACCCTCAAAGACATGATTCCCTTCCCCACGGTTTTACCATTGGAAAAGGTTTCAAAAAGCAGGTAATAGAGAAATGCCGGTAAAGAACATATTAAATAGAATGCCCATTGATCTTCAAAATCCAAATCCAACGAAGCCAACAAAATGAACACCAGTATAGTATAGACCACAATTACGAAACTGTCTATGATATAAGCCAACATCCGTTCCCCCAAGTTAGAGGTGTTTTGGTTGATGGTTATATTTTGGGCTGTTTCTATTTGAAATTGTTCCATATTTTAGTTTCTTTACTTACAAACCAAAAGATTTAATGCGAGAGGCCGCTTTTGTTAAGCAAAATAAGGATAAATGGGCCGCTTTTGAAAATGCCCTCAACAATAAAGGTCGGCTTCATCCTGATGAACTTTCGGATCTTTACATTGAGATTACGGACCATCTGAGCTACGCAAAGACTTTTTACCCTAACAGCAACACACAACTTTATCTTAATTCGCTTGCCTCGCAAGCGCATCAAAAAATCTATAAGACCAAACGGGAATCCAAGAATCGTATTGTAAGCTTTTGGAAAACTGAATTTCCGCACATGTTCCATAGCCATCATCGGGAACTGTTGATTTCTTTTCTGGTATTTGCCTTTTTTGTGGTGGTAGGTGCTTTTTCATCGGCCAATGAAGGTAATTTTGTTCGCTCTATTTTGGGAAATGGTTATGTGAACATGACCTTGGAAAATATAGAAAAGGGGGATCCCATGGCCGTATACAAACAGCAGGGAGAATTTAATATGTTTTTAGGGATTACCATCAACAACATAAAAGTTGCCATTTATGCGTTTGCCTTTGGAATATTTTTGGGAGTAGGCACCCTTATGATTTTACTCCAAAATGGAATAATGTTGGGAAGTTTTCAATATTTCTTTTATGAAAAAGGGCTGTTATGGGAGTCTGCTAGGACCATATGGATCCATGGTACCATAGAAATAGCGGTCATTATCATTGCCGGATGCGCTGGATTGGTTCTGGCCAATGGGATTCTTTTTCCTGGAACCTATACCCGCTTGGAGTCCTTTAAAAGAGGGGTGAAAAATGGACTTAAAATTATGATCAGCACGGTTCCATTTTTTATTGTTGCCGGCTTTTTGGAAGGCTTTGTAACCCGCCATACCGAGATGCCCGATTGGCTGGCCATCCTGATTATTCTTAGCTCTTTGGGGTTGATTATTTACTATTACATTGTATATCCATACCAAATCAAAAGAAAAATAGCTTATGCAGACAAACAACTACATTGAGTTCAAAAAACAACGCGAATTGGGAGAAATCCTCTCCGATTCGTTCAGTTTTATCAGAAGCCAATTCAAGCCCTTTTTTGGAACCATTCTAAAAATAGTGGGGCCTTACTTATTGGTAATGTTGATTTCCATGGGGTTTTATCTGTACACCATTGGTGATATTTTCAATATCACGGCCATAGGTAATGGCGCCATGGACACACTATCCCCTTTTATAATGGTCATTGCCATTTTGGCCTTGCTGCTAAGTTCCATTGCTGCTTATGTATTGGCTCAGGGAACGGTTTTACATTACATCAAATCATACATAGATCATAGGGGCGAACCTGTTTATGAAGAAATCAAGCAGCAAGTATACAGTTCATTTTGGTCCTTGATCGGATTGGGTATTTTGGTGGGACTCTCTGTTGGTGTCGGGTTTATATTTTGCCTTATTCCAGGGATTTACTTGGCGGTTCCCCTATGCCTCTCTTTTGCAATTCTCGTATTCTTAAAAAAAGATGCCATGGATTCCTACCAATATAGTTTTACCCTTGTAAAAGAAAATTGGTGGATCACATTTGCCACTTTAATGGTCGTTTATATTATTGTGGCGGTTGCCTCCTATGCGTTTACTTTGCCATCCGTGATCTATATGTGGATTAAAATGGGGGTCTTTTCAGGTGAAATGGATGCAGAAAACCTGAATATCTTCAACGATCCCGTATACCTAATCCTAAATGTTTTGGGGACTATGGTTCAGTTCCTTATGAACATCATATTTTTGGTGACCACTTGTCTTATCTTTTTCAATCTCAACGAAAAGAAAAATTTTACGGGCACCTACGAGCGTATTGAAAATCTTGGTAAATCTACTGAGGACTAAATGCAACAAAAGTGGCTTTTCGCTTTATTCCTGTTTTCTTGGACAATTGGTTTTGCCCAAAACGATTCCATTGTAAAATTTGATGATTCCAGCAGACAGCCCGTTGCGGTTTCGCAAGAAGAAATTGATGCTTATTTGACGGATAGTGCTTTTGATTATGAGGTAGTGCAGCAAGAAGAAATTGGATGGTGGAACGATATCACCAACTGGTTTTACAATGTCCTCATACAATTTTTCGAATGGCTTTTTGGGGTGGAAAGTGCCGTGGGTTACTTGGCCATATTCCTAAGAATATTGCCATATATCTTGTTGGCCATTTTTTTGTACCTCATCATTCGCTTTTTCCTAAAGGTAAATGTCCGTTCCCTTATCCATAACGAGAAAAATCCCAACACGGTGGTTTTGTCGGAAGAGGAACGCATCATAAAAACAGAGGATATTCAGCAATTGATCAAAAATGCACTTGCAGAGAACAATTACCGCCTTGCCATACGGTATTATTATCTCTTCATTCTAAAATTACTGTCTGAACGTGAACTGATAGATTGGCAGCGTCAGAAAACTAATGACGACTACAGCAATGAGCTCTCCAACAGCCCTTTAAAGGATCATTTCAACAAAGCCACATGGCTGTATGATTATATTTGGTATGGCGAATTCAACATAGACCAAGAGCACTATACCAAGGCAGAGACTGTATTTGCTTCTTTAAAAAAATCAATTCTGGGGAATGCTTAAAAAGGGATGGATTTACATAGCAATCGGTGTTCTGGCCATAGCAGGTATTTTACTCTTGGAGTACAATAAACCCAAGCAGGTAAATTGGTTTCCATCTTTTGTATCCCACCATAAAATCCCTTATGGGACCTATGTCCTGAACGATTTGATGGAAAAAAAATTTCCCGTACAACAGGTCCATGTACCCCCTTTTGAGTTCCTAATTCGAAACGATTCTATAAAAGGCACCTATTTTTTTGTAAATGAAACTGTAAACTTTGAGGAGGCAGAACTGAACGCTCTCTTGGACTGGGCAGATCGTGGAAACACCCTGTTCATTGCTTCCGATAGCTTCGAGGAGCGACTTATGGACACTCTTCATCTAGAGCAGACCAACCTTTATAACAATGGTCAGTTAAAACCTGCTTTCTTTTATGAACTGGTAAATGCCAACCTTGGCAAAAAGGCTATTTCTTTTGAAAAAGACTACTACACCTCATATTTTGATAAGCTTGATACCCTACAAACCATTGTTTTGGGACAAGTTTACGAGCAAGCGGACAGCACACGTGCCATCAGTAAAAATGTGAATGTAATTCAACAAACCTTTGGCCAGGGCAAGATTATATTATCCAGTTTTCCCAAGGCCTTTACCAATTATTTCATCCTAAAGGATGACAATAGGGAATATACCGCCGGGCTTTTGTCTTATTTGGATGTCAATGGACAGGTTTATATGGACAACTTTCACAAATCGGGAAAATCTTTTTACACTTCCCCCATGTATCTTTTCTTGAATACCAAAGAGTTAAAATGGGCTTATTATTTGGCACTTATCGGCGCCCTTATTTATGTGATTTTTGAAGGAAAACGAAAACAAAGGGCCATTCCAGTGGTAACCCCTTTGAAAAACCAGACCCTGGCATTTACTAGAACCATTGCCGATATGTACTATGAAAATGGGGAACAAGATCTTATAACCAAACATAAAATAGCTTATTTTCTGGAGTATATACGTACCAGATTACACATGCCCACAACGGAAAGGAATGACGAATTTTTACGAACCTTGGCGCTGCGAAGCAACAACTCCATAGAGGATATCAGGGAATTGTTTGGATTGATTGACAAATTGGAAACAAAAAATGGGATTACCAATACAGAATTGGAAAACCTGAACCATAAAATAGAAGCATTTAAAGCAAAAATTGATGGAAAATAACGATTTAAACTTTGACAATAGAGTACCCCTTGAAGAGCTCCGCAACACCGTAGGGCAAATAAAACAGGAACTCTCCACCGTAATTGTGGGGCAAAAAGATTTTATTGAACTGCTCATTGTTTCGGTTTTGGCAGATGGCCATGCTTTGATTGAAGGTGTGCCCGGGATTGCAAAGACCATTACCGCCAAACTCTTCGCAAAAACCTTAAAGACCAACTTTAGCCGTATTCAATTTACGCCAGACCTAATGCCCAGTGACATTTTGGGCACCTCGGTGTTCAATGTAAAAACGTCTGAGTTTGAATTCAAGAAAGGACCAATATTTTCCAATGTCGTTCTTATTGATGAAATCAACAGAGCTCCTGCAAAAACCCAAGCGGCCCTGTTCGAAACCATGGAAGAAAGGCAGGCTACCATCGACGGCACCACCTATACTATGGTAGAGCCCTTCATAGTATTGGCTACTCAAAACCCTATAGAGCAAGAGGGCACCTATGCACTTCCCGAGGCACAATTGGACCGTTTCTTATTTAAAATCAAGGTAGACTATCCCAGTGCTGAAGAGGAAGTTTTAATCTTAAAGACCCATCATGAGCGAAAAGGAGAAAAGCCCCAAGACCAAATCAAGGCGGTTTTAACCCCTAAAAAACTAGCCGAGTTTAAAAAGAACATCCATGAAGTTGTCGTGGAACAAAAGATCATGGATTACATAGCACAAATCATTACCAATACAAGAAATCACCCGCATTTGTACCTTGGTGCCTCACCAAGAGCTTCCATTGCTACGCTTACCGCCGCCAAAGCCTTTGCAGCCATATCGGGCCGAGATTTTGTAATTCCGGAAGATGTCAAAAAAGCCTTGGTTCCCGTACTTAACCATAGAGTAATCTTAACCCCTGAACGGGAAATGGAGGGAATGACCACGGAGAATGTGGTAAACATGATTATGGAATCTGTTGAAATTCCACGTTAGCCATGCGATTTCTGAAATCGTTCTACATACACAATAAATTCTTCTGGTACATAGCCCTACTGGCGGCTGGTTTTGTAATCTCTTACTGGATGCCAGTTTTGTATCCCATTATCTGGGTATTGGTGTTCGTATTGATGACTCTTTTCCTGTTGGACATCTACCTTTTGTACAACACGGCCCAAGCCGTAAAGGCTGAACGCGGTCTACCCCAAAAACTATCAAATAGCGATAACAACCTACTTTCAATTCGACTGGATTCCAAATACCCTTTCAAAATTGAAGTCTCTATTATTGATGAGCTACCCAATCAATTCCAAAAAAGGGATTTTGAGCACAAAACCCAATTGGTAAAAGCAAAACCCTACATCTTTGAATATATGGTAAGGCCCGTGGAGCGTGGCGAATATATTTTTGGGAACCTCAACGTATACGCTTCAACCTCCTTGGGAATCATAAAACGAAGATTTGTATTCCTAAAGAATCAAATGGTACCGGTTTACCCCTCCATCATACAAATGCAACAGTACGATTTTTTGGCTTCCAGTAACCATCTAACGGAATTTGGATTAAAAAAAATCAGACGAATAGGGCATACACAGGAATTTGAGCAAATAAAGGAATATATAAAAGGTGATGATATCCGTACCATCAATTGGAAAGCTACCGCAAAGAAAAATCAGTTAATGGTAAACCAATATCAAGATGAGCGTTCACAACCCATTTATTCCATCATAGACACTGGAAGGGTCATGAAGATGCCCTTTAATGGTCTTAGCCTTTTGGATTACGCCATCAATTCCTCTTTGGCTTTTTCCAACGTGGCCTTAAAGCGTAATGACAAAACGGGTTTGCTTACATTTTCCAAAAACATTGAAACCTTTGTCCCTGCTGTCCAGAAAATTACCCACCTCAATACCATTTTGGAGAGTTTGTACAACATTTCAACGGCTTTCTCCGATTCAGATTTTGGATTGCTCTATGCCCAGGTCAAAAGAAAAATAAACCAAAGAAGCCTACTCCTACTTTACACTAATTTTGAACACATATCAGCCTTGAAAAGGCAATTGCCCTATTTGGCGGCCATTGCCAAAAAACATGTATTGGTGGTCATTTTCTTTGAAAACACCGAATTGGAATCTTTAATTGCCACTGATGCTGAAAACCTTCAGGCCATTTATCATAAAACCATTGCAGAAAAATTTTCTTTGGAAAAAAGGCTTATGCAACGGGAGCTTCAACAACATGGTATCCAAACCATTTTGACCAAACCGGAAAGCTTGACCATCAACACCATCAACAAATATTTGGAGATAAAAGCGAGGGGATTGATCTAGTAGGAAACTTTACTTTCCAAAAAATCTGGTGAGAGTACCAGTGAATTTAGTGACAGTGGCATAGATTGTAGAGCCAGAGTCCTAGACTTCTTTTTGAAAACCTGAAAAGATGTTTTTTCCAATTCTACAGCTGCATAACTGCCCCGAAGTCTTCTCTTATCCCTTTTCTTTGAAACCAAATCAATGGTAATGCCCACGGTTACTCCTCCAAGAATAGTGGCCGCCAAATCATCATTATCCCATCCATTCCCGTCCTGCCCGGAATCCACAGCTTCCTTGGCAACACCGATTAAGGTACTACTGGCAACTGCTCCTACAAAAGTCCATACACGGTTACCTTCAGAAATATTTTTTGCGATACCAGCTCCGGCCAGACCAAATAGGCCGCCACCTAAAAAGTGAAGTGCTTTATCCCGCTCAATTTGGCCATAACCATTAGAGACGAGCATAAAAAAGACCAATGTGGGGATTAGTGTTCTCATGCGGGGTAAATGTATGAAAAGTTGCGGATTTATGCCGTTAAACTACTAATACTCTTGCGTAAAATGTTTGGCCTCGTTGAATTCCCTAACGATTTCTTCCATAATCTGGGCTGCTGGCTTAATATCATGTATTAAACCTGATACTTGCCCAATTTCCAATTCGCCTTCTTCCACATCTCCTTCAAACATGCCTCGTTTGGCCCTTGCCCTACCCAATAAAGCTTTAAGTTCGGTAACCGAAGCTCCTTGGGCATACGCTTCTTGAACATCTTGGTAAAACTTGTTCTTCAACAGTCTCACAGGAGCTAACTCCTTTAAGGTCAATTGGGTGTCTCCTTCTTGGGCCTTTACGACCCATTCCTTGAAAAGTTGATGGGAAGATGCCTCTGGACTGGCTACAAAACGACTTCCGATTTGAACACCATCAGCCCCTAAAATCATAGCTGCGAGCATTGCTCTTCCACTGGCAATTCCGCCTGCGGCAATCAGCGGGATTTCTATTTTTTCCTTCACCGAAGGAATCAAAACCATGGTTGTGGTCTCGTCCCTTCCATTATGCCCTCCCGCCTCAAAACCTTCAGCCACTATGGCGTCCACTCCAGCTTCTTGGGCTTTCAACGCAAACTTTACACTACTTACCACATGTACCACGGTTATCCCTTTCTCTTTGAGAAAACTAGTCCATGTCTTGGGATTTCCTGCAGAAGTGAAGACGATTTTCACCCCGCCGTCCACAATAATCTGCATTAACTTGTCTATATCGGGATAGAGCATGGGAACATTGACCCCAAACGGTTTATCCGTTGCCTGCTTGCACTTTTCAATATGCTCTTCCAAAACATCGGGATACATGCTGCCAGCGCCCAAGAGCCCCAAACCACCAGCATTGGAAACCGCAGAGGCCAAGCGCCATCCACTCGCCCAAATCATTCCTGCTTGGATAATGGGATATTCAATTCCGAAAAGTTCAGTGATTCTATTGCGCATTTATAATCTATCAAAAAAAAGCATTGTTGACACATAAGCCATAAAAACTACTCCTGCCAGAGTAATAATCCAATTCCACTCATTTGCAAAAATGCGTGTCAACAAATAAATTATGATTGTAAAAACTCCTATCAGACCAGGAAAAAAAAGATTAGCCAGTCCACCTAATCCCGCTCTATCAAGGTCCGGTGCGGACATGGCAAAAACTGTAAAAACAAAAATCGAAGTACACACTATACCAATATTCCACCATACATCTTCTAGTATACTTTTCAATTTAGGATTCATTCAATCATTTTTTTGATTATGATATCACTCCCGACCCCACTAGTTCATCGTTGATGTACCAAGCCACAAACTGGCCTTCGGTTATAGCGGATTGTTTTTCTTCAAAATCCACATACAATCCTGTATTGGTTTTGTACAAGGTGGCTTTCTGCAAAGGTTGTCTGTACCGTATTCGTGCCATGACCTGCATGGTCCCGTCCACATCCAAGGCCAAATCGGGGCGTACCCAGTGTAATTCGTCCTCTTTTACAAACAAAGTATGACGGTACAATCCGGGATGGGATTTCCCCTGTCCGGTATAAATGATATTTTTATCCACATCGGTTTCAATAACAAACAAAGGTTCCTTGGTACCCCCTACATTAAGCCCTTTTCGTTGACCAATGGTAAAATAATGTGCGCCTTGGTGCTGGCCCACAACTTTTCCATCTGCTTCTGAGTAAACGGGTTTTTCGGCATTGAAGGCCAGTTCTTCCTGTTTGTTCTTAAAATTGGGAACAGAAACCGAAAATTGGGATGCGGTTTGGGGCACTTCAACAATGACACCTGCTTTAGGCTTTAATTTTTGTTGAAGAAATTCCGGCAAATGCACTTTTCCAATAAAACACAATCCTTGTGAATCTTTCTTATCCGCAGTGATCAAATCATTTTCAGTGGCTATCTGTCGAACTTCTGGTTTGGTAAGCTCGCCAATGGGAAACAGTGTTTTTGAGAGTTGCTCCTGAGAAAGCTGACATAAAAAATACGATTGGTCCTTATTAGTATCCTTTCCTGCCAAAAGTTGATACGTTTCAGAGCCATCTTCGTTTATAATGGTTCCTTTGCGACAATAGTGACCCGTGGCCACATAATCTGCACCTAGTTGCAAGGCAATTTTTAGAAAAACATCAAACTTAATTTCCCTGTTGCACAAAACATCTGGATTCGGGGTCCTTCCTTTTTCGTATTCATTGAACATATAATCCACAATACGCTCTTTATACTCGGCACTTAAATCCACTGTCTGAAATGGTATTCCCAGTTTTTCGGCTACAATAAGCGCATCATTGCTATCCTCAACCCAAGGACATTCTTCGGATATGATTACGGAATCATCTACCCAATTCTTCATAAAAAGTCCAATGACCTCGTACCCTTGCTCCTTCAACAAGTAAGCCGACACACTGGAATCCACTCCGCCCGAAAGTCCTATAACTACCTTTTTCATCACCTATAAATAAGATGCAAAATTACAAAATACCAATTAGTAAACCATGAAACAATCAGTAGCTAATTTCTATTAGAACTTACTGAAAATGATACCGATATATTTTTTTGTTAAACTTTTTGTAAAAATTTTTAAACACAATTAATTTATTTTGTTTAACTTTATATTAGTAACATTAAACACTTTTAAACAGCAATCCCATGAAAGCACTAATTAAATGTATTCGATTACCCTTGTTGATTTTTACATTATTGTTCGTGTCCTGTTCGGACGACGATAATGGAACGACCCCTCCTCCCGAGACTACGACAACCATTGTCGATGCCGCCCAAGCCACAGCAGAACTGAGCAGCTTGGTAAGTGCTCTACAAAAAGCCGATGAAAGTGCCAACAATAACTTGGTTAGTGCTTTAAGTGGCGAAGGGCCTTTCACGGTCTTTGCACCTACCAATGCTGCTTTTTCAGATTTGTTGACCCAATTGGATGGTTTTGATTCTTTGGACGATTTTAATTCTGAGCAACTTCAAGACTTGCTCGCTATAATTCTTACGTATCATGTAATTAGCGGAACGGCCGCCACGTCTTCCGATTTAAGTAACGGTCAAACCTTAACCACTTTGCAGGGTGCCACACTCACGGTAAGTACCGAAGGTGGTGTATTCATTGGTGACGCTACCGATACTCCCGCTCAAGTAACTACTGCCGATGTTACCACCAGCAATGGAGTGGTTCACATCATAGACAAGGTTCTTCTTCCACAAACCATTCTAGATGCATTGTCCGATATTCTTTTGGTTCCCATCACCGATTTGGCCATTGGAAATGAAAATCTTGAAAATCTTGTTGCCGCTCTAATTGCTGCGGATGGCGATCTACCGAATGCCTTGCGAGGCAATGGTCCATTCACTGTACTTGCCCCAACCGATGAGGCTTTTGAAACCTTCTTGGATGGTGCGTCTTTGGATGATGTTCCTGTTGAAGTACTTACCCAAATTTTATTAAACCATGTTATTGAAGGTGCTATCTACAGTACAGACCTCACAGGTCTTGGTTCTGGGTATACCTCAACATTGGCCAGAGGTGCACAAGATGCCAATATGAGTATCTTCTTTGATACTTCTGATGGAGTAACTTTCAACGGAGTTTCCTCTGTAGTGATTCCTGATGTAAAAGCGCTCAACGGTGTAGTACATGTAGTTGATGCGGTAATTGATCTGCCCAATATTGTAGATCATGCAGTAGCCAATCCCAACTTAACTTCTTTGGTAGCTGCCCTTACCGATGGAGGAAACACCACCTTCACAGATTTGCTGTCCAATGAAGAAGAGGAATTTACCGTTTTTGCACCAGTCAATGATGCGTTTGCAGCATTTACCAATCCCAATTCCAATGATTTGAATGCCATTCTATCCAATCATGTTGTGGTAGGTGCTTCGGCCTTCTCTTCCGGATTGACCAACTCGTATGTAAACACGGCTGCTGAATTTGACACTGACGAGAACCTAAGTTTGTATATCAATACAGATGATGGTGTTACCTTAAATGGTGTGAGCAACGTAGCCATTGCCGATATTGTGGCCACCAACGGGGTGATACATGCCGTAGATGCAGTTATTGACCTTCCAACAGTAGTAACTTTTGCCGTTGCAGACCCTAATTTCTCCACTTTGGTACAAGCCCTGACTGAGCTTACCCCAAGTGTTGATTTTGTTAGTGTACTATCTGCCCAAGGTGGGGCTGGCGATGATCCATTCACCGTATTTGCTCCAACCAATGATGCCTTTGCTGCTCTTGCGTCCATTCCAGCAGAAGGTGACTTAATTCCTATTTTGCAACATCACGTGGTTGCCGGCGCCAATGTACGCTCTGGAGATTTAACCGATGGTATCATGGCCACAACTCTGGAAGGGGATGATATTACCATTAATTTACCCGGAACCGGAGATAATATAGCCGATGTAACCGATGGTTCAGGAAATACAGGCATTGGTATTGATGCTGTTGATGTACAAGCCATAAACGGTGTAATCCATGTTTTGGACGGGGTACTTGTTCCCGATACCATGAATTAGCATATACAAGTAAGCTGATTACTACAAAAAAGCCCCCAAGGAATTCTTCTTGGGGGCTTTTTATCGATATACGTTTACCGTTCATCGATGACACATCAAAAGGGGTTCTTTTACCATACAAAAACACCCATTTTGACAACTATTAATTTTTTACCCAACAGTAATGCCGCATCTTTGAAGTCCCAAATCTTTCCAAACTATACCTGCAAATGGAAAACTCCCCCAAAGTTCTTGAGGGAGTTTTTTTATTTACTTCTATAACCTTTCGAAGGTCTTAAGGATTTTAAGCTTAAAAGGACATACCATTTATAGGTAACGTCAAGTGATAATTTTCATAGCTATTATCTTTTTCCGGTCCTTTTCTGCTCTTCGGCCTGTTCCATCATTTCGCGCATCTTGCGCTGGAACTTGTTTTCCTTTTTTGGTTTCTTTTTGTTTTCCTGAATCTGCGCGTGGATCTTGTCCTCGTCCAAGATGTAGTTCTTAATGGCCAACATGATAAAGATGGTAATCAGGTTGGAAATAAAGTAATACAAACTCAAACCACTGGCGTAGTTGTTGAAGAAGAACAGCATCATAATGGGAGACAGATACATGATAAATTTCATGTTGGGCATACCCGGTTGTTGTTGCATCTGCATGCTCTGTCCCGTAGTCATCATCATATAGAAAAAGATAGCCACAGATGCCAAAATTGGAAACAAACTCACGTGGTCACCATAAAATGGAATGGTGAACGGCAAATTGAAAATAGTATCGTAGGAAGAAAGATCTTCGGCCCACAAAAATGGCTTTTGACGCAACGCAAAAGAAGTTGGGAAAAACATGAACAAGGCATAGAAAATAGGCAACTGCATCAACGCTGGAATACAACCGCTCATTGGGCTCACTCCCGCCTTGTTGTACAGCTTCATGGTCTCTTGCTGCTTTTTCATGGCGTTGTCCTTGTACTTCTCGTTGATTTCTGTGATCTCAGGCTTCAACACTTTCATTTTAGCTTGTGAGAGATAGGATTTATAGGTAACAGGCGATAATGCCAAACGTACCAAAATGGTCATCACCACAATAGCGATCCCGAACGGAAGGAACGAGCTTAAGAAACCATAAAATGGTGTAAATATATATCGATTGATCCATCCAAAAATTCCCCAACCAAAGGGAATAGAGTCAGCCAAGCCCAAATCTTTATAATCATCCAATACTTTAACATCGGTGGGGCCATAATACCAATGCATGTTCTGCGACAGTTCTCCACCTTGCAGCTCTAGGGGTGCTTTGGTGCTGTATGCCTTAGTGAACATAACATCTTTGCCTTCTTCTTCCACTAGATTTTTGGAACTGAGTTCCGCAGTTTTAAAGTGGTTGTCCGAAGCCAAGATGGAGCTGAAGAAGTGTTGTCGATAAGAAAGCCATTTGATATCCTCTTCGGTTTCTTCATCCAAATCGCTACTCTCGGAAAGTTTACTGATCTTACCATCTTCATGGTTGTACGTCAAACGGGTATAGCGGTTCTCGTACTGTACACTTTTGTTGTGTCGTATTCCATTCATTTCCCAATTGAGGGTAATGGGCCTAGTGCTATTGATAACCCCATTTAACCCTTGGGAACGAATGGTAAAATCCACCAAATAATCATTGGGCTTCATTTCATATCGGTATTCCAAAAAACGATTGTCGGCCACCTTGGCCTTCATGGAAAGTACCTGATTGTCTCCATTTTTGGATAGTGAAGGCTCAAAATACAGGTCTGCCGTATTGAGCACCCTATTGTCATTGGCCGAAAAGTTGAGGGCAAAATTGGCGTTGCCATCCTTTACCAAGTAAACAGGGACGGAGTCGTAGGTGACAAAATTTTTAACCCTTGCCTCTATAATCTGACCACCTTTATTGGCCACCTCCAAGAAAAGTACTTCGTTCTCCAGTTTTGTGGTTCCTTCAGTAGCTTGGGTAAAGCCAAATGCCCCAACGGCGCTCTTGTAATTGGCAACCGCAGTGGAATCGTTTAAATCTACGCTCTGTGCTTGTTGTACCGGGGTTGGGGTTACCTCAACCTGTTCTTCCTGTTTTGCCGCAGCCTCAATCTTTTCTTGCTCTGCTTTCTGTGCTTCCAGCTCTTCTGGTGTAGGCTGATTCTGGTAAAACATAAAAATAAGTATCCCAAAAATCAGTACAAATCCAATAATGGAATTGATATCCAGCTTCTTTTCTTCCATGAAAATTATTTAGTAGAAATCTTCTTTATCGGTATTCAGCTCGCAAATATATGCCCAAAACCGCACTTTATGCCAAACTGGCATTCTTTTGTTTCTGTTTCTGTTCCAGTACGGCCTTTACAAAACCCACGAACAAGGGATGTGGGCTGGCCACCGTACTCTTGTACTCTGGATGATATTGTACACCAATGAACCAAGGGTGCGAAGGTATTTCCACGACCTCCACCAAACCGGTCTTGGGGTTAAACCCAGTAGGTACCAATCCAGCTTCTTCCATCTGCTGTTTGTAGGCGTTGTTAAACTCATAACGGTGACGGTGGCGTTCCGCAATATCCGAAGTGCCATACACCTCATGTACCAAACTACCCTCGGTAAGATGGCAATCCCAGGCACCCAAACGCATGGTCCCGCCCATATCGGTCACGGATTTCTGCTCTTCCATCAAACTTATGACAGGATAAGCCGTTTCCTTATCCATTTCGGTGGAATTGGCACCTGCCATATCCAAAACGTTACGTGCAAATTCTATTACGGCCATCTGCATGCCAAGGCAAATGCCTAAAAATGGCATATCGTTCTCCCGGGCATACCGCACTGCCATCACTTTACCTTCAATACCGCGTTCCCCAAATCCAGGTGCTACCAAAAGACCGTCCAATCCCATCAATTTTTTGTCGATATTCTTGGCAGTAAGATGCTCCGAATGGATGGAACGCACCTCAACCTCAACTTCATTGGTCGCTCCAGCGTGGATAAATGCTTCTTGAATGGATTTATAGGAATCTGGAAGTTCCACGTATTTTCCAATCAACCCAATAACCACTTTGTTTTTTGGATTTTTGTGTCGTTTCAAGAACTCTTTCCACTGATCCAAATTGGGTTCGGTATCTTTTGGTAAAGCCAATTTCTCCAAGGCAACAGTATCCAACCCTTCCTCCTGCATTAAAATGGGAACATCATAAATAGTAGATGCATCAATCGACTGAACTACAGCTTCTTTCTTTACATTACAGAACAGGGCCAATTTTTCTTTGATGTCCTCAGAAATGTTATGCTCGGTACGGCAGACCAAGATATCGGCCTTTATACCACTTTCCATCAAGGTTTTTACGGAGTGCTGTGTGGGCTTGGTCTTCAACTCACCGGCTGCGGACAAGAACGGCACCAAAGTAAGGTGTACCACAATACCGTTGTGCTCACCCAACTCCCAAAGCAGCTGACGTACAGCTTCAATATAAGGTAAGGACTCAATATCCCCCACGGTACCCCCTATCTCGGTGATCACGATATCATAATCGCCACTTTTGCCCAAAATCTGGATACGCTCTTTAATTTCATTGGTAATATGGGGTACCACCTGTACGGTCTTCCCCAAAAACTCCCCTCTTCGCTCCTTCTCGATCACACTTTGGTAAATACGTCCCGTGGTAACGTTATTGGCTTGGGAAGTACGCACGTTCAAAAAACGCTCGTAGTGTCCCAAGTCCAAGTCAGTCTCTGCACCATCATCGGTCACATAACACTCGCCATGCTCGTAAGGATTCAGGGTCCCTGGATCTACGTTGATATAGGGATCTAATTTTTGAATGGTGGTCCGGTAACCCCTGGCCTGTAGCAATTTGGCCAAGGATGCGGCGATGATTCCTTTACCCAAGGATGAAGTTACGCCTCCCGTAACGAAAATGTACTTGGTCTGTGACATATTAATCTTTCTATTACGGGGCGTAAAGGTACAAATTGCAGCTCAGAAATCAGGAGGATTCCTTCGGAAATTCTTTTTGAAGTTTTCTGATGAGCGGTTCCAGGTTGTTGTCCTTGATGGTGAGCATGGTGTTCAGGTAGTTGCCCAGCTTCCCTTCGGGAAAACCTTTTTGCCTGAACCACACCAAATAAGGCAGCGGCAGATCTACCAAATACCGGCCCTTGTACTTGCCAAAGGGCATTCTGTAATGGGCCATTTCCAACAGCTGTTCTCTATCCGGTTGCATTTCCATTTGTAGGGGCAATGTACTATCTTTCCCGGAACAATCACTCCGAAAACATGAAGCGAAGAAATTTTATTGCCACGGCGGCCGCTGGTTCAGCGGGTTTGGCATCGGTTTCCGGCCTTGCGCACGACCAAACGCCACAGAAAGAATTCAAACTGAAGAACAACATCAACCACAGTGTGTGCCAATGGTGCTTTGCCGATATTCCCTTGGAGGATTTCCTAAAGACCCTGAACAGTTTGGGCATCAAGGCCGTTGACCTTATCGGTCCCAAGGATTGGCCCTTATTGAAAAAATACGACATCCACTGCTCCATGTGCAACGGGGCCGAAATAAGCCTTACCGAAGGGTGGAACGACCCCAAATACCACGAACAGCTCATTAAAAATTATACGGAGATGATCCCCAAGGTGGCCGAAGCCGGTTACACCAACCTCATCTGCTTTAGTGGCAACCGCAGGGGCATGAACGATTATGTGGGACTGCAAAACTGTGTGGACGGACTGTCACAGATCATCCCCTTGGCCGAAGAGCACGGGGTGGTCATCCAGATGGAGCTGTTCAACCAGGTGGACCATAAGGATTATATGTGCGACAACTCCCTTTGGGGCGTGGAACTCTGCAAGCACTTGGGCAGCGACAATTTTAAGTTGTTGTTCGATATTTACCATATGCAGATCCAAGAGGGTGACATTATCCGAAGCATACGCAACTACCATCCCTATTTTGGGCACTACCATACCGCAGGGGTTCCGGGTCGCAACGAAATCGATGAGACCCAAGAGCTTTACTACCCCGCCATTATCAAGGCCATTCATGAAACCGGGTTTACAGGCTATGTGGCCCAAGAGTTTATCACCACTTGGGAGGACAAAATTGCAGCCCTGAAAGATGGATTTTTGCGATGTGACATCTAAACCAGACCACCATGATACTACTGATCGTTAAAGTAAAGAGCCCTTTGTCCGAGGAAGAATTGTTGCGCCGGGCCAAGGAACGCGAACCGCAGTTCAAGGCTTTTCCCGGACTGGTGCAAAAATACTACGTGAAGCGGGGCGAAGGCCTGTACAGTGGCATCTATATCTGGGAATCCAAGGAAGCGTTAATGGCCTATAAGGAATCTGATCTGGCCAAGAGTATTCCAGCGGCCTATGAAATGTCCGAACCGCCCGAAATCGAGGTTATGGATTTGCTGTTTCAGTTGAGGGATTGAGTTCCCTTCAACACCCACCACCACATCCTTAAAGATCAAGGTTACCTGAAAGGATGAAATCCCTTCTAAAGGAATGAATTTTTAGGTACGATATCTGGCCACATCTTTTTTATAAGCAGTGTTCGCGCTGGCTCTAAACACATACTTTACAATAACATAAAACCATCGCAAACATATAATCCGTTGTAATTCACTACATTTATACACACATAAAGCTCCCCAAACTGCACATTGAATAAGAAAACCTCTGTACCATAATTTTGGTCAGTGTACATTTTGATGCCAATGGACAAGAGATATATCATTACGGCTCACGATTACCCAGAGCAGCTCAAAAGAATGATTGATAGGCTCAGCGATGAAAATTCAACCTTTTATATCCACGTTGACCTTAAGAGCGATATTACCCGATTTAAGAACATCGTCTCCAACACTAATGTGAGATTCATCAATACTAGGGTAGATTGTATCTGGGGCGATATTTCCCAAGTAACAGCAACACTAAACTTATTGGAGGTTGCCATGAAGGACGCTCCCAAAAATTCCATGATCATATTTATAAGTGGGCAGGACTACCCCATTAAAAGCCCAAAATACATTGATGCCTATCTGGAGTCCCATGGAGAATACGATTTTTTGGACTATACCACTACCCCAATTCCCAAAGACAGTGACATATACAGAACCCGGGTTAAAAAGTATAAAATCAACCTATCGTCCCAGCGGGAAGATTTTGTTATTCTGGACAGCATTTTTTCATTCAATCCCGGAAATCTAAAAACCATTCTACAATTGTTGGTCAAGGGCAAGCTGAGGGCCAAGGATTTTTTTATGTTGTTCAACCCCAAGCGTAAATCCATCTTCAAAGAACACTACAAGGGCACCAATTGGTTCTGTCTTACCCGTGCCACGTTGGAGAAAATCATGGCATACTTAGATCTGCACAAGGACAGACTGCTCAAGTATTACAGGTACACTTTGTGTCCAGATGAGCAAATCTTTCATACCATACTCCATGAAATCATGAAAGAAGATAAGACCATTAAGCTTATGGACAATCTTCACTTTGTGGATTGGGAACGAAAAAATGTACCCCTACCCGTTACCTTTTCCAAAGAAGACAAAGGCTTACTTCTAGACCAACCTGAACACAAATTGTTTGCGCGCAAGTTTAGAATGGATGTGGATGGGGAAATATTGGACTTAATAGACCAAAAAGTACAAAGCCGTTCAGTGGCTCCATGAAAAATTATATTTATTTGCCCTGTAGCACCCGCATTACACTCATGAGCGCCGAAGCCACTTCCTGCAGTTCCCTTCGGGAAAAGGTATCCTCTTCCACATAAAACAGCATTTCCACCGCGAGATCTAACTGTTGGGCAAAGGCTTCAGGAGAGCCGTAGGTGTCCTCTATAAAATTAGATAGTTCGATGAATGGATTATTGGATGGCATATTGGCTTGTATTAATTCGTTTCCGCAAGTTCTCGAATTGTTTTCAAAACAGTAGCCCTATCTATCGTACCATTTGAATTTGCTACCTTTAAATTTTCAAACCCATCCAACACCATGAGGTCTAAACCTGTATTTATGTTACCCCTTCTTCTTATCTCCTTCCTTATTGGATGTAAGGACACCCCAAAAGAACAAGCCGAAACCACAAAGCCCACAAGGCCCAATATCCTGTTCATCATGAGCGATGACCATGCCTACCAAGCCATCAGCGCCTATGACACCACCTTGATACAGACCTCCAACATAGACCGGTTGGCCAAGGAAGGGATGTTGTTCACCAATGCCTCGGTCACCAACTCCATCTGTGCGCCTTCGCGGGCCACCATTTTAACCGGGAAGCACACCCACATCAATGGAAAAATAGATAACCTCTCCCCTTTTGATACCACACAGGTGACTTTTCCGCAGTTATTGCAAAAGGCGGGCTACCAAACGGCCATGTTTGGCAAGTTGCATTTTGGCAACAGTCCCAAGGGTTTTGATGAGTTTATGATCGTACCCGGACAGGGACGCTACATGAATCCGGATTTTATCACGCCCAAGGGCGATACCATCCAAAAAATGGGTTATGCATCGGACATTATCACCGATATGACCTTGGAGTGGCTGGACCAAAAACGGGACCCTGAAAAGCCCTTTTTGATGATGTACTTGCACAAGGCACCGCACCGCCCATGGTGGCCCAAAGCGGACAAGTTCAAAGCTTATCTGGAAAAGGAAATCCCTGAACCTGCCTCCCTTTTTGATGATTATTCCGGAAGGGGCACCGCGGCACGTACCGCCGAGATGAACATTTTTAAACACATGCTCCTCAGCTATGATTGCAAGGTCTATCCCGAGCTTGCCGATGAGCTGGGCATGAACACCGACCCTAGAAACGGACCGCTTTTCAGTCGTGGGGAAGTGGCACGCCTCACCGAGGAACAACAAGCGGAGTATATTCCCATTTTGGATGCTATCGCTGAAGATTTCAAGGCAAAGTGGCCAAACATGGACGATACCGAAAAGACCCGCTGGAAATACCAACGCTATATGCAGGACTATCTGGCCACCATCGCCTCCGTGGACGACAATGTGGGTCGGGTGTTGGACTATTTGGATGAGTCTAATCTGGCCGAGAATACCTTGGTGGTCTATACCTCGGACCAAGGGTTTTACCTAGGAGAGCACGGATGGTTCGATAAGCGGTTCATGTACCAAGAATCCTTTGGAACTCCATTGTTGATTCGTTGGCCCAACACCATAAAACCGGGAATCACCAGTGATGAAATGGTTCAAAACCTGGATTTTGCCCAAACCTTCTTGGAAGCTGCCGGGGCCGCTATCCCTGATGATATGCAAGGAGAAAACCTAATGCCCATCTTGACCGGGAATTTGGAACAGTGGGACAGGGAAAATGTGTATTACCACTACTACGAGTATCCTGCCGAGCATGCCGTAAAAAGGCATTATGGTATGGCCAATAAACAATATAAGTTGATTCATTTCTATCATGATGTGAACGAATGGGAGCTGTACGACCTTGCCAAAGACCCCCACGAAATGCAAAATGTATACGATGACCCGGCCTATGCCGAAATTCAGGAGAAATTGAAGGAAGAATTAAAGGCCCTGCGGGTGAAGTACAAGGATTCTGAGGAACTGGACCAGAAGTTTATCGATAAATACAAGAAATAAAGTCTAGCGTCAGCTCTTCAGTTCGAGTGGTTTCCAAAGGAAACGTATCGAGAATTGATTTGGTTCTCGATACAATTTTTGACGTGGAACGTCAAAAATCACTCGAACTGACGGTTGCGAAACTATTCCACTGCCTGAAGTTCCTTGGCAATTTTGGCGTTCCACTCCAATTGCTTTTCCACATTCCGGGAAAAGTTGGTCTCCCAATCGTAGGCTTCCTGAAATTCTTTGAGTTCCTGTAAAATCTCTTGATAGATTTCCCGAACCTCAGCCTTTACATTATCTGAAAAAGAAGTGCGGTCCAATCGGTTTCGCATCTTACGGGCAAAGAGCTCCGCAATGTCAAAATGCAACTGTTCGTGGCTCAATATGGTATCGTTGGCCAGCGATGGTTTGTACCAAGACTCGTTGGGATAAAAATAAGCGGTAACCTCATAATCCAGTTCTACCTCATGGTGCATTAAATTGGCAGAGTAGGTATAACTGATGCCACTGGCCGTTGTGGCCGCAGGTACTGCAGCTGGAGGTACTTTCCCCTTAAAATCGGCCCATGTAAGACGCTTGTTGGCATCCCAAGGGACCCCCTCCTCAATTTCCTGTGCAAAACCAAAAAAACCAAGGAACAACAAACATCCTATGGCTGCTATTTTACCCAATGAAAATCGATTATGCGTTCAATGTCGGGATGCAAGCTGTAATGCACAGGACATGTATTGGCTGTATGGACCAAAATTTTTCGGTGCTTTTCCGAAACATGGGCCGGCAGCTCCAATTTCACCTCTATCTTTGAGATTCGCCTTGGATTGGCAGCCATATGCTTGGTCACTTCAGCGGTGGAACCTGTTAAATCCACCTCCATATCCCTTGCCTTGATTCCCATCATTGTCATCATGCAATTGGCCAATCCTGTGGCCACGGTATCTGTGGGTGAAAAGGCTTCCCCCTTCCCATTATTGTCTATGGGAGCATCTGTAATATATTCACTTCCGGACCTGATATGTGTACAAGTGGTCCGAAGATTTCCATTATAGGTTACTTTTGAGGTCATCCAACTTTACTTCTTTGATTTGCAAACTATCGTACTCCATGATGTAACAGGCTCTATTGAAATATCCAGAGGACCAATCATTGATATAGTCAAAACTGTTCCCTGTATATTCAGTCTGACCTATAATCTTTGAAGTTTCAAAAAGATTGTTCTTATGGGCCAATTTCAGCAAAATATCATAAGTCACATCAAACCCACGTACGGCGTACCGATCGGGACTTAATCCATTGTATCGTTTCTCATAAGCTCGGGTAAAGAAATCGTTGCCCGTTTCCCTATAAAATGAAGGATAGGTAAACCTTAAATTGGACAAATGCGTGTTGGAGACTGCATCGTCTTCATAGGCATTGTTGTTATAGCTTGTGGTGAACATACGCACTTTAACGTCTTCCGTAATGGCCGAGTTAAGGATGGATGTGACACTTGAAATCATATTGGGCTGGTCGGTTTCCAAAAACACCCAATTTTCCTTCGTTTCAGATAGTTTTAATAGAAACTGATCTAAATGCAAGGATTTATTGTCGATGATTTTTGCAATCTGGGCCGCTGGAAACTTGCTCAAAATGGAATCGTGGGCCACTTGATGGGTAGAATCCGCAATAATGATCACATTCTCGTTCTTATGGATTTTCTTTACATAAGAAAGCATCTTCTCCCTGAGTATTTCTTCCTTGGGCACCGAAAAGAACACATTACTATGGCTCAATTGACTATCTGAAGCCACTGGGGCAATCACAGGGATATTTTTGGCTGCCGCCACAACAGCAACTTCACTCAAAGCACCGGAAGCAATAGGGCCAATAATGGCATTTACGCCTTGTAGGTTTTCCCTAAAAAGAATCTCCTTCACTTTGGCCTGACTCAACTCGGTATCGTAAGTTTTCACATCAACAGAAACCCCCATCTTTTTAATGGAATCAAGAGCTACCAAAGCCCCGGAATAAAACCCAAGACTCAAGGCCATATCCCGTCTGGTCTTGATCTGACTTTCAGTTTTTTCTTTGTTGTTCACTTCAACCCTATCCAATCGGAATGGCAGCATAAAGACGAGTTTGGGTTTATTTTCAACATTGATACTATCCACCAAGTTAACTCTGTCCAATACCAAAGCGTTCTTCACTTGAAGTCCTGCAGCTTTCTCTTTTGGAAGTTTGAGCACCATCCCAGCCTTTAAGCCATTTTCCAAATCAGGGTTTAAACGGAAAAGTTCTTCCCTCGAAATCTTTAAATTTTGGGTTAGCCTGAATATATTTTGCTTAGGTTTTACCTCATAAAAGATGAAGTTATCTGTATTCACTACTCCAGTATTATCCCTCTTTTTAGGGAGACGGATGACCATTCCCTCCTTTAATCCCCCTTGCTTCATGATTTCGGGGTTAAGCTTGACAATGGAATCTGAAGGAACTCCATACTCCTTGCCCAGACTATACAAAGTCATTTTTGGGGGCACCGTATATGACGTAAACAAGTCTACTTGTTGCTCCTTGAGACTATCCCCTTTTGGACGTGGCAATTTTAGTTCTTGCCCTGCTGCCAAATAGTTGGATGTTTTGCTCAAATCAGGGTTCAATACCAATAGACTATCTACGGAAATACCATATTTATGGGCAATGCTCCACCTAGTTTCCTTAGGTTGAACGGTATAGGTTTCAAAATCCAGTTCACGCTCATCGGCAGGGTCCGTCTCCGGAAATTTGGGAATCTGTAACACCATTCCTTTTTTAAGAGGTTCGGAATATAAATCCCGGTTGTAGCGTTTCAATTGCTCTTCGGTGATTTCGTATTTCTGGGTAAGTCCAAAAAGGGTTTCCTTCCTTCTTACTCTATGACGGGTAAACCCTAAGGGTTTGATTTCCTCCTGCTCTTCTTCTTTCGGCTTTTCTTTTTGAACAATGGGACCCTTCAACGGTATGACCAAAATGGTATTTGGCTTTACATCCGAAGCACTTTTGATTTCCTTATTGGCCTGTAAAATACTATAAGGCGTAACCCTATACTGTTGGGAGATACTCTGTAAGGTCTCTCCCTCCTTTACGGCGTGTGTTGCATATTCTTGCGCGAAAACTTGGAAAGAGGTCATAAAAATAACCGCCAAGCCCAGTTGTAAGATATATTTTTTCATTCCCATTCTATAGTTGCAGGTGGCTTTGAGCTAATGTCGTACACTACTCTATTAACGCCCTTGACCTTATTTATTATATCATTTGAGGTCTTTTGTAAAAATTCATAGGGTAGATTTACCCAATCTGCCGTCATTCCGTCCGTGCTCTCCACAGCCCTGAGCGCCACACACTTCTCATAGGTACGCTCATCTCCCATGACTCCTACACTATTTACGGGCAAAAGCATGGCTCCGGCCTGCCAGACCTTATCATAAAGCCCCCATTTTTTCAAACCATCAATAAAAATGGCGTCAACTTCCTGTAAAATGGCCACTTTTTCTGCGGTAATATCCCCCAAGATACGGATTCCCAGACCAGGTCCGGGAAAAGGATGTCTCCCCAAGATAAAATCTTCCATACCCATACTTGCTCCAACTCTTCTTACCTCATCTTTGAACAACATTTTTAAGGGCTCCACAATTTTTAGTTTCATATAATCTGGTAATCCGCCTACATTGTGGTGGCTCTTGATCACTGCCGAAGGGCCTCCACTGGCCGAAACGGATTCAATCCGATCGGGATATATAGTACCTTGGGCCAACCATTTTGCGTTTTCCACTTTATGGGATTCGTCATCAAAGACCTCAATAAAGACCCTTCCAATGATCTTTCGTTTCTTCTCTGGATCCGATTCTCCTTTCAATGCTTCCAAAAAACGTGCCGAAGCATCTACTCCTTTTACATTGAGCCCCATGTGCTCGTATTGGTCCAACACACTTTCGAACTCATTTTTTCGCAATAATCCGTTGTTCACAAAAATGCAGTGGAGATGACTGCCAATGGCCTTGTGCAACAACATGGCCGCTACGCTGGAATCCACACCTCCTGAAAGTCCGAGAATTACCTTTTCGTCCCCAATTTCTTTCTTTAGTTCCTCCACGGTGGTCTCTACAAACGCATCCGGAGTCCAATCCTGTTTCAATCCGGCTATGTTCACCAAAAAGTTCTCCAACAGTTTAGAGCCATCGGTAGTATGGTATACTTCGGGGTGAAACTGGATTCCGTAGGTATTCTCACCTTCAATTTTATAGGCTGCGTTCTCCACATCATGGGTGCTCGCCAGTCGGACCGCCCCATCGGGAAGCTCCTTGATGGTATCACTATGGCTCATCCACACTTGGCTTCCTTCTCCCAGGCCTTCCAAAAAGGCTTCCCCTTCTTTTACAAAGGAGAGATTGGCTCGGCCATACTCCCGGGTAGCGGAAGGAGCCACATTCCCACCATTGAAATGGGACAGGTATTGGGCACCATAGCAAATTCCGAGCAAAGGTTTTTTCCCCTTGATTTCGGATAGATCGGGATGTGGGGCGTTTTCACCTCTTACGGAAGACGGTGACCCCGATAGGATAACTGCCTTATACTCCGATAAATCCTCGGGCAACTTGTTGTATGGTTTTATTTCTGAGTAAATGTTCAGTTCCCTAACGCGTCTCGCGATCAATTGTGTGTACTGGGAACCAAAGTCTAGGATGAGTACGTTGTTATGCATGGGCAAAAATAGCAATTTGGTTTTTTTGGAAAGGGATCTTTTAAAGGATATTTATGACAAGTTTTCAAAAGTTTTCAGGTGTGAAATGCTAATTGCAGATTTTCAGTAAAGTGTATTCTTTTTTCTAAACGGAAACCCATTAGGGCTCAACAAAAATTATTCCCCTGAACTGAACATAACGTTTTGTAGTTTTTTTCTTAACACTTTTCGTCATTTCTTTGCATTTCTTTAAAACACTGAACCATGATCAAAGGTTTCATCTTCGATTTGGATGGAGTAATTACCGATACTGCAGAATTACATTACGAAGCTTGGAAAAAGCTATCTGATGAAATGAGTTGGGATTTTGACCGGGAACTCAATGAAAAACTTCGGGGCATCTCCCGAATGGATTCCATTAAAGTTATTATGGACCATAACAAGGTTACCCTGGAAGAACAGACGGTAATTGATCTAGCCACCAAAAAAAATGACCTCTACGTGGCCAGTTTGGACCATATGACCCCGGAAGATTATCTACCTGGAGCAAAGGAATTATTAACCCACCTAAGAACAGAAGGTTTCAGCGTAGCCTTGGGAAGTGCCAGTAAGAATGCCCTTAAAGTATTGCAGCAGTTAAATGCCATGCCCTATTTTGATGTTATTGGGGACGGCAATAGCGTAACCAAAAGCAAACCTGAGCCAGATATTTTCCTTTACGCCGCAGAAAAGTTAAGGCTACCCCCCAATAACTGTATTGTGGTGGAAGATGCCGAAAAAGGTATTGATGCTGCCAAAGCAGGAGGTTTCCATAGTGTGGGTATTGGACCCGAAGACCGTGTGGGCCATGCAGATTTAAGGTTTGACACCATGAAAGAGGCCACTTTGTTTGAGGTGAAATCCCACTTCGCTGATTTGTTCTAATAGCTTAAGCCATAAAAAACAAAAAGCCCTGAGAACCACTCCAGGGCTTTTTAAATAAAATCAAAACCAACCTAAACATATGAGTTAACCAACTCATTCATTTAAATTCTTCATAGCAATTTTCACTAGTAAAACAACTACAAGGAAAAATACCCTACTTTGTTTTTGATTTTTTTTTTGCTGATTGAAAAATACTTGACCCAGTTAGTATTTTAAAATTGAAAACGTCCCCGAAAATGGATCAAGGGAATCCAAAAGATTGGGAATCAGATTTTCTCCCAGCTCTAGATATAGTTCTGAGAAATTGAGTTGGCGCTCTTGAAGGGATTTGTTCGGGAAGAGTTCATTCTGGATGTCAGTCATTCTGACCACATGATCTCTCAACTTTCGTTTTTGTGCCTTTAAAAGTCTTTTCTCCAAAGCATCCAGACCCTTTTTTTGCTTGATTTCTTGGGCCTTTACCGCACCCAAAAAGCTTTTATCGGTTTCTTCAGCAAGTTGATACATCTGCTCGAACTGCTCTTCCAAATATTTTTTCTGGGGAGAGAAATCAATATCGATATTGGAAATTTCCCTGATCTTTTTGTTAATGAACGTATTCTGTTTCAAAAAAAGATGGGATACTTTTAAATCCAGCCTGTTTATTTTATCGGCCTGTTTTTTTGTAATCACCAAAGCAGAGTTACGGAGCATCAACATAGGAAAAGTGATGTCCATTTCATCAAAATACGATTTCAGTTCCAACCAATAGGCCAATTCCCCTCCACCACCAATGTAGGCAAGATTGGGCAAAATCACTTCTTGGTACAAAGGACGGGCAATCACATTTGGGGAAAATCGCTCAGGGTGTTTATGCAGTTCCTCGCTAAGTTCTTTTTTGGAAAATTCTATTTCGGTATTCACCACATGAAATTTCCCATGCTGTTCCACAATCCGTTCCCGGAGCCCTTCTTTAAGGTAGAAATAATTGATTTCCCTCGGATTTACTTGTATTGTATAGTCAGAAGACACCTTTTCCAGTTCTCCTATGGATTCCGTTACCTTGTTATAAGGGATTTGTTCAAAAATGTCCTTTTCGGCATAGGGAACCAGTAGTTTTTTAAGCGATGGGTCATCCCCATCCACGATCACCAATCCATGTTCACCAAACAGTTCGTTCACCAAATACCGGGTGGCCTTTGCCAAATTTGAATGCTCCAAATATGCTTTTTTGAAAAGCACTTTTAAAGTTTCTGCATTTCCGGTTTTCCCCAATTCGGCCGATAAAGTCTCAAACACCGCATCTAGACCTTTCGTATCCAACATGCCTACAGCTCCAGAGGACGACCTGCTCCATTGCACCTTTTTTCCATGAAGATTGAAGTAATTGATCTCCTCAAAATCGTGGTCTTCGGTAGCCATCCAATACACCGGCACAAATTGATGTGCGGGATATGTGCGCTTTAGTTCCTTGGTAAGATTAATGGTTGATACAATCTTGTACAAAAAGTACAGAGGTCCTGTAAAAAGGTTTAACTGATGCCCTGTGACCACCGTAAACGTATTTTTTTCCTCTAAAGAGGTTACATTGGCCTCGGTCACCTCTGAGATTGCCATACCCTTATATTGTTCTCGCAAAGCTTGTACAAGTATCGCCCGGTTCGAAAAAGTGTAGGCATCACTCTTCTCCTTGATCTGTTCCACAAAATTTTCAGGTGAGGGGAATCGGTTATAAAATTGTTCTAAGTCTTTCCGCTGGTCTAGATAATCGCAAATAAGCTTGGAAAAATAACCGGTTTCCTTAAAGGGTATACAATCTACTTCCATTAAAACTGTAATGAGGTGATCAAAGATAAACCTCTTCTTTTTTTCTCATCCTAAAAATACGTTAATTACGTTTTCTTGGATACCCTTCTCCGCACAGATACAAAAAAGTAGGTCTGTCATCCAATTTATTGTTAGATTTGATTACGACTAATTGACCCATACATGACAAAATTTTTATTTTTTCTCACAGCATTATTCACTTTAGCAATATCAGCCCAACAGTTAAAATCCCCTTCTGAGTTTTTGGGGTACGAATTGGGCACAGAATTTACCCGTCATCATGAGGTGGTGGATTACTACGAGTATCTGGCCGAACAAGCCCCTGACAGGGTGAAGCTTACCGTTTATGGCCAGACCAATGAACGACGCCCTTTATTGTTGGCTTATGTCACGTCTGCAGCCAACATGTCCAATTTGGAAACCATCCGACAACAACACTTGAAGGATATGGACGGAACCGGAACCAGCACCAAGGCAATTGTTTGGTTGAGCTACAACGTTCATGGCAACGAAAGTGTGAGTACCGAAGCTTCCATGAAGACCATTTATGAGCTTTTGACCAGCAAGAGTTCTTATCTTGAAAACACCGTCGTCATCATGGACCCTTGCATAAACCCTGATGGAAGGGATCGTTACAGCAATTGGTACAATCAATATAAAAACACACCCTATCAAGTAGACCCCAATAGTAAGGAACACCATGAAGGTTGGTGGAATGGAAGGAGCAATCACTATATGTTTGACTTAAACCGTGATTGGGCATGGCTTACCCAAATTGAAAGCCAACAACGTATAGAAGTCTATAATGACTGGTTGCCCCACGTGCATGTGGACTTTCACGAACAGGGTGTGGACAATCCATACTATTTTGCCCCTGCAGCGGAACCTTACCACGAAGTGATCACTGATTTTCAGAGAAATTTCCAAATTACCCTTGGACGAAACCACGCCAAATATTTTGATGCAAATGGTTGGTTTTATTTCACCAAGGAAGTATTTGACCTTTTCTATCCAAGCTACGGGGACACCTACCCCATGTACAATGGAGCCATTGGAATGACCTACGAGCAAGGAGGGAGCGGACGCGCTGGTTTAGGCATCATTACCAGGATTGGCGATACCCTTACCCTAAAGGATAGGATTGCACACCACTTTACCACAGGACTTTCCACAGTGGAAGTATCTTCCCAAAATGCCGATAAATTGAACACCGAATTCAGGAAGTTTTATCAAAATCAAAATTTCAAGTACAAAAGTTATGTCTTAAATGGGGATAAGGATAAAATAGATGCGCTTAAAACGTTATTGGAAAAGCATAGGATTACTTTTGGGCACCCTTCAAATGGGTTGGTAAAAGGCTTCGATTACAGTACAGGCTCCAACGGCAGTATGGCAACCTCCTCCAACAGTGTTGTTGTCTCCACCAATCAGCCTAAGGGTACCTTGGTAAAGGTTCTGTTTGAACCCAATGCCAAGCTTACCGATTCGCTCACCTATGACATTACGGCCTGGTCCCTGCCCTATGCCTATGGGTTGGATGCTATTGCTTCTACCTCGTTGATCGATGCAACACCAGCAAATACGAACAAAGATTCTGTGGCAAGTATTAGTGTTGGAGGACCTAATGATCAAGCATACGCCTATCTGTTTGATTGGAACAGCATGAAAGATGCCCGTTTTTTGGCAGAATTGCTCACAAAAGGAATTCGCGTGAGAAAAGCAGACCATCCATTCACCTTGGATGGGAAATCTTTTGAAAGGGGAACATTGATTGTTACCCAGGGAGACAATCAACACAAATCTGACTTTTACACCTCCCTCTTGGAATTGATGTCCAAGCACCAAAAAGACTTCACCTTGGCCAATACTGGCTTTGTGGATTCTGGTAAGGATTTCGGATCTAGTTATGTAAAAATGATTTCTAAACCCAAGGTGGCCATTTTATCGGGGGGACCAACCTCGACCTTAAGGTTTGGAGAAATCTGGCATTTCTTTGAGCAACAATTGCACTATCCCTTAACGGTTATAGACGACTCATATGCACAAAGGGTCAATTTGGACGACTACAACATTTTAATCTTGCCCGATGGAAGATATGGGAACTATTTTGACGAAAAACAACTGAAAAGACTTCGCGAATGGGTACAAAAGGGTGGTAAGCTCATTGCCATGGGCGATGCTATTGGCGCCATTGATGGCGAAAATGGATTTGGTATTGAAAAAAAGGAGATGGATACCGACTCAACCAGCAATGTCCCGAGTCCACATGAAAATTTGGAAAGAGAACAGATAAAAAGGGCCATCACCGGTGCTATTTTTAAGACCAAGGTAGATAACACCCATCCTTTGGCCTATGGGTACGGTAAAGATTATTTCACGCTAAAACTTGGAAATGCCAGCTATAACTATCTGAAAAATGGCAATGCCGTTTTCTTGGAAAAAACTACGAAACCTTTTTCGGGATTCGCGGGAAGCGATGCTCAGGCCCAAGTGGCAGAATCTCTTATTTACGGCGCGGAAAACCTTGGTTCAGGCCAAGTGGTCTACATGATAGACAACCCACTTTTTAGAGGCTTCTGGGAAAATGGAAAACTGTTTTTCGCCAATGCACTTTTTATGGTAGACTAATCTCTTTTTATCTGATTTAAAACCAATTAGTACTGATATTTTAAGAATTTTGAACGCACCATAAACTTCAAAATTTTGTATCTTTAAAGGTAACAACAAGTATACGGTTATGGGTACAAAACGTGCTATTAGGTGTTTTTTCAAGGAAAAATTAGTGAAGGGAACCTTGTTTTTGGTACTCATTGCTTTACAGTGGAATCCATCCAAAGTGCTGGCCTTTCAGGAAAATGTGGACACCACTGTCGACTTTAATCAGTATCAAGGTGAAGTGGTAGACGAGTCTACAAACAACCCTTTGGTATTTGCCACACTTGCGGTTGAAGGCACCAACATAAGTACCATAACCAATACGGAAGGTGGTTTTTTGCTCAAGGTTCCAAAAAACATAACCGATGGCAATGTGATTGTATCCTTTTTGGGATACAAAAACAAGACAATCCCACTATCAAGCTTACAACCTGAAAAAAACAGAATTTCATTGTCGGTCTCCATTACCGAGCTTTCGGAAATCAACATCAACGTGCCCAAAGATGCTGCAGCATTGGTTAAGGAAACTTTGGCACGAAAAGGTGATAACTATTTCAGCGACCCTACTTTGATGACCGCTTTCTATAGGGAAACCATTAGGAAGCGCAGAAAAAATGTATCGCTGTCCGAGGCCGTTGTCAGTATCTATAAATCGCCCTATAATTCTGCACGCAATGATGCCCTGGAACTTTACAAGGCTCGAAAAAGTACAGATTACAGCAAATTGGACACCGTTGCCCTTAAGTTACAGGGGGGGCCATTCAATACACTGTATGTGGACATTATGAAATACCCAGAGTTTCTATTTGGGGAGGGATCCCTTTCAGATTACACGTTTTCTTTTGGTCGGTCTACCCGAATTAATGACCGCCTGATCTATGTCATTAAATTCAATCAGCGGGAAACCGTAACCGCTCCTTTGTACAATGGCGAACTTTTTATTGATGTAGAAAACAAAACTTTGACGAGTGCCGTGTATTCCCTGAATATTACAGACAAGGATTTAGCTTCGCAGCTTTTTGTCAGACGAAAACCTATGGGTGTGGATGTTTGGCCTACTGAGGTCGCCTATCGTGTGGATTACCGCGAAAAAGGTGGGAAATGGTATTATGGGTATAGCAGTGTTATGCTGGAATTTAAAATAGATTGGGAAGACCGTCTGTTCAATTCGGTATACAGCATGACCGCTGAAATGGCCGTTACGGATTGGGAAAGAAACGAGAGCGGGCAATTACCCAAAAACCGGGAACGCATAAAAAAATCCATTATTCTCAGTGATGAAGCAATTGGGTTTTCAGACCCAGACTTTTGGGGCGAATATAACATCATAGAACCCGAAAGGTCCATTGAGTCTGCCATCAAGAAAATCCAAAGACAACTACGTCGCATAGAACGTCGAAGCAAATAGTTGTCAAAACCATCCATTCCGTTTACTTTTATAGCAATTCCATGGCTCAGCCAAGGATTCTTTATACCATAATCCAAACTTCATGTCAAAAAGAAGAACCTTTTTAAAATCTGCTTCCGCCTTGGGAGCTACTTTTATGTTGCCAAAAATTGGTATGGGAAATGAAAATCGACCTACCACTCCTACGCCAACAAGAATTAAACCCAAAAAATTAAAAAAAGGAGACACGATAGGTTTGGTCGCTCCCGGTTTTGCCATAAAACCGGACGTATTGCAAAAAGCATTGGAAACACTTCACAAAATGGGGTTTAAGACCTTTCATACCAACCGAATCATAGGAAACCACGGATATTTTAGCAATACGGATGTAGAGCGTGTAAAAGATTTGCATGAAATGTTCGCCAATCCAGAAATAGATGCCATTCTATGTGCAAGAGGAGGGTATGGTTGCACCCGAATTCTTACTCATTTGGATTATGATATCATCCGGAACAACCCCAAGGCCCTGATTGGTTTTAGTGACATTACCGCATTGATTCAGGGTATTTACAAAGAAACAGGGCTTATCTGCTTTCATGGTCCAGTAGGTAGTACCATTGACGATGCCTATAGTCAGAAATACTTTAAAAAAGTGCTGATGAAGGGCAAGGATTCCCAAATCATAGAAAATGTGAAGTTAAAGGACCCTGAACTTTTGAACCATAGCGAGTACGAACGGTATACCATTACCTCGGGAAATTGCAAAGGCGAGTTGGTCGGGGGAAGCCTTACCTTGGTCAATGCATTGGTGGGAACCCCCCATGAAATCGATTTTACGGATAAATTGGTTTTCTTGGAAGATGTGGAAGAAGCTCCCTACCGAATGGACCGTATGCTCACCCAACTCATTGAAGGCTCTACTTTTTCAAAAGCCAAGGGAATTGTATTTGGAGTATGCAAAGGTTGTGATCGAGAAAAGAAGCCCGATAATTTTACTCTTAAAGAGGTTATCATGGACCGTATTGCCCCACTGGGATTGCCCTCGGCCTATGGAATGAGCTTCGGGCATGTTCCCAATAATTTTACTGTTCCAGTAGGCATTCATGCTGCTTTTAATGCAGACGATATGACTTTGGAACTGTTAGAGGCAGCGGTGATATAACCACTTCTTTTATCCTTCGAAGTCTTGAATCGTTTTGGTAATAATGGAAATACAATCCATCAATTGCTCGCGGTTCATCACCAAAGGTGGTGCAAATCGAATAATGTTCCCATGGGTTGGTTTGGCCAAAAGACCATTTTCCTTCAGGGCCATACAAATATCCCATGCCGTTGAGCTTTCCTCGGAATCGTTGATCACAATGGCATTCAGAAGACCTTTTCCCCTAACCTTCAACACTAAATCCGAAGTTGCCACGAACTTGTTGAGCTCTTCCCGGAACAATTCACCTAATTCTTCTGCATTTTGGGCCAACCCTTCCTCTTTAACTACCTCTAAGGCCGCTATGCCAACGGCTGCGGCTACCGGGTTACCACCAAAGGTGCTTCCATGGCTTCCTGGGGTAATCACTTCCATGATGGAATCATTGGCCAAAACGGCCGAAACTGGATAGGCTCCCCCAGACAATGCCTTTCCTAAAATCAGAATATCCGGTTTTACATTTTCATGGTCTACCGCCAAAAGCTTTCCGGTACGTGCAATACCAGTCTGCACCTCATCTGCTATAAAAAGAACATTATACTTTTCACAAAGGGCCTTGGCGGCAGCCAGATATCCTTCAGAAGGTACATAGACGCCGGCTTCACCTTGAATGGGTTCCACCAAAAACCCAGCTACATGCGGATTGCCCTGCAATGCATTTTCCAAAGCGGATAAATTATCATATTCTATTTTGATAAAGCCTTCGGTATACGGCCCATAATCTGTATTGGCCACTGGGTCGTTTGAAAATGAAATGATAGTGGTAGTCCTTCCATGAAAATTGTTTTCGCAAACCACAATTTTGGCCTGGTTTTCTGGAACATTTTTCTTGCGATATGCCCATCGCCTACAAATTTTCAGTGCAGTCTCCACGGCCTCGGCCCCTGTGTTCATGGGCAAAAGCTTATCAAATCCAAAAGTGGTCGTGGCATATTTCTCAAAGTTCCCCAACATATCGTTGTAAAAAGCGCGGGAGGTCAAGGTCAAGGTCTTGGCCTGTTCCACCATGGCACCAACAATTTTGGGGTGGCAATGCCCCTGATTCACTGCAGAATAGGCCGACAAAAAATCATAGTACTTTTTACCTTCCACGTCCCAAACGTAGACACCTTCACCTCTACTTAAAACCACAGGAAGTGGGTGGTAGTTATGGGCGCCATACTTGTTTTCCAAATCTATCGCTTGCTGCGATGTTAAATGCTCTAAAACAGCCATTTTAGTTTAAATTAAAATTATAAAACAACCATTCCTACAGTACCTTTTTTCTTTCGAGGTCTCGAAAAAGCAGCGTGGGAGAGAAATCATCCCTTGAAGTGCCCGCAAATTACAAATTATTGTGCAAAAAAGAGGCTTCCCCTACCCGATTCCTTGTCCAAAATCCCTCAAAGTTTTAAGTCAATTTAAGAAGCTTGGCAATGTCAAATAGCAAAAAGAAGTTACTTTTGCCCCATGCGTAGAAAAAGTAGGCGACAAACCTTTGAACAGGTTGAAGTGATTGATGCAGGAGCCAAGGGAAAAACTGTAGGCAAAGCCCCGGACGGTCGGGTCATTTTTTTATCCAATGCCGTTCCCGGCGATGTGGTCGATGTAATGACCACCAAAAAACGAAAGGCCTATTTTGAGGGTGTAGCCACCCATTTTCATACACTTTCCGATAAGAGAACCGAACCAAAGTGTGAACATTTTGGAGTTTGTGGTGGATGCAAATGGCAACACATGGCTTATGAGCATCAACTTCATTTTAAACAAAAAGAGGTGGAGAACAATTTAAAGCGTATTGGCCATTTGGACCTTCCGGATACCAATCCTATTCTGGGTTCCAAAAAACAATATTTCTATCGCAACAAAATGGAGTTTTCGTTCTCCAATAGTAGATGGCTTACCCAAGCCGAAATTAATTCTGAAAAGGATTTTGAAAATAGAAATGCCCTTGGTTTTCACATTCCGGGCATGTGGGACAAAATTTTGGACATAAAAAAATGCCATTTACAGGAAGATCCTTCCAATGCTATTCGACTGGAAGTTAAAAAGTTTGCCTTGGACCATGGCATGCCTTTTTTTGACCCACGAAAACAAGAGGGTCTATTGCGCACCTTGATGATCAGAACGTCATCAACCGGTGAGATCATGGTGCTCTTTCAATTTTTTGAGGATAATACGGAACAACGAGAATTATTATTGAACCACATTCAACAAAATTTCCCGAAGATTACCTCCTTACTCTACGTTATCAATTCCAAACAAAATGACACCATTTATGATCAAGAGGTGATTTGCTTTTCTGGAAGAGATCACATTTTTGAAGAAATGGAAGGGCTTCAGTTTAAAATCAATGCAAAATCTTTTTATCAGACCAATTCAGAACAAGCTTATGAGTTGTACAAGGTAACCCGTGATTTTGCCAATCTTAGTGGCCATGAACTGGTATACGACCTGTATACGGGAACTGGCACTATTGCACAGTTCGTTTCCAAACAAGCCAAAAAAGTAATTGGAGTGGAGTCTGTTCCGGAAGCTATTGCAGATGCCAAAGCCAACGCTGAGCACAACCAAATTTCCAATGTGGAGTTTTTTGTGGGTGATATGAAGAATGTCTTCAACTCGGAATTTATAGCACAGCACGGACAACCCGATGTGATCATAACAGACCCTCCCCGGGATGGCATGCACAAACTGGTAGTGGAGCAGTTGCTCCAAGTTGCCCCAAAAAAAATAGTCTATGTAAGCTGCAATAGCGCCACACAGGCACGGGATCTGGCCTTAATGAAGGAATTGTACCACGTGGCCAAAGTACAGCCCGTTGATATGTTCCCCCAGACCCATCACGTTGAAAATGTTGTACTTTTGGAAAAACGGGTATAGTCTTTGATGAAAAATCTGCTTTATACACGAATGAAAAAAATTCTCCCCATTGTATTGATTGCCACTGTGCTCGTTTATTTCTCCTCTTGCGAGAAAGATGATATCTGTGTGGAAGGTGACACTCCACTCTTAGTCATTGGTTTTTATGATATTGATGATACAACAGCAACCAAAGATGTTCCTTTGATGCGTATCAAAGAAATTATTTTGGATGAAACGGTAAACACTTTTACCGATCGCTCAAGCAATCTGGATTCCATAGGAATACCCCTCCGGGCCAGTACAAGTAGCACCCAATTTGCATTTATTACCAATTCTGCCGATGATGCTGAAACTGGTGTGGAAACCGGCAATATAGATACGTTGACCGTATCATACCAAAACACTGAAGCATTCATATCAAGGGCTTGCGGTTTTGTTGCCAACTATGGAGACCTTACCGTAACATTACCAGAAAGCGCCAATAACTGGATCCAGGATATCCGAATCGTCCAACAAACCGTAGAAAATTCCAACAGCGTCCATGTCAAAATATTTCACTAGCCTTTTTATCCTCCTTTTACCATTGTTGGTAATGGGGCAAAGCAAACCTATTGACTTACAGGCCAAGGATACCATAGAGTACAAGGATGAATATGGTTTACGTATCGGTGCCGATCTTAGCAGGTTGGTACTTTCATTTGCGGACGAAGATTATACGGGAATCGAACTGGTTGGGGACTACAGGCTTACCCAAAAACTTTATCTGGCCGCAGAAATAGGCAACGAAACAAAAAAACAATCCGAGGATTTGGGTGGAACCGAACTATATAGCTTTGAAACAGCTGGAAGCTACATTAAAGCTGGGGTTGACCTAAATACCTATCAGAATTGGTTTGGAATGAACAACGCCATTACCATTGGAGGCCGATATGCCTTTGCCAGTTTTAGCCAAACCTTGAATGATTACAGTCTTTTCAATAGCGACCGCTTTTATGAACCGGGTTTTTTACCAGGACCCAACCCGAATGTGGAGTTCAGTGGGCTAAGTGCCTCATGGCTAGAGTTTGTGGTAGGTATAAAAGCAGAGCTTTTTGCCAATATCTATCTTGGTATGAGTGCCCGTTTGGGCTTTTTGGTCACCAATAAGGAAGATGAACGTTTTCCCAACCTTTGGATTCCCGGATTTAACAAGGTAACGGAGGGCAGTAACTTTGGGGTAGGTTACAACTACTCCATCTCATATTTTATCCCCTTGTACAAAAAATCCAAGAAGAAAAAAACAGAACCGCAAGAACCCTAGAAATAGCTTAGTCTACGGAATACAAATAAAAAGAGCCTGATGATTCAGGCTCTTTTTTTGGTAATTGAATTGAGTTAGTCTAGAATTTTCCTTCTATTTTTTTGAGTTAATTGCCAAAACTTTCAAGAAAACCCAAACTTTTGTTAGGGTAAAGTTAACTAAATTTTAATTGATTGTAAAAAAGTCCGAATACTTAGACATTGTCTTTTTGATATTTTGCCTTTTTGCTACCCTCATACATTTCATAATATACAAGCCTAGCTTCCAGTTTTCCATTGAATGCCTTGATCTTTCTTGAAGGTTTGAGTCCCACATGCTTTAAAGCCTCTAAATTGGACGTGATCATCCAAGCATCCGTTCCGGGATAGTTTTGCTTTAACGTATCCCCTATTTTGCTGTAAAACTCTTCCATTTCTATGGGCAATCGTTCCCCATAAGGCGGGTTAAACACCATATGAAGCCTAGAATCAACCGGTTTTTCTGTTCTAAAAAAGTCTTTCCGCTCCACGGTAATGTATTCAGAAAGATTTGCATTATCAACGTTCTCTTGGGTCTTTCGTACCGCAGATGGGGCCTTGTCATACCCTAATATCTTATGGTGAAATTCCCGGACCTTATTCAAACTGGCATCAACAATCTTTTGATACAATTCCGCATCATAATCGCGCCAATGCATAAAAGCGTACGACTCTCTGTTAATGTTGGCCGGAACATTACAGGCTATCATGGCCGCTTCAATCAAAAAAGTACCGCTTCCGCACATAGGATCTAAAAAATCTGTTCGGCCATCCCAACCGCTTTTCAATAAAAGCCCAGCCGCCAAAACTTCGTTTATCGGGGCAATATTCGTCAACATACGGTAACCTCTCTGGTGCAATGAACTACCTGAACTATCCAATGAGACAGTACAATTATGGTCATGAATGTGGATGTGGATCCTAACATCCGGGTCTTGGGTACTCACATTGGGCCGTTCGCGTTCCACCCGTCTGAACTTGTCCACGATGGCATCCTTGGCCTTGAGCGAAACAAACATGGAATTGTTGAAAATCTCGGTGTTCATGTTGGTATCCACCGCAAAAGTCTGGTTCGGGCCAAAGATGGAGGACCAATTGATGTCATACACCGCTTTATACAGATCTTTCTCATTATACACCTTAAAGGTTCGCAAAGGCTTATAGATCTTCAATGCGGTCCTCAAACACAGGTTGGCCTTGTACATAAAACCCGTATCCCCTTCAAAGGATACATTGCGCACACCTTCCTCAACATTTCCCGCCCCCAAGTTCCGAAGCTCTTTGGCCAAAAGGGGTTCAAACCCGTACAAGGTTTTGGCCAACATCTTAAAATTTCCTGCCATGTTTTCCTGAAATCTTTCCACAAAAATAGGCTATTTTTGCCCCCTGAACCTTTTTTATGGATTTTCCGGCATACATCGTGTACATTGCTCCCATTCTAGCTGTTTGGGCCAGTTTTGCCTTTGCTTTTATTGTACGCCCAAAAAACAACAAGAACATAAAATTGTTGCTGGCCTTTAGTGGGGCTTTCCTTTTATCGTTGACCTTTTTGGAATTGTTGCCCGATGTGTACGAAGGACACGACCCAAAGACCATTGCGCTTTATATTTTGGCCGGTATATTACTTCAGGTGTTTTTAGAGTTTTTCTCCAAAGGTGCAGAACACGGGCATATGCATATCGATATCAAGGAAAATCAATTTCCCTTCCTGCTCTTTTTAAGTTTGTCTATCCATTCCTTGGTCGAAGGGGTTCCCATTCACGGGAATAATTCCATTTTATATGGCATTATTATCCATAAAATTCCGGTTGCCATCATTCTCAGCATATTTTTGATCAATTCCAAAATGAAAATGGGATGGGCCATTCTTTTTATCCTCGTATTTTCATTAATGACTCCTTTGGGCAGTTTCCTGTCTGACCAATTGCCCAAATTACAAGGTTATGGCCATATATTGACCTCTTTAGCCATTGGGGTGTTTTTTCATATTTCTACCATTATTCTTTTTGAAAGTTCTAAAGGACATTCTTTTAATCTGCAAAAATTGTTGGTTATTATCTTGGGCATTGCCAGTGCCTATTTTACCCTCTAAGTCTAATCAGAAGAGGTGTTAAACCCGATTTTATCCCCTTGCTTTCAATATAGTACATCAATTCATATCCCCTTTCCATGCATTGATAAGCAGCATCCATCAATTGGGGGCACATTTCTAAATATCTATAGGCTACTTTGGTTTTCATTACATAACTCCATAACACTAGATATCATGAAAAAAACAAGTATTTTATTGGGCATTTTTGCCATTATGTTAAACTTGGGATGTAGCAAGGATGATGGTCCTGAAGTAAAAGATCCCGTAATCACCATTTCTGACTTTGAAAGTTCCATTGAGGAGAATCCAGTGGAAAATGAAATTTTAGGCACCATAGAAGCCAGTACCAATACTGGAACATTGGTATACTCCTTAACCACGGAGAGTCCCGCTGGGGCATTAAAAATTAACTCAAGTACGGGGCAATTGTCCGTTGCAGCCCCTTCGGTTTTTGTTTTTGAAATCAACCCCAAAATTACAGCTACCGTACAAGCCAAGGTTGGGGATGTCACCAAAACGGCCAACATTACCATCAACGTGACCGAAGAAACTTTGGACGTGGCCACCGCTGTGATAGACAAGACTGGATACACCGCCCCGGAAGACTTGACCTTCCTCTATTCCACGGATGGGGGTGATTCCTATTCTGCGGACAAACCCACCGACCTTACGGAAGGTGATGAGATTTTGGTAAACATCAGCAATGGTATCATGGACATTTCCAAGGATGATTTTTATTTTTCATGGATTGGCTCCAGTCCTGTAGCCAAAACTTCGGAAATTGCCTTGGCCAAATTTGTGGTGGGCAGTACTGATCTGGATATTAAGGTTGCTGTGGTGGATAAGATTGAAATTTTGGTTTCCGATAGAAACACAGGACAATTTTACTCCCTTGATCCCAGTACGGGTGATAAGACCGAAGCCTTTACGATAACCCTTGATGGGGAAGACCTTGTACAAGTGCGTGGTGCCATTTACAACTACGCAGATCGGAAAATGTATGTTTCAACAACAGCTCCGAATGGATTTGAGAAGTCAATGCTCTATTCAGTAGACATGGCCACGTTACAAGCAACCACCATCAACAGTAATCCCAATGATACATGGAAAGGTCTGGCCGATTTGGTCATCACTCCACAAGGAAACATTATGGCCACCATGTCCCTTGGCCAAGGAATAGGTGAATCCCTAATAAGTTTTGATACGGATGGAACAGCGTCCGCTCCCGTTGCCTTTACAGGTGCTGATCTTTGCTGTGGTCTGGGCCTTACGTATGGGGATACAACCAATGAAGTATGGGTTGGTGATAGTGCTGCCACTATTCATAAATCCAATCTCAATGGGGAAGTCAGTGAGACCATCAATTTAACACTAGAGGATTTTGAATATAACATGCCCAATGCATATATGATCAAAAACTTGGTCCAAATTGATGGGGTCTTATATGCTCTTTGCTATGAAAATGACAATGCTATCACTCATATTGCCAAAGTAGATTTGGAAAACAACACCTTGGTCCATATTGCCCAACTTTCAAATAGTAATGCAACCCAAGTAAATGCTTTAGTATTTATTCCTGCATACTTATTCTAAAAAAACAACCAACCTATCAATTAACAGTAGAGGGGGCGAGCTTTTTCGCCCTCTTTTTTATGAGTTGTCACCAAACAATAGAGACACCAAATACCAATGGCTCATGGCCCCACTCAGAACAAAAAGGTGCCATATCAAATGGTTATAAGGTATCCTTTTGATGGCATAAAAAACAATGCCCAAGGTATAAAAGGCTCCTCCAAGCGATAGATAAAACAATCCGGTTGGTGAAAGGTGCTTAACCAAATAGGGGACATCAATGACTATAAGCCAGCCCATAACACCGTAAAGCACCAAGGAAAACACTTCAAACTTACCTGTAAAGAACAGTTTCAGTACGGTTCCGAACAAGGCAATGCCCCAGACCAAAAAAAACAGCAGCCAGCCTTTGGAGGGTAAAAGTACGGTAAGACATACTGGAGTATACGTACCAGCTATCAAATAATAAATACTAATATGGTCCAAAGCTCTGAGCTTTTTCTTCAATCTCGGGTCTTGTACAGAGTGGTATAACGTAGATGCAGTAAATAACAGCACCACGGATATACAATACACCAGAATGCTACCAAAGAGGTAAGGTGTATCACCAATGTCTTTTTGAAGAAGGGTCGTACTCCCCACAAGGGCCAATACAACACCAAGGCCATGCGAATACGCATTCCATTTTTCTTCCCGTAAAGCAGATTCGGATTTGAACGTCAAAAAGAATTATTTGTAGCGTTTGCCATGCTTGATTACCATATCCACATCTTGCAGCAAGCTAATGTACCGCAAAACATCCCCTTTCACCGCAATGATATCGGCATATTTTCCCGGCGTAACCGTCCCCACGTCATCGGCAACTCCCATCCAGAGTGCAGGCCAATAAGTCGCCGAACGAATGGCATACATGGGGTCTATTCCAAATTCGTTGACCCAAACATCCAGTTCGTTCCATGTGGATTGACTGTGAAACTTCATTGGAATTCCACTATCCGTACCAATCAAAAGAACAACACCCGCATCCAACAATTGCTGTACCTTGGTTTGTAAAGTAGGTTTTCGGGACGGTGTTAACTGAAAGTATGGGAGCCTATCTGGGTGCTTAAAACTGTTTTTTATATCAGTGATTACACTATCTGGCAATCCTAAATGCCATGAATCATTATCCAGCTTCTCCTGATTGTCCCTGACATACTCATAATTATAAAGCCCTTCAACAGTGGGGCACCAAAACAAAGGGCCTTTATTCATTTGAGCAGTACGTTCTTCAATCATTTTGATTACATCTTCGGGGTACTTGGGTGCTGAAGACAAGCCAGTATGTTCAAAACAATCCACTCCAACTTCGAGTCCTCTTCTGATTTCTTCAGGTCGATGTCCATGCGCCACTACCTTCAGATTATTCTTATGGGCCTCATCCACCACGGCTTTGAGTTCTTCCATGGTCATTTGATCATGGTCTATCAGTTTAATGACATCAACCCCAGCCTTGGCCAATCTTTTGATTTTCTTTATTCCATCCTCAGGACCGTTCACTCCCCACCGAAAATCTTCGGTCCCAGGATAGGGTTCATGTTGTATAAAAGGTCCTGAAACATATAAAGTAGCTCCGGGAATTTTTCCAGAATTAATAGCATCCCTAACTGCTATGCTTTCCTCTAAAGGGGCGCCCAAATCCCTGGCACTGGTAACCCCGGCCATTAAAAGCTGATGTGCCGAGGAGGGCATGATCACATCTTTGAACAAAGGTGGATAGGTTTTGTCCCAATAGGCATAATCCGCATGACCATTGATCATGGTATGCACATGCATATCCCATAGACCCGGAAGCACACTCATCCCTTCCGTGGACATCACTTCAGCATTGGCCGGAACAGGCAAAGTCTCCACGGTTCCGATGGCTTTGATTCGTTCACCTTCTATAAGTATTACGGAATTTTTGATGGGATCGGAGCCATAGCCGTCAATCAATGTACCCCCAACCAAAGCTTTAAGTTGGTTTTTTTGGGAAAATAATGAAAGGGCAAGAAATAAAAAGCAAGAGGTTAAAATAATTCTTCGCATGCCAGTTTTGTTTTAGCTAAAGATAACGCATAGCATAAAAACAAAAAAGCCCTCTACTTGCGTAAAGGGCTTTGAGGAAGGCGGCGACCTACTCTCCCACCTGGTGTGGCAGTACCATCGGCGCAAACGGGCTTAACTTCCCTGTTCGGAATGGAAAGGGGTGGACCCCGTCGCCATGGCCACCTAGATCTTCAATATCTTAAATGTTCATGATATGACATATTATGGGACGGACCTTTGGCAAGGCCCAAAAAAGAGTCAACGAAGCATTGTTGTTACAAGGAAGCCCCGAGAGGGCGGCGCAAGCTTACGGGCAATTAGTACCGCTCGGCTGCATGCATCGCTGCACTTCCACCTACGGC
>NZ_SNTZ01000046.1 GCF_004916895.1 Flagellimonas alvinocaridis
AAAGGCCCGTATCAATAATTATGATTTTACSTATGGRCAATTSCTCAATATCTTGTTCATTCGCAACAAAATAKTTTCTTTGTGCGTCGGTAAAAAAAAACATGCTTTTGKGAGGAGARATACTATTTCACCAATCGAGTCACAGGTATCTAACMTAYTCMTACCTAAYGATTTTCCACAAAGTGGTGACGAAAYGTATAACTTGKACAAATYTTTCCATTTTCCRAGTCGATCCGATCGTAGARCTATTTAYTCGATCGCAGAYATKTYTGGAACACCTCTAACAGAGGGACAARTAGTCAATTTTGAAAGAAYTTAYTGTCAACCTCTTTCMGATAKGAATCTATCTGATTCAGAAGGGAAGAACTTGCATCAGTATCTCAATTTCAATTCAAACATGGATTTKATTCACAYTCCATGTTCTGAGAAGAAATATTTACCATCCGAAAAGAGGAAAAARMGGAGTCTTTGTCTAAAGAAATTCGTTGAGAAAGTGCAGATGGATAAAACCTTTCAACGAGATAGTGCCTTTTCAACTCTCTCAAAATGGAATCTATTCCAAACATATATGCCRTGGTTCCTTACTTCGACAGGATACAAATATCTAAATTTGATATTTTTAGATACTTTTTCAGACCTATTGCCGATACTAAGTAGCAGTCAAAAATTTGTATCCATTTTTCATGATMTTATGCATGGATCMRRTATATCATGGCGAATTCTTCAGAAAAAATSGTGTCTTMCACAATGGAATCTKATAAGTGAGATTTCGAGTAAGTGTTTMCATAATCTTCTTCTGTCCGAAGAAATGATTCAT
>NZ_SNTZ01000048.1 GCF_004916895.1 Flagellimonas alvinocaridis
CCAAAGATAAAGGTACATGAACAGCCATTTGATCCCCGTCAAAGTCTGCATTGAATCCCTTACATACTAATGGATGTAAACAAATAGCACGCCCTTCCACTAAAATGGGCTGGAATGCCTGTATGCCCAATCTATGCAGAGTWGGKGCTCTATTTAACAAAACAGGATGCCCCTGCATAACTTCCTGMAGTATTTSCCATACAATCWGYTCTTTTTCCCGRATTTTACTCTTMGCAACYCCTATRTTSGAAGCAAGATGTTGTCTAATTARACCMCGAATTACAAATGTCTGGAAAAGCTCTATTGCYATTTCGCGMGGCAATCCACATCGATGTAATGAAAGKGAAGGRCCYACGACAATSACGGAACGCCCYGAATAATCRACCCGTTTRCCAAGKAGAGTCTCACGRAATCTYCCCTCTTTGCCTTCAATTACATCTGAAAATGACTTGTAAACTTTATTATGACCGTCCCTCATTGGTTGTCCGCGGATTCCATTATCCARAAGTGTATCCACGGCTTCTTGTACCAATTTCTCCTGACACATTACTAATTCTCCAGGCGTAGATCGGCTTGTTGTTAATAGATCGGTAAGAGTGTTGTTACGATARATAACTCKTCTATAGAGTTCATTAATATCCSAGCTCATTAKTTTACCCCCCTCGATCTGAATGATCGGTCTCAACTCGGGAGGAAGAACTGGTAATAGGCACAAAACCATCCATTCAGGTTCTATATTTGTTCGAATAAAATGTTTCGCCAATTCGATACGTCTAACCAAAAAATCCTTT
>NZ_SNTZ01000049.1 GCF_004916895.1 Flagellimonas alvinocaridis
CGATCCTCTTCAGATAATTCGTCCAATCCAAGGATAGCTATAATGTCCTGAAGTTCTTTGTAACGTTGTAAACGATCCTCTTCAGRTAATTCGTCCAATCCAAGGATAGCTATAATGTCCTGAAGTTCTTTGTAACGTTGTARAGTTTCCTTAACTCTTTGCGCARTTTCATAATGTTCCTCACCAACGATCCKRGGTKGAAGCATAGTTGACGTTGAATCTAAAGGATCTACTGCTGGATAGATACCTTTGGAAGCCAATCCTCTTGATAGTACGGTAGTMGCATCTAAATGGGCAAAYGTCGTCGCAGGRGCCGGGTCGGTCAAATCGTCTGCMGGTACATAAMMTGCTTGAATAGAAGTTAYGGACCCYTCTTTAGTMGAAGTAATTMTTTCTTGTAACGAACCCATTTCAGTACTAAGAGTGGGTTGATAGCCCACAGCGGAAGGCATTCTACCCAATAAAGCRGATACTTCGGATCCCGCTTGGACAAAACGGAAGATATTGTCGATAAATAGAAGTACGTCTTGTTCATTAACATCTCGGAAATATTCCGCCATAGTKAAGGCAGTCAAACCAACTCTCATACGAGCTCCCGGCGGTTCATTCMTCTGACCATAAACTAGAGCAACKTTTGATTCTGCAATATTTTCTTCATTAATTACCCCAGATTCTTTCAKTTCCATGTAAAGATCGTTTCCTGCACGAGTACGCTCTCCCACTCCGCCAAATACGGATACACCTCCATGAGCTTTGGCAATATT
>NZ_SNTZ01000007.1 GCF_004916895.1 Flagellimonas alvinocaridis
GCCTAAGATGGTTGCTTTGAACAATGTCAGGAACAAACTTTTGGCAAGGGCATTCTCTGTGGTTAAAAGAGGGACACCATACGTGGTTTTACAAAAATTCGCTGCTTGAAAAAGGTTGAAATAAGTTTGGATTTGATCTTGGAATACGTATAACCGTCAGTTACGGGTTAATATGCGTTAATTTTCGGTTTGGCACAGACTTTAGCAATTCCGAGTGGATTCGGAAGTAGTCGAATCCGCCGTAATTGCGGTTATACATTGTTGTGTGCTGGCGTTTTTAATCAGTTGATACTTTTCTTGTCCGTTATTAGTAAATAAAATTGTTAAATGGTCAGCCCAATATGAGTCAGTTCCATCTTCTTTGATTTCAAGTGCTGAAATCCATATTTTCTGATTTCCGAATGCTATTTGCCAAGTTTGGGGTAAAGTAATTTTCTTATTTTCTCCTTTTGGTATAAATTCGTCATTTACTTTGTGCAATTCTTGACTAAAACTCTCATCCCAAAGAACAATCATTTCCGTAATTGTTTTATCGGTCAAATTTTTCCAATTCGCATTTTCAGTCAGCGAAATTGTCTTAATTCCTTCTCTTTTGTTTAATTCAGTCAGTTTTTCAAATCCGATTCCATAACAGTAAAATTCATTATCCCATTTAATTTGAATCAGTTCATCATTGTCTAAACGAAAGATAACATTCATATCTACAGAGTGAATATCGGTCGAATATTCCCAATATTCAGAGTCAGTTTCGTAATTCAACTCTTCATAATAGACTTCAATTATTTTCCGTCCGATAAAAGTCGAATTTATTCTTTCGTAATATTTTAGTTTCTTATCGGTCATTTTTTTTTCGCTTGCACACAACTTGTTTATATGGATGTAAAATACATCTATATACACCCAAAATAGGAATAAAACCGATGATCGGAGTTGTTTTTTATATTAAATATCAAAATCATCAAACGGGTTTTTAATTCTATCAAGACTTGTTGTGCTTACGTGAGTATATATCATTGTAGTTTTCGGATTGTTATGACCAAGAAGTTCCTGAATAAATCTCAAATCTGTTCCATTTTCCAATAAATGGGTTGCGTGGCTATGTCTTAATGTGTGTAGGGTTATTTGCTTAGAAATACTCGATAAACGCAAGGAGCGTTTCAGAATCTGTCTAGCACTTACAGCAGAATACATTCCGCCATTTTGACCTTCAAAAACAAATTCAGACGGTTTATAAGAATCAAGATAGTTGATTAATAAATCAATCATCTGTTTAGGGATAGGAACATATCTATCCTTAGAACCTTTTGCGGACTTTATATGCATAAACCTCCGTTCAAAATTAATCTCCTTTATTTGAAGCTTTAAAGCCTCACCAATTCTGAGACCACATGAATAAAGAAGGCTTAACAAGGTTTTGTGCTTAAGATTGATGGTGTTTTGAATAATTGACTTTACTTCTTCAATGCTAAGTACCTCTGGTAATTTTTTAGATCTTTTAGGGCGCTCCAAATTCTCTGGAATTAGTGTTGTATTGCCTTGCTGCCTGTAGAAGAGTTTAATGGCATTAATCATTTGATTTTGATATGTATATGAAAATCTGTTAGCCATAATATAATCCACGTTAAACCTTAAAACATCGCTATCCGAAATTTCATTTACTGATTTTGGGAAATGGAATCTGAAGAATATTCGTAACATGCTTTCATAGGTGTTAATGGTATTCTCGCTATATCGCTTTTGAGCCATCCATTTTGTAAAGCTTTCTATTTTGTATTCGTCCTTGTCTGCGATTTGCTGACTAAGCATAACTTTTTTACCCAGTGGTATATTTTTTACAGATGTTAATTTAGACTTGAGCGCAGAGTAATCTATAAAGTAGCCTTCTTTTCTAAGGTATTGGAAGAGATCATTGGTAGTTAGTCTAGAATAGGGTAGGTAGAATGATTTTAAAGATTTGCTCCAAAAAATACCATCATACTTACTTAAATACTCATACAGTTTAGAATTATGTGTAAATCCAACGAGCAGTATTTCCTTTCCTTTATAATGGGATTTGGAAAATAAAACAACAGGCTTCTCCATAAAAAGTTATTATAGTTATGACTAAAGAAGTCAATATTGTGAAGAGGCTGGGATTACTAGAGGATAAGATAAAGATATTGAGGTTAATATCAGGGGAAATGCGGAAAATATTCGTTATTGGCTAGCTTTTAATATTTATCATATAAAAGCAAGTTCTGTCAGCTAGATTGTCAACCAAAAAAACAAAGCCCCTAAAACAGGGGCTTTACAAAGGCTTTTGCGGAGGAAGAGGGATTCGAACCCCCGGAGGTGTGACCCTCAACAGTTTTCAAGACTGCCGCATTCGACCACTCTGCCATTCCTCCTAAGCGGGTGCAAATATATAAAGCTTTTTTGGTTCTGTAAAAGTTTATAAACTTTAATTTTTTGTACCAATGAATCCCATTTTAAGGGAGTACTTTTGTTGGCATGATGGAATGGTACCACTATGTGCTTTTGGTTGCGGTTGGTTTTGCCGTAGGCTTTATCAATACCGTAGCCGGTGGAGGTTCCTTACTGTCCTTGCCAACCCTTATCTTTTTGGGACTTCCCCCAGCCGTGGCAAACGGTACCAATAGGGTTGCCATTGTTATCCAAACGGCTTTGGCCACAGCAGGATTTAAGAGTAAGGGGGTTTCCACTTTCCCTTTCAATCTATATCTGGGTGTTGCAGCCTTTCTAGGGGCCATATTGGGCGCTTGGATTGCCATTGACATTAATGGCGAGACCTTTAACCGGATCTTGGCCATGGTTATGTTGGCCGTGGTGCTTATCATTGTTTTCAAACCCAAAATGCGCTTGGAGGAGATGGAAGAGAGGCTCAAAGGCAAGTATCTCTGGTTGAGCCTCATTGTATTTTTCCTCTTCGGGATTTACGGTGGATTCATCAACGCAGGTCTAGGTTTTTTAATGATATTTTTCATGCATTATGTAAACCGAATGAACCTTGTTCGGGTCAATGCCACCAAGGTGGCCGTGGTTTTTATATACATGTTGTCCGCTTTGGCCGTTTTTGCCTTTAATGATAAGGTGAATTGGAAATTGGGACTTATTTTGGCCATTGGAAACGGGTCAGGAGCATGGGTGGCAAGCCGTTATTCGGTAAAAAAAGGAGATGGATTCATAAAAACTTTTTTAGTGGTCGTGGTCATTGCCATGGCGGTTAAATTATGGTTTTTTTAAACAATTTTAAACAAGACAAGAATGCCGGGTTTTGAACTTTTTGGAGATAAGGAACGGAAACAGGTACAGGATGTGTTGGATTCTGGGGTGTTAATGCGTTATGGGTTCGATGGAATGCGTAACGGACATTGGAAGGCTAAGGAGTTGGAAGCTGCCCTTTCCGCTAAAATGAAGTCCAAGCATGTACATCTGTTGAGCAGTGGTACGGCCGCACTTACGGTTGCGTTGGCCAGTGCAGGTGTAGGGGCAGGAGACGAGGTGATCATGCCCACGTTCACCTTTGTGGCCAGTTTTGAATCTATTTTGGCCCTTGGTGCCATTCCTGTTTTGGTGGATATAGACGATACCTTGACGTTAGATCCTTCCGCAGTGGAAAAAGCCATAACGTCAAAAACCAAAGTGGTGATGCCAGTACATATGTGCGGCTCCATGGCCAACTTGGAGGCGTTACAACAGATTTGTGACCAACAAGACCTTTTGCTCTTGGAAGATGCCTGTCAAGCTATCGGGGGAAGTTATAAAGGTAAACCTTTGGGCAGCATTGGGGATTTGGGCTGTTTTTCCTTTGATTATGTAAAAACAATAACCTGTGGTGAGGGAGGAGCTGTTATAACCAATAATGAGACCTATTACCAAAATGCCCATAAATATTCAGATCATGGGCACGACCATATTGGAAACGACAGGGGAGCGGAAGAGCATCCTTTCTTGGGATACAACTTTCGGATTTCAGAATTGAACGCTGCCGTGGGACTGGCTCAACTGAATAGATTGGATGAATTTATCGCTCTTCAGAAGAAAAATTATACCATTTTAAGGGAAGCCCTGTCCCAGGTCCCGGAGATTACCTTTCGAACGGTGCCTGATGAGGGAGAAGAGAACTACTCTTTCCTGAGTTTCTTCCTTCCTTCGGAAGCGATTGCCCAAAAAGCACACAAAGCCTTGGGGGAAAATGGGGTTGACGCTTGCTTCTATTGGTACAATAACAACTGGCATTACTATAGAAAATGGGAACACCTTACCCAAAAGAAAGCGTTGGGCAAACTACCGCAAGAAGTGATAAATGGGTTGCCGGACTATTCCAAAACTGATTTTTCCGCATCCGACCACTGGTTAGGCAGGACCATTTCCTGTCTGATTAAATTAAGTTGGACTGAAACTGAAGTACAGGAAAGGGCCAAAAAAATGGTGGAAATACTTAAGAAAACCAGATAGCCCACAATTTTTGTATTGATTTTTGAGCTTGAGAAAAAACTAATACTTCACATATTCCACAATTTCCAATCCGTAACCTACCATCCCTACTCGGCGGGTCTGTTCAGAATTTGAAAGCAAACGAATCTTTGAAATGTTGAGGTCGTGCAAAATCTGGGCGCCGATACCAAAATCCTTGGTGTCCATATCAATCTTGGGAGCTTTGACGACACCTTCCGCCTGAAGTTTCTTTAATTCTGCCAAACGGCCCAATAAATTTTTGGATTGGTTTCCTTGATTGATAAAAATCATGGCGCCTTTGTCCTCTGCATTCAAAACGTTGAACATTCTGTGCAAGGTTTCGTCCGGGTTGTTGGTGAGGGTGCCCAAAATATCATTGTTCACAAGGGTAGAGTTGATTCGGGTAAGCACAGGGTCGCCATGTTTCCAGTTACCTCGAACCAAGGCAATATGCACCTGGTCGTTTGTGGTCTGTTTGTAAGCACGCAAACGATATTCCCCAAACCGGGTCTTGATATTGAAGGCCTCTTTAAGCTCAATAAGACTGTCATGCTCCATTCTGTAGGCAATCAAGTCTTCAATGGATACAATTTTAAGGTCAAATTTTTTCGCTACTTCCAAAAGTTGAGGTAATCGGGCCATGGTACCGTCTTCGTTCATGATTTCCACGATGACGCCGGCTGGTTCCAGTCCGGCCAAGCGGGCAAAATCAATAGCGGCTTCGGTATGTCCTGTACGGCGCAGCACACCACCCTCTTTTGCAATTAGGGGAAAGATATGTCCAGGGCGAGCCAATTCATGGGCTTTGGTATTTGCATCGGTCAATGCCAAGATGGTTTTGGCCCTGTCCGAAGCGGAAATCCCAGTCGTGACTCCATTTCCCCTCAAATCCACAGAAACAGTAAAGGCGGTCTCCAATGGGTCTGTATTGTGGGTGACCATTTTATGGAGGCCCAAATCTTTGCACTTACCTTCGGTAAGCGGGGCACAGATAAGCCCTCGGCCATGAGTGGCCATAAAATTTACGGTCTCAGGAGTGATCAGTTCAGCAGCAGCCACAAAATCACCTTCATTTTCGCGGTCTTCATCATCCACAACAATAATGACCTTTCCTTGCCTAATGTCTTCAATGGCTTCCTCTATGGCGTTCAATTGTATTTGTTTTTCCTCAATCATTCCTCTTCAACAACGTTGCTTTTTCGTTTAAAAATGCTCTTAATACGATCAATAATATGTCCAAAACCAAACAATCCTCTGTCCGCCGTGGCTCTTTTGGTCAATGAAATGCCCAAGGGCAACATGATCAAGGTAGAGAGCCAAGCTCCGATTGCTGGGTGGATATTGCCTTCCTTGGCATAATTGCCAGCGAAGACCCCAATAAAATAATAGGTCAAAAATAGAACAATGGCAATGACCATAGGTAATCCCAATCCTCCTTTTCGGATAATGGCCCCCAATGGCGCCCCAACAAAAAATAAAATGATACAAGAAAAAGCAAGTGCAAATTTTTTGTGCAGGGACAATATATGGGCATTGTAGAACTTGTACCGTTGTTGCAACTCTTCTTTTTTGGAAACCACGGTGTTCATAATACTGTTTACGGAGTTCTTGGCGTTGTTCACTACTTGCAAACGCTGCCATTCTTGCAATGCGTCCAGTAAATCGTCCACTGTTTTTATGGAATCCTTGGAAATTGCCTTATCCTGTATTTGTGATGCGATTTCTAAACTGTCTACAACTGGAGGGTTTACGGGAAAGGCGCCCATTCGATTGACAATGTTTTTCGAAAATGCCTCTACTTTTTCAAGATTGTTGGTGCCTAAAGAATCAATATCCTTGATCAAACGGCCCACGTTTTTCATTTTGTCCGTGGTAATGTTGCCATCCTCTTCCAAATCTTGATCATTTAGTTCGGAAATATCTATGTTGATGGTATAGGTTTCAAAATGGGCTTTTGCAAAGGGTTGTTTCCTTTTTTCCTTATTGTCATCTTTTACCAACTCTTCGTAGTAATTACCATCTTTCAAAACCAGTTGGATGATATCGGAATCTTCACTGCTGATCAATTCCCCTCCTTTCGCCTTGATGACAGTATTGTTTACATTTTGATTGGTTTTTTTATGGATGACCACATTCTCCAAAAACCGGTCTTGGTCCCCATACTTACGGTCTACCTTAATGTTCATACCCTCCCCTGTGCCTTCAAAATCACTAAAGACCCCTTCGGTAATGGCGGCGGCTGGCTTTACCTTGGCAATGTTCCGTCTAAGGTTGAATATTTTTTGTTCGGATTTTGGGATGACATTATTGGCAAAAAAGAAGGTGACCACCCCTAGAAAAAGTACAAAAATGACCAAGCTTCGCATTCCTCTTTGCAATGAAATGCCGGAAGCCTTCATGGCCGCAAACTCATAATTTTCGGCAAAGGTTCCAAAAGTAAGAATGGAGGAGAGCAATACGGTCAAAGGCAGCACCTTGTCTACCAAGGTAGGGATAAAGTAAAAAATAAACTTGGCTATAATTACAAACCCTAGACCTTTTCCCGCCAAATCATCTATGAAGAGCCATATTCCCTGAAAGATGAATATGACGATCAAGATGACAAAGGAACTAAAGAAGTTGTAGAGAAACCTCGATAATATATACTGGTCTAGTATTTTCAATGCTTAGTTTCGTGTTATGTAATACCCTTTATCCTCGTATTTTTTCTCGTCAAAGGTAAATAGGGTACTTGAAAGTGGCTGGTTGGTTTTGAAAGAATTAACGGTTATGGTCGTTTTTGTACCGTTGTTCCCGGTTTGAATCAATTTGTATATGTGCTTGGTTTGGGTGTCTATACCCAAAAGAACCGATTTTATCTCGGTATTGGAATCAATTGGAGTGAGCTTAACATACTGAATTTTTCTTCCGCCAGCATTTTGCAGAATGTCCCAAGAATAATTGTGGCCGGTCTTATAAAAAGTAAGCATTTTGGAAGGGCTTACGTTGTCTGCATCTTCATTCACATCCTCTATGGTAACTTCTTCGTTTTCAGGAACCACAGTGTAGACTTTGTCGCCATCGAACAATTGTTGTGCCCCAAAATAATTCAAGAAATATTTTTCGCCCTTTAGAGTCACATTGCCATGCGTTTCTTGTTTTAGGTTTGCTTCTGTATTTTCTATGGTGGAAGTGAAATCAATATAAATATTGTCATAACTCTTCACTTTATCATATACCTCATCCAACAGGGCTTTTGCCTTGGATGAGCTTTGGGCATGGGAGAAAAATGCAACGGTTAATAGTCCAATAAAAAGAATATGCTTTTTGATCATAGCGTTATTTTGATTCGTTTTCCAAAAATTGTTCCAATGAGTAAATGTCCGGAATCAATACCTGACGTGCTTTACTTCCTTCAAAGGGACCTACAATTCCGGCGGCTTCCAATTGGTCAATGATCCTACCGGCCCTGTTGTACCCCAACTTTAATTTTCTTTGGATGAGGGAGGCTGATCCTTGCTGGGCCGTAACAATCACTTCGGCCGCCTCACGGAACATAGCATCCCTGTCCGAAATATCATAATCAATACCCGTGCCAGAGTCTTCTCCTACATATTCTGGCAGTAAATGAGCTTCAGGATAGGCACGTTGCGACCCAATATATTCGGTTATTTTTCCAACTTCAGGGGTGTCCACAAAGGCACACTGCAAGCGAGTCACATCATTGCCTTGGGTGAAAAGCATGTCTCCACGACCTATCAATTGGTCGGCTCCTTGTGCATCCAAAATGGTTCTGGAGTCTATCTTGGAAGTCACCCTAAAAGCAATACGGGCCGGGAAGTTGGCCTTTATGATACCGGTAATTACGTTTACCGAAGGTCGTTGGGTGGCAATGATCAAATGGATTCCTATGGCCCTTGCCAACTGCGCCAAACGGGCAATCGGAGTCTCTACTTCTTTCCCCGCAGTCATAATAAGGTCTGCAAACTCGTCAATCACCAAGACAATATAAGGGAGGAACTTATGTCCATCATTAGGATTCAACTTACGGGCCTTGAACTTGGCATTGTATTCTTTAATGTTCCGGACCATTGCAGTTTTCAACAGCTCATACCGATTGTCCATTTCAATACAGAGCGAGTTCAAGGTGTTGATCACTTTGGTGTTGTCCGTGATAATGGCTTCTTCGGAATCCGGAAGCATGGCCAAAAAATGTCGTTCAATCTTATTGTAGAGGGTCAGCTCCACTTTTTTGGGGTCTACCAAAACAAATTTGATCTCTGCAGGATGCTTTTTATAGAGTAGCGAAGTGATCACAGCATTCAATCCTACGGATTTACCCTGTCCTGTGGCACCCGCCATAAGCAAGTGGGGCATTTTGGCCAAATCTACCACAAAGGTTTCATTGCTAATGGTCTTACCAAAAGCTATGGGCAGTTCCATTTCCGCCTTTTGAAATTTATTGGAGGCAATTACTGACCGCATGGAAACTATGGATGCATTTTTATTGGGTACCTCAATACCCACCGTTCCCTTTCCTGGAATGGGCGCAATGATACGTATGCCCAAAGCAGCCAACGATAGGGCAATGTCATCCTCAAGATTTTTGATTTTGGAGATACGAATACCAGCTTCGGGGACAATTTCGTAGAGGGTAACCGTGGGGCCGATAGTGGCCTTTATTTGGGCAATTCCAATTTTGTAGTTCTTTAGGGTGCTTACAATACGATTTTTGTTTTCCTCCAGTTCTTCTTGGTTGATGGTGATTCCGCCAGATGCACCATGCGCTTCCAGAAGCTCCAAAGGAGGGAATTTGTAGTTTCCTAATTCCAATTTTGGGTCGAATTCCCCAAAATCCTTGACCAATTTCTCTGCCTTGATGTCTTTTTCCTCCTTTTCTTCCTTTACTTTTTCAACTTCAAGGCTAATGTCTATCTCTTCTTCTTGGGGGAGGTTAACATCCAGTCCTGCTTCATTTTGGAGTGGAGGTATGTCTTTTTTATGGGTGTAAGTATCCACAACTGGAGCAACATCTACTTCCTTTGTCTCCAATTGAACGCTGAGTTCATCAAGCTCATCCATATTTTCAACATGAGGAGCATCCTTTTGAAAATCGGATTTTATTTTTTGTCGTTGGGACCGGAAGAAATTGGCAACTCCTTCAGGCGTGAAGTTGAAGAGTCGTACTAAAATGACCATCAACATAAAAATCAAGATCAAGAAGACTCCAATCTTACCGGTATAATCTTGAAGGAAGTCGTTCATCTCATAACCGATAAGCCCTCCCAAAAGGGGTTGCTCTGCAGCAAAGAAACCCAAGGCCACTGAAATCCATATGATACCAGTTAGACCCCAAATCCACTTTCCTATCAACCCTTTGCCACTCAACCCCAAGAACAAGTAAAGTCCAGTTACGGCGAGCAATAAGGGGAAGGCGAACGAAGCCAGTCCAAATCCCTGGTACATGAAAAAGTGGCTCACACTAGCGCCAAACTTGTTCAAAAGATTACTGGCTTCCGCATTTCTGTGGGCAAACTCGGATAGTATGCTCTGATCTTCCTGCCATGTGAAATAGTAGGACATGAACGAGAAGAAAAGTGCTATGCTGAGCACAATAAGCAAACTGCCGAAGATAATCTTGTTTTGCTTTGAGGGCTTTAATGTTACCTTCTTTTTGGCAGTGGTAGGTTTGGATTTTGATTTTGTCCTTTTCTTTGCCATTAATCCTTTTTGATATGGGGCTAATTTACAAATTTACGCTGCTATACAAGGTCTTGGATGTTCTTACCCAAACTTGGGGATGTAAATAATCAATCCAATGATGCTGGCCACAATGGATACAATCATTACTGCGCCTGCTGAAATATCTTTGATCAAGCCAATTTTTGGGTCTTGATCGGGTTGAATGTAATCCGCTATTTTTTCAATGGCTGTATTAACTCCTTCAATGCCCATGACCAATCCAATGGCAAAGAGTTGCATAATCCACTCAAAAGCGGAGATTTCAAAATAAAACCCTGCGGCTGTCATCAACAAAGCAATGACAAATTGTATTTTAATACTGGCCTCGGTACGCAAAAGCAGGAACATGCCTTTGAGCGCATAACCGATACTACGGATCCTATTTTTGAAAAAAGATTCTTTAGGCATCCATCAATGCTTCAAGAGCGGCTTTGTAATTGGGCTCATCCACAGTTTCGGAAACTTGCTCGGAATAGATGACCTGTCCCTTTTCGTTGAGCACTACCACGGAGCGTGACAAAAGCCCTTGCAATGGTCCATCGGTAAACTCTACATTGTAGGATTTTCCAAAATTTCCATCCCTGAAATCGGATAGGGTTTCTACTTTATCAATCCCCTCGGCACCACAGAAACGGGTTTGGGCAAAAGGAAGGTCTTTGGAGATGCAAAGTATCTTGGTGTTGTCCAGTTCGGCAGCTTCTTGGTTGAATTGGCGAACCGATTGTGCGCAAGTGCCTGTATCTATACTTGGGAATATGTTCAAGACCACTTTTTGGCCTGCATAATCTGATAGGGAAGCCTGGGAGAGGTCGTTCTTTGTCAGTTTAAATTCTGGAGCTTGGGAACCATTCTCAGGAAGGTTTCCAAGGGTGTTTATTTCATTTCCTTTTAAGGTGACTGTAGCCATAACTATATATTTGGTTCAGGCTCAAAAATACTTAAAAAAAACCTTCCCGTAATGCATTACGGGAAGGTTCTTGACTAGAAAATATAGTAAGGTTTATTTGTCGATGGAACTCAGCACTCGGGACATAAAAGCATTTAAGGCTTCTTTTTTTGGTGTCCCATTCTTTATCTCATTTGATACTTCCAAGGCGCCGTAGATATTGGAGATGAGTTCTCCAATAGTGTCTAATTCTTCATCTTTTAGACTGGGAACATCGCAAATATGTTCCAATGTTTCTGCAGTTTCTAGAAGATAGTCTTCATCATGCTCCTCAACAAAATTGACCAGCTGTTTAATTATGGGCAACTTCATGGACCAAAGTTTTTAATACATCATATTTGTTGGTCTGTACCTGATTTTTCAATGTCCCGTTGGAAAAGGCGGCAAAGGTGGGCAGATTGTCCACATTGGCCATTTTCCGTGACTCCGGGAATTTTTCAGCATCAACCATCACAAAAGTGACATTTTGGTTAAGGGAAGCCTCTTTTTTGAACTTGGGCTTCATAATCCTGCAATTTCCACACCATGATGCAGAGTATTGCACCACCACGGACTCGTTACTGGCAACAAGCTCGCTTAGGTTATCTTTTTCCAATTCTATGATCATGACCCTTAGTTTACGTGGTTAGCCAAATATTCCGCTACTCCGTCACGGTTGGCGTTCATGGCTTCCTTACCTTCTTCCCAGTTGGCGGGACATACCTCACCTTTTTCCTGTACATGGGCAAATGCATCCACCAAACGGATGAATTCTTTTACATTTCTACCAAGGGGCATGTGGTTGATGCCCTCATGGAAAACAGTACCTTCCTCATCAATCAAATATGTGGCTCTGTAGGTTACATTGTCTCCTTCAACAAGAACAGAATCGGTTTCCTCATTATAATCTTCGTTGGTAATATCCAAAATGCCCAAAGCCTTGGCCAAGTTTCTATTGCTATCGGCAACGATAGGGTAAGTTACTCCTTCAATCCCACCATTGTCCTTTGCAGTGTTCAACCAAGCAAAGTGTACCTCTGCAGTATCGCAAGATGCGCCAATCACCAAAGTGTTCCTTTTTTCAAATTCGGCCAAATGTTGTTGAAAAGCGTGTAGCTCCGTTGGGCAAACAAAGGTGAAATCCTTTGGGTACCAGAAAAGCAAAATTTTCTTTTTTTCAGCCTTGGCTTTTTCTAAAATGTTGATTTTGAAAGTGTCGCCCAATTCATCAATGGCATTTACTTCGATGTTTGGAAATTTTCTTCCGACTAATGTCATTCTTGTGTTTTTTATATAGGTTATACTGCAAAATTAGCGCAGGGAAATGGCTTTCCCCAAGGAAAAAATCAGTATTTCCTATGGATGGATAACCCTAACTTATGGTTTAAAAAAAGAAGAGGATTTTTAAAAATCCAACAATTACGAAGGGTGAAAAATTGCAATTTCGCAAAGAAATGGCCCTAGGGTAAAAATGAGACCATAAATTTTTATGCCATAGCCTTTTCGGTCAACATTTTGATTTTAATCTTGAAGGCGGCGAACAATAGGGTCATGAACGGACTCAACCAATTGAAGACCGCATAAATCCCATATTCCATAACACCAACGCCCAATACGCCGCTATGGTAGGCACCACAGGTGTTCCAAGGCACCAGAACAGAGGTCACGGTTCCTGAATCTTCAAGGGACCTACTTAAATTTTCTGGGGCCAGACCACGTTCCCGATATGCTTTGGAAAACATTTTTCCGGGGACCACAATAGCCAGATATTGGTCCGATGCGGTTACATTGAGCGCCAAACAACTGCCCACGGTACTGGCAAAAAGCCCAAATGTGGTCTTGGCCATTTTCAACAAGGATTCGGTAATGCGCTCCAAGGCACCTATGCCATCCATGATACCCCCGAAGACCATAGCACAGACTATGAGCCAAATGGTGTCCAACATGCCCGCCATTCCTCCCGAGGAGAACAAATCGTTCAGTGCAGGGTCGTCCGTGGCAATGGAAGTGTCCACGGTGATGGCATTTAAGATGCCTTTGTATCCCGATTCAAAGGTGAGGTTTTCGCTACCGCTAATGGAGGTGACAATATCCGGCTGAAAAATCAATGCGAAGGCGCCGCCCAATAAAGTTCCTATTAACAAGGCCAAAAGAGGAGGCGCTTTTTTAACGATTAAAAAAATCACCACAACAGGTACCAAGAACAACCAACCATTAATATTAAAAGTACTTCCAATGGTCTCAAGAATAGCTCCTGTGTCAGCCACTCCTTCGGTTTCAATGGTAAAGCCCATAATAATGAACACCAATAAGGTTACGGTGATAGTGGGTACGGTGGTCAGTGCCATATATCGAATGTGGGAAAACAATTGGCCACCCGCCATGGCAGGGGCCAAGTTGGTAGTGTCGCTCAAAGGGGACATTTTATCTCCAAAATAAGCTCCTGAAAGTACCGCGCCAGCTGTCATTCCCAAAGAAATGCCCAAGGCTTCACCAATGCCCACCAAGGCAATACCCACCGTTGCGGCTGTAGTCCAGCTGCTTCCCGTGGCAATGGAAATGATGGCGCAAATAATTACGCAGGCTGCCAAAAATATGGTTGGATTCAATATTTGGAGGCCGTAATAGATCATGGCCGGAATAATACCACTGACGAGCCAAGTTCCCGAAAGGGCGCCTACCATCAATAAAATGAGCAGGGCCCCGGTAGTGGATCGCACATTCTCGGCCACTTCGGCAATCATTTGTTTGTAGGATACCTTGTTGAAAAAACCCACAATGGCCGCCATGGCACCTCCCATAAGAAGGATGAACTGGTTGGAACCGCTCAGGGCGTCATCACCAAAAACATAAACGTTATAGGCCAACATGGCTACCAGCGCAAAAACAGGAATCAAGGCTTCCCCAATGGTCAGTTCCTTATTTTCAACAATATGTTCATCCTGTCTGTACTTTGGTTTTTCCTCTTTGTTTGGCATGTGGTCTGAGTTTGTTAAGAGGTAATATTACGATTTTGAACCTTGTTCTCCAAACCGCTTTTTATCCTTTAATCAATGGCTGATGGTGATAGGTTTAGAATCCCCAATTTCTCCATACAGCTCCTCATGGCCAAATAGGTCTGGTGGATGTTGTTGTCCAATCCAATTGAAAAACGGATAAGTCCTTGCGACAATCCCAGCGCCTCCTGTTCCTCCATGGGAATTTCTGAAGAGGTAGAACTGCCTGATGCACTGAAGAGGGTCTTGTAGAAACCGAGGCTTACTGCCAAATAACCCAATTTTTGGGTTTGCATAAGTTCCATTAGGGCGTTCGCTTGATCCACAGAGCCTACATCCAAAGTGAGCAGCCCGCCAAAACCATATTCAGGGTTCATTTGGGATTTCATCAACTTGTGACCAGGATGACTTTCCAATCCAGGATAGACTACTTTTAGGCCGTCTTTTTCAAATTGTTGAGCTAAGTACAAAGCATTTTCACTGTGCTTTTTGATGCGGATATGCAGTGTACGCATATTTTTGAGGATGGATGCCGCCCGGAGGCTGTCCAACGTACTTCCCATGAGCATTCCCGCTCCATTGTTCACATCTTTTAGGCTTAGGCAGAAATCGCTTGAAGCACAAACGGCGCCGGCAACGCAATCACTGCTGCCATTGATGAACTTGGTAAGACTGTGTATGACAATGTCCGCACCCAATTGGGCCGCGTTAATGTTCAAAGGGGAGAAGGTATTGTCCACCACCAAAGGAATACCATGTTTCTTGGCCAATTTGGAAAGGGCTGCGATGTCTGCTACTTCCAAAAGGGGATTGCTAATGGCTTCGCAATAGATCATTTTGGTCTTTGGGGTGATGGATTGCTCCACCATGTCCAAATCGGTGATATCTATAAAGGATGTGGAAATATTGAACTTCTTCACAAAGTTTTTCAAAAAGGCATAGGTGCCTCCGTAAATGGTCCTACTGCAAACAATATGGTCATCCGTATCGCAAAGTTGAAAAACCACAGCACTGATGGCGCCCATTCCACTGGCAAATACATTGGCCGATTCCGTACCCTCCAATTGGGCCATGGCCTCACCCAAATACAGATTGGAAGGGGAGGAGTGTCTGCTGTACAGATAGCAACCTTCAGTATTGCCCTCAAAGGTGTCGAACATGGTCTTTGCGGAAAGAAATGTATAGGTGGAAGAATCTGATATGGAGGGGTTTACCCCACCAAATTCACCAAAATATTGAAGGTCTTGGATGTGTTCCGATGCTTTATAGTCCATTGTTTGATAATTTTAGGTGAAAAGTATTCAAATGTGGGTATTAAGTCAACATTTGTGTTATTATTTAGATTTTATATCTATATAAAGTTCCTAATTAAGATTTATATTCTATTTTTAATGTAATATTTAATCGGAAACAGAAAATTCATCAGGATGGAACTCGATGCAACAGATATACAGTTGGTACACTTGCTTCAGGAAGACTGCAAGAAAACCACAAAACAATATGCGGATAGCTTACAACTTTCCAAAACAGCAGTGTATGAACGCATAAGAAGATTGGAGCGCAATGGGGTAATCACAAACTATGTGGCCTTGGTGGACAAGGAGAAGGTACGGCGCGATTTTATGGTGCTCTGCCAGATACGATTGGTACAGCATACCAAGGAAAATGTATTGAAATTTGAACGGGAAATCCTTAAGTTGGAAGAAGTATCCGAATGCTTTCATGTAGGGGGAGACTATGACTACATTTTAAAAATCCATGTGGGGGATATGAAAAGCTATCGCGAGTTCATGTTGACCAAGCTAACCACTATCAACAATATTGGAAATACGCAGAGTTCGTTTGTTATCAACGAGGTGAAAAACAGTCCATCGGTCCATATTTAGCAAACTTTAACCTAAATCGGTGTTAAAAAAGCCTATCGGATAAAGGGGGATGTGTAATTTTTGGCGTATCAAAAAACGAACAACCATCAAAAGACTTCTTTTTCCGTCATGAAAACCCGTACCCGATTGTTTCTCACCGTGTTGGCCACGGTCATTGGAGGACTGTGTTTGGTCCTGTACACCACACTTTCCCAAGATATTTTGTTTGAAGGCATGAGTTTTTGCTCTTCCTCCACAATGGATTTGACATTGGGCACATTGGCCATGTTCACCTCGGCCGTTCTCACAGGTTTCATTTCTTCATTGATAGTGGTCCGGGATAATCTTTGGCCCCATTTTATTATTTCGCTCTTTATTGTTGGAAAACTATCCATGGTGGCACTTTGTGGCCAATGGGGTGGGCCTTTGTGGTTTGAGTCGGGAGTGCATCTTTCACTCTTAGGTGGATTATGGTTGGGATGCTACGGTGCCATTAAATTCCCATTGGCTCCAGTATAGTTGTTCCGCTAGGGAGACCCCCAACTTTTTTACCCGGATATGTTAAGGAAAAATGCATGGTCTATCAGAGAAACATTGTTATTTTTGTATCTGATAATCGAAAGAATAATTATCTCTAAGCATTTACTATGAATCAATATGATGTGGCCGTTATTGGCTCTGGGCCCGGAGGCTATGTAGCGGCAATCCGTTGTGCCCAACTGGGAATGAAAACTGCAATAATTGAGAAATATGCCACCTTGGGGGGAACCTGTCTAAATGTAGGCTGTATTCCATCCAAAGCCCTTTTGGACTCGTCGCATCATTACGAAGATGCCGTAAAACATTTTGAGGAACACGGAATTGATATTCCCGGAGAGATAAAGGTGAACTTGGAACAAATGATCGCCCGTAAGCAGGGTGTTGTGGACCAGACCACCAAGGGAATTCAATTCTTGATGGATAAAAACAAGATTGATGTTTATGAAGGTTTAGGCAGTTTTAAGGATGCCACCCATATCAACATTGACAAAGCTGATGGCAAAAAAGAGACCATTGAAGCAAAACATACCATCATTGCTACTGGCTCCAAGCCATCCACATTGCCTTTCATCAAAATTGATAAGGAACGGGTTATTACCTCCACCGAGGCGTTGAAACTGAAAGAAGTTCCCAAGCACATGATTGTTATTGGAGGCGGGGTCATTGGACTGGAATTGGGTCAGGTATACAAGCGTCTTGGTGCCGAAGTAACCGTAGTGGAGTTCATGGACCGTATTATCCCTGGAATGGATGGGGCACTTTCCAAAGAGTTGATGAAGGTGATGAAGAAGCAAAAGGTGGGCTTCAACCTATCCCACAAAGTAAAATCAGTGGAGCGTAAAGGCGACCAGGTCATTGTAAAGGCCGATGATAAAAAAGGACAGGAAGTCACCTTTACGGGAGATTATTGCTTGGTCTGTGTAGGAAGAAGACCGTACACAGACGGACTGAACGTTGAAGCTGCCGGAGTGAAGTTGGATGACCGTGGTAGAGTGGAGGTGAACGATCACCTTCAGACCAATGTATCCAATATTTATGCGATTGGTGATGTGATTCGTGGTGCTATGTTGGCCCATAAGGCCGAAGAAGAAGGAACTTTGGTGGCAGAATTGTTGGCAGGTCAAAAACCACATATCGATTATAACCTGATTCCAGGAGTAGTGTATACCTGGCCAGAAGTTGCCGCGGTGGGTAAAACCGAAGAGCAGCTTAAGGAAGCTGGAGTGGAATATAAAGTGGGTCAATTCCCCATGCGTGCCTTGGGCCGTGCCCGTGCCAGTATGGACATTGATGGATTTGTAAAGATTTTGGCCGATAAAAAGACCGATGAGGTCCTTGGTGTGCACATGATTGGCGCCCGAAGCGCGGATTTGATCACGGAAGGGGTCACCGCCATGGAATTTAGGGCATCTGCAGAGGACATTGCCCGAATGAGCCATGCTCACCCAACATTCGCAGAAGCCGTTAAGGAAGCTGCTCTGGCTGCTACTGACGATAGGGCCATACACGTTTAAAGTAAAGTATCAGCCCTTGGCTGCATGGAAATTTGCCCAAAGGGTCATCGAGATAAATCGCTGACGTTTTGGGCATTTTTTAGCCCCTAACGGTACGTAGAAATCTGCGCAATACCAATCGCGCCCGGATGGAAAGTTCCCTCAACATGGGAATCGATGCCTCTTTAGCATCAATGGCTTGTCGTTTTATGGAAGCCATCGCCCACGCAATCTGCGATTTGATTTCTACTTCATGTCGATTGTATTTCAAGGCCAGATAGGTACAGACCACCATAAAAAAAATGGCCCCGGGAATCACTATCTGCGGAGTAAGGGAATGGTTGAAAAAACGATAGAGTCCCATTCCGGTAAAACTACCGTATAGAATAATAAAATGAATCACATAAATGGACAATGTGCTGGCGCCAATATTCAAAATGGTACGGTTGGTCAAGAATCTCCGTAGGAGCATGAACACGGCAAAAACGATAAATACATTGCCAAGTCTAATGAACAGGTAGTTGTTCAAAGGTATCAAGCCAAAAAACTCCCATCCCGTAATTTTATATAGGGATGTAAATGCACCTGATGAATGATAAATCAACAAATACCCCACAGCTGTTGCCAAAGGAATGCCTACAGTATATAAATATTTAAAATCCTTGAATCGGGTAAAGAGCACTGAAACAAACCCGCCTAGTGTAGCATATCCCAACCAAGGGATTATGGTAAACACGGATCCGTTGGCCTTGGTGAAATAGTTGGCAAGAGCATTGGGCAAGAAGGAAAACGACCACTGTTTATACACAGGTTCAAACAGGAACAGTATTAAGGTAATCCCTAGTAATATTGTTGGGAAAAGATATGGTTTTCGCTTGCTTGCAAGAAGATAGACGCCAATCAACGCCAAAATGGAAAGACCAATGCAGTGCAGCACATCTACCAAATAGAAAGCGTTGTACAGTTGTCCCTTGAAAAGTCCCAAAACATTTAAACGAAGCAAATACCCTATCAAAAGAAGCTGTAATCCGCGGCGGAAACCCTTTGCAACTCTGGGATTATTGAATCCTTTTTGGGGTATCCGAATCAACAAATACGTGAAAATAAAACCAGATACCGTAAAGAAAACAGGCGCGGTGATGCCCCTGAAATACAACCAAACATTGAATATAGAGTTTTCTGTATCCCTGTAAACGGGGTCCAAAAGCCCATCAATGAAATGCCCTTGGAGCATCATTAAAATGGCCCAAGCCCGCATGGCATCGATAAAAAACAATCTGTTGGTCTGTGCTTTCATTTGTCTTCGGCTATCCTATATACTTGTTTAGCAATAGGTTTGGATGCTTTTCGGGGCAAAATTATACAAAATAGTCGCATCTGTTCATCAATTGGGGTATTTTAGCGAAACAATCAAATATTTCTTGTAATGGCTGCAATTTTGGCACTCGCCGGAAGCAATTCTTCAACTTCCATCAATTTTAAATTGGTTCAATATACCACTTCATTGGTGCAAACCCATGATATTCAGGAGATAAACATGGCTAAACATCCCTACCCTATGTTCAGTGAGGATGATGAAAAGCAGAACGGTTATCCAGATGCTTTGGTCGAATTAAAGAACATTGTTCAGCAAGCGGATGCCCTTATTCTTTCTGTGAACGAGCACAATGGAAATCCTTCGGCTTACTTTAAGAATGTATTGGATTGGCTATCCCGCATTGACCGTAAATTTTTGGAAGGAACAAAGGTTTTTTTAATGTCGACCTCAGGAGGCAAACGAGGTGGTATAGGTTCTTTGGGGGTCATTGAAAATATGTTGCCAAGGTTTGGCGCAGAGATTGTATCGACATTTTCCCTGCCCTCATTCCATGAAAATTTTGGGTCTGGGGCCATTGTCAATGCCGAATTTAAAGAAGAGCACCTTACCGCTTTGGACACCTTTCTAGAAACACTTCAATAAGCGACCCTTGCGAAAGCAACGAACGTATACAATTTCCGACCCAGACACTATTAAGCAGTCCTTGTTGCACTGGATCAGGGATTATGAAAAGATTGTATGGTTGGATGACAATGACCATCGTAATGATTACCACTCCTATGATGCGGTTTTGGCTGTTTCTCGCCAGACAGACGATCTAAAGGATATCAATTCATTGCAAGGACTAAAGAATATTGTTCGGGATAATCGAGATTGGTTGTTTGGGTATTTTTCATACGACCTTAAAAATGAATTGGAAGACTTGTATTCCCATAATTTTGATGGATTGGGATTTCAGACCTTGCAGTTTTTTCAGCCTGAAAAGATCATATTGCTCAACGGAAAAGAATTGACCTTCTTGTATTTGGAGCATTGTGATGAGGACATTGAAAGTGATTACGAACAACTTTTGTCAAATAGGGGAGTGTTGCAAGAAAAGAGAATCGCATCCACTCCCATCCGAATAAAAATGCGTATCCACAAGGATGCCTACTTTGAAAAAGCCAACCGTTTTCTGGGGCATATCCATCGCGGTGATATTTACGAGGCCAATTTCTGCCAGGAGTTTTATGCTGAAGATAGCATCATAGACCCTTGGGAAACTTACAAGCGCCTGAATACCATTTCACGACCTCCTTTTGCCAGCTTTATGCGGTTGAACGAGAGATATCTTCTCTGTGCTTCACCAGAGCGCTATTTAAAAAAGACAGGACAAACAGTTATTTCCCAGCCAATTAAAGGTACTGCACCCCGAAGTAGGGATAAGAAGGAAGATGAAAAGCTAAAGCAGCGACTGACCCAAGATGAAAAGGAGCGTGCAGAGAATATCATGATCACCGATTTGGTTCGCAATGATCTTTCAAAAAGTGCGCTAAAAGGAAGTGTTTTTGTTGAAGAGTTATGCAAAGTATATCCTTACAAGCAAGTGCATCAGATGATTTCGACGGTAGTTGCCACTATGCCAAAAGACAAAAATCCGGTCGAGCTTATTGAAGAGACCTTTCCCATGGGTAGCATGACTGGGGCACCGAAGATTTCGGCCATGAAGATCATTGAGGAATTGGAAGAAACCAAAAGAGGCTTGTACAGTGGCGCTGTAGGCTATTTTGACCCCAAAGGGGATTTCGATTTTAATGTGGTCATCCGAAGCATTCTATACAATGCCACCAACAACTATGTGTCCTACTCGGTAGGTAGTGCCATTACGGCAAAGTCGGACCCCGAAAAGGAATACCAAGAATGTTTGCTAAAAGCCAAAGCCATGCGAAACGTCTTGGAAGCGAGCTGATCTTTATTGCTATTTTTGTGTCATGCTGAAACGGTTCACTGAACATATCAATTCCAATCTCCCTCTCCTAAGGGAAAGACCACTTTTATTGGCCTGTAGTGGAGGAGTGGACAGTGTGGTATTGGCCCAGTTGTGTACCTCATCGGGTTTGAAGGTAACCTTGGCCCATTGCAACTTTCAATTGAGGGGGGATGAAAGCGACGCAGATGAAACTTTTGTCCAAGAGCTTGGTGAAAAGTTGGGGGTGAAGGTGATTACCAATCAGTTTGATACGGAAAAATATGCCGAAGTACATAGAGGGTCCATTCAAATGGCAGCAAGAGAGATGCGCTACCAATGGTTCAAGGAGCTTCTGGGAACAGGGAAGTTCCATTTTGTATTGACGGCACATCATGCCGATGACGATTTGGAAACCTTTTTAATCAATCTGTCTCGGGGAACGGGCATTGAAGGGCTTACGGGGATTCCCATCCGGAATGAAAAAGTAATTCGCCCCTTGTTAAACTTTTCAAGGCAAGAAATCTTGGATTATGCCAAGGAAAATACATTGGAATGGAGGGAGGACAGCAGCAATGCGGAGAGTAAATACCTTCGCAATAAAATCCGATTGGATATTGTGCCCCAACTTAAAACATTGCATCCTTCTTTTTTGGAAAACTTTAAACGGACCCAATCCCATTTAGAGCAGACCAAGTCTTTGGTGCACAATTACATGGAGGATATCAGGACTAAGCTGTTCATGAGGCATGGGGATACCGCCAAAATAGAGGTGGCGGAACTAGCAAGGTTGGTCCCCTTGCAATCTTATTTGTATGGACTACTGCATGAATATGGTTTTACCGAATGGAACGATGTCAAAGATTTGCTGAATGCCATGAGCGGTAAGGAAGTGCGTTCCAAGACTCATCGTTTGGTAAAAGACCGTACCCATCTGATTTTATCCCCGATTGAAACCACACTGGAACAGGTGTTTTGGATTTCGGAAGAAGTAACGGAAACGGAAAACCCCATCAGTCTTCGGTTTGAAAACGTTAAAACCATTGAAAACACAGGAAGAAACACCATCTATTTGGATAAGGAAAAGTTAAACTTCCCGTTATTGTTAAGGAATTGGGAAAAAGGCGACTACTTTTATCCCTACGGAATGGATGGAAAGAAGAAATTGTCCAAATTTTTCAAGGATGAAAAAGTGGATGTTATTTCCAAAGAAAAGCAATGGTTGCTATGTTCCAACGATACTATTGCCTGGGTTGTGGGAAGAAGGGCGGACAAACGGTTCAAGGTTGAGGATTCAACCAAGGATATTTTAAAGATTACACTGGTTACATGAGGTATTTTTTACTTGTATTTGGTTTTTTTATTACTACCCTTGCCCTTTCTGCGCAAACAGATGCAGACCCTGCACTTTGGAGTCATGAAGTAAAAAAAATATCGGACACCGAGTACGAATTGGTCTTTAAAGGCAAGATCATGGATGGTTGGCATGTGTATTCCCAATATACTGCCGAAGGGGGTTCTTTGCCTAGTGAGTTCACCTTTGAAAAGGCTGGAGAGGATTACGAACTTATTGGTAAGGCTTCTGAGAGTGAAACCATTAAAGAATACAGTGATATTTTTGAAGTAGAGGAGACCTTTTTCAAAAAAGAGGCCATTTTTACCCAGAAAATAAAACTGATCAATCCAGCTATTCGACAGATATCGGTCAATCTCTTTTATCAAATCTGCAAAGAAGTCTGTATTCCCAAAGATGTATTGTTCCAAATTTCGTTGGATGGCAATGCATTTGCTGAAACCAAAAAAGAATTGGATGAGCGCAGCCTGGCCTTGGGCGAATCGCTTCGGGTGGAACTAAAGAACAAATCTTTATTGAATCAAGGAGGACTTGGTGGGGCGGATGGAAAATCCAATTTGTGGATGATATTTGGTCTAGGATTTTTAGGAGGGCTTATTGCCTTGCTCACTCCCTGTGTTTTTCCTATGATTCCATTGACGGTTTCTTTTTTTACCAAACAGTCACAGCAGAAATCAAAAGGAATTGCCAACGCCGTTTTGTACGGATTTTTTATTGTGTTGATTTATTTCTTGTTGAGTTTGCCCTTTCACGTATTCAATTCGGTAGACTCACAAGTATTGAATACCATAGCCACCAATATTTGGCTTAATGTCTTCTTCTTTGTCATTTTTGTGGTTTTCGCTTTTTCATTTTTCGGTTATTATGAACTCACTCTACCCAGTTCATGGGCCAATAAGATGGATTCAGCCTCATCAAAAGTAGGAGGAGGTTTGGGAATCTTTTTTATGGCTTTGACTTTGGCCATTGTATCCTTTTCATGCACGGGGCCAATTTTAGGAGGACTTTTGGGGAGTACAACCCTCGCTGATGGTGATGTGGCCACCAATTTAACGGTGGGCATGGTAGGCTTTGGCCTGGCATTGGCCTTGCCCTTTGCGCTCTTCGCCCTTTTTCCAGCGTGGTTGAATTCTTTGCCCAAGTCTGGGGGATGGATGACCACCGTTAAAGTGGTTTTAGGTTTCTTGGAGCTGGCCTTGGCCTTCAAGTTCCTCTCCAATGCAGATTTGGTAGGTAATTGGGGAATATTCAAAAGAGAGATTTTCTTGGGTATTTGGATTGTACTATTTGTGCTCATGACCCTTTACCTTTTTGGGTTGTTCCGCTTTCCACACGATGGTCCCAAACAAAAATTGTCCGCTACCCGCAAAATGTTCGGTCTTTTCGGATTGGCATTTTCGGTATACTTGGTGCTGGGGATCTTCAATCTTATACCATTAAAACTTTTGAGTGGTTTTCCACCTCCTGATTTTTATAGTGTTTCCCAAACCGAGAGCGATTGTCCATTGGGATTGGATTGCTTCAAGGATTTTGACGAAGGCGTTGCGTATGCCAAAGAAGTCAATAAGCCCATTTTGTTGGATTTTACAGGTTGGGCTTGTGTGAATTGTAGAAAGATGGAGGAAAATGTATGGAGCCATTCCAGTATATATCCTCTGTTGAAGGATGAGTATGTTCTTATTTCACTTTACGTAGATGACCGAAAAGAGCTTCCCGACTCCGAAAAGTTTGATTTTCAGTACGATTCCGGAAGAATAAAAACCATAGAAACCATTGGTCAAAAGTGGGGGACCTTCCAGACCATTAACTTTAATGCCGCATCGCAACCGTATTACGTATTGCTATCCCCAAATTTGGAAATATTAAATGATGCTGTGCAATATGTTGATGTAGAGACCTATGAAAAATGGTTGCGTTCAGGACTGGAGAAGCATCAACTTTCCATGAATAAATAACAGTTATTTTTAGTTGGTTTTTAATGCATTCAAGAAAATAAACTTACCTTAGAATGCTAATTAGCTTAACCAAAATTCCATGAAAAAGATAAAAAAGGTACTCTGGGCAATAGCCATTTTGCTACTGCTCATAACCGTTGGAGCGCTTATTTTTGTCAACTCACTTAAACCTGATTATTCTGGAGAAAAACCATTGCCCGGTTTGCAGGAAGAAGTCAAGGTTTTTTATGACACCTATGGCATTCCCCATATTTATGCCGGCACAGAGGTAGATGCCGTAAAGGCGTTGGGGTATGTACATGCCCAAGACCGACTTTGGCAAATGGAATTATTGCGCCGTGTGGCCACTGGAAGACTTTCAGAGGTTTTTGGAGAGGATTTGGTGAAAACGGACAAGTTTTTTCTCTCTTTGGGTATAGATGAGTATTCGGCCCAAACAGTAGCTAATCTCAACATGAAGAGTGACATGGTGGTACTTTCAAGAGCCTACCTTGATGGAATCAACGAATTCATAAAAAAAGGACCGACCCCTGTAGAGTTCCATCTCACTGGATTGGAAAAAGAGCCTTTTATACTGGAAGACATTTATAATGCAGTTGGTTATATGGCTTTTAGTTTTGCCATGGCTCATAAAACGGACCCGCTGCTAACCAGTTTGCGCGATAAGTTGGGAGAGGAATATATGCGCGATTTGGCTATAGATTCCGACACTTCTACCGTATGGATCAAAAATTATCGAAAAACTTCCATGGATTCATTGGCTGTGGATATTACCAAAAGTGTAACCCAAGCATTGGATAAGTTACCAATACCTCAATTTATTGGAAGCAATAGTTGGGTCATTGCGCCTGAAAAAACCAAAAACGGCAAGGTTATTTTTGCCAACGACCCCCATATTGGTTTTGCTCAGCCTTCTGTATGGTACGAGGCGCATGTAAACACCCCAAACTACGAAAAGTACGGGTATCATATGGCGGGCATTCCGTTTCCAATTTTGGGCCATGATAGGAACTTGGCTTATGGAATGACCATGTTCGAGAATGATGATATTGATTTCTATTATGAAGAAGTACACCCATCGGATAGTACAAAATACAAGGTTGCCAATACATGGTTGGATTTTGAGTATGTGAACAAGACCATCAAGGTGAAAGATGGTGAAGATATATCCTTTACGTACAAAAAGACGCACCATGGCCCTGTCTTAAATGGCATTGCTGACCAGATTTCACAAGAAAGGCCTGTATCCATGTCCTGGGTCTATACAAAGCCCAAGAATGAGGTTTTGGATGCCCTATACGGAATAAGCCATGCCGCTAATTTAGATGAGTTTAAAAATGCCTTGCCCAAAATTCACGCTCCAGGGCTCAACATTATGTATGGGGATTCAGAAGGCAATGTGGCCTGGTGGGCTGCGGCAAAACTCTACCAAATGCCTGATAGCTTGTCCACAAAATTTATTTTGGATGGAGCAACAGGGAAAGAAGAGCCATTACATTATATAGACTTTTCGGAAAACCCAAGTGCGATCAATCCGCCTTGGCATTATGTGTATTCTGCCAACAATCAACCAGATTCGATAGCCGGACAGCTTTATCCAGGATATTATTTGCCCGAGAACAGGGCTAAACGCATTGTGCAATTATTGGATGCTAAGAATGATTGGGATAAAACCACTGCATCTGAGATGATATTGGATGTTACCTCTTCCGTTAATCCTTCCTTGATCACAGAACTAATCAAAATGTTCGATGTAACCTTGCTTACCAAGGAACAATTGGTACAGGTAGATTCCCTAAAAAACTGGGATGGCCGTTACTCCTTGAACAGTACGGTACCTACCTTATACCACAGATGCGAATATTTTACTGTAAAGAATACCATGGAAGATGAGATGGGTGAAGAAATGTTCAATAAGTTTTTGGCAACCCATCTCTTTAAACGACAGATTGCATGGGGCGCTAATATGGCCGAAGGGCAGTGGTGGGATAATGTGAACACCAAGGATGTGGTGGAAACCCGCAGGGACATAGTCTTAAAATCTTTTTCGGATGCATGGATTTCCCTGGTAGAGGACTTTGGTCCTGATCCCAGCCAATGGACATGGGACAAGGTTCATACATTGGAACATCCGCACCCAATAGGTCAGGTGGAATCACTGCGAAAATACTTCAATGTGGGGCCGTTCTCGGTTGAAGGAAGCCGTGAGGTTATCAACAATTTAGCTTTCCCCTACGATAGCACAGGGCTTTACAAAGTAAACTCTGGGCCGTCTACCAGACGTATTGTTGATTTTTCAGATATAGAGAACAGTATCAGCATTTTGCCCACAGGGCAATCAGGTAACCCGTTCAGCAAACACTACAAAGATCAGGCGGAAATGTATGCACAAGGCAAGTTCCGAAAAATGATGATGAACCAAGAAGAGATTGAAAGTACTGCGGAATCCGTACTTATCTTCACTAAAGAATGATGTCGTTAAAAAAATCCGTTGGTTCTAAATAGGCTTACGTCAACTGGGAACCCGGTATCCGTCAAACGGGGGATAATTGTTGATAGAGATTATTTACTTTTTGGGATGATTTAACAAGAAGTCCCAAATGCTCATAAAAGTCTATGGAAGCGCCGTATTTGGCATCGAGGCAACAACCATTGTTGTAGAAGTAAATATTGATAAAGGCGTGGGTTACCATTTAGTCGGCTTGCCCGACAATGCCATAAAGGAAAGTAATTATCGGATAGCTGCAGCTCTGCAGAATATTGGTTACAAAATTCCCGGTAAGAAGATTACGATCAACATGGCCCCAGCCGATATGCGAAAAGAAGGTTCTGCCTATGATCTTACCTTAGCTTTGGGGATATTGACGGCTTCAGAACAAATTAAATCCAATGGTATTGAAGATTATTTGATCATGGGTGAGCTTTCGTTGGACGGGAGCCTTCAGCCCATAAAAGGTGCCTTACCCATAGCCATAAAAGCACAAGCGGAAGGATTTAAAGGATTTATCCTTCCCAAGGACAATGCTTCCGAGGCCGCAGTGGTCAATGGTTTGGAAGTTTATGGTGTAGAGAACATTAAGGAAGTAATTGATTATTTTGATTGCGGAACCCCACTGCATCAAACCATAGTAGATACCCAAAAGGAATTTTACAATAATATAGACCATCCGGAATTCGATTTTGCCGATGTAAAGGGGCAAGAGAGCATAAAACGATGCATGGAAATTGCGGCAGCTGGCGGGCATAATATTATTTTGATAGGACCACCGGGAGCGGGAAAGACCATGTTGGCCAAGCGACTACCTTCCATATTACCACCAATGACCTTGCAAGAGGCCTTGGAGACTACTAAAATCCATAGTGTGGTGGGGAAGGTTAAAAATCAAGGCTTGATGAGCCAAAGACCTTTCAGGAATCCACACCACACCATAAGCAGTGCTGCATTGGTAGGCGGAGGAGGTTATCCACAGCCCGGTGAAATTTCCTTGGCCCATAATGGAATACTTTTTTTGGACGAGCTTCCGGAATTTGAACGAAGGGTGTTGGAAGTAATGAGGCAACCCATGGAAGATAGGGAAGTCACCATAGCCAGGGCCCAATACACCGTAACTTACCCCAGTAGTTTTATGTTGGTGGCCAGCATGAACCCAAGTCCTTCAGGATATTTCAATGACCCGGATGCCCCGGTGACTTCATCCCCAGCAGAAATGCAACGATACCTTGGCAAGATATCAGGGCCCTTGTTGGACCGAATCGACATTCATATTGAGGTGACCCCAGTGCCTTTCGATAAGCTATCAGAGGAAAGGAACGGAGAGGATAGCTTTATGGTTAGAAAGCGTGTAATGGCAGCACGAGAAATACAGATTCAAAGGTTTAGGGATACGGAAAGTATACATTACAATGCGCAGATGGGCCCCAAGAACATTAGAAAATTCTGCGTTTTGGACAATCCGTCCAGAGAACTTTTGAAAATGGCCATGAAGCGGTTGAACCTTTCTGCACGGGCCTATGATAGGATATTAAAAGTATCTAGAACCATTGCTGACTTGGAGAATGCTTCCCATATAAAAGAAAACCATATTTCCGAAGCTATTCAATACAGAAGTTTAGATCGTGAGGGGTGGTTAGGGTGATTTTCTTGAATGAATAGAAGAGGTTATAAGGACTTCATATTCAAAATGATAAAAAAACTCGAAAAAAACGGCAAAAGTGCAAAAAATACGTTAAACATTGTTTTTCAATCGGTTATTGAAAGAATTATACAATAATTTTGCAGCCGTTTTTAAATTAGTGTACTGTAATGCAATGTGTAGAGTTGAATCCTGCAGGAAATTTCGACCCGTGGGAGCAAGAGAAGATAGATGAGTTGCTGCATCAAGAAATTACACAATCGTTGAGCGATCGGTTGGTGTTTGAAAATGAAAGTGTGAAATTATGGGAGCTACGCCTGGCACCACGGCAACGGATTCCTTTTAGAAAGCACAATACCAATTATGGTTGGGTGTGTACAACAGGTGGATTGGCCTTGACCCGTTACGGGAATGGCAAAATAGACATGGTTAAGTTGGATTCAGGGGATACTGAATATTTTGAGTATCGGGGGAAAAACTATATAAACGATTTGGAGAACATTGGGGAAGACCCCATTGTCATCAACATTTTGGAATATAAGGAAACCAAGTTGGACAACAAGTTGCAGTTTTGCAACTAGATAGCCTTGATGTTTGCTTTAAGACCAGAGATGATCCCCAAAATATTCTGAACGGTATCTTCAAGATAGTACTTCACGGCCAAATGGGGAATCCGTATGGTTGTAAACCCATTTTTAAACGAGTGCATGGCATCTTCTAAATCGTTGATGGCTTGCTCATGGGTAATCATATTGTAATCTTTGTCTATTTCTATATTGAGTTTTACCCGGGAAATGGCAATGTCCACGGAGCGTTTGCCATCCCACCATTCCAACATGGGGTTGGCCCCAGCTTCTTTTAGTGCGTAAAAGAGTTGTATGGCCTCTAATGGGGTATTGTTATTTAGGATGACCCTTTTAATGAGTCTGGTATGTCTTTCGCAAAGTGCTACACTTAGGGAGTCTAAAGATTCCCTGTATTGTTCGTGTCCGATACTTCTGGCGCAATCCTTACATGTCATAAGTATTTGTTCGGTTTAGGTCTATGTATGATTTGGGATTATTATAACTTTTGCTTTTCCATTATCGTATAAATTGTCGATATAAAACACCCCACTTTTAGACGAAATGCATTTTTTTGGATGAAATGCAGCATTTCTCCCAATATCCTCTTATTTTGAACGCCAAGAAATCAACACGGATATGTGGAAAAAAATTGGCCCAGGGGTTTTGGTGGCTGCAGCATTTGTGGGCCCCGGTACCATTGCCATGTGTACTTTGGCAGGGGTTCGGTTTGGTTATGCCCTTATCTGGGCTTTGTTCGTATCCATTCTGGCCACGATTGCACTTCAGGGAATGGCCGGAAGAATAGGGGTAGTGGCACAAACAGGACTTGTGGATGTGGTAAAAAACGAGCTGACAAGTCCTTGGGCAAAAAAAATAGTGGTAGCGATGGTCTTGGGAGCCATTCTAATTGGTAATGCAGCTTATGAGGCTGGAAATATTGGCGGTGCCACCTTGGGACTTGAACAACTTTTTCCCGATAAATCACTAATGCCTTTTTATCCACTTTTAGTGGGAGTTGCAATCTTTCTTTTGCTTTGGTTCAGCAATTATAAATTGTTGGAGCGGATTTTTGCGGGATTGGTTGCTCTAATGGGCGTATGTTTTGTGATATGTGCTTTTTTGACCCAGCCTTCCGTTTCGGATATATTACAAGGTATGTTTGTTCCTAGCCTGCCCGAAGGCAGTTTGTTGACCATTGTTGCCTTGGTAGGAACCACTGTGGTGCCCTACAACCTTTTTCTCCATGCCTCTTTGGTAAAGGAAAAATGGAAATCCGATAAAGACTTGAAAGCGGTGAAGTGGGATACGGCCATCTCCATTGGGTTGGGTGGTCTGGTATCCTTGGCTATCTTGGTCACCGCTTCTGCGGCACCTATAGATGATGTAAACCATGTTTTGGATATGGCCAGGGGCTTGGAGCCACTATTTGGAAAAATGGCGGTACATCTTATGGCCATTGGTCTATTGGCTGCTGGCGTCACTTCTGCCATAACCGCATCCCTTGCCGCTGCTTTTGTGGCTAGCAGTTGTTTTGGTTGGAGTGGGGGAATGCAGGACAAAAGGTTCAAAATGGTTTGGAGCTTTATATTGTTCTGTGGAGTTTTCTTTTTATCGTTTGATATAAAACCTATTCAAGTCATCCAATTTGCCCAGATGGCGAACGGAATACTGCTGCCCATAATGGCAATTCTGTTGTTGTGGATTGTGAACCGAAAGTCAGTAATGGGGTCTTATAGAAATACCACAGCTCAGAATGCTATCGGAGTAGGCATTGTGGGATTTACCATTTTTTTAGGCTTGAAAAGTATTCTCACCGTAACGGGATTGTTGTAGATGAAACAATGGTTTATAGATATTAATTGCGATGTGGGAGAAGGAATGGGCAATGAAGCTTTGCTTTTTCCCTACATAAGCTCCTGTAATATTGCTTGTGGTGGACATGCCGGAGATGAAACCACCATGCGACGGATTGTAAATTTGGCCAAAAAGCATCATATAAAGGTAGGGGCGCATCCTTCCTATCCGGACAAAGTGAATTTTGGAAGGGAGGTCATGGATATTTCACCCCAAGAACTACAGAACAGCATCCGGGATCAGTTGAAAACTTTTATGGAGGTTTTGCAAAGTGAGGAGGTCAAGCTGCATCATATTAAGGCGCATGGGGCTTTGTACAACCAAACAGCAAAGGATGAAAATTTGGCCGAAATCTATTTGGATGCGATAAACCAGTATAAGGAGAAGGCATTTTTATATGTTCCGTTTGGCTCAGTGATGGAGTCAAAGGCCCTGCTCAAAGGTTATAAAGTTCGATTTGAGGCTTTTGCGGACAGAAACTATACCGATGATTTGGAATTGGTTTCCCGAAAACTGGAAAATGCTCTAATTCAGGACCCTAAAAGTGTCTTAAAACATATGGTTCCAATGATAAAGGAGAATAAGGTATTGACGGTCTCAGGTGAGGAAATAAAAATTGAAGCACAAACTTTTTGTGTGCATGGCGATACCACTTCCGCATTGGAAATATTGATGTATCTTTCGGAAGAATTGCCCAACCACCAGGTACTATTACAAAAGTGAAAAGTTACCCCATAACCATCAAGCCCTTTGGAGAACGTGCCATACTTATTGAATGGCCCAACCAAGTTGAAGAAGCCATTTTGGCGAACATCCTCGATTTTTATGATGCTTTTAAAGAGTTGAAACTTCCTGGTTGGGAGATGTCCGTTGCATACAATTCCTTGACCATGGTATGCAATAAAGAGCATTTGGATTTTGAGCAAATCAAAAAGGTGGTTTTGGACTGTCACGCCAAGTTGGAGAATATTAAAATAAGGCGGGCCCAACATTTATGGCAGATACCAGTGTGTTATGATTTGGAGTTTGGCATTGATTTGGAAGAAGTCGCCAAGAAATTGGAACTATCCATCGAGGAGTTGATTCTACAGCACACATCACATCAATATGTTGTCTATGGGATAGGTTTTTTGCCGGGATTTATGTATTTGGGTGGATTGCCCCAAACCTTGGAAATACCCAGACGGGCAGAACCTCGGTTACAAGTGGCAAAAGGCTCCGTAGGATTGGCGGGTAAACAAACGGGCATTTATCCACAGGACTCCCCTGGAGGATGGAACATCATTGGGAATTGTCCGGTGAATCTATTCAACCCAAAATTAAAGGAACCTTGTTTTATAAAGGTTGGGGACAAAATACAATTTCAGCAAATATCCAAGGCCGAATACGACTTGCATAAAATAGAAGGGGAGGTAGGCATTTATAAACCTGAAAAAACTGAGTTGAATGCTTAAGGTTTTAAAATCGGGCTTTTTTACAACCATTCAAGATTTGGGTAGATTTGGATACCGTGATATTGGAGTACCTATTTCTGGGGCCATGGATACGGATTCGGTAAAAAAAGCCAATCTTCTTTTGGAAAATGACCCAAATGCGGCCGTATTGGAGATTACAATGACCGGACCAACACTCCAGTTTGATGCCCCCACTGCTATATGCCTCTCTGGAGCCAATATTTCCGCTACGCTTAACAATATACCCGTTGAGAATTATCAGGTAGTGCAAGTGTCATCGGGGGATATTCTTTCTTACGGCAAATTAGAAGCAGGTCTTAGGGGATACTTGGCTGTTAAAGGAGGTTTTCTAACCGAAAAAGTTTTGCAAAGTCGTTCCCAGTATTTCCCAGTCACATCAAAGAAAAGAATTAAGGATGGGGATGGGATTCCGTATGAAAAGGCTGCTTACTCGCCAATGATATCGGAAGTGAAGATTGAAAATCATTTTTTGGCCAAGGAATTGGAAGTGTTCAAAGGCCCTGAGTTTGATATCCTGTCTGATACACAATTAGCAGATATTTTTTCAAAACCATTCACGGTGTCCAAGGAAAACAATCGCATGGCATACCAACTTAAGGAAGTGATCCCGGGCCATGAAGTGTCCATGCTCACATCTGGAACCTTGCCGGGAACCGTCCAGTTTACTCCCGCAGGCAGATTAATTATTTTAATGAAGGACGGGCAGACCACAGGTGGATATCCAAGGGTACTTCAGCTCTCCGAACAAGCTATGGACATACTGGCACAAAAGAAAATGGGAGATAAGCTCTCATTTAGGCTTGTATAAAAAATCAAATATTTTTTAAGGATAGGTTTGTTTCAGAATATTTTTTTGTAACATTGACGTATGAAAAGAACTATTCTAGTCAACGGTGTCGTCATTATTGTTCCAAATTTGGAATGATACAGACTTGCTGTTGATGGAAAGGGCCTGTATCAAATTTGATACAGGCCCTTTTCTTTTGGAATAAAAAATAAATGAATATTGGATTTTTTTCAGCACAAATAGCTGATAATCAGTATGGTATATTGATTATAATTCAAATGGATTTAAACAGCCCGAAACTGTTAAAAATATAGGGTTTTTTAAACATCTATCTTTGAATTACTGAAGTAAATTCAATAGAAATCTCGATTTGAACGAAATTTGATAATGGAACTGAACAAGTTTAGTAAAAATGTGACCCAAGACCCAACCCTTCCCGCTGCACAAGCCATGTTGCATGCCATTGGGTTGACCGATGAAGATTTACAAAAACCATTGATAGGCATCGCCAGTACAGGTTATGAGGGAAATCCTTGTAACATGCACTTGAACGATTTGGCATTAGAGGTGAAAAAGGGAGTGGAGTCTACCAATATGGTTGGGCTCATTTTTAATACCATTGGAGTCAGTGATGGAATTTCCAACGGAACGCCCGGAATGCGGTATTCACTGCCCTCGCGGGACATTATCGCAGATTCTATGGAAACTGTGGTTCAAGCCATGAGTTACGATGGTTTGGTGACCGTTGTGGGTTGTGATAAAAACATGCCGGGAGCTTTAATGGCACAATTGCGTTTGAACAGACCTTCCATTTTAGTGTATGGAGGAACCATTGCTCCAGGATGCCACAATAACAGGAAATTGGATATCATTTCCGCATTTGAAGCGTATGGACAAAAGGTGGCGGGAACCATTGATGAAACCGAATATAAGGAAGTAATCCACAAAGCATGTCCGGGTGCCGGAGCATGTGGAGGAATGTATACGGCCAACACCATGGCATCGGCCATAGAGGCCATGGGAATGTCTTTGCCGTTTAACTCCTCAATACCAGCTGTGAACCAAAATAAGAATGCGGATTGTGAAGCTGCAGGGACTGCCTTACTGAATCTACTGCAAAAGGACCTCAAACCAAAAGATATCGTCACTAAAAAGTCATTGGAAAATGCATTTAGACTGGTAACGGTTTTAGGTGGATCTACAAATGCTGTCCTGCACTTTATGGCTATTGCCCATGCTGCGCAGGTGGACTTTACTTTGGATGATATCACAAGGATAAGTGAAACCACTCCTTTACTGGCCGATTTAAAGCCCAGTGGGAAATACCTCATGGAAGATCTTCATAAGGTTGGGGGTGTTCCTGCGGTCCTAAAATATATGTTGAAGAAGGGGATGCTTCATGGAGATTGCATCACAGTTACAGGTAGAACATTGGCTGAAAATTTATTGGATGCCCCAGACTTGGCAGAAGGGCAGGACATTATCAGACCTTTGGACCAGCCTATCAAAGAAACGGGACACATTCGAATTCTTTATGGCAATTTGGCCTCGGAAGGTGCTGTGGCCAAGATTACAGGTAAGGAAGGTTTGAGTTTTACCGGTACCGCAAGGGTTTTTAACAGTGAAGTTGAAGTAAACGAAGGCATTCATACAGGAAAAGTACAAAAAGGAGATGTGGTGGTCATTCGCTATGAGGGACCAAAAGGAGCTCCTGGAATGCCCGAAATGCTGAAACCCACCTCTGCCATTATGGGCGCAGGTTTGGGTAAAGATGTTGCGTTGATTACCGATGGTAGGTTTTCAGGAGGGTCCCATGGCTTTGTGGTGGGGCATGTTTCTCCCGAAGCACAAGTTGGTGGAGGAATAGCATTGGTGAAAGATGGGGATGAAATAACCATAGATGCTGTTAAGAATACCATAAACATCAATATTTCGGATGAAGAATTCGAACAAAGAAAAAAGGCGTGGAAGCAACCTGAACTGAAAATAAAATCAGGAAGTCTATATAAGTACGCTAAAACGGTTTCATCCGCCTCAAAAGGATGTGTTACTGATTTATTTTAAAAAAACATACAATGCCCATATTGGGAAAGGATAGTATTTCCAAAAATTAAGGCTCATGGAAACATTGAAAGCACAAAAAAAAGAGAACAAAAAGACTACATCTATACGCATAACCGGTGCAGAAGCAATTATACATTGTCTTTTGGCAGAAGGTGTGGACCTTATCTACGGCTACCCTGGTGGGGCCATTATGCCAGTATATGACGAATTGTACAAGTTTCAAGACAAGCTGACACATATTCTTACAAGACATGAGCAAGGAGCTACCCATGCGGCACAAGGATATGCACGCGTAAGTGGAAAAGTAGGTGTGGCCATGGCTACTTCAGGACCTGGCGCTACCAATTTGGTGACAGGACTGGCTGATGCACAGATAGACTCCACACCAATGGTATGCATTACAGGTCAGGTGTTCAGACATTTGTTGGGTTCCGATGCATTTCAGGAAACTGATATTGTTGGAATTTCAACTCCAGTGACCAAATGGAATTACCAAGTTACCCGTGCTGAAGAAATCCCCGAAATTATGGCTAAGGCTTTCTATTTAGCTAAATCGGGGAGACCGGGCCCGGTATTGGTTGATATCACCAAGAATGCCCAAGTGGAAGAGTTTGATTTTGTGTATGAAAAGTGCACAGGGGTAAGAAGTTATAAACCGGCTCCTGAGCCCGATTTGAAGACTATTGAGGCTGCAGCTGAATTGATTAACAATGCCAAAAAGCCCTACATTGTTTTTGGGCAAGGAATTATTTTGGGTGAAGCTGAAGAGGAACTCAAGGCTTTGGTGGAAAAAGCTGGTATTCCCGCAGCATGGACTATTTTGGGGCTTTCTGCCTTGGATACAAGCCACCCTATGAACGTGGGTATGGTAGGTATGCACGGAAATTACGGTCCTAATGTCCTAACAAACGAGTGTGATGTCCTTTTGGCCATAGGAATGCGTTTTGATGACCGGGTAACCGGTAATCTGGATACCTACGCCAAGCAGGCCAAGATCATTCATTTTGAGATAGACCCTGCGGAAATAAATAAAAACGTTAAGGTGGATTTGGCTGTTCTGGGAAATGCCAAACAGACCTTGGACTTGCTTTTGCCCTTGGTGAACAAGAACGAACACAAAGAGTGGAGAGCGGAGTTTGACAAGAAGCACCAAATAGAATTTGACACCGTCATTGAAAAAGATATTCACCCAACAAAGGAAAAACTAACCATGGGTGAAGTTGTGGAGCAAATAAACATTGCTTCCAAGCATGAAGCGGTTATTGTTACAGACGTTGGTCAACATCAGATGATTGCATGCAGATATGCTAAGTTTAAGCAGACCAAGAGTAATATTACTTCGGGAGGATTGGGAACCATGGGATTTGCCCTTCCTGCGGCCATTGGGGCCAAAATGGGAGCTATGGATCGTGAAGTAGTGGCCATCATAGGAGATGGGGGCTATCAAATGACCATCCAGGAGCTTGGAGTTATTTTCCAACATAATGTCCCTGTAAAAATTGTGGTATTGAACAACGACCACTTGGGAATGGTGCGCCAATGGCAAGAGCTGTTCTTTGAAAGCAGATATGCCTCTACGGTAATGACGAACCCAGACTTTGTCAAGATTGCTGAGGGGTATCATATCCAATCCAGGAGAGTAACGGAGCGCTCGGAACTTAAATCTGCCATTGAAGAAATGATGGCCTCCAAAAATCCGTATTTCTTGGAAGTTAAAGTAGAGAAAGAAGATAACGTGTTTCCTATGATTCCAGCCGGAGCATCGGTTTCCGACATAAGGTTGAAATAAATGGATCAAGCCCAAATTTTGGACGCACCGTCCAAGTATACGGCTTTAGTGGCCAAGTCAAGAGAAATGGGGTTTTCCATGTGCTCGGATATGTATGTGGGCACCCTCTTGAAAACCTTGGTGGCGTCAAAACCCAAAGGGAATTTCTTGGAGTTGGGCACTGGGATAGGTCTGTCCTTGTCATGGATGATCAAAGGAATGGATGGAGATTCGCATAGTACCAGTGTGGACAACGATTCGGAGCTTGTACAGATTGCCAGCACCTTTTTTAAGGAGGACTCCCGAGTGAAACTGATTTGTGCCGATGCAGGTGAATGGTTGGAATCCTATGAAGGCAAGCCTTTCGATTTGATTTTTGCAGATGCTTGGCCCGGAAAGTATAGCCATCTGGACGGAACGTTGGCTTTACTGAAGGTAGGTGGGTTTTACATCATCGACGACATGATAAGACAACCCAATTGGCCCGCGGGTCATGAGGAAAAGGCAAAAGAATTGATTCAAGAATTGGAAAGGAGAGAAGATATAACAATTACAAAAATGAATTGGTCCACTGGACTTATAGTTGCGGTTAAATTAAAATGAACATGAAAAATCAATGGTATACCATATCGGTGTATTCCGAAAACAATGTGGGATTGCTCAACAGGATATCGGGAATATTCTTAAAGAGACACATTAACATAGAAAGCTTAAATGTCTCAAAGTCAGAAATTGAAAATGTATCAAAATTCACGATTGTGATTCATTCCACAGAAGATTGGGCACGCAAGATTGTCAATCAGATTGAGAAGCAGGTAGAGGTAATCAAAGCCTATTACCATACAGACGATGAGACCATTTATCAAGAATCGGCTTTGTTCAAAATAGCATCGCATTTGTTGTTTGATGAACGCCAAATTCAAAATATCATCAAAGAAAGCAATTCTCAGATTGTTACTGTGAGCAGGGATTTCTTTGTCTTGGCCAAAACAGGTCGACGCCATGAAATTGACGAAATGCACGATGCCCTTGAACCATATGGTATAATGCAGTTTGTTCGTTCGGGCAGGATAGCCGTGAGCAAGGCGGCTATGCCGATCACCAACATTTTAGCAGAATTTCAAAATCAATAAATAGAAAATCAAATACAGAAAATGGCAAATTACTTCAACACACTATCACTTCGCGAGCAATTGACCCAATTGGGAAAATGCAGGTTTATGGACCCCAGCGAGTTTGCTGATGGTGTTACCGCTCTAAAAGGTAAGAAAATTGTAATTGTGGGCTGTGGGGCCCAAGGGTTGAACCAAGGGTTGAACATGAGAGATTCCGGATTGGACATTTCCTATGCGCTGCGGGGAGCGGCCATCAAAGAGAAAAGACAATCTTTTAAGAATGCTTCAGAGAATAACTTCACGGTAGGTACCTACGAGGAATTGATCCCTACCGCAGATTTGGTCATCAACCTGACTCCGGACAAGCAACATACCAATGTGGTAAGCACTGTTATGCCCTTGATGAAGAAAGGCGCTACACTTTCCTATTCCCATGGATTTAACATAGTGGAGGAGGGAATGCAGGTACGTGAAGACATTACTGTTATCATGGTTGCTCCTAAGAGTCCTGGTTCTGAAGTACGGGAAGAATACAAGAGAGGTTTTGGTGTTCCTACGCTAATAGCCGTTCACCCAGAAAATGACCCTGAAGGAAAAGGGTTGGAACAAGCCAAGGCCTATGCTGCTGCTACCGGTGGTGATAAGGCTGGTGTGCTTGAATCTTCCTTTGTGGCTGAGGTAAAATCAGATTTGATGGGGGAGCAAACCATTCTTTGTGGATTGCTACAGACAGGATCTATCCTTTCGTTCAATAAAATGATCGAAAAAGGCATTGATGCGGGATATGCATCCAAATTGATTCAATACGGTTGGGAAACCATTACTGAAGGGTTGAAACAAGGCGGGATTACCAATATGATGGACCGTTTGTCCAACCCGGCCAAAATCAAAGCCTTTGATTTGGCAGAGGAGCTGAAGGACATTATGCGTCCTTTATTCCAAAAGCATATGGATGACATCATGAGTGGTCATTTCTCTAAAACCATGATGGAAGATTGGGACAATGGTGATAAAAACCTATTGGATTGGAGAGCAGAAACTGGAGAGACTGCATTTGAAAAGACACCTGCAGGAGATGTGGCCATTTCTGAGCAAGGCTACTATGATAATGGGGTGTTAATGGTTGCTTTCGTAAAATCTGGTGTGGAACTGGCCTATGAGACCATGACAGAATCTGGAATCATTGGGGAATCTGCTTACTATGAGTCTCTACATGAAACTCCATTGATTGCGAATACCATAGCAAGAAAGAAATTGTTCGAGATGAACCGGGTAATTTCCGATACCGCTGAGTATGGTTGCTATTTGTTTGACCATGCTTGTAAGCCTTTGTTGACCGATTTCATGAAAAAAGTGGAAACAGACGTTATTGGCAAACACTTTGGAGAAGGAAAAGACAGCGGTGTGGACAATGTTAAGCTAATTGCAGTGAACAAAGCTATTCGCGAACATGACGTAGAGGTTGTGGGAGCTCGTTTGCGTGCATCAATGACGGCTATGAAGCCTATAGCATAATATAGATATTGGCCCCATGAAGAAGACCGTGGATGCCTATTTCCCTCAAATAGCGGACATATACCAAGCTGCAAAGACGATTGGCCAGGTGGCCGAGGTTACGCCTTTACAACAGAGCATCCGTTATTCAAAAAAATATGGGGCCAATATTTTATTGAAAAGAGAAGACCTGCACCGCGTTCGGAGTTACAAGATTCGAGGTGCATACAATAAAATCAGTTCGCTTTCCAAAGAAGAATTAAAGAGAGGGGTTGTCTGCGCCAGCGCAGGTAACCATGCCCAGGGCGTGGCCTTTGCTTGTAGTCATTTGCAGGTAAAAGGAACCATTTACATGCCTGTAGTGACCCCAAGACAAAAAATAGACCAGACCATGATGTTTGGCGGCGATTGGGTAAAGGTGGTTTTGGAGGGAGATACCTTTGATGATTCCAATAAAGCAGCCCAATTATTTTGCGAGGAGGAAGGAAAAACCTTTGTCCACCCGTTTGATGATGAAAAAATCATTGAAGGACAAGCAACTGTGGGATTGGAATTGCTTCAGCAGACCGATGTTCCAGTTGACTATGTTTTTGCTGCCGTAGGGGGCGGGGGATTGGCCTCTGGACTTTGTGCCACCTTTCATGCATTGTCCCCAAGTACCAAGATTATTGGAGTGGAGCCCCAAGGAGCCCCTTCCATGAAAGAATCCATCGATAATGGAAAACTAGTGGAGCTTCAACAGATTGACAAGTTTATTGATGGGGCCGCTGTTCAGAAAGTGGGGCAATTGACCTTTCCTATTTGTAGAGACCATCTTCACAAAATGGCGACTGTTCCCGAAGGGAAAGTCTGTCAGGCTATATTGGACTTGTATAATCGGGATGCCATTGTGGTGGAACCAGCAGGGGCATTGACTATTGCCGCATTGGATGATTTTTCCGATGAAATCAAAGGCAAGAATGTGGTCTGCATTATCAGTGGAAGCAACAACGACATTACCCGAACCGCCGAAATTAAGGAGCGTGCTTTGTTGTACGCCAATTTAAAGCACTATTTTATTGTGAGGTTTCCGCAACGTCCGGGAGCACTCAAAGAATTTGTTGCTGACATCTTGGGGCCTAACGATGACATTACTCATTTTGAATACTCCAAGAAATCGAGTAGGGAAAATGCCCCCGCAGTGGTGGGCATAGAACTAAAATCGGCAGAAGACCTGGAACCTTTGATCAAGAGGATGAAGGCCAACAACTTCTTTGGGGATTATCTCAATAATAAGCCTGATCTTTTTCAGTATCTGGTGTGACCTTTTTAACAAATTCTGAGCTTATTTTGAAACTGGTGTAAACTCTATCGTTTTCGATGGGAAACCTTTGAAAACAAGCCGATTTACAGCTATTTTTATGTTAGCTTTGTGATGAATGGGCGACTTTTTTTGAACACTAACAACAATAATCACAACCTATGCCTGCAACTAAAACTAAAATACCCGAAGCATTTCAAATTACTCAAGAAATCCACCAAGGAACCTACCTGGTCAATGGTGAACTCCGTAAATGGGAGGGCAGCACAACCCCTGTGGTTTCTACAATTTCTTCCACCAATGATTATGCCCCTACCACTTTGGGCAGTATTCCCGATATGGGAGAGCCCGAGGCCATGGAGGCTTTGGATGCGGCATTGGCGGCTTACGACAAAGGGCAAGGTGTATGGCCCACCATGAAAGTGAAGGACCGCATTGAATGCATGGAATCCTTTGTGAAGAAAATGGAGCAAAAGCGCGATGAGGTGGTGAAATTACTGATGTGGGAGATTGGCAAGTCGCTGCCAGATTCCTATAAGGAATTTGATCGTACCGTAGAGTATATTTATGATACCATTGAGGAATATAAGCAGTTGGATAGGGATAGCGCCAAGTTTCAAAAGCATGATGGGGTCTATGCCCATATTCGTAGAGGGCCACTGGGAGTGGTACTCTGTTTGGGACCATATAACTACCCGTTGAACGAAACTTTTGCATTGTTGATTCCTGCCATCATTATGGGGAACACTACTGTATTTAAACCTGCAAAACATGGAGTTTTGTTGATTACACCCCTTTTGGAAGCTTTTAAGAGTAGTTTTCCTAAAGGCGTGGTAAATATTCTTTTCGGAAGAGGGAGGGCCGTGGCGGCCCCCATTATGAAAACAGGCAAAATAGACGTCTTGGCCCTTATAGGCAATAGTAAATCGGCCAATGCATTACAAGAACAGCACCCCAAGAGCAACAGATTGCGCTTGGTGTTGGGCTTGGAAGCCAAGAACCCAGCCATTGTATTGCCCGATGCCGATTTGGACCTCACTATCAATGAATGTATTGCCGGTACGCTGTCCTTTAATGGACAACGTTGTACGGCGCTCAAAGTGGTCTATGTGCACGAGGATATCAAGGAAGAGTTCCTAAAGCGTTTCTCAGAAAAAGTCGATGCTCTTAAGTTTGGAAACCCGTGGGATGAGGGAGTGAACCTTACCCCGCTCCCAGAGCCCGGTAAGCCTGCCTATATCCAAGAACTGTTGGATGATGCCAAAACAAAAGGGGCCAAGGTGATGAACAAAAAAGGAGGAAAACATTTTGATAACTACATCTGGCCAGCAGTGTTATATCCGGTTTCCAAGGATATGCGGGTGTATGAAGAAGAGCAGTTTGGACCCATAATTCCCGTTGTTTCGTTCAAGGACATTGAGGAACCTTTGGATGATATGGCTGAAAGCAACTATGGTCAGCAGGTGAGTTTGTTCGGGAAGGATGTGTATACACTTTCACCGCTTATTGATTCCTTGGCAAACCTCGTTTGCCGGGTGAATTTGAACAGCTCCTGCCAGCGTGGCCCGGATGTGTACCCGTTTACGGGGCGAAAGGATTCAGCCCAGTCCACCTTGAGTGTACATGATGCCCTGCGTTCGTTCTCCATACGGACTTTTGTAGCCTTTAAGGACAACGACCTCAACAATGAGACCATTGAACAGTTATTGGAAGCTAAGGTGAGCAATTTTTTGAGCACGGATTATATTTTATAGCAGAACAGATTTCTCACATACTTCTTCGACTGAGCTCAGGATGACAGTTCGAAATGACAGGAACGCTTCGATGTCATTTCGAGTGAGTCCCGATGGTTATCGGGACAACGAGAAATCTCTAGTATTGCTTTGGTGTAAAAAAAAGCCTTGGCATCTCTCCAAGGCTTTTTTAATCAATGCAGACTACTTATTTCATAAATAGACAAGTGTGGCTTTGCATAATTAGTGTATTGATATTCATAATTATTATGATAGAAAGGCTGCTATATGTAAATAGAAATAAAGAGTCCTTACCGCAACCTATTTTCAACTTGCAAGACGGTAGTTCGTCGTTTTAAGAAGGTCAAAACTATAAAACTGACTCCTGAAACGATAAAACCTCCCAAAAAGATAAGATTGAAGTTGGTGCCCCCTATAATGAGCTCTCCAATCACATCAAAAACAAAAAAGATGACAAAGAGATTAAAGAGACCATTTTTCTCCTGCTTCAAGACTTTTTTCCAATTGAAGGTCATGATGGGGTGTCTATAATTTTTAAAATCGGGTATAAAGGCTGGAACCCTTTCGGACCAATGTAGATAGGTCATCCCAAACTTCTTGCGTAAAAATTGCTCTTCGGCGAACATGATACGCTCATAATATACCCAGAAAAGGAAACAGAACGCCATGATAAACCAAAAATTCCCGGTCAATAGGGCTGGGCCCAACCACATAAAGAAGTTGCCCAAGTAGAGTGGGTGACGCACTATGGAATAAATACCAGTTGTGTTTAATGTATCGGCCACTTGACCCTTTACATTACGGCCTGATGTGTTCTTGGGAACATAGCCAATGGTGATGACCCTAATGAATTGCCCCAGAATTCCTACGACCAAACAAAAGAGGCCATAGTAGAATTCGTATGGGGTGCCTTTAAGGAAAAATGTTTCGGGGTGTATTTCAGTATTGATGTATAAGCCTGCCCCAATGACAATAATAATTATGGGCAAAAAACTTCGGTGTCGAAATAACCAAATGCCCTGTTGTTCAAATTCCTCTTGTAGTGCCATCTTATTATTTTTGAGATTTTGTTGGGCACCAAAGCTATCATGGCTTATCACAAAAAAAGAAGGTCAATTGACGGATACGGGTTTTGGGTTGACGTAGTGGGGTTTTGAGTTGAAGAGACTTCTTTTGTCTCATAAAAAAAGCCCCAAAATGGGGCTCTTTAAGTTGATTTTTGTGGTTTGATTAAATATTGGAAGCCAACCAGTCCCCGACATCACTGGTACCGTAAGATTTACCGCCTTCGGCCAAATCTTCGGTTACTATGCCTTCAGCCAATGACTTGTTGACAACAGCACGAATTACCTCAGCTTCATCAATTAGGTCAAGGTCTTCAAATAACATGGCCGCCGAAAGCACGGTTGCCAGTGGGTTGGCAATATTCTTGCCTGCCGCCTGTGGATATGAACCATGAATAGGTTCGTAAAGCGATACTTTGCTGCCTACCGAGGAGGAAGGCATTAACCCCATGGAACCAGAAATTACCGAAGCTTCATCGGTTAGGATATCCCCAAAGAGGTTGGCGGTGATTATAACATCGTAGGCTTTGGGCCATTGTACCAAACGCATGGCGACTGCATCTACAAATTCGTAGGACACTTCCACTTCTGGATACTCCTTTTCCATGTTCTGTACTGTTTCGCGCCATAATCTAGAGGATTCCAAAACATTGGCCTTATCCACACAGCAAAGTTTTTTGGAGCGTTTTAGGGCCATTTCAAAACCTTTACGGGCTAATCGCTCTATCTCAAACCGTTGATAGGTCATGGTGTCAAAGGCAGTGTTCCCGTTGTCCTTTCTTCCTCTCTCACCAAAATAAACTCCTCCTGTAAGCTCTCTAAGAATGATAAGGTCGGTGCCCTCGATACGTTCTCTTTTCAATGGGGATTTGTCAATCAAAGACGGGAAAGTGAAAGTAGGACGTACATTGGCAAAAAGACCCAATTTTTGGCGCATTTTCAATAAGCCTTGCTCAGGACGTACCTTGGCTGATGGGTCGTTGTCAAAGCGGGGGTGGCCTATGGCTCCAAAAAGTACGGCATCGGCATTGGCACACACCTCATGGGTTTCGTCCGGATAGGGCTCTCCTACGGCATCAATGGCGGCTGCACCGGTAAGGGCAGGCGTCCAATTGATTTCATGTCCGAATTTTTTTGCTACGGCATTGGATACTTTTACGGCTTGGTCTATTACTTCGGGGCCGATTCCATCCCCGGCCAATAGGGCTATGTTTAATTTCATTTCTTTAATTATCAGTTTTCAATAAACACAATTATCTATACTAGGTTGAGCATTTTTTCTGTGGCCTTTATGGCCGATACGGTCTGGTCGGAGTCCAATCCACGTGTAGTGAATTCATTCTCCTTGGTCTGCCAGGTGATGATGGTCTCGCAAAGGGCATCCGAATTACTCCCTGGGGGGATTCTAACGGCATAGTCCACCAGCTTGGGCAGTTCTCTGCCTTCTTTTTTGTATACTTTTTTCAGGGCGTTGATAAATGCATCGAACTGTCCATCTCCCTGTGCATTTTCCTCATAACTCTTTCCTTCAATTTCGATGGAAAGGGTAGTGGAGGGCTTCAGTCCTTTGGAGTGGGTGAGCACATAGGACTTTACAAACACCTTTTGTTGATGGAGATCGCTGTCCAACACATCGGAAATGATATAGGGAAGGTCATCCTTGGTGACCCTTTCCTTTTTATCGCCCAGTTCTATGATGCGCTCGGTGACTTTTTTGAGCTCCTCGTCGTTCAAGGTGAGTCCCAGTTCCTGAAGGTTCTTTTGGATGTTGGCCTTGCCTGATGTTTTGCCTAGGGCATATTTCCGCTTTCTACCAAAGCGCTCTGGTAATAAATCATTAAAGTAAAGGTTCTTTTTGCTATCGCCATCTGCATGTATACCAGCAGTTTGAGTGAATACATTGTCCCCCACAATTGGCTTGTTGTCCGGGATGCCAAATCCAGTAAATGCCGACACCAATTTACTCACTTTGTACAGCGAGGATTCCTTGACCCCGATGGAAATTTCGGGCATAAAGTCATTGATAACGGCCACTACGCTGGCCAAGGGGGCATTACCGGCCCGTTCCCCCATACCATTTACGGTAAGGTGTAGCCCGCGGGCACCTGCCTTAAGGGCTTCCATGACATTGGCCACGCTGAGGTCGTAATCATTATGCCCATGAAAATCGAAATGTGAGTTTGGATATTTTTCAATGATCTCTTTGAAAAATAGGCCTGTCTCACCATGCGTCAATACCCCTAAGGTATCGGGCAACAAAATTCGTTTTACAGGTTGGGCGGTAAGAAAATCCAAAAATTGGTAAACATACTCTTTGGAATTTCGCATACCATTGCTCCAATCTTCAAGATAAACATTGGTTTCAATGCCCAGTTCCTGAGCTTTTTGGATTACAGCGGCAATTTCTGAAAAATGTTGCTCGGGTGTTTTCTTGAGTTGATGGGTAAGATGATTCAGTGACCCCTTGGTTAGCAAGTTTTGCACCTTGGCACCAGCTTTTACCATCCAATCCAAGGATACACCATTGTCCACAAAGGTAAGCACCTCCACTTTTGAAATATAACCTTCGGTAGCGGCCCATTCCGTGATGTTCTGTACTGCCTTAAGCTCTCCTTCAGAAACACGTGCGGATGCAACTTCGATGCGGTCTACCCGAAGTTCTTCCAATAGCAACTTTGCCAATGTGAGCTTCTCGGAGACTGAAAACGAAACCCCAGAGGTTTGTTCACCATCCCTAAGGGTGGTGTCCATGATTTCAACGGTGCGTGCCTTCATTTTTACGTTACTGACGGGTTTTTTGCTGCCTACAAAGGAGTTTTTTCGGCAAATTCCTCGATATCATTTTTGATGTTCAACAAGTAGTCAATATCATCAAAACCGTTGAGCATATTTTGTTTTTTATATCCGTTGATGTCAAAGCTTTCGCTTTCACCAGTTTCTAAAATGGTGATTTTTTGTTCAGGAAGGTTTACTTCCAACTCTGTATTGGGATTGGATTCAATGGCCGTAAAAATCTTGTCCAAAAATTCTGGGCTTACCTGCACGGGCAAAACCCCAATGTTCAAGCAGTTATTCCTAAAAATATCAGCAAAGAAACTGGAAACCACACAACGGAATCCGTAATCGTATACAGCCCAAGCGGCATGTTCCCGGGATGACCCGGAACCAAAGTTTTTTCCACCTACCAGTATTTTTCCACTGTAGATGGGGTTGTTCAGCACAAAATGCTCTTTTGGGGTGTCATCGGAGTTGTACCTCCAGTCGCGGAACAAATTGTCCCCAAAACCTTTACGTTCCGTGGCTTTAAGGAATCGGGCTGGGATGATTTGGTCAGTATCCACGTTTTCAATGGGCATGGGTACCGCCGAACTTTTTAATATGTTGAATTTATCGTATGCCATGTTTTTTTAATTTTCAGTTATCAATGTTCAATTAACAATGGATTGCTCCAGGGTATATTGATAATGGTTCATTGTTTATTGTCAATTGTACATTGTTTATTGTTATGCGAACGCTTCTTCCATGAGTTCCCGTGGGTCAGTGACCTTACCGGTAACAGCCGCTGCGGCAGCAACCAGAGGACTTGCCAATAGGGTACGTGCTCCGGGACCTTGTCTTCCTTCAAAGTTTCGGTTGGAGGTGCTCACGGCATATTTTCCAGCGGGAATCTTATCATCGTTCATGGCCAAACAGGCGGAACATCCGGGTTCACGAAGCTCAAAACCAGCTTCTTGAAGAACGTCCAAAATACCTTCTTCCTTAATGGCTGCTTCCACTTGGTGGGAACCGGGAACCAACCATGCGGTCACATGGTCTGCTTTTTTTCTCCCTTTAATGATGGAGGCAAAGGCTCTAAAGTCCTCAATCCTACCATTGGTACAGCTTCCCAAGAAAACAAAATCAATAGGTTTTCCGATCATGGCTTCACCTTCGTTGAAATCCATATATTCCAAGGATTTTTTATAGGTGGCCACACCGCCTTCAACGGCTTCTGCAAGCGGAATGTACTTTTGGATACCCATACCCATTCCTGGATTGGTTCCGTAGGTGATCATTGGTTCTATATCGCTGGCATTGAAGGAAAGTTCCTTGTCAAAAACAGCATCTTCATCGGAATATAAAGTTTTCCAATATTCCATTGCAGTATCCCAATCCTGGCCTTTTGGAGTGTATTCGCGACCTTTAATGTATTCAAAAGTCTTATCGTCAGGAGCAATCATCCCACCACGGGCGCCCATTTCAATACTCAAGTTGCAAACGGTCATTCTACCTTCCATGGACATGTTCCTGAACACTTCCCCGGCATATTCCACAAAATATCCGGTTGCACCGGAAGTAGTCAATTGGGAGATGATAAACAAAGCCACATCTTTTGGGGTAACGGCCTTGCTCAAGGCTCCGTCCACATTGATGCGCATTCGTTTGGGTTTGGGCTGCATAATGCATTGGGTGGAAAGGACCATTTCCACTTCGCTGGTTCCAATTCCGAAGGCAATTGCTCCAAATGCACCGTGGGTAGAAGTGTGTGAATCCCCACAAACTATGGTTGCTCCAGGAACCGTAATCCCATTTTCTGGCCCAATGACGTGCACAATCCCATTTTTCTTATGTCCAAGACCCCAATATGGGATGTTATGGGCCTTGGAATTTTCTTCCAATGCTTTTAGTTGATTGGCCGATAGTTTGTCCTTAACAGGCAAATGTTGGTTTCGGGTAGGGGTGTTGTGATCTGCCGTAGCAAATGTACGTTCAGGGTACAGTACTTTGATGCCTCTATTCTTCAATCCCAAAAAAGCTACGGGACTTGTTACTTCATGCACCAAATGCCTGTCAATAAAAAGGACATCTGGACCATTCTCAATATGCTGGACCACATGGGAATCCCAAACTTTATCAAATAGTGTTTTACTCATCGTTGCATTCAATAATTGGTAAGCCAACAAATTTAAGGTACGAATAAAAACTTGCTAGCTTTTTGTGTTTAAAATTACGATGTTCAACTCCAATTTTTGTAGAAAACATCGAATGTTAACAAAAGCGGGCGTAGTATTTTCAAATATCACTTAAGGGAATCCTTCAACTTTAAAGTGCACAAGGTAAATGATTGTTATTTAACATGTTCCAGTATTATTTAACATTGTTGTAACGCTATCCAAGCCTGAAGCTGCATACTTTAGGACATCAACTTGAAAGTTTATTCATTAACTACATCAAAAAAACGAACCATGAGAAAATTTTACTCGGCCTTTTCGGCCACAATTCTAATGACCGTATTTCTTATGTCCAGTACCGCTTTTGCGCAATTGGACTTTTTACCACGGGGAAGTCAAATGGCAAAAGTTTCCCAACGGATAGGAAATACGGATGTCACCATCGTTTACTCCCGACCTAGCGTAAATGAGAGGGAAGTCTGGGGAGCATTGGTCCCGTATGGGATGAACAATCTTGGATTTGGGACAGCGGCGGAATCCCCATGGCGGGCAGGAGCCAACGAGAACACCATTTTTAAGACCACTCACGACCTTACCATTGGCGGGAAAAACCTTCCAGCGGGTAAGTACGGAATGCACATGATTGTAAATGAAGACAATACCGCAACGGTTATTTTTTCGAAGAATTATGGGGCTTGGGGCAGTTACTTTTATGATCCTGCAGAAGATGCCCTTCGCGTTGATGTTGAAACCCAAGAGGTTTCCCATGTGGAGCAACTTACCTTTGGTTTTGACCAAGTGGATGCCAACTCTGCGGTAGCTTCATTAAGTTGGGAGAAAAAGAAAATTCCATTTAAGGTTGAAACCGATGTTACCCAAAACATATTGGCAGAAATCCGCCAGCAATTGCAGACAAGCCCGGGATTCAATAGGCAAAGTTGGGAACAGGCCGCTAATTATGCCCTTAACAATGGAGGTGATTTGGATGAGGCCCTAAGTTGGGCAAATGCTGCCATTGAGGGACAGTTTTTTAGTGAAAAGAATTTTAACAACTTGAGCATTAAATCCCAAATTTTGGAGCGACAGGGGAAAGCTGCAGAGGCTAAAGCGGTAATGGATGAAGCCATGCCACTGGGTACGGTATTTGAAATTCACGGTTACGGACGGCAACTGATCGCACAAGGGAAAAAAGATGAAGCCCTAGCGGTGTTCCAGTGGAATGCAAAAAATCATAAGGGTACCTGGCCAGTGGATTACGGATTGGCCAGAGGCTATTCTGCGGTAGGGGATTATAAGAACGCCCTTAAACACCTTAAAGTGGCCGAAGGTCGTGCCCCAGACCAATTGAACAAGGATGCCATAGCCGCCAATATAACCAGATTGCAGGAAGGTACGGATATCAATTAATAATCAGTTGATAAAAGATAAAGCCCGGCATTGATCGGGCTTTTTTTAGCTGATATAATTCCAAATCGTCTTGTTCTGCATCATTTTGGAATAGGCGATAAGTATGGGCTTGTTTTCTTCCTTTTCCAACCTGGGATCTTCCTTTAGTAATTGAACGGCGTGGTAGCGTGCCGTTTTCAAGATTTGGTTGTCCTTGACAATATCGGCAATCTTAAGATTGAGCATGCCGCTTTGCTGGGTGCCCATTAAATCCCCCGGGCCACGGAGTTTGAGGTCTACTTCGGCAATTTCAAAACCATCATTGGTACGCACCATGGTCTGTAGCCGGGTTTTGGAATCTTCAGAAAGTTTGTGCCCCGTCATCAGGATACAAAAACTTTGCTCCGCACCACGACCCACACGCCCGCGGAGCTGGTGCAGTTGGGAGAGCCCAAAACGTTCTGCACTCTCTATGATCATTACCGATGCATTGGGAACATTCACCCCAACTTCAATCACCGTAGTAGCCACCATAATTTGGGTTTCGCCCTTTACAAAACGTTCCATTTCATAATCCTTGTCGGCGGGCTTCATTTTTCCATGGACAATGGATATTTGGTATTGTGGTTGCGGAAAATCCCGGACAATGCTTTCGTAACCATCCATCAAGTCCTTGTAATCAAGTGCTTCAGACTCTTGGATTAGGGGATATACGACATAGATTTGCCGCCCTTTCTTAATTTCATCTTTGATGAAGCGAAAAACCTTCAATCGGTTACTGTCAAAACGGTGTACAGTTTTAATGGGTTTTCGGCCTGGTGGCAATTCATCTATAACCGAAACATCCAAGTCTCCATATAAACTCATGGCCAAAGTTCTAGGGATTGGAGTGGCAGTCATTACCAATATATGGGGCGGAGTTTGGTTTTTGTGCCAAAGTTTAGATCGCTGTGCCACGCCAAACCTATGTTGCTCGTCCACAATGGCCAAGCCAAGGTTTTTAAACTGCACTTTGTCTTCCAAAACCGCATGGGTGCCCACTAAAATATTCAAATTGCCGTTTTCCAGTTGATTGTGTAGTAAGGTCCGTTCCGATCTTTTGGTGGAACCCGTCAATAGGGCAATTTTCACGTCCATATTCTGCAAAAGCTCCTTGAGTCCGTTGTAATGTTGTGTGACCAAAATTTCAGTTGGGGCCATTAAGCAGGTCTGGAAACCATTGTCTATGGCCAACAACATGCACATCAGTGCAACTATGGTTTTTCCCGAACCTACATCACCTTGTAGGAGACGATTCATTTGTGCGTTGCTGCCCAAATCGTTTCGGATTTCCTTGACTACCCGTTTTTGGGCTTCTGTAAGGTCAAAGGGTAAGTGACTCTCAAAGAATTCGGTGAACTTTTCGCCTACAGCCTCAAACGGCATCCCTTTGATTTTCTGTTTGCGAAGCATTTTTTTGGAGATGAGCTGCATTTGCACAAAAAACAACTCTTCAAACTTTAACCGAAACTGCGCCCTGGCCAGTAAGTTTTGGTTTTTTGGGAAGTGAATGTTGAAAAGTGCTTCGCTTTTTGAAATGAGTTGTAATTCTTCCCGAATAGTATTGGATAATGACTCAGGGAACTGTGCTTTTGATTCCAAAAACAATTGCTGTATCATTTTCCCTATAACCCGATTGGTAATACCCTTAGCCACAAGCTTTTCGGTGGAAGGGTAAATGGGCTGCATGGCAATTTTTACCCCTTGTTGATGTTCGGACAGGAGCTCCATATCGGGGTGGGGCATTGAAAAGGCACTACCATATCGTGAAACCTTTCCAAAAACCACGTAAGGTTCATTGATTTTCAGATTTTCCCTTATCCATTTGTGGCCGCGGAACCAGACCAGTTCCATTTGTCCGGTTTCATCAACAAAAGTGGCCACCAAGCGTTTTCCCCGTTTCTGTTCAACCGTTTTTAGATGGATGATTTTTCCAACAATTTGGACATCGGCTCCGCTGGGCTGCAATTGGGCAATTTTGTAATACTGGGTCCTGTCCAAATACCGATTGGGGAATAGATGGAGCAGGTCTCGATAGGTTTCAATGCCCAGTTCTGCCTTGAGGGTATCCGCCCGGTTGGGGCCAACACCTTTTAAATAGGGAATGGGAGTTTGCAGAAAATTGGGATTCATCAAACTAAAATATGTAATTTGGAAGGACTTTTGATACGATGATGGCATGAAGCTGAGCCCGACTCTTATTTTTTTCCTATTTGTGCAATTGCTGAACGCCCAGGTTCAGGACAAGGTGGATTTTACCCATGCCAATTCTGGTATTTATGTGGATGTTGATAGTTTGAAAATAAAAGGATCGGTAGAATATTCATTTAATGTCATTTCACAACTAGACACTTTTTTTCTTGATGCTCAAAACATGAAAATCTTTAAAGTAGAGTTGAACGGAAAAGAAGTTGACTATTTGTACAATACAAAGAAGTTAATAATCCATAAGAAATTAAAACCTTCAGCAAAGAATAAGCTGTTTATCCAATATGCGACACAACCTAAACAGACAGTATATTTTTTGGGTTGGGATGATGACATTCCTGGCAATGACCAAGTTTGGACTCAAGGCCAAGGTAAATATACCAGTCATTGGTTACCCAGTTTTGATGACATGATGGAGAAGGTAGAGTTTGACTTGGACATTATTTTGAAGGAAGACTATCAGGTCATCGCCAATGGAAAACTGAAAAAGAAAGACACACATCCAGACTCAAAAGCTTTTCTATGGCAGTTTGATATGACAAAACCTATGAGCAGTTATCTTGTAGGATTTGCCATTGGGGATTTCGATAAAAAAGAGCTCAAATCTTCTTCTGGAGTGCCCATTGAGCTGTATTATGAACCCAAGGACAGCCTAAAAGCTGAACCCACGTATCGGTATACCCAACACATTTTTGATTTTTTGGAGAAGGAGATCGGTGTTCCTTATCCATGGCAGAATTACAAACAGGTGCCCGTTCAGGATTTTTTGTATGCAGGCATGGAAAACACCACCTGTACCATTTTTTCCAACCAATATGTAATCGATTCCACGGCTTTTGTGGACAAAAACTACGTCAATGTAAATGCGCATGAACTTGCCCATCAATGGTTTGGAAACTTGGTGACCGAGGAGAGCGGAAGTCATCATTGGTTGCATGAGGGATTTGCTACATTCTATGCGTACTTGGCGGAAAAGGACATTTTTGGAGAAGAATATTTTTACTGGCATTTGTTGGGAACCGCAGAGGCCTTGGAACGTTTTTCGCAAGATGGCAGTGGAGAGGAACTTATCAACTCCGGGGCAGGGAGCCTTACCTTTTATGAAAAAGGAGCCTGGGCATTGGTCATGCTTCAAGACAGGGTAGGGCATGCCAGTTTTAGACAAGGGATAAAGAATTATTTGACCAAATATGCTTTTCAAAATGTGACCATACCCGATTTTATGTGGGAAATGGAAAAAGCTTCTGGAATGAATCTTGCCGATTTTGAGAATACGTGGTTGCAAGATTCTGACTTTCCATTTGATCAAATAAAGACCTTTTTAATGGAAAAAAGCCCATCCATTAAAACCTATTTTAAAATCAAGGATAGTATTGGGGAATCTAAGGCTGAAGCTGCCGCAATCTTAACGGACCATTGGACCACTTTACGATCCAGCCAGTTAAAATATCGTTTGATTTTGGATTATGGGGTTGAATTGCCTACCAGTTTCATTTCAAAAATCTTGCAGACGGAGGACACAAAAGTTCGCCAAGCAGTGGCACTTACTTTGTCCAATGTAGATGCAGCGTTGCAAAAGGATTTTGAGACCTTGCTTAACGATAAGAGCTATGCGACCTTGGAGCCTGCTTTATATAGACTTTGGACAGATTTTCCGGAAGAGCAAGCAAAATATCTGGACAAAGTCGATGGCATTATTGGATTTCCAAACAAAAATATTCGTTTGCTTTGGTTGACACTGGCCTTGGTGACCCCAGAATATCGAATGGATTCAAAACCTTCCTTTTTCAAGGAATTGGGTTCATATACAAATTCCAACTATCATTTTGAGGTTAGGTTGTTGGCTTTTCAATATTTGAAAAGCATAGGGGGATTAAACGATGAAACGTTGCGGAACTTGATTGAGGCGTGTGGGCATCACGTATGGCACTTTAAAAAATCGTCTCGGAACATGTTGAAGGAGTTTTTGAAAAGTGAGGGCAGCATGGCAAGATTAAAAGCACTTTATCCTTTGTTAAACCAAGAAGAACAGCAATATTTGGATAAAACTTTGGGCAAATGAGGGCATTGGTCATTTCGGGAGGAGGCAGCAAAGGGGCCTTTGCAGGCGGTGTTGCGCAGTTTTTGATTCAAGAAGCCCAGCACAAGTACGATATTTTTGTGGGTACATCCACGGGAAGCCTACTGATTTCCCATTTGGCACTCAACAAGCTCGATAAAATCAAGGAAATCTATTCGTCCGTTGATCAAGATAGCATATTTAACAATTGTCCTTTCCTTATCAAAAAAAAGCATGGCGTAGAGATTATTGCCATCAACCACTGGAATGTGGTGAAAAATTTTATCAGGGGAAAGAAAACGTTTGGGGAAAGTGAAAACCTAAGGAAATTGATTAGGGAGTCCATAACCAAGGAGGAGTTCGAAGAATTGAAGGAAGGCGATATGGATGTTGTGGTCACGGTTTCCAATTTGTCCCTGAACCAGGTAGAATACAAATCTATCAACGAGTGTACCTATGATGAGTTTTGCGATTGGATCTGGATTTCATCCAATTACACACCATTTATGAGCTTGGTGAAAAAAGATGGCTGCGAATATGCCGACGGGGGGCTGGGCAGTTTGGTCCCCATAGAGGAAGCACTAAGTCGTGGCGCAACTGAAGTTGATGTAGTGGTCTTGCATACTGAGGTGAACTATCTGAACCGGATGTCTTCCAAAAATCCTTTTGACTTGATTACCACTATCTTCGGTTTTATGTTGGATAGGATAGAAAATCAAAATATACGGATAGGGAAACTCGTGGCCAATCAGCGGGATGCCATCATCAACTTTTATTACACGCCTACGGTTCTAACGACCAATTCGCTCATCTTCAACAAAGAACGAATGACCTTGTGGTGGAAAAGAGGGTATCTGTATGCCAAGAACAAAAACGAAGAGACAAGTCCAATCAATCCCGAACTTCAGGAATAGATTAATCCCATAATTCACTGACTTCTTTTTTTACATAAGCCAATGCCGTGTTGGACGGGGATTGTTTTTCCATAGTTTGATTAAGGATGTCCTCTCTAAGCTTGTCAGGGGAATCCGTTTGGCTCATCCCTGCAGAGCGAATAATTTGTATGGTAGCATTTTTAGCTGCTTTTATAATATTCCAACATTCATCGGACATATAAATTTGCTGGGAAAGGTTGTGTTCAAACTCGGTTTCAATCTGTTTGATGAGCAGATTCTCATAATCACTCTTGCTTTTTCCCTTTGGTGCCACCCGAACCACCAAGCTGTTTATGGCAATACGTTCCAAGAAAAGCACCATACGTTCATAAGCCTGTAAACGCACGGGTAGTGTATCTTTTTGGGAATCTTTGTGCAAAAGAAATCTTCTGCGGCCATCTTCATTACGGGTATGCAACCTAAAAAAATAAAAGGCAACGACCCCGGTTACAACGGCAGGTAATAAATAGGCAAAAAGCTGAAGGATGTCATCTCCACTCATAAGACAGTTTGGTTTTTGTTGATTTTACAGAACAAGAACGCACCAAACTTTTAAAAAGTATCTATCTTCCCATATTATTGGGTGGCTTTGGCACTTTCTTTGGCCTTGGCGTAAAAACCTTTGTAATCTGGTTGTAATTTAATATTGATACCTTCCTTGAAGTTACCATCTTTGGCAGAAACTTGAATGCTTGTACTAGGAACCCCCAACACCGTTACCAACTCTTTGGAAACGGATACCGCTTGGTCATAAGTAGGGCCAAATTCCCCCGTAATGTTGAGCCCTTCAATTTCGGTTTTAAAAGAAGGGTTGGCCAAAATTACCTTGGATACGTTGGCCAGCCATGCTTTACCAGCATCGGTTAGGGTGGTGGAGGTGTCAGAGCCAAAAAGACTGCTTAAGCTATTGGAAATAACAATTACGCCATCGCCAACACCAACATTGGCATTTTCACCCAAGGTTTGTTTAATTCGGGTCAAGGAAACAATAGCAGTGGAATCGTTTGCCGATATCATATCGTTTATACCGCTAAGCTGTTTTTCTTTTCTGGCCAAGGCAGCCATGGCGCGGTTTACATTTTCTGAATTTTGTTTTGAAAGCTCCGAGAAATTGCTCAAGTTGCCCAAGAGTGTTGCATTGGCATCCCTAAGACCTACATTTTCCACCTCCAAAGTTTCAGCTTTGGCTTTGCTGGAAGATATCTCTCGCTTGGCCTTGGCCAAATCCTGCTCAACACTTGATATTTGGGATTTTAAACTTTCAATCTCGGCCAAAAGATCGCTTTTTCTTTGTGAAAACATAGTTGCGGTCATGGCTAAGAATACAATAAGGGGTAACTTTTTTTTCATATGTGGTATGTGTATTGGTCTGTTTTAATCGACTGCTAAATTAGGATGTTTTTTTCAAAATTGGTCGTCCTCCCAAATGAGAACATTCATATAGACTTTGCATGGACTCGAACGGGACCACCACTTTTTTATATCGATACACGGCTTCGAGATCACTACTTAGGTAATCGTCATCCACGTTTACTTGGATATCGTTCATGGTAAATTGGCAAGGGTGTTCGTAACCGGCAGCATGGGTAATTTCCAAAAACTCTTTTCTGAAGGTCTTGAAGTATTGTGCCAATCGGTCAGACTTTAAAGGTACATTTATGCCGTTCTGAAGCCATTTGTTCTGGGTGGCGATACCAGTGGGACAACGATTGGTATGGCATACTTGTGCTTGTATACAGCCTATGCTCATCATAGCCTCCCGGGCTACATTGATGCAATCTACACCCATGGCAAAGGCCATGGCCGCCTTGGCTGGAAATCCCAGTTTCCCACTTCCAATGAAAACCACTCTTTCTGTTAATCCACGGTCTGCAAAAAGTCTATAGACTGATGAGAAACCATAAGTCCATGGAAGCGAGACATGGTCTGCAAAACTTGGGGGAGCGGCACCGGTTCCTCCTTCGCCGCCATCTATGGTGATAAAGTCAGGGCCCTTTCCCGATTTTTTCATCAAATCGGCCAATTCTTCCCATTGGTCCATTTTTCCCACAGCACCCTTGATGCCTACTGGCAGTCCGGTTTCATCGGCAATGGATTCTATGAGTTCTAAAAGCTCTGGGATAGAACTAAAGGCCTTGTGGGTTGAAGGGGAAAGTACATCTTTGCCCACTTCAACACCTCGAATATCGGCAATTTCATGGGTTATTTTAGCACCAGGCAAAACCCCGCCTTTTCCAGGCTTGGCTCCTTGTGAAAGCTTTATTTCCACTCCTTTTATACAAGGGTTTTCATCAACCAGTATTTTTAGCTTTTCCATCGAGAAATTGCCATCTCTTGATCTTACGCCAAAATACCCTGTGCCGAAATGAAAAATAACATCACCACCCTGTTTGTGATATGGGGATAGTCCTCCTTCCCCTGTATTGTGGTATGCTCCGGATTTTTCAACTCCTTGGTTCATGGCGGTCACTGCTGCAGCGGACAAAGAGCCAAAACTCATGGCGGATACATTTATTATAGAAGCAGGTCGAAAAGGTTTTCTTCGTTTGTTGTGAGCGCCAATGACTTTTGCACAGGGCAGAAAACAAGGGTCGGTAATATTGGGATGGGTATCGGATATTTGATATCCTATCATCGCATTCTTCACAAAAATGTGTTGATGGGCATAGATGTCACGATCCGTACCAAAGCCCTCATAATTATTTTCTTTTTTGGCCGAGGCATAAATCCAAGAACGTTCAATACGGTTGAAAGGTAGTTCTTCGCGATTATTGGCCACAAAATATTGACGCATTTCCGGACCAATGCTCTCCAACCAATATCGTAAATGACCTACCACTGGAAAATTATGACTGATGGTGTGCGCTTTCTGAAAAAAAATATCTCTAATGGCTACCAATAAAAGAAAAATAAGTATCCAGCCCCACCAAGGGATACTTCCAAGAAAATCCAATATAGACTCCATAATTACATGTTCAAATAGTCCAAAGTCAGTTGGGTCATGGTCCTTACGCCCAAAAGAAGTCCGCTGTCATCAATTTTGAAATCAGGGGTATGGTGTGGAAAGGACTCCGTGGTTCCCGGGGCCATTCCGCCCAAAAGGAAAAACATACCCGGCACTTTCTCTTGGAAATAGCTAAAGTCTTCGGCACCTGTAATAGCTTTGTGAATGGTAACATTGTCTTTGCCCGCTACTTTTTCAAGGGTAGGGGCCATTTGTGCCGTTAAATCCAAATCATTGAAAGTTATGGCTGTGGATGTGGTGATCTCAATGGTTGCTTCAGCACCATAGGCCTTAGCGATGGCAGGTACCATTTCTTCCATACGCTTATTGATGTGCTTTTGCATATCGTAATCCAAAGTTCGGATGGTACCGATCATTTCCGCACTTTCAGGGATGATATTGAATCGTACCCCACTAGTGATTTTACCCACAGAAATTACCGCAGCTTCATTGGTTAGGTTGGTCTCGCGGCTGATGATGGTCTGGAGGCCATCAATAATCTTGGCACTTATCATAATAGGGTCTATACCTGCCCAAGGTTGTGAACCATGGGTTTGCTTTCCTTTTACATTGATAACAAAACGTTGGGCAGCTGCCAAAGCCCCCCCAGGTTTGTACTTAATGGTATTGATGGGAGTTTGGGAATTAATGTGGAGACCAAAAATGGCATCCACATCGGGGTTTTGAAGAACACCTTCCTTGACCATTAGTTTGGCACCGCCTTCTTCACCGGGAGGTGGACCTTCCTCAGCAGGTTGAAAGACAAACTTGACAGTGCCCTTAATTTTGTCCTTGTTTTTGGACAATACTTCAGCCACCCCCATTAAAATGGCTGTATGGGTATCGTGCCCGCATGCGTGCATAACGCCTACTTCGCTTCCCAGAAACTCCGATTTTACCGTAGATTTAAATGGAAGGTCGTTGCGCTCTGTTACCGGAAGAGCATCGATGTCCGCTCTTAAAGCAACCACTTTACCGGGCTTTCCTCCTTTGAGTAGACCAACTACTCCGGTATGTGCGACCCCGGTTTGCACTTCTATACCCAAGGATTTTAGATGCTTCGCAATCTTTTCGGCTGTTTTGAACTCTCGGTTGCTAAGTTCTGGGTTTTGGTGGATATCACGGCGCCATTCAATGACTTTACTTTCAATATTCTGGTAATCTTTTTCCAATTTGGCGTCCTGGGCCCAAAGGGATAGGCCAGATGCCAAAAACACGAGAGTGATGATTTTGTTCATAAGAAATCAGTTTAAAATTTTATAAGTCGATATCCTTGGTTTTGTAATTGAATAAGGGCGGTCATGGCCGAAAGGGCTATCTTACTCCCAGGAATCAAATCCTCTTTGGGATATTTTCGGGAATTCGAAGATTGTCCGCATAAAATAACCTGTACTCCAGCATTCTGCAACTCTTTTACCAAATCGTAATTCGGATTTATGGTTCCGAAACGGTCTTGGTAAGCTTCATTGTGGGCAAGGTCCTTGGTAGCACCCCCATGAACTACCAATGCTACTTTTAGCTGGGATAGCGGAATACCATTTTGGGCATGCATGTTTAAAAAACGTGCCGCAGTTTCTATCTTTTTATTGATTTCTGTGTGGGAGTCAGGACTGTCCATGATATCGAACACCACTTTGAATTCAGCACTTGTATCGGTCTTGAAATCTTGGTTTTCCACAGCCCACACCGCTCCATGTTTCTCGAGGACAGGGCCTGTTTTCTTCTCCTGTGCATTTATCATAAGTCCAATAAAAAAACATGAAATGAGTAAAAAACGGGAATACTTCATCAGCAAAAAGTTGAGTTGTTAAATATATTCAATTCAAATCAAAACTCCTTCGTGTTTATAAATATTGACAGGATGATTTTAGCATGAGGGCTTTATTGGCTAATTTCACCCCTACTTTTTAAAAGCCGAGCATTTGAGTACTTTTTTGGATGAATTGAACGATGCACAACGAGCCCCTGTATTGCATAAGGATGGCCCGTTAATGGTGATTGCAGGAGCCGGTTCGGGGAAGACACGGGTATTGACCTATCGCATAGCCCACTTGATGAACCAAGGGGTGGATTCCTTCAACATTTTGGCCCTAACCTTTACCAACAAGGCAGCTCGTGAAATGAAGAAACGGATTGCCGATATTGTGGGTACTTCCGAAGCCAAAAATCTTTGGATGGGGACATTCCATTCTGTTTTTGCCAAGTTATTACGGTTTGATGGGGATAAATTGGGATTCCCAAGCAATTTCACCATTTACGATACCCAAGATTCCCAACGTTTGATAGCTTCCATTATCAAAGAGATGGGGTTAGACAAGGATATTTACAAGTACAAACAGATTCAGAATAGAATTTCGTCCTACAAGAATAGTTTGATTACCGTAAAGGCCTACTTTCAGAATCCAGAATTGGTAGAGGCCGATGCCATGGCCAAGCGTCCCCGGATGGGAGAAATATACCAGAATTATGTGGACCGCTGTTTTAAGGCCGGTGCTATGGATTTTGATGACCTTTTGTTGCGTACCAATGAATTACTAACGCGCTTTCCAGAGGTTCTGATGAAGTATCAAGATAGGTTCCGATATATTTTGGTGGATGAGTACCAAGATACCAATCACTCGCAGTACCTTATTGTAAAGGCCTTGTCGGACCGTTACCAAAATATTTGCGTAGTTGGGGACGACGCCCAAAGTATCTATTCCTTCCGTGGGGCCAATATCAGTAACATCCTAAATTTTCAAAGGGATTATGATGATGTGGCGGTCTATCGACTGGAGCAAAACTATCGATCCACCAAGAACATTGTCAATGCTGCCAACTCCATCATCGAAAAGAACAAAGATCAGTTGGAAAAGGTGGTATGGACTTCCAATGATGCAGGCAATAAGATCATTATCCATAGAAGTATCACCGACGCAGAGGAGGGGAGATATGTGGCAGGTTCCATTTTTGAAAATAAGATGCAGCAACAGATGCAAAATGGGGATTTTGCTGTGCTGTACCGTACCAATTCACAATCGAGGGCCATTGAAGATGCTCTTCGAAAGCGGGATATCCCATATCGAATTTATGGTGGATTGTCTTTTTACCAACGCAAGGAAATCAAGGATGTTTTGGCCTATTTGCGATTGATTGTCAATCCCAAGGACGAAGAAGCCCTAAAACGGGTCATCAACTTTCCAGCTAGGGGTATTGGGCAAACCACCATAGATAAACTCATTGTCGCTGCCAATCATTACGGACGTTCCATTTATGAAGTGATGGAACATTTGGAGAAGCTCAACCTCAATATAAATACTGGAACCAAACGCAAGTTGCAGGATTTTGTGACCATGATCAAGAGTTTTCAAATCATGAACGAAGGTTCTGATGCGTTCACCTTGGCAGAACACGTGTCCAAGAAGACCGGTTTGTTGTTGGAATTCAAGAAAGATGGGACCCCGGAGGGAATTGCACGAATGGAAAATATTGAAGAGCTCTTGAACGGAATCAAGGACTTTGTGGAAGGGCAAAAAGAGTTGGCGGATGCCACAGGAAGCTTAACGGAGTTTCTGGAAGATGTGGCCTTGGCTACAGACATGGACAAGGATGTTGGTGATGATGATAGGGTAGCCTTGATGACCATCCACTTGGCTAAAGGATTGGAGTTTCCTTATGTGTATGTTGTGGGGATGGAAGAGGACCTTTTTCCATCGGCTATGAGCATGAACACCCGTAGTGAGTTGGAAGAGGAAAGGCGATTGTTCTACGTGGCGCTTACTAGAGCCGAAAAGCAGGCCTATTTAACCTATACCCAAAATAGATATCGGTGGGGTAAACTTATTGATGCTGAGCCCAGTAGGTTTTTAGAAGAGATAGATGAACAATATGTGGAGAACCTTACCCCGGTAAACGATGGGTATCGGTATAAATCCATGATCAATGCCAATATTTTTGGTGAGGTCGACAAGAGCAAACTCCGACAGGTGAAACCAAGCAATGGTACGCCGCCCAGCGTGCAACGCCCCAATGAAAATCAATTGCGCAAACTACGAAAATTGAAACCTGATTTGGCTTCGCCTTCAGCGGGTAATCCAATGATAGATTCCGATTTAACGGAAGGTTCCCTAGTGAACCATACCCGTTTTGGTAGGGGCAGGGTTGTGAAAATTGAGGGTGTAGGAAACGATAGGAAAGCAGAAATTCAGTTTGAGCAGGGTGGAATAAAAAAGCTGCTGCTCCGTTTCGCAAAGCTGGAGGTTTTAAAAAATTGACCCGAAAAAGGAATTATTTATAGGATATTTCCAGTTTTTCCTCAGCTGACGCAAACTTTTCGCCATCAAATGCCAAGGTTTTAATAACGGTGGCAGAATCCAAAGCCTTGGAAATTAAAATATGGGAACCATTTTTTGAAACCTCAAAATCCATTGATTGAATATCACTATCGGCAAAGGATTTTTCCGATGAGATAAACGTGGTATTCAACGGAAAAACCGGAGTTTCTTCCAAATGGCCACTTTTTAGGGTGTACGCATGCAATCGAAAATTAGGGTGCCCCATGGCTTCACTGTGACCGTGGAATGTGTAGATGGTATTTCCTGATACAGGTTCAATTTGGTAGACTTTGTCATAAACCATTGGTTTTCCGTACAAAGAGGTGGGTAGTACTCGGTCTCCTGATTTGTACAGCGCTATGTTTTTAATACTTTGTTCCGACGAGCCCATCCGAGTATCCCAAGAGAACACCCCCACTTTTTTATCTTTCGATACTATAAATGTGAAATCATGTTTTTTGGATTTGAACTCAACCGCCAATTCTTCCAATAATTGTGGAGCATCAATACTTTCTATGGTTTTTCGTATTTCTTCATTAATATGAACCACAGCTTCGGATGAACCTTTAGCTTTCGTGGGGACATTGGAAAGATTAATGAATAAACTATCCAAGGAGTAAATCAACGCTTTACCGGTATTGAATTTTTTTAGGTTATTTTGCTTGTTGGTGCAATTCAACAGCCCAAAACAGGCAATTAAAATGACAGGTAGTAGTATATGGTTGAATTTCATAGCAATAGAGATTCTGATTCACTTATTATGCAAACTTCCCAGTTTAAACTTGATAAAAGGGTCCTTAATTTATTAATGCCCTAATCTATTTGATGAATAGCTGTTTTGATTGGATGGATGCAAAAAGAGATCATGGGTTGAGTGTCTTATCATATTTTTAACTAAAGCGACCTTTTTTAGGGAAGTATGTTTTCAAAGTAAACTTTGTTACCTTGCGTAGAGATTGGCATTGGAGCCATTTCTAGGCATGTATGGCAGAGTTTATCAAACTTTATGAAGAAAACCCAAACCCAAGACAGGTTGAGAAAATTGGCAATGTTTTGCGGAAGGGTGGGCTGGTAATTTACCCTACCGATACGGTATATGGATTAGGCTGTGATATTACGAATTCCAAAGCCCTGCAGCGTATCGCAAGGATTAAGGGGATAAAATTGGAAAAGGCCAATTGGTCCTTTGTCTGCGCGGATTTGAGCAATCTATCGGACTATGTTAGGCAGATTGATTCTTCAACCTTCAAAATATTAAAACGTACACTGCCGGGCCCCTATACTTTTATCCTTCCCGGAAATAACAATCTTCCCAAGGATTTCAAAAAAAAGAAAACCGTGGGGATTCGGGTTCCCGATAATGCTATTGCCAGGGCTTTGGTCACAGAATTGGGAAATCCCATAGTTTCCACATCCATACATGATGAGGATGATATTTTGGAGTACACCACAGATCCGGAACTTATTTATGAGAAGTGGCAAAATTTGGTGGACGTTGTGATAGATGGTGGCTATGGAGATAACATGGCTTCCACGGTCATAGACCTATCAACCGGTGTGCCCGAAGTGGTAAGGGAAGGGAAGGGAGATTCGGATATTTTTTAGCATAAAAAAAGCGGCTCAATTGAGCCGCTTTTCGTTTAGTATAATTACTAAGATCTTATTTTCCGCCACCGCCGATGGCAGGATCTTTCATGCCTTCTTCGATCATGCTATAGAACTGATCAATTTTTGGAAGTACCACGATACGGGTTCTTCTGTTTTTGGCTCTGTCGGCAGAGGTTTCATTGCTTACCAAAGGAATATAGTAGCTACGTCCAGCAGCAGTCATCCTAGCTGGGTCTACACCGAAATCATTTTGAAGGATTCGTACAACAGAAGTTGCTCTTTTGGCACTTAAGTCCCAGTTGTCCAGTAGAACACCGCTTCTGTAAGGTACATTGTCGGTATGACCTTCTACCATGAACTCAAAATCGGGTTTGTTGTTTACTACCTTGGCTACTTTGCCCAATACTTCTTTGGCTGCGTTGGTTACGTTGTAGCTACCGCTTCTGAACAATAGTTTGTCAGAAATGGAAACGAATACAACACCTTTCTCAACACTGATTTCAATGTCTTCATCATCCAAGTTGCCCAATACACCTTTCAAGCTCTGTACCAAAGAAAGGTTAACAGAATCCCTTCGGGTAACGGCATCTTGCAATTTTCTGATGGTAAGATCTTTTTCACGTAAGCTTTCCAAAGATTTTTCAAGGTTCTCGGCACCTTTTGTGGTAAGGGTGGTCAAGTTGCCCATGTTGTTGATGAGCTCTTGGTTATTGGCCTTAAGGAAGGCGTTTTGATCTTCAAGGGTCTGAAGTCTTGAATCTGCCGTTGCTTTCTCTTCCAAACAGTCGTTCAACTTAACAGTGGCAGAGTTCAATAAATCTTGGGTTTCTTTTTGCTTGGCTTCCAGATCAGCATATTTCTTTTGTGATACACAAGATGATAGTAGAACTGTCATCGCCAATGTTCCTAGAAAAACTTTTTTCATAGTTCAGAATATAATTTAAGGATTGTTAGATATCTCTTTGTAAAAAATCTCGACCAAAATTAGATAAAATGCAAATCTTCCTTATTTCGGTATAGTTAATCTTTTACTAAAATGTTAAAATTCTTTATTTGATGTACGAAATGTGACCATACAATGGATGTCGTGGTGTGGTACTTTAATATAAAATTAGCTTTTTCCCGCTTTTTGTACATTTTTCTAAAGTTACCATAAAAACTGATATGCGCTCGTAGAATTGCCAGACAATGATTGAATTTTAATTGAAAGATAAACCTTAGGGCAGCAATACCATCCAAAACCAAGCGCATAAAAATAATGGGAAAGGCTTTTTTCCTAGGAAGGTTCTTGGTGATAGAGTAGAGAGAATTCCTGAAATTGAGGAAGGTTTTCTTAGGATTCATGTTCTTTAATGTAGACCCGCCCAAGTGGAATACATGGCTATGGCCTACATAAAGAATTTTGTGGCCAGCATTTTTAGCTCTCCAGCAGAGATCTACTTCTTCTTGATGGGCAAAGTAGTCCTCATCAAAACCATTCAGCGATTCAAACACATTTCGACGGATGAACATGCAGGCTCCTGTGGCCCAAAAAATTTCCTTTACATCATTGTATTGGCCTGTATCCTTTTCCAATGCCTGAAATATTCTACCTCGGCAGAACGGGTACCCCAACATATCAATAAATCCCCCGGCTGCACCGGCATACTCAAAATGATCCTTCTGTTTTAGGTCTAATATTTTGGGCTGTATTATGGCAATGTCTTGTTGGGTATTGAAAATCTTTATGATTGGAGTCAGCCAATCTGGGGTTACTTCCACATCTGAATTCAATAGGCAGAAGATGTCGGCGTCTATGGATTTTAGTCCATCATTATACCCCTTGGCAAAACCGCCGTTAAGATCATTTTGTACAATGCCAATAGTGGGATAGTGTTGTTTAATGAATGCAACGGAGCCATCAGTACTGGCATTGTCCACCACATAAATATCTGCACCTTCAGAGTGGTTTATTACAGAAGGAAGGAACCTTTTGAGCAAGGCTTCCCCATTCCAATTGAGTATGACTACGGCAACTTTCAAAACGGGTGCAAATTAACGGCTAAAATCAGGAATTTCCTTTAAAAACCTATATTTTTCCTCTTGATGGTCCATTTCACAATAATAGTGCTCCAGTCCATTGGTTACCATGAGGTATTGGGACTGTAATTGCAGGTTATATCGGGCAATTTGATCAAAAGTGGATTGGTTTATTTTGATTTCGGGTGACTTGCATTCCACCAACAGGAAAATAGAGCCATCGGGATTAAAAACGACCACATCATACCTTTTTTTCAACGTATTCACCGTCAACTGCTTTTCAACATTTATGAGGCTTTTGGGATATTTCTTTGTAAAGACCAAAAAATGAAGTACATGCTGGCGTACCCATTCCTCTGGTTGGAGCACCACAAATTTTTTGCGTATTCCGTCAAAAATATAGTGTCTATTTTGGCTATTTTTGATTCGGAACGAGTACGCTGGAAAGTTTAAAGGTTGCATTAGGCAAATTTGATGATTTTTTTCTGAATGGATAGGATAAAGGAAATTGTAGCTGAAATAGACGCAGGAAACCCAAAACCCATTTATTTTTTAATGGGAGAGGAACCCTATTACATCGATAGGATTTCAAAGTATATTTCTGACAACGTCCTTACTGAAGATGAAAAAGGTTTTAACCAGATGGTACTTTATGGAAAAGATACCAGCGTGGACGAAGTAATTTCCAATGCCAAACGGTTTCCTATGATGGCCGAGCACCAAGTGGTGATCGTTAAGGAGGCCCAACACCTTTCGAGAACCATCGAGAACCTGACATCCTACGCTGAAAATCCGCAGCCCACGACCATTTTGGTTATCTGCTATAAATACAAAAAGTTGGATAAGCGTAAGAAGCTCTATAAAACCATTCAAAAGAAAGGGGAACTTTTTGAGAGCAAGAAACTCTACGAGAATCAGGTGTCGGAGTGGATAAGAAGGACCCTTGCCAGTAAAAAGTACAAGATTTCTCCCAAGGCATGTATGTTATTGGTTGAGTTTTTGGGAACGGATTTGGGGAAAATCAACAACGAACTGGATAAGTTGACCTTGGTAGTGCAGCCTTCTACGGAAATCACCCCCGAGGTAATAGAGGAAAATATAGGAATCAGCAAGGATTTCAACAATTTTGAATTAAAGAAAGCAATAGGGGAAAAGGATGTGACCAAAGCATCCCGTATCATTGATTATTTTGCGCAAAACCCCAAGGACAACCCGTTTGTGGTAACCGTAACCTTGCTGAACACCTTCTTTACCCAATTGCTGCAATATCATGGACTAAGTGACCATTCTCCAGGAAATGTGGCCAAAGTATTGGGTGTAAACCCATATTTCGTTAAAGAATACTCGGTTGCCGCCAAAAACTACCCCATGAAAAGAGTTAGCGGGATTATATCAGGCTTAAGGAATTTGGACCTTAAGGGCAAAGGGGTGGGGGCCAATAATATGGCACAGGCAGATTTACTTAAAGAATTACTGACCGAAATTGTCTAGAGCTATTTCTTGTCTACACTATACTTGCCGGGACCCAAAAGAAAAATAACAACAAAGACCACAAAAAAGAGCAGTGCCTTTTCCTTGGTTCCGAAAGGGTCCGCCCCATGGATCATAAAGGCGGCCACAGCCATGGTAATCGCTGTTGGAATGGCAGCCCATCTGGTTTTAAAGCCAATGATCATCAAAAGCGGACAGATAAATTCACCGATTACAGCCAAAAATAGGGAAGGAGCTTCGCCTATGCCAAATGGGTTGGCAAATTCTGTATTTCCGTTGATAAGTTTTAAGAGTTTTGGATATCCATGGGTCAACATGAACACTGAAGGAACAATTCTTAACAGTGCCAAGCCCAAGTGGACCAATGTGTTATTTTTCATTTGGGGGATTTTTTGTCCGTGTGAAAATATTAATTAAGTTTTTAATTCATGCAAGAAAAGCACATAAAAATGTGCTGCTAACTTTTATTTTGGACAAAAAACGGAATTACCTTAGACTTGGAAAGGAGTTGGGATCGGTTTCCTGCATAATTTGGTATACCTTTTCAAAGATGTCCTCTGCATTGGGTTTAGAAAAATAATCTCCATCTGAAGCATAGGCAGGTCTGTGGGCCTTTGAGGTCAAGGTTTGTGGCGCACTGTCCAAAAAGCGGTATCCGTCCTGTTTTTCCAGTATTTCTTGAAGTAGATAAGCAGAGCAGCCTCCAGGAACATCTTCATCAATAATTAATAGTCTATTGGTTTTTTGAAGACTTTTTACCACATCATGATCCAAATCAAAAGGGAGAAGTGATTGTACATCGATTACTTCGGCATCAATACCGACTTCCAATAGATCTTGGGCCACTTTTTCCACTATGCGAAGGGTAGAACCGTAGGATAGTAGGGTAATGTCAGACCCTTCCTTTAGGGTTTCCACTTTTCCAATCGGCGTACAAAATTCCCCCAGATTGGAAGGTTTTTTCTCTTTGAGACGATATCCATTCAGGCTTTCGATGACCAAGGCAGGTTCGTCACTTTTCAATAGTGTATTGTAAAAACCTGCTGCTTGGGTCATGTTCCTAGGTACTAGGATGTGCATTCCCCTTAGTAAATGTACCAATCCGCCCATAGGTGAACCGGAATGCCAAATGCCTTCCAGCCTGTGCCCTCGGGTACGTACGATCAATGGGGCCTTTTGTTTTCCTACGGTGCGATACAGCAATGAGGCCAAATCATCACTTAGAGTTTGAATGGCGTAGAGGATATAGTCCAAATATTGGATTTCTGCAATGGGTCTAAGACCTCTCAACGCTAGACCAATACCTTGCCCTATAATGGAGGTTTCTCTAATGCCGGTATCGGCCACGCGAAGCTCTCCATATTTTTTTTGAAGGCCCTCCAGTCCTTGGTTAACATCACCTATGTTACCTGTATCTTCTCCAAAGACCATGGTTTTTGGATATTTGTTGAAGAGCACATCAAAATTGTCGCGAAGTATGATTCTTCCGTCTACTTCCTCGCCTTTTTCAGAATAAGTAGGGCTTATTGGCTTTACGTGGGCAGCACTATTGGGGAGTTCACTGTAAAGGTGCGAACTGTATTTTGGTTGAGACTCATTTAAAAAGTCCTGAACCCATTGTTGAAGCTGCTCTTTTTCTTGGTTTTCTTCACCCAAGACGTAGCGAAGGGCAGTCCTGGACTTGGAAGCCAAATCTTTTTTAAGAGGCTCTTCAATGGCGATTAAATCATTCTTTATTTTAGTGATGAAAGCACGGTTTGAACTTTTGTCAGCAGCATTGGACAACAACTGCACAAGCTGTTTTTTAGCTACAAGATGCGGTTTCAGGAATTCTAGCCATGCTTCTTTTTTTGCAGCCCTGACTTTTTGTTTTATTTCCCGTTCCAGTTTTTTGAGTTCCTCTTCTGTACTTACTCCATTTTCAAGAATCCATTCCCTAAATCGTTTATTGCAGTCGTTTTCCCTTTCCCATTCCAAACGATCTGCAGACTTGTATCGCTCATGTGATCCAGATGTGGAGTGTCCTTGGGGTTGGGTGAGTTCTGTAACATGGATTAATACTGGAACATGGTTTTCCCGGGCAATATCAGATGCATTTTCAAAGGTATGGGTAAGGGCTGTGTAATCCCACCCCTTTACTTTCAATATTTCATATCCTGCAGCATTTTCATTGCGTTGCAGGCCTTTTAGCATCTCGGAAATATCCCCTTTGGTGGTGTGGAATTCAGCGGGTACGGAAATACCGTATTCATCATCCCAAATGCAGATGACCATGGGCACTTGCATTACCCCGGCAGCATTTACAGTTTCAAAAAAATGTCCTTCACTGGTGCTGGCATTTCCAATGGTGCCCCATGCGACCTCATTTCCATTGTTGGAAAAATTGGTCTGATCCATTTCCTTGACATTACGATATATCTTAGAGGCTTGGGCCAATCCAAGAAGTCGCGGCATTTGTCCGGCAGTACATGAAATGTCGGCACTACTGTTTTTTTGTTTGGTAAGGTCCTTCCATGTGCCATCTTCATTAAGGCTATGGGTAACAAAATGCCCGCCCATTTGCCTTCCAGCACTCATGGGTTCCTTTTCCAAATCTGTGGTGGCATAAAGACCGTGGAAAAATTCCTTTGGAGTGAGATATCCTAGAGCCATCATAAAGGTTTGGTCCCTGTAGTACCCACTTCTAAAATCCCCATCTTGAAAGGCCCTGGCCATGGCAAGCTGAGGCAGTTCCTTACCATCCCCAAATATGCCAAACTTGGCTTTTCCCGACAATACTTCCCGTCTTCCGAGTAAGCTGCATTCCCTACTGGTGACCGCAACCTCATAATCCTGAAGGATTTGGGATTGAAAGTCATCAAAGGAAATATCGTTGCTTGTACTTGGATCGGGTTTCATGGACGGTCTAAGATTTCTGCGAAAGTACTAAAATACATTCAAAACAGCAATATGAAACCCTGTTAATAAAATATCAATTCAATAAAAATTTGTTTAAAAAACAAAGATATTTTAAAATTGATGTTTGTTTGTGGGGTGTTTTTTGGGAATATGATAATATTAAAACCATTTCCGGGTAAAGAGTCCTATGAGCGTCTTAGGGCTGATCGTGACCACAAAACGAATGCGTTCTTCATAATTATTCTGGGCAATTTCCCATCCTCTATTGGAATATACAGGAAAGTATAGTTCAAAATAATCGGTGACCAGATTGAGCCTTATGCCAGAATCATATACGAAGCGGGCATCTTCGCCCTTGTTTTTAAGATAGCCAACATCCCCGTAAGCCTCAATCCATCGCCAAATATTAGTACTGGCATTTGCGGTGATCATCCAATCGTTGGCAAAGGGATTCTCAAGTTTTGATTTAAAACCACCTTCGGAAATAATAATTTGTTGACTGTAAAGCCCAGAACTTTCCGATCGTCCCAAATAACTTAGGTCGAACATATAATCGGTGGGGCGATCAAGGGCAAAACTGAAAAAATCGGAATCGGTTTTGTTGCGTAAAAACTTACCAGCAAATAGTCTAAGGTTCAGCTGTCGGTTACTTTGGAATAGTTTGCGGTATTCCATTTCAAAAGCGAGTTTGGTAAAATCACTGGAATGTTGTGCATCCAAAAACCATGAATTGTAGTTTAGGATATTGTTGTCCACATCTATGAAGCGAACATTCATTACACTATAGTCTGGATCGGTGTCGATTTGATCCGCAATATTGTCATCGATACTTCTAAAAACATTCCGGTATCTAAAAAGTAGACTTTGTCTACGGTTGGACAGCAAATCATTGGGCCGCCACCCAAAGCTTACAGCCGGGGTAAGTGTTGAAAAGCGGGAGTTGACCTGAAAATGCGAGGTAGAACCTGTAATAGAATAATTGGTGACATATAGCCCCGTTTTCTGGTGATATTTCCTGTAGTGCATGGTAGCTTTGCCCACAAGGGTTCGTTCCAAAAAAGAATAGGTGGGCGAAATGTCGTATTGAAAGGGGCGTTCCAAAAAGGTCTTGTTATAGATGCGCATTCCCGGCGTTATACCATCATAAATATTGAAGTTGGCAATGGGCACATAGAAGACTTGGTTGTAATAGGGGTCTTCGGTATCCTTGAAAAATTGGAATTTTAGTTTTTTGTTGCTTGAGAAAAAACCGTTAAGGGTTTTCCAATTGTCACGTTGATTGAACTCCGGAATCTTTTGGTCATAGTTGAGCACCATCCGATCTTCCCCATTCCTGGGTATGGTCACGGTCTTGGTAGTATCGATATCGGTGAACCAATACTGGGAAACCACAGAATCCTTTTGAAGACCAAATAGCGAAATGGGCACGTTGGTGCCTCTTTTGTTTTTCAGGACCAAAGTAATGGAATCCTCGGTCTTGTTTATGTTCTTGATTTTAAAATCAATCTTTTTATCAGTAGTTACATACTCATCAAAGAACCATTTTATATCCTTATCAGCAAACTGCTCCAAGGTTTTTCTAAAATCCAAAGCATTTACTTTGGACGTTAAACGATGGTTTTTGTAGAACTCGATGATACTGCTGTCTACCTTTTTGTCTCCTAAATATTCGGAAAGGTAAGACATGCCCAATCCTGCCTTGTACCCATTGGCGATTTTCTGGTTGAACTTAATCAATGAGTCATTGCGGACAGTTAATGCTTGGTCAATATTCTTCCGGACAGGTAACATGCTCAACAAGGCATATTGTTCGTTAAAGTCCATTTGAGCCAAATGGAAGCCTTTAATCCCCCAAATCTTGGATAGTTTTCCGGCCAATTTCTGTTTGGGATAATGGTCTTCCACATATTTGATCATCAGATAATAGGCGATGGCATCGCTCACCCAACGCTCCTGTCTTGGGTCAAGGAATAGGGTTTCTTTCAGGAAACTATTGATGGCTGTCTTCAGAAACTTCATTTCAAACTGGAAACGTTCATCATACGGCCTTATAAAGGAGGGAAGTTGATTAATGCCGTACAAAGGGGCCTTGTTATAGGCAAACTCGCTTACCAGCAGATTGTCATGCGGATATTCCCCTAAATTTTCTTCAAGAAACTGAGACACTTTGTTTATTGATATGCCCTGGGATATCTCATCATATTTGTTGGACTCCAAGTCCGAAGTAACAGTTAGGTGGCCGGTAACATGCTTGGTGAACCTCTTGAAAGGGCTCAAAATGATTTCACAGCTTTTCCGGTTTTTTCCAGTAAGTGTTACATATTGTCCCCTAGGAAACTTGGTAGTATTGGACTCATCGTAATTCGTGGCCAAAAACAGTTTGTCAGGATATTTTAGATTGATGGATGTATTGGTGACATCGGTATACAGATCATCCAAGTTTACATTGTCATACAAAAGCCATCCTTCGTTAAAAACTGCTGGGGTGAGGTACCAATCCTTGAGGTTGTACCCCTGACCAGTAAATCCGTAGGTGGTGAACTTGGCACTGGGTAGATGAACAGTATACGTGAAGAACAGCTGAATAGATTGTCCAGGCTCTAGAACTTGTTCTAGTTTAACGGCAATTACATCTCTGTTTTCAACACGCTTCCAATCCAATCCAGAATAATCATTTCCGACTATGGTTTTTATTTCGGTATATCCTCGCTCCTTGTCCTTGGCCAAGTGTAGGCTACGGTTGAATTCCTCTGCGAATCGTTTGGCCAATGCGGTATTCTTGTTGGCATAGGCGTGGTTCCAATCGTTAAAGTAGAGGGTGGATATCCCATTTTGGGATGCATTAACGTATGTGAATCCCTGCCGCACCTGTATTTGTTGTGATTCATGGTCCAGAATTGCGGTGATTTCATTGGTGTGTTGTCCCCACAGAGAGGAGCATACCGTAAAAAACAGCAAAGAAATCCGAACTAAAGAGAAATGCGCCGTCAATAAAGAAGTTTTTAGAAGTTCGGGCTGAGATCGTGCCCTCTGTAAAATGCATCAATGATTTCAACCACTTCTTCCTCCGTGTCCACCAGTCGGATTAGATCTAAATCGGTTGGGCTTATGTTACCTGCTTCAAGCATAGTGTTTTTGATCCAATCCAATAATCCTTTCCAAAACTCGGTGCCCACCAAAATAATGGGAAACTTCTGAATTTTATGCGTCTGTATCAGGGTGATGGCCTCAAAGAGCTCATCCAACGTACCAAAGCCTCCAGGCATTACCACAAACCCTTGGGAGTATTTCACGAACATTACCTTTCGTACGAAGAAATAATCAAAGTCTAAAGATTTGTCATCATCAATGAATGGATTGTCATGCTGTTCAAAGGGCAGGTCAATATTCAATCCAACGGAAGTTCCTCCAGCCATATTGGCACCTTTGTTACCAGCTTCCATAATGCCGGGACCACCTCCTGTAATGATACCATAGCCTGCTTCAGCTACTTTTTGTGATATCCTAACGGCTAAGTCGTAATAGGGTTGTCCGGGACGAATTCTAGCAGAACCAAATATGGATACACAGGGACCTATCTGGCTCATTTTCTCAAATCCATTGACAAACTCACCCATAATTTTGAATATGGCCCATGAATCGTTTGTCTTTATCTCATTCCATCCTTTGGTATGTTGTTCTTTTCGCATCTGCATAATTATGATTTAAACTGCCTTTGCAATTTTCTGTTTTGTATTCTCCAATTCTTTCTTCAAAAACTTTGCCGTATAGCTTTTCGTATCCTTGGCCACTTCCTCGGGAGTACCAGTAGCTACGACCATTCCGCCCCCACGGCCACCTTCATAGCCAATATCTATAATATGGTCCATCATTTTGATTACATCCATATTATGCTCAATGACGAGAATGGTGTTTCCTTTGTCCACCAATTGGTTGAGCACTTCCATAAGCACCCGGATGTCTTCAAAATGCAAGCCAGTTGTAGGTTCGTCGAGGATATAAAAAGTATTTCCGGTATCTCGTTTGGAAAGCTCTGTGGCCAACTTTACCCGTTGTGCCTCTCCACCTGAAAGGGTTGTGGACTGTTGCCCCAGAGATATATAACCCAATCCCACGTCTTTTATTGTTTTTAGTTTACGATAAATTTTAGGGATGTTCTCAAAGAAATCCACAGCTTCGTTTATGGTCATATCCAACACATCTGCAATGGACTTGCCCTTGTATCGAATTTCCAAGGTTTCCCGATTGAAACGCTTCCCATTACAGGTTTCACATTCCACATAAACATCGGGCAAAAAGTTCATTTCAATGACTTTTAAGCCTCCACCTTGACAGGTTTCACAGCGTCCCCCGGCCACATTAAAACTGAACCGTCCTGGTTTGTACCCTCGGATAGTGGCTTCCGTGGTCTTGGCAAAAAGCGCGCGAATCTCGCTAAAAACACCCGTGTAGGTGGCTGGATTGGAGCGTGGTGTGCGTCCAATGGGAGATTGGTTGATATCAATGACCTTGTCGATATGCTGGAGCCCGGTAATTTTTTTATGGGGCATGGGTTTTTTAACCCCATTGAAGTAATGGGCATTCATAATGGGGTAGAGGGTCTCATTGATCAAAGTAGACTTTCCACTACCGGATACCCCAGTTACGCCTATCAGTTTTCCCAAAGGGAACTCGGCAGTAACATTTTTTAGGTTGTTACCCGTACACCCTGAAAGCACGATTTTTTTACCAGTTCCTTTCCTGCGCTCGGTAGGAACGGGAATTTCCTGTTCCCCTGTAATGTATTGGGCGGTAAGGGTATGATGATTCCTAAGTTCTGCAGGAGTGCCTTCAGAAATGATCTCCCCTCCATGGCGGCCCGCTTTAGGACCAATATCGATAACGTGGTCTGCATGTTCTATCATATCCCGGTCGTGCTCCACCACAATTACGGAGTTTCCAATATCGCGAAGGGATACCAAGGAATGAATCAATCGTTCGTTGTCCCGTTGATGCAGACCAATACTGGGTTCGTCCAGAATATAGAGAACGCCCACCAATTGGGAGCCGATCTGTGTGGCCAATCGTATACGCTGTGCCTCACCTCCCGAAAGCGATTTGGAGCTTCGGTTCAAGGAGAGGTAGTCCAAGCCCACATCCAATAAAAATTGCACCCGGGTCTTGATTTCCTTGATGATTTCCTCGGCTATGATTTTTTGGTTGCCCCCGAGAGAGCTTTCAAGCTTTTCGAAAAAAATGAACAGTTCGGCAATGTCCATTTGGGCCAGTTGAGCAATATTTTTCTCCCCAATCTTAAAATAGAGCGATTCTTTCCGTAGCCGTGCACCTTCACAGGAAGGGCATTGGACCTTGTCCATATAGTCTTTGGCCCACCGTTTAATGGAAGTGGAATTGGCCTCTTCGAACTGGGTTTTTATAAAGTTGGAAATGCCTTCGTAATCAATTTTGTATTGTCTTTTTACCCCCAAGGTTTTGGAATCCACTTCAAAGCTATCCTTTCCGCCATTCAAAATGATTTCTATGGCTTCCGCCGGGATTTTTTCAATGGGGTCGGTCAGTTCAAAACCATAGCGCTGGGCAATGGTCTCCAATTGTTTAAAGGCCCAAGATTTTTTGTATTCCCCCAAGGGGGCGAGTCCACCCGCCTTGATGGACAATTTTGGATTGGGGATGATTTTTTGCTCGTTGATTTCATGAACGTGCCCCAAACCGTTACAATCTGGGCACATGCCCTTTGGGGAATTGAAGGAAAAGGTATTGGGTTCCGGAGTGGGGTAGGAGATGCCCGTAGAAGGACACATAAGATCTCTACTGAAATACCGAGGAACGGTTTCTCCTTCTTCCAAGACCATGAGCACATTGTCACCACTGTACATGGCTGTATTGATGGTCTCGCCCAAGCGTTTATGGAAATCCTCACTTTCCGAAACTTTCAAGCGGTCAATGACAATCTCTATGTCGTGAGTTTTGTAGCGGTCTACCTTCATTCCCTTGGTGATGTCCAACACTTCGCCATCAACACGCACTTTTACAAATCCTTGTTTGCCGATTTGTTCGAACAATTCCCGATAATGACCCTTTCTGGATTTGACCACTGGGGCCAATACGTTTATTTTTTTATCGAGATAGGCCTCAATAATCAAATCTTTGATTTGTTCATCGCTATAGCTGACCATCTTTTCACCAGTGTTGAAACTGTAGGCATCACCAGCTCGTGCAAACAACAATCGGAGAAAGTCGTACACCTCGGTAATGGTCCCAACGGTAGAGCGGGGCGATTTTGAGGTGGTTTTCTGTTCAATGGCAATCACAGGGGACAGACCATCAATTTTGTCCACATCGGGACGTTCCAATCCGCCCAAGAACTGCCGGGCATAGGCCGAGAAGGTTTCTATATAGCGTCGCTGGCCTTCAGCATAAATGGTATCAAAGGCCAAAGAGGATTTTCCGCTGCCCGAAAGACCGGTGATTACTACGAGCTTTTCACGCGGAATGGTAACATCTATATTTTTCAGATTATGGACTCTGGCGCCTTTAACCTCAATATGTTCTTCGTAGTTGACCATAAAATCATAGCAAACCTCAAAAGTAGCGATTTGGGATGTAAAAATGAAGTGGCCCCAAGTTTCGTTTTTGTTAATTGATGATTTATTTTTGAGTTTGAAAACAGTCATTTCGACCAAATGGGAGAAATCTAGATTTCTCAGATGCAAAGCTTCTACGAAATGACATTAACTATATAAAATGAAATTATTGGGTATTGGTTCCAGAATTGAACATCCAGAGTACGGTAAAGGGGTGGTGACTAATGTATCATCGAAGCATTATTGGGTCACATTTTTGGAAAATGGATTGGAAACCATTGATTTGGATTCCGAATTTGAGGTGATTGAAGCTGTAGAGGACGAAGTGGATACAGTGAGTTTTTTTGATGTGGAGCGTTCCTTGGTGAAGATTTTGGAAAAATGGAGTGATACCCATGAGAAAGTGGCAATTGCCGATAAATGGAAAGGTGGAAAATTGATTTTAGACCCAGGTGATGCCACGCAGAGCAAGGAAATGCCCATTGAGACCTTCTTCCATAAGATCGTGATGGTGCGTGACCGCATCAGGGTGATGGAACAAAAAATAAATAGTAGCAATAACTTGGATGACCAAGAAAAGATAGACCTGCAGCAATATATTACCCGCATCTATGGCAGCTTGACCAGCTTCAATGTGCTGTTCAAAAATAAGAGCGATCATTTTGTTGGGGAGCGGAGTAAGTAACACTATAGTTTGGTTATTATTTCCATGGCCCATTGATCATTTGATTTTCTCAGGTTCCGAACAGCGTGTTTAATAATCCACTTACGTTCTATTGTGGCCTGAGACACCCATGATTCAACCAGTTTTTTGGCTTTGTTAGGGTTGTCTTTCAGGATGTCATTGATGGTGTTGGCTACCGAGGTTTGGACATATTTACTGGGGTCGTCCTTAAGATTCTCCAGAATTGGAAAGATGGGGGATGGGTCGTGTACAAACATGTTCAGCTTTTTGGCCCATGGCAAGCGGGGTCTTGCCCCTTCACTGGATAAACGACGTACATGTTTGTTAGGGCTCTTAGACCATTGAATAAGCACCTTTACTGTCTGTTCAGGGTACTTTTCAAGAAAGGGCCTGATAGCGTACTCCCCAGTATTGCGTTTGGTGATTTCCCCAATGGCCTCCATGGATTGTTCAAAATGATCATGGCCATACTTTTCAACATATTTGGCAATCGGCATAATCCAATAAAACTCTTTGAACATGCCTGTCTCTTTTTTATTCTCAGGACCCAAAATGGCTAACAAACAATTTAAATTGGTAAGGTAATCACCAGTTAAATGGGATTCCAAGGCATCGGCTATACACTCAATTCTATCTTTCAGCTCCAGTTTGCCAACTCTTTCCGAAACTGTACTTGTAAACGATTCGTGATTTATAGGAATACCTTTTTCAGATAGCTTATTGGCCAATAGTTGGGCCAATTCCACATCAAACCAAAGCTTTAACTGCTTATAAGCCATACTCTTTATTTTTGGAAGATACGTCCAAAATTAAGAGAACTGGTTATACCGCCTCTTTCTTCTCGCTCAAATATTTCCAATACCGTTTGGGTACGTGTTGCGTGTGCAATTTTGGGTTGATACGGGATTTGATGCCGGTACTTTTAAAATAATCGTTCCATAGGGTCTGGTAATCGTATTCCTCGTTCAAAAAAGCATCACTTTTATGGATTTTGTTAAAATGGATTTCCTTCAGATTGAGCGAGACCATTTCCACATGGTCCAAGTTATAGTAGATACCATATTTACGTTTCACATCATAGATCAGCCATTGCTGGTCTGCGTAGCGGTTGCGAAAATGTTTTGAAATCAGGGGTAACACATCGAAATCGGGTTCAATGTTGGCAAAATAGATATCGTCCTTGGTCAGTTGGAAGCGAACAAAGGCTTCCATACGGTGTTTTTCGCGACCCACTTTTTTGGCCAATTGGTCAATGAAAAGTACAATCCCATCGGAATAATCCATTTGCTTTCCAAGGGTGGTGGCCATCAGTTTTTGAATGTAGGTGTAGAGCATCAATTCTACCCCTTCGGTTTCGCTCAAAAAAGCAAAATACACATTGGCAATGGCATTATGACTCTTGTTTCTGATTCCGTTCCAGACCCGTTTGGCCTTTTCCACATGGGTGAAGATGGTTTCTGATTCGGAAAACAATCCGTTCTGACCTTGGCCATTTTTTTGGATGTCGGCCACATTAATTTTTTCGTCGAAGGCGACAAAGACGGCAGTGAGGAAGCCATTGAAGCTACCATCGTAAATTAGGGTTTTTGAAGGTTTCATAGTGCTCATTTTTGATGTTTAATTGAACAATGACAATTGGGTGCTATACTGATTCCGAAACTTGCCTGTTGAAGTCTGTAGGATCATACCCTTGATTTTCTCCGCATCCAAATCCCTACGTTCCCAATGGCGGGAATCACATACCATAAAGTATTGGGCACGGTTGAGGGCCACCCCGATTTTTTTAAGGTGGTCCCAGTTCAGTTTTCTAAAGCGGCGTGCCTTAAGGATTTTATCCACAGAACGCATCCCAATTCCCGGGATTCGTGCCAATAGAGCCTTGTCTGCACTGTTGACATCAACGGGGAAATGGTGCAGATTGCGCAACGCCCAAGAGAGTTTGGGGTCTACATCCATATCCAGGTTGGGATGTTCCTTGTTCAGGATTTCGTTAATGGCAAAGCCATAAAACCGAAGGAGCCAATCCGTTTGGTACAGTCGGTTTTCGCGCAACATGGTCACTTGTGAGCCTATGGCGGGCAGTCTCATATCATCTGCTACGGGAACATAGCCCGAATAATAGACCCTGCGCATTTGGTAATTCTTGTAATAATGGACTGCAGAATACATGATGTCCTTGTCGGTTTCCCCGGAAGCGCCCACAATCATCTGGGTGCTTTGTCCGGCAGGGGCATATTTTGGAGTGCTCTTGATGATTTTTCGTTCAGCCTTGTAGCGGACAATCTCATTTTTCACCTTGAGCATGGGTTTGGTGAAATCCTCATGTTTTTTGTCGGGAGCCAATAACTTTAATCCTGAAATGGTAGGTACCTCAATGTTCACGGAAAGTCGGTCTGCATACAATCCTGCTTCGTACATGAGCTCATCACTGGCCCCGGGAATGGATTTTAAATGGATGTATCCGTTGAAATTTTCCTCTTCCCGTAGTTTTTTGGCCACGGTCACCAAACGTTCCATGGTGTAATCGGCATTTTTAAAAATTCCGGAACTCAAGAACAGCCCCTCGATATAATTCCTGCGATAAAAATTAATGGTGAGGTCCACCACTTCTTGGATTTTAAAAGCGGCACGTTGGACATCATTGCTTTTCCGTGTTACGCAATAGGCGCAATCGAAAATGCAGTGGTTGGTCAATAAGATCTTCAATAAAGAGATACACCTGCCGTCTTCCGTATAGCTATGGCATATTCCCATTTTGGAGGCATTGCCCAACCCTTGACTTTTGTTTGTCCGGTCACTACCACTACTGGCGCAGGACACATCATATTTGGCGGCATCAGCCAGAATGTTCAACTTTTCCCGTATCCGTTCAAAATTCATAACTTGGAAATATTCCAATCAAAGATATGGAAATATTCCAATTATTGGATATAATCCATTAAATATTTTGGAAATAATCCAAATTATGTATATTTGAAATTATTTGGTCACCTCGACCGCAATCGAGAGGTCTTTGTTCTTAGGTTAAATAATGACAATTCAGGCCTCAATCTCATATAAGAACGGATGAAATGGAAAATGAACTAACCTTAAAACGATTTACGGATATCCGACGTGAATTGGGATTTACCCAAGCAGAGTTTGCCCAATTGTTGGGCGTCAAGAATACCACGGCCGATATTGAGCGGGGAAGGACCAAGCTATCCGGGAAAGTGGTGACAGAGCTGTTGAAACAGTTCAAGATAAATCCCATGTGGCTGTTCGGAGAGAGTGATCAAAAGCATTTGGACACTTCCAAAACCAGTGTGATTCCCAAAGTGGTTACTGTTGACAATTCAGACCAGGACAATATGGTATTGGTGAATGCCCGGGCCGCAGCGGGGTATCCCCAAAATATTACAGATACCAGTTGGTATCAACAATTACCGGCGTTTGATCTGCCCATTCCGGAGTTCAGAAATGCCACCTATCGTGGTTTTCAAGTCGAAGGCGACAGTATGTTGCCCAATCTAAAGCCCAATGATTGGGTGTTGGCCCGTGCCATTGAACACATAGATCATGTGAGCCCGAATAAAATGTATGTGGTGGTGCTTCAGGATTCGGTGATGGTCAAAAAGATTGAGAAACGTCCCAATTCCAATAATATCACTTTGGTTTCCTTGAACGAGGCGTATCCACCTTACGACATTAAGCCCTTCCAAATCCAAGAAATTTGGGAAGTGAGTAGCAAATTGACCTTTAATGTGGATGCCACAACAGAAACTGGTTTGCTGAAGCAGTTGCAGCAGTCCATGGAAGAGCTCAAACGCCAAATGGGGCAGGTCAACACCTAAAAATTACTTGAAATAGGTTTCCTTGATACTTTTGGCAAGAATGTTGGCCGCTTCAGGATACAATCGAAACCAAAGCTCAGGTTCAAAAATTTCGAGCTCGGCCAAGGCCCAATCCCCGTCGTTGTCCTTAAAAATATCCACCCGGGCATATATCGGGAGTTCCAATGCGGCTTGAGCCGCTTTTTCGGCAAAAGCAATCTGTTCTTTGGAGGGGATGTAATCGTGTACCGTTCCACCAAAATCATCTTGTACCCTAAAATCCCCCGGTTTGGCAATTTTGAGTACCGCATGGGTGAACTTTCCGTTAAATACCATCATGGAAATTTCTCCTTCCTTAACAATGTTTTCCTGAAATTCTTGGAGCATCATGGCTTCTTCGCCAATCAACTCTTGAAAGATGGCTCCGTACTTTGGAATGTCTTCCTTTAGGATTTTGTAGGTATGGCGGGCCGCTCCAGAAACGCAAGGTTTCAGGATAAAAATGTCATCTATGAACCCTTGATTTTCGAGCGCATCTTCAATAGTGTCGCGAAGTGTGGTTTGGGTCCCTTTTTCAATAAAAATGGTTTTGGGGATATTCACTCCGGCATCTGATAAGTCCTTCAGGTAATGTTTGTCAATGTTCCAATAAATAAGGTCTTTGGAATTGATGAATTTCGTTTGTTTGGAGGCGGATTCCAACCATTTGGAAAACTCTTGATATCGGTCAAAATAATCCCAAGTGGTCCTGAACAATGCATATTTGGTGGATGACCAATCAAAATCCGGGTCGTCCCAAGACTTTCGTATGGCATTCAGCCCTAAACGTTGCAGTGCTTCCAAGACTAAACGGTCTTCAAGAAGGACATTTTCTATGTAGGCGCTTTCTTTTTTGGGGTTGATATATCTTGGGTCGGTCAGTACAACGACATCAAAACTCATAGGCAAACTTTAAAATCCAACAGCGGTATCGTCCCCTCTTTTATCGGCTCCGCCTTCCAAACGGCCATCGGGGAGCACACGGATAGCGTCTACTTTTCCAATGATGGGGGTTCTTTCTTCATTGATGATGTATCCTTTTGATTTCAGTTCATCGGTAAGGGTTTCAGGAAACCCTTCAGGTTCAAAGATGATCATGTCGGGTAGCCACTGGTGATGGAACCGAGGAGCATTTACCGCTTCTTGCATGCTCAGATTGAACTCGTATACGTTGAGAATCGTTTGGGCCACTGCGGTAATGATGGTGGAGCCTCCGGGTGTACCAACCACCATATAGAGCTTTCCGTCTTTTTCCACAAGAGTGGGGGTCATACTGCTCAACATCCTTTTTTCGGGGGCAATGCTGTTGGCTTCGGCACCGATCAACCCAAACATATTGGGCACTCCAGGTTTAGAGCTGAAATCGTCCATTTCATTGTTCAAAAAGAACCCTAATTCATCTACATAGAGTTTGGAGCCAAACCCACCATTCAAGGTGGTGGTGGCCGAAATGGCATTCCCCTCGCTGTCCACAATGGAATAGTGAGTAGTTTCGGAGCTTTCCACAATTTCAACCTCCCCATGGCTCACCTCTGAAGAAGGGGTGGCTTGGTCAAATGAAAAATTGGCCATGCGTTCTTTTAGATAGGCATCACTAAGCAAGGTTTCCAAGGGAATATCCACAAAATCAGGATCGCCCAAGAAATAATTTCGGTCCGCGTAGGCACGTCGCGCTGCTTCGGTGAAGAGCTGGATGGTCTTCACGGAATTGTGTCCGAATTTGGAAACGTCATGGGGTTCCATCATCTTAAAGATTTGGTTGATGGTCACCCCGCCGCTACTGGGCGGACTCATGGAAATAATGCGTAGGTCTTTATAGTCGAACACAATCGGGTCACGCCACTTGGCTTCATATAGTGCTAAATCCTCTTCGGTCATATAGCCTCCCTTTTCCTGTACAAAGGCCGCCAGTTTTTGGGCCATTTCACCTTTGTAGAAGCCATCTTTTCCGTTATCTCGAACCTTTTTAAGGGTATTCGCCAATTCAGGGTATTTTATAGTGTCTCCTTTCTTGAAATTGGCGGCAAACTTGGTGCTGTCACCATTTACCTCTATAAAACGCTCCTTGTAACCTTCCAATCGCTTGGCTTGCTTTTCGGTAACCACCACACCTTTTTGGGCCAGGGCGATTACCGGTTCCATGATATCGGACAGGGGTAGGGAGCCAAATTTTTCATATACTGCCATGACCCCGGCCACGGTCCCGGGGATACCAACTGCAGTGGCTCCAACGATGCTCATATTCGGAATCACATTCCCAAGGGAATCCAAATACATATCCTTGTGGGCAGCAAGCGGGGCTTTTTCGCGATAGTCGATTCCACCGATATCGCCATTGTTTTTTCGATAGACCATAAAACCACCGCCACCTAGATTTCCGGCAAAGGGATAGGCAACCGCGAGAGCCAGTTCTGTGGCCACCATGGCGTCAAAGGCATTCCCGCCTTTTTTCATGATGTCCGTTCCAATTTTTGAGGCTTCTTCACGGGCCGAGACCACCATGGCTTTTTCCGTGACCAGTCCCGTAGGGACCGCAGGTTGCTGCTTACAGTTCAAGAACAGGAAAAGGAGGGGGGCTAGGAGTATTATTCTTCGCATAGGGAAATGAATTTTTGCTTGGAAAAGGTAATCAATTCTTCAAAAAAAGCGGTGAACTCCGCTTCAAAGTCAGTATAATGTTCTTCGAGGTCCAAAATGGCGAAATTCATTTTCGACCTATTCTGCGTCCTTCGGTTCATTCCGTTGAGTACTCTGCCAATACCGGCAAGATTGGCATAATTGAGCAGCCAATTGTCCGTAATCATATAGGGCATCATCCGTTTGGTGCCCAATGGAAGCAGGTCGTAGTTATCCTCTAATAGGTCATAAAAGTTTTCCACATAGTCTTCAAGTGGAATTTTGGAATAATCGCTCCAATTTTTGGCCAAAAAATGGTCGTAAAAAATATCCACGATAACACGGCTATAATGGCTGTAATTCTTATGAAGCCGCTTGCTGCTTTGTTTGGGAATGGGGTGGGAGTCCGTATAGGTGTCTATTTCCCGGTGCAATAAAATGCCTTTTTGGATTCGTTCTGGGAAATGTTTGTACTTATTGCCTCGGATATGGTCGGCAAAGAAATTTCCTAAGGTAATTTCCTTGTCATCAAAGGACAGATAGATGTGGGCGAGGAAGTTCATCGAGGCAAATTTCTTTTCCATCGAAATTTACAAATTCCAAACATGGAATACAGATGGGCCCTATATATTTGCAAAAACTTTTTTAACACTATGACACTGATCAAATCAATTTCTGGAATACGAGGAACTATAGGAGGACGAACCAATGAAAACCTGACCCCGGTGGATGCCGTAAAATTTGCGGCGGCCTATGGCACATGGTTGAAGGAGTATTCCCAAAAAGAGAAATTGACCGTGGTGATTGGCAGGGATGCCCGTTTGTCCGGTGAGATGATCCAAAATTTAGTGGTCTCTACCTTAGTGGGACTGGGCATTGATGTAATTGATTTGGGACTTTCCACAACCCCTACGGTAGAAATTGCGGTTCCTATTGAAAAAGCGGATGGTGGTATTATTTTGACCGCCAGTCATAATCCCAAACAGTGGAATGCATTAAAGTTATTGAACGAACGCGGTGAGTTTTTGGATGCGGAGCAAGGGGCGAAAATATTGACCTTGGCCGACAAAGAGGATTTTAACTTTGTTGAAGTGGATGATTTGGGGACCATAACCAAAAACGATTCCTATATCGACATTCATATTGATGAAGTATTGGAACTCTCCTTGGTGGATGCCGATGTGATTCGCGAGAAAAAATTCAAGGTAGTGGTCGATGGTGTGAACTCCACTGGAGGTATTGCCATTCCAAAATTGTTGGAAGAACTGGGGGTTGAAGTAGTGAAATTGTATTGTGACCCTACGGGTCATTTTCCACATAATCCGGAACCTTTGAAGGAGCATTTGGGGGACATCTGTAAAAAAGTAGTGGAGGAAAAAGCCGATTTTGGTATTGTGGTGGACCCTGATGTGGATCGTTTGGCGTTTATCAGCAATGACGGTGAAATGTTCGGCGAGGAATATACCTTGGTGGCTTGTGCCGATTATGTTTTGGGAAAGACCAAGGGAAATACGGTATCCAATCTATCCTCCTCACGGGCTTTGCGCGATGTTACGGAAAAGCATGGCGGCACCTATGAGGCAGCTGCGGTAGGAGAGGTAAATGTGGTGACCAAAATGAAGGCCAACAATGCCATTATTGGCGGTGAAGGTAATGGTGGAATCATCTATCCTGAAAGCCATTACGGTCGTGATGCCTTGGTGGGCACCGCTCTCTTTTTAATGTTGATGTCCGAAAGAGGAGGCACAGTGGCCGAACTTAAGGCCAGTTATCCCAGCTATTTCATGAGTAAAAAGAAGATAGAGCTTACTCCCGAGTTGGATGTGGATGCCCTTCTGGATGCCATGCACAACAAGTACAAAAACGAAGAAGTATCCACCATTGATGGAGTAAAGATTGACTTTCCTGAAAATTGGGTGCACTTGAGAAAATCCAACACCGAGCCCATTATTCGAATTTATACCGAGGCCAAATCCCAAGCGGAAGCCGATGGTCTTGCGGATAGGATCATTGATGAGATTAAGGAAGTGGCTGGATTGAGCTAGGATTTTTCCAACTCGTATACGATTTCCTGTGCATTGAAATCTTCTGGCGATAGCTGGATGCGCTTGTCCGCATCCAGCCATATTTTCCATGTGCCGTTTTCCTTGCGCAATCCCACATTGAATTCACCATACCCCCTTACCACTAGGCTTTCATCATCACCTCTTTTGGAGCTGAAACGATAGTATCCTGTTTGGTAGGCCATGTCACCATCATCGTTGAGGGCCGTGGACCGAATGGCAAAGGCAATACCTATTTGGCTGCCCCGGGCCTTTACGGTTTCCACAAAATTCCCAAACTCTTCCAAATAGCTTTCCCCGGTCTCCACTTGATTTTGATCTTGGGTCACCCTAAAAATATCTTGGGTATGGATCGACTTTAATTTTTGGGAGTCGGATTGGTCATAGGCTTCCATGAACGGAATCCAAACTTCTGTTTTAATGGCTTCCAAGGTTTCTTGGGGAATGTCTTTAGGAGGTCGTTGTCCATAGGACAGCACAAAAGTGCAGAAGAGCACAATAGCAGTTAACTGTTTCATTTTTTGTTGATTGAATGATTGTTGAATATAAAAAAGAGAACCAACTTGCGGTTCTCTTTTAAGAAAAGTATATGATTTTGGATGCTGTCCAATAAAGGGGCAGGCCTCCAAATGATTTAGCTATGTACCGACTCCAAATAGGCGCCTCGAACCACTTTGGCGGTTTTGTGGTCGCCCGTATGGCTCCATCCCGGGGGCATGACCAGATATCGAAATTTGTTAAGGATGCCAGGTGCATTCCAAACATCCTTGGCCAAGGCCACTATTTCGCCAAAATATACATCCAGAAAGTTGCCAGAGTCCATTTCGCGTGTGATGCCATACTCAATTTGGATATCGTGTTGTTCCTCTTGATAGGTCTTGAACACCTTGTCCCAGATGTTGAGCAGGTTGCAAAAATTGGTATCCATATAGAGCGGATTCTTGGCGTGGTGTACCCTGTGGTGTGACGGGGTCAGGATGATTTTGTTCAAAAAACCCAATCGACCATTTTTCAATAAATTCTCCCCAACATGGATGAAAGCACCATAGGTGCCATCAATGAACATGATCAGAAACAGTAATTCGGGTTGTACACCCAATAGAATGCAGATGGTAGTTCGGATACTATCGGCATATGGGGCCTCCAGAAAAAAATGAGCATGGGTCACGGACAGGTTCATATCTTCCGGAGCATGGTGCGTGGAGTGCAAACACCAGAACAGTCTAACTTTATGGCCCAGATAGTGATAGACAAAATGGCCCAATTCCCAAACAATATATCCGTAGATGAACCAATACCAGGTCATGGTGGTTTGGAACGGTGCATATTGTTGAAACAATCCAATGCAAAAGGCAACCATGGCAATGGCAATAAATCGCCCTACAAACCTATTGAAGATGTAAATCAGAAAATTGACCTTGTAGACCTTGGCGTGTGGTTTCTTGTATATCAATCCCAAAATAAGCTCAAGAATAAGCAAAAGAGGGATAATGGGATAAATCAGGGATACAATACCATCATAGGTGGTGAAAGATGAATAATCGCCAGATTTTAGTATTTCCCAAGCTTGGGAAATGCCCAGAAAACCTATGACTTCATTGTAAAGTGTTTGCAATAATTCCATGAAAGTTTGTTTAGTTGGTTTAGAAAGTAGAAAACTAGGAAAAAAATTCTATAAAATTTCGACCAACAACAAATTGCATCCCACCTACGTCAAGTGGTTCACTATTTTAAACCTTACCTACTGATTCTGAAACTCTAAGGGAACCTTATTTCTGTGTTTCCAGCGTTTATGGGTCCAGAAATAATACTCTGGAGCTTCGCGTATAGATTTTTCAGTTTCTCTCAAAAAAGCATCTGTTATCTTGTAGTCCTCTACTTCAGAAGGGTTTTCGGAAAGTATTTTGAAAGTGCCTTCGTAATATCCTCTTTTCTTCTTTTTAACCTTAAGGTATACCGGCACAATGTCATTGGCTTTACAGATTTCCTCACCTCCAACGTGGGCGGGAACCACAATCCCCATAAAATCCGTCCAATACTTTGCCCTGCTGACCATCGGGGATTGATCACTGATTATACCCACCATCAACAACTCATTGCTTTCTTTGGCAGCTTTCAGGATTTTTCTGGACTCCCTTGTTGATATTAAAGTAGTGTTGAATTTCCCCCTTATCTGACGGATGAGTTTATCAAAATACTTGTTCTCTATTTTTTGATAGATGCCATAGCCTTTGGACTGTATTTGAAGGTTTAACGACAAAACCCATTCCCAACTGGCGTAGTGGGGAAGCATAAGCATGGTATTGGTCCCTTTTTCTTCAAGGCTATGAAGCAGTTCAAAATTGGTTACTGTAAACCGTTTTTGGATTTCTTCTTTACTAATGCCCATGGTCTTTATCATTTCCAAGAACATATCGCACATATGCTTGTAGAACCTTTTTTCTATTACTAGCCGTTCCACTTGGGACTTTTCGGGAAAAACCAAGGCCAAGTTGCTACGAACCACTTTTTTGCGATATCCGATGGCATGATACAATAGCGCGTACACGCCATCCGAAAGTAAGTAGATCAGTTTAAAGGGGAGTCTGGAGACCAACCAGAGCAAGGGATAGACAAGGATGAATATGGTCAACTGCATAGGCGATTCGTGTGTGCAAATATAGCTATATTTGAATCCAAACTTTACTATTCATGTTCAATTTACACATCGCTACTATTGCCATTATGGCCGCCAATGTCATTGTTTCCCTTAGAGGATTCAACTATACGGACTTTTTTGACCGATATAAGTTCAATATCAGTGGAATTCGGGCTGGACAGCGCGACAGAATAGTGACTTCTGGCTTTTTGCATGTTGACATCTCCCATCTGTTCTTTAACATGTTCACCCTCTATTTTTTCGCCAATGTGGTGATTGGGTGGTTTGGTCCCGGAAAATTTTTGGTCATTTATTTTGTCAGTTTGGTGGCGGGTAGCTTATTGGCCTTGTTTTTTCATAAGGATGAACCCTATTACAGTGCTGTTGGGGCAAGTGGCGCGGTAACAGGAATCTTATATGCGGCCATCCTGTTGAATCCGGATATGCAGCTGGGAATCATGTTTATTCCCATTCCTCTACCAGCCTATGTATTGGGGATAGCCTATCTTTTATATTCGATTTATGGGATGAAGAGTAGGTTGGGGAATATTGGACATACCGCTCATTTTGGGGGAGCTATAGGAGGCTATGTGGTCACTTTATTGTTTAAGCCGGAATTGTTTGTGACAGATACTTTAATTGTGGTTTTATTAGCCGTGCCTATTGTGATTCTCTTTGTTTTGGAGAAAATGGGAAAAATATAAATCAATAAAAAAGCCCTTGATCAAGGGCCTTTTTAAATCTGAAGGGAATATTTTCTTTAATTAAGAACCTCGGCCACCTTTTGTTCCAAGGCGGGTCCGCGAAGATCTTTGGCAATGATCACCCCATTTTCATCCAAAAGGAATGCAGCTGGGATGGCATTGATGTTGTACAATTGGGCAATAGGGTCTTGAAAACGTTTTAAGTTGGAAATATGGTTCCAAACCAATCCGTCTGATTCGATGGCACTTTTCCAATCTTCTGCACGAGCGTCCAAAGAAACCCCGATCACATTGAAACCTTTATCCTTGTATTTTTGGTACACAGAAACAATGTTGGGGTTTTCTTCCCGGCAAGGTCTACACCATGCTGCCCAAAAATCGACCAAAGTGAGTTTTCCTTTTGTGGTAACATCGCTCAATGCCAAAACATCACCTTCTGGGGTTGGCGCTGAGAATTCAGGAGCCTTTACACCAACTTCGGTGGATTTCATCTTATCCAACTGTTCTTTGATTTGTTTTCCAGGTTCTGAAGCCTTTACCTCAGGGGATAGGGCTTCGAACATGGCTTTGATTTCCTCATGGGGTAAAGCCTTGCTGGCCATAAGGTTACCGATGATCAAAGCAGAGATTAATGCATCTGGATTGTTTTTGGCGAATTCAACATTGAAGTTTTTAGCTTCTTCCTGGAACTCTATAAATTCTTCCCGTAGCGCAGTAACGGTTGCGGTATCGCGCTGTTGGGCGGCCATACGCATATCGTTTTGCATGGACATTGCTTTTTCGGACAGTACCCTGGAGTCATCCAAAAAATCCATGAAAAGATCATTCTGGTGAGTACCTTCCAATTTGGCATAGGTCATGCTGTCTTTTTGAAACTTGATTTTGATGTCACCGTTTTCCAAAATAAAAGGAATGTTTCCTCTACCGGATTCCATAAATAGATATGAAAGCTTTGGTTGGGCCTGTGTTCCCGTAAAGCTGAAAGCTCCATTTTCTATGGTGGTAGTGTCCAAATCCACAAGCTGGTTTAGGGAATCGGTGGTTCTTAGAAATATTTTGGTCCCGTTCTCTGGTTCGCCAGTAACAGTAACATTCAATGAATATCCTTTCGGTTCAGAATTGCACGAAGCCAATAGTAAAACTCCGAAAGCAATTACAAATACGTATTTCATATCTTGTAGTTTAAGTTGCTAAGGTATTCATTCCATATGGCATAAAAAAACCCTTGTACCTATCAAAAAGGTACAAGGGTGAAAATATCTTTAAACTGTATTTTTAGAATTGGTATCGAATCCCCAGGGCGATGTCAAAGTCAAAATTGTCACTGAACCCATCATAGCCCACCAAGCCCACTTCAGGCCTAAAATCGAGGGAAAGGAGTAGAGGGATGTCAAAATTGTATTCCACCCCAATATCACCTGCCGCAAACACAAACAGGCCATCGTTATCATTGTCAAAATCGGGTCCCGGATCAAAATCCACATTTCCCAATCCTCCACCTACACCGTAGTACCAGTTAAAATTGCCATCCAATTGGTGTACCCATTGATAAACACCACTAAGTTTAAAGGCATCAAAATAACGGCTGTCCCTCCAGCCTAAGTTGAATTCCGCCCTATTATATTGGGCTATGGATTTTTGATATGAAATTTCCGCTCCAAAGCCATCACTGTCCCCCAAACGGAGTCCAAGAGCGTGATTGGCAATGTCTTGCGCACTCACCGCGGTTGAGGCAAACAAAAAAAGCGCTGCAAATAGTGTGGTAATCTTCATAAGGTTCTCTTTTTAATTAAAATTAAAATAATTTTGTAATGTCTTTAAGACACTTTTGAAACTCTTTCAGTCACCAAAAATTGTTCCATATTGGATAAATCTTTGTTAAAATCTCTGTCGCAAAAGCTGAACGGAGAATTGTTGATGGATAACCTTAGCAGGGCATTGTACGCCACAGATGCTTCGGTATACCGTAAATTGCCCACCGCTGTGGCATACCCTGAAAATATAGATGATATTAAAACCTTGGTCCGTTTTGCAACAGACAACAATATAGGTTTAATTCCCAGGACCGCAGGAACCTCGTTGGCTGGCCAATGTGTGGGCGAGGGCATTGTTGTTGATGTATCACGAAATTTCACACAGATTCTACATCTGGACAAGGAGAAAAAGCAGGTACGTGTGCAGCCGGGCGTGGTTCGGGATGAGCTCAACCTATTTTTAAAACCATTTGGTTTGTTTTTTGGGCCCAACACCTCCACTTCCAACCGGTGTATGATTGGAGGAATGGTCGGCAACAACTCCTCAGGAACAACTTCCATCCAGTATGGGGTGACTAGGGACAAGGTAGTGGCCTTGAACTGTATTTTATCCGACGGTAGCGAAGCTTCATTCGCTGGAGTCTCAAAAGAGATATTTCATAAGAAGAAACAGGAGGCCTCATTGGAGGGAACCATTTATACCAACTTGGAGAAAGAGCTTTCCAACAAGCAGAATCAGGATAATATTGAAGCGGAGTTTCCCAAAGCCAGTATTCACCGTAGAAATACGGGATATGCAGTGGACGAATTGTTGAAAAACAACTTGTTCGGTGAGTTTAAGGAAGACTTTAATTTGTGCAAGTTATTGTCCGGGAGTGAAGGTACTCTGGCCTTTACCACTGAGATTACCTTGCAAGTGGATGATTTACCTCCACCAATGTCTGCCATGGTCGCCACACATTATAAAACTTTGGAGGATTGTTTAGGTGATGTGGCTCCTGTGATGCAGCATAATCTGCATACCTGCGAGATGATGGATAAGGTTATTTTGGATTGTACCAAGAATAACAGGGCGCAGCTGGCCAATCGGTTTTTTGTGGATGGAGACCCAGCTGGTATTCTTATGTTGGAGGTAAGGGCCCATACCGAGGAAGAATTGAAGAAACAGTTAAAGGATTTATTGGATACGCTAGAAAAATCAGGGTTAAGCTATGCCAATCCTGTTTTGATGGGTGACGATATCAACAAGGCCATTGAGCTTCGAAAAGCGGGCTTGGGACTTTTAGGGAATATGGTTGGGGATCGCAAAGCTGTGGCATGTATTGAAGATACAGCGGTTGCTTTGGAGGATTTGAAAGATTTTATCGGGGAGTTCACCCAAATCATGAAGGATTACAACCAAGATGCCGTGTATTATGCCCATGCCGGAGCTGGAGAACTGCATTTAAGACCCATTCTCAACCTGAAGAAGTCAGAGGATGTGGTATTGTTCCGTTCCATCACCACCGATGTGGCCAAACTCACCAAAAAATATAAAGGAAGTTTCAGCGGGGAGCATGGAGACGGCATTGTCCGTGCCGAGTTTATCCCCATGATGATCGGGGAGGAGAATTATGAATTGCTGAAACGGGTAAAATCATTGTTCGACCCCAATAATATTTTTAACCCCGGGAAAATTGTGGATGCCTACCCCATGGATGAATCCTTGAGGTACGAAGTGGACCGAGAAGAACCCGAAGTGACTACGCTGATGGACTTTTCGGATAGTGAGGGTATCCTCAAGGCGGCCGAAAAATGTAATGGCAGTGGGGATTGCCGTAAAAGTCATCATATGTCTGGAGGCATGTGCCCCAGTTTTCACGCCACCAAAAATGAAAAAGATACCACAAGAGGTAGGGCCAATGCATTACGTGAATTTTTGACCAATACCGAGAAAGCCAATAAGTTTGATCAAAAAGAACTTAAGGAGGTTTTTGATCTTTGCTTGAGTTGTAAGGCTTGTGCCAGTGAATGCCCCAGTAATGTGGACGTGGCTACTTTAAAGGCTGAATTTTTGTATCAGTATCAAGAAAGTAATGGCTACCCCTTGCGGAGCAAGTTGTTTGCGTACAACACCAAATTGAATGCCTTGGGGAGCCAACTTTCCGGGTTGACCAATGCTATGTATGATTCCAAGCTTATCGGAGGATTTTTGAAGAAAACTTCCGGAGTGGCCCAAGAGCGTAGCCTGCCCAAAGTATATCGATTTAGTTTTGAGAAGCATTTGAAGCAATTCAACTTAAAAAACACAGACCTTTCCAAGAAGAAAGTGGTGCTGTATTTGGATGAATTCACCAAGTATCTGGACATCGAAGTTGGAAGGGATGCCATAGAGCTGTTGTGCAAGTTGGGGTATGATGTGGAGTTGTTTTATGCTGAAAGTGGTAGGACGTATTTGTCCAAGGGGTTTTTAAAGCAAGCCAAGAGGTTGGTAGCAAAAAATATGGAGGGACTGAAGGGGATTTTGGACCGGGACATCCCTATTGTGGGATTGGAGCCTTCAGCAATTCTCTCGTTCCGTGATGAGTACCAACGACTTTATGAGGACAAGCCGCTGTTGCAAAAACTGGCATCAAAATCATTTTTGATAGAGGAGTTCTTGGCTTCGGAAATTGCTGCAGGTCATATTACTTCCGATAGTTTCACGCAGGAAGAAAGAACGGTTAAAATCCATAATCACTGCCATCAAAAGGCATTGAGCAACCAGAAGGTGACCTTTGATGTGCTTAATCTGCCCAAAAACTACAAAGTAACCATAATTGCATCAGGATGTTGTGGAATGGCGGGCTCCTTTGGGTACGAGAAAGAGCATTATGATACCAGTATGAAGGTAGGAGATTTGAAGCTGTTCCCCGCAGTACGGAAAAGTGATGCAGACACATTGATTTCGGCCAATGGAACCAGTTGTAGGCATCAAATCAAGGATGGAACGGAACGGGATGCCCAGCATCCGGTATCAATCTTGAGACAGGCTTTGGTCGTTTAAGGATTTTTCGCTTTCCAGTTTTTGGTTTTCGTACTCTTCGGTAACGTTTTCAATTTCCACCTCTTTGTCGGTTATGGAGGCAATGAGTTCATTCATGTCCATTTCCTTGAGGTCCTCATCAGCAAAGAAAGGAGATAATCGGTCATGGTTGTAATGGTAGACCTTCCAACGTTTAAAGGAATATTCCAAAGCGGTCAGGTTTTCCACCCAATCTCCGGAATTAAGGTATACGCAGCTTCCTTTTTTGTTTTCGTAGCGTTCCTTTTTAGGTTGATGGATGTGTCCGCAGATGACGTAATCGTAATCATTTTCTATGGCGAGGTCGGCTGCAGTGCGCTCAAAATCATTGATATACTTTACGGCCTGTTTTACGCTATTTTTTATCTTTTTGGAAAGGGAATATTTTTCACGGCCCATTCTTACCAAGCCCCAGTTGATAAAACTGTTGATGAGGATAAGGAGGTCGTATCCGTACCCACCCAGTTTGGCCAGCCATTTGGCATTTTGGATGGAGACATCAAAAACATCCCCATGAAAAATCCAGGCTTTCTTACCATCCAAGTTCAGCACCAATTTGTTGGAAATTTTAAAGTTACCCATTGAAGTATCACTGAACTTACGGAGCATTTCATCATGATTTCCAGTGATATAGTAAACCTCAGTGCCTTTTGAGGCCATTCCTATTATTTTACGGAGAACCTTTAAATGGGCAGCCGGAAAATACCGTTTTTTAAACTGCCAGATATCAATGATATCCCCGTTTAAAATGAGCTTTTTAGGTTGAATGCTATTGAGGTAGGCAATGAGTTCATGGGCATGGCAACCATAAGTGCCCAAATGTACATCGGATATGACGGCGAGTTCTATCTTCCTTTTTTTCAATCGAATAGGGTTTAATTACAAATTAAGGATGTAGGAATAAACTTAAAATCAAATTCAAATCAATATTTCATGAGCATATCGTTAAATAATCATCAACCAGAAAAGCAATTTGTTACAATAACATTAAGTGGCTGGGTTGTTTTTGAATTCGATTTTTAACATCTACCTTTGAAATTCTTAAATTTTATACCGGATGGCTGGGAATTCTTTTGGACAACTTTTTAGACTGACCACTTTTGGGGAATCACATGGTGTTGCCTTGGGCGGGGTCATTGATGGTTGCCCTGCAGGTGTTGAATTGGACTTGCAAATGATTCAGGAGGAGTTGGACAGGAGAAAACCAGGACAGTCGGCTATAGTAACCCAACGCAAAGAGCCAGATACGGTGGAGTTTTTTTCCGGTGTTTTTGAAGGAAAGACCACAGGAACACCTATTGGTTTTGCTATTCGGAATACCAATCAAAAATCCAAGGATTATTCTCATATCAAGGATTCATACCGCCCGTCCCATGCCGATTATGTCTACGACCAGAAATATGGCTTTCGTGACTATCGCGGAGGAGGTCGGAGCTCGGCCAGGGAAACAGCAAGTAGGGTTGTGGCAGGAGCCATCGCCAAGCAATTGTTGAAAGACATCAAAATAACAGCCTATGTTTCCCAAGTAGGAGCGCTTAAGTTGGATAAAAATTACAATCAACTCGATTTTTCCGTAATTGAATCCAATCCAGTGCGCTGTGCGGATATGGAAATGGCCAGCCAGATGGAGGAATACATCAAATCCATAAAAAAAGAAGGCGATACCATTGGTGGAGTGGTTACCTGTGTTATCCAAAATGTACCTATCGGTCTTGGAGAGCCTGTTTTTGATAAACTCCATGCCAAATTGGGAGAAGCTATGTTGTCCATCAACGCAGTGAAAGGTTTTGAATATGGTAGTGGGTTTGATGGTGTGAAGATGAAGGGCAGTGAACACAACGACGCTTATAATACGGACGGCACCACAAAAACCAATCGTAGCGGCGGCATCCAAGGTGGTATCAGCAATGGAATGGATATCTATTTCAGTGTAGCCTTTAAGCCTGTTGCCACGGTACTTCAGGCTTATGACACCATAAATAAAGAAGGGGAAAAAGTGACTACCCAGGGTAAAGGTAGGCACGACCCTTGTGTTGTTCCAAGAGCTGTTCCCATTGTGGAAGCTATGGCTGCTCTAGTCCTGGCAGATTATACGCTATTGGCCCGATCCAACAAAATCTAACCAGCTTTACGGCGTTTCCCATCAAAAATAGTATATTACTTTCCTAAAAAGTAAATATGCGTAAACTTGAACTGCACTGGCAAATCCTTATCGGTATGCTCTTGGGGATATTGTTTGGATTTGGAATGACCCTCGTGGATTGGGGAAATGATTTTGTTTCTGACTGGATCCAGCCTCTGGGAACCGTTTTTGTGAAACTGCTTAAATTGATTGCCATTCCACTCATCATCGCTTCATTGGTGAAGGGGATTTCAGACCTAAAAGATATTTCCAAGTTTAAGAATATAGGTTTACGTACCATAGGCATCTACATCATCACAACTGTAGTGGCCATTAGCATTGGTTTGATATTGGTGAATACAGTACGCCCTGGAAAAGGGATTTCCCAAGAAACGGTAACCAAGCTTACCGAAACCTATGCGAATGATGCAGGGGTCACCTCCAAGTTGGAAGAAGCTTCGCGACAAAAGGACAGCGGTCCGTTGCAGTTTTTGGTAGACATGGTCCCGGATAATGCTCTGTCGGCCATGAGTGACAATAGCTTGATGCTACAGGTCATCTTTTTCACCATTTTCTTGGGGATTTCCATGTTATTGATAGGGGAAAAAAAGGCAAAACCCTTAAAGGATTTCTTCGATTCGCTTAATGATGTGGTCCTGAAGATGGTGGATTTGATTATGCTTACTGCACCTTATGCTGTTTTTTCACTATTGGCGGCGGTTGTGGTCTCCTCGAGTGACCCTGATTTGTTATTGGCCCTATTGAAATATGCCGGTGTGGTGGTTTTGGGGCTTGCTCTTATGATAGTTTTTTACGCTGTCGTGGTATCTACTTTTACCAAGAAAAACCCTTTTTGGTTTTTAAAGGAAATAAGTCCGGCCCAACTTTTGGCTTTCTCTACCAGTTCCAGTGCCGCAACCCTGCCTGTAACTATGGAAAGAGTGGAAGAACACATTGGTGTGGATAAAGAAGTGTCCAGCTTTGTGTTGCCGGTAGGGGCTACCATCAATATGGATGGGACAAGTCTTTACCAAGGAGTCGCCGCTGTTTTCATTTCACAAGCTCTTGGCTTTGAACTCACTTTTGCCGATCAATTGACCATAGTGTTAACGGCTCTATTGGCTTCCATCGGTTCTGCCGCCGTACCTGGTGCGGGGATGGTAATGTTGGTGATTGTACTGGAATCAATCGGTTTCCCCGCAGATAAATTGGCCATAGGTCTAGCCTTGATATTTGCGGTGGATAGACCTTTGGATATGTGCAGAACTGTGGTGAACGTGACAGGTGATGCCACTGTTTCCATGGTGGTAGCCAAATCTGTTGATAAGCTCGGAGACCCACACGTTGAAGAATGGGACGACAATTACGATGAAGTAAAATAACAAAAACGTACTGTGATGAACATCTGTTTTTTAATGTATCCGTGGGATCAAATCAATCCGGAAAACGATACCAGTTTGGCCTTGATCCATGAATGTGTAAGACGAAAGCACGGCGTGGCTTTGTGTACGCCGGCCAATTTAACCATTAGGAACAGTGTTACCAGCGCTTTTTGTACTGTGATCAATAGGCAGGAAAAGATTTCCAGTAGTCCGAAAACCTTCTACAAGCAGGCCAGTACGCGCGAAGAAATGCTTCCTTTGGCAGGATTTGATGTAATATTTATGCGAGCTAATCCACCCTTGGATCCCCTGATGCTTAATTTTTTGGATTCCGTAAAGGATGATGTGTTCATTGTTAATTCACTGCAAGGGTTGCGAGAGGCCAATAATAAATTGTACACGGCCGCTTTTGGGGATAGTCATAGCAATATCATCCCAGCGACCCATGTGTCCAAAAACAAGAAATATCTAATCCAACAGATTAAAGCCTCAACTGCGGACAAGATGATTTTAAAGCCCTTGAACGGTTATGGGGGTTCTGGAGTAATCCTTATTGAAAAATCAGCTATGTCCAACATTAACTCGTTGTTGGATTTTTATGTAACCAACTCAGATGGAACTTCTAACTACGTCATACTTCAAGAATACATTGAAGGTGCGGACCAAGGGGATATCCGTATTTTACTGCTTAATGGAGAGCCCATTGGGGCCATGCGGAGGATTCCGGGCTCAGATGATCATCGTTCCAATGTATCGGCCGGTGGTTCTGTGGCCAAGCACACCCTTACTAAACAGGAAAAGGCTTTGTGTAAGCAGATCGGTCCCAAATTGGTGAATGATGGACTCTACTTTGTGGGCATTGATGTAATCGGCGGTAAATTGGTGGAGGTGAATGTCATGTCCCCTGGAGGCATTACCTACATCAATAAAGCCTATAAAACCAAGGTGCAGACCAAGGTCATTGATTTTATCGAAAGTAAGGTTGTGGACAAGCTGACCGCTTTTGACCGTAGGTCCCGTTTACGTAACGAAGTTGAAAATGCTTAGGTGCAGCATTGATGACATTATTCTTCGCATCAACAACGAAGAATGTTTTGAGGCCGTTTCTGAAGACTATTCCTTTACCCTAAAGATTGATGGGTATGTCCCTTACATCTGTGGGGCTGTTCATGATGGGCACCAATTCAGAAAATCGCTGTGGGACAATTGTATGCATACTGATTATGAACGATGGTATGAGGAAGACCCCTGCACCAAGCAAATGGTGCAATCCCATCCCATTGTAATTGCTGGGTGCGATAGTAGGTTCGAGTACGACCTGAACCGACCGGAAGAAACTGCAATCTATACCGATGCTTGGGGCAAACAATTGTGGAAAAGCCCTATATCGGAAATCGAACGGGAGATAAGCCTTCAAAAACATCGCAATTTCTACAAAGTAGTGCATGCTCTGATCAACAAGCTGGAGTCCAAGTTCCCCAAGGTATTGGTGTTTGATATGCACAGTTATAATTGGAAGCGATGGGAGCGGGAAGTACCGGTTTGGAATTTGGGTATTTCCAATATTGACAATGAGCGATTTGGGGGATTGGCAGAACTGTGGAGAGAAAGATTACAGACGATTGAGCTTCCTCATGGAACACCGTCCACTTCAAAAATCAATGATACCTTCCAAGGGAATGGCCATTTTCTAAAATTTATAACCCATGAATTTAATAATACCTTAGTTTTGGCGACTGAAATCTCGAAAATCTATTGTGATGAGCATACCGGGATAATTTTTCCCGAAGTAGTTTGGGCCGTAGAACGACAATTAAAGATTTTGATTCCTGAAATGGTAACTGCTTTTGAAAAGGCGAACGTATGATAGGAGAAAAGGAAACACAGCAATTGGCTAGGGAATATGGCGACCTATTTGAAATTGATGCCAATCTGGATCGTTTGGTAGGCCGTATTGAGCTGTTGAGCTATATTAACCCATTGAACATTGAAAAGGAAAAAAACCGCTTCTTCGCTTCAAAATATACCATTGAGCCCGAGTTTAAGTATCCCAAACTCAAGTTCGACCCCTATAAATTGCATAGGCTGTTCTTCTCCCAGCGTTTAGAGCGAATCTCGGATGACAGAATCCGCAAATTGTACCAAGAGGTCATTTATTACTATTCCAACATGGTACAGTGCATAGAAACCATTGGTAAAGGCAAGAATTTTTATTACAACTCGCTTCGGGTTTATGGTACCCCAACCGAAAAAGATGTGCAAAATGCACGTTTCATTCTCCATTTTGGGGATGAACCCATGGTCTCGGATATGGAAAAAGTGTTTTCTGCTGAACAGGCCCGTTCCTATTTTGAAGATTTTGTAAAGCAGTACGATTTTCCGTTGAATATTAAGTTCTCCACCAATATTGCTGCGGAGGCTATGGTGAGCAACAGTTCCCAGTCACTACTTATTAAAAAGAACACTAAGTTTAGCAAGAATCAGCTATTGACTTTGGCCAACCATGAAATTGGGGTGCACTTGGTCACTACCTACAATGGTTTGAAACAACCTTTGAAGATTTTTTCCAACGGTCTGCCCAAAAATGTGGAGACTCAGGAAGGATTGGCGGTTTTTAGCGAATATATGGGAGGAGCATTGACCTTGAAACGATTAAAAGAATTGGCATACAGGGTGTTGGCCGCTGACAGTTTAATTAAGGGTTATTCTTTTGCGGACACTTTCAACTTGATTCATGGGCAATACAAGCTCAACCGGGATGATGCTTTTAGTATTACCCTCCGGGCACATAGGGGAGGGGGCTTTACCAAAGACCGATTGTACCTCAGCGGGCTTCGGAAAATATACAAGCGCTATCAAAAAGAAGAGGGTATGGATGTGCTGCTCACTGGAAAAGTGTCATTGGATTATGAAGAGACCATTCAATATCTGAAAAGTTTGGGCCTATCGCAGCCCATTGCCCACAAGAGTTATTCCTTTGACCAAAAATTGAACACCAACAAAACCTTGGATTTTATCCTGAACAATCTTAAATAGGTTGATGTAGAAAGCGATATCTAGAAGTGTTATCCCAAAAACTTTGCCTTTAGCTCAGGTGTGGGAATCATGCACGATTCTTCCTTTCCGAACCATTTGTAACGATTACGGGCCACAAAGTCATAAATAGCATCTCTAATGGACTTGGGAATCCAAGTAAATATGGCCAGAAGAGCATAACCTCCACCAAAACTGCGACCAATTTCCAGTGCGGCATCTGATTTGGTATAGTACGCCTTGCCTGGCTCAATTAGGATAATGGAATCCACCACTTTGGTGTCAATGGAGCGCTCCTTCAATAATTTTTCACCTATCTCGCTTTGCAGGGCTGCATAGCGGAAAGCATCTTTCTTATCACGTTTAATCACAAACTGAACTGCGCCATTGCAAAGGTTGCAGACACCATCAAATAGGATTATTTTTTTGTTTTCTTCCACGGTACAAAGATACAAAGGTTTGGGATTTTTTAATCGTCGTTTTTATCCTCATGTCGAAATGACGTTGCGGGCCTTATGGTCATTTCGAACTGACCAAAGGGAATGTGAGAAATCTATTTTTTAGCTTTCCGACACGAATGGCACCAATGTTCACGAATTACAATGTGCTTGTCATGTCTAGCACAGTTGGGACATCATTGGGATTTCTCGTCGTCCCGACAATCATTGGGACTCTGTCGAAAAGACGTTGCGGGCCTTATGGTCATTTCGAACTCCTGTCCCGAGCTTGCGAGGGAGCTAAGGGAATGTGAGAAATCTATTTTTTTTTGGATTTCCGACACGAGTTGCACCAATGTTCACGAATTGTAATGTACCTGTCATGTCGAGCGCAGTCGAGACATCAGTGGGATTTCTCGTCGCCCCAATAGTCATCGGGATTCTGTCGAAATGACGTTCAGGGCCTCGTGGTCATTTCGAACCCCTGTCCCGAGCTTGCGAGGGAGCTAGGGGAATGTGAGAAATCTATGTTTTGGCTTTCCGACTCGAATGGCACAAATTTTCACGGATTGCAATGGCCCTGTCATGTCGAGCGCAGTCCAGACATCATTGAGATTTCTCGTCGCCCCGATAGTCCTCAGGACTCTGTCGAAATGACTGGCAGGAGTGAGGGAAACCTATTCCTCCCAATTTTTAAGTCGGTCTATGTATAAGTAGTCTTCCACAAACTGCCTGTGTTCGGGACTGGTCATTTTTTCAACCAAATTCAAGGCAGAAATATAACTGGTCAAGTTTCCGTTGGAGGAACTGAACTTTCCATCCTCCACAAAAGTGACGACACTATCATCCTGGACCTTTAAATTGGGATAAGTCTCCTGTAATTCCTTTCCACCACCAATATAGGTCACGATTTTATGTCCGTCTGCAATTCCGGATTCCCCGATGAGTTGTGCCCCGGCACAATTACTCACTATGTATTGGGTCTCCTCGTTTTTCCTTTGGATGAATTCTATCATTTTCTGGTTACGGACCTGGGCATACATATCGTAACCACTTGGAACAAATAGAGCCGTAAGTTTAGGGCAGTTCTCAAAAGTATAGTCAGGGACAAAATGCATACCTTCCTCGGTAGTGATGGGTTTTTTGGTTTCCGCTATGGTAATCACATTGAAAAGTTGCTCCATATTTTGGTTGGGTTTTCCAAAAACATCCGATGTGGCTATGACCTCTCCCTGCAACACGCCATTGAACATGAGAAGTCCTATGGTGGGCAATTCCGGTTTGAAGGGTTTTAAGTGTTTGGTGAGTGTATCCGAGGGAACCTCCACGTAATCGGTTTGTTCAATCTCAGGGCTGGATTTTGATTTTTCAGTATTGCAGCTCAAAAGAATGGCAGCAAAGAATAGGGATGCAAGTAGTCCTAGATGTTTCATGCTTATGTATTATTTCTTTCTGTGGGTTTAATGATCATTCTAAAATATTGGTCCTTGTAGATGTAATATCCAAGCCAGTTGTACAGCGTTCGCACTTTATTTTTAAAGTTCACGAGCCCCATGATGTGTACAAAGATCCATATAAGCCATGCACTAAAGCCTTTTAGGGACTGTTTCTGTCCCGGGAAATCCAACACGGCCTTGTTCCGGCCAATGATGGCCAGGGAACCTTTGTCGGTATAGCGGAACGGTTTCCAATCTTGGCTTTGCCGTTTTAAATTATCAGCTAAATTTTTTGCTTGTTGTAGCGCTGGTTGTGCCAATTGTGGATGTCCGTCTGGATAGTTTTTATCCCCAACGACCAAAGCGCAGTCTCCCAGAGCATAAATATTCTTGCAAAGATGCACTTGGTTGAATTTATTCGTTATCAGCCTTCTACCGGCGCCAAAGCTGTCTTTTGGAAATCCCTCAAAGGTTTTGGCGGACACGCCCGCAGCCCAAATCAGGTTTTTGGATGGAATTTCGGCGCCATTGGACAATAGAACTGTTTCCCCATCAAAATCCTTAACGAGAGTGTTCATGGTGAGTGTAACGCCCAATTCTGACAGTTTTTTGGCGGTATAGGTTTGGGCACTTTTAGACATGGCTGCCAAGACGGAATCTTGACCATCTATGAGATGAATCTGTCCAATATCGTTTGCCTGTAGTTCTGGATAATCCTTGATGATGATGGTGGTCTTCATTTCGGCCAATATGCCGGAAAGTTCAACTCCCGTAGGTCCTGCACCTGCAATGACAAAGGTGAGGTACTTTTTTCGCTCTTCCCCGTCATCGATTCGGGTAGCACGGTCCAATCGGGTCAGGATGACATTTCTAAGGGACAGGGCATCACTGATGGTTTTCATGGGCAGGCTATACTTTTCAATGTTCCTGTTTCCAAAAAAGTTGCTTTCCGTACCCGTTGCCATCACCAGAATGTCGTATTCCAGTTCTCCGTTGCTCAACAGTATTTTGTTTTCTTCGGGTACAACCTTCTCAAGGGAACCAAGTCTAAAACGTACATTCTTCAATTTCCTCAAGATCTTTCGAAACGGATAGCTTATGGCCGAAGGTTCCATAAAGCCGGTTGATACTTGGTAGATCAAGGGTGGAAAAAAATTGTAATTGTTACTGTCCACTAGAGTGATATGGTAAGCATCTGAATTGCCCAATTGTTTTACAAGTTCCAGACCTGCAAAACCTCCACCTACCACAACAATTTTTTTAGCGTCCGCCATGTTCTGACTTTTCCCGTATTTGCATGACACAAAGGTGGTCAAACGAAATTCAATAAAAATTAAGCTGGTTTAAGAAAATCACTTTTTTTTGATCTCGCTCAAGTATTCTGGGGTCAGGCCAAGAAAACTGGCCAACACATATTGGGGTACACGTTGCACAAATTCCGGGAAACTATTCCGGAAACTGAAGAACATTTCTTCCTTGGACAGACTGTTGATGTACTTGATGCGCATGAGCGCCGCTCCATAGGCCGTTTCCAGAATGGCCCTATAATATTTCTCCATCTTTGGGAACTTTTCCAGCAGCTCTTGGTATTTTGAAAAAGTGATGGATAAAACCGTTGATTTTTCCAAAGTTTCCACATAGAAATTGGAAGGTCTTTGGTTTTGAAAGGCCAGAAAATCGGTCAGCCACCAGGTCTCCATGGCAAACTGGGTGGTTTTGGGGTTGCCCAAATCATCAATGAAGTAGAGTTGCAAACATCCTTTTGCCACAAAAAATAGCGTGTCACAGCGTTTTTCGGCGTGGAGCAATTTTTCTTTTTTGCGATAGGATCTAATATCAAAAAAGCATGCGATTTCCGATAGCTCCTCTTCTGAAAAGTTGACGTAGCTGCTGATGTGTTCCGTTAGGATCTGTTCGCTCATGGATTAGGGCATAACAAGCCGTAAAGATAAGCATCTGTTCGCTGAGTTTTCCAATCTTAGTAAACCTGAACTTTTAATTAATTTTCTCCATTTGGACCCAGAACGGAAATATCTTTTTGTTGTCCACAAAATAGTAGGGCAGTATCTCACATTCCATTTCGGGGAGGTAAACATTCTTCATTTCAAGGATGTCCGTATCAGGACCCTGCACTTCTTTTCTATGGACCACGCTGCCAGCTTCAAACAACAAGTTTCCTCCTGTTACCACAGGTTTGATGAACTTCAATTTTATATGATACATCCCGGCATTGACCTTTACGTTCCACTTTCCATAAACTTCCTCCTGGTTCCAGATACCTCTTTCCCCATCTGCATCGTTTCTGTTCAATATGGTGGGGTTCTCTTTGGTGTTTCCTATTTCAATTCGTGGAGGGTGTATTAGGTTCTCTGAGGAAATCAGTTCGTAGTATAAGTCATCCAAGTCCTTTTTGAAGGTTTCGGCAAGCTCCGTATTTTCTAAAATGATGTTGGATTGTTCATAGGGGTCTTTTTCTATGTTGAACAATTCAAATTCGGTAATATGTGAATCATAGGAAGTATGCCCCACCAACTTATAATCTCCTTTCTGTAGGGCAATATTGTTGTAAAGTTCGGGATAACGACGGGTCCAGTAGAAGAATAAATATCTTTCCGGCCATTTAGGGTTTGAAGAATTGATCAAGGGAACCAGACTACGCCCATCCACTGTTTTGGATTTCGGCAGGTTCACATGGCACAGTTCCGCAATGGTGGGTAATAGGTCTATGTGTGCTGCTGGCGTTTCCACCTCTTTATCAGCTTTAAATGCAGGGTTTTTTATAAAAAAGGGAACCCTGACACCTCCTCTGTAGACACTACCTTTCTTTCCTCGCATGCCCGCTATATATCTGGATTGCTGTGGACCATTATCGGTTATAAAAATGATAATGGTGTTATCAGCGATATTCAGATTTTCCAGGGTATCCAGCAATTTACCCACATTCTCATCGATATTGGTGACCATGCCATACACTTTTCGGGCGTCTTCCTTATCCTTTTCGGACATATGGGGAAAAGGTCTGCCATCGTTGTCGAATCCAGAGGAAGGGTCTATGTCCTTGTACATTTGGTAGTACTTATCAGGTACTTGCAATGGTGTGTGTGGTGCATTGAAGGATAAATAGCAAAAGAATGGCTGCCCTGAGTTTTCTTGAATGAAATCCATGGCTTCTTGGGTAAAGATATCCGAGCAATAACCATTATAAGCTTCCTGTACTCCGTTATGCCAAAGTATGGGATCAAAATAACTGCGGTCTCCCTTAAAATAAGTGGTGATGTCTCCCACTTGTCCCATTCCCCCGGCCAGATGTATCACAGATTCATCAAACCCCTGATCGTTGGGCCTGAACGGATAATTGTCTCCCAAATGCCATTTGCCAAAAATCCCAGTCCGGTAGTTGGCCATCTTGAGCATTTCGGCAATCGTCACCTCGCTTTGCGCCATGGTGGCACCGCCATTGTAGGTGTCCCTGATGCCGGTACGCAAACTGTATCGACCTGTCATGACACTAGATCGTGTTGGCGCACAGACTGGAGACACATAAAAATTATTGAAACGGACGCTTTCTTGGGCAAATTTATCCAAGACAGGTGTTTGTACATGGGGATTACCAGTACTGCCCAAATCGCCATACCCTTGGTCATCCGTTATTATGATGATCACATTGGGTTGTTTTGGAGTTTGGGCAAGGGCCAATTGGGCCATGCAAAAAATAAGGGTTAGAAGGGAAAATGTTGTTCTTTTCAAAGCGTTACTTTTTTAATTGCTCCAATCTGTTGATGGCATTTTGGTTTTTGGGGTTCAATGCCAAAGATTTTTCAAAACTTTCAATGGCCTTCTCTGTATTGCCAATGTACAGATATCCCTCCGCTAAACTGTCATAGAGATTGGCAGAATCGGGAAAAAGGCGTGTAGCCAACAAAAACACCTCTATTCCTTCCGAAGATGTTTTTGGGTTGAAGACCAACTGTAGCCCAAGCGTGTTCAAATTGCCTTCCGGGATGGTAAAAGCAGGATGACTTTTTACTATGGAGTCATACAGTTGGGGTAGGTTTTTATAGTTTTGTATTGAGGCCAAGTCGTTGAAATCCTGAAACGTGTAGGCTCTTTTTTTCGATGGTTTGATGCTTTGGGTTATCAAACCATCGGCAACTCCATTTTCAGAAGGGTTATTTTCAATAAAATGCAGAGCGTTATCATCCTTTTTTAGCACGGCATTCAAAAATTGTAAGGTGTAGACCGAAACCCATTTATAGGATTCCATGATCTCCGAATCGGTTTTGTCCTGCCTTTTGTCCCTATCGGCAAATAGAACTCCCAATGTGCTAAAATAGCTGTGCGTGAGGTCATGGAACTTCAATCGGTAAGCGGTGGCTCGGGATATGCTGTCGTACAACTGGAACTTTATATTAAGCTCAGCATCAATTTTGTCTTCTTTCAAGACGATGTCGGGAATGTCTTTCTGTGCCATATGGAGGTAAGGCACATCTATTTTTTCGGCGTCAAAAAAGTAGGATTGCTCCAGTAGCGCGTATTGATATCTTTCCGTACCATCCAGACTTACAATGGCTTTGATATTATCATTTCTATTTTGCACGATGATATTGGATAGCCCCCCAAAACTAAAACCCATTAAGGCAATTTTATCATAATCTGCCATGGGGAGCTTCCCTGCTTCCTTCAATAGAAATTCTATATCCCTGGCCTGGGTTTCCATCTCTTTGGCATTATTATTACTGAACCAACGGGTCTCAGTGCCGCGACTTAGACTGGAAATTACTACAAAGCCATGACTTGCCAAATATTCACAAAGAGCAAAGTTTTCTATGGAGGATGCCATAAAACTAGGGGCATAGACCACTACCGGAAATTTCCCCTTGATAAAATTTGGTTCGGGAAAGGCAGTTGTCTGTTCTACAAGATGTTTCTGGTTGGAGGAGGTGTTGGGGTAGTAAAACCAATTTAAAATTTGTTCATTAGGCAAATGTTCCCATTCCTCTTCCTCTTTCAGGATTTCAAGGTAATCCTGAACCTGCAATGGTTCCACGCCCTCTGCAATTTGTGCTGCGGGATACCACAGACTTATGGAAATGGGGCGGGCCACTTTCTCATTGGTATAATCCATGGCCCTGCTGTACGTTCTTGTACTATCGGAAGCAGTGTAGTGGCGAAACCCCACCTTGTGTTTTCCGTTTTCATGGTTGATTTTATCGAGGGAGGTTTGGGCAATCACGAAGTTGACTTGGAACAATATCAATGTTTGTAGAATCAATAATCTCATAAGGCATTGATTTGTGTATTTTTTCTTATGCTTTGGAAGCGATTATTTGTATGTAGGCTTTTTATATAGTAAATACAGTTCTATTCTTCGGACAGCGCTTTCAGTTTTTTCAAAGCGTTGGGCCAAGTGGTATCAAAATAATCTAGATAATCCTCGGTCACATCGCTTTCCACGGTTACAGTTGTTACTCCATTGTTCTCATGGAATGAATAATTTTCAAGCCCGCCGGCCCATTTCTCGACCTCGGGACCTTCTGTGATTTCATTTTCACCATCCAAGATTCCATAATGGCGAATGGAAACAAACAGGAAAGGGATATTGTCGGCAATTTCAGATACCATTCCACCCTTTTTTCCATTTTCATCCGTTCCCACAAAATAGATTTTTGTTCCCTTTTCCCAACTACCCTCATAGGAAGAGGTTGGATTGAATTCAGCCGTCCATTGCTCGTATGTCTTAATGTTAACCAAACCGAGCATGTTGTTATATACCAGTTCAGCGGATGCATTGATGTCTATGTGGTATCGTAGTTTTTTCATGTTTCTTGTATGGTTTCACTGAGATATGAGGGGGTTCTTCTTAAATGGTGTCCCACAAAGGTCGGTTGGTTACGGGGATTTAAGGTAGTGATTTTTGGTGAAGGAGTTATGTGGGAAATTTGGGGAGGATTGCAGTCTGCCCCAAGCACTGAGGAAAGTGGGAGGGAACAAGAAATTACTTGTAGCTACTATTGTGCATAGATTTTTATTTGTTGATTTCTATCAGTTCAATGGTCTCCCATTTCTCATTTTCGTCAATAAAACCTTTTATAGTGGCAATATGGCTTGCTCCTAAAAGTATCATAATTCGTTCATCATTTACTTCGATTTGTTTTTCAGCTATCGACCACATATATAAATTTCTCTTGTACCATTCCGACGTCAAGAACGGCCCAATGAAATTTCCTTTTTCTCCCGCAATCAAAGGAATCTCATTATGAAACTTATTGCTCATTTTACGCAGTTCGGGAGTGTTTAAATAATTGGTCAAGTCCAGTAATGTTGCTCCACTCTCAATTTTATCATTAAAATCTGCGGTAAATGTATTAATGACGCTTTCAATTTCGCTTTGTAAGTTTGTCTGTTTGGCATTTGAAATGACGGTCATTAAGCTATCAAAAGGGAATTCTGAGTCTTTATAATCAATTCCTATTACTTTTTTCAAATTATTCTTTTTTGCAACCCTAAAAGCTAATTGAAATATTTCATTCTTTTTATAAAAATCGGAAAGGCTATCATTTTCAAAATAAAGCCCTTTTCTGTAAAGATTATAAAGAGAGTCCAATTCTATTTGCTTGTCATATGGCCATTCAACAAAAATTTTGGTTGGATTGAATGTTTTAATGTCTTCAGCTATGGCTTCCAATTCTTCTTGGGAGGAATCGCTTAAAATGTCAAATGATTTTGTTTTTGCTACATCCGCACCAGGATTATTATAGTGAAAAGTTCCAATTAGTAATGCCTGATATTTTTCGTTATTGTTGATCTTTACTTCTTCCAATGGCTGCTCTTCTATATCATTACAGGCATTGAGAAATAATAATTGAATTATGAATAGTGCTAAAATTTTGCGTTTTTTCATAATCGATTTTTGAATTAGAAATCGAGCCATTTTAAAGTTAATGATTTTGTTTTGAGTTCATTGGCCACGCTGAATTATAGCCCTTGTTGTGTTGGGTTATTATATTCTTTTCTTCAATTCCATGTTTACCACCCAGAACATTTTAGAATCAACAAAACGAACAATAGAATCATTTAAAATACTGACTTTGGTGTCATCAAAATCCAATCGATAATCTTGGGTTATATCGGTCATACTGTTGCAACTGAGCATAATCAACTTACTTTTAATAGTCCATGTGCCTTTTCCCTTTTCGATTCCAGTGGCTTGGGTTTCGCTGTTCATCCCAATTTGTGCCCAATACTGCTCAAACTCGAAGGTTCCGTTTAAATTTAGAGTCAATCTGTAGCGTTGCTTTATTCCGGAACTATTATTATTGGAAACATACTCTCCAACGTATTGGTTAGATTGCGAACATGAAGTCAAACTTATAGCGAGAAAAAATAGTAGAAATCGTATTTTCATTTTTAGAATCGTAACCAACAATTTTACCTTAGCCTAAAAGTAAGTATTTCAGTTTAGTAAATCCGCTACAATGGATTATAGCCATTGCTGAAAAACGCTTTTATTTTTATTCCAAGCTTAATTTCTACAATTCAATATCCAATCCCGTTGAATATTTTGGCTCTATGTATCTGCGTATTGATTGTAACTTCCCTTTAAACTTCTCTTTTGGTGTAGGTGAATTTCAATAAAAATTTGATTTGGGTGTAAAAGATAATATGTTGAAGTAACCATTCTTAATGATTTATGCAATCTGGATTAAATAACTGTAACAGATCTTTGTTTTCATTGTCCTTAAAAACAAAACAATGGTTACACTCCGAAAAATAGGATTACTATCGATTCCCTTAACCTTTGTGCTGGCTGGAGTTGGTATGATTTGGTTGCTTAGGGTAGAGAACGCATCCGGACTTTTTTTTGATAAGCTAATAAGTAATCGAAGTGATTGGCTGGGAGCGCATGTTATTTTATTATTAAGCACAGTGTTCTTGCTTCCTGCAGCGATAAGCATCCGCCTTACTTTACAACATAGAATAGTTGGAAAAATAGCAACAGGTCTAGTTGTTGTAATTGCTTTAACAAGTGTTTTGTTAGCTGGACAATACGCTATTGATTTTGTTATGCCATTGCTTGCAGATGCAGGGGGAGAGGCTATACAAGTACATGGTATGCTTTACAATACTCCTTTAATAGACACCTTGTTTTATAAACTGCCTAACATGGTTTTTTTAGCTTTATTTTTATTGACCTGTTCTTTATTTTGGAAGAAAAACATGCCGAATAAAATCACTATTGTTCTATTGATTAACTGGTTGTTGGTGTTGATAGGGAATTTAATAGACCCTTTATTTCAACGGATAGCTATTGCATTTTTGGCTTTTTCTTTTGTTCCTTTTGTGTATTTTATTTGGAAGCATGATAGGCAGGTTGTCGGATAACCACCCGCTAAACGGTGGTTGCGGGATTTTTAAGAAAATATAGCAATCGTTCAACAATGTCACAAGAGGGTATCGTCCCTGTTGATTTTATGTCACTGTTAGCCAAGCAGGTATCAAAGAACCGTTAGGCGTATTGGGATGGGAAATTTCAGAGTCAAATTAGTTTTGGCTAATGTTGCCGGCAATTTTTTGCAATTGAATATTCGGTGTTATAATGCCTATAGCACACTTTGATAAAGGATTTTATCTATAAGCCAAGAACCGTTCTCTTTTACAAGAAACAAATAATCACATCCCTTACTGTTTTTTGCCCAATACATGTCAATTTTAACTACTGCTATCCTCTCTTGGACATCTAAAATTTCGATATCAATTTTAGACTCGGGCATGATTCCTTCTGTATTGTATGAAGAAACCCATTGTTTGATTTCATCAATTCCAACTGTGGAGAGATCTAACCATTTTTTGGATTCATGATCGTAAATAAATCCGGTTTTGGTTGCATTTTTGGCAAAGTACGTATCTATCAGGTCTGTATTGAGCTCTTTAAAGGCTTTAGGGTACATTTTGGATACTTCGGTAATTTCATTCTGATTCATTTCTTTACATTTTTAATTGATAATGAACCAAAGGTCTGAGGGAAATATGACAACCCTATGTCAACTAGGTTTGGGAACTTTACAAATATTCTTGAATATTGAAATGGCAGTTTCACTTTCAGTAACCTAAGCTCCAGTAAAAGGGCTACAGAATTTAAAGTAGGGACTTTTCGTTTAGGAGTTATGTGGGAAATTTGGGGAGGTTTCTAGATTGACTCAAATACAGTAGAAAGGAGATAGAAGCAATGGATTTAGCCATTGTTGGGCGTGGTTTTTTCTATTTCCATTTTCCCATCTTCAAGTCCTACTATTTTGAACTTCGTTTTCATTCTTGGGCTGGGAATTTCCAATTCAGGATTTTCTTCTTTTAAAGTGTCCCAAAACTCTTTCTGGAATTCCTTGGGGTAATAAACTTCAACAATTCCAGATTTCATGTCATATGTCCAAGACCCTTCGACCCTTTCATAAATAATTGGGCAAAGGGCATCTTGAATTGTTGCTGAGAATTCACATTTATTATAGGCTTTGAAAACAATGCCAAATTGTTTTATGGAATTTCCTGTTTCGGAAATGTCGCAAGGGACATATATCCATTTCTTAATTCCATTTTCTTTTGTAGCAAGTTTCATTTTCCAGCAACCATACAAGTCAAATTCAGAAATTGTATCGTTCTGTCCAAAAATCGAGTTTCCAGCTAACAATAAAAAAATCAGTAAAAAGTAAAAGCTTTTCATATTGAATAATACCTCAAAAATTGCTCCAAATTATGCACAACGGTTTGTGTATGAGTAGTTGCTAGGGACGGCAATTGCCTATAGGCATTGATGCGCGTTTGTACTTTTATTCAGATTTATGTACTTCAAGTTCAATTTCCACCATAAACTCAGGTAATGCCAATCCCTTTACTTCAAGCCAAGAGCCAGTTGGAAATCCGTTTTTATAAATTTCAGCCCGATATGCTGATTTTTCCAGCATTTGTGCCATATCAGTTGTAAAAATATCTTCTTTTACCACATCGTCAAATGTGCAGCCAAAGTGGTTTAATATTTTTTCCAAATCGGCATAACAGTTTTTCATCTGTTGTTCCAGATCGCCAATGGCCGTTGGATTTCCTTCACCGTCCATACTTACAGCCCCGGATATTTTAATGTCATTTCCAATTTTTACGGCGTGGGAATATCCGTAGGCCTTTTCTACTTCAGGTCGCAAAAGGAAATATTCAGGTTTTTTGGGTTCAGCTATGACTTCCTTTTCAATTTCTTTGGCTTCTTCCTGTTGTTTTTGTTCACAACTATGGCACATAAGAGCCAGCATAAAAAGTGTAGTGAGCAATGTTTGTCGGGTGGTTTGTTTTTTCATAATCCAGATGGTTTGGGCCTACTTTGGTCGGTTTTCGGCTATCCCGGTTACCATTGGGTTTCCTTTTTCAGAATAATGCACAACGATTTGCATACCCGTTGGTTACGGGATTTAAGGTAGTGATTTTTAGTTTAGGAGCTGCGTGGGTAGTTTGGGGAAGACTTCATGCTACCCTAAGGAAAGCGAACGGGCAGGTAAGAACGGTGCCATTACGTATAACCACTGTTAATTTTACTCATTGATAGGTCTTATTCCAAAAATTAGCAAATAACCTATCATCCAAAATTCTCCAATGGTTGCGGGTAGAATAAGAAATCTATTAAAGCTAAAATCAATTCCTGCGTAGCGGATAACAGTGCTAATTAGATAGCCAATACCACCTAAAACAATAACTCTTCCTAACCAGACAGGCATTCTTTTAGATTTGATGACTATATATCCCATAGGAAATAGCCAAAGTCCAAAGAAAAGACCACCAATACCCCAAGCATTTGAAATTATATTTTGAAAAACCTGAATTAGTAAAATTTTGTCTCCCATAGTACTTATATCAGAATTGGCAACACCTAAGGCAGAGGCGATTGAAATTGCACTTATCATAATGGCTAAAGCATTCACCATTCCCCATATACCTAGAGTCCAAGCTTCCCATTCATAATTGTCTTTAAATAATTTATAAAACCAAACTGCGGTAAGTGCTTGTGATATTACTATGGCAAACTCTAATAACAACCTAATTCTTGCCGTAGATTTTAGTTCCACTAAATTCGTTAGCGTTTGTTCAGGATTACCAGAGACAAATATTTCAGAATGAAAGACCATAAACCCTAAAATCCCTGAAATAGCCATCATTAAATACCATACGCCTGTTATTCTTGCAGTTTTAATCGATTGCTTCTGTTCTTTATGTAACCCCATAGAATATTTGCTATTAGTGTTCATAATAAATTTGACGATGTAACAGGATTATTGTTACAGTTTTGCTCTAATGGCATACAACGGTCTCCTTTACTTTGAATTTATATATTAAATAAGAGAAAGAGGAGAACTAAAACGGTCTCTAAGTTAAGCCTTACTAGACGTATCAGTCCTCTTTTCTCCTAAAAGTTGCATAGAACCAATTGGAATACCAGGTGTTGTAGCA
>NZ_SNTZ01000050.1 GCF_004916895.1 Flagellimonas alvinocaridis
GGACCAAAAATTCTTTCACAAAATAATCCATCTTTTTCCGGTTTATTGGTTTTGTAATGAAAAGTATAGGGTTTTGTCACCTCYCCAACTATCKCTCCATTAGGTAGGATTTTATTGGCCCAAGCACTTATTTGTTGAGGAGAAACTGATCCAATTYGGAGTTGTTGATGTTTATACCGGTCGATCATAGAAAAAAAGTTCTGATTCATTCCGATTAAGCTTCCTTCCTATTMATCTGAAAGTTCTTTTCAGATACAAGGAAATGATTCAGTTCTAGAGCCAAAGATCGTAGTTCTCTAACTAGTAATCGAAACGATTCTGGAGMATTCTCAGGATTASGTATTGTTCCTCMAATGATCGTAGTMCMAAGTACTTCCTGACGAGCTATAATATGAYCCGATTTATAAGTAAGCATCTCCTGTAAAATATGGGCAACACCAAATCCCTCTAGAGCCCAAACCTCCATTTCGCCTACCCGCTGTCCCCCTTGCTTGGCCCTTCCTCTAAGGGGTTGTTGTGTAACAAGTGCGTAATGYCCACTGGAACGCCCATGRATTTTATCATCAACTTGATGAATTAATTTCAAGATMTAAGGCTTTCCTATTATAACAGGTTGTTCAAAAGGATCTCCCGTYCTGCCATCAAATATTCTACTTTTTCCTGGATACTCRGGCTCAAATACCCATGGATTCACTGTTTGCTTACTGGCTTCATATAATTCAGAAAA
>NZ_SNTZ01000051.1 GCF_004916895.1 Flagellimonas alvinocaridis
AAGAAAATGACATCGGGATTTGGATCTCAATGAAAAAATACATCAATGATAAGTTAATTCGATAAGTTTGAAATTCTTTTTTTATATTCTAACATAAGAAAAGGAGTCAAAAAAATCTTTATTGAAAAATCGAAGAAAAAGCCCTTTCGTTAAAAGTTAGAAAGAGCCTACTATGACTATGCTATGTATGATATGACAAAACGAAAGAGGGCTGGAATCTACACATTGATTTTTTCGAAAATTTTTTTGAACCGTATGCAGAAAAAAGTGCATGTACGGTTTCTAAGGGATACAACTTTACCCTAATCAACCGACTTTATCGAGAGAGATTACTTTTTTTAGGCCAAGCAGTTGATAGCGAGATCTCAAATCARCTTATTGGTCTTATGGTATATCTSAGTATTGAGGATGATACCAAAGATCTTTATTTGTTTATAAACTCTCCTGGTGGATGGGTAATACCTGGAGTAGCTATTTWTGATACTATGCAATTTGTKCRACCAKATGTRCATACMATATGCATGGGAWTAGCTGCTTCAATGGRATCKTTTATCCTRGTTGGAGGGGRAATTACCAAACGTCTAGCATTCCCTCACKCTTGGCGCCAATGMGGTTTTTTTGAGAGAAACAAAAGACTATGCCTTCGCCATATGAAATAGGAATATGAAGTAAAAATAGCATGGCATTTAGAATTCGATATGACAAAAATTTTAGT
>NZ_SNTZ01000053.1 GCF_004916895.1 Flagellimonas alvinocaridis
GGTACCTTTGGCCAACTTGGGCAGCGACGACCAGACCTTGTCGGAGGTGCTCTCCGAGGGCAACAGCGCGGGCACATCCATAACGAACGTGACGGACCCGACCAATGCCCAGGACGCGGCCACGAAGAACTATGTTGACAGCCAGATCACGGCCAACGCGGCCGATGGCTCGGAGACCATCGTGAACGCCGGTACGGACATCAGTGTCAGCGGCACAGGCACCACCGGCGACCCCTACGTTGTGAACAGCACCTTCACGGAAGTGGACGGCAGCATCACCAACGAGATACAAAATTTGGCGAGCGTGCTGGGAGAGGGCAACAGCGCGGGGACCTCGATCACCAATGTGACGGACCCGACCAATGCSCAGGACGCGGCCACGAAGAACTATGTGGACWCRCAGATCACGGCCAACGCGGCSGATGGCTCGGAGACSRTCGTGAACGCCGGTACGGACATCAGTGTCAGCGGCACAGGCACCACTGGCGACCCCTATATCGTGAACAGYACCTTCACCGARGTGGACGGCAGCGTGACCAATGAGATCAATACCCGCTTCGAGGTAAGTGGGGCGAACCTAGAGATAGAGGACAGCAACGGTACGTTACAGGTACCTTTGGCCAACTTGGGCAGTGACGACCAGACCTTGTCGGAGGTA
>NZ_SNTZ01000008.1 GCF_004916895.1 Flagellimonas alvinocaridis
TTTGGATTGGACAAAAAGATATTGGAAAACCGTAAATTGATAAAGAGAAGAACGATGCTCAAAAGAAGAAAAGAGCACCAAATTCAAAAGTTGAAACTATGACTTAACTTTGGACTGGGCCAGTTCAGATTCGTTTGAAGACGTACACCAGGATTCTGATGAATATTTGGATTAATAAATATTTCGGATTCAGGTATTGGTAGTAAAATATCCGTTGCTTCCCATCCAATTTTTATAGGAGATAATACGGCATTTGCTCTATTCCAACGTTTTAAATCCCACCATCTATGACCATATTCGCAAAAAAATTCAACACGTCTTTCTTGCTCAATAGCAGATAATATAGAAATTCTGTCACCAGCTGTTATCATCGAAAGTCCAGCGCGACTTCGAATCATGTTAATATCATTTCTTGCTCCTGTAAAATTACCCTGTTCTGCTCTAGCTTCAGCTCTTATTAAATATTGTTCTGCTAGTCTTAAAATGACTGAATATTCTTGAGATGTAGGAGTTGGATCTTTTAACTTATATTTAAAAGGGAAATACCAGGTATTAGATAAACCATCTGTATAACTTCCAACCCATTGATTTTTTCTTTCGTCTTCAAATTCAAAAGCATTTAAAAAATCCGGTCGAAGTGATACATTTACTGGTGCTGATTCTAAAATAAAAATTGATCCTTCACCTGAATTTTGTCCATTTGATCCTGGCCACCATTGCCAAATAGCCTCCTTGCTATCTTTTAAAAATACTTCACTTAAGTTGCTCACTAAATTAAAATCTGATGAATTGTTAATTATACTTGTTGACTCATTTTCTGCTTTTTCCCAGTCTTTTACAAATAAATATGTCCTAGCTAACAACGCTGACGCAACCCATCTATTTGCTCTCACTCTTTCTTCATTAGAAAAAGAATAATCATTTGATAGATTTGATTTTGCTGTCAAAAGGTCCTCAATAATGTTAGCATAAACATCTTCAATAGAAATTCTAAATGGAGTATTATTAATTTCATAATCTGTTGATGTGATATATGGAATATCTCCAAAAAGATTACTTAAATATAAGTGTGAATATGCCCTTATAAATCTGGCTTCTGCTTCTAATTGAGTTTTTAATTCAGGAGAAACTTCACTTGTAGGTTCATTTAAATTCTTAATAATTAAATTTGATTTATATATTACATTATAAACATCTCCCCAAACACCTGAAATAAGTGTATTATTGGGAAAAACATTATTATTATAGAACTCTAAATAACTTTGATCTAGACCGTTAGCAGGAATTAACTCGTCTGTTAATAAACCATTGAGTATTGTTGAACCATTAATGGTACTTCCTAAAAAACCTCCTGACATTTGACTATATAATGACGATAGAGCAGCAGTTGCTGTGAGGTCATCCTTAAATACAGATTCACTGGTTAATCCTGTTATTGGAGGCTCAATATCAACAAAGTCTTCGCATGATACTATTATTAATGCACATACTAAAAATAGTAAGTTAATAATTTTGATTTTTTGATTTGAAAACACTTGGATAATATTTGGTTTGATTAATTTAGATATTCTTTTCATAATATTGATTTTTAAATCTTGATTCATACTCATTGAATTTAAAATGTTATTTGAACCCCAAGCACTAAAGTTGTTAAGGGTGGTAATACTGCACTTCCGAAATTTTCCGGATCCAAACCAATGTAATTTGTAAAGGTTAATAGGTTTTGGCCTTGTAAATAAATACGGCTCTTAATACCTTTTAAAGGCTTTTCAGGGATTTGGTAGGATAATTCAACATTCTTTAATCGAATAAAGGATGCATCGACAATGGCTGCGTCACTACTAGGGTATCTTAAATTAGATAATGATGAGTCAGAATTATACCCAGTGGTAAACTGCTGAATCGATGAATTGTCGCCAGGATTCTGCCATCTATCCAAAAGATATCTTGGTAGATTTCCTTGAATACCTGGAAAAAGGCCTAAATTATTAAAATAACTCAAACCTGTTTGCTTAACAAATTGAAATAAGAAATCAATTTGAAATCTATTAATCGAAATACTATTATTAATTCCACCAAACATTTTTTGTCCAACATTTTTTACTAAAAGTCTATCATTAGCGGTTATAATTCCGTCTCCATCCATATCTTCAAATTCATATATACCAGTTTCAGAATTAACTCCTAATAATTTATATCTTTTTAAAATACTCAATGGTTCTCCTACAACATATTGATTTCTATAAGTTGAATTTTCAATGTCTGGAAAATCAACTAGTTTGTTTCTTGGAATTGTTAAATTAGCACTTGTCACCCAAGTAAAACCATTTTTTTTAATATTCAGTGTTTGAAATTCTAATTCAAGGCCTGTATTTTGTACTGTAGCTGGAAGATTCCTTCTTATTCCTGTGAAACCTGTTGTCATTGCCAATGTATAATCTAATAATTGATTTGAGGAACGATTTCGAAAGTAACTGGCTGAAAAAACAATTCGATTATTAATATATGCTTGTTCAAGTCCAACTTCAAGTTTTTTATTAACTTCCCATGCGTAATTAGGATTATATAAACTGGTTGGGCTTAAGCCGTTTATGTCTTGATAAACTCCTACAGAATTATAATTATCGAGATAAGCATAATCATCAATTTGATCATTTCCAGAAGTTCCATAACTAATTCTTAATTTCCCATAACTTAAAAAAGGTAAATTCTTTTTAATACTATTTTCTTCAGAAAAAATCCATGCTGCTCCAATTGCTCCAAAATTTGCAAATTTTTTGCCTGGTCCAAACCGACTTGACCCATCTCGACGTCCAGTTAAATTTAAAATGTATTTCTCTTTCCATAAATAATTTATCCTTCCATAAATCGCATCATATTTATATTTTCTAAAATCATAACTATCTATAGCTTCATTAGTTGCTGCTGCAATATTTTCAACCAAAGCATCTGAACTGAACCCTCTTCCAATTTGTACTATTTTTTCACTCTCTTGTGCTTGGAAAGAAGTTCCTATCAAGAAATTTAGCTGACCATCTCCCAATTTAGACGAATAACTGATTTGTGGCTCAAAAATCCATGATTGCAAACGGTGTGTGTTAATTTGAACCCTTGATCTTTCTGAAGTTACATTTCTACTTGGATCAGAAACCAATGTTGCGGGAAAAACATTTCTATCTCCAAATCTTGAATCATTAAACCCTAAATTCATTTTAATTTCAAATCCAGAGAAAATCTTATAACCAATTTGAGCATTGGCTATTAGATTATTATTTTTTGCTTTATATCTATATTCATTTCTCGCAAGTGGATTATTCCAAGTTCCATTTTCCCAATTCAGTTCCCCATCATCATTGTAAAGATTAGGAGCATTTGGAGATAACGTTAAAGCTGTTCTTGTTAAATCTGTCGCTAATAAATTGTTTTTATCAACTAAATAATTTGCACTAGCAGTAACATTAAATTTTTGATCCAGTGAAAGATGGTTAAAGGACATGTGAGCAGATTTCTTATTATACTTGTAATCTCCTTGAAATACTGTAGTTTCTTCATACTGACCTCCACTCAATAAAAATTGAGTATTTGAATTACCCCCAGAAAAAGATATTTGAGTATTAGTAACATTAGCAGTACCTCCTATTAATTCCTTTTGCCAATCAGTATATTGATTTTGATCCCATGCTCCATTCATATCATATTCCCATGATTCCCAATTCGTTCTTGAATCATTTATCAAGGCTTCATTTCTCATTTCAATATATTCTTGAGTATTTAATAATTTAACTTTATGACCTACTTTACTAATTCCACTATAAATATTCAAGTCTATTTTTGTTTTACCAACTTTACCTTTTTTTGTAGTAATTAAAATCACACCATTAGCTCCACGTGATCCATAAATCGCTGTAGCATCTGCATCTTTTAAAACTTCAATACTTTCAATATCATTAGTATTTATAATATTTAATGGATTTACTCCGCTACCTCCAGGGTATGTGCCTCCTGAAGTTGTATCAGAACTTAAACTTGATGAATTGAAAGGAACTCCATCAATTACATACAAAGGATTGTTACCATTGAGGATACTATTTTTTCCGCGTATAACTACATCAAAATTGCCCCCCGGTAATCCATTCTCCTGCTGTATATATAGACCCGAAACTCTTCCTTGCAATGTTTGCATCGGATTTGATACTGGTTGTTTTTCAATCTCTCTTGTAGTTATTTTACTTATATTCCCTGTAGAAGTACGTTTGGATGTCTTGTAATACCCTGCATTCAAAACCACCTCGCCTAGCTCACTAACTTCTTCTTTTATCGTTACATTAATAACACTTTGGTTGCCCACAGTAATTTCTTGGGTTGCAAACCCCAAAGCAGAGAATACCAAGACATTTTCTGGGTTGGGTACGGTAATGCTGTAAGAGCCGTCAAAGTCGGTTGCGGTGCCGTTGGTGGTGCCTTTTATGAGCACTGTTACACCAGGGATGGGCTGTCCGTTTTCGTCCGAGACCTTTCCGGTGACCTGTTGCTGTTCGCTCCTTTTCCTTTCCTTGATCACTATGGTATTGTTCCCTGTCACCACCACGTTGAGTTGGGCTCCGGAAAGGGTCTGGTTGATGAGCTTGTCCATCCGGATTGTACCCTTTTTCAGTTCTACCTTAGGCAGGTCTTTGAACAAGTCCGCTTTATAGATGAACAGATAGTCAGTAGTCTGGGACTTGATGATACGGAATACCTCATCGACGGACACGGTCCTGTCGGTATCGATGGTGATCCGTTGGGAGATGCCTTCTTTGGGGGTCAGCCCGAAGGTGGCGACACAGAATAAGAGGATTAGCGTGCGCATGATACATTTCAATAGCCCATCTATTTTGGGATAGAGGGATTCTCTAAGATTAATTTCCATACTTTTGAGTGTTACTTGTTAGTTATTGAACTGATAATTGACGTTGGGAGGGTATGGTTGGCACTTGTCAGGTAAAGACCATATGCTCCCTTTTGTTATTGCTTTCTGGTTGTTAGGTGTTGGGTTTTGGTCTCATAGTGCTTGGTTTTTGGTTTATTGTTTTTCGGTATTCGGTTATTTGTTGGGGTCATGGACCCCGTTTTGTTTATGGTTTATTGTTGTTCTTGCCTTCGCGCCGGCTGGCCCCTTCGCTGAAATCGTCCACTGGACGATGTTCTATACGCTCGGTCCTGTTGTTTATTCGAGTATTCGGCAATCAGGTTTCAACCCTTGACTTTTTAACTTTTAACCCTTGTCTCCTGCCTTGGGCAGGCAAACCCTTAACTTTTAACTCGCAACTCATAACTCTTTTCCTTTTTCATTCATTTGACCTCTTTTATCCCGATGGTCTATTTAAGAATGACCCGGTTCCCGTGTATCTCATAGGTCCGGATGGTCTCGGTGCCGATAAGGGCACGTAAGATTTCCTCGATCTGGTACCGCTTATTGATGGAGCCGCTGTATTCGACGGACGGTAATCGGTCATCCCCAAAGGTGACCTCCATATCGTACCAGCGTTCCAGGACGTCCATGATGTCCTCCAGGGTGGCGTGTTCGAAACTGAACACCCCCTGCCTCCAGGCCACCACGTCATAGACGTTCACGGTGGAGAGGGTCCCTGATCTGTTCTCGACATCATATCGGAATTGCTGATCGGGCAACAGGTCTTCCGTTTTTCCATCATGGGCCAGGGCCACTTTCCCTTCGACCAGGGTCGTATAGATGACGGGCTCGTCCGCATAGGCCCTGATGTTGAACTGCGTGCCCAATACCTCCACGATTTGGTTGTTGCCCCTCGACTGCGCTCGGGGTGACAATACTTTAAAGTGTGAGCCTTTATGTTCGGTGCTGGGGGATACCTCAAAATAGGCCTCCCCATAGACGAGCTCCACTTCACGGGCCTCTCCATCGGTAAAGGCCACGGGGTATCTTAGTTGGGATTCCGAATTGAGCCATACCTTGGTGCCATCGGCGAGTATGATGAAGAACTGGCCGCCACGGGGGATGGTGAGGGTGTTGGTTGCGGGTTGCGGGTTGCGGTTTTGGGGTTCCGCTCGGGATGACACATACACAAGTTCTTCGCCGTTACTGGAAACATTAGGGGTCTGATAGACCCTCCCTTTTTCCAGGGCCACCTCGGTGCCGTCCTCCAGGGTCAGGGTGGCCCTGTCGGTCCCGGGGGTGATCTGGTTGTCGACAATGATCGGGGGGGCCATGGGCCCTTTGGTGTTTTGGTCCAACTGTTGTTTTATCAGGAAGGTGATGGCCATGATCCCCACAAAGACGGCGGCGATCCGCAGTAAGGTCCTTGTCGACCAACGTCTTTGATGTTTTAGGCTGCGTACCCTCCCGCGGTTGTCCAGAATGCGTTGCCATAGGGCATCGATATCCGTTTGGGAGAGGTGTTCCACCTCCCCGGCCAGTTGTTGTACCCCTCGGCGGGCCTGGGCCACGGTCCCTTTTTTTTCGGGATGGTCGGCCAGCCAGTCCGCCCAGAAGGCCTCGCTCCGGCCATCGGGCTCCAGCACCCATTGTTGGAAATCTTTGTCCTGGATAAAATCCGCTATGTCGTAGTCTTCGTATGCCATTGAATTGGTATGAACCAGGGGAGCTTCAATGGTCCCCTTTCTCCCTAAGAGGAAAACTTTTGGGGATTACTTCAATTTAATAGCATTTTTTTAAAGTTTTCTTGATGTTGCGGCAAGGTTCTTAACATTTTTGGCAGGAAAATGGGAAATTTATTGACGATTCAGGGCCCATTGACGGGGCCTGTCCTGGGCCCTTCGGCTGCGCTCAGGATAAACTCTACCGAAAGGCCCAGGGTCTACGCTGTGGAAATGCATATAGGCAGGAAGGCCCACGACAAAAAACTATCGGGGACGCCGAGCGTCAGGAGCGGAGCAGGGAGACGACAAAGCCGAGGTAGGCCCAGGTGTCCATATGCTGCCGCATTTGGTGGATGGCGCGCGCCATCAGGTTGTAGACGGCCTTTTTGTCGGTGCCCATGATCTCGGCGATCTCCCCATAATCCAAGCGGGCGTAGTATTTCAGGTGGATGACCTCGCGCTGTCTGGGGTTGAGCTGGGCAAGGGCCTTTTGGAGGCCTTTGTGGCCTTCTTCCTTGCGCTGTTCCTCGATCAGACTACTCTCGGTGGAGGGGGTGGGCTCCATTTCCTCCTCGTCGATGGGAAAGAGCTGTTTCCGCCGTTTCCCGGCCCGGTCGATGACCTTGCGTCGGATGGAGCGGTAGAGGTAGGACTTGATGGCCCGGACCTTGCCGAGGCGTTCCTTGGCGTCCCAGAGTTCGACAAAAAGATCCTGGATGGCGTCCATGACGAGTTCCCGGTCGCGGACGAGCTTCATGCCGTAGCCGTAAAGGCGGTCGGCGTTCTCTTGGTAGATGGTGGCGTAGGCGGTCTCGTTCCCGCGCTGGAAGGCGGTCCAGAGCTGGAGGTCGGTCATGGGGGCATTCCCGTCTTGGGACCGGTCGCCGTTATGGGTCCCGTCCCGATCTGCGCCGAAGAAAAAGGAGAAGGTCTCTGCCACAATTCCGTGTTTTTCAATCCCCTAAATATGGTCGGGGGTCGGGCTAAAGGTATAATAAATTTTACATTGGGGTAATGAAAATATAATGTGTAGTCCTTTGCTTTTGGACGGCGTGGGAGTATTCTGTCGCGGTCATGGACCGCTTTTGGTTTGCTTACTCTTGCCGGAGGGGGGATAGTTGGGTCATGGACCCCTTTTGGTTTGTTCGCTCTTGCTGGATGGGGTTGGGTGGGTCACGGACCCCTTTTGGTTTGCTCACTCTTACTGGATGGGGTTGGTTGGGTCATGGGGGTCAACATGGTGAAAACAGGCAGCAGAATTGTAAAAATCCAAAAAAATAAAGTCCCCTTTTCATTGTTCCAGTTGTTTGATCAAGTATGCCTCCAATTGATCCATTGTTACGCCAAATCCCTGGTTCATGTTGTCGATCATGGCATAATAGGTGGCCTCTTGCTCGGCAGTTGCATTGATGGGGTGTCCCGAAAGGGTCAAGGTTGTGATCCCATTGTTTTCGTCAAGGGTCACCTGGTTGAAAATCTCCAATGGAAAGTCGATCGGGAATGGTGATTTGCAAATGTTCCCCTCTTCATCTGAAAATGAGCTGACAAATTCTATCAAGTCCGGTCGGAGCATGTTCTTATAGTGCAGCACCCCCCACATGATCTGTCCGTTCCCCTGCATGTTGTAATGCACCTTTCCACCTTGTCTGAAGTCAAAAAGTGCCACGGTCACGGGCATCCCGGGCTGTCCCCACCATTGGGCAAATGCCCCTGCGGTCGAAAATGCGTCAAATACCAACGTTTTTGGGGCTTCGAATTCACGCACAATTTTTAGGCCTGCTCTTTTGTTCGATCGATTTTCCATTTTTCTATTTTTTTAAATTATTATCGGATTGGATTTTGGTCAAGTAATTGTCAAGCGAATCGAATCTATCGTTCCAAAACTGTCGGTATTGGTCCACCCAGTTGGAGACCTCCTTTAGTGCCGCCAATTTCGGTTCGCAGAATCTTTCCCGTCCTTCCTGCCTTATGCTGACAATACCGCACTCCGTCAAAATTTTGATGTGCTGCGAGACAGCGGGCCTGCTGATATTGAAATTTTCGGCAATGGCATTCAGGTTCATGGACTCTTTGACGATCAGGTTTATTATTTGCCGCCTTGTGGGGTCTGCTATGGCCTGAAAAACATCACGTCTGGCTTCTGTCGACATATTGTGTAAGCGTTTGGTTACGCAAATATATATGTAAGCATTTGGTTACGCAAGTTTATTTTGCGTTTTGGTGAGAAAATCAGAAAGGGAAGTATAATCTAGGTCATTTGTTTCCAAATGGACACCAACGGTGTTCCCTGTTTGGGTTTTTAGAACGTTATCTATTCCAACACTTTCGGTAATTTCTTGGTCAGTTGCCTTTTCCAGCCCATTTGCATAATGAAACCGATAACGACAAGTTCAATCCTTTATGGCCCGAATGCTCCAACTATAGGACTGTCCCGCCTCAGGTCGGTCCCGACTTAAAACTCAATATCGGGTCCAACTTGGTAAAAATTCCTTTTGTCATTTTATCCGCAGTGCCGGAATGGATGCCTGCACAGGCCAAAGCCTTTTCGCCTGTGGCCCCGCCACGATAGGTATAGGAAATATATTCCTGTGGCCTGACATCGATCATTTTACCATGTGTGGTCCCGTCCCAACCTTTTTGGGGTTTCATCCGAAAGGTGAAGTAATATCCCGGAGTAGGTCCAATGTTATTTTCCGTTTGCCTTATTTTCCAATACCATTTCCAGTTTTTGCAGTTTTGAAAGCCAAAAACCATCAAAATGGTCGATCCATTCCTGTAATTGGTCAAAGCCGTCCTGTTTCAGGATGCAGTACCGTTCCCTACCAATGTCCTGTATGGAAATAAACCCTGCCTTGTTCAGGATCTTGATGTGTTTGGATACCGCAGGGCGGCTCATCTCAAAATTTTCCGCAAGGGCACCTATGGTCAGACTGTCCTTTGACAAAAGCTGTAGAATATGCCGCCTGCTAGGGTCTGCAACAACTTGGAAGGCATCCAATTTATATGATGTCATGTGACGAAAGATTCAGTTGCTTGGACATGCGTTTGCCAATTTTTGCCCACCCTTTGTCCATAATGATAAAGGCCAGGTAGTTTTTGACACCTTTGAACCCTTCATGTTCCAACTCCAGAACCGTACCATGGTCCACTGGTGTGAGTATCCAGGTGACCGTGGAGACGAGTGATGGATTTTCCTTGGACAGACCTCCCTTCCATGAATAAACGAGTTTTTTATAGGGGACGATTTCCAGTACCTCACAATAGATCCTTCCATCAAAACCCAATGGGTATTTTGGTTTTGCGCCAAACTGGAACTTGTGACCGACCACGGGCTTAAAATCGTTCGGCATGAGCCATTGGGCCAATAGCTCGGAATCGGTCAAGTGTTCCCAGACAATTTCAACGGGCTGTGAAAATGCGAACCGATGCTTGATTTCTCTTTGCATAATATGTAACTTTTAGGTTACGCAAATATAAATGTAACTTGTAGGTTACGCAAATTTTTAAACGGGATTTTGTTCTGGAATCGCCGAAGGGCAAAAAAAGGCTTTGAATTGTCCTGGGCGGTGGGAAAGGAGATCTATTTTGACCATGGGACACATCCAAATACTGGAATCTTCCCGGGGCCGTAATGCCTGTTATCGGTCGATGGCATTTGACCTGAGGTCATTGTTGTGGTTCTTTATCGTGCGGGATTGCGAGGCATCGCAAATCAGGCATCCGGTGTTCCTTGGTAGTAATCATATCGTTCCTTTCATCGAATTGAAGGCGGTTTATTTGCTCGGGTGTCACTATCCTTTTAGTTTCGGCATCCAATTTCGATCCCAATGGAGCTGATGCCTTGACTTTACAAGATTCTTTGGTTTTTCCATAATATGGCAGCCTGCCGTCCCGTAACCGGAAAAGCGAATTCATTTATCCGGGTCAGCTGTCGGGGGCAGGCTGTTCTTTTCCACCAGTTGAAGTACCTTGAACACTTCATCCCTGGTCTCGTCGGAATATCGGTACAGGTTGAGAAGCACATTGGCATCAAAGGTGAACAGGGCTTTGCGCCAGATTTCCTCCACTTTTTTTTCGGTCGGTCTGAAATACCCTGGGAATTCGTCTTTCATTTTATGCACTTATGTAATCTTGGGAAGTTTTCTTCCAAGGGTTGAATATTAAGGATATTGATCGGGCCGTATCCATTTTTCCATAATTAATGGCAGCGAGGCATTGTTTGCCCCTAATCAAAAACTTTCCTTTTTGATCACTATTGAACAATGGGTTGGAAAAACTCCCCGATCTTTTTAAAGTTGAAGGCCTTGGACAGGGTGGCGACAAAGAACGGTCGGGGATTGATGGCGGAGTTGGTCACCTCGGCCTGTAGGGTGATCCCGGATTTGGCATCGGTGACCCAGGCCCTTCCGGAAAAGAAGATATCGCTCCGTTGCCGGATCTCAGAGGTCCTGAGGCCCTCTTCGAGGACCCGATCGTAATTGGAGGCATAGCCGATGGAACCGTGGACCCTGACACTGATCTTCTCATTTTCCAGGGACAGGAAAACCCCGAGTATCCCAAGATTGAAGGCATATTCGTTATAAACTCGGGTGTACAGGGGCGGTGGTGGGTTGATGGTGGTCGATTTGCCGCCGGTATAGTCCAATATGGCCTCTTCCCTGCTTAGGTCCAGGGCCATAGTGTCGCGGGTTTCCCTCTCCAGGTCTATGAAACTGAGGGTGGTCCGCCGGTAGACGAACTCGATGGAGGGGGCATAGTAGAAATCGATCTTGCGGTCCGGGTGGTTGGACCGGAACAGCCCCAGTTTGATCAAGGGGCTGATATGGGCCCCGATATTGTCGGTCACCCATTTGTTGGCGTAGTAATCGGAGATGGTGATACGCTGGCTGGTGGTGTCGGTAAGGGCCTCGAATCGGACCTCCCTTCGGATGGTCCCACTGGAATCGGTCTGGGTAAAGGCCCTGTTGCCATAAAGGCTCAGGTAAAACCCGACATTGCCATTGTCCCCGGCCTTGGGCCTGTCATAGACATTGGTGGCAAAGAACAGGTCTTTAGCCCGGATGCCTTCGACCAAATCGAAATTGGTGCCTACATAGGCCAAGTATTTGTAGCCGTCCAAGGCTTCTTGGTAGGAGTTCAGGAGGATTTCCAGCTTTTGGTGCTCTGCCGTATTGGTCAATGCCTGTGCGGAGCTGTCCTTGGGGGAAACCTTGATCTGCAGCATCAGCCTGCGTTGCCGGTCCGCGATACTGTCACCAGTGATTCTAAGGAGAATTTCATGGCCTTTGCCGAGACTCGACAGGTCGGCCTTTTCAAAATAGAGTTGGTACCCCGAAGGCAAAATGTCGGTATTGCTTTCGTCGACTTTGATTTCGACTTGGTACTGTTCCAATACTTCCTTTGTGGTTTCCGGGGATTCCATCTTTAGGGTCAGTGGGACATAGACGTCCTTTTTGGTCCGGGTGACATCGATCTTATCGGTGCCAAACCCCACCTTTAGGGTTTGTGCGTGCAGCTGGAGGCCAAAGGCCATGCAGAACAGACTGGCAAAAAATAGTGTTGTTTTCATTATGTATATCGGTTTGGTTACGAATATGCCATAACGGGGTCTGTCCCAATTTTAATTGGGAACTGTAAGGAATAAAGGGGCATTGGGGGAAGTTGGATGGAATCATCCGATGCTTAAATTTAGGGTTTTTCGCATTAATTTTATTAGAGATAATCCTTAAAAATTATGGGGTTTTTCCGTAATTCATAGAAAAAGGAGGGATTGGGATCGTAGCGACTTGGGGACATTGGGGAACATCCTTTGCCGGCCTTTGTTGACAAAATGGTATGGCACTATGTCGTGCCCTTTCCATTAATCGTTACTTTTAGTCTTCACTAACAGGGGGTGGGGGCCGGATGCCCTTCCCTATAAACCTACCATAATGGACACTTTTCGGGCAGATGCGACATTGGAATCGGTATTACTGGGCCATGGTTTTGTGGAGACCACCTCGGCACGGGATCGGCTGAAGGGCAAAAAGAGCTTTAAATTGTCCCGGACGGCGAGAAAGGAGATCTATTTTGACTATGAGCACATCCGGATCCTGGAATCTTCCCGGGGCCATGATGCCTGTTATCGGTTGACGGCATTTGACCTGAGGTCGTTGCTGTGGTTCTTCAAGGCGGGGTCGAACGATCTGCGAGAGGTTTTTCCAACGGGGAGGTTCAGGTTCGATACGGTCGGGGCACGTTTGGAACGCATCCGGGCGGAATGGGAGGCGTTGGCGAGAACGGGCCTGCACCGGCCCAGAAGATCAAAGCTCCAACGGATCCTGGACAGTTTTGACCAGATCCAGTTCAATTGAATCCACTGCTATGGACCATTTTCATCAATACCTCCAATCGTTATGGTAGACAAGAAATCCGACCAAGAGAAAATTCACGTGGAAGCGGCACCGACTTCCAAAAGGAAACTCGAGATCGAATTGCAGCGCAAAGAAATCCAAAAGATCGATGCTGAAATCAAATCCCATCGTTACAATCAGTGGATAGAGTTCATCAAAATAGGGATCATGGTCTTCGGTGGAGGGGTTTTGTTCCTTGCCATACAACAACCGGATTCCTTTGCCGGTAGACGGAGTTCCGATGAGGCCATTGCCCGGGAACGGGCTCAACTGGTATTGGAACTGCTCAAGGAACCAGATCCGGAAAAAATAGACCTTGGCCTTACGGTGATCAAATCCGCTTACCCCGGAAGGGACGAAAAATGGATCGGTGAGATCCAAAGCATCTATGCCGATAAGGCCAATCTTAAAAAAATCGTGGACTATAAGGAGCGCTTTCAGGAACATCTTGAGGATCGGGACGATCTTATCGCTTCCTTTGCCAAGGAAATCTCAAGAAAAAGGGTCGACTCCCTTAAAGTGGCGGGCATCCAGGGAGAAATTGAACATATCGAAGGGGAACTCAATGCCATTAACCGAGGTCTGGGCAGTTTAGGGGCCAGTCACGTCTTTTTTGAACCCTTTCGTCCCTAATGGACGAGCCCTCTGTTCCGGTCCGGGTCGGTATTGGAGCGGAAAAGGGCCGTGGTCCCCAAGAGGGGCAAAAAGTTTTGCCTATCTTTGGATATGGGCTTTTGGGATCTTATCGGTATCATGGCTTCCCTTTTGGGGATTTTTTCTTTTCTTAAGAACGATACGGGCCTTTTGAAAAACCGCCCTTTGGCCCGTAAATTTCGGTTCTCCTTTTTTAAAAAAATCTTTTTTGGACGTGTCAACCGTAAATCGGGCCCTTTTTCGGACTTCCTTTTCCAAAAATCACGTTGTTCCAACCCATTGCGGACGGATATAAAAAAAAGCATTTTGGCCCTTTTTGCACTAATTTGTAGGAAACGGGATTTAGAATCAAATTACAATGGTCTTGTTTACAAAACTTTATAGCACCTTAGACCCCCTGCCTATCCCTTACAGGCATTATAGGACATTTCCGTTTAAAATTACATATCGGTATCCAGGCACGTGAACTTCCTTTTAGGTCGTACCGCCCTTTCCCTGTGGTTCGAGGGGCCGCTTATCTCGACGTTTTTGGTTCCTGTTCAGCCGGTGACTAACGGATATATCCGGATATTCCCCTATTGTGCCGGACTATTTGGTCCACCTTGCCCTGCATTGGGTAACACCCGCCAAACATGTCTATCATGAAACGTAAAAAATTCACCATCAAGGAATGGATTCCCGCGGAACGGCCCCGGGAGAAGATGCTGCTCTTCGGAGCGGATGCGCTTTCCAATGCGGAACTCCTGGCCATCTTCATCGGTTCAGGCACTCCCAAAGAGTCGGCGGTCGGACTGGCCCAGCGGATCCTCGATGGCTATGATGGGAATCTGGAACTCTTGTCCCAGGTCCCTGCCCATGCGCTGTACCGCTTCCATGGGATCGGTCCCGCCAAGGCGGTCACCCTTAAGGCCGCCTTTGAACTCCACCGCCGCAAGGGGCTTCCGGTACAGGAGGATTATTCACTGTTCGTGCTGAACGGTAGCGGGGATTGTGTGCGGCTCTTCTGGGAATACCATGGGGATAGGTCCGACCGGGAATCCTGGTTCCTCCTGGCAAATTCCAACCGACGGTTCCTCGGGCTGGTCCAGCTTTCGAGCTATGTGGACACCCCGGATGACCTGGACCTCGGGGACCTGCTCTACACCATTCAGGACCACTGTGCCTCCAAGCTGGTGTTCATCCAAAAGGGGGACTTTACCGATCCGGTGCCCAGTGCCTCGGACATCGCACTCTATGAAGAGCTCAAGGCCACGGCCGAACTCCTCGGGCTGGACCTGATGGATTTCCTGATGGTCTCGGAAACTTCCCATTGCAGCTTTGCGGACCTGGACCTGGTCCCGATCCTCCCGTACCGCTAACCGTCCCGCTCCTTTAGGGGGTGGTTGTCCTTGACCACCAACAGTATTTTGTCATTGTCCAACTTGAGATAGCCCATTTCAAAACAGAAGAAGTACGCGTCCCCTGCACGGGTCTGGTAGATGCTCGTGTAATAGTCGAAGTCGAACCCCTTGGCCAGGAGTTCCTCCCGGCTTACCTTGGTGGTTCCCGAGGTCCCGTGGTTGAGTTCCTTGATGATCTTTCGGTTCTTTTTCAATATGCCGATGATCTTGCGGACCAACGGGGAGTGCCCGGCATTTTTGTTGTAGTTGTAGCTGCTGCGGCACTGATCGTCGCAGAACTTTTTGTCCGAGCGGCCCTGGATGGGTTCGTTGCAGTATAGACAGTGCCTTTCCATAAAAATGCCTTCGTCCAAAAATAGGGATTTTTGACCATTGGCCCTTTTTCTGTCCTTTACACCACCGAAAGACCAATGTTTAGCTGAAATATAAGGGGTTGAAATGCCTTGGTCCATGGATATTGAATTCAGGTCCATTAGCCGGTGAAAAATAATTAAACGGATATATACGGTTGGCGACCGACTAGTGGCAGGGGAATGTCAAGCTTTGCCGTTGCAATAACCCCTTAACCCCGACCTTATGTTGGTAAAGACCCGTACCGCTACCCTCCAGGGCATCTCCGCCCGGCCCGTTACCGTGGAGACCAAGATCAGCCGTGGCATCCAGTGCACTTTGGTGGGCCTTCCAGACAATGCTGTCAAGGAAAGCCTGAAACGGGTGGACAGTGCCTTGGCGGAATCGGGATTTAGGATGCCGGGGAAAAAGATCTTGATCAACCTCTCCCCTGCCGGGCTCCCCAAGGAGGGCACGGCCTTTGATCTGGCGATGGCCGTGGGGATCATGGCGGCCTCCGAACAGATTCCACATGAGAAATTGGAAGGTTTCCTGATGTTGGGGGAGCTTTCCCTGGACGGGAGCCTCTTACCGGTAAGGGGGGTGCTGTCGGCTGCGGTACTGGCCAAGGAAATGGGGTGCAAGGGTCTTTGGGTACCTAGGGCCAATGCCCGCGAAGCGGCACTGGTCGATGGAATCGAGGTCTATGGACTTGACCATTTGGGGCAGGTCGTTACCATCTTGGACGGTACGCAGGAAGCGGGGACCCATACGATAGGTACTCCCAATATGGGGACCTTGGGCCCTCAGGTCGATGACCTTGATTTTTCGGAGGTCATGGGACAGGAATCCTGCAAACGGGCCATGGAAATTGCGGCTGCGGGGGGACACAATATCCTATTGATCGGGCCTCCCGGGGCCGGGAAGACGATGATGGCCCAACGGCTGCCGACCATCCTGCCCCCACTTGCTGCCTCGGAGGCCTTGGAGACTACCCTGATCCATTCCCTTGCGCAGAACCACTTGGCCGATTCCTTGGTCTCCGCCCGACCGTTCCGGAGCCCCCACCATACCATCAGCGATGTGGCCCTTGTCGGTGGGGGTGCGCCGCCACAGCCCGGGGAAATCTCCCTGGCCCATAATGGGGTGCTCTTCCTGGATGAGTTCCCGGAATTCAAGCGGACGACCTTGGAGGTGCTCCGCCAGCCTTTGGAGGAGGGCTGCGTGACCATTTCAAGGGCCAAGGCTTCGGTAAGGTACCCTTCCCGCTTTATGTTGGTGGCCTCGATGAACCCTTGTCCCTGTGGTTTTCTGGACCATCCGACCCTTCCCTGCTCCTGCTCGCCCGTGGAGGTGCAGAAATACCGGAACAAGATCTCTGGCCCATTATTGGATCGTATTGACCTGCATGTCCCGGTGTCCCCGCCTTCCTATGAGGACCTGACCGCACCGACCCCATCGGAAGATAGTAGGACCATCCGTGGGCGGGTATTACGGGCCAGGAAAATACAGGCCTCCCGTTTCCATAACAGTCCGGGGTGCTTTACCAATGCCCAGATGTCCTCGCGGATGGTCCGTGAATGCTGTGCTCTGGACTCCCATGCGCAATGGATCCTGAAAACGGCCATGGAACGGCACGGGCTTTCCGCCCGTGCCTACACACGGATCCTAAAAGTGGCGAGGACCATTGCGGACCTGGAAAATTCGCCAAAGATCGGGGTCAACCACTTGGCAGAGGCTATCCGGTTCCGGGGCCTTGACCGTCCGTCCTTTGGTAGTGGCCAATCTTCGGGCTTTGCTTCCTATCCCCTGCGTAAAGTGGGTGGGGGTCGATAATAGTTCCCGACCAATGCTCCTTATCCAATCCTATATTTGGATTGGAGCAAATCCATATCCGCTGCCAGTTTCCGGTCAACGACCTTGGCATAGATCTGGGTCGTCTTTATATTGGTGTGGCCCAACATTTTACTCACGGATTCTATGGGAACCCCGTTGGCCAGGGTCACGGTGGTGGCAAAGGTGTGCCTGGAAAGGTGGAAGGTCACTTTTTTGTTGATCTTGCAGATTTCGGCGATGTCCTTGAGGTAGTCGTTCAGTTTTTGGTTGCTTACCACGGGGAGTATATATCCTGTTTTTCGGGTATGGAATGCTGCATATTTTTCCATGATCGCCATGGGTATGGGCAATAGGGGAACACTGCTCTTGGTCTTGGTCTTTTTTCGTTCGGTCTTGATCCAGTGTTGACCTTTGATGTCCATGACAATATCATTCTCGGTGAGTTTCTTTACATCGGCATAGGAGAGCCCGGTAAAACAGCAGAATAGGAAGACGTCCCTTGCCCGTTCCAATTTTTTGTTCTTGAATTCCTTTTCCAGTAGGACATTAAGCTCACTTTCGGTCAGGACTTCCCGATCGATGAACTTCCATTGGGCCTTCCAGTGGAAGAAGGGATCTTTGTTGATCCAATTATGGGCATGGGCGATCCGGACAATTTTCTTGAAGTTGGTGATGTACTTGGTGACGGTGTTTCTACCCCCGGCCTTGGTGACCCTTAAATGGTGCTCGAAGCTCTGGATAAAGGCGAGGTCCACTTTTTTGATGGGGATGTCCTCTTTGCCGTATTCCTTCTTTAGGAATTTTTCCAAATGTTTCATGGTCCTGTTGTGCTGGTAGTACCTTCCCATGGAATAGTCCTGGCCTACCAGTTCCAAGATCTGTTCGTTGTGTTCCCGGTATAGGGATATGAGCATTTTTTCGCGTTTGCCATTTCCGAGAAATCTATCCCTGATGCCGTTGGCGGTTATGGTCTTTCCTTTGGAGACCATTTTACCGTGGATTTCATACAGTCGGTGGCGGATCTCGTCTAGGTACTTGTTGGTGTCCTGGGCGAATTGGCTGCTTCCCTTTACCTTTCCTGCGTCTGGGTTCCATTGGTTGGGGTCTACCTTTCGTTGGACGCTGAGTTCGATGCGCTTTGTGCCTACGGTGATGCGCAGGTAAATGGAGGCCCTTTGGTCATTGTTTGATCGGCTTTTCCTGGTGTAGAACAGGATTGCTAACGATTTTTTCATGGTTTTCTGCCTTTTTTCGATTTCAATGTTGTCTTTGTTACTTTGTTGACAACTGATATTCAGATTTTTAACATTAAATCGACACGCTTTTTGCGGATTTGGCAATGCCAAAAGTGCACACCGGATTGCACACCGGATTGCTCACCAATCCCTTTGTTTACGTTTGGAACCAAATAGGGGCAATGAAAATGAAAAAGCCCTAAATCATTGATAATTAGGGCTTTTTGGATTCATATGGAAGTATGATGTGATCGCGGAAGGATTCGAACCTTCGACCGTCTGCTTAGAAGGCAGATGCTCTATCCAGCTGAGCTACGCGACCTAAGTTTGCGGGTGCAAAGATACTAATGTCTTCGGTTGTAAAAAAAATTTTTTTGATTTCTTACCCCCTTCACCCCTATTTCCTCTGATTCTCTAGTGAAATCCTATTTTCTTGAGTCCTTCGTGGCTTATTTTAATCACGTCCAAGGGTTCCTTGTCCCAGGTCATATCCTGCTCAACGAAATATTTTAACATTCCAGAAGCTTCTTTTTGAGCCAAAATCCTTTTAAAATCAATGTTACCTTCACCAACTGGGGCAAATTTTCCCTCCTCATCCATATCCTTGACATGCCATGCCTTAAATCGGCCCGGATACATTTCAAAATAAGCAAGTGGGTCCGCCCCTGCCTTGGTCACCCAGTATAAATCCATTTGAAAGTTCACATACTTTGGGTCTGTGTGCTCCAAAAGGTAATCAATGGGTACAATACCCTCTTCATTCGTTTGATACTCGAAATCGTGGTTATGGTATAACAATTTCAATCCAGCGGCTTCACATTTTTTTCCCATTTGGGTAAGTATTTCTGCCAAATCGGATACAGAACCTTTCATTCCCATACTTCTGGTCTCAGCATTGTAGGTAAAAAGTCCCATTGGAGGTACTGGAATAACAAAGTACTCAAATCCCACTCTTTTGGCAGCTTCCAATTCAGTATCAATATTGTCCAAAGTGGCGGATGCCTGATGCGTACTTACCGGCTGTAGTCCCAGACCATTCAAATACGCCTTAAAATCCTCGGGAGCCATTCCATAGTACTTCCCATCATTGTAACCAGCGGCCTCCACATAGGCGTAGCCTGCCTCCTTTACCTTCTCCAGGGCAGCCTTGGCATCATCTCCCATATTATCCCTGACCGTATACAAGGCCAGTCCGCCAAAACTCTCTTGAGCATTTAAACTTACTGTTAAAAGCAGTGTTAAAAATATACCTAAAACACCTTTAGCTAATATTAAAACTGTTTTCATCTTCATCTGTAATAATTAATTCCTGTTCAATATAGGATTTTCTTGGGGATCTGCCTTTATGAATTCTTACCTGTTCACTTCAAGATTCCCAAAGTTTTCAAACGGCAGACAATTCCATAAGAAAAGCCAATAACAAAAATTGATTGAATCAATTCGTTGCTATTGGCTTTACAGATTTATGCTAGGTTCCTTAACGGATTTCCTGAATGGTCTTCAATGTATCACGAACCAATGCTTCCAGTCCGGCATAATCTTGATCAGCCAAAACCTTTTTGCTGATCAGTTGAGATCCCATACCTACACAAGTCACCCCAGAGGCAAACCATGCTTTCAGGTTATCGGTTTCCGTGCTTACCCCTCCGGTGGGCATGATGCTCGTCCAAGGTTGCGGTCCCTTTATTGCTTTCACAAAATCGGGGCCATAGGTCGATCCCGGGAACAGTTTAATGATCTCCACACCCAACTCCTCGGCTCGGTTAATCTCCGTTAGACTACCACAGCCTGGTGAATACATTATCTTTCTACGGTTACAGGTCACTGCAATGTCCTCACGCAATGATGGGGTCACAATGAAATTTGCCCCCATCTGTATAAAAAGTGAAGCCGCTGCTGCATCTGTAATGGACCCAACTCCCATAATCATACCTGGAAGTTTGGCCAAAGCGTACTTATTGAGTTCTGAAAAGACCTCATAAGCAAAATCACCACGGGCCGTGAATTCCAACAAACGTGCCCCACCATCATAACATGCCTTGAGCACCTTTTTTCCAAGTTCCACATCAGGGTGATAGAACAACGGGACCATGCCTGTTTCCTGCATCACCTGCGCCACTTCCAATCTACTGTACCTTGCCATATATCTTCTTCTATCTAAATATTAATTATCGGGCAACCCGTCCAGAGGCATCTCCTCCCATGAGCTTCTCCACTTCATCCACTGTAACCAAGTTCGCATCTCCTTTGATGGTGTGCTTCAGGCAAGAAGCCGCCACCGCAAAGTCCAGTGCATTTTGATCATCTTCAGGATACTTGAGCAGTCCATAAATAAGGCCTCCCATAAACGAATCCCCACCACCTACACGATCTACGATATGGGTGATCTGGTATTCACTGGATTTGTACATGGTCTTCCCATCATACAAAACCCCTGCCCACGTATTGTGCGAAGCGGATATGGATCCCCTTAGGGTCGTAATCACTTTTTTGGCATTTGGGAAACGTTCCATCATCTGCTTACAGACCGACAAAAAGGCCTCTGCCTTCACATGTTCACCTTGAGTAGTGATGTCCAGTCCTTCCGGCTTGATCCCAAAGTGCTTCTCTGCATCTTCCTCGTTTCCTAGGACGATATCACAATATGAGGTCAGTTCGGACATGATCTCCTCACGCTTGGCATCGTCACAAAATTTCCAAAGTTTGGCTCTATAATTAAGGTCCGTGGAAACGGTAAGTCCCAATTTCTTGGCAGCTTTAACGGCTTCGATACAGGCATCGGCAGCTCCTTGGGATATGGCGGGAGTGATTCCTGTCCAGTGGAACCATTCGGCCCCTTTGAACACTGTATCCCAATCCACCATGCCTTTGGTGATCTCGGCCATGGCCGAATGGGCACGGTCATAGACCACTTTACTTCCCCTACTCACTGCACCGGTTTCTAAAAAGTATATTCCAAGACGGTCACCACCAAATACAATATGTTCGGTACCAACACCTCTTTTCCGCATCTCCATAAGGGCACATTCCCCTATGTCGTTCTTGGGAAGTCGCGTCACAAAATCCACGGGAACCCCATAATTGGCCAAGGAAACCGCCACATTGGACTCTCCCCCACCGTACACCACATCAAAACTGCTTGCTTGCGAAAACCTTAAAAAACCTTCAGGGGCCAATCGAAGCATAATCTCTCCAAATGTCACAACTCTTTTCATTCCTTTTACTAATCGTATTTTTTGTTTGTTATTTTTTAATTTAATCTAGTTTCTTATTCTTTATCTTCCTCGATCTCTTCTCCCTTTGGAGGTCTTTTGTGCCAGTACGATGCCAAGATAGATCCTGTAATGTTCATAAGCGGACCAAATACCGCAGGAGCGAGCCCCATAGTGGCAATCTTACCCAAGGAGTTTGCAATACCTGAGGCCAATCCACCATTTTGCATTCCTACTTCTATGGATATGGTCCTGGAATCCCGCTCAGACATGCCCACAAGTCGTGCAAACCAATATCCTAATGTGTACCCAAAAAGGTTGTGTACCAATACCAGTACCATCAACAGACCACCTATATCCAAAAGACTGTCCCTTCCGGCCGCTGTGATCACTACTATAATTAGTCCTATTCCTAGCATAGAAATCACTGGCATGGCTTTATCCAACCATTTGGCGCCATCACCCCTCAATTTGTTGAACAACAGACCGGCGCCAATGGGCAGGATAATCATCTTGACGATGCTCCACATCATACCCAATACATCTATTTCAATGAACTCCCCTGCCAATAGTTTCATCAACAAAGGGGTTACAAAGGGAGCTATCAGTGTAGCAATGGAAGTAATGGTTATGGACAGGGCCAAATTTGCCTTGGCCAAGTAGGCCATTACATTTGAGGCCACACCGCTAGGCGAGCAGCCTATCAACACTATACCTGCAGCAATCTCCGGTGGAAAATCACTTAAGGTTGCCAATATAAAACCCATGACCGGCATAATGGCCAACTGGGCGGTAACCCCTACCAAAACCCCTTTTGGGGTCTTAATTATTCCTACAAAATCATTGACACTCATGGAGGTTCCCATCCCAAACATGATTATCTGGATCAAAGGGATGATCAAACCTGTGAGTTTAAAGTCGCCTATATACGTAAAATATTGTGGGTAATATAGTGCCAATGTTACCCCGGCAAATATCAAGGCGGTGAATACATTGCCGTTCAAGGATTCGTACCCGCTAAAACCATAGGCGCAAAAAGCAAATACACCAATGATTACCAGACCGGCACTGGCCAAATTACCCGTTACGGCCATTCCTATGGCAATGCACAGCAACAGCAGTGAAATCCACAATGAAATCGAATGTTTGTTTAATTTTTTCAAAAGTTGAGTTTGTTTTGGTTATTCTTATGCGTACTGTTCCTGTGCATGGAACAGATACCTATAGCTTAAAGGCTTGTCTGGCCAGTAATTGCCATTCTCCTTCTTGGGAGAGTTCATAAATCTGCATGTTCCCTATTTTGATTTCCAGGGGTTCCCCATCTTTTGTGGCACTGGCCAAAAAAATGTTCCGTACCACCGCAGTATTCCCCGATAAGGTAATAGTCTGCTCTGGTCCGGCCACTGATTGAAAATCAAAAGGGCCATTGAGCACATCATCTATAAAGGTTGCTTTATCCTGGACCAATCCACTGGAATGGCCGTAGGTCATCTTGTCCGAGCAAAGTTTTTCCAACACTTCTTTGGTTGGATTTTCCAATGCCTTATTAAATTCCAAAACCACAGCTTCCACGTCCGATACTTTAGGCGCAGGGGCTGCGGATTCAACCACTGTTGTTGTCTCTTCCGGTTTCTGTTGGGTATCCCCGCAGGAAGCTAGGGATAGCAACAGGGCCATTGCCGAAAGGGCAATGGCCGTATTATTTTTTACAGTCATAAATATTTATTAATCTTTAATTCTCTTTACCAAGTTCTCTTACTTAAGACCTTGTCCAGTTCTTCCCTGGTCATTTTTCCAAGTTCAGGTTTTCCTTTTAGCCAATTGATAAAGTCATTCTTGATTTTATCGCTCCACTGACTATCGATTTCCCCTGTGGTGTACTTTTTGGTTCTTACCATTTCAAAACCGAACACATCCTTTAGTGCAACGAATTCTGCGGTAGCCACTACTTGTTCCGCCAAATGGGCTGGTACAAAAAGAACACCTTCTTGTTTGGCAATCACCAAATCACCGGGAAGTACTATGGCAGCACCCATACGGATGGGCACATTGAGTCCCATGGTTACCATTTCCTCCAAAAAAGAAGGATGGAAATCCCGTACAAAAGCATTGAACCCTTCCAATTCCTTGACGGTTTCCAAATCCCTTGCACTTCCGTTGAAGACCACACCATTGCCCGACTTGCTAAAAATTGACGTGGCCAATGTGGCTCCCATAAGTGTACCTGCATCAATTTTTCCGAAGCCATCCGCAACATAAACGTCACCTTGGGAAAGCATTTCGATAGGCCAGGAATTGGTATTTCCTTTTCTGCCCTCGGCATGTCCACGCGCTTTGATGTTACTTTCCACATCGGGTCGGCTTGGCATGTACATGGCCGTTAGCGCACGGCCCACTACCGGAACATCATCATGGATCATTTTCCAATTCCCTTCGAACTGGTTGGTATACCCTTCGTTATTGAGTACGGTCCAAGCATCATCTATCCCTATTTTCTTGGCTCTCTCCAAAATACCATCCGGAATACGGGGGCGTCCATCATCAAAACGTTCACCCTTCCATTCCGAAGTCAAGAAAATCAACTCCTCTTTTGGGATTGTCTGACCTTTCAGACCTATTGAGATAAAAAATAAAAATACTATGGCAATGTTCAGTTTGAACATATGTTTCATCATGTTTAAGTTAATCGTTTGTACTATTTGTTTAGTCCAAAGCAGCTATACAATCAATCTCCACCAAAGAATCCCCAGGAACACCACCATAGGTAGCGACAGTAGTTCTTACAGGAGGGTTTTTACCGAAACGTCCACGATACACTTCGTTCATTGCATGATAATCGTTAAGGTCTGCCAAATACACATTTACTTTAAGGACCTTATCCATTGAGGAACCGTTCTTTTCCAATTCTTTCTGGATATTATCCAATACAATCTTGGTGTGCGCTTTTATTTCGAAAGGTTCAACGTGAGCTCCTTTACCTGCTATGTATAAAGTGTTTCCATGCTTTACTGCTCCAGAGAACAAAGGAACATCCTGATCGGTAATGATATCACCTACAACCTCTTTTTTAGCCTTGGCGCCTCCGGTCATGGCCTTTGCAGCTGTTGTAGCCCCAACTCCAAAAAGAGCTGCCAATCCTACTCCTATTCGTTTGAACGATGATCTTCTTGTTTGATTTTCCATATTACAATGTTTAAAAATGATTAAGGTTTGTTTGTTTACTATTCTAGCTTTTTTAATGATCAAGTGGCCAATGGTGGACCTCCGGGCACATTTAGTTTTGTGCGATTTTGCCTGTAAGATACCTTTTTGGCAGCGAACTTCGCTGTTAAATATTCTCCAAGGAATACGGAGCCACTAAGCTCCCCGTTGGAAATCTTACCAATGAACCAAAAACTGATACCATTTCCTGGAATCCTGAAATTACTTCTAAGCACTACTTCATCCCCTTCTATCATACCAATAATATCCTGACTGGCATATTCACTGGTGTGCGAGCCTGAAATCCAGTTACCATCTTGCTCCAAGAAAAACTTATGGCCACTGTTGCTCGTAAAATATGCTACGTCAACTTCCCAATGTCCAGAGATATCCTCACTTGGAGATACCATTTCATCTGAAATTGGTTCTCTTTTTTGTGAAAGCACCTCATACAACCTGTCCGCTACCACTTTTGCATTTCCTGGGCGCATTTGGCTGGGAGTAATGTTGATGGAAGTACTATCACCCCTACTCCAACCACCAATAGCTATCCTTGGCTTGTTTCGGGCCACTTCCTCGGCCACTTCCTCTCCTGTTATATGAAGCTTGTCCGGATCCCATTTTAAAATTAATCTAGGGGTCCTGTTGTTCAATCCTTTGGGCAAGGTCACTTCTGAAGTGATTCCATCAATCTTGGTCAATTTGGAAGAAATCTCATCCAACCAACCCAACCAAATCTGCCATTCCTTATCATGATCTCTGGTGGTCCAAGCCTCAACAGCAGCCAACATCCCCAACATCTCCTCTTTTCCTACCTTATTGTCCCTTCCAGGTCCGTGGTGTGGAGAACTAGCTTGCCATGCTGCCATGAGCAGGTCCTTATCTCCCAATAAAAGTCCCGCACACTGTGGCCCGCAAATGGCTTTCCCACCACTATAGGCTACCACTGTGGCGCCACGCTCCAAGTGCACGCAAGGAATGCTTAAATCTTCCGCGGCCGCATCGGCCAAGACTGGAATGTTCTTTGGCTTGGCAATTTCGCTGATCACTTCCAATGAAAGTGGTTTTCCTGTTTCATTGTCATCCCCGGTCATGATATAGATCATGGCCGTTCTTGGGTTGATGGCCTCCCTCATTTCTTCGGGTGAATCCACGGTGATCACTTTTACCCCAATATTTCGGATAGCGTGATCGTAGTAGTTTCGTGAACTTCTTGGGATGATGACTTCGTTCTTCTCAAAATCATCAATATGGGGTATTCTGATCAGTTTTTCTGGGTTACCACCGGTCACACAGGCAGCTGTAACGTGTTTCATGCCTGCGGCGCAACCTGCGGAGACCATTCCCCAATCCGCCTTGGTGATTTCCGCCAAACGACGGCCAATCCCTTCGGCCAGCTCATCGTATTGTACAAAGTACCCAGATGCGGCTTCTATGGCCTCTATAACCTCGGGACGTTCCGTGGAGCCCCCCAATATGGTAAAGGTACCTCTACAGTTTATAATGGTGTCTATCCCCAAGGATTCATAAATGCTTGGGCCTTTGGATGACTTGGTCATCAATGGACCTGTAACACTTCCCAATGTACCACCAAGCATTGATTGGCTGGCCATTAGGCTTCCCGCTACAGGAACAACACCTAACTGTTTGATTATTTCCCTTCGTTTCATGCTCATGTTTTTAAGTATTAGTTTGTTTTCGTTTGGTCCTTTCTATTTGTCCCATTCTTTACTGGACAATCCATTGAGATCATAAACTACCTTCCCATCCTTTAAAGTCACTTCGCACTCAAATTTTTGATCTCCCATCATTTTTTGGTTTCTCGTGTCCACAAAACCAAATTCTCCTTGCTTAACACTAAGGATGGCCACATCGGCGATGGCACCAACACTCAATTGCCCCAAATCGGTCCTGTTGATATATTGGGCAGGTTTCCATGTTGAAATTTCTATTACTTCTTCAACCGACATGTCCATGTTCAAAAACTTGGACATGATGTTTGTCATATCCTTCATGCCGCCATTCATACTTCCAATGTGCAGGTCAGTACTTATTGAATTGGGTTTGAACCCTTGTTGCATGGAAGGAATTGCCTGCGAAAAAGCAAAGCTTCCTCCACCATGGCCTACATCAAAAACAATTCCTCTTTTTTGGGCTTCGAACACAAATGGTTTAACCTTTCCTTGATCATCTACCACACGCTCCCTGCTGCCAAGCGATGCATAGGCATGGGTAAAGATATCACCTGGTCTCAATTTCTCCATAAAAAGAGTTTCTATGGATAGGGTCGGGGTACTACCCCCAAAATCAATCATTACCGGTACTTCCGCAATGGTGCCCGCTTCAACTGCTCTTTCAGTTGGGGTCCACTCAAACCCAGAATAGTGGGCCAATTTTACACCAACCAATTCAGGAAATCTTTTCACGGTCAAGGCCGTCATTTTTGGGTCCATGTCGTTAATATTCTGCTCAATAATACCGCCTTTCATACCGGAACCTACGATGTTCAAAAATGCCAATACCCTGGTCTTGGATTCGTCAATGACATTCTTCTTGAAAATCTGGAAATTACGCCAACCTGAACTTCCCGCATCCACGATGGTAGTGACACCACTTCTAAACGTGAAATTATCGGGGGCAACACTGTGCGAACCGCCGCTATACATTGAATTCTCTTCGGTTCCGAAGAACACGTGCCCGTGAAGATCTATAAGTCCCGGAGTGACCAATTTATCTTGGGCGTCGATTACTTTTTTACCTTTTTTGGCCGATATATTACTAGCAACTTCAGCGATTTTTCCCTCTGAAATGGCCACATCCATTTTCTTGTTTATACCATTTTTGGCATCGATAAGTGTCCCGTTCTTGATTACTAAATCATATTCCTGGGCTTGAACGGCCTTAGAACAAAACAAGACTGCCAAAGCAATAAGTGCGTACTTTAATTTATGTATTTTCATTGTGTTATGAGATTAGGTTATTCTTTTCTTTCTTTAATCATTTGAAATGCCCTTCCTGGACTCTCCACAGTAAAGGTCTCCACATTTCCATTGTCCTGCAGGGTTACGAAAGCTTGGGTGCCTTCCTTACCCCCAAATGCAATATTGGAGGCTCTCTTTCCGGTCAATGAAATCTCTTCGAGAATTTCCCCACTTGTTGTGGATATTTTGGCAACGGTACCTTTTCCATGCCGGGTCACATACAAATTCCCATCTGCATCGGTACGCATGCCATCCATGCCAAAATCTTCAAATTTGATAAGCAGGCGCTTGTTGCTGATTTCACCTTCAGGGGAAAGGTCATAGGCCCATATATTTCGTTGTACGGATTCGTTCACATAAAGTGTCTTGTTGTCGGGACTTACCTCAATACCGTTTGTGGTCCCCATATCTCCTTCGAGCAGGGTAAAGGTCCCCTCTTCCACTCTCCAAATCTGTCCTTTTGAATTGGCCCAATCAGGATCGCTGGCAAAGATGATATCATTGTCCATAATGGCAATATCATTGGGTTGATTTAATCCATCATTATGGGCATAGACACTAATTTCCTTGGTATCCATGTCTACTTTTAGAACATTGTGCATGGTATAATCCGCAATGAACATATCCCCATTACTGTTGAACCGGATGCCATTTCCAATGCTCCCTTCGGGAAGGGTTACAAAGAGTGAGGCATTCCCTTCGGCATCAACTTGGCCAATGGTACCCTGCTTTTCAAAGTTTACTACATAGAGGATTCCATTTGCATCCACAGCAGGTCCTTCAATTCCTCCAGTAAAGCCTGATGGTTCCGTTAAAACGCTACTCTTGTACAATGTTGATTCTTCTTTAGTGGTATTTTCCTGATCTTCCGTTGTTGACTGATCATTTGATTTTTGTTTACACGCTGTGGATAGCAGCACAAAACATACCGTCATCAGCTTAAAGTTACGGAAGCAATTGGAAATGCTTCTGTTCTTAACAGCCATTGTTATACGATATACAGATTTCATAAAAAAAGTGGTTTAATTGGTTATCTTATGGTGTTTCGTTGGTCTTTCTCACTTTGGCCACTTCTTCCGGGGTTATTTTTGAACCCTTGTTTCCAAAACTTCCACGCACATAGGTCAATATACCCGCTATCTCCTCATCTGAAAGTCTATCCAACTTTGGCATTACGTTGTTATATGATTTTTCATGCACAAATATTTCCCCACGTAGGCCTTGAAGCACTACATTGATCAAGCGTGTCTTGTCTCCCAAAATCCACTCCGCGTCATCTAAAGGTGGGAAACGATCGTTACCTAAACCATTTCGCTGGTGGCATACAGAACAATAGGTGTTGTAAAGCTTTCCACCTTCTCCTACATTTTCATCGCTATATATATCGTCCTCATCATTCGGTTTAACCACCAAGTCTTCGAACTCAACAGGGGTTTTAATATTGGAAGCGGTTCTTTTGCGCTCTTCCATCCCGGCCAATTCAGCTTCCCCAAATTCGTCTTTATCTCCTTTGTACATGATTCTCCAAATCTTACCTTTTTCAGAATCCGACACATATAAAGAACCATCAGGTCCAACTGCTAATCCCATGGGACGATAGGTTGCATCACTGGTATTCTTAATGATTTCCTGCTCCGCAAAACCATCAGCAAATACTTCCCAAGGTCCTGTTGGAATCCCATTTTCCATAGGGACAAATCCAATAAAATAACCTGTTTGGGGGTATGGGGCACTACTGGTAGAACCATGGAAGGCTATAAAAGCTCCATTTTTATATCGCTCCGGGAACTGATCTCCCTCGTAGAACATTATATCATTTGGTGCAAAGTGTCCAAGAAAACCAACAACAGGATCGGTCAATTGGTCCACATCCTCTCCCTGTTTTTCACCATCACCACCATATTCAGGGTTAAGGAAATAGTCTCCTTTTATCTGGTCATAATAATGGTATGGCCATCCAGCATCATCCCCATCCTTAAGTCTAACAAATACTTCCGAAGGCAATACAGAACCTTCCCAAGGTGTAAACTTGTTTGGCCATGTGGGGTGCATATAATCCCTTCCATGGACCACGGCGTATAGGTTGTCATCTTGGTGGTTCCAATCCATTCCCACGACGCTTCTAAGACCAGTAGCGAATTTTTCTCCATCTTCCTGAAACTGGTTCAGCTTGTTGGCATCAAACTTCCAAACCCCAGCTCTATCTTCCAGTATGGGGCAGGGGAACATTCCTGGTGACAATGGTGATCTATCATCCACTTGGCAGACGTCGGAGGGAGCCCCATACACGGTATACAAGTTTCCTTCATTATCAAAAGCTATAGGTTTGGTATCGTGCTGTCTGGGGGGCTGCCTATCCGTTAGAATTAGTTCCAGTTCAGTATCTGGCACCAATTGGTCTGTTAGTTTTTGACGATAGATCCGTGTTACAGAGCTAAAATATAGGTAGCCATTATGAATCCGCATCTCGGTACCGTAACTACTTCGATCTATATAATCATCAAATGTTTCAATGATATCTGCCTTACCATCATTATCGGTATCCCGGAGTGCAGCATTTCCTCCCTCGTCATTTGGAAATCTCAACTTTACATATATATCACCATTGGTATTCACGGTAAGGTGCCTAGCCCTTCCCTTTAAGCTGTCTACAACGGCTACGACCTCAAATCCATCTGGAACAAAAAGGCCTGCATTATCTGGGTCGCCTGCAGGCAATCCATTATCCTTTGAGGAACATTGCACAAGAAAAATTGCAGCGATAACGCAAAGTAAGGGATATACAAAAACACGCTTATTGTTGGCGTATTTAGTATTTGGTTGTTTGGTTTGGTTTAAAAAGTTAATCATTTTAATAAGCGTTATTGCTCCATTTTTTGGTATTGGTTCAACTTAGTTTAGTTCTTTATTCTTTGTGTTTCGGCTATCATTGCTTTTAGGGTATTTACAACTCCGGCACTGGCTTCATCTGGTTTTTGGCTGTAGTAATTTTCCAAAAAAGAATCAGCGGAAGACCACACCGTATGCATTACCCCTAAATATTTTTCTGCCATTTCCGGTGTTGAATTCTGTTTAAAGGAATGCATCATTTGCACTTGTTGTTCGGCTACTTTGGGCCTTCGCCATGGACAGGCAATAACCTGCAATCCGTTCATTGCAAAATAGGCAGGTGTTGGAATGGCTTTCTCATAGTGCCAATCGCATATGACCACAGATTTTGAAATTAGGTTCACTGCATTGGCCGTGTTGTTGTAACTTCCTTCCCACATGCCAATTCCAGAGTCTGTTCCATCGATTAGTCGATCACCCCATATCCAAAGTTCTTTTCCTCCTTTCTGTAAATGGTCACTAATCTTATTGACTTCTCCTGCGAACAACATAGCAGGGTCTTTGCCTTGGCAGCGGGGGCAATCTGGGTGGGCCAGATAAAATACCTCATCCATACCAGCATGAAAGGCTTTGGCCTCAAACACCTCTACAATCTCGTCCACAATATCAAAAACCACATCATGCACCTCAGGGTGCAATGGACAGTAGCTTTTGCAATAAAGCCGATCTGCGTTGGGCCATTCGTATTTTTCTGGAAGCTTCACATTTGGGGTTTCATCAAAATCTGGGTAAACTTCAAGCAGTTTGCTCAAATCGCTATGCCAGGATTGGTGCCCTAAAAGATTGACCTGTGGAATCAGGTTGATATTGTGTTTCTTACTGGCCGCAACCATTTTTTTGACATCTTCCTTGCTCAAAGGGTTTTCATCCCTAAGCTCTGGCCTAGACTCATAAGCGTATTTGTAGTCCACCCGAAGAATAATAGTGTTGATCCCTCCAGGGGCCAGTTCATCTTCAATGAATTTTACAAAATCGTTCACTTTGTCCTTTGAAGGAGCTGCAATGCAAAAGCCTTTAACAGCAAATGAGGATTGACCAAAACCCAAGGTTGTGGCAAGCAACAAAATCAGCAATGTTATTTTTCTTCCCATGATAATATGATTTACAGTTTGAGTTTAATTCCTTTTTTCTCCAGCCAACCCGTAATCGCAACAACAAGTAGAGCAAATACCATGGAGCCTATGAGCCCTATCACCCCCGTATTCAAAACATCTGGCAATGTGAAATCCACAAATGTGCGCATTGGATAAATAATATAAGGCAACATGTAGCAGGTCAATGTAGCCGTTCCCGCAGGAGCTATAATCTTGGCCCATTTGGTAATGTTCCTTTTATCTGCGATATAATGTAGAATAGCAAAAAGGAAAAAACCCATGGCCGAACATATGGCAAGCCATGAAGGTGTGGCCCCAAGTTTGGAGATTCCCCACATTGGTCGTGTACCCAATCCATATGCAAGACATACAATTCCCAAGACAGCAAGGATTGTGTATACCTGCTTTAAGCTGACCTTAGACCATTTTTCGAATATCAAGGATGCAACAATTCCTCCAGTGGTCAATCCTGGTATAGTACCTCCCACAATGGTTGAAAGATACCTGAATGGTCCTGACAATTGAATGGCCATGTCTGTTTGAGCCCAAACAGAAAGTATGTTGAAGAGAACCCAAACGCCAATCATTACAGCAAAATTTCCTCTAACAAATAAAAAGATAAGGGCATTGACCAAATATGCCCAACCTATCAATCCTAAAATACCCCACCATTGAGGGCGCATCCAATGTTCCCCGGAAGCACCTCCTTTATAAATAATGGCTAAAAACACGAAAACCGCCAGCCCAAGAATCTGTAATGGCAGATGCAATTGTTTTGGAATTGGGCTTTTCTTATAATGTGTCCATATTAAAAACACCCCAAGTGCCATTAGAATACACCAAAGATATTTTCCTATAATGATGCCTTCATGATAGGCAGATTCATAATTTACCATGAAAACGCCAATAAAAAGCAAAGAAAAAGAGCGGATTAGAATATGCTTGGCTATGTCTCTACGAGAATCTCCTTTTTGCAACCGGTTTTTAATAGCAAAGGGAATGCTTAGCCCTACAATGAATAGAAAAAGTGGGAATATCACATCTGAAAATCCTAAATAATCCTCACCAGCTTTGGCATGCAAAAGCCATTTGGGCAAGCCTTGCAGTGTCCAAAAGTCGTTTACCCATATCATAAAAAACATGGTCAGAGCCCTAAGAATGTCAATTGACTTAAGTCGCATAATGATTTAAATTGACCTTACACCTCTGTAATTTTTTTACCAATTTCATTGCACTCATATTATAAGTACGCACGAAACTTTAATAACCCTATACTTTTTTATGATTTTTAATAAAATATCTTCAGATGTGCATAATATCGCAATCTATTAAATTTTCGATTTCCTTTGGTTTAAAAGGGTGATAATTATTGTACTTCTAAAACAAAGCCTTCAAAAAAGGTAGCTCTCAAGGTTTTATCGGAGTCTTATGGATTCAATTTTTGAATTAAATATCCTATACCAATATTTCAAATAGGAAAAAAAGCGGGCGAGAAAACTGGCTTCCCCACCCGCGGCTTCAAACTTAACTCAACTTAAACATGTAAACTTCTAAAAATTAGGGGCACCAGTATCCCACCAAAGCCTAGTGCCTCCGTTGTCAGGTCCGCCAAGTTTAGTAACGGCTCCCGCAACACCTTCGGCATTGGTTGAAAGTTCACTATCCACAAATGGGATTCTTCGTATTTGAATATCCGTATCTATGGTTCCGGGGCTTTGATTGCTCACCACCGGAAAAATTTTGGGGTATCCTGTACGACGAAACTCACTCCATGCCTCTTGCCCATCAGGAAATACTGCAATCCATTTTTGGGTGATGATCTTTTCCAATTTGGTTTCGTTATCATCGGCTCCATCCCATGCAATAGTAGCATTGGTAAGGGCATTGATATTATTTGATGGATATACGGGATCTACGTAATCTGCTGGCACGGAAGTATTGTCCGCTATGTAATCGTCCGCACTGCCTACACCTCTTTGCTCAAAAGAAAGAGCTATACCCATTTCATAATTGGCTTGTGCATCACCAGCACCAGTCCATCCCCTCAAAGCAGCTTCTGCTTTAAGGAAAGCTACCTCAGCAGCCGTCATTAGCTGTACGGTGTACTGGGTCAAATCGTCATTGATTACCCCAAATCTCACATAGTCGGCTTTTTGAGCCGATGCATCTGCATATCCATCCAACAAGGGCAATCCGTTTCTGATTCCTTTGAGTGTTCCGGGAACAATGGGTTCTGTTTCCGAATCACCAGGGTTCACTTCCGAAAAATAGGCATTGATTCGCGGGTCGTTGTACCCACCCATAATGGACTCCATGGATGCATTCATACGGGTATCTCCCCATGAATTATCTATCTGGGCCAACGGATGGCTATTGGTACTGGTCACAAAAAATCCATCATCATTGCCTGCCATTACACCCAGCGGGTGGCTCAAGGCTTTTTCACCTTGCAACTTAGCCTTTTCAGGGGCTACTTTGGAAATTCGAATAGCGAGCCTCAACCGCAAGGAATTGGCAAATCTTACCCATTTGGAGTAATCCCCTCCATAAGCTAGGTCGAATGCTGTAAACCTTGGGCTTTCTATATCGGCCATAAGATTATCCACAGCGGTATCCAAATCGGCAAAAAATGCATCATAGGCCTCTTCTTGTGAATCATATACCCCTGCGTTATCCAAATCGCCGAAATTGGTATATACAATAGGACCAAAAACATCTGAAACCCTGTGCATGGCCTCCACCTTTAAAATCAGGGACACTGCATAAAGGGTAGGATATTCCCCTTGGGTGAGGCTTTCAATGTCCTTGACATTATTCATGACATTGGAATAAGGAACGGACCAGATGGTATTGTTCCAGCCACTCACCAAGTTATAGGTGGTGTTGTTGGACCCATTCTGAAAAGGGTTTGGAGGGGTCAAATATCCTGCGTAGGCATCCGCGTTCAAGTTCTGTTGAAGCTGGTATTGCCACCCTGGGTTGAAAATATAGATACTTTCAAACACAGGCTTGTATTTAGATCCCACATGTTGGAAATCCCCTTCGAGCTGTTCTTGGGTTATTTCCCTTGGGTTTTTATTGAGTTCTTCAAAATTCTCAGTACAGGACGTTGCCAAAAACCCTAAAGTTGCTGCCAAAACGCCCAATCTATATATATTTTTCATGAGTTTTTTTTAAAAAGTTAGTTTTACGTTTAGACCTGTGCTCCTTGTAGAGGGAAGACCTAAAACATCCACTCCCTGTAGTGCATTGCCCGTACTTAAACTGACATTGGGGTCATGTGGGGCGTCCTTGTAGAAAAAGAACAGATTGCTTCCCACTAAGGAAGCGCTCACATTGCTGAAGAAAGATTCTTCTCCCAAATCAAAGGTGTAGCCCAATGCCAATTCGGCCAACCGTACATTGGTGGCACTATAGACGTATTCACCCGTAAAACCATTCCTTCCACCTGCTGCACCGTAGTATTGTTGTGCCGTCCAAGTTTCTGGATTACCATTGATATCAACCACTTCGATGTTTCCATTGGCTGTTTCACGAGCGGTGTTATTGCTCAAGCCTTCCACAGCAGCTTGGGTCATACTCATGGTCTCACCACCAAACTTCCCATCAATCAAAAAGTCAAGACTAAAGTTTTTGTAGCTAAAAGAGTTGTTCCATCCCAAGGTGAAGTCTGGGTTGGCATTACCCACTTTTTCCAAACCTTCTATAACATTGTCGGGGTTTTGGTCATTTTCCACCAAACCTCCATCAACCACAACAGGTCTACCCTGTTCATCCCTTTTTACCACTCGGCCATAGATGTCTCCAAAGGAACCTCCTTCTACCAAATAGGAAGCAAAGGAATTGTTCCCAGCTCCGGAAAGGGTAAAATAGGTAGGTTCAATAAGTCCATCGGCAACCGTACCGTCATAGATGCTTTCCACTACGTTCTTGTTTCGCGCAAAGTTCACTGTGGTCTTCCAACGGAAATCCTCACTTTGGATGGGTGTGGCAAAAATAGTGGCCTCAATACCCCTGTTGACAATCTCTCCTGAATTTAACCCTGCATTGGGCGCTCCAATAACCGCAACCGAAGTTGGGAAGGGGAAATACTGGTTAACGGTCTTGGTGTTGTAGTACCCAACATCAAAGCCTAAACGATTGTTGAAAAATCTCCACTCGGTACCCAATTCAAAAGACTTCTGCTTTTCCGGCTTTGGTGTGGTCCCTGGAAATGGCTTGATAGGATCGGTAGGACTGATTCCATTACCAAACAAAATAGTCCTGTTTGGGCTAATTTGGTTAGGGGCAAAATCATTACCCACTTCTGCATATGAGCTTCTTATTTTGGCGAAGGAAATCTTATCTCCAAAATCAAACATTTCACTCAAAACCCCAGTAATACCCACAGAAGGATAGAAAAAAGAATTGTTTTCTGGTGGAAGTGTGGACGACCAGTCATTTCTAGCGGTAAGATCCACAAAAATCTTCTCGTCATAGCCCAAGGTAGTACTTGCAAAAACAGAATTGATCTGTCTATTCAATGAGGTCTGTGACAAGGCCACTTGGGAATTGGCATTAAAGTTCTGAACGGTGAACACATTGGCAAACTGAAGCCCTCCCTGTGATCCTGAATCTGCATTTAGAATTTCAGTGGTATTTCGCTTAACACTGCCACCTACGTTGGCTGTCAAAGAAATCTTCTCGGTGATATCGTAATTGATATTGGCAATGATATCCCCATATAGTTGACGGATATCCTGTTCGTTAAAAGTGTATCGGCCATTCTCATGGGCCAATGTGGCCTGGGTGGAAGCATAGGCCTTTCGTTCAAAATCCAAAAAAGATTGGTCATAGGTTCCCCTGGTCTGAATCGACAACCAATCTGTCACTTTAAAATTCAGGTTCAATGAAGCCAGTAATTTTCTATTGGTGTCTTCCCGTGGGTTTCGGTACACGATCCAATAAGGGTTCTGCTCAATATCAGCCAATGGTCTTACCCATCGTTGTACCTGAATGTTCCTGTCCGGGTTGTACTCTTCAAAATCAGCATAGTCTGTTAAACGCCCCTCTGCTGTTGGGAACACATAGGTACCCACCAAAGGATTGAAATAAAATCCTGAAACGGCCCTATTGTGTATCTTTTGGGTCGATGCCATAATACTGGCATTCATGGTCAACACATCATCAAAAAACTTGGCGGTTTCCCTCAAGTTTATGGTATGTTGTTTTAAGGTATTGTCGGGAAGAATTCCTGAAGCAAAACTGTTACTATAAGAAAAATAGGTCTGCGCCTTTTCTGTTCCACCGGACAAAGACACGGAATTGATGTTGTTCACTCCTGTTTCCAAAAAATCATCAACATTCTGCTGCGCTTCATCATTAAAATCAATCATATAAGCAGCTCTATCCACCGTAAGGTTGGAAGAAAAATCCACTTTAAAGGTGCCATCACGACCTTTCTTGGTGGTAATCAATATTACCCCGTTAAGACCTGCATTTCCGTAGAGTGCCGATGCGGAAGCACCTTTCAATACGGTCAAGGATTCAATATCGTCAGGGTTGATCAAGGAAAGGGCATCGCCCCCGTCCCTACCTCCACCAAAGGTGCTTGTAGGTTGGGCAGCAGTTGGGTTGGACAACGGTACACCATCCACCACATACAAGGGCTGGTTGTTTCCAAAAGAGTTGTTACCCCTCAAGGTCACCTTTACAGATCCCCCTACACCAGATGAACTTCTGGTAATGGCCACACCGGCTACCTTACCTGACAAGCTGTTCATAGGGTTGGTCTGTTTTACCCGGTTCAATTCATCAGAATCGATGTCCTGTGCTGCATAAGTCAGGGACTTTCTGGTTTTTTGGATACCGAGGGCAGTTACAATCACTTCACTAAGTTGATTGGCATCCTCCACTAAGGTAACATCGATGGACGATTGTCCGTTAACAGAAATTTCCTTTGTTTGAAAGCCAATATAGCTGATAACCAAAATGGCATTGTCATCTACTGAAATGGCATAATTTCCATCAAAATCGGTTTGTGTTCCATTGGTGGTTCCCTTTTCAACAATATTGGCCCCAGCCAGTGGAATTCCCTGTTGATCTACAATAGTACCACTTACTTGTTGCTGCAAACGCTCTACGGTTTCCACTTTCGATTCTTCAATCTTTATCTCAGATTTCTCTTTCTTCCGAACCACAATGGTATTGTTGGCAGTGAATTCGTAAGTGAAATCTACAGGGGTAAGGAGCATATCAAGAAGTTGTTTTGCTTTAACAACACCTTGTTTCACAGAAATTTCAGGAGCATTTTCCAACAAGTCGTTCCTATAAATAAATTTATAGTCGGCTTGCTTGTTCATCAGTTTAAATACTTGCTTAACATTGAGCACCTTATCCTTTGCGATCAAAATGTCAGCATCTTGGGAAAAGCCCTTTTCGGACCCCAGAGCAAAGGCAAGGGTACAACATAAGAAAATAAAAGTTTTCATAAGAAACTTTAAGAGTCGAAATCTTGTTTTAGATCGACCCAGATTCAAGTTAATTTTCATAAATTAGCAATTGGTTTAGTTATACTTAGTTTTAATTAATCCGCTGAGGACAAAGGCTATTACGGTGGAATGTGTTAGCCTTTTCCTTTTTTTATGCATTTAGCAATTTCTTGTCATATTGTTTTATTTAATATGTACGGTCTTATCCTTTACTTCAAATGTGACTTCTCCTTGGGCCGCTACTTCCATTACGCCCAAGATATCATCAAATGATTTGGTTCTTTCCAGTATCCCTGTAAAACTAAAATCTTTACGCTGGGCCGATTCAAAAATCACCTCTATATCGTACCATCTGGAAAGCACTTTCATTATTTCATCCAGCGTATCCCCTTCAAAAGTGAACACACCATTTACCCAAGACATTACTTGGGATGCATCTACATCCACAACAACTATATCATCCAAGGATTTATGAATCCTGGATTGCTGGTTGGGCCGAAGCATTTTCTTGGAAGTTCCCCTCTCAAGTGCAATGCTGCCACCGATTAAAGTGGTCACAATTTCATCATCATCTTTATACGCACTAACGTTGAATTCTGTACCCAAGACATCTATTTTCTGACCGTTGGAAACCACTTGAAAACTTGCTCCGTTGTTAAGGGTGCTTGGTGTCACCTCAAAATAGGCTTCACCATGCAAAAGTTCCACATTACGGGTCTCCATCCCATTAAAAGATACTGGATACTTCAGCTTGGTCTCCGAATTTAACCACACTTTTGTTCCATCTGAAAGCTGCACAAAAAACTGTCCCCCTCTCGGTATGGATAGGTAGTTGTACAAGTCGCCTTCTTCATTACTTATACTTTCTTTGCTGGAGTACACAATTTGCTCACCATTACTTTTGATCATTGGCGTACTGAAGTTCTTGCCTTTTTCCAACGCTACTTGATCTCCATTTTCCAAGGTAAGTACCGCTTTGTCAGAACCAATTACAATCTTGTTAGGCTTCTCTTGAATTGCTTCTTCTCCATAATACCCGTTAAGAACCAGTCCCAAAACCAACAAAACCGAAGCAGCAACAGAAACTCTTCTATAAAGCTGTAACCTTTGCTTCTTTTTTTCGGATCTGACTTTTTGCTTAATGGATTCCTTGGCTTCATTTAAATTATAGTTTGCCATACCGTTAGCGGTTAGATATTGGATTCTAACTAAATTATTAAAGGTTGTGATATTCTCCTTTTCATGCAAACTGTCCTCCAACCTCTCCAATTCTTCTTGATTGGCTTCCTTATTAAGGAACTTGACAATAAGTCTATGACGTTTGGGTGATTTCATGTTTTGCAATTATTCTTAAATACGTGTGAAAGTTTTTTGACCCTGTATTTTTTTTATGATTTTTTTTATAATTTTTCACACGAAAACGATAACGTAGTTAGGAAATCATCAACCTTCAATGGACTATACTGACGATAATTACTTTTTGACAAAACGACTGGTCAAAGGTGATGAGAAAGCATACGAATACTTAATGGACACTTATTATCAAAGACTCTGCAGCTATGCATACACTTTGACGAACGATCATGGTAAAGCAGAAGATATTGTACAAAATGTCTTTGTAAGGGTTTGGACGAAACGAAAAAAACTCAATCCTAGCTTTTTAATCAAGAACTTCCTTTATAAAGCGGTTTATAATGAGTTTATAGACGAGTATAGAAAGAATAAGTCTGTTCTGTACTTGGAAAAAAAATACTTGGAGGCCATAGACATTGCTGTTGAAAATGAGCAAGACAATCTGGAAGAGATCATTATGCTAGTGAATTTGGAAATAAACAATCTACCTCCAAAATGCAGGCGTATTTTCCTTCTCAACAAAAAAGAAGGGCTTACCCACACAGAAATTGCCGAGCATTTAGGTATTTCCATTAAAACCATTGAGGCGCACATGACCAGGGCCTTTAAAATTCTTGAGAAAAAACTGGGACATAAATATGAGACCATTTTTTTTCTTGCCTGTAACCCTAAACTACGGTAGAAAAGACATTCATTTATCTTCAACGGGTATGATTGTTTTTATCTCTTGAGGCCTTAACGTTTTTATGCACTGTTAAATTGAACATTTACACAACCTGATATCATATTTTCAACCATGAAAAAAACCAAACCAATCACAGTATTTTTATGCGCTATCCTTTACTTATCCTGCAATACCAAACAAAAACAGGACAATACCAATACAATTGAAACAACCCAAACCATGACTGAAAACAACACCGGAAAACTGCCAACAATTACCATAAACAAGGAATCCTTTACCCAATTGGGAGACCTACATTTTAAGCACAGCGTTGGTGGAGAGCCCATTAAAGAAGAAACCTTGGTATTGGTAAAATATGATGATGAATTTCTTGAAATACAATTTGAATGCAGGGACAACCCTAGAATGGACCAGAATTATTTCACGGAAGATAACACTCCCATGTTCACACAAGAGGTCTTTGAGCTTTTTATCAGCAAAGGAAAAGAACCTATGGAGGACTATGTTGAGATTCAATTAAACCCCAACAATGCCATGTTCCTGGCCACCATACATAACAACTTCAAAGGTGATGGAAAATTTAGCTCGGAGCATTTGGATCCCAACGCCATGGGTGTGGAACACAGTGCCTCCAAGGACCAAAACACCAATACATGGAGCGGACACATGAGAATTCCATTAAAATTGCTACAGTACCCTGAAAATACGCCTGACAATGTATATAGATTGAATTTTTACCGAATCATTTCCCAAGAAGACCAAACCGAAAAGGGTTGGAGAAACAATGCAGAAAATTCCACCTTTGCCTGTTGGAGTTCCACCATGGCCAAAAGACCTGCTTTCCACAGGCCTGAATACTTTGGCTATATGGTTTTGGAATAAAAGGCCGTAAAAATCAAAGTGCACTCATTTCAAAACAAAAATGGGGCGCTGGTTATCACCTGCGCCCCATGCAATCTAAAAAACTAACCAAACAATTCCAATGATTGCTCGATCTTACACACTGTAATAAAATGTACAGTGGGGGCCAATCATCCTACATCTGATATTGGCCAAATTTCTTACTTAAACGGCCTTACTCAAGACATCTGCCAAACGTTCGGCCACATAATCAACCTGTTCAGGCTTCAATAGTACAACACCGACACTCAATCTGTCCGCAGCACCATCTCTTCCTCTTCTTATATTGGTTACTATACTTGGATTTTCAGCTTTTAAGGCATCACTAACCTCTTTGGGGCTCATCTTCACCTTTTCTTCATCCCAGCTTACCAACATACTTGGAAAAGCATTTGCGGGACCAGGACTTACATGGGTCTCACCACTCACGGTCTCAATGGTAGTTATCTTTGTTTTGATACGCTCAATACGATCCAACCAATCTTGCCATTCCTTTTCATGGTCCAGTTCCAAATAAGCCTTAAGGGCGGCATACATACCAAAAATCTCTTCTTTGTTGACTTTCATGGGCCTACCTATTGGAGCTTCATGCGGGCTATGGTTGAATTTAGCCGCTTCAATAAGGTCTTTTCTACCAAAAAGAAGCCCGGCACTTTGTGGCCCCCTAATCATTTTTCCTCCTGAAAAAGTGATTAAATCAAACCCAATTTTTTGAAACTTGAACAAGTTCTCCTTTGGGGGTACATCAGCAGCAGCATCAATGAACGTAGGTACATTATGGCGCTTGGCTATGGCCACAAATTCCTCGTGTAAAATTGGGCCACTTGCTGCATTGAAGTACAAGGCCATTACCGTATTCTCATTGATGGCAGCTTCCATTTCCTCCGCACCATCAACCTCAACAATCTTGGCTCCTGCCGTAGGAATTGCTTGATCAAAAACATATCTATGGCTCTTCTGCATGATAACTTCCGGACGTGGATCTAGAAGATCGGGTAATTGCCTTCTTTTCTTCAGGTCCATGCCCGTTATGGTCGCTGCGGTACCCAATACCATGGCACAGGCCGCACCGGAGGTTACCATAGCCGCTTCCACGTTGAGCATTTCAGCTATCTTTTCCCCTACCTTGTCCTGTAGTTGGTACATATTGGCAAAATCATGGGCGGTGGAGTTAATGGCCGCCATAACCTCTGGACGCATCAACGAGCCCGATAGAAAGGTCATGGTAACCCCCGCATTGATTACCGGGGTCACGCCCAGTTCCTCAAAAAAGTTCCTGGTCGCTTCTTCTGTTCCAGCTCCTGAGTCGGTCTTGCTGAATTCGCAGGCCGATACCATACCGGTACCTACCAATCCACCTACTACCGGAACAGCCGATAAGTTTTTCAATAATTTTCTCCTTGTAATCATTTGTTATTGCTTTTGGGTTATTCCAATTCCATGATACGTTCCACTTCCTCCCAATTGTACTGAAAAGACAGTGACCGAGTGCCACAGAACTCTCTCTGGTGGCACCCATCACTGTTCAACTTATTTTAGTTTTCCTCTGTCAGTAAAAATGGACCAATTACCATCCTTGTCGTTGAACAAGGTTTTCATTGGTATCTATTTCTTCCTGAGGCAATGGATAATATCTGTTTCGCTCTGCATAACCGTTAGGGCCCAATACATCTTGAGCCAATCCCCATCTTCTCAAATCATTGAAACGATGGTACTCAAAGGCCAATTCTACTTGTCTTTCATGTACAATGGCATCGAACAAAGCTTCCTTGGTACCAGTAGTACCGGCATCCAGCAAAGGCATTCCCACACGATCTCTTACTTCATTTACGGCATCACGGGCATCATCCCTCATATCCAACTCATTGGCAGCTTCTGCATACATCAACAAAACATCTGCGTATCTGATAGCTGGGAAGTTGGTTCCTCGGTTGTTCACATACATTACAGGGAACAAGCCTTTTTTCAGGTTATATCCTGTAGCGGACCATACCGATTGATAGGTATCCAAATTAAGACTCTCCGTGCTCAGTTCAGGAGCAAAAACATCTCCATCAATGAAGATGGATTCGTTGAGCCTTGGATCTCCATCTTCAAAAGCATCAACAATAGATTGGGTAGGCAAGTGATTTCCAAAACCTCCATTAACCTGTGGATTATTGTATGATACCCTTAGTGTACCAACATCTCCTTCACCCACTTCGGCAAACTGGATTTCAAAAATGGACTCTACATTGTTCTCATTGTTGATATTGATGATATCCCCAAAGTTCTCTACCAAGTCATACAATTCTGAATCTATGACCTCACCTAGCCAAACTTCGGCTTGCTGATAGTTTTCATCGTACAGATAGACCTTTCCCAAAAGGGCCTGGGCAGCTCCTTTGGTGGCCCTACCCAAATCTGAAGCGCCATACACCTCGGGAAGCACTGCCTCGGCATCAATCAAATCCTGAATCATCACTTCATAGATGGCAGCTCTGGTCGATTTGGCCACAAGGGCATCAGAAGGCACATCAAAAGGCTCTGTGAACAGGGGCACATCTTCCCACAAGGTGGTCAAGTGCCAATAATAGAACGCGCGTAGAAACTTGGCTTCTCCCACAAACCTAGCCTGAAGGCTTGCATCGATTTCTTCCATTAAAGGTACTTCCTTGATTACTGTATTGGCTCTAAAGACTCCTTCATATAGCTTTCCATACACATCCATTAGAATACCATCAGCAGCTGAATAGGTAAAATCATTGAATCCATAGCCACCAGTGTTGGTAAGGACGGTCTCGCCTGTTGGGGGATCGTACAACTTTGCCATGGTGTTCGAATACAATTCGGTGGTCTGTAGGGTCGCATAGATTGCATTCACCCCTTGTTCCGCACGCTCAGCAGAGTTAAAAAATCCGTCAACTGGAATGGCATCTGGCGGAGTTTTATCCAAAAAATCTTTTTCGCAACTGCCTAGAGATAAAGCCAAGCAGCTAAGAGTGAGTATTTTATATATATATTTCATGATCTCTATTTTTTTCGATTTATTTTCCTCGGTTTCCTACAATCCTATTTGCACGCCCATTTGTATGGTTCTAGGCAAAGGGTAAGTTCCCGTATCAACCCCTACTGCAAGAGGATTCAAATCGTTGGTCGCCCAACCAGATCCACCAAGTACATCAGGATTATATCCTGAATAATCGGTAATGGTAAACACATTTTGGGCGCTTAAATAAATCCTGGCATTGGTCAGCCCAACGGAATCCAAGATGCTCTTTGGGAATCTATACCCAACCTGTATGTTGCGTAATTTCAGGAAAGAGGCATTTTCAAGAAAACGTGTGGATGGACGAGTGTTGTCGTTAGGGTTTCCACGTACTGCCCTTGGGAAGGTATTTGTGGAACCTTCACTGGTCCAACGGTTCAACGTAGTGGCCATTTGTCCGTGTTCACCGTCCATACTTTCCAAATATGCTCTTTGGCTATTGTATAGCTCCTTTCCTGCAATTCCTTGAAAGCTCAAGCTCAGATCAAAGTTCTTGTAAGACATGCTTCCGTTGATACCGTAACTGAAATCAGGGAATGGATCTCCTATCACCTTTCTATCCGCATCGGTAATGGCACCATCTCCGTTCAAGTCTTTGAATCTTACGTCTCCAGGTGCTGCTCCAGGCTGTGTGGCATGGCTGGCTACTTCTTGATCGTTCTGGAAGATTCCATCGGCAACATAACCATAGAAACTGGACATGCTCTCTCCAACTGTGGTACGGGTAAAGGTTCCATAGTTATAGGCGTTGTTCACCAAGTTGATGATGGATGTAGTTCCATCTCCCAAACTGGTCACCTCATTCTTAACTGTGGATAAATTAACCGATACCTCATAGTTGAAATCCTCACGATCTTTTCTATATCCCAACAAGAACTCAAAACCGGAGTTTTTGATCCCTGCGGAATTCTCATATGGGCCCGAAGACCTATCAATACCAGTGGCTACCGAAATCGGGGTACGCAACAAAACGCCATCGGTATCCTTAACCCAGTAATCCGCGGTAAAGAAAATAGATCCGTCCAACAATCCTAGATCAACACCTACGTTGGTCTGTGTTGTGGATTCCCATTTCAAGGCGGGATTACCCAAGCTTGTGACCGCTGCAGCAGCAGCTATACCCTGACCTGATCCTAAAATATACCTTGGTGTGGTATCAATGGTGGTCTGGTTCACATAATTATCATTGGTATCCTGGTTACCCAATTTACCCCAGCTTCCCCTTAACTTCAAGTTGCTGATGGCCGGTATGGCGGACATAAAGTTTTCTCTGGAAATGTTCCATCCCAAAGCTAAGGATGGGAAATTACCGAACCTGTTCTCACTACCAAATCTTGAAGAACCATCACGACGGAAAGTCGCTGTGAACAAATACTTGTCCAAAACGGTGATGTTGGCCCTTCCCAAATAAGATCTCAATGCCCATTCGGACTCATTCCCTTGAAGCGTGAAGCTTCCTGTTCCCGCATCGATTACCCGTAGTTCGTTGCTGGGGAATTCGCGAATTGATCCACCGATGTTGCTATAAAAAGCATTCTGTTCGGTGTATCCACCTAAAAGAGATAGGGAGAAATCTTCAAATTGCTTGTCATAGGTCAAAATATTCTCAACCAAATACTCGTAAGATTCGTTCTTGCTCTCCGTTAATTGTTGAACAAGATTGGTCCTGTTTTCCATTTCAAACTTGGGCACATACAATTTTGATGTATTGAAACCGGCATTGATACCCAAATTCAAACGATATTTCAAGTTAGGAATGATTTGATACTCGGCATACAAGCTTCCCAAGATTTTATTGATGGTGGTATAGGTACGTCTAAAGTTCCTTCTACCTACAATATTCTCACGGTTGTTCCTGCCAGTTTCGGCAGCATTGGGACCGGCATACCCTCCAAGGTTTCCTTCCCTAAAGATGGGCATCGTTGGGGACGCTCCCAAGAGGTAAGCAAAGTCCAAGTTGTTTCCTTGACCCATGTTTAGACCCAATCCCCTACTTAGGTTGATGGATTCTCCAATGGTCAGTTTTTCTCCAATCTTGAATTCACTCTTTACCCTAGCGGTGTATCTTTTAAAGTTACTGAACACCATGATACCCTCTTGATCAAAATACCCACCAGAAACAGAATACTTGGCATTTTCACTACCTCCAGATATAGACACGTTATAGTTTTGTATCGGAGCAGCCTGATAGGCCGCCTTCTGCCAGTCAGTATTTACGGTTATGCCATCAGGGTTGGCAAATGCAGGTTCAACTGTTGCTCCTGCTGCGGCGGAAGCATCAATATTCAATTGGGCATATTGTCTAGAGTTCAACATTGGAATGAAATCCGTAAACTCTTGTATACCGTAGTAGCTGTCTATAGTTACTTTGGGCTTACCACTTTTACCTGCTTTGGTGGTGATCAATACCACTCCATTGGCAGCTCTTGACCCATAAATGGCAGAGGCAGAAGCATCTTTTAAGATATCCATGGACTCAATGGAATTCGGGTCTATGGAGTTCACATCGGTAACGTTTACCGGCATACCATCCACAACATATAGTGGACCGGTATTTCCAAAAGTACCCATACCACGCACTCTTATCTGTAAAGGCGCGCCGGGCTCTCCCGAGCTAGAGGTAATTTCAACACCGGGAATCCTTCCCTGAACGGCTTCGTTGATATTGGCAACAGGCTGTCCTTGTACATCATCCGAGGAAACAGATGAAATGGCTCCGGTTAAATCACTTTTTCTCTGGGTACCATATCCTACAATCACCACCTCATCAAGACTCTGTGCATCTTCCATCAAGGTCACGTTTAAGGTAGTGGCGGTTCCTACGGCAATCTCTTGGGTAGAGAATCCCAATGAACTGAACACCAACACGGCGTCAGGACCGGAAACTTGTAGCACATAGTTCCCATCGAAATCGGCCGCGGTACCATTAGTGGTCCCTTTTTCTATGACCGAGGCTCCAAGAATAGGAACTCCGTTGCTGTCTACAATAGTCCCACTAATGGAAATCTGAGGAACAGGTTGTTCCGCATTGGCCATAGGGGTTTTTCCAGAAAAGACAGGCTGCACGGGTCTGTTGCTCTTCAGTACAATCTGGTTCTTTACGGTTACAAAAGAGATATTGTCCCCTACAAAGATTTTGTGCAACAAATCTTTAATAGGGATGTTCTTCACATTGATGGTCACCTTTTTGTTCACATCAACTTCACCTGTTTTGTAAAAGAATTTGAATTTGCTTTGGTTCTCTATCTGGCCCAATACCATTTCAATAGGGGCGTTGTTCACACTCACCGTCACTTTTGTGTTCTGGGAATATGAGCTCGCATGGAGATTGAACAAGACACATATAAATAATAAGATCGAAACCTTCAATGTTCGGTTCTTGTTTAAAATGTTTTCCAAAAAACAGGAAAACCAATGGTTGTTTTTCATAATTTTGAGAGATTTTGATTGATTATTAATCCTTCAGTTAAAATCATTTTTTAGGGGAACGTGGCCGCGTTCCCTTTTTTTTTGAGTCAGTTTGTTTTAATTCATTGGCAAGTGGGTTTTTAGTTGGGTTGATTAATTATCACTTTATTATCTTGAATGTAGTAGTCAAATCCGGCACTTTCCTTGAAGGTATCCAATAGATCAATGATGGTTTCGTTTCCAAACTTACCATTGAATCGTATGGGATCCAGTTCTGTATAGGCATTGTTGATCTCTACATTGTATCTTCTTTCAATTTTGTAGACAATTTCTTGGAAAGACTCATTGTTGAAAATCAACCTTCCTTGTCTCCATTCCAAGTAATCGTTCACATCCACCTCCTCAACAGCAAACCCGTTGGAGGTCAAAGATGCTTTTTGCCCAGGAACTATGACTTGGGATATTCTTCCTTCTTCTTCCTGCTGCTTATCCGACACAGAAACGCTTCCTTCAACCAATACGGTAAAAGGTTCGGTGCCTTTATATGAGCTTACATTGAAATGTGTTCCTAAAACCTGGACATCTATATCATTGGCCTCAACCAAAAATGGGCGCTTCTCGTCTTTGGCCACCTCAAAATAGGCTTCGCCATCCAAGAATACCCTTCTTTCCTGACCTGGAAGAAAGTTGACTGGAAATTTCATGGAAGTGCCCGAATTGAGGTGCACCAAGGAACCATCCGAAAGTACCAACTGAAATGTCTTTCCATGGGGTACCTTTATCTCATTATACACCAATTCCTTAATGGATTCATTGGCATTGTACACAATCTTGTTCCCCACTTGGGTAGCAAATACTTTTCCTCCTTGGGTCGAGAAGTTCTGCTCTGAGTTCACATTGAGTTTCTCGGTGGTATTGTCACCCGTACTAAGAACAACGGCACTGTCCTCAATGATCAATCCTGGATTTTCCACTGGTTCTTGGGACAACCAAACATAGGCCCCTGCAACAAGTCCAACAAAAATGGCCGCGTATTTAAGGGTATTGGCCCGTTTTCTCCTGCGTGACATGATCTTGAGGCGTCCTTGAATTTCATACCAAGCCTTTTCAATGTCTTCATCTCCCTTGGTACCCAAGGCCCAAATCTTCTTTATTTCCATGAATGCCTCCTTGTTGCTTGGAGAGGCTTCTATCCATTCAAAAATTTGCGCCACCTCGGCTTCGGAAGCTGCTTCTGATAGGTATTTGGTTATCAAACGATATTCCATTGAAAGTCTTTGGTGTTTGTAGTAGGTACACGTCAAACACTTTCTACCCTATATGACAGTTAAGTTTTTTTTAAAAAAGCGTTAAAAAAATTAAAATAAGGATGTAGGGGATGTAGCTGGCGAGCCTCAATTTAAGGAACTTGAGCGCCCGGGTCATATTGGCCTCCACTGCTTTTAGGGTGATGTCCATTTCTTCAGCTATCTCCTTGTTCTTCTTGTTTTCCATGCGCTTCTTCATAAAAATCTGCCTACATTTTTCAGGCATCTCGGCAATGGATTTTTCCACCAATTCCTCAAGTTCTGAAAAGGTCATGGAATCAAACTTTAGAGAATCCAGGATTTCCATGTCCAGTAATCTTTCCTTTTCTTGAAGTTTCAAGGATTCATATCTTCTCTTGACTTTTTTATGACGAAGCAAGTTCAAACAATCCGTCTTGGCCGACGTGAACAAAAAAGAACGGATACCCCCTATTTTAATGATTTTATCCCTGTTGGTCCACAATTTGATAAAGGCATCCTGGGAAACACTCTTGGCCTTATCCCGATCACCAATGAACTTTTGGCTAAATCCAACAATGTCGTTAAAGTATTTATTGAAAAAAAACTCAAAAGCACGGTTGTCCCCTTTTTTAAATTGGGAAAACTGAAAGTCCTCTGCGCTATAAAAATCTTTTTTCATTTTCTGGCGATAGAAACAATAGGGGGAAATACTTTTAATGTCGCTTATCCGAACTGTTGGATTTGGATGCCTTCAAGTATGTTCGCTATGCATCCACTTTTTTTCTATATTAAGCGTATCATCAAGTACATCACCGCCAATTCTTGAAAATTCCTGTAAATTTTCAAATTTTTAACGATATTCTTTGGATAAAATCCTAAAATTACAATGTTTTTTTGTGATATTTCAAAACAATCATATTTCAGAATTCCTCTTCAACCGCTTTTCTCTAGTAAAATCAAGAATTTCGCTAATATAACTTATTGTGAGTCATTTTTTTGATATTTATAATTTCCAACTAACTAACATATTTTTATTTACTTGATTTACAGAAACATATGATATGTTAAAAGACAAACCGCTTTGAGTTTTAAAAGTTTTCTATTTTATGAAGGCTGGTTGAAAACATATCATATTTATTAATTCTATATTATCATTATATCACTCTTGCGTTATTTCTATAGCTTTTTAATTACGGATACCACCATTGTTGCACACCGAGAATCTTTTATTGATTATAGAAAATAAAGAAAAGGGGAATACGCAACTTAATGTACAATTTGAACCTTTATGTGCTATTTTTATAGAAGACCCTCAATCCAAATTAAAAGTCCGTTATGATCATCAACCGTTTTGATACCACTCCTACCGTGCTGAATACCTTTATTGCAGAAATACGGGATGTTGGGGTGCAGAAAGATGCCATGCGATTCAGGAGGAACATTGAACGGATTGGTGAGGTTTTGGGATATGAAATGAGCAAGACCCTTACCTATCGGGAAAAGGAAATTACCACACCTTTGGGTTCCAAAAAAATTCTTGGCTGTACTGATCAACTGGTTCTTTGTTCGGTACTCAGGGCGGGGTTACCCTTACATCATGGCATTCTGAATTACTTTGATGCTGCCGAAAATGCATTCATCTCGGCATACCGGCACCATCCCAACAATTCGGATGATTTTGAAGTGGTGGTAAAGTACTTTGCCGCACCTTCGTTAGAAAATAAAGTATTGGTATTGACCGACCCCATGTTGGCCACGGGAAAAACCTTGGAAAATGTACTCAATGTTCTAAAAGAACATGGTACGCCAAAAAAAATCCACATTATCTCTGTAATTGGTTCCAAGGCCGGAGGTGAAAAAGTGAAAGAAGTCTTTCCTAAAGATACCCATTTGTGGATTGCTGCCATTGACGATAAGCTTTCCAGCAGAGGCTATATAGTGCCTGGTCTGGGTGATGCGGGTGATTTGAGTTATGGAATCAAATTATGATGCCCTCGCCCAAGGTGTCAAAGTAAAATCTCAACGGTTTCATGGAGTTTAGGAATATGGGTGTGCCATCCGAACACCTCTTCAATCTTGGCCTTGAAAATGGACATGGTCTCGGTTTCCCCATGTATGAGGAACACCTTTTCTGGGACGTTGTCCACGCCTTCAAGCCAATGCAACAGTTCCCCTTGGTCTGCATGGGCCGATAAACTTTCCAAATGCTGCACATTGGCCTTGATCAGAACATACTTTCCAAACATTTTCAATTCTTGTGCGCCCTCCAACAAATCCCTGCCCCGGGTTCCTTCGGCTTGGTACCCCACCAGCAATATGGAAGTGGATTCCATATCCGCCAGTTGTTTGATATAAGTAAGCACCCTCCCTCCTGTGACCATGCCACTGCCCGCAATGACAATCTTGGGCCTGGGATCATCTATGGTTTCCCAGGTTTCCCGGTACGAACTCACTAAAGTAACATGGTTGCACATGTTATGGTATTCTTCCGGGGCGAGCTTATGCCATTTGGGAAATCGGCCAAAGACCTCCAATACATTTATTCCCATTGGACTGTCCACAAATATGGGAATGTTGGGGATTTTGTTCCTGTCATAAAGCTTCCACAATAAGTACATTAGCGATTGTAATCGTTCCACTGCAAAAGATGGTATGATCAAGGTGCCCCTCCTTTGTATGGTCCGTTGGATAAGTTCCCGTAAAATAGTTTCCAAGTCTTCTTCTGGATGCTTTCTATCCCCATAGGTGCTTTCCACAAAAAGATAGTCGGCCCATTGTGGCCGCTTGGGCGGGTCTAGCAGGTCGTCCTTTAGGCGCCCTACATCCCCAGAAAATACCAACTTTTTACCAAAAAGATCTATTTCAATAAAGGTTGAACCAATGATATGGCCATTATACCTAAAACGTACCGAACAATGGGGCGAAATCCCTATACTTTCCTCTTCCTCTATACTTTTAAAGAGTTTCAAGGTGGCCACTACATCATGCTGATCAAACAGTGGAAGTGCCGGGTCGTGCTTGCTGTATCCTTCCTTATTGGCCCTTTCGGCTTCTTCTTCCAGTATTTTGGCACTGTCTTCAAGAATGATCTTGGCAATCTCCAAAGTGGGCGCCGTTCCCAAAATGCTTCCTTGAAACCCCTGCTTCACCAATAGGGGAAGATATCCACAGTGATCTAAGTGACCATGCGTTAACAGAACCACATCAATCTGGGAAACCTCAATGGGCAAAGGTTCCCAGTTCTGTATCCGAAGTTCCTTGTTCCCTTGAAACATGCCACAGTCCACCAGTATCTTGACCTCATTGGTTTCCAAATAAAACTTGGAGCCCGTTACCGTGCCGGCAGCACCCAAAAAATGAATTTTAAGTCTTTCCATATACTAAATCTGGATGTGACACAGGGATTGCATTTCTTTGATAATCCTGCTCTTCCTCCCATTGGAAATCCCCAAATGGTCCAAATAAAAGCTATCTTCCAGCAATTGCTTGCACAACACAACATCCCTGTTCAACAAGAACTGTTTTTCTTTTGCGGACAGCAAGGTGGAGACCGTGATGGGATATAACCTTAGCCTGTCTATCCTATCCTTCAGTCCATTCCCAGAGGGATGGTCCCAACTCAACAGGTTCAATCCAGCACACTGACCATATTGGAGCGCATCTGTGGTGAAACGGGTGTTGGTGACCACCCATCCTGCGGTCTTTTCATACTCCTTTTCCTTTTCCGATTCAAGCGGTCCTTTGACATCATGGTATCTGGAAGCAATATACAGCGGCACCTTTACATTGCACTTGAGGCCATCCTCACCATGAAACTTACATTCAATAATGTTCAAGATCCCATCTTTACGAGCCAACACATCTATTTCGTGGGACACACAGGTACCCTGTACCATCTGCCCCACTTGGGTGGTGTATCCCGAATAGTACAAAATGCCACTTATAAACCGTTCAAAGGGAAATCCCGTGGGACCCAGCTCATAAATGGCCTTCTTCAATTTATATTTTGAAGCACAGACCGATTTAGCCTTTTTGAGCATGGCAAATGCCCTGTTGTAGATTTCCTTGGTGGAAATCCCTGGATAGAGTTCATCCATGACCACACTGACGATTTTTTTCACCAAGGCATCGTCCGCTCCACTGGTTTTTAGTGAATTTTCCAGCTTTGTAACGGAAAACTTGGTCTTCTCCCCTGTGGATTTTATAATATCGAACTCCTGTTTTTGCATACTCTTTTTGATATGGGACAAGCTTCCATAAATATCTTGAAAATATCCGTATCCGTCAATGCAATTGGAGTCTAATTCCGTTACGAATTGGGCATCAATTTTTGGATCAGCTCCTCTTTCCGTCTTACAGCGACTTCAACCTTGGTTCCATCGGATAAGACCACATACCCACCCTTGCCCTTGATATAATTGTCCACAAAGGAAAGGTTCACCAAATGGGACTTGTGGGTCCTGAAAAATGCATCCGTATCCAACAGCCCCTCAAAATGTTTCAGGGTCCTTGCGGCAGTTATCCGTTTGTTCGAGGTGGTATATATATGGGTATAATTGCCGTCTGACTGCAACCTGATGATGTCTTTCACATCTACCATGGCGAACCCATCCATGGTGGGCACCGCTATTCTTTTGGATGTTCCGGCACCGTCTTTGAAGTTATGGAAGAGCACATCGATTTTCTGGGAAGTCTCCTTTAATTTTTTGGCCTGCTGTACCCTATTGACAGCTTCTTTCAAATCATCCTTGTCTATAGGTTTTAACAGATAATCTAATGCTGAAAATTTAAACGCTTGCAGGGCATAGCTATCGAAGGACGTAGTGAATATGAGTTTAAAATCCATGGTGTCCAACTGGGAAAGTAGATCAAACCCGGTCACATCTCCCAAATGCACATCCAGAAACAGGATGTCCGGCCCAAAGTTCCCTATCTGCTGTTTGGCCTCCTCCAACGTTTTGCAACATGATACGATCTGGATTTCCTCCTTGTGTTCCTGCAAGAGTTCTTCCAAACGGTTGATGCAATGTTGTTCGTCGTCAACGATAATAGCCTTTAGCATACTTTTTTAAAATTGAAGTTCCAAGGGCAGTTTCAGCTCTACCCGAAGTCCCATTTCCTTATCGATCATGGCAATGGAACCCTTGGTGTTTTTAAGATGGTTGATAATATCGATACGGTTCTTGGTAATCTTCACCCCCAAAGAACTTTTATGCTCCTCTTGGGGCACCTTCTTGGAACGCCCTACTCCATTGTCCTCCACTACGCATAACAACATATCCCCCTCATTCTTGATGGTAATGTCAATGGTTCCGTCCGTGGTTCGCTTGGCAATCCCATGCCAAATACTGTTTTCCACAAAAGGCTGCAAAATCATTGGGGGCACCAAGGTATTGTCCGGGTCAATGCTTTCATCCACCACAATGCTGTAATGAAGCTTGTTCTCCAATCGGAGGGACTCCAACTGCATGTACAGCTCCATCAATTCCAAATCTTCTTCAAGGCTGATCCATTTTTTCTCTGAATTCTCCAGAATGGAACGGGTGAGCTTGGCAAATTTTACCAGATAGTCATCGGCCTGCTTCACATCCTTTTTTGAAATGAAATCACTTATGGAATTCAACGAATTGAAAATAAAATGCGGGTTCATTTGGCTCCTTAGGGCCTTTAGTTCCGTTTCGGCCACTTTTGCATTGAATTCCGCCACCTTCTTTTTCTCAAGGGCATCCCGTCTTCGCTTGTAGACAAAATAACCGGCAACAGAAATCAATGCCAAGACCACAGCACCCGCTAAATACCCGTTTTTCACCAGTTGTTGGCGCTTGATTTCCTCATCCGCAACTGCTTGCTGCCTTTCCATCTGAAACTGCATTTCCTTACGGGTCAATTCCATTTTCTTTTCCTCACTCAATACACTATCCTGTAACCGGACATGGTTTTTATAAGCCTCCAGGGCCTCTGTCATTTTCCCATCGTGTTCATAGATTTCGCTGAGTACCTTCCACGAATCGGCCTGCCATTCCACCGCCTCAATTTCCTGTGACAATTCCAACGCTTTCTGTCCTACCTCACTGGCCGCATCATAATTTCCCACGAGTATGTTCACTATCCCAATACTGTTCAAGGCAGACGCCTCAATATATTTATTGCCAATCGTATGGGCCAGGACAGCTGCATCTTGATAATGCTCCAATGCCTTTGGGTACTGTTCCAATTTTTTATACGCCAAGGCCAAATTATTGGTAATGGCGGCTACAAAAAGTTCATTCCCTTCCTCTTTGGCCAATGCCAAGGCTTTTTCCAGATAAGCCACTCCTTCGGTGTATCGTTCCGTATCGTTATAGACGATGGCAATGTTGGAAAGTCCTTTGATCTGTTCATTGATATTCCCCGTGGATTCCGCAAAGGCAAGATAGCTTTCATAGTTTTCCAAGGCCTTGTCATACTGTTTCAAATCGGCATAAATGTTCCCAATATTGCTTATCAAGGTCGACTCCAACTCCTTGTCCTGCATAGCGTGACTCAACTGTAAAGCGCTTTGATAGGCATCCAAGGCATTGAGTTCATCGGCCATGACATAGTGCAGATGTCCTTTTTGACGAAGCGCCAAGGCTTCTCCTTTGGTCCAATCCAGTGTCTTGGATATACTTATGGCCTCCTCCACATAGGGAAAAGCTCCTTGTGGTTCGGAATAGGTCATGCTCCCTGCAATTTTGACGAGCAAATTAGCCCTGACAGAATCTTTGGCGGTATGGGAAGCCAATTCCTGTTGTAACGAATCCGCCGGATTTCCTTGGGAAATTCCCCAAAGGGGAAGAAAACAAATCAAAAAAAGGGTAATGGCTCTTTTGAAGGGTACTGGCATGTTTGGAAATTGGTGTAGTTCCAAATTTAATGGTTTTGCCCCATTATACCGCTTTAGTTTCACCACAATACGAATATTGCACAAACCACAACGGTAATCCAACAATATATAACGATAACTAAATGGTCATGGTGTATCGTTCAGGAATCCCATAGTTTAGAGGTTCATCAAGACCAAATCCTTGTTACAATGCTTAAAACACCTCTATTCTCCCTTTTTTTTCTATCGATTACCCTTTTTTTCAATTGTGCTTCGGATGATGGAAATACAACCGAAAACATAGCAACCGAAAAAGCAAGCGGAAGCATTCAATTGTCCGGTGAAGAAACCTCGGAATTTGGAAATTCCCTTACCGTGGCCAACATAGCCGTGGCCCAAGTGGGACTCACGGGAACAGATAAATCCGTGATATTGCTCTCCGAAAACATCCGGGTGGAAAACAACGAATTGGTCTACACCAATGACCAAAATGGCTTTGTAATCGTTGCTGCGGATTTTTCAACCGGGGGATCCCCGGATATTGAAAAGACCATCTCCATGACCATCGTGAAGAATGGTGAAGAATTCCGGCATGCCTGCTCATCACCCTACCAAGGCTTTTTTACCGCCTGTGGCGATGGATACAGTGTTGACTTCAATGCAAAGAAAGTTGTTTTTAATGGCACTACCGTAATCAACGCGGACAGCGATTTGGTTTTGACCATGGATGGTGTCGTTATGTGGGAATAACTGCTCAACATGAAAAAACTATCACTAAAATACTACCTCTGGGCCATCGCTTTTGTATTCGCCGTACATGTCCATGCACAGCAAGAATCGAATGGTTTATTGGTTTTTGACCCGCCATCGGACCAATTTATCCCCATTGTGCTGCAGTCCCATAAAGGATTGCCAAGATTTGGCGCAAGGGACAACTACAAAATCCAAAACAACACAGGGAAAACTCCCGGGCGAACCGTAAGACCGGTACGGGGCTCCTACGATACCGAAAAAAGCAAGGAGGTTGGTTTAGGCTACAGAAACTTCTCCCTCCTCCTGGGGCTCAAGTATAGGACACCCTTTATGGGTGATCTTGATCGGGAACGTTTGACCACAATTTCGGGAAATATGTCGCAAGAGCAACGCAACTCGGCCTACCTGCAAAACTATCTTCGTAACCAAATAGCGCAGAGCATGGGTACGGGTCCGGTTTGCGAAAATGCCAATCGTGGGGCCAACGAGTTTGAACGAATCCGGAATTATAAGGCTTTTATAGAGCAATGCTTAGATCCCTTGGTGCAATGGAGCCAAAGTTTCTTCAAAAATGAGAAAATGGTGGGCTATCACGTTTCCACCCTGCATGTGGGCAACAACTACGATTTTGACCAAAAGGGGTATTGGTTGGTACATCCGCTCCAATTGAATGATGTTTTTTTCCTAAAACCCAGTGGTATCCATTCGATGACCTTCCTGCCGTCAGCCTCCTTTGAAACCGAACTGATGAAAAAAACCAGCTCAAAAAACCATGTGGACTTCTTCCTTCAAATGGATGAAGGGACTGCAGAGCGATTAATGAAAGAAGGCATTAGCAAACTGTACTTGGTAAAGAAAATAAAGATGGTGTACTCGGGCAAGCCCTTATCCCGACCAAATGATCGCCTCGAATTCAATTACTCCCATGTGAACAAGGAAATGGATGTGTATCTGGATGAAGCCCTGACCCAACACTTCACCACCTTGTCCATGGACAACCTTATTTTAAAAACGCCTTAGCAAATGAAAAAAATCCTATATGTGCTTCTGACCTTGGCCGTATTGCCCAGCTTAAAATCTCAAGAGGAGAAGGTCTTTACATCGCCATCGCCCAATTTTATATCCCTTTCATTGCAGACCCATAACAACAAGCTTCGCTTTGGGATACAGGACGAGTATTTTGTAAAAGCCGATGGTACCTATGTAAGTTCCAAAGCTGAAAATTACTTTGAGGTGGACAAAAAATCCAGCCACAACCGGGCCAGTAGACACGCTTTGCTGGAACTTTTGAAAATCCGTTTTAAAGCGGACATGTTCAGTGCCATGGATCGTAATCTTTTTACGGAACGCACCCAATCCATGTTTGAAAAGGATTTGAAATCCTACACGGCCCAACAACATGTGCTGGCCTTGGCCAATGCCCTATCCTCGAAGAGTGAATTAAAACGGTTTTTCTGCAATGAAAAAGAAGAAGATTGTGCTTCCATCTTTAAAGAAGATGGGTACTACAACGAACCGAGGAACATCCGCTCCTGGGGTGGTCGGGGAGCTTCCGAGTTTCAGCAGTTAAGGGCCTACACGGCTTTTGTGAACGAACTGTTACCAAAATTGGAAAAATGGGGCAACTCACTATACCCCAACAACACCATTGACGGGTATTATGTGGCAAAGACCCAGCTTGGCACCTACAGCTTTAAGGATGGCGGATATTGGTTACACACCCACCAAATGCACCAAAACGATTTTTTATTGCGATGGTGGGAGCTACAACCCTCCAATTCCGCAGAGCGAAAACTGGTGCATCCCAACGGCTCATCAATCTTGCTTAAAATGTCACCGGAAAAAGCCGAGGCCTTTTCGGAAAACCATCAAACCATATTTCTGGTGCTTGACATCACTGCATTTATCAACGGATTGGAAAACTATAGGGCGGACCAATTGAAAACCACATTTACCTTGAACAGCCCCACGATCATGATCTATTCCGATGACAGTCTCACCCAAAAAGTAGGTGAAATCGATATCAACACCATGGTATCCAAAACCAGATAATCCAAAAAAGCATGAAAAAGATGAACATCAAAATACACTATATCCTGTTCGTTATCCTGTTGGGGATGGCTGCCCCTACCCATGTGCAGGGACAGTTCCTGAAAAAATTAAAGAAAAGTGTTGAGGAAAAGATTGCCCAAAAAGCGGACGAAAAGACCGATGAGATCCTAAATGGCACAAACGGGAATACCTCCTCAACCAAAAAAGAAACGGAAAAGTCCACCAATACCCAAAGTGAAACAAAGACACCGTCATCGGTACCCAATCAAAAGAAAACCTCCACAACCTATCCTGTTGGCACGGAAGGTTCCGTAATCACCTATACATCGCCCAGTTCGGATTTTATTGATATCACCATACAGTCCCATAAGGGACTTCCTAGGTATGGTGCGCTTTATTTTGTGCGGGGGACTACAAAGCCTACCGACAACAAAGCGTATGAAAAACTCATGGAACTCCAATTTTTAAAGGAAACCTATGCGGATATCAATCGCTCCAAATTGACAAAGTCCAACTCTTCCCAACAAGAAAAGGGGCAGGAATTCAAAAATTCCGAGTTTGCCCAACACCATTTACTACAACTTGCCGGATATGTTTCTTCGGATAAGGTGCTCATGGAATATTTTTGCGACCCAGAGGCAAAATCGCCATGCAATTTCTATACTCCTGCCGGGGAAAGAAAACACGTAGCCTATTGGGGCGGGGCCGGAAAAAATGAATTTGCCCAAAACCGTAGCTATACAAGTTTCGTCAAGAACTATTTGGAGCCTTTACAAGAATGGAGCCGAACGTTTTATGCCAACGGCAGTGAAACGGTCTATTATGTGAACAGGGCACTCGTTTCGGAGAAATACGATTTTAAAAACAAGGGGTACTGGATAAACAACATTTTCTCCTTGGTGGGTAGCAGTTTTATGCTCCACCATTCCGAGTTTTTACCCTTCACTGAAAATGAAAAGACATTGGCCAACAACGCCAAGAAACACTTTGTACCCATTGATCCTTCCATGGCGAAGACCTTGAACCTTCAACAACGGTCCCCTGTATTTGCCGTTCTTAAAGTAAAGGTATCCCCAAAGCTCAGCAATCCAACCCATGTGGCTTGGGAGTATGAACTGGAAGATTCGATCATTGAAATTTATCGTGATGTGGCCCTTACCAATAAAATGGGGGAAATCGACCTAAAGACATTGCAATCCAAATACTAGAAACCATGCGAACCACATATATTTTTCTTGTAATAATTCTCTGTTTCTTTTCCCAGACCACGGATGCAAATGCCCAATTTTTAAAAAAATTGAAGCAAAAAGCCGAAGAAAAACTATTGAAAAAGGCCGATGAGCAAGTGGATGCTGTTTTTGAGGGCACAGATCCACAACCCGAAAAACCCAAGAAAGAAAAAAGTCCTACAACTGGAAAAGAACACTCCCAACCACAAAAGAAACAGGAAAAACAGACATCTCCTTCTCCTGACATTTCTGAATTTATGGTATTGCCGTCCCCAAACCCTGCATTCAAGGATATTGTCCTCCAAAAGCATAAAAATCTTCCCAGATTTGGGGCCATAGATTCTTATATGATGCGCGACAATCCAAAAAAAGTGGACCTTTCCAAAGAGGCAGCCGAGAAACGAAATTTGACTGGTTTGGGATATACGGGTTTTATACATCTGGCCCGAATCCATATTTTAAAGGACCATTTTAAAGTGATGGACAGAACTGCTCTTACCCAAAGAACCAAAGGAGCCATTGTGGAAGAGGAAGCCAAATCGAGCCTCGCCCAAAAAACCTTGTTGGAATTTGCATTCAGCATGGGGACCGATGCTTTGAAAAAAGAGTATTTTATGAACGATTGGAGTGGTGACGGTAAAAGCCCATTTGTTAGAAAATGGGGTGGACACCAATCTGATGACTTCACTGAAAATGAGCGATACGTGTCTTTTGTTGAGAAATACTTGGATATCATCTTAAAATGGAGCGAAGACTTTTTTGCTGATGGCACCCATGATTTCCAACTCGTGTACGCCATTAAATTTCAAGGTCAATATGATTTTGACCATGGAGGTTTTTGGTTACGACTTCCCATAAAGAGACCTCCTTTAGGGGTTTCAGCTTTGGAATACTTCAACACCTTTTCACCAGAAACAACGTATGGGAATCAATTCTATGGTAAAACGGAGCAAGTGGACTACATCAATGCCGAAGTACTCTTCAAAATGAATCCGGAAAAGGCTGAAGCCCTTATCAATGACAAAAGTGTTCTACTACAACTGACCATGAAGGTAAAGTCTGTTTTCAAGGACTTTGATACCGCCAACCCTTTTGTTTACAGTCCTAACTTTACCTTTCATTTCTTGGACCCCGTGATGGAACTTTATGCAGACGCCCAACTGACCAGAAAACTGGGTGAAATCCGTTTGGACCAACTGATCTACAAGGGACCCCAATAAAAACCATCTTATTCAGGAAGGGCAAAGGCCATAATATATCCACCAGGTTCTTGTTCGTTTCCGGCCATGGCAACGGCCAAATATTGTTTGCCTCCACTCATATAAGTGCTGGGCGTAGCAGTCCCCGATGTTGGTAACAGCGTTTCCCAAAGCAGTTGTCCATTATCCTTGTCAAAAGCAAAGAGTTTATCATCATGGGTCCCTGTTAAAAAAACAATTCCACCAGCAGTCACAATGGGTCCGGCCGAACCTCCCGTTCCGGTTATGGGCATTCCTTCTTCCTGTAGATCAGGATAATTTCCCACAGGAACTTTCCATTCATATTCCCCAGTATTCAGGTTGATGGCATTCAAAGTACCCCATGGCGGCTTAATTCCCGGTCTGCCCTTACTGTCCCTAAAATACCCATAAGCCCTTATGTTCAAAAACCTTGGCAAGGTATCCTGCTGTGTTTCCGTATTGGCTTGTTCATTGGCCTGAACTTCCTTGAGCCAACGGTCCTCTCGCCTAGACCTTGTATTTCTTTGTTCGAACAAGTATGCCAAAATAGCTTCTTCCTCCCCCGGAAGTACACTGGAAAATGAAGGCATCTTTCCTACACCATCCGCTATTTTCTTCAAGATTTCCTTTCCATCCATCTGGGCTTCCAATCCCAAAAGTGAAGGATAATCTGGTTCCTGACCATTCTTATCAGCACCATGACAGCTTGCACAAAAGTTTTTATAAAATTGTTCTCCTTGCTCATACAAAGAGGTATTCCCTCCATGGTTTTTATTGTTGTTGACTTTTTTCAGCAAACTGATTTCGGGAGAGTCATTCGATTTCACATATAGTACCCCTGTATTGGGGTCATAAGCACCTCCACCCCAACTAGAGCCTCCCCTGCTTCCCGGAAACATAAAGGTCCCAATAGTATCGGGGGGTGTAAACACCCCTTCGTAACGATACGAATTAAACGCTTTCAACAAGGAGTCATGGGATTCTTGGGAGTAAAAACTCAAATCATCCGCAGTGATGGATTGTCTAGCATATGGAGCTGGTTTAAGAGGGAAGGGTTGTGTAGGCCAAGCATGTTCCCCGGGGGTGTTGGATGCAGGTACTGGCCTTTCTTCCACAGGGAACAAAGGCTCCCCAGTTTCCCTATCCAATACATACAAAAACCCTACCTTGGATGTTTGGGCAACCGCATCCACTTTTTGCCCATCCCGTTCCAAGGTCACCAAATTTGGAGGTGCAGCCAAATCGTAATCCCATAAATCGTGATGCACAGTCTGAAAGTGCCATATATATTTGCCTGTTCCTGCATCAAGGGCCACAACACAGTTTCCAAACAGGTTCATGCCTTCTCTATCGGCGCCATAATAATCATAAGTCGGGGACCCCAATGAAACAAAGACCATTCCCCGTTCTTCGTCAATACTCATTCCTGCCCAATTATTGGCTCCTCCCGCATATTTCCATGCGTCTTTGGGCCAAGTGTCATACCCAACTTCCCCGGGTTTGGGAATGGTATGAAACTTCCACTTAAGTTCTCCTGTCCTAATATCATATGCCCTGATATATCCCGGTTCGGCCCCATAAAGTTCGGAAACTTCGGTCCCCATGATCAACAAATCATTATAAACAATCCCAGGGGATGTTGGGATGACCGAAATGGCGTCGGGGTTTCCCCTAAGCCCTACATTCATGCTTGCCCTACCGCTTACGCCAAAGGAAAGTATGGGTTTCCCGGTAAGGGCTTCCACTGCAAAAAGTTCATCACCGGCCGTAAACAATATTCTTTTATCATCCCCATCCTCCCAATAGGTCACTCCCCTACTAACTCCTCCCCCGGTTCCTCCATCGAAAGGGTCAAAGGACCATACTAACTTTCCAGTACTTGCTTCCAGCGCATATAATCTGTGTCTAGCCGAAGTAGTGTACATTACCCCATCCACTACGATTGGGTTGGACTCATTTCTGGAAAATCTGGTGCCCTCTCGGGCATCGTTGGGCCTAAAGGTCCATGCAGGCTGTAGTTTGGCAACGTTTTCCTTACTTATCTGCTTTAAAGGAGAAAAACTACTGCTATGCTTATCCGCTTTGTAAATGCTCCATGTTCGTTCCATGTGAGTATTTTCCCCACATCCCACACTCAACAATTGTGCGCAAAGGATAAATCCAATGATTCTCTTAGTTTTCAATTTAGCTCTTTTTAAAAATGGTCGCTTAAATATAAAGCTCATATCCTGAACATTAATTTAAATTTTGTATGCTGATATCACAAATCGAATCATCAAATATGTATCTTGTTTCCAACGATATAGCATGGTAAGAGTATAGGGTTATTACTTCCTTAAGTGTATTTATATATGAGCCGTTAGAACAAATGAGCCATTTATTGTTTCTCAAACATTTTTTCGGTCCAAAAGCCATAAATTAAATATATCCACTAAACCAACTAAACCGATGGACATCCGCACCAACCTAAACCGACTACGCTTCTCAGTTCTAATTGTTTTATTAACCCTTGGTTTGGGGTTACATGCCCAAGAATATGATCTTGTTCTAAAGGGAGGTCACCTTATTGATACGAAAAATAATATCAATACCCCTATGGATATAGGCATTAAGGATGGAAAAATAAAAACCGTATCCAAGAGCATTTCTGTGAAAAAAACTGAAAAATCCATCGATATTTCCGGGTATTTTGTAACACCTGGCCTTATAGATATGCACGTTCATGTGTTTATGGGCAACGAGTTGGATGACTATATTGCCAATGCCCAGACCAGTGTAATGCCGGATGGGTTTACCTTTAGGTCCGGGGTAACCACGGTTGTGGATGCAGGTTCATCCGGTTGGAGGAATTTTCCCTTGTTCAAAGAGCAAACCATTGACAAGGCCAAAACGCGGGTGTTGGCAATGCTCAATATCGTGGGTCATGGCATGAAAAGTAGGTTCGATGAGCAAAATTTAAGCGACATGAACCCCGAAATGACGGCTTACTCCATCACAAAACTCTATCCCGAAGTTTTAGTGGGAATAAAGGCGGCCCACTATTGGGGCGGTTTTGATCAAGTGGATTTAGCGGTTGAAGCCGGTAAAAGGGCCAACGTCCCCGTAATGGTGGATTTTGGCGAACATGATCCACCCAACTCCATAGAATCGCTTTTTATGGAACATCTTCGTCCCGGGGATATCTTTACCCATACCTATTCCTATGGACCAACACAACGTGAAACCATCGTAGATGAAAACGACAAAGTGAAGCCCTTTGTCTTCAAGGCTCAGGAAAGAGGTATTGTTTTTGACGTGGGCCACGGGGGTGGTGCATTTTCTTGGCGTCAGGCCGTACCAGCTTCGGAACAAGGATTTAAAGCCAATGTAATCAGTACAGATCTGCACACCCAAAGTATGAATGCCGGAATGAAGGATTTAAGCAATGTTCTTTCTAAATTTATGGCTATGGGATTTTCCTTGGAAGATGTTATTGCCAGGGCAACTTGGGGCCCTGCAAAGGTCATTGGCAGGACGGACTTGGGACATTTGGACGTTGGGGCCGAAGCGGATATCGCCGTATTCAGCCTACGTGAAGGAGATTTTGGTTTTTTGGATGTGCGAAGGAACACCCTTAAAGGAAAAAAGAAGCTGGAGACCCAACTCACTCTTAGAGCCGGAAAAGTCGTCTGGGACCTGAACGGATTGGCTGGAACTGAGTTCAACAATAAATAACATATGCAAAAAGTCCATTACAATTTATTAATTGGGCTATTCACAGCTCTTCTCAGCTCTGGCATCTATGCCCAAGAGATAGATTTACTCCTCAAAAATGGTCATGTGTTCGACCCAGCAAACCAAGTGGACACCATTGTCGATGTATCCATTATTGATGGAAAAATAGCGGAAGTTTCCCAAAATATTTCCAGTGAAACGGCCAAAGTGGTCGTCGATGCAACGGGATTATATGTGGTACCAGGCTTGATCGATACGCATACCCATGTATTTGTTGGTCCTGAAGCGAAAAAATTTGCCAATGGGATAAACAGCCTATCCCCTGATGATTTCAGTTTTAAGGCAGGAGTCACTACAGTAGTGGATGCCGGAACCTCAGGTTGGCGAAATTTTCCCCAATTCAAGGAACAGGTCATTGACCAGTCAAAAACGCGTATACTGGCCTTTCTCAATATTGCAGGTCATGGTATGACCGGCGATGAACTTGAAGGCGACATCAGTGAAATGAATGTGGCCAAGACCGTGGAAATGATCAACCAATATCCCAACACTATTGTTGGTATCAAAATTGGGCATTACAATGGTAAGGATTGGACACCATTCAATCGCACTATTGAAGCTGGAGAAAAAACCAATCGACCTATTTTTGTGGAATGCCATCTCCCCGAATATACCTTGGAAGATCAGTTGGCCCATATGCGGCCCGGGGATATCATCACCCATACTTTTGAACACATCTCGGAACGTAAGCCCGTTGTAGATCAAAATGGTACCGTTTTGCCTGTGGTAATGGAAGCCAAGGAACGTGGTATTCTCTTTGATGTGGGACACGGAGGTGCCGGCTTTTGGTTTGATCAAGGTATTCCAGCCATTGAACAGGGATTTTGGCCCAATTCGTTTGGTACGGACCTACACAGGTTCAGCATGAATGCCGGCATGAAGGATTTCCTCAACGTCATGTCCAAGTTCCTGAATATGGGCATTCCTTTAAAAGAAGTGTTCAAACGTGGTTCTTGGTACCCTGCCAAAGCCATGGGGCGTAATGACTTGGGCCATTTGGGTGTGGGTGCCGTCGCCGATATAGCCGTACTCCGACTTAGAAAAGGCTCGTTTGGCTATATCGATGCCCGCAACAATTTGCTCAAGGGCGACCAAAAACTGGAAGCGGAACTCACTATAAAAAACGGTAAAATTGTGTGGGACTTAAATGGACTGTCCGCAAATCCTATTGATTAGCATACCTATACCTCCCTAAAGACCAATCTATTCATTATTAAACTCCAATCGCGAAAATACCGGTAAGTGGTCGGATGGATACCTAAGGTCTTTTGAATCGCTTAGGATAGCACTCTTAAGGACTTTAAGCCCATTGGAAACAAAAATGTAATCGATTCTTTTGTCCACAGGTTTGCTAAAATCAAACCCATTGAAGGTTCCGTTTGGACCAAAGGCATTGGAACCCGCCTCAACATGAGTGTCCTTCATCTGCTGAACAATCAGTTGGATGCCTTTACTATCGCTTTCCAGATTAAAATCGCCCATCAATACTGTTGGATGATTATCAGGATTCAACTCTTTAATCTTTTGTAGGATGAGTTGGGCACTTTCTTCCCGCGCCTGCATACCTACATGATCAAAATGGGTGTTGAACACGAAAAACCGGGCTCCATTCTCTTTATCCTTAAAAAACCCGTAGGTGCAGATTCTGGGCAATGCGGCATCCCAATCCTTGGAAGGGACTTCCGGTGTAGTGGACAACCAAAATGTGCCTTCTTTGAGCAATTCCATATTCCCTTGATTGTAAAAAATGGCAGTAAACTCCCCTCTTTCGTCCCCATGGTCACGCCCTATTCCAAAATAGGTGTAATCTTCAAGACCATTGTCCATATCCTTAAGTTGATTGATAAGCCCCTCTTGTATCCCAAAAACATCAGGTGCATAGAAATTCAATTGGGAAATGAGAAAATCTTTTCGATTGTCCCAGTGGTTAGGGTTGTCATTAGGATTATCGTAGCGGATGTTATAAGTCATCACATCTATAGTTTGTGCTTGGATCCCGTAAAGGACTCCTAGCATAAAGACAAGGCCAATGTACTTTTTCATAGTTTGGTTATCTGTTCTATTGTTTTGCGGTCTCAAATGAAATGGCAAGCTACTTTTTTCTGGGTAATTGCCACATTATTCCATGTTATTAAAAAATTAGGTGTGCTCTTGCTCCCCTTTTAAGGTTTTGTCCACTTCATTAAAAATTTCAGGTCTATCGGCCAGGACAACCAATTTGTCCCAAGCCTCTATTACCGTTGAACCGTGTGGGGTAACGTAGCCGTCATCCCTTTTGATCATGGCAATAATAGCGTTCTTGGGAAAACCCAATTCCACTATTTTTTTATCTGCAGCGAAGCAATTCGGGGACACTAAAATCTCTTTCATTTCCGCTTTTGGGTTTTCCGCCAACAATAAATCGGTTGGGCTGGCTCTTTTTACTTTTTCCGGCAATGCTACATGCAACCATTTTGCTACAATGGAAAGTGTGGTTCCTTGTATAAGTATTGAAGTCACCGAAATAAAGAATACAATATTGAAGATCATATTGGCCTTATCGATTCCCGCCAACAAAGGATAGGTTGCAAATACAATAGGTACTGCCCCCCTAAGACCTACCCAAGAAATATAGAACCGCCTTCTGAGCTTCATTCTGTAGGGCAAAAGGCTCAGGAAAACACCCACAGGGCGAGCTACCATAATCAAGAAAAGTGAAATGAGCAGACCTATACCCATAAAAGGAATCACCTGTTTTGGGAAAACAAGCAACCCCAAAGTCAAGAAGAGTACAATTTCCATTAACCACGCCAAACCATCATACATTTTTAAAATGGTCTTTTTGTGGATCAAGTCTTGGTTACCCAAGTACACGGCACATATATAAATAGCCAAAAACCCATTTCCGCCCACAAAATCTGTAGCCGAAAAAGTGGTAAACATCAAAGCAATGACCAAAACAGGGTAAAGTCCTTCAAAATCCAGTTTAATCTTATTGATGATAAACTTACTGAGCTTTCCAAAGGCAAAACCACTAAGTCCACCCAAAACCATTTGCAGGAAAAACATGGGAACAATCGACATAAAACTCTGGTCTTGATTGACCACCAAGGTCAAAAAAGCGATGGTAAGGACATAGGCCATTGGATCATTACTACCACTTTCCAACTCCAATGTAGGCCTAAGGTTAGCCTTTAGTGCCAAACTCTTTGACCTTAAAATGGAGAATACCGCAGCCGCATCCGTGGAGGACACAATGGAACCCAGCAACATACTTTCATAAAACGTAAAATCCGTAATATACCATACAAACAATCCCAAGGTCAACGCAGTGAGCAAAACTCCCAAGGTAGATAGTGTCACCCCTTCCTTGAGTATGGGTTTTACAGCTTTCCAGTTGGTATCGAGACCACCTGAGAAAAGAATAAAATTTAGGGACACTATGCCTATGAACTGAGCAATCTTGGGGTCGTCAAAATGAATTCCCCCAATCCCATCCGAACCGGCCAACATGCCTATGGCCAAGAAAAGCAACAAGGTTGGCACTCCAAACCTATACGAAGTCTTTCCCGCAAATATGCTCAATAGAAGTAATAGGGAGCCTACCAGCAAAATGTTCTCAATGGTCAAGTTCATTAGTGATTATTCAAAAAATACTGCGTCTAACAAATGTATTGCTTCCTAAAATGAAAATACGCAAAAGGCCTACAATATTTTAGGGTTGATAGCCAAGCTCTTGAACAATTTTGCCTTTGTATGGAAAAACTTGTTCTCCATTTCGTTACGCTTTAAGTAGGTATCTATAAGTCTGCTCTCTCTGGAATTGATCAAGAAAAGAGAACTTTCCCCAAAACTGAATTTTCGTTCTTCAGCTTTTAACAATGTGGTATAATCCGTTACAATATCTGCGATCAATTGGTTTTGGACTTCATAGGATTCCAATTCCCCATAAATGGCAATTACCTTGTTTTGTAGTGACACCTGTGCATTGTCCCGCTCAAACTCGGCATCCATAAGTTTAAATTTGGCCAATTTTAAATCACCTCTTTCTTTTCTTAAAAAAAGTGGGAACTGAAACGTAACGCCGCCTTTAAAATTATCCACGAGAAGGGAGTTTATCCTATCCGGTGTTTCAGTAATGAAATTATACTCTACATCCAGTTTGGGGAGCAGTTTGTTGGCTTTTAGCCGTTTATCCACTAAAAGCTGTTCTATTTTAAATTCCAAGGAACGTAGCTTGGGATGGTTTTCCATACTGAAACTGTCCAAGGGTTTGCCCAAAATCTCCAATACATCATCTATCTGGCTTGCGGTTTCCAAGTCTGGTCCCACTTCGGGTTGTAATTCCACAGGAACCTCGTTTATCCATAAAAAATTAGAGAGTTCAAGCGATTTTTTCAATAACTCCACCTTACTCTGCTCATATCCCAAAGCGCGGTTTCTTACCGCTATTTTGGCTTCCACAGTATCTATCATAGCCACATCGCCAGCCAAGGCACTTTGGCGAACGCCTTGAAACCGGGTTTGGGCGTTGCCCAAAAAATCCTTGAAAACCAATGCATCCCGATATGCCTTCAACCAATCAAAATAAGCAGCTGACGCATGGTAGAGTACCTCATTGACCATAATATCCTGATCTGCCTTGGTCTGCTCCCTATACAGTTTGGCCTTTCGCAAGGTGGCCATACGTTCGTTGATCCAAAATCCTTTTCCCAAAGACATGGATATACCCGCACTGTACAAGCCATCTTCGGGAAGGGTTTCATCAGGGTTTAGGTAAGCCCCTTCGCGTTGATCAAAACTTCCTTTTAACTCAATGCCAAACCATGTAGGTATCTTGAAAGTTGTGTTGAGACGGTCCCAATATTCGGTTCCCTTGAACTCTTTCCGGTCATAATCCACTTCAATCTTTGGGTCAAAGCCTCCCCTAGCCTTCATTAAATTGGCCTGACCTACGTTTAATGTCAATTGGGCTTGTTTTGCAATGGGGTGGTACTTTTTAACATACCCTAAATATTCTTTGAACCCTAACACCAAGCTATCCTGCTGTGCAGAAGCTCCAAAAACCATGAAGAAACAAATACCTATAAAAATCCGTATTTTACTTCTTTTCTCCATCCTTGTTTGTGTTTTGGGGTTGATAGTAATTTGGCGGGAAGCCGTTGAGCTGCCTCCACAGTTCAAACCAAATGGGGACATCTTCCAAAAGAGCCATGGTCATGGCGCCCGACCCTACCCTAATATCCTTGGGCCATGGAACATCTTCCTCATCCGGCGCCAACAACACACGATATTTTCCATTGGTACTTATAAAAGTCTCTATGGCCACTATCTTTCCACCGAAAGTACCATAGGAGACATTGGGCCAACCACTGAAAACCAAGGCAGGCCACCCATCAAACTGAATACGCACCTTTTCTCCCAAGTTGACAAGCGGTAGGTCTATGGGATTCACATAGGTTTCAACCGCCAGATCGTATTCCGAAGGCATAATTCCCACCAAACGGTCACCTTCCTTAAAAGTTTCCCCTATTCCGGATTGGATGGCTTTATTGATATAGCCATTTTGTGGGGCCCTTATATAAAGTAGGCTGTTCCGCATTTCGTAGTTGGTGTACTCATTTTCCAATTTCGTCACTTGGGCCTCGGAGTCAAATTGGTTGGATTGGGCCGTGAACAGATCGCTCTGCGCCTTGGAAATCTTATCGGTATATTCTGCCTGTACCCTGTTGATTTCGACCTGGGCATTAATGACCTCATTCTTGCTGGCCAACCATTTATTTTCCTGTGAAACCAACTTTGCTTGTGTTTCTTGGAGCTTCAACCGCTTTTCTTCCAAATCGGTCACTGCTTTCAACCCTTCATTTTCCAACTGTACCACCCGATCATATTGTCTTTGGGCAATAGCGATATTGGTCTTGGCTGCTTCAAGGTCAATACTATCGCTTTTTACCTTTAATTTAGATTGTTCCCATTTGTTCTTTGCCTGCTCCAGTTTTAATCCGCGCTCTTGGGTCAAGGCCCTGATCTGTGTTTCTAAAGCCTTTACCTTTTCTTGGTACGAGGTCACGGCCATTGACTTTGCCTTGATCTGTTTTCCGGTGCGCTCTACCAAACTGGGGTCAAAGTATTCACTCTTTACTTCGGAGATGTGGAGAATCGTGTCTCCTTTTTCCACATAGTCCCCTTCCCGAACATACCATTTTTCTATACGCCCCGGGATTGGAGATTGAATGGTCTGCGGTCGTTGATCTGGGGTCAATGTGGTTAGATAGCCCCGACCAGATATCGTCTGGGTCCATGGGAGAAAAAGAATCCCCAAAAGGATTATGGAAAATACAGCCAAAAACCTATTGAACTGCTTGTAATGTCGTTTGTGGATAACCTTGGCACCTGCCCGGAATCTGGATAAGTCCACTTTTTGATTCAACTTGTTATGTGAAATGTTCAGCATGGTCCTTAACTTGGATTGATCAATTTTCCATTTTCTATGGTCAATATCCTATTGCATCGACCTACCCATTTTGGGTTCTCACTTACAACCACCAAGGCCCATCCATTCGAAGGATCAGTCAGGAAATCCATTACTTGTTCTGCTTCTTTTTCTTCAAATTGGTCCAATGGGTCCTTAAGGATCAAGAGCTTTGGTCGGTGCACTACACTACGGGCCAAAACAATTTTCTTTGAAATGGTGTGGGGAATCTTTTTCCCTTCGGGATAAAGCATGGTCTGGAGTCCATGGGGTTGTTCCTTTACAAATTGTGTAAGGCCTGTTTTCTCCAATACCCAGTATACATCTTCCATGGGAATACTCTTGTTGTCAAAAGTGATATTCTCCAAAATGGTACCTTCAAACGGATATTCTTCTGTTAACGATTGCCCTAAAAGTGAGCGATATTCGTTAAGATATATCCCTTGGAGCGCTACATTGTTCACATAAATCTTGCCTTCATTGGGTTCATGAATCCCCGCAATTAATCGAAGTAGTGTAGATCGCCCCGATCCGCTGGTGCCTTTTAGCAAAATAGCACATTGGGGAGTTATGGTAAACGATATGCCGTTCAAGATTTTCTTGTCCCTTCCCGGAACTCTGAAGGTCACATCCTGAAGTTCTACCGTGAGCCCATTAGTACCATCAAAGGGTGTTTCGCCCTGTTGCGGTTCCATTTCCTTGTCCACTACCTGTCCCATTTTTTCAAGGGAGGTCAATAGATCATAAAAGGTCTCCAGTCCTAAAATGAGTTTCTCAACCGAGCCAATTACCAACAGAATGATAATCTCTGCCGCTACAAACTGACCTATGTTCATTTGTTGGTCCAATACCAAAAGTCCTCCAATCAACAGCAAACCTGCCGTAACCAGCACTTTAAATCCTATCATCTGGATGAATTGCAGCACCAATATCCTAAAGTGACTTTCCCGTGCATCCAAATAATGAGCCACTAGATGATCATTCCTGTCCATGGCGTGCGACGTCTTCCCGGAAAGTTTAAAGCTGATGATCGATCGGGAAATTTCCTGGATCCAATGGGCCACTCTATACTTATGTTGGGACTCCTCCAAACTGGTCTCCAAACCCTTTTGGGCCGTAAACTTGAGCACCACATATATTAAGAGTACCAAGAGTAATCCATATAGAATAAAAAATGGGTGGTAAAAAGACAGTAACAAAAGACCAAATACAATTTGTAACAATGCAGCGGGAAAATCAATCAGTATTTTGGAGAGTGATTTTTGAATCGTGAGCGTATCAAAAAAACGATTGGCCAATTCTGGCGGATAATGGTTGCTGAATTCGCTCATCTTGATTTTCGGAAACCGATAGGCAAACTCAAATGAAGACCTAGTAAATATCTTTTGTTGAACGTTTTCTATGATTCTGATCTGCATTAGTTGCAAGGCGCCGACAAAGGCTACCCCAACGGTCACCAAAACTACAAGAACCACCCATGAGGTACTTATCTGAGCACCTTGTATGAGATTGATGATTGCTTGAATTCCCAATGGAAGGGAAAGATTGACCAATCCAGCAAAAATTGCATAGTAAAATACCTGAAAGATATCCTTCTTATCCAAGGTAAGCATGCCCATCAGTCGTTGCCATGCCGTTAGAATGTTCTTAGCCATTGGGCTTTGCTTTTAAAGTTCTAAAAATCAAGTCTGTAAAATATTCGGTTGGGGTTACCGTTTCGTTGCAATTGGTAAGTGCAGGGAAGTGTTCTTTCAAAAAAAACTGGTGCAAGGTTCCTTCCATGACCATACTGGCCAAACTGGATGGATATGGGTATTCTGAATCTACAGCAATAATCATCTCACTGAGCCTATCCACCAATCGTTTATAAATGGCAAAATACCCTTGTTTGTTTTCATTGTCTACCTCTTTGGTAAGATATGATTTGGAGTACTCATTAATTACGATTTTGTTCAATATCACTTCATTGATGTGGGTAAATGATTCATCTTCCTCAACAGTCTGGGCAAGTATTTCCATAGCTTTTTGCAATTTTTCAACACTATCCGAAATACCATGCGTTGCAAATACCAACTTATATTCTGTCCAACCCCAATACCATGAAGCCAAATAGAGCAACAACTTGTGTTTGTTCTCAAAATAACGATAAATGGAGCTTTCATTGGAGCCAATCTTTGTTCCCAACTTTTTAAAGGTGAAACTTTCAAAACCAACTTCATCTATCATGAGAATACCCTGTTCAATGATTTTTTTTCCCAAGGAAGATGATTCAGGGTCCTTCACATAGAGTTTTTCATTGATTCCCATCTTAAGCGACTGCATCAACCTATCCATACTTCATATTTTAAACCTAATAATCGCAAATATAATAGTATTACTATCATAATATAATAGTTTAACTTTCAATTAACTTTATGTAGTGAGTACAATAAGAATCCCATGTGATAACCTAATACCCAAATAAGGGTAGTGAAAATAGAACGCGTTTTAAAACACCTTTTTAATCAGTTTTGGTTATCCATAGCCTATCAGAAAAAAGCATTGAAGTGTCAATATTTTTTTAAAGGGAAAGTTCGTATAATTGTATTTGTGTATTTTTAACACAAAAAGTCAAGCTGAACAATATGCGCACAAATAGACCAACTGATAAAACCCTTGTAGACGCTTTCAAATCTACCTCCCATGAACCAAAAAGAGCCCTATTGTTGCTCTGCATGCTTTGTTTTGTGCCATTTTTGGTATGGTGCCAAGATGCTCCTACCAAAAAGTTACTTGTTTTTTCCAAAACCAAAGGCTTTCGCCATGAATCCATTGAGGTGGGCATTGATGCCTTACAAAAACTGGGGAGTGAGAATGGCATCAAGGTTGAAGTGACTGAAAAATCCAAATGGTTCAACTCCAAAAAACTCAAGGAGTATGATGCCGTCCTCTTTCTAAGCACTAGTGGAAATGTATTTAACCGAAAGCAAGAGACCGCTTTCAAGAACTTCATACAATCTGGTGGAGGTTTTATGGGAATCCACGGGGCATCCACAACAGAATATGAATGGGATTGGTATGGCAAACTGATCGGTGGTTATTTTGATGGGCATCCAGAACCCCAGGAAGCCACACTCATTGTGCATGACAACACGCATTTGTCTACCCAACATTTATCCGAAACCTGGGAACGTTTTGACGAATGGTACAATTTTAGGTGGATGGATGAGAATTTCAATCTCCTTATTTCTGTGGATGAGTCCACCTATACAGGCGGAAAGCACAAAAACGTGCATCCCATATCATGGTACAAGCCCTTTGAAGGTGGACGAATGTTTTATACCGCTTTGGGCCACACCAAGGAATCCTATTCTGATGAACGTTTTTTAAATCATGTTTTAGGAGGTATCCTTTACGTTATGGGCAAATCCGAAAGTGAATAAAACTCCTCCCAGTATGTCGACCCAAATGCAACCAATCCCTGCAAAAGATAACTCTGTCTATCCATGGATGACTTTTGTGTTGCTCATTGGAATTATTTTTGCCTCAGGATGCAAATCTGAAAAGGAACCTAAATGGAACGGAGACATCATCCAGGGTAAAGCCTTATTTAATCAATATTGCGCTTCTTGCCATGATTTGAGGATGAATGGCATGGGACCAAAGTTGGGAGGAATAACCGCAGTAGTTGAAAAAGATTGGCTTCTGCAGTTTGTACAGAATCCCGAAAAACTTATTAAAGACAAGGATGAACGGGCAACAAAGCTGTTCGATGAGTATAAAAGTTATATGCCATCCTTTTCCTTTCTGCCGCAAGAAGAGGTGGAATCCATACTTACCTATATCCATAAAACATCGGATAGTTTGGGATTAACCTTTGACAGCAGTGAAGCAGAGATTTCAAAAAGTGAAGATTCCTCCCAAAGAACCGAACCGGACTTAAGTACGATTCCAAAAGTACAACACTCCAACTTATCCATTGTGCTGGAGGATTTCATGAAAATGCCCAAAACTGGGGAAAACCCACCTTCCAGATTGGCCAGTATGCGCTCCGTTCCCTTGGAGAATGGAGAGTCACTGCTTTTTCTCCATGATCAAAGAGGAAGTATCTACCAATTGCAAAACGGAAAGGCCACCGTTTTTCTCAACCTAAAGGATAGAACAGACAACTTTATAGATGGTCCGGGGCTTGCATCGGGGCTTGGCAACTTTACCTTCCACCCAGAGTATTTAAAAAATGGGAAGATCTATACCATACATACTGAAAAACCGCAAGGTATTGCACCTGACTTTCCATTGGGAGAAGGAATGGAAGTGGCCATGCAATGGATTCTTACCGAATGGGTGAACAGTGATCCCGCACAACCCATTTTCCAAGGAAGCAGGAAAGAACTGCTCCGAATTGATGTACCCACCCGATTGCATGGTATGCAGGACATTATTTTTTCAAACGTCACTGATCAAAACGACCCAGATTATGGTATGTTATATCTGGGCATTGGAGATGGGGGTGCTACTATTGCAGGCTATCCAGAGTTATGTCATAGCATCCACTCCCCTCTTGGTACCATCCTTAGAATAGACCCCAAAGGGAACAATTCCAGAAACGGAAAATATGGAATCCCAAAGGATAATCCTTATGCCAACAGTAACGACGGTGAAGTATGGAAAGAAATATATGCTTACGGGTTTAGAAATCCGCATCGGATTACCTGGATCGGGAAGGGAGAAAACGCTCGCCTTGTCGCAGCAGATGTGGGAGAATTGACCGTGGAAGAAATCAATGTGGTAAAGCCGGGCAGTGATTATGGATGGAACGAACGTGAGGGGTATTTTGGAATCAATCCGAAAAAAATGAAAGAACTTTATACCCTTTCCCAAAGCGATATGAGGTATGAACTTCCTTATGCACTCTTTGGCCATGAAACCGGGAATGCCATTTCTGGAGGTTATGTCTATGAAGGTCCCATCAAAGAACTAAACAATCACTACATTTTTGGGGATATTGTCCAAGGAAAAGTCTTTTTTCTCAATGCGGTTTCAACGCAGCCACAACCTGTTCCCATCAAAGAACTTGGCGTGTTTTATAATGGGAAACATACCAATTTTAAAAAAATCGTTGGAAACTCTCGGACAGATCTTCGCATAGGAAAGGATGGGAAAGGAAATTTCTACACGATGAACAAAGCAGATGGCACTATCCGAAAAATTACAGGAGTAGTACCCCATAAGACTCCATAACTCCTAGCTGGAAAGAACATAGAAATAAGCTTTGCACTTCAAATTTTAAGCAAGAATCCATAATTCTCTGGTGTACATCGATGTGCCATCCTTTTATCAAGCAAGCATCCAACCAAAACATTGATTTACAGATAAAAATGTGCCCTGAACGACATAAATTCTTTTGCGCATATTAAATGTCACTATATTTATGACCACATAAAAATAACAACATTTTGAAACCTAATAAATCAGAAAAAGGAACAACTCAAAAATTTTCTATCTTACATAAGCTTTGGGCTATACTATTATCTGTGGGTCCAGGTATTTTTTGTATCGGGTACACTATAGGGACTGGAAGCGTAACAGCAATGATAAAAGCGGGGAGCATGTATGGCATGCAATTGCTGTGGGTCTTATGTTTAAGTGCCTTTTTCTCATGGATTTTAATGGATGCCTATGGTCGTTTTGCCGTGGTGACAGGCAAAACTGCCATGAATGCTTTTAAGAGCCATCTTAAGTGGGGGAAAATCCTAGCCGTTTTCACTATTGCAGGTGTTGTCATGGGACAATGGAGCTCACTTTCCGGTATATTGGGTTTGACAAGCAATGCTCTTTATGAATTCATGCGTATGTTTTTTCCAAGCTTGAATGAAAATAATTATTGGGCCGTATTGGCAATATCCATTCTGCTCATTGCCATCATGTACATTTTTTTATTAGTGGGCAAGTATTCATTCTTCGAGAAAATTTTGGTTGTTTTTGTGACACTCATGGGATTATCTTTTATTCTTTCCATGTTTATGGTTTTGCCTTCTACTGAAGATATTGTAAAGGGTTTGATTCCTCGGATTCCTCCTGGTGGCAACTTAATGGTTGCTGCATTTGTGGGAACTACCATGGCAGCCCCAACCTTTGTGGTACGTCCCATTTTATTGAAGGAAAAGGGATGGGGCACTTCCAATTTAAGCGATCAACGAAAAGATGCCTTGGTTTCTGCATTTTTTCTTTTGACCATTTCCGCAACCATAATGATTGCTGCCACCGGGGCCTTGTTTTATGATGGAAAAGTTGTTACCAACGTACTGGATATGGTTCAGGCTTTGGAGCCAGTAGCTGGTAAAATGGCTGTAGCCGTATTTATGATGGGCGCCATGAGTGCTGGAATATCATCCATATTCCCTATTCTTATGGTGCTACCTTTGCTGATCAGTGATTATAAAAGCGGGAAAATGGAGACCAAAACCCCTACCTTCAAAATTTTAGTGGCCATAGCCTGTTTGGTTGGACTAATTGTCCCTATACTGGGTGCCAACCCCATCGTTGCCCAAATAGCCACTCAAGTTGCCAATGTTTTTGTACTTCCATTGGTCATCGGTGGGATAATTGTATTGATCAACAGTAAAAAACTCATGGGTACACAAAGTGCAAACCTGTTCATGAACATAAGTTTGGTAACTGCATTCTGCTTTTCACTGATCATATCCTATAAGGCCGTGATTGCACTGACGGACTTTTTAAACTGATACCAATTATTTGCTTCCCTTAATCTGCTTTATAAAACTTCTCGCTTTTTCCGTTACTACATTCGGCCTGTCAGTTTCGTCCATTTTGGTAAGTTCACTACCAATGCCAAAACCATCGGCTCCCGCCAGCATCCACTCCTTTATATTTCCTGTATTTATTCCCCCCACAACAAAAAATTTGAGATTACTTAGCGGCCCTTTTATGGCTTTGAAATAATCCATCCCAAAGATTCCTGCCGGGAATAATTTAATAATGTCCGCACCATGTTCATTGGCCACACATATCTCAGAAGGGGTCAATGCACCCATTATTACTGGAATACCATGTGAGTGCGCCACTGGAATAATGGAGACATCTACGTTTGGTGTGACCAAAAATTGAGCTCCTGCAGCTACAGCTTCTGCAGCCAAGTTCTTATTGGTAATCGTTCCGGCTCCAACCAAAATATTGGGATACAAGTTTCTAGCATTCCTGATTTCCTCTAAAAATCCTGGGGTATTGGATGTGATTTCCAAGACCTTTATACCGCCATCGACCAACGCGCTTATTATAGGTTGGATTTTTTGCCGATCTTTTTGTCTGATTATGGCAACCAACTTCTCTTCTTCAAGAAAAGAGATGATTTCGTTTTTATTCATCGTAGTACGTATCCTTGAGTATTTCCGTTCATTATAGAGGTTATTTCCTCCTCACTGCTGGTATGCTGATCACCCTTTACGGTATGTTTAAGTGCAAAGGCCGCCGTGGCAAAATCGAGTGCTTTTTTAGTATCCCATTGATTTCCCAAACCATGCAGAAGTCCAGCCGCAAACGCATCACCAGTACCAAAGCGATCAGTGATGTTAACCTCATAACTCCCTCTGGATACTATATTTTCATTATCCACACGCAGCAATCCGGATAATTGGTTTTGACTTGCGGAAAAATGATCGCGAACGGTAAAGGCTATTTTGGAGATGCCCAACAAACCTTCTGCTTCTTCTATGGCATTTATGGATTTTTCCATTGAATCTTTCCCTTTTGGCTGATACCCAAATACATCTTGCAACATTCCGTAGTTGCCCAAAAGCAAATCGGTATTCTCAAGTATGGGCAGGTATACTTTTCTGGCTTTAGAGGAAGACTCCCAAAGAGTTCTTCTAAAATTGGGGTCGAAAGCAACCTTTACTCCAAGTTTTTTGGCTACTTGAGCAACTTTAAGGGTTTCCTTTGCACAGTTCTCTGAAAGCGCAGGTGTAATTCCAGAAATGAAAAGCCAATCTTGTTTTGCCAAGATTTGGTTCCAATCAAATTCTTGCTCGGATATATCACAGATTGCCGAACCCTTTCTATCGTAAATAACTTTGGAAGGTCTTATGGAGCTGCCCGGTTCTATAAAATAGATTCCAATCCTATTTCCTCCAAACTGTATATTATCGGTTCCAATACCATAAGACAAAAGAGACCCACATGCAGCCCGCCCCAAATCATTATTGGGAAGTTTTGTTACAAATTGGACCGAGTTTCCTAAAATTGCCAATGAGGATGCAACATTGGACTCTGAGCCTGCAAAATTCGTCTCCATGTACTTGGAAGAATAAAGTTTTGACCCATTCTCATAAGGTGTAAATCGCATTAGTATTTCCCCAAATGCCACAAAGCTCATAATCTTATTTTAATGGTTAGTCCTTAAACGAAAGTGGAATTTTCATTGTACTCAAATTTAAAAAATTGAAGAGTGATATGGGAAATAGCAGTAAACTAATTTTAGAATTAAAACTTGGCTCCTTTAGCTTACTTTATCCCACAATTCGCACCTCGACAATTTCAGAAGTAAAACTCTGTGGTATCAATAATGTCTTTAAGGACAAAATAACTTTCCAAGACACCTATATTGTCAATCTTGGATAGTTTTGTCCGGACAAAATCATGGTACTCATCAAGACCCGAAACATTTATTTTTAGGAAGAAATCCACCTTTCCGGCCATGTGATAGCATTCTTGGACTTCACTGAGCTTTCTGATTTGGGAATCAAACTTATCTATGAACCCTTCATTATGATACCTTAAAGACACCATACAAATAGCCGTGACAGGTTTGTTTATCCGCTTTTTATTTAAAAGTGCCACATATTTTTTGATGTATCCTTCCTTTTCCAGCTTTCTGATCCGTTCGTAAACGGGCGAAGCAGTTAGGTTCAAAGCACTTGCAATTTTCTTTGTGGACATGCTTGAATCCTTTTGAAGAATTCTTAGAATCTTGAGATCATACTCATCCAGTCTTTCCATGGGAAGATAAAATTACTTGTATCAATTACATATCAAACATAATAAAATACTTTTTATGGTAAAATACATAAATGAACATAATATTTACTGATTTTAACCCAGAACGTAGATAATAACACTATCGATACCTAAAATGTTATACTTTCATACTTTAAAATCACACAATGAAAAGGGAGGAAAAAATCTTGATAACTGGTTCTGGAGGACAACTGGGAACCACCTTGGCTAAAGCTTTGATAGACCGGTATGGAATTGAAAATGTTACGGCAACCGACCTTCATCCCAAAACAATGGATGCATGGGATATTGGTTTTTTGGACACCACGGATGCTGCCAGTGTGGAAGCGATTGTAAAAAAGAACAAAATCTCGCAGATATACCATCTTGCCGCCATATTGTCGGCCAATGGGGAGTCCAATCCAATCCAAACATGGGACATCAACATAAAAAGCTGGCTCAATGTGTTGGAAGCTGCAAGAAAATATCAAGTCACCAAAGTTTTTTTCCCTAGCTCAATAGCAGTCTTCGGACCATCAGCAAGTAAAGCAAACACTTCCCAGACAGATTTTTTGGACCCTTTGACAGTTTATGGAATAAGTAAAGCGGCAGGGGAACAATGGGGACACTACTTTTTTTCAAAATACGGATTGGATGTTCGTTCCCTGCGTTATCCGGGTGTTATTAGTCATGGCACATTGCCTGGCGGGGGCACTACGGATTATGCCGTGGATATTTACCATAAAGCTGTACAAAACATACCCTATACCTGTTATCTTACAGAGGATACTGCACTGCCCATGATTTATATGGATGATGCGGTAAGGGCCACGTTAGAATTAATGGATGCCCCGAAGGACAAAATACGGACCAGGACATCATATAACTTGAACGGTCTAACCATTACTCCAAAACAAATGGTTGATTCCATACGGCAATGGTTTCCACAATTTGAAATTGCCTACACTCCAGATTTTAGACAGTCCATTGCCAATGCATGGCCCTCTTCCATTGATGGGCTCCATGCCAAAAACGATTGGAATTGGTCGCCCAAATATTCGTTGGATGACATCTCCAATGAAATGATTTCCCAATTGTCCAAAACATACAACATGGAGAAAGACAGTGTCTTCTAAAATCTTTTTATTGGAACGGGATTCCTAGCCAAATAAAATCAGGAAGATATAACAATCCGCTTTCTTGAATTAATTTTAAAGACAGCGCATTTTCAAGACAAAAGCTCTCTTATCAATTATGCTTGTTGGGTAACGCTTTTACCCATTTGCCAAAGAAGGCAGTTTGGACATGAAGGGTTGTTGGTAATATCTTTCGCCCGTTGCTTTGTACAGGGCATTGGCCAATGCGGCAAAAATTGGTGGAAAGGTGGGTTCGCCCAATCCAGTTGGGTCGATCTTATTTTCCACAAAATGTACTTCAATTTCCTTAGGGCTTTCTTGCATCCGGATCATCCGATAGGAATCAAAATTATTTTTGGAGGGTATCCCGTCTTCAAATCTTAACTCTCCAAAAAAGGCATTGCCAATACCGTCCACAATTCCCCCTTCTGCCATATTCTTGGCCCCATCTGGGTTGACTACCATACCGCAGTCCAAAACACAAGTTACTTTTTCCACTCTGGGTTTTCCATCTTCCATAACCAAATCCAATACTTGGGCTGCATAAGAGTTATGACAAAAATAAGCGGCTACGCCACGGCTTAGGTTTGGCTGTTGGTCTTCCCAATTTGACTTCTCCTTGACCTTTTTCAAAACTCCCGCATAGCGAGTGGGGTCATAGTCATTTGTTGTGCCCTCCAAGGGGCTATTGATGGCCTTCTCCAAGAGTTCCAAACGAAAATCTATAGGGTCTTTCTCAGCTAGTTCGGCCACTTCATCCAAAAAGGATTGTTCTGCACTTGCCATAAAATTGGAGCTCGGCGCCCTAAAAGAGCCTACCGTAATATTGCTATCTATTGTCCAGCTTTCTGCCAAATAGTTGTCCACAGCTCCAGCAGGGAATCTATTCTCATGCAAAGGGCTTTCGGGGATACCACCTGCGTTGACATGATAGGCAATTAGATTATTATTGGCATCCAAACCTGCTTTTAGTTTTATAAGATAGGTTGGCCGATAGACCCCATCCGTCATATCATCCTCCCGAGTATAGATCAATTTAACCGGAGCCTTCATACGCTCGGAAATCAAGGCAGCTTCCACAGCCCAATGGGCGTAAGAGCGTCTACCATACCCTCCACCTAAACGAGTCATTTTAATATCAATTTTTTCCAATGGAATTCCCATACGTGCCGATAACGTCTGTTCCGTAAATTCTGGCTTTTGTAATGGTCCTATCAATTCTGCCTTTCCGTCCTTCACATCGGCAAAAAAGTTCATAGGCTCCATGCAGTTGTGCGCCAAAAATGGCGCTGTATAGGTACGCTCTATTATTTTGACCGCTTGTTTGAATGCAGCTTCGGGATTACCATCCTTGCGACGGACCTCCCCTCCTTTGGCCGCTCTATCTTCCATATTGGCCAAATGATTTTCTGTACTTTCAAGCCCGGCAGGTGTATGCTGTTTCCATGCATTCCCAAACCTATCTCTAGTATCGGTTGAACTTTCAATAGGTTCACATGCTATCTTGATTGCTTTCTTGGCCTGCATCACCTCCCATGTGGAATCACCCACAATGACCACTACCTCATTATAGGTCCGGGTATCAAAAAAAGTCTTGACGTAATCATCGTTAAAGACTTTAATTTTAAAAATATCCCTAATGCCCGGCATGTTTCTGGCTTGGCTGTCATCTATTGATTTAAGTTTCAAACCGAAAGCTGGGGGATGCACAATCATGGCAATGAGCATACCTTCCTTTTGGGTATCCATTCCAAAAAGAGGCTTGCCAGTAACAATATCAGGTCCGTCTACATTTTTACGGGAAGTACCAATAATGTTGAACTCATTGTATTCCTTTAGTTGAACCTCCTCAGGAACTTTAAACTTTGCTGCGACAGAAGCCACCTCCCCATATCCTAAGGAGTTTCCGGAATCTTCGTGAGTTAGTCTGCCCTTTGCTGTTTTTATCTCACTCACTGGAACCTTCCAAGCATCAGCCGCAGCCATCTTCAGCATGTGTCGTGCCGATGCTCCCGCCATTCGTAATCCGGGCCATCCTCTTCTAATGGCTTGGCTACCCCCAATAAATTGAAAACTGAAAGCATCCGTGTCCAAAGGGGCCTGTTCAACAATGACATCTTTCCAGTCCACATCCAATTCATCAGCCACAATCATGGGCATGGAAGTCTTAACGTTCTGACCTCCTTCAGGATTAGGGGAAAAAATGGTTACTAGACCATTTTCACCAATCTTTATATACCCATTCATTTGGAACCATTCCTTGGGCATTTCTTTGCCTGTCAAACTTCCAGTGTCTTTTGGTCTACAAGAATTTAGCCAGCTAAATCCCAAAACCAGCCCACCACTGGCCAAACTGGTATTTTTGATAAAAGTCCGTCTACCTATTTTGGTTTTTACAAGTGTCATATTTGCCAATTGGCCAATCGTATTTTAACCTATTAAAGGAGGTTTGTCCGTTATAAAAGGTTGATGGTAATACCTCCTACCTGTAGCTTTGTACAGAGCGTTTGCCAAAGCACCCATAATGGGTGGAAAAGGGGGTTCGCCCATTCCTGTAGGGTCTATATCACTTTCTACAAAATGGGTTTCAACGGCTTTTGGCGCCTCACGATGTCGTATCAAGCGATAGCGGTCAAAATTGATTTGTTCCGGTGCACCATCTTTAAAGGTAAGTCCACTGTACATGGCATGCCCAATTCCATCAACAGCACCACCTTCAGATAAGTTTGATGCAGCATCAGGGTTTACCACGATACCACAATCTATGGCGGCAGTGACTTTTTGAACCACAGGAGTATCATTCTCCATAACAACATCCAAAACTTGGGCCACATAACTTTGATGACAGAAATAAGCCGAAACACCTCTGTGCACGCCGGCTTCATTTTGACCCCAATTTGCCTTTTCCCGAACCAATTTTAACACTCCCGCATATCGTGAAGCATCATAATCGTTGGATTCTGGACTACCCACAGGATTTTCTTCTGCCCTTTTCAAAAGCTCCAATCTAAAATCGATGGGGTCTTTGCCCATTTCCTCTGCCAATTCGTCTAAAAAGGATTGCTCCGCCCCGGCAATAAAATTAGAACGTGGAGCCCGGAATGCCCCTGTGGTTATGTTTGTGTCAACGGTGAAATCTTCTGCTAAATAATTATCAATGGAACCTGCTGGAAAGCGATTCGCAAAGAGCGGACTCTCAGGGATGCCTCCTGCCTTGACATGGAAACCAATCAAATTATTATCCGCATCCAACGCAGCACGGTAAGTGGCATAATACGATGGGCGATAAATACCTTGGGACATATCATCTTCACGAGTATACACCAGCTTCACAGGTGCACTCATCCTTTGCGAGATAACTGCAACTTCTACCATAAAATGGCCGTATAATCTACGTCCAAAACCACCCCCTTGGCGGGTCATCTGAATATCTACTTTTTCCAATGGAAGACCCAAACGTTCAGCAACGGCCACCTCCATCCATTCCGGGGTTTGTGTTGGCCCCAATAGTTCGGCATGGTCTTCGGTTACATTGGCAAAGAAATTCATGGGTTCCATAGTGTTATGGGCCAAAAACGGACAACTGTAGCTTCGTTCTATAACCTTGGCCGCATTCTTAAAGGCCTGCTCTGGGTTCCCATCCCTTCGGGCCACTTTTGCAGTACTGGCAATCAGTTCTTTCAACCTCTTGGTATGACTTTCCGAATCTTCCATACCGGCAGGATGTTTCACCTTCATCTCGTTTCCGAACAAGGTAAGATTTTGTGTGACCTCCGGGGCATCTTCCCATTCTACATTCAATGCTTTCTTAGCTTGGAATACTTGCCAAGTGGTTTCCCCAACCACTACGACAACTTCATTAAAGGCCGTAAAATGGAATGCCATTTTATCAAAATCGTCATCATATAATTTTACGGAAAAAACATCTCGAATACCGGGCATTTTTTTGACCTCCTCCGCATCAAAGGATTTCAATTGCTTTCCAAACGCCGGTGGGTGGACCAAAGAAGCAATCAACATACCTTCCCGCATCACATCGATACCAAATAGCGGTTTTCCAGTCACTATTTTTTTACCATCCACATTTTTACGGGATGTTCCAATAATGGAGAATTCTGAATTTTTCTTTAATTCGACCTCCTCGGGCACTTCTATTTGTGCAGCTGCTGAAACCATTTCTCCATAACCAGCAGAATTGCCACTGGCTTCATGCGTCAAAACCCCAGCTATTGCGGTAATCTCGCTAGCAGGAACCTGCCAAGCTTGGGCGGCAGCCTCTTTCAGCATATGGCGTGCTGTTGCACCTGCCATACGTAGGTTCTGCCAAGAACTGCTTATAGATCTACTACCTCCAGCAACTTGCCAACTATATAAATTGGTGTTGAGGGGTGCTTGCTCCACAACCACATTTTTCCAATCAATTTCCAATTCGTCCGCCACGATCATGGGCATGGAAGTTCTAACGTTCTGGCCAATTTCAGGATTGGGGGACATGATCGTTACTACGCCATTGTCTCCAATTTTTAGATATCCGTTGATTTCATACCACGTTTCGGGCATTTCCAACTCCATGGCAACGGCTTCGGCAACCTTAGGCTTGCAAGCATTAAAAAAGCTAAACCCAAGTACCAATCCACCCCCAGCCATGCCGGTATTTTTTATAAAGGCCCTGCGACCCAATTGTGTTCTTACTAGTGTCATTTTTTAAGGATTAGGGTGAATTAAGAGTTGTTTTCCGCAGCCAACTTAACGGCTTTTTTTATACGGGTATAGGTTCCGCAACGACAAATATTGCCATTCATGGCCGTAGCAATTTCATCATCCGTTGGGGATGAATTTCTTTTTAAAAGGGCTGAAGCGCTCATGATCTGCCCTGCTTGGCAATAACCGCATTGTGGGACATCAATCTCCAACCAAGCTTTTTGAACAGGATGGTCGCCGTGTTCCGATAAACCTTCTATGGTGGTAATTTCCTCATCGCCTACGGCGGATACCGGTAATTGGCAGGAACGTACCGCATTGTCTCCCAAATGAATGGTACAAGCACCGCACTGTGCAATCCCACAGCCAAATTTTGTGCCCACCATCTGTAAGTGGTCACGTAATACCCAAAGCATTGGAGTAGCGCCATCTACATCTACTGTTTGGGTTTTTCCATTGATTTTTAGATTATATGTTGCCATAATGAAAGCGTTTGCTTTAAAATACTAAATTATGTGTTTGGATTCTATCTAAATTATTGATTTATTATCGAGTAAACGTTAATTTTTCTTCTTCTTTCCAATTCGTTTGTTGGCACTTCCAAAACTATAGTTCAAGGATATGTTCCATGTAAAATCATCTTCCGGAACAATCTCTGTATCAATTGCTTTGTTAAAAATAGCCGAGATGGATACGGGAAAATCCCTTTTGGCCAGAGTCACAAAACCTACCGCATAGAATCCCTCCTTGTCATCCATTCTCAAATAATAGGTTTGAGGGGATATATTAAAATGGAGGTCTTTGGTTATGTTGAGGTTGTTGAAATAGGAATTCAGCACAAGAAAATTAGTCTGCTTTACGCCCTCGTCGAAACCTCTGCCATGTAGATAGTAGATACCAATTCCTGTATTTTCTCCCAATTTATAACTCGGAGCAATTTCTGCGGCCAGATAACGTCTAGACTCCAGTATCTCCTCGGACTGTCCGTCACGAATTACACTAACGGTCCTGAAATTCAACGCCGGGTGTGCCCCCACTCGAAGCGAAAATCGCTCTTTTTGAACGGCTTTATAGCGGAACCAAAACAAAAATGACCATGGTTTACCCTCTAGGGCAAAACGCATATCAGGTTCAAAGCTTAGTTTTCCCTTGGTAAATTTTAAATCGAACAACAAAGCCGGGTCTCCCAATGAAAAGGATGGGACCAATGAAATTCCGTTGTGCGTTACACTGGCCGAACCCCTGAAATCATCCAAAAATTTGCGCTCATCCTCTTGAGAATACCCCTGGTAAAATAAGGTTACAAAAAGTACGAGTAAAAGATTGGCGCTTTTCATTTTCGACTTAACTATAAATTCATTGTATGTTTTGCTTTACTAGCTTTTAAAGGGGCATTACTCACTCAACTTTTTTGCTACGCTGTCATAATATTCCTGGGTAACCACTTTTGTCCAGACAGTAGGTGTTTCTCCACCATAGATAGCGAGATAAGTCACATCACTATTCTTGGAAGACGAATGCCAATGTTCTGTGTCTTTTTCGCATCTGATTACATCACCCTCTTTCAGAACCGTTGGTTCCTTTCCTTTTTCTTGATAGTAGCATTCACCATCAACGATAATCAATACTTGTACAGACTCATGTTTATGCCAGTCCAAGGTGGAGTTCGCCTTAAATGTTGCCTTGGTAATGTTGTACGTTAAATCCCCATCTGCCTGCAAGACAGGATTTAACCAAGCTTCACCAATATAATGTGTGTTTGGTGCTTTGATACCTTCGGTGAAATAGGAAGAAACAGTGTATGCTGAATTTTGGGCAGAAATGCTTGCAGATATGACAAACACGATGAAGCAAATTATTTTTTTCATGATATTATTTTTTAAAGATTTTCCATCAAACCAAAAATATTCATCTATGTAAGTGGAAGTAATACCCAGATCACGGATGTTTATACCATTATTACGGATTTTAGGTGTTTGGGTTGATTAACTGACAATCAATCTCTTATCTTTAAATAAAATTTAACGATTAATGGAAAACGTGTATCACATAAAATCTGTAGCCGATTATTTTGCCTGGCGCAATTCTAAACCTGAACATCCGCTGGTGGGTATTTTGGATTATGAGCGTACAACCGCATATCCTGATTATTCGTATGACGGGCTACAGTTTGATTGTTTTGCCGTTTTCTTGAAAGATGCCAAGAATTGCAAGTTAAAATATGGTGGAGGGGAATATGATTTTGACGAAGGCTCCATGGTGTTTGTTGGTCCCGGGCAAAAAGTGGGAATCAGCTATGACCCAGATTATAAGCCAAAGGGCTATGCCTTGATTTTTCACCCAGATTTGTTGTTAGGGAGTGATTTGGGACAAAAAATCAGTAGCTATTCTTTCTTTTCCTACTCGGTCAAAGAAGCCTTGCACCTATCAGCAAGGGAGCGTGGGCTAATCTTAAGTGTTATCGATAAAATTCAATATGAATTGGAGCAAAATCTGGACAAGCACAGTAAAAAATTGATTGTAAGCAATATAGAACTCTTGTTGGATTACTGTCTTCGTTTTTATGACCGACAGTTTTTGACCCGTGAGATTCCCCATCAAGGAGCCTTGGAAAAATTTGATGCGCTACTCTGTGATTACCTGTCTTCGGAAAAACCCCAAAAGCATGGTTTGCCATCCGTAGGTTATTTTGCGGACCAGCTCAATCTGTCTCCCAATTACTTTGGGGATTTGGTGAAAAAGGAAATGGGCTATTCGGCACAAGAATACATTCAAAACAAACTTATTGATGTAGCCAAGGAAAAGGTGTTCAATCCCAATAAATCTGTAAGTGAGATTGCGTATGAGCTTGGGTTTAAATATCCTCAGCACTTTAGTAGATTGTTCAAAAAGCAAGTGGGGCATTCGCCCAAAGAGTTTAGAAGCCTTAATTGATCTAGAAGCAATGGCCAAAGAAAAAAATAACATTTTTGAGCTTATGCTTATTGGCGGCATTGTTCCCAAGGATCATTCCGGTTGGCCAAAGGCATGGAAGTTGGTGGATCGCGCCATAAAGCTTTCGGCAGATTTAAATACTTCTACAAGTGTTGACCAAATTCGAGAAAGACTTTCGGAACTTATTGGCAATCCTGTCGATAGCAGTACAATGGTATTTATTCCTTTCTATACCAATTTTGGTCGGCATATCAAACTTGGTAAAAATGTTTTTGTCAATCATGCTTGTACTTTTCTCGATTTGGGAGGAATTACTATTGAAGACGACGTACAAATCGGGCCAAAGGTAAATTTGATTACAGAAAACCACCCACTTGCTCCTTTGAACCGAAAATCCTTGGATTTGGGTTCTATTCTGATAAAAAGGAATGCTTGGTTGGGGGCGGCCTGCACTATTTTGCCAGGGGTAACTGTTGGAGAAAATTCGGTGGTCGCTGCCGGGGCTGTAGTAACCAAGGATGTACCTGACAATACGGTGGTAGCGGGAATACCAGCGAAGGTGGTAAAGCATTTGGATGCAAATTAATAGAACAGATATGAAAAAAAGTAACTTAATTACCATACTGATTGTTCTATTATTAGGTTCATGTAATAAGAGCGATATAAATAAGACTACGGTAGATCATGATAGTATGATGGTACGTATTGCCGAGATTGAAATTGAGCCAGAATCCCTAGATGGCTATTTGACAATTTTAAAAGAAGAAGCGGAAGCTTCAGTACGGTTGGAACCTGGAGTTATTTGTATCTATCCGATGTACCAAAACGACAACCCTAACCAAATCAGGCTACTGGAAATTTATGCCAATAAGGAAGCTTACCAATCGCATTTACAAACCCCATATTTCAAACATTATAAAACAGCTACTTTGCCCATGGTTAAATCGTTAAGATTGATAGATATGACAGCAATTGACCCAGAAACCATGTCTCAAATATTTTCAAAAATCAGCCATTGATTTTTCTTCGAACACCTAAGTAAGCATTTTTGGTTGCTTTTGAAGCTTCTCCTATTTACACACTATTTTTTTGGTTCAATTTCACAATTGACAGCATCATCTATACATCAGGGTATCATGGCCCAATACGATATATTACTGCATTATCTCCATCTGTAAGCGCATAAAGAGCACCGTCCGCTCCATCCAAAATGTCTCTAAACCTTCGCCCCTCACTTTCCAATAACCTTTCTTCTCCCACAACCACATTATCCTCGATGACCAGCCTTACGATGTGCTGACCACTCAATGCGCCCAAAAATAAGTTGTTGGTCCATTCTGGAATCAAATTGCCTGAATAGAAGTCTATGCCACTGGGTGATACAGCAGGATCCCAATAATAGACAGGTTGTTCCATTCCAGCTTCTTGTGTAATACCTGCCCCGATTGGATTACCGCTATATTCCAAACCATATGAAATAGTTGGCCAGCCATAGTCTGCCCCAGCTTCGATAAGGTTAACTTCATCTCCTCCCAGTGGACCAAATTCGGCCTCCCAAAGGTCACCGGTAACGGGATGAATTGCCAATCCTTGTACATTTCTATGCCCGTACGAGTATATTTCTGGTAACGCATCAGCATTTGATTCAAATGGATTTCCAGAAGCGGGATCCCCATTTTTGGTTATTCGCAATACCTTGCCCAAAGCAGCATCCAATTCCTGAGCTTCTGGTCGAGTTACCGAGCTAGATCTATCCCCTGTACTCACAAATAGATTTCCCTGTCCATCCCAAGCCAAACGAGACCCATAATGTGCGGTACTATTAAACTCTGGAATGGCCGTGTAAATCACGGTAGCATCCTCCATCTGATCTTCGCTATCGGACAACCTTCCTTTGGCCACGGCAGTAGCTGTTCCATCGGGTCCATTTTGGGAAAATGACCAGTATAACATCCTGTTTTCCTCAAAATTGGGGTCTACGGCCACATCCAAAAGCCCTCCCTGTCCAGAACTGTTTACCGATGGAATGCCGGTAATGGGTGACCCTAAAACTCCTGAAACCGAGACCAAGCGCATTGATCCAGCCTTTTCAGTCACTATAATCCTGCCATCTGGCAAGTTGGCCATTCCCCAGGGACTTGAAAGACCGGTTGCAAACACCGATGCGGTATATTCTGTTTGTGTTTGAACGCCTTCAATTCTTGTTTGTCCTTCAAAAGCAGGTGAATAATCGCTATTAGGGTCTTGTGTTTCCACTGGGTCCAAAGGTTCATCAGGAGTTGATGTATCATCGTCGTTGGTTGATGCATCGTCATCATTATTGTCACCAGAGCCATCAGGTTCTTCAACATCTGGAGTTTTTTTATCGTCACTTGAACTGCATGAAAGTTCCATACCCCCTACCAATGCCAAAAAAGCCAAAACTATAATATTCCTTATCCAAAAATTCATAATAAAATGTTTTTAAGTAAGTTACAATCCATTTGTTAACAAGACTATATTTTTAACTTTTATGTTAATCCGGAGTAGTTGCCTTCCCATCACCTATCGTACCCTGAAGTCAAAACATTAGCTATGTTCAACAACTATGGAAAAGAGATAGCTCTTGGAATAGGGCACTTTGCCAGCTGCAAAGTTGAAGTATCCCCACAAATCGGTTATGGGTAAATACGAAAGTCCAGCGTCATGGTCCACATCCTTATCCCTTAAACGGTATCGGACTATTTTCATGACTACACCCATTGCTACGAATTAAGATTGTACATACCGACCACAAGTACTCTATATTTGTAATAGTCAGGAAGTTTCAATACTCATATGTTAGCGACCATACTCATAATCGTTTACATTATCATTGGACTGATCATAGTAGTCAGTCTACTTCTTAATGGTGTACGACCCAGTAAAACATTGGCTTGGCTCCTAGCAATCTTCACCATTCCCATAGGAGGTGTTTTACTCTATCTTTTACTTGGTAGAAATCGAAGAAAGAGCAAGCTATTTTCATTACAAAGAGACTTATGGGAAAGAAACTATCCTCCAGATGGTACCGATACGGTCAAGATTTCTGAGTACAACAAGAAAATCTCCAATCTTATCTACAAGACTTCAAAATGCCCAGTTACCGAGCATAATAAACTTACCGTCTTAAAAGATGGCAGAAATACCTTTGAAAGCATTTTTGAAGCCTTGGAAAGTGCCAAGGAGCATATTCATTTACAATACTATATCTATGAAGATGGCATCTTGGCGGAAAAGCTATTGGAAATATTTGAACGCAAGGTAGCGGAAAACGTTACCATTAGGGTTTTATATGATGGTATTGGTAGCTATTCGCTCAGCAGGGAATACCTGAATAGACTTCGGAAATGCAATGTCGAGGTAGCACAGTTCCTCCCATTTAGATTTGGGAAATTTCTATCCTCATTAAACTATAGAAACCATAGAAAAATCATTGTTGTCGATAATAAAATAGGCTTTATCGGAGGTATCAACATCTCGGATAAATACCTTAAGGGAGACCCTCATTTGGGAAAATGGCACGATACACATTTAAGGATTGAAGGGGAGGCTGTAGACTATTTAAATGGACTTTTTATTACCGATTGGTATTTGGCCAGTAATAAAAAAGTGGATACCGCACCATTCCAAATAAAAAAGACGGAGAAAAAAGAAACTCCCATGCAAATAGTCCCAAGCGGTCCAGATGATGATTTTGCTGCCATAGAGCAGGTATATTTCTCCATCATGAACAACGCAAAAGAATATGTTTATATTACAAACCCTTATGTAATTCCAAACCACGCCATTCTCCAAAGTATGCAAACGGCTGCATTGAGTGGGGTTGATGTAAGGCTGTTGATGTCCTCTAGTACCGATATTAAATTGGTGGATTGGTGTGTCCGCTCCTACTATGAGTCATACCTAAAGGCAGGCATTAAAGTTTACCTATATCCGGACGGGTTTCTTCATAGTAAGGTAATGCTCTGTGATGACAAAATCGCCAGCATTGGAACCGCCAACTTGGACAACCGTAGCCTACAACAAAACTACGAGGCCAATGCCATTGTTTATGATGCCACACTTTGCAAGCAAATGAAAACCGACTTCTTACAGGACTGTTCCAAATCGATCATGCTAGATGATTATCAAATTTTCAGCAATCGCCCATGGACCCATAAATTAATAGAGGGCACTGCCAAGCTTTTAAGCCCAATCCTATAAAAAGTCCCTATCTACCCCAAATATGACCACTTCACAAAAATCAGGTTGCGCTGTTGTCCTAAACCAAAAAGGGAACTTTGCACTACAACCCAATATTTCTTGAGACAATACCATGACCTTTGTCATAAAAAAACAGGCATAATTGGTACTACCTTTATCTAAATTTAAATCCTTGGATATGCTCAATTCAGAAAAAATAGGGAACGAATTCTATCAAAATCTGGGAATGCTTTTTTACGCCGTGGCCATGGCCGATAATAATGTGAGGCCCATTGAAACAAAAAGACTACGGAAATATGTACGCCAACATTGGTTGGACGTAGATGACATTGAGGATGAGTTTCATACAGATGCTGCCTATCAGATTGAAATTGTTTTTGATTGGCTGGAAAGTGAGGAAAAAGATGGTGATGACTATTTTGATACGTTCAAAGAGTTCTACAAGGAGCATCCAGAAAAGTTCGCCCCAAAAGTTAAGACGCTCATCGTAGAAACCTCAGAAAGTATTGCCAATGCATTTGCAGGGAAAAACAAATCGGAGATGTTGGCTATCTTTAAGCTGAAACAGCTCTTTAACCATTGATATGATTTTATCCAATTTTATTGACCATACCAATTTAAAACCTATGGCGTCCTTATCAGAAATCCAAAAACTGTGCGGAGAGGCCAAAAATTATGGGTTTTATGCGGTATGTGTTAACGGTTGCCATGTTTCCCTAGCAGCTGAAGAGTTAAAAAACACCAAGGTGAAAATTGCGGCGGTCGTGGGCTTTCCACTGGGGGCAATGTCTACTGAGGCAAAAATCTTTGAAGCAAGGGAGTGTGTAAAAAATGGGGCGGATGAAATAGACATGGTCATCAATATAGGTTGGTTAAAATCCAATGAGGATTCCAAGGTCCGCAATGAAATTAAATCCATAAAACGGGTCATCGGGGATAAGATATTGAAGGTAATCCTAGAAAACTGTTACCTGACGACATCCGAAAAGGAAAAAGCTTGTACTTTGGCAGTTGAAGCAGGGGCCGATTTTGTAAAAACCTCAACCGGATTTGGAAGTGGCGGAGCCACTTTTGAAGATGTTATCCTAATGAAAAAAATAGTTGGGGATAAATTAGGTGTCAAGGCATCAGGTGGAATAAAGGATAAAGAGACCGCATTGAAATATATTGATTTGGGAGTCTCTAGAATTGGGACATCTTCGGGAATCATATTGTTGAACTGATCCATACCATGAGCATACACATAGAAGCCAAAAAAGGAGATATTGCAGATACCGTGCTTATGCCGGGAGATCCCCTGCGGGCCAAATGGATAGCGGAATCGTTTTTGGAGAACCCCATCTGCTATAACAAAATCCGAGGTATGCTAGGGTATACGGGAACCTATCAAGGAAAGAAGGTTTCCGTACAGGGAAGCGGTATGGGAATGCCATCTTCCATGATCTATTTTCATGAGCTCATTAAAGATTATGGGGTAAAGAACATTATTCGTGTAGGTTCCGCAGGGTCATACCAAAAAGAAGTGGAATTGAACGATGTGGTATTGGCAATGGCTGCTTCCACTACCTCGGGCATAAACAACTCAAGATTTATTAATTCCGACTATTCCCCCACCGCCAATTTTGAACTTTTCCAAAAAGCGGTGAACTATGCCCAACAACAAAATATTCCCATAAAAGCGGGCAATGTACTTTCCTCAGATGAATTCTATGTAGATGACCCCGAAGAATACAAGCTATGGGCCGAGTATGGAATTTTATGTGTGGAAATGGAAACAGCCGGTTTGTACACCATTGCTGCCAAATACAATGTGCGTGCGCTTTCTATTTTGACCATCTCTGACTCCTTGGTCACCGGGAAATCCCTTTCCGCCCTTAAACGTGAAACTTCCTTCAGGGATATGGTGGAAATTGCCTTGGCAGCATCCGTATCCTAGAAAGAACTTGTAGATGCAAGTCCAGCCCATTATTCGCCGAAATTTTTAAAAAAATTAATCCAAGATTTCCTTTTCGGTAAGAGCTTTGGATATGGCCATAGCGTAACCCACCATTCCATGATCATTTGGGTGTGTTCCATCCACAAAACTTTCCTTGCCCAAATTAATATCTTCCTTTTTCACCAAATGAAGAAAATTTATCCCTTGGGATTTAAGATAGGTAAAGGCCCTTTGGGTCGCCTTATTTAAATTTTCATAGATCTCAAGTCTTTCGTTTTGGACGAAACCATCTGAATATCCAGCATGCTCAATCAATAAAATGGGAACAGTATCGTTCGCAGCCCTGATCCGTTCAATAGATTTAATGATACTTTCCTCTGCCTTTTGGGAATCTCTAAAATTGGGCATACAATCCAAAACTATTATTGAAGGACTCGCTCTTAAAATAAAATCAATGACTTCCGGTTCCAGCTTTCCATTTCCCGAAAAACCCAAGTTCACAACCGGCTTGTCAATATATCTTCCCAAAATGGAGGTCCAGGCCAACCCTGGGCGTGAAGCACATGCTCCTTGAACAATGGAAGTGCCATAAACTACAATTGGGTTTTGCTCTTTGGTCTTGATGGGTTTAAAGATTGAATTTTCAGCTACTCCAATTCTTAACGATCTCACCGTATTGTATAAAGGAAGATATAGTCTAAAAGTTCTCAAACTTCCTTTTATGGCAGGCTTTATGCCATTATACCGGTAAGAAATTGTGTCTTTAAAACTATAGATGCCTCTAACCCATTGCCAGCCACTATTTTCGTCCATGGCATACAAATCCAATCCACTAACCCCTGTGGCAGGCATATGAGGGAATGAAAATTGATCTTCCACATCGTATTCCACAATTATGTCTGAAGCATCTGATTCGAAGTCGATATACAATCCTGCCGAATTTCTGGACAGTTGCCAAACAGGTTCCCTAACCTCTTTTTGCAATTCTTGGGGGAATCGTTGAAAAGAAGCCGTCCCTTGCGGCTCTAATCTCCCTTGAACAATCTCTTCAGGCACGTTCTCCCATTGCATGGCCAATTTTTCCTGACCAATAGAAACTATTGGAACATGCACCATTACTAAAATTGAAAAAAGTAAAATCTTGTTCCAATCCATACTTCAGATATTTATATCGTCAAAAAACTTTAAGACCATATTACAACCTTTTCCCTTCTTAATTCTTTTTTACACAATATTATTCAATCTTAATCCTAAACGTTGAGGCTGGCAATTTCTCTGAATTGATCAGATTAGCTTCCGTCCATGGCTGCCATCCATAGTATAAAAAATCAGGTCTTTTGGAAACTGGTATCACAATGTTATCATCCACAACAAAAGCTTCTATCGGGCTTTTTCCATCTACTGAAAAGCCTTTAATGGTTTGCCCGCCGCTTACAGAAAGTCCATGGCCATATTTGAACGACAGGATAACCTGGCCACTTTTATAAATGGCTTTTTTGGGAAGCGGTCCCGAAGGTATTACATCATGGCCATACACATCTTTTAAGGCCCATCTGGCCAAACGTTCCCCCACATCTTTCTTATTGGTGGGATGAACATCGTTCCTAGCCCCAATGTCACTTGACACAGCCATTCCACCATGCTTAATTCGGGCCAATAGGTTACGTTGTGCGTCCCGAAAAAGAGGCCAGTATTGTGACTTATATTGTATTGAGTCAATAGATGATAGTTGGACCCAATAAAAGGGCAAATCGGGTGTTTTCCATTTTTTCCTATAATCCAAGATCATTAGTTCTTGCAGGTCGGCGTATTCTTGAACCCGCTCAATTTCTTGGGCATTACTTTCTCCTTGATACCAAATTATGCCCTTTACGGGCATGTGTAACATGGGCTCTATTCCTGCGGAATAGACAAACCCAGGCTTATAGGCATGGTTTGGTCCCAAACTATCGGAAGGTATATTTGCTGCGGTCTTGGTATTTTGAGTTGCCCTTTCCCGCACCCAAATAGGTAGGTTGTCATTATGTATCCAATCTTTTCTGGCCTTCCCGGAAAAGCGAACATCATTTTTTAAGGTCGTTAGGCTGATGAAGGTTTCCAAAGGGGCTCCCCCAATGGACAAATTGATCAACCCAATGGGTATTTTTTCTTCTTCAACTATCTTTTTTCCAAAATAATAGCCCACCGCGGTCATTGTTTTTATAGTGCTGCTGTCATTCAATTGCCAGTTGCCCTCAAAAAACCTATCAACCTGTAACCTTTTTCCAATGGAATCGCTAAAAACCCTACCATAAACATTCTTGCCCGCATACGTAGGATTGTAGAACCGTAACGAAGTTTGGCCAACATTTTCGAGTTCCTCCTCAAAGTGCATCTCCTTTTCCATGGGCCATTCCATATTGGATTGCCCTATGCAAAGCCACACATCACCAATCAACATATTGGATAGAACAATTTTCTCCTGTCCTTGGGAAAAATGAACGGTACCAGGTGTATTGATTGCATCCCTTGCCTTAAAATGGACACTCCATGTTGAGTCCTTGGCCACTCGTACTTGTTTCACTTCACCGAAGAACTTTACACTCACCAACCTATCGGGTTCGCCCTTGCCCCAAAAATGAACGGGTTTATCCCTTTGAAGGACCATTTGGTCACTAAAGAAATGTGGTAAACTCAATTGGGCAGCAATCAGGTTGATTCCAAAAAGACAATACACAAATGCCAACCAAACCTTCATCCTTCAATTCTTTTCTTTGAACACCAAACTAAAAATGTAGCCCAAAACGAAACAGGATACCATACCAAAAAAAGCATACATTAAGAAACTGATTTCGGTATACGCGCTTATGTACCAAATCAATACCGCGCTGGATACCAATCCAAGAAGGGTACCAACACCATTGGCCCTTTTGGTAAGAATCCCCAAGAGAAACATCCCCCCTAGACCTCCAGTAAACAATCCTAGATAGCGATAGAATTCATCCCAAAGGGATTTAATATTGGAATTGGCCATCCAAAGTGCCAATACCATCCCCACAAGACCGGTGAGCACGGTTGCAATACGTGCAATCTTCAACAGTTTTCTGTCAGGAATGTCATTGTTGAAACGCTTATAGAAATCATTACAAAAAGCGGTGGAAACTGAATTAAGACTACTGCTTATGCTGCTCATTGCTGCTGAAAAAATACCTGCCACCAACAGCCCTGAAACCCCAACGGGAAGTTCCCTGACAATATACCATGGAAAAATGGAGTCATTGTTTGAAATGCTAGGAGACAATCGTTCCGGGGCTTCCGAGTAAAAAATGAACAACAAGGTTCCCAATCCAAAGAAAATAATGGTTGCCGGAAGTGTTAATACCGCATTGGTATACAGGGTTTTCTTGGAATTTTTCACATCACTACTGGTCAAATAGCGTTGTACTATGGTCTGATCCGTTCCTTGGGTGACCAAAGCCGACGCCAATCCACCAATGGTAACGACCCAAAAGGTAGCGGTCGTAAAATCAAAATCCATATTGGCTATATTGAACTTGTTCCTTTCCGAAGCATAGGAAACCATCTCCCCAAAAGAAGCTTCGGTATTCAGCAGTATCCAGACCACAGCCAAAATACTTCCTCCCAAAAGAACAATGACCTGCATCACATCGGTCCAAATCACAGCTTCAATACCACCAAAGGCCGTATACACAATACAAAGCAAACTCATGATGAGAATACAGGTTTCCACAGGAATTCCCGTTACAATGGTTATCGCCAACGAAGGCAATAAAAGTACAATCCCTATTCTCCCAAACTGGAATAGAATGAACGATAGACTACCAAAGGCCCTTGCCAAGTAGTTAAAACGCTCTTCCAGAAATTCATAGGCCGTGGTAATCTTAAGTCGATTGAAAAAGGGAATGAACACCATTGCTATTACCGGTGTGATGATGATTGCCGTCATATTCAGCATAAAAAATGACCAATCCGTGACAAAAGCTTTTGCCGGTATGGCCATAAATGTAATGGCACTCAACAGCGTTCCAAAGACACTGAGTCCACTGGCCCACCAAGGAATACGCCCCCCTCCAATGAAGTAATCGTTGGTTGACTTTTGTTTATAGGAAAAATACACTCCTATCAATAAGGATAACAATAAATAGGCTATCAGTACTATATAATTTGTGGTCCCAAATGGATTGGCAGCTTCTCCCAAAATCAGGGTTTGCACCATTGGTGTCCTGATGCCCGGGGAAATCTCGCCGGAAACAATTCTAAGCCCCTGATTTTCGGTCATTGGGAAAGAAAGGGCCGTTACAGGAAGGGGTCGGGGCAACGTATCGTACACAAACCACGTTTGGGTGATGGTGTTATAGGCCAATATCTCTCTTGAAAATCCAGGGTGGTTGTTCAAGATGGAGTCTCTTTTTCGAATCATTCCTCCAACAATGGAATCGTTTTGTTCCGATGGAACCTGCAAGGCAATCTCTTCCAACTTGTTGAACAGGATTTCATCCGATCCCCCATAAATCAAAAGATGCATGGAACCCATTGCTTGCCCTGATGCGCCCATGATAACCCTTGGCTTTCCATCAATGGCAATATTGCCTTCTTCCTGCCAAGTACCATTACCAAGATCATAAGAGACAAAAGAGGTCAATGGTGTTGATCTTTGACCTGAAATTTGGTTTCGGCCTCCAATGAGAAAGAGTTTTCGGGAGTGCTGGGTTTCTTGAGCCAATGCCACATGCAGTGCGCGTGGTTCTCCCGGAAAGTCAGGCAGTTTTTCCCACTTTTCTGATTCCAATGACATTCGGTAAAAAGCATTGGTACTTCTGTCATCGTTTTTCCCTCCAGCTACATACACATATCCTCCTTCAAGAACTGCTGTGGTATAGGCCAGGGGTTCAGGAAGAGATGGATAATCCGTAAAAGTGACTTTTCCGCTATCTGGGTCATATCCCATCAGAAAAACCAAATTACTGGTATTACTTGCATTTTCACCGCCAATGCATAAGATACCACTGGGTAATTGTACCGATGCCCCGTATGCCAATGGTTTTGGCAATTTCTCTTCAGCAATATGCCAAACTCCATTTTCAAAAAGGTAGATGTCATCGCTCCATACTTTCTCACCTCCCTCCCACGGTCGTCCATTGGGAAAATTGGCCCCACCAGCTGCCAAAATCACATCATCCAGTTGGCCTCCCAGCATTCCAGCGTATCCCAAAGCGGTTTCACCTTGCAATGTTGAGGGCAATGCAACTCCTTCTTCAATTTTAACCTTATCCGCTAACTGCTGTGCCCTGACATTACATCCAAACAATACGACAGTTGCAATCAATATATGGCCGACTATTTTTTTCATTCAGTAACCGGTTTAGTGGAAAATTCGATGCCTTGCTGCCCTATGGCAAAAGTGAACATCCAGTTTTGATATGAATTGGTCCCAGGCACTTTTATCTCTACTTCGTTCCATCCTTTTTTTAAAAACAATTTGGTGGGCTCCCTAGTCCAATACAGTTCTTCTTTTTCCCATGGTGTTTCCTGATCTTGGAATGTGCCCCAACCTTCCGTTTTTGTGGGTTTCCATCCGGGTTTCTTCCATTCTGGTGATGGCAGAGGCTGTCCATTTAACAAAACTGTACCTCCATTCGCATCCCATTTTCCCCTTTGGGGAATACCCGAATATACCCTATTGGCCCTGTATGGTGTTTCAAAACTTATCCAAGCATCTACTTCCTGTTCTTTACTGGAGTGAACATATGTTTTTGCAATATAAGTTTCTCCGGGTTGGGCCTCTGGAAATTGGCCTCCCTGTTTAAAACGATCGCGGATATAGACCGTATTACCGGATGCCATCTTCTTGACCATACTTTTTTGGGGCATCCCCACGGGGCCCGATAGTTCCCAAACTGTATTGGCCTGTGCTACATAGGGAAAGGGCTTATTCTTAAAATAAGCTTCCTTGTGGTGCATCAAGAATTTCTCGAACGCATCAAAATACCCATTTTCAACCGTTCCTTTTGGAGGTACCATCGTGAGATAATCTTTGGATGCCTTTTGCACATCGGCAGTCCAGGTGGTCCATGCGTAGGTGAGCAAGGAAGGATACAACGGATTGGTGGTGATGGCCTCTTGCTCTTCATTGAGATTGACATCGGGCCACAAGCAAATGATTCCCCCCAAGATTTTATTTTTTGAACCATTTCCAATAGGCTTAAAGAAAAGTTTTGGGATATGGATGAACGGATCGCCATTATTGATGTAGTTGTTCCAAGAGTCCACCTCCCTGTACCCTTTTTGGTCCACATAATCAGGTTTCCAAGTTTGACGGATAACGTCATCATCGGCTTCAAGTCCCGGGTTCCAAACCATGACCTCCCTGTCATGGTTCCGAACAAAGTTCACCATGTGATCCATAAATCCTTTGGGGTCCTCTATCTCAACTTCATCAGAACCAATGTGTAGGGTTGGACAGTAGCTTTTGGGAACCCCATTAAAAAACTCCTCCAAAATCCTTTCAAGAATTTTAATCCCTTCCCTTGACTCCATTTTATGTCCGGTAGCCGTTGTGAAGGCATCACTATGCCCTGGCATATCTATTTCTGGTATTACCTGTATCTGTCGTTCAGCGGCATATTCAATAAGATCTCGTATTTCAACATAGGTATAGAACATGCCAGGGTCTCGCGAAGGCCTATGGTTTTTGGGATCATTGAGTTCTGGATGGACCTTACTTTCAATACGCCATGCCGGTCTATCGGTCAAATGCCATTGGAAGGTATTCAGTTTGTACCTCGACATCACATCCAATTGTTCCTTGAGCGATTGGATACTTTGAAAATTTCTACCCACATCCAACATATAGCCCCTTATGGAAAAGGCAGGCCAATCTGAGATTGTGCATTGCTGTAGCAAAATGACATCCTCCTGATGGAAAATTAATTGTCTTAAGGTCTGTAGGGCATAAAATTGACCTTTCTCTGTAGCAGCGGTAATATGAATTGCCTTTTCCGTAACATTCAAATGATACCCTTCATCTGGAAGGGAAGGGTCTTTCTGGAAATGCATCAAATCCGTGGCTTTGTCATCCCTTAAGATTCCTGTGTCATGACAAATGGATTCCAATTCGTACTGAATTGACAAAGGCAAAGTTGAATCCGTCTCCACTCGAAAAGATGAAATCATTCGTACCGCTTTACCCCATTCCACCTTCTGCGGAAAGGGAATCAATTTTACAGGAGCATTATTCAGTGTTTCAACGGTGAACTTAGACTGAAAACTCTGTGAGCATACTACGTTGGTGGTCAATAAGGAAGTTAATATCCAACACAGGGCATAACCTTTTTTTAATCGCTCCATGGTTTATTGTATCAAATCCGAAATCGGAATCTTTTGGAAATACAGCTCCTTGACTCCTTCATAAAGAATTCCGATATGGTCTTCATCAACCATGGTAAGACAGGAATAACCATACGTTCCCTCTTCATAAAGTTCTAGCTGGTTCTTCTCGGGCCAGCTCATTCCTCCATCGAAACTGGTCTTTATGGTGATATGGTTCCGTTTGGTCTTTGAATTGGGGTTTGAAAAGAACAGGATTTTTCCCCGTTCAGGATGTTCGTATGCCAGGATACTTGCCATACAATTGGGTTCGATCAATGCTTTTCGGGAAGTGGGGTGTTCTTCCCATGTTTTACCCATGTCAGTACTTATGGCCACGGAACGGCCATTGATGGAATCGTTTCGATTGGCCCGATTTCTATCGTCCCTCATGTTCAGCATGAGAACCCCATTGGAGATTTCCACCACTTGCGCTTCGGTAGTTTCTGATTTTGCTCCTGTTCCAACGACCCAAGATTGACCACCATCTTCACTGTAGATGATAGTGGAATGCGGTATCCTATCCTTGTCCTTGTACTGTGCGGCAAAGACCAACGTCCCGTTCTCCATCGTTATACCAGAGCCCGGCCCGTTGAAAAACAATTGCCATTCTGGTTTCTTGGTCATGGATGTGATATTGATGGGCTTGGACCAAGTAACCCCATCATCTTCACTTTTTACCAAAATCAATTGGCCTGTCTCCTTTGGTGACATTCCAGGCTGGGAAGCATTCCACGCACGCTCTCCTGGATGACCATGGAGCCAAAGGGCCGCCACCCAAATGGTATTTGTGTTTTTGTCGACAAGCACTGCAGGATCTCCAATACCGTTCTGATCTTCGGACAGACCTCCGTACTCCCCCATATCCATGATAACTTTCATAGGTTCCCACGTTTGACCTCCATCCGTGCTTCGGCTCATACCAACATCAATATCTTCTTGAAGATCCACCGGGTCATTATACCTATTATCGTACACCGCAATCAAGGTTCCCTTATTCGTGGTGGCCAGACCTGGTATGCGATAGGTGTCAATATTATCCTCACCTGCTTGCTTAAGGGCGATTCCTATACGTTGGGGACTCATCCCTGAAGTAATTTTAGGGCTTACCTCTGTTCCGCCTGCAAGCTTAATAGATATAAGCTCAGCATTTATTTTATGGGTCAATTCCGGGGTGTCCTTCAATTCAACAGATAGCCAAAAATTATGTTCCCCGGACCGTATGGGACTACTCCCTATGATGGTAAATGTTGCTGTTGGTTTTGTGATTGTACCAAAAGCAGTTTCCTCTTCCATGGTGCCGGTTTCACTGTATAAAACTGTTGCCTGGGCAATATCATTGATATCCGTGGTACCTTCCAATGAAAATGTAAAGGCTTCCAGCTGCCTACTTTCCAAAGTATCGGTCAAGCTTATGCCCATATGTAAAACCGCATTCCGTTCCTTCTTGGCCAAGATTGGCATAGTTGGTTGCTGTGTTTCTATTTGGATTCCGTAATCCATTTTTTGTCCACATGATATAATCCCTGCCAATACAAAGGCCGTAACTGTCATCCCGAGTTTATTCTTCACCAATCCCATTGATTATTTATTTTCTTTGTTTTCTATTCTTTCAAATGTTTTCCAGCATTGATACAGGGCCCTTGGAACATGAAAACAACCTTTCCACTTCCCTCCTTTGAGCGTTATATGAGGTTCTCCCTGACGGTTTAAATATCCGAACCACTCCCCATTTTCCGGGTCGGGGAAATGTGACCAGGCGTATTCATGGACTTTTTCATACCATTGCCAAATTTTATCGCATCCTGTTTGTTCATAAGCCTTTACCAAGGCTACTAAGGCTTCCAAATGAACCCACCAGAGTTTTTGATCGTGTTCCAATTGTTGTGGTGGGTGGCCCACGGCATCCTTAAAGTAAAAAATTCCGCCGTATTGTTGATCCCATCCAAAGTCCAACAAACTGAGTATGGTCTGCTTTGCTTTTTGAATCAATCCCAAATCATTACGCCGCACCCCTATGTCCATCATAAACCACATGGCCTCCAGACCATGGCCCGGATTGATGAGTCGGCCTTCAAAAGAATTGTTCAGCGACCCATCTGGATTGACATACTCGTATATGAGGTTTGAATCTTCCCTAAGAAATACCCTCATAACCTCATCCACACAAATGTCAATGGTTTTCTCAACTTCCTTAGAATCGAGCACGTGTTCCAGTTCCAAAACCAAATTGGAAAGTATCATGGGCAAGGCAAATCCTTTTAAAGGCCTGTTGCCCGTGGATTTTTCATAGGATCCCTTAGGTGTTTCCTTTCTGCTCAAAATATTGGTATAGATCAGCCTTGCCATATTTCCCACTTCTTGATTACCGGTGGCCCTGGCATATTGTGAAAAAGCCATTGCTGCAAAACAATCTGAAAATATATTATAAGGTTGCACCAATGGTCTGCCATCACAGGTCAGTGAAAAATAGAAATTACCCTGGGTATCCCTTCCATATTTTTCCAAAAAATCGATGCCAGTCTTGGCCATTTCCAACCAATCCGACCTTTTCTCTACAGTATTGTAAAGCATTGAGAACAACCAAGCCTGTCTACCTTGCAGCCAAACAAATTTATCTTCATCATAAACACGGCCCTTCCTGTCTAAACATGTAAAATACCCACCATTTTCTGTATCCAATGAGTGGGTTTCCCAAAATGGCAGCACATCATCAAAGAGTGCATTTTTATAAGTCTTTGAATATTTCATATTATGTATGACATAATACAAATATACAATATATTTTAAATATCTTTGCCACTGTAGACTTAAAAGATGTTATGTTTATATCACGGTGAGTTATAGCAATTCGCCATCAGCTTGAATTTCCATTTATAGTTAACCAAAAGCTTTATGAAGCAATTAAAAAAGTTAAAGCCAGTTGACACCCTTTCACTAGTTGATAAAGTAGAACTAAGGCTATTGGAATTTTTTAAGGAAAATAATCTTGGACCTGGCGATCCCATCCCAAAAGAATTGGATTTTGCCACCAACCTTGGAGTCAGCAGAACTGTTGTTCGTGAAGCTCTATTGCGGTTGCGAACCTTGGGACTCATTGAATCCAAAAAACACAGGGGGATGATATTGAAACAACCTGATATCATCAACAATTTTGAGCGGATAATGGACCCCACCCTATTGGGCACGAAGACCTTAAAAAATCTGTTTGAGCTTCGGATGATCCTCGAAATGGGTATGGCCGATTTTCTTTTTGAACACAAAACCCAGAAAGAACTTGATGAACTGGAGGAAATAGTGGAAGCGGAAGAAGCTACCAGTACGGGCAAGGCCAGATTTTCTTTGGACAAGGAAGTTGCCTTTCATGGAAAACTTTATCAGATTTCCAAGAATGATACCCTACAGAGATTCCAAGGGTTGCTCTTGCCTGTTTTTGAATATGTTTATTTGAAAGAGACCAAGAACCGTAATTTGGATGATTATCATTATACAAAAGGGACATTTGTTACCCATAGAATGCTTTTGGACAATCTAAAAGTAGGCACTCCCGAGACGTTTAGAAATGCTATGCGAAGACATTTAGAACCGCATTTTGACCATATTTTCAAAAACGGAAAAAAGTAACCCTTATCTTAAAAAAAGAGGACCAAGGAAATTGGAAATCATTAATTTCCCATTGGGATTTACATCATAAAACACAAAAAGGCCCGACTACTATCGGGCCCTTTCTCTTGAACTAAACTAAACTAACTCAAAACAATCAATCAGATTTTACTGCCATCCGGGCGTTTGCTCCAACAATGGGTTTCTTCCTATCATATCTTCCGTAATGGGCAATATTAATTTATACTCATCGCCAGAGTTAAGAAAACTTACATTATCTATCACAAAGCTGTCTCCGGCACGTCTTAAATCCCACCAACGTTTTCCCTCACCCACAAACTCCTTGTAGCGTTCATTTAAGATGGCGTTGGCATTATCGGTTTGGGAGCCATTCACATAGGCATGGGTCGCAGGTACATAATTGGCACCATAGGCCCTTTGACGTATTTGGTTGATTTCCCCAGAGGGATCTTCCCCGAGAAGATTCTTGGCTTCGGCCAATAATAAGAGTACATCTGCATATCTGTACAATGGCACATCATTTTCAAAAATTCGTTCAGAGCCATCTACTTGACCTAAAAACTTTTTGAATATGGACCCAAAATATGTTGGTTCGCTGTAGGTGGGATAACCGGCACCGCCATTGTCATCTGTATACAATCTTATGAATGTTGCATCTTTACGGGCATCGTCATTATCATCCAACAACAAAATGGTTTTTTCAGATTGTCCATATCTATTGGCCCCTGCAATAATAAAATTGGCCATGGATTCTCCCGCAGCGTTGAACTGGGGATTGATTTCCGTACTTCTTCCTGTAAAACTGTTATAAATGTTCGAGGCTTCATCACGCTGGTACTGAACAGCAAAAATAAACTCACTATTTCCTTCGTTTGGCACTCCCCACAAATTATCGATGCTGGGTTCCAGACTTATCCCAAAAGAGGCGATTTGCTGCAAAGCCGTTTTGGCCTCGGTAAGGTCGGCATTTCCACCTCCCATTAAATTCCCGGACCATATATAGACATCGCCTTTGAGCGCCAAGGTGGCTGCCTTGCTCCAAAAATTCTTGTTGCCTGCCCAAAAACTATTGTCCGAACCAAAAGCGTTCAGCGAAGCGTCAATATCCGATTTTATAAGGGCCATAACATCACTTTGAGACGACCTTTCCCTACTTAATCCGGCTGGGTCAACGGTTGCCAAAGGTTCCAAGATGATAGGTACATCACCCCAGGTTTTCAATAAAGTGTAGTAATATAATGCCCTTAATCCGTAGGCTTGACCAATTAGATGATCTTTATCGGATTCATTGACAAAATCTATTCCTGGCACATTGACCAGAAAGTCATTGATCCGATGAATCTGGGTGTAAAGCCCCGTCCAACCTCCAAAAGGAGCGGTTGAGACTGTAAAGCTCGATTCTATCAATGATACATTTGCCGGTGACTCATAGGTCCTACCGCCCCAGACATCGCTTCGTATTTCTCCAAGCAACCATAGCGTTCCGGTCGCATCCCTTAAATCTGCAAACATTCCCGTATGGGCCGTTCTAGCACCTTCCTCGGTATCCCAAAATCCAGCCACTGTCAGTTCACTTGGTGCTACCAGTTCCAATTCGCTTTCACAAGCAAAGAGGCCCAACACCACTGTTAATATTATGATATACTTTTTCATTTCTGTATTTTTTAAAATGTTACGTTAAGTCCAATGGTAATGGTTTTGGGTACTGGAAATTCACCGTACTGCACGCCACCAACCTCAGGGGTATCCCCGCTCATACTCTTGAAATAATGTAGGTTGGTCCCTGTTACGTTGATGCTCAACCTTTTGATCACATCATTAAAATACTCAGTAGGGACATTGTACGTCAACGTTACCTCCCTCAAGGCCAAATAATCTCCTTTTTCCCAAAACTTTTCGTTGCCTTCGGTCTGTAAACTTCCAACACTTTCACTTCCCCTCCAGACGTTCTTGGTTCCGTTTACGAACACAAAACGAGGCCAGTCGGTATCGGTGTTGTCAGGTGTCCATGAATCCAAGACCTCGATGGGTTGTTCCAAATTACCCTGTGTCTGGGCATATCCTTTGTTCCTGATATGGTTCCATACCAAGTGTCCTGTGGCAAAATCCGTTTGCACGAACAGGCTAAAGTTTTTGTAAGTAAGACTTGTATTGAATCCTCCGATAAAATCTGGTGTGGTACGCCCTATTACCTTTCTGTCAAGGTTATTGATTATACCATCCCCATTTTGATCGACCCATTTTACATCACCTGCCCATCTTTGGTTACGGCTGGCCCCGGGCACATATTCGTCGGTAATGCCATTATCGGCATCAGCCTCGGCCTGATTGGCATAAATGGACTCTTGTTCAAAGGCCACCACCAAATCACCTCCATAGCGTTGTCCTTCCTGGAGTCCTCCGACCCACTCTTCTTGGCCCGTAGCAGGATTCCAAATCAAGGTTCCGCCCTGTCTGTTCAAATCATTGTCATTCTCAGGTAACTCCACCACATAATTTTTGTTGGAAGTGATGGTAGCTCCTAAATTCCAAGTAAAATCATCTTTTCTGATGACATCACCATTTATCTGAAGCTCTATCCCTTTGTTTCTATATGTCCCGTTGTTGGTTCTTATGGAACTGAAACCTGTATAATAGGGCAAGGTCAAGTTTGCAATCTTATCCTTGATATCCCTGGAATAGACATCCATGATCAAGTTTAAACGACTGTTGAACAAGGATAAATCCAAACCTGCGTTTAAAGTAGTGGAACGCTCCCAAGCTAAATCGAGGGTCGGTAAACTTGAATTGGCATAACCTGTCTGTCCATTGTAGACGCCTTGGCCACTATACGATCCAAAAACCACGTAGTTCCCTAAATAATCAGGTGCCCCAGGAGGGGTCAGGGAGCTCACATTTCCATTGACACCATAACTCAATCTAGGCTTTAATACGGATATGGTCTTCTCTAATCCTGAAGCTTGAAAGAAATCTTCATTGTGTACATTCCAACCAAGGGATGCTCCAGGGAAGAACCCAAATTTATTGTTACCCAATCTTGAGGCCCCATCATTTCTGAATGTAAAGCCGACCAAGTATTTATTGTCGTAATCATACAACAACCTTCCAAAGGTTGAGGTAATCACCTGTTCCGATTCGAAAGTTGAAGGTATTCCATTCGCCTCTGCCCCTGCATTGAGTGTTTGGATCAAATCCGTTGGGGAATTCCTTGTCCCCGCCCCGGAAAGGAAAATATTGTCCTTATAATATTCCGCCCCAACCAAAGCATTTACATTATGGTTCCCAAAGCTTTCGATATAGTTCAAGGTACCTGTCAGCTGATTCCTCAAGGTCCTATTCAAACTAACGCTGGCTTCTCTACCAGTACGTAAAGGTCCTGTGTTGCTACCAACCCTGTAGGCCTTGTTAAAACTCTCGTTATGGTTATTGATGGTGAAATGGCTTCCGTTCAAAGAGAGCTTCAATTCATCCATAGGATTCCAATCGAGGCCTACTGAAGCTGTTAAACGCTGTTCCAAGTTCTTTCTGACAAACTTATCCTGATAATACAGAGGGTTTCCAAAGCCTTGGTTCTGACCTGGCGCATATTGATCGGACCAAGTTCCATCGGGGTTACTATCATAGGTTCTGGAAGTTGCAGCCTGTCCTTGGAACCTTCTGAACACGGTATCTTCATTACCCAATCCACCTAGGCTTAAATTGGAATGGGAATATAAAATGTTGGAGTTTACCTTTACCCTATCACTGATCTTATAAGACCCACTAAACTTTCCGGAGTACCTTTTAAAACCTGTACCCAAGGTAAGTCCATCGTTGTCCAAAAGACCCAATCCTAAGTAGTACGTACCTTTTTCGTTGCCTCCATCAAAGGATATATAATGATCCTTGGATTCACTGGTTTGATAAATTCGGTCCCCTACATCCTTATTGTCATAAAACAGAATCTGTTGACTAGGATTTAAAATATCTGGAATGGATTGCCATCCTGGCTGATTAAGGAGGTATTGATTATCTGATGTCAACAATTGTGTGGTAAAGGGGTCATTTGTAGCATTGTTCCCTGTGGCCGCACTATGGTTACCGTCCAAAAAGGCACTGAATGCCCCGGGATCGCCCGTCGCCTCCCTATACCAGGCCACTGATTGCCTGTTGTAATTGATATGATCTGCCGCACCAATATATTTTTGGTCGTTCCGCTCATTGTTTATACTGTATCTGTACTTATAATTAATGGAAGACTTACCTGATTTACCCGATTTGGTCGTAATCAGAATAACCCCATTGGCCGATCGTGCACCATAAATGGCCGTGGCCGCCGCATCTTTTAATACCTCTATTGATTCAATATCATCTGAGTTTAAGGCATAAAAAGAACTGGGCACTCCATCGACCAAAATCAATGGCGAGTCACTACCACTAAAATTGGTTCCTCCACGCAGTACAATTTCTGGTGTAGAGCCAGGTTGCCCCGTGGTATTGGTTACCCGCAAACCGGCAATAGTTCCTTGTAAGGCAGTGGCGGGATTGGAACGTGTGGCACTTTCCAAAACTTGAGTGTCCAACTTTGCCACCGATGAAGTTAGGGTTGCCCTTGACTGACTACCGTATCCCGTTACCACCACTTCATCAAGCATGGCTGTGTTCTCGGCTAAAATCACATCGATGCTGGTTTGGTTGGCAACCGAAATTTCTTGGGTAGTAAACCCAATATAACTGAACACCAAAATGTCGCCGGAACTTGCTTCAATGACGTAATTTCCATCGAAGTCTGTTTGGGTACCATTTGAAGTGTTCTTCACCAAAATGGTGGCTCCAGGCAAGGGAACACCATCCGTACCTGTTACATTACCAGTTACCCGTAATTCCTGACCGTACATAGTGGCCGAAAACAGGCTTAACAAAGCAAAGAGGAAAAAATGAGTAAGTCTTCCCTTTTTCCAAGGGCACTCCCACAAATTGCTCCTTGTGCATTTTTCTACATAGTTTGAGAGTTTCATAGATTTTAAAGTTTGATTATCTAAGTGTTACGAAGCGAATATATTAATTTTTGTATTATGTATAACATAATTCATTAAATTTTTTTGCTATTGTGCTGTATCTTGATAAAATGGCTTGGACATACATTCCGATATTTCTTCCTTTTCAAAAAGTAGTTTTGCCTTGTTCATCTTTTCGTCATCAAAAGCCTTATGCGGAAAGCGACTGGGTCCCATATCCAATCCAAATGATTTCATTAAGCTTTTACTACCCCCATGAAATCCACCCAAAGACTCTAAAATGTTAACAAAAGAAATAGCCTTAGCCTGAAGTAGCTTTGCCTTTTCCATTTCACCTTGAGATACGTAGGAGGCAATATCAATATACAATGGAGCCAAATGGTTATAGGTACTACCCACCCACCCTGTGGCTCCAGCTATCAGACTATCCAAAAATTTTTCATCTATCCCAAAGAAGAGTTTCATTTTTTGGGAATCATACTTTAAGCATTTGCCGAAATCTTGCATATGATCATTGGTGTACTTGATTCCTGCAAAATTTGGGATGTTGGTCGAGGCCTTTTCCAAAAAATCGGCCATCAAAAAATCTACCCTTGTCAATACCGGTATGTGATAGTAGTAGAAAGGAATATTGGGAGCAGATAGTGCTACTTCTTTGCAATAATGGAGCAAATCATCCATTGTTCTAGGCTTAAAGTAAAAAGGAGGTAAAGCCGCGATGGCATCCACCATTTCAGCTGAATGTTCTGCCAGTTCCTTGGATTCACGCAAATTGGTATGCCCCACATGGTTGATCAGGTAAAATTCTTCGGGTTTATTTTTAGCCCAAACCTCTATTAATTGTTTGCGCTCCGTGGTGCTCAATGATGTAAAATCACCTGTTGAACCGTTCACAAATGCTCCACTTACCCCATTATCAGTTAAAAACCCTGCATAATCTTTGATAATAGATAGATTCAAGGATGCGTCTGTCTGCATTGGAGCATATGTGGCTGCTATTAAATTTTTCATATGTATTATGTATTACATATTGCTAAATAAAGCAATTTCTATAATTTATCAAACAAAATTTTAGAATATCTGAATACTCTACCGTTCGCCAGCATTCCTGGACTTTAGTTTTCATTGATATTTTGGCTTGGACCATATTGTTTACTAAAAGTAAAAACTAAGTAAATAAATTCCCTACTACTCGGTTTGTTATCAGCAACTGAATTGAGCATGAAAATTCATCTCAGTAAGCGTACTCATCAAGGTACAGGATAAGTTGGAGCACAATACCTATCCAAATCGTTAAATCTTTCTAGAGATACCTCAGCTCAAGTTGGTTTTGCATAATTTTAGTTTCGATAAAATAAATTGAATGCCAATCTGTTTTATCCATACGGCCAATATTTTTCGAGTTAGAGCATTTGGCATCACTCATGACATCATCCAATGAATCCTAAAGATTTGTTTGGTCAACTTTTAAAGTAATACCACATAGGAACAAGTAAACAGTTATCAATGAACCCAACACTAGAACCATTCTTCAACCAGTCTTTGGATGGTCTTTGCATTGCCGATTATGAAGGGTATTTTGTAAAAGTAAACCCTTCATTAAAATCACTTTTGGGATATTCGGAAAAGGAGTTAAAATCAAGATTGATTTCCAGCTTTATCCATCCAATGGATCGGGAAATGACCGCTAACCACCGTGGAAAGTTGTTGAAAAACAAGCCTTTGGTCAACTTTGAAAACAGATATATCACCAAATCAGGTGAGCATGTTTGGCTGCATTGGACTGCCATTCCCATATCTAAAAAGGGTCTCATTTATGCCATTGCAAAGGATATTACCCATACTAAAAAATTGGAACAGGATCGCATAACCCATTTAGACCAACTTTCTAAGGTCAATGAAACCCTTAGACAACAAAATTATGCCACCCCTCATGATCTAAGATCCCCTCTCAATAATTTACTTTCCCTGCTCAATTTAATTGACCTTTCCAAAATTGATGACAAGGATACCCTCGAAATACTAGGCTTGATATCGCTTTCTGCGGAGGGTTTAAAGAGTTCTCTCAACACCTACTTAGATTCGCTGAAGCAACGTGAAGTATCCACAGAAAAATTGGAAAAAGTCAACTTTGACCAAGTGTTCCGGAAAGTCAAAAATTCTATTGGCGCATTGATTCAAAAAGAGGGTGTTGTGTTCATTACGGATTTTTCAGAAATGGAAGACATCGTCTTCAAACAACAGTTCATGGAAAGTATTTTTTTAAATCTTATCACAAATTCCATAAAATATGCGCAACCGGGTGTTCCCCCCATCATTTCTATTGCCACTGGGGACACTAATGGAAAAAAAACACTCGTCTATGAAGATAATGGTGCAGGAATGGATTTGAACAAAATGGGCAGTTCAATTTTTGAGATACAAGATAGGGACAGCGGAAACCAAGAGAGTAAAGGTGTGGGGCTATATTTGATAAAAAGCCAAATAACCAGCCTTGGGGGAAGTATTGAGGTGAAAAGTACCCTAAACAAAGGCACTAGGTTCAACCTAATTTTTAAATAATCGTTTTAACTTGAACAAAGACCACCAAACCAACATGTTTGGTGGTCTTTGTACTTTCAAACCAATCTGGGAGGAAGGTGAATAGAGGCTACAAATTGCCAAAAACTGTATCCCTTCCAAGCAAGGTTTAAGGGTTTAAGCTATATGTAAAGGTAATTACGGTCTGTACGGAATTCCCATTTATCTCAGTCACAGTATAGTTATCCGAAAAGCTAAAGGTAGTTTCATCTGCGCTGAAGGAAGTGGTAATATTTTGAAGCGTACAGCTCCTTACCAGACTCAAGGTCTGTGAAACTAATTGCCAGTTCCCCTCGGTTGTAACCGCATTTTCACACCCTTCAAAATTTCCCTCTTGGCCAATTTGGTATGATCTATCGGCATTAAACGTATAGAAAGTGCTCTTTTGACAATCCGAATATTGGGCATATATATCATTGCTGGGATTATCTTCTCCATCATCCGTGATATCTACGTCTTCCACCGAAATTATGGCAGAGAGAGACCATGTTCCAACCAATTTTTGCTCATTTGCGGTGAGAGCCCCGGTAAAATCTTCCGGACAATCCGCTCCATCATCAGAATTGCAAGCAGTCATTAAAACTCCCATTGCCAGTGCTGCAAGGGCCATTAAAGCATTTTTTCTCATAAAGTATGTTTCTGTTATATATAGATGGATGATATAAATGCATTAAGGTTGCATGTATGGATAAGCCGGGTAAACTGACCCACCTTCGCCGGATAAAACTGACCATAGCAAACGAACTGCCCAGATTTGATCTATCCTTGGGTTAAACTTAGTTTTTATTTTTTAATTTTCTTCTCATCGATTCTCCTTTTATATCTATTCTG
>NZ_SNTZ01000055.1 GCF_004916895.1 Flagellimonas alvinocaridis
CTTGCGAGCTACCAAACTGCTCTACCCCGCGCTAAASTAAAGAGAARARCKGAAAACTAMTAAAAAACAAGKATTGAAKRCGACCCTCTACCATATCTGTACAAATAGAATAGCCCATTTATACAGAATGGTAAAGGGGCTCTCTATGATCGATGATCATAGAAATGAAGSGAKAKTTTTATCTTACCAACTTGATCTTGTTGCCCCTGGCAACAAACATGCCTGAACCATTTCACGAAGTATGTGTCCGGATAGGCCGAAGTCWCGAAAGTTAGCTCGRGGCCTTCCGGTCGAAAAACAACGCCGATGAAGGCGTGTAGGTGCGCTATYYCGYGGTAGRGATTGTAACTTTCCGTGAATTTCCCACTTGTCACTCAATGACYGAACTTTGCTTATTTCTTTTTTTGAGGATCGACGAATCAAATGATATTTCTGTTCCAAWTTTTTCCTTTTCTTYTCCCTCTGAATCAAACTTTTTTTTGCCATAATGATTCAATTCCTATTCGTATCTATGATACAAGTCGGATCCTAGATGTAAAAATAAAAGAAGTTGAACTACTTCCCCATCAAAAGAAATGAACTTCTTCCAGATATACGATACTAAAACGAAAAAAATTAACCAAATTTACC
>NZ_SNTZ01000056.1 GCF_004916895.1 Flagellimonas alvinocaridis
ATACGCCCTTCTTTTGCTTGTCGCATCATGTGCCTAAGCACATATGCCCTCTCGTAATCCTTATATATTCTATTCTACTTCGTGTTTCTTCTTTTGACTTCGCCATGATGGTATGACCATCACGCTCCGTCCCAATATGTCAATGAACCTTGTGCCAAACCAGGTTTGGCATCCCTCCGGGAAAATTACCGACCTTGATCGGTGAAGTCCCTTTGAGATCCCCGCATCCGCGGGGAAAATGTGGAGAATATCGGAGTCGAACCGATGACCTCCTGCGTGCAAGGCAGGCGCTCTAGCCAGCTGAGCTAATTCCCCGTTTCAGTCAGCAGTTATCAGTTAACAGTTAACGGTTTTGATAACGTGCTCACCATTACGTGACAATCACCCAACTTCTAAAATTTCCTTCAGTATTTCTTAATGAACTTTTCAAAACTTTAAACTTTTAAACTTAAAACTTTGAACTTGCAGCTTTGCTGCCCAGTAGTCTCAGGCAGACTCGAACTGCCGACCTCTACATTATCAGTGTAGCGCTCTAACCAGCTGAGCTATGAGACTGTCTTGGCCAAAATTGCCTATATCACAAAAAACATATCATAAACGACAGCACAAAGATCTTTAGGACCACCTC
>NZ_SNTZ01000057.1 GCF_004916895.1 Flagellimonas alvinocaridis
TGATGTCCGTACCGGCGTTCACGACCGTCTCCGAGCCATCCGCCGCGTTGGCCGTGATCTGCGTGTCCACATAGTTCTTCGTGGCCGCGTCCTGGGCATTGGTCGGGTCCGTCACATTGGTGATCGAGGTCCCCGCGCTGTTGCCCTCGGAAAGCACTTCCGACAAGGTCTGGTCGTCGCTGCCCAAGTTGGCCAATGGCACCTGTAGTGTACCGTTGCTGTCCTCTATCTCTAGGTTCGCCCCGCTCACCTCGAAGCGGGTATTGATCTCATTGGTCACGCTACCGTCCACCTCGGTGAAGGTGCTGTTCACAACGTAGGGGTCGCCTGTGGTGCCTGTGCCGCTCACACTGATGTCCGTACCGGCGTTCACGATGGTCTCCGAGCCATCGGCCGCGTTCGCCGTGATCTGCGTGTCCACGTAGTTCTTCGTGGCGGCGTCCTGCGCATTGGTCGGGTCAGTAACGTTCGTAATGGATGTGCCCGCGCTGTTGCCCTCTCCCAGCACGCTCGCCAAATTTTGTATCTCGTTGGTGATGCTTCCGTCCACCTCCGTGAAGGTGCTGTTCACGATATAGGGGTCGCCT
>NZ_SNTZ01000058.1 GCF_004916895.1 Flagellimonas alvinocaridis
TTTTTATTGTCTGAATATTCAGGAGCTAAGACCATTCCAATGCCCCCTTCCGCCATGCATAAACTAAACCAACAATTAAGATAAGCACAAAAATTAAAGCTTCTATAAATACGGATAGACCCAATATATCAAAACTCATTGCCCATGGATAAAGAAAAACGGTTTCAACATCAAAAATAACAAAAACTAGAGCAAACATATAATAACGAATTCTAAATTGTAACCAAGCGTCGCCCATTGGTTCTATACCCGATTCRTAACTAGAAARTTTCTCTGGYCCTTGGCTAATCGGGGCTAAAACTCCGGAAATAAAAAATGCCAAAATCGGAATAAGACTTGATATTATTARAAAKGCCCAAAAAATATCATATTCATAAAGCAGAAACATAAAMGMACTCCTRKKAATGTGGAAAATATRCCGKATKASTCGATTTGAATTCGAATYGTTAAGTCRCCCATAACTCTAATTCTTGAGTCAAAACAAACAAAAATGMATTTTGYTCGAAAYGASTAGTTTCGTTTTTTTACTGTYGGGCTCGGGSAMRMYTCATTTCAMGATTCATCGAATGAAATCCTATTTC
>NZ_SNTZ01000059.1 GCF_004916895.1 Flagellimonas alvinocaridis
CAATTCCTCCTGAGGGGAGGAATCAAGAGAATTCTGAATCAGAGCTCTGGATTTTTGTTCATCCCTTGCTGTAATAATATCTCGGGGTTTGCAACGATAACTTGGTATATCTACTATACGRCCATTAACGACAATATGTCGATGGTTAACTAATTGGCGAGCTCCGGGAATAGTYGAAGCCATACCCAATCGAAAAAGGATGTTATCCAAACGCATTTCAAGTAATTGTAATAAAACCTGACCTGTTGACCCYTTGGCTTTTCCGGCAATMCGAACRTATYTAAGTAATTGTCGTTCTGTAAGACCATAATGAAAACGCAATTTTTGTTTTTCTTCTAGACGAATACGATATTGAGATTTTTTCCCGGAACGCRTTTGRTTTCTAAGATCATTTACGGCTTTGGGCCTTTTATTAGTAAGTCCTGGTAAAGCTCCCAGGCGKCGTATTTTTTTKAAACGASGTCCTCGGTAACGAGACATAAAAMCTCCTTATTCTTKATTTATATTTATTTGAAATTTCATTTTACAGAATAAATCTAAAATAAAACTGAACTAAATTCTAAATGAAGTGAA
>NZ_SNTZ01000009.1 GCF_004916895.1 Flagellimonas alvinocaridis
TGCTTGTTCGCCATGGTGCTTTTTAACAAAAAAAGCACTTAGACTTTTTACAGATAGATCTAATCTAAAGGTGGTCCACTTTGGCCCGGCGCGGGTGGGTCACTTTCGTCCGGCCAGCTATGGTCACTTTAACCCGGCGAGGGTGGTACACTATGTCCGGCGTTTCCATAGAATGACCAATACTATTCCAATAATAAAACCAATTCGAGCAAACCATTTAGTCTTGGGATATTCCTTTAACATTTTTTGAGCTAATTCCAGATCAACCTCAATCTTTCGATTTTCCAACATTTTTTGTTTCTATTGACTAGTTAATTCTGAATACAATGCCTTGAATCCGCCTCCCAGATGAAATCTTAATGTATTTTCATTTTTCCTGCCAAATTCTGAATCTTCGCCGTAAAAGCAATCGCAAACTTCGTATTTATCCAAAATGGACAGATATCTAACAAACTCATCAGCTCTTCTATCATCGGCCCTAACATTAAATTCAAATCCCTCTGATGATTCTGTTTTTATATATCCTTCATCGATTAGGTCTTGGCCATTAACACTTTTTTTTTGAACCATGGTTGCCACCATAAAATCCAAAGTCTCTATATCACCTTTTTCAAATTCAATCATTAATGAAATATTTTGAATGAAAATCTTACTTAAGTTATTGAACCTTGTCCCTCCAATTATTGACTAAATCAATTGTCTTATTATTTGGTTCATGTTTTTTCTCCATCTCATCTATTTTGACAACTACCGGTACTTGGGCCATTAAACCTGCTAGAATGCATACTCCTGTAGGCAGCAACGGTAAAGAATCAAAGGACACCTTGTCTAAGTAGGAGATAGTTCTTTCGATTGCATCGATATCCTTATTGTTGATTAGCCGATGTAAAAAATAATTGTGCAACTGGGAAATGATGGTTGAAGAGATATCAGATGGACGTTGACTCGCAATTGTTAGGAAAACTCCAAATTTTCTTCCTTCTTTAATAATTTCCTCAAAGGTTTCTAAGCGATAATCCTTCCAATTTTCACTTTCACGTTGTGATGAATAGGACAAAATATTGTGGGCCTCATCTATAATGATATTCAACGAATGCTCTGTTTGGTCTATTTTTTTTTTCTTGTGTTCAGAATATAACTTAAAAGAAACCAATAAAGGAATTAACTTTTTCATATTGATATTTGCCTCATTAAGGTTGATGACTGAAAAATAGTTCCCATTCCAAAAATCGCTTTGTCCATCTTTTTTAATTTCAAGTACTTTACCAATATCCCTTTGAAAACTTTTTAATTTATTGATTGCTGGAGAAATATGTTCATTTTGTGCACGATTGCTGATTACGTCGTAAATAAGTTGTAAATAGAGAAAGTCTATTATTCTAGAAATAAAATTATCACTGAATGTATATTCATCAACCTGTTTGTATAGAGCAGTGTTCATAATTTGATTTGGATTCTGTCTCAGATAAAAACCGTTCCATATAAATTCATTTGAATTGTTGTGATAATCCAACTCCTCAGCCAAGTCTATTTCAATTCCATTCATATCATATGCTGGGGGCAGCACGGCCTTTAAATAATCCAACAATAAAAATGCCCTGACCTTATCTGACATTTTAAGGACATCCGAGATTCTTTTACGAAGCATGTTTTTGAAAAATCCAAGAGGATTATCCGAATTCGATACTGTACTGTAAAAGTTTAAGGTCCGTGAAAGAAATGGTCTCTGCGTTTTTTCTGACGCATTGGACATAATTGAAAAAAGCTCGATATCCAATAAATCTGACTCGTTAAAGATGAGTTTTTCCTTTCCCTCTTGTGTTTTGGTTGATAGATTAATTACATTCTTATCAGTTATTATGGTATCATCGAGATTGTACTCACCATTGAAATCGAAAAGTAAAAATCTTGCGTTTTTTCTAAACTTATCATCATTCCTAAATTCTTCGAAGAGTGTTCTGTATAGTTTGGCCAAGGTATAGGATTTTCCGCTTCCAGTATTACCAAAAACGCCAACATGACTGGCGAAAAGACCATTAACCCCAATTTTTATTGGTTGCCCGCTTTCCTCTGCCAAACTTCCCAATCTTAGCGGGACATCATCTTTCTTGACAAAATCATGCACTTGTTCGATTTCATCTTTGTCAAGAAGAAAACACTCGTTATCAATAAGGGGTAGTTCTTTGATTCCCCTTTCAAACTTATTACTCTGAATAAACCCAAGTAGCTTAACATTTAAAATTCTATTTATTTTATTTTCCTCCTTATTGTATCTTCCATCGAATGATAGGTCTTCCTTGACCTGTTCACTTTCAACTTTTGCAATAATTGAGGTAAACCCTTTAATTACTTTTATGTATCCGCCGACACTTACATTTTTAAGAAGCTCTCCTTTGTATAAAAGATGAGATGCATTTTTTTGTTTATCAACACTAATTTTCACCTGCCTCCCTTCAACAGAGAACACCTTTCCAATCCTGAAAATGGAATCTTTTAAGATTACTTGATCAGACTGGGTGGTATTATTGCCCATATGTTTTAATTGATGGATTTATTTTGTTGGAAATTATTTGAAACAATTGATTATTTATGTTTTCAAAAGAAAAACATTCAAAAGGGGTAAGCCCTTCTTCCTCTTTGTTAATTGCACAGTAACTTTCGGGGTGAATAACTTGAACATTACCATTCAATATTCGATTGTCGGCAAAGCCTAATGCACGTTCTATATCTTTTTTTGCATTCTCATCAAATGCTATTACATACAGTTGCAGAGTAGGGTTCGAATTGACAGCTCGAATAGTAATTTCCCTAACATGCTCATCCGCAAATGAAAATCCCAATGCAAACAGTAGTGTATTTTCTTTTTCCATTTCATTTGCAAACAGTCTTAATAATTCATAGTAATTGGTATTGAGCAATGTCGTTTTGAACTTTTCCTTCGTTGGGTTAACGATTTGAAGCTTACTATATTCAAGAAAAAAATTCAGGCAACTTTCTTTTAATTCAGTCTTTTCCTTACCCTTTAAGCTTCCAACTATTTTAGAGGCCTCTTCAACCAACTGTTTTAATTCGCTTTTGTCATTTATAGACAAAAGGGAAGTATTTGGAATTACATCAATTGCATTAGAAATGGACTCAAATTCTTTGAATGAGGAAAGAACTATTTGGTTGGACCATTCGGTCCAATTCATCGAACCATGTAGTTTCAAGAGATTAAAAACGGGAATTTCAGATGTATTTTTATAATGTAAACTCGTTTTGCGGTATGACTTTTGAAAATTACTTAAGTTGAAAATAGGATTAATTCTACCCTTAAAGCCATCATTAAATTCGAGTTTTGTTTCTTCCAGGGCCTTTTCGAAGAACAAATCAATATTTGTGGTAAAAATATTAATCTGTTTGTTATGAATAGGAATATAACGGTAAAGCATTATAGTATTGATGAGCTGCAAAAAATATTTATAATTTGACGACACTTTGCTATAGTCTTTTTCTTCATCAACATCCGGGCTCTTTTTAAATTTATATGTATCCAGGTTTTTTGCCATTACTTCATTAAAATACCTTTTGTAAATTGAAGCCCTAATAATATATCTCGCTATCTCATCAATTTCTTCAAAGTATTCCAATTCTTCTAGAAGTGTTTCGATGTTGCCAAGAGTAATTAAATATGGCTTGGATAAACCTGAACCAACTAAGAAATTAATATTGCACGATTCAAATGTGTTTTTTAAAACTTCGATTCTCATTTTACTTTGTTCAAAATAAAGGGTTATACTAACCTTTCTGATTTCTCAGTCCTTTAGTGTTGCTTGCAAATATTAGTCATATAGCAAAAAATAAGGTTAGCCTATAACCTTGAATTTAGGTTATTTGTAAATAAGGGGAGTTTTAAGACAAAATATCTTGGGATTCTAAGATAAGATTCTTTGATGTAATATTATTGCGGCAAAACCTTAAATAAATTGTGTATTTCCCATAAAAAAAGGGTTTAATATCTGTGTTGACATAAGATGGAGCCGAAATTGTATGTACAACAAAATCATAATTCCTTTCTAATGAATTCCAAAAGAATGTTTTGATTGTAATTATTCCATTTCCGGTTTTAAATTTTGATGTCATATTCCAACATACAGTGCCATTTGTTAATTTTGTACCTACGGAGGCAAAAACGTGCCCGATAAAGAGACCAAAAAGGAGACCTATTGGCAATAATTATAATTTAAATGACTGGAATTCAACTGAATATAAATTTGCTCCACATCCAGTCATCCTTAGGGCACCGGTCAATATTGAATAAACCAACTTATTTATTGAGCAGTTTTTTTATTTGATATTATTTGCCGATATTTGTTACCAATTAAAAATTCTTAGGATGTTCCCTAGAACCAGTGTACAATTCGGTGTGCATCCATAAAATAAATCGACACAACTTTTTGGATATCAAATAGATATAAAGTATACAGTGGTCCTTCCGCGATCACTGATAAAAAAAGCAAGCTTTTAGCTTGCTTTTTTGTTTTGTACGATTTTGATTTTCCGCTCTTTCCTCTAACCTCCGGTTACTTCTCGAATCACACGTAGCCAGTTGAGACCAAGGATTTTCTTGATTCGTTCGTCACTATAGCCCAACCTTTGCATTGCCATAGTGATTTGGGGAAAGTCACTGATATCCTTGATTTCGCGGGGGAGTTCTGGGCCACCATCCAAATCGGAACCTATGGCCATATGGTCTTCGCCAATCAAGTTCACACCATAATCAATAACCTTGGCCAGTTGGTCCACATGCATCCAGTACTCATCAGGAATGGTTCCCTTGAAATTTAACGGAACTTCTTTGGCTACCTCCCTATCTGCTTCCTCAAGGGTTTTTGCAAAATTCTGTACCGAAGACGGAGTGGTCTCGTTTGCGGCCTTTTGTTGCCAGCCAAAATATTTTGGATTGTTGAAAAGACTACCAAAGTGAATCCCGATCACACCTCCTTTTGCCGCGACCGCTTTAGCTGCCTCATCCGTAATACAGCGTGGGTGGTTCACAATACTATAGAATCCACCGTGGCTATAGGTCACTGGATGTTTACTGGTCTCAACCGTCTGCAGGATGGCATCATTGGAGGCATGGGCAACATTGATGACCATGCCAAGCCTGTTCATTTCAGCAATGACTTCTTTCCCAAGATTGTTGATTCCGCCCCAACGGCTCACATCATTACATGTGTCGATGAAGGCATTGGTCGTATTATGTGCCGTCAATTGCATGGACCTAAGCCCCAAACGATGGAGCGCCTGGAGCAACAAAATATCCCCATCAAGGTCGTAACCACCTTCCAAATCCAGAAAGGCAGCCATTTTCCCTTTTTTGTTGATGCGTTCTATATCGTAAGCATTGAGTGCCAACTCGATGACATCGTTGTTCTTTTCAATCTGCTCCAATGCAAGATTGATCACACGGAAGGTGTTTTTGGTCTCCAGCCTTCCTGGATAATAATGTTCCGGGGTATATACGGAGAAGAACATGGCATCAAGGCCACCTTCTTTGGCTCTTGGAAGGTCCACAGTACCATCAGCATAACGCTGACCGATGTCGGTTCCCATCAGCAGTTCACGGGTCATGACATGGGTGTGTCCGTCCATCACAAAAGCATTCCGATGTAACTCGGGCATTTTTTGTTGGTCAAAATTCAAAGGTAATTTGCTCCCAGCTACAGAAGTGGACAATAAGGATGTTAGGGGAAAAACACTACCTGCCAAGGGGAGCATGGATAAACTCTTTACTAGTTCTCTTCGTTGCATATGTGTATTACTTTGGTATCAAATAATCATTATTGAGTCTTGCACTATTCGCTAAAGCCTCTTATGTAGGGCCTGCTTGGTGGCCGCTCGCCCGTATTGAATTGCGCTCCCCGAGTAGTGTGGTATTTCATATTGAGTACTGGGGTTTCAATACGGCGACCTACTGGGGAATATTGGCTATTCTCCCAATTGGACTCCATATAATGGTTTACAATGCCGGTGGATAACAATAGTCGTTCTGCATTGAATGGCTCTTTTTTGGTTACCATCATCTCGGTAATCCAGTGCGGTTGAGCATTGGAGGCATGATATTGGTCAAAAGGGCCTGCCCAGCCCAACATGGAGATGATAGTGGGATCGGTTTGTCCTTCAATTTCACCGGCATAGGTCCATCCCACACCTCGACCACCAATAACAGCGGCCATGGTACCATCATTATATTCTATCAGGCACATATTGGTTTGGGGGTGCTGTTGAAAATGTCCGGCTTCCAATTCAAATTTCTTCTCCACGGAACCCAGTAGTTTGCTGGCCCATGGGGTATTTTCCACCCATTTCCAGGTTTCTGGACCGCGTATGGATTGAACGGACTTTACACCTGTCTCTCCTCCCTTACGGCGTTCCACAAAGGCTTGGAGTACATCAATGGCATGGAAAATGGCACCTTCATCTGAAGTTCCACCAAGTACGATCGAATGTTTTATGGGAGTGTCTACGGCAAGTTCCCTTTCAGGTTTCCGATAGTAAATGGGGATGGAAGAACCTCCGGTGAGTGGAAAGTTCAACTCGCGGGATTTGTCGAACATCCACTTGGCCTCGTCCCAATTATAGGAAAGGTGCTTGTCATTGAAAACGGGAACAGAGCGATTACTCCGCTCAAAAACCCGAACAACTTGATTATAGATCCACCATCGGGGTAAAAGCCAATGGCCTTTAAGGTCCGTAGGATAGTTTCCATGTTCCCCAACGATGACCACACCGTCCACCGCAAGTTCATCACCACCAAGGGTAACAGCTTCGCCAACGGTATCAAAAATGGGAATGCCCTTGGCTTTGCATATTTTCTGGCCCAGGCCACTTTCCTTGAGTTGGTGGATGTAAACGGAAACCACCTCCACGCGCGACTCCATATAGGCACCTTGCCACCAATAGCCATCCAACAACTTGGTAAAAATCCAATCTGCATGCGATCGGGTCGCAGCCCAATAGGTGGTAAGACATGCAATACGTACCTTTTTTTGTGGCTGCATTGGAATGGCACTGGAAGTCAATCCCATTAGTGCTGCTAAACCGGCCATCCCGGTCATTCCCAATGCTTCGCGACGTGTAAAATGCGTTTCGGTTGTGGTGGTTTTCGTGGTTGGGCATGAATCAGCCGCCCCGTCTTTAATTTCGAGCTGTCTCTTTACTTTCATGGTTAGGATAATCTTGTAAATTCAAAGGAGTGGATATAGCATTCCATCATTGCCTACAATTTACTTATAATTCATGGTAACCCTTTAGAAAAGAAACAAATTGTTTGTTATAATTCCTTGTGTTTAAGTGTCTATTAGTTGAAATATATCAAATACGAAAGCTTTTGGCAATGCCATATGTGCAATACTTCAATGTAATGAGTTCAAAAGTTATTGTTCCCATCGCTTTCTTCTCAATAGGACTTTAGCATAGTCACGGGCCATTTTATCCCCATAGTCTTGATAGGATTTTTGGGCCCATTGTAGGGCGAGGTCGATATTTCTCAATGGTTTTGGGCACGTGCGTGGGGCATGACATTTACCTTGGTACATTGGAGACTCCCTCAAAAGTCATCTTTACAGGTTTGATGGTGCCATCGGCATTGAATTCCATTTTATCCATGCAGGTAACTCGATGGTCACGATCTAAATTGGGAATGGGCCTTCTGTGGTATACGATAATCCATTCATCGGTTCCTGGTTTGTTTATCACGGAGTGATGCCCGGCTCCTGTTGCGATGTCCCCTTCTTTGGATTCCAAAATGGTACCGATGCGTGTATAGGGTCCGGTAGCCTTATCAGACATGGCATAGGCCACTTTATAACTTCCATTGGTCCAACCACCTTCAGACCACATAAAATAATAGATTCCGTTGCGCAAGAACATGAAGGGGCCCTCCACGTAACCTTCTGGGGTTATCTCTTTGAACGTTTGGCCATCTTCCCATGGAAGAAAACCCGTAAAATCTGAGTTGAGCCTTCCAAGGTTGCAATGGCTCCAGCCTCCATAAAAGAAATAGAAGGTGCCGTCGACATCCTTAAAAACAAATTGGTCAATGGGTTGTGCATCATTGTAAAAATCGGAAACCAAGGGTTTGCCCAAATAATCTTCAAAAGGCCCACTGGGACTATCGGACACAGCCACTCCAATACCTCCAAAATGGTTGATATCGTTATTTGGATCATAGGAATCCCTGCCCGGTCTTTGAATATCATTCGCTCCAAAAAACAGATAGTATTTGTTCTCCTTCCCAATGATGGAAGGTGCCCAAAGTGCTTGTCTTAACCATTTGATTTTGGTGGTGTCCAGAATACTTTCATGCTTTTCCCAAGTAACCAAGTCTTTGGATGAAAATGCATCAAAGTGCAATTGTTTGTCATAATCATCCGAAAAAGTAGGGTAGACCCAATAGGTATCCCCAAATACAACTCCCTCAGGATCAGCATACCATCCGTCAAAAACGGGATTGTTTTGTTCTTCTTTGGAATCTTGGGCCAATATGCATACCCCAAACAATGAACAAATCACCAAAAAATAACCTTTGATTTTCATATCCTTATATGAATTTTGATAAATCAAGTATAGACATTAAAAATGGATTCGGACCCATGGGTAGATATTTTTTTGGAACAGTAAGGGATTGACATTGTTTTTGAATACTAACACAGTTTTTTTTATCGTTATTGTAGGTAATCATGACAAACTATTAGCGACATTTTTCCTAAATTTAGTTTAATAACCCAGCGTGCTACATGACGATTGACCAATCTCTATTTCAAAGAACCCCCGTACCAATAGCGTTATTGGATGCCCAATTGACTTTTGTGGATTTTTCAGATCGATGGCTCAACCATTTTGGACTATCACGAAATACTTTGGGAAAACCCTTTTTTGAATCCATGCCAAAATTGCCCGAAGAGCTAAAACTGGACATCGATTATTGCTTGGAAGGTGTCAGTTTTAGAACAGATAGCATGAGGGTGATTTTAGAAAATGGTGACAGTGTATGGTACGAATGGAAGATAGATTCTGTAAAAGACGACGATGAAGAGGTAAGCGGAGTGATCTTGGTTTTGGAAGATGTTACCGAAAAAAAGTTGGATGAGGCCCACTTGAAAAAATCCCAAGAGGTAGCCAGAATTGGTGGATGGGAAGTGGACCTATTGATGAATACCATATACTGGTCCAACATTACACGAGAAATACATGAAGTGTCGAATGATTATGTCCCAAATCTAGAAGAGGGTATCTTATTTTATAAGGAGGGGCATAGTAGAGAAACCATCACAAGATTGGTGAAGGAAGGCATTGAATACGGAACACCTTGGGATACAGAGTTGCAAATTGTAACGGCAAAAGGAAAAAATCTTTGGGTAAGGGCCATAGGTGAACCTGAAATGATCGATGGCAAATGTGTTCGAATAACTGGAACTTTTCAGGATATTGAAAGGCGCAAGAAAGCTGAGATTGAACACAAGAATATCAGTAAAAGATTGGCGTTGGCTACAAAGGCATCGGGAATAGGGATTTGGGAATACGATGTTCAGAACAATGAAATATTCTGGGATCCGAACATGTATATGCTCTATGGTATTGAAGCATCCAATTTTGAGGGAGTATATGAAGCATGGCAAGCTTGTGTGCTTCCGGAAGACTCGGAAAGGACCTCCAATGCGGTACAGGATGCCATCGAAGGAAAAAGGGAATTCAACACTACGTTTAGGGTAAGATGGCCCAATGACGAGGTCCGATGGATAAAGGCGGAGGCCACAGTGATAAGAGATGAAAAAGGTGCCGCTTTAAGAATGATCGGGGCCAACACGGATATTACCGAGTTAAAGACTGCCCAATTGCAGTTGGTCACCAGTGAAGAGTCGCTCCAAGGAGCTTTTGAGAACTCTTCGGTGGGGATGGCATTGGTGGGTATGGATGGTAGGTTCATTCAGGTGAACCAAAGCTTTTGCCATAGTTTGGGCTATACCAATTCGGAATTGCTTAAATTGACCTTTCAGGACATTACCCATCCTGATGATCTGGAAATAGATCTGGCCTTGCTTCGCGAAGTTGTGGAAGGGAAACGATCCACATATCAAATTGAGAAACGCTATTTTGATAAAAAAGGACAATTGGTGTATGTGCTTTTAACTGTGACTTCGGTAAAGAAAATAGATGGGGAAATATCCCATTTTATATCGCAAATCGTGGACATCTCATCCAGAATTACTGCAGAAAAGAAATTAAAAGGCTTGTTGCAGTTGACCACCAACCAAAATAACAGCCTTCTCAATTTTGCGCATATTGTTTCGCATAATTTGCGTTCCCACGCGGCCAACCTTACCATGATCAGTGAGTTTCTTTTGGATGAAACATTGGCCAAGGAAGAACGCAAAGATACGTTGACAATGCTGGGCAGGGCTTCCCACGGACTTAATGAGACCATTGCGCATCTTAACGAAGTGGTACAGGTGAAACTGGAAACGGAAAAGAAATTGAAAGTGGTCCCTCTACGAAAAACCGTGGATAAGATTTTAATGGATGTACATGCCTTGATCAATGAGAACAATATCCAGGTTAGGGTAGATGTTCCTAATGAAATGAACATTAAAGGAGTCGCGGCCTATATGGAAAGTATCATCCTGAATCTAGTGACCAATGCCATCAAGTACCGTGACCATAAAAAGGAATGTACACTTACCATTTATGCCAACGCTGAAGGACAGTACATTGAATTGATAGTAGAGGATAATGGACTTGGAATCGACCTAGAGAGGTACGGCCAGAAGTTATTTGGAATGTACAAAACCTTTCATGGCAACAAAGATGCCCGGGGTATTGGACTATTCATCACCAAAAACCAAATAGAGTCCATGGGTGGACGTATAGAGGTTGAAAGTGAAATCAACATAGGAACAAAGTTCAGGGTAAAACTATTAAAAGCGTAAAACCAATGAGTCAGTTGCAAAGTGCTTGTATTGTGGATGACGACCCCATACACTTATTTGGGATGAAGATCCTCATGAAAAGGCTGGACTTTTCCGATGAGGTGTTGGTGTTCCAAAACGGCCAAGAGGCCATAGATGGTCTTTTGGATAGGTTAGGAGCAGGGAAACCGTTGCCTTTGGTCATTTTTTTGGATTTGAACATGCCTATCAAAGACGGTTGGGGCTTTTTGGATGATTTTGTTAAAATACCCCACCATAATAGGGAAAGGGTCACTATTTATGTGGTCAGCTCATCCATTCATCCATTAGACCAAGAGCGCGCCAAGAAGTATGAGGTAGTGGGCAATTATATCATTAAACCCGTTAATGAACAAGAATTGAAGCAAATCTTAGTAGGGAAAGACTAGAATTGTTTCAAGAAGTTGATTTTTACAATGGCCTGTTGTTCGGTTTGATTGCCATAAAGGGTCTCATTGAAGTCCCGATCATTGAACACCAAATACACAAAGGACAGTGGGCTGTATTCCCATGAAAAACGGACATTGATGTTGGTGAGGTCGTTTTCCGTGTTCTTTTGAAGGAACCCAGAAAGTTGGACCCTAGGGTTCAGGGCCAAGCGGGACTCCAAGCTGAACAGGTCTACTTTTTTGCTGATATTTCCTGTCCCTACAGCATCAAACTCAATTCTATTAAAACTCCCACCCAAGGAAATATGGGGAAGGGGAGAGTATCCTACCTGCGCATTGTACGAGGTCAAATCTCCATCAAAGTAGCTTCCCCACTGTACTTCTCCTCCAAAATTGAGTTTTTTTGAAGGGTCGCTGTTCCCAAAAACGGAATGTTGCACATAATCATACTCGCCAATGGGAACGGAAAGGCCCAGAGGCGTAAAGGTTTCGGTCAGATTTTGGAAAAAACTGGTAATCTCATAGCCAAAATTCCCGCCATTTTGGAGGTTGAGGTACAAGGGATTTCCCGTTAACTGGCGCTCAATCAATTTTCCTGTGGAAGCTTGATGATAAAACTGGGCATGCACACTGGGTTCATAGGCACGTAACCATTTCTTAAAAGGCATCTTTTCCCCTCGAAAGAACCGAGTGACTCCGGGTGTGGTCCCTATCACATCACTTCGGGAAACAAATCCCATTTCTGGATTGAAATCTTTAGTGATCACGGATTGGGTCCACCATGCTTTCCATTTGTTGGAAGTGTAATAATATTGAGCAATTCCGGAGAAACCGCCGCCACCTATTTCAGTGTTGCCCGAGTAGCTCAAAAGGGCGTTGATGGAATGTGGTTCGCCCAAGCGTATAAAAGCATCCACAGTTCCGGTAACGTTGGTGTTCTCCGAGCCATTCTTGGCGGTAACCAATGCCCCGATGCGGTTCTGTTTTCCAAAATTCTCCGAGTATCTTCCCACCAAAAAATTGGTTCCGGATATGGTGGAATTTCCTGCTTGGCGAATATAAATACCACCATAATTTCTTCTTGATGCACGATGCACAAAACGTCCACCAACATCAATGGGTAGTGGGTTCCCTTCGTTGTCAAGACCAATGCTTCGACTAAAAAAGGGCTGTACCACCATGGATCCACCTTGAGAGCGGTCACCAGGCCCCACATTGATTCCAAAAAGGGAAGCATTCTCCAGGAAAAACTGTCTCCGTTCTGGGAAGAATACCGAAAAACGACTGATATTGTTCACCTGTCGGTCGACATCGGCTTGGGCAAAATCGGTGTTCACGGTAATGTCCAAAACGTTGTTGGGGTCAATGGCCCATTTAAACTCTCCCCCTGCTTTCACATCCGTATTCTCATCTTCAATATCAGGGTTGTTTCCCTTATACCGATTGTAGGAGGTGAGGAGGTAAGGCTTTACTTGGATATTGGGCGTTGGCGGAGGTGGTTTAAGGTTGGTAAGCCTTCCTGCATAATCCATTCTCGCCGCACTGAACGAACGTGGAAATGGGGAGAAAGCGGTAATCTCGTTGGTCAATCTTCGGTTACGATACAATTGAAAGCCCCATATTTGAGTGGGGTCATCGGTCTTGGGATATCTTAAGGTCTTCCATGGAATGGCAATTTCGGCAATCCAACCTTTGTCTGTCCGAGTAGTCCGGGTAGTCCATCTACCATCCCATTCAATATCGTAGTACATGGCATCAAAGGATAGGTAGTCCCGTTGCACACCATAGGGGTTGACCACTATGGACATGGCATTTCGCTCATCATTGAACCCATCAAAACACAGGGTTACCAAATCATGGGTCCTAAAATTAAAATCACGTTTGAAATCCGTGGCACGAATGGCCTTTTTTCCCAATGAATCCTTGCAGAAAATCCCGAAATATAAATTGTCTTCGTCAAAAAGTACCTTGATTTCCGTATCGTGATTGGGAGCTTCACCTTGATAAGGGTCTACCTGGGTAAACCTGGGGTGGGGCTTTGTTTTTGCCCAATCGGCTTCGTCCAGTATGCCGTCCACATTGATGGGACCCGAAGTCTCCATGGCTTCCAGCTTATTTTTATTGGGATTGGGTTTAAAAATTTCTACATCTTGGGAATAGGTCGTTAGGCTAACGAGAAAAAAGAACGATACGTAAAGGCGCTGCATTTTTGCAATTTGGTTGAATGCTGGCAAAGCTAAAAAAAACGATGGGGTCCGCGGTGAAAAATCTTGTTAGATATTACGATATTGAGCATTAAGTTGTGATACTCTCAGCCTAAATAAGAAAACGTAAGGATATCTATAAAAAATGCCCCACAGCTAGAGGGGCATTTTTTAATTGCAAATAGACCTTGATTTTACATGCGTAATCGCATGAAGAGTTCATGGGTATTGTTGTCCAAACCATCAATGGAATTCTGGATGGAAGTCTCGTAGGCATACCCCAAGTTGAAACCATTACTTATGTTAAATAGGAACAAACCACTGACGCTTTCATCAAAGCGATAGGATGCCCCAAATTCAAATCGTTCCCCAAAATCCAAGATACCGGTAAGTTCCAAAGATATAGGGGAGGCATCCACATAGCGAAACATTCCCATGGTCTTTAGGTCCAAAGTTTTGCCCAAGATAAAACTGTAGCCTCCACTTAGATAGGCGTGCATTCGGTCAACGCCTAAATATGCGTTTCCATCCCGTTCCTGTAATCTATCAGGGGTAAGGAGTTTAGGAGCCGAAAGGGACACAAAGTATCTATCATGTTTCAAGTAGGCCCCTGCACCCACATTGGGCGTAAACCTACTTTCATAGTTCATGAGCGTGCCATCTTGCCCCACACCGTAGGTAATCAACCCATCGGTGTTCGCATCATAAGAGTTGGCACTACCCTTGATGCCAAAATAAAGGCGATGGTCTTCATTCAATTGGATGAAATAGGAAATATCTATGGCCACCCAAGTCTGCTGTTCGATAAAGGTGCGATCATTGAGAATGGATGCTCCCAATCCCACATTCTTTCCAACGGGCATACCAAAGATGGCACTTTGACTCTCCGGTGCACCTTCTATACCTGCCCACTGGCTCCGAATTCCCAATGAGAATTCGGCAGCCTCGGAGCTCCCGGCAAAAGCCGGATTGTATATGTTCATGTTATACCGGTAAAAGGTATAGTTGGGGTCTTGTTGAGCACTCACAGTTGCGGTAAAAGCCATGGCCGCCAACAGTATCTGTAATTTATTAATTAGGTTCATGTCTGTATTGTGTGTTTTCTGTTGTTGTGGTTAATAGTTGATAAAGATCCAGCCTTGTAATGGAGCACTTCCATCACCCAAATCAATGATGTATAGGTACGATCCTGCAGGAAGCTTTTCATTTCTACTTTTGTAGAAACCTTCCCAGTTGTTTCGGTAGGACCTCGTTGCAAATACTTCATGCCCCCATCTGTTGTAGACCGATACGGTGTTATTGGGATAATTGTCAATACCAGGAATGATCCAAGCATCGTTGTTGCCATCCCCGTTTGGGGTAAAGGCTTGTGCAGGCACCAAGGTAGGTTCATTGCTGGTTGGGAAAGCGTCATTGGCATCTGGTACACCATCGTTATCATCATCATCATCCATGCTGTCTGGAATACCATCACCGTCCGTATCAACAGGAATGCTGGATGCATCCATTGGCTCCGTACCTTGGGATTCTTCAACCTCATCGGAATAGCCATCATTGTCATCATCGGTATCGGCATTGTTTCCGATTCCATCCCCGTCGGTATCTGTGGTTTCCGAAGCGTCATTTGGGAAATCATCCTCGCTATCGGGAATTCCATCATTATCATCATCAGTATCCACGTTGTCACCAAGACCATCCCCATCATTATCCACATCGATTATACCATCGTTGTCGTCATCATTGTCCGCATTGTCCCCAATACCATCTCCATCTGCATCGGAATCTTCATTGGGATCGTTAGGAAATGCATCCTCAGAATCCGGTGTACCATCATTATCGGCATCATCATCGGCATTGTCTCCAACACCATCTCCATCGGTATCCGTATCTTCTGAATCATCTTTAGGAAAGGCATCCTCCTCATCTGGAGTTCCATCATTGTCATCGTCGGTATCGGCATTGTCGCCTGTTCCATCTCCATCGGTATCGGTATCCTCTGAATCATCCAATGGGAAAGCATCCTCTGAATCAGGGGTTCCGTCGTTGTCATCATCGTCATCGGCATTGTCGCCAGTCCCGTCTCCGTCTGTATCGGTATCCTCTGAATCATCCAGTGGGAAAGCATCCTCTGAATCAGGGGTCCCGTCATTGTCATCGTCGTCATCGGCATTGTCGCCTGTCCCGTCGCCATCAGTATCGGTATCCTCTGAATCATCTTTAGGGAATGCATCCTCTGAATCAGGGGTCCCGTCATTGTCATCGTCGTCATCGGCATTGTCGCCTGTCCCGTCGCCATCGGTATCGGTATCCTCTGAATCATCTTTAGGGAAAGCATCCTCGGAATCAGGGGTCCCGTCATTGTCATCGTCGTCATCGGCATTGTCACCAGTCCCGTCACCATCTGTGTCGGTATCCTCGGAGTCATCCAATGGGAAATCATCGTCGGTATCAGGGGTCCCGTCATTGTCATCATCGTCATCGGCATTGTCGCCTGTCCCGTCGCCATCGGTATCGGTATCCTCCGAATCATCCTTTGGGAATGCATCCTCGGAATCAGGGGTTCCATCGTTGTCATCGTCGTCATCGGCATTGTCTCCTGTCCCGTCGCCATCGGTATCGGTATCCTCTGAATCATCTTTAGGGAATGCATCCTCGGAATCAGGGGTCCCGTCATTGTCATCGTCGTCATCGGCATTGTCACCAGTCCCGTCACCATCTGTGTCGGTATCCTCGGAGTCATCCAATGGGAAATCATCGTCGGTATCAGGGGTACCGTCGTTGTCATCATCGGTATCCAAATCGTTTGGAATTCCATCCCCATCGGTATCTTGGGCCGCTGCGATAGTCGCATTGTTCGTAGTGGCACTCAATGCATCGGAACCATCTTTTACCTTAAATGAGAAGGAGGTATAGTTGGCGCCAAATTCACCATTTTCGGTAGTGTACACCAAAAGGGTTACATCATCAATCATATCATTGATGGAAACAGGGTTTCCGTTGTAGGTCAATGTACCTTTTGCAGGCAATGAAATAATTTGAATACCATTGAAACCATCGCTTGGGTCATCATCGGAAAAGGTGAAATCTTCCGTGGCAAACGCGTATCCTGCATCTTGAATGACATCTACGGAGATATTGCCTCCTTCGGGAGTGTCATTTACATTATTGATGGTAAGTGTAGCGGTCACAGTTTGTGTAAAGGACACCTCATCTTCAAAATTGTAGGTGAAGCTATCCGAACCAGATTCATCCCCATCATGTTCATATGAAAAGGTTCCGTCTGGATTAAAGGTAAAGGAAGTGGCATGTGATGGACCTGAAATTAGATGGTACAACAAATCATCCCCGTCAATCTCCACATCGTTGGTGGAAACGTCCTCATTCAACGTATCGTTCTCATCCATGGTAAAGGCATCCGCATTTGCCACGGGCAAGTCGTCTTTGGGTAAAATGGATAGGGTAATGTTGGCGGTTACTTTCTGGCCTTGATCATCCAACTCATAGGTAACGGTATCGGTTCCATTTTCATTGGCATTTGCGGTATACACTATCTGATTGCTTCCATTGACCACGGCATTACCCTTGGTGCCCTGTACTGTAATGGTCACGGTTGGGGTAACGTTGGTATCGTACACGTCATTAAAGAGCACATCTATGGGACTGGATGTGGTATCCTCGTCCAAAATGGCCAAATCATCATCGGCGCTTACCACCAAGGTCACATCATAGGGACCAAAGGTTGCAGTTCCAGTATTTCCAGCGTTATCTTTAACTTCGGCATGAATGTACCATCCCGAGCCACCTGAAGCGAATGATGTGGTCTTGGATTGACTGTTGCTCCATGAAGTCCATGCAGCATTATTGGTAGCTGGGGGAGTGGCACTCTGAATTTTGGCAAAGCGTTGTACATCAAAACCACTACCTCCGTTTTCATCGGCAAAAACCAATTGAATGTCCGTATTGGTATCCAGATTTCCACTGGATGGCGTTGCTGTTATGGTTGGGTCTGTGTTGTCATCAACAATGGTCAACGTTCTATAAAAAGGTTCGGACCAAACACCGGTATCAGTTTGCGTCCGTAGGCGGATGATATATTCTGCGGATATATTGTTGTAGGCAGAGAAATCGGTCATGGGAGTACCCGCATTGTAAATTTCCGTATCGGTCGGGTCCCCATTGGTATCATAGACACGTTGGGTAACAATCCACTCTTGAGTACTCAAAGTTCTACCGTAGGGATCTACAGAGTTATCCTCAATGGCAATGGTCATGTTACCTGTGTAGGTATTGAGCATATCTGGAAGAATGTTGAACTGTGCAATGGGAAGGTCACTTGAACCTCCGGAGCCAGAAGTTTTTTCTACATAGATACTGGTTGGGCTACTCCAAGTGCCTTGGTGGTCCTGTACCCGTAGCATAACCAAATATTGGCCATCACTGACGGAATTCTTGTCAAAAGCCCCAGTGTTCCAATCGTTGGTGGAGGCTGCATCCACAGATTTCCATTTCCATTCGGATTGGGCAATACCATTATTGGCACCGCCATCCAAATCATACGAAGTGTTGTTGATGAATCCTGTGTCACCACTATAGGTGAAACTTGCCACAGGCTTACGGTGGAAAAATAGGGTTGTTGGTGCTGTGGGCAGATCTTCAAAAGTGAAGGTATACTTACCCGGTTTTTCGTAGTATTCCGGTACGTCTTCCAAATACAATCCGTTCCAAGAAACTTTTCCCGTATTGTTGTCAAAATAGGTTTCGTCATGGGTTATGTTCCAACGTCCACTAGGGTAGCTTGCATTGGCCGTGTTGGTTTTAAGCTGTGCTGGATCTACATCGATTTCAACGGATGTCCCGGCGATAAAGAATTCTCCGGCACTTACAGTACCAAATTGATATTGTTCATAGATGTATTGGGCCATATCATCAATCCATGAAGCCCAGCTTCCGGCATCCCTGTTGATGAATGTACCTTGATCGTTGTTTTGTACAATAAAGCGCTCAAATTGGGCCTGATTGGTATTGGTACCCCAACCAATATAATGAATGTCCTCATTGATGGTACGCATTAAGATTTCTGATAGGTCGGTATCAGAATCAAAATCCGCTACCTCAAGGTCGTCCAAGTTTACGTTAAAGCGTAAAGCGCTGTTTCTCCATTGGGGCTCACGCAATACATCTTTAAAGGCACGGAGTTCCAATTTCTCAATATTGATGTCTTTGAAATAGGCATTTTGCTGTTCATGGACATAGAATCCATAACTTCCAGAGGGGTGTGTTGTATCCGAAATGTCAAAAGATTGGATCCATTCGGTTCCGGCATCTCCACCGCCGCCTCTACGGGATACTTTGATGTTGTTTCCGGACATCTCTATTTTAAAATCAATTTTCTGTCCGTTATAGAAGGCAGCAAACATGTCCGCCCTATTGGCTTCCCATCCGTAGGTTGCCGTTCCCGTTCTTCCACTATTGGTGTTTACCGCCAAGATAGTGGTGACCCCATTTTCTCTTTTTAAGATGGCTTCGGCGGGATACCCGTCTCCAGGAGCATAATTGGATAAGTTTCCACAAGCCGTGTGGTTGTCTATGATGTAGGCGTAAAAATTGTCATTGTCTACTTTTCTGAAGATAAAGCCTACCTCGGCATGGGTATATGGTGCCCCCGAAAGACCAAAAGTGGCGGAGATGGTCCCATCCGATACATCGCCGGTGGGGTCGTACATGGCCACCCCATAATTGCCTGAGTTCCGGGCCACGGGATCTGCCAAGATTTGGTTAGTGCCGGAATCAAAGGAAAAGTAAGGCCCGCTGTAGGAACCTCCCCCGGCACTGCCCAAATAATTATGGGCATTTGGTGGTTCAGCTCCATTAAAGTCCATCTTGTTCCAGCTGTTGAAAATGTCACTGGCATCGGCTTGATCAGAGGATATAGAACTTCGTTGAAAGGCTTCTACCCTGAGTTTGCCCAGGGGAATTCCTTTTAAGTGCATGGCTTGTTCCAGATCGTCCTCAAAAGTGGATAGGTCCACGTTGGCCGATCCAACGGTTACCATAACATCTACGTTGGGTCCTTGCTGTACGGTCATATCCACGGTTTGGGCCTGTACGGTCCCTACCAGTAGAAATAGTACGAAAAGCGATAAAATGCTTGTAAAAGTCTGTTTCATGGTTGGTTGATCTATTGAAATATTGAATTTTGGGTGGGTTGGTTCATGGTGGTATGGTCAAACTTCAGATTGCTCCCAAAAACCGAACTACAGTTGGTGGGCACTGCAATGTTGAAGTAAGATTTGTCACTGATTTTCTTAAGTAGGGCAAGGCCTTCCGTGTTGGAGCCCAGGTTGCAGTCATAGACTATAAGCTGAATGTGGTCACCTTGGTAGAGACCTTCCAACATGGATAGTTCAAATTCTTGGTCGACTGCGTCCGAATCGTATGTGGTGTTTCCCAATTCAAAGGCATTATAGCTTGCATTGACAAACAAATGAACAGCAACTGTAGAGCGATTGTTTTCCAAATGCTCACGAATGGATTTCCAGGGGTTCCCATTTCCATCGATTTCCAATACCTCTGTATTGCTCGGTAAATTGTCGAGTACTTGTTGTTTCTGTGAATACTTGGCATCCACGATTGCAATACTGTTGGTTTGTGCCATAGTTGCTGTCACAGTAAAGAGGAACAGGTAAAAAAAGGATTGCAAAACTTTCTTGTTGATTAAATCTTTCATTGATTTTGGTTTAAGGTTGTGTCAATTGTGATTTTTTTGATTTTAATTTTCGTTCAGTAAAGGCATGGGAAGGTCACGCCTGCAAAATCGAGGCAATTCGCTTAGTGGCCCAAGTTGAATAAGGCCGCCTTTAAATCTTGAAAATGTATTGGACAGGTTCTAGTAAATCTCTTCCATAAAAAGAACTATTTTTAAATGTTTTTTTAGGCTGTTGTGTCTGTCATTTTCCTACATTCACAACAAGAAGAACTGTACAGATTTTCTTATTCTTCACCTAAGAAACGGAGGTGGTATGGTCTTATTTTATGAAATCGTTCGAGGAATTGACAAATATCAATTTAGAGTCATTTTCTTACATTAAATGAAGCTAAATGAGCCTAAAAATGCTGTTTCAATGGTATGAAGTGGAATGATTCTTACAAAAATATAAGTGTAGAAAATGAATTATAGGATGTATATGGTTCCTCTATAGGATTTCTTTCATGATGCGAGAAAGGGTTTCTGCCCTCATCGCCAAAAAAGAAGCCAGATGTTTTCTGGGGATTCTTCCTACAATATCGGGTCTAATGTTTTCCATAAAATAGAGAACCCGTTTTTTGGCATTGGGAATTCGAGCCAAATACACTCTATGCTCCGCCAAAATATAGTATTCCTCAAGCATGATTCTATTAATTTGGCGTATTTCGGGAAAATTATTGAGACAATACTTGTAATCCTCATAGTCCAGATAGTCGCAATGGGTTTCTTCGAGACTTTGAATATACTCTCTACTTTTCTCATTCCTGAAGAAGCCAGTTATGGAGGTGAAGATTTCATTTTCTGTATCGATCCATGTGGTGATCTCCGTGGAATCACTCAAAAAATAGCCCCGGACCATACCTTTTTTAATAAGGTATAGTCTATTGCAGACTTCCCCGGCCCTGCTTATGATTTCGTTTTTTCTGAAAAAGCAGCTTTTAATTTTATTGGCCAAATACGCCTTAAGGCTAGGGCTGAGGGGGTAAATGGAATTAAGGTACAGGATGATGAAGAGATTTTTCTCTAAATTCTGGCTGGAATGCATTTGGAATGCTGGTTTTGGTATAAAGTATTGAACAATGCATCAAAAACACCAAAATGGGGCGGGACAGGTATTTTTGGACCCGAAAGATACGGTTTGATATGTATTTGACGTAATGTTTCTTTGAAAAATGAACATTTGTTCAGCAGATATTGATATTTATCAAGTGTTTTCGAGTTATTCAATGCCTCTTCTAAAAATAAAAATGTTATGAAAATAAAATTATTTCAAATAAAAAGAAATCGAAAGTTTTTTTTTGTGAAACATTTTAGTTTATTTTGTTCATAGGTCAATCAAATAAGGTTGGCCATACCTAACCATTAAAGTAGAACATGACCATGGAAATGGTGGAAAAGAATAGAACCCATACCGAAATAGAAATTTTTCAACAACCTGAAGTTTGGAAAAAGGTCTTTAAGGAAATTCAAGGACAACGCGACGGAATCAACAAGTTTCTTACTTCGCACTTATCTGATGGCAATACAACTATTTTACTGACCGGTGCAGGGTCGTCTGCCTTTATCGGTGAATCGGTTGAGTTGGTCATTGCTGGGGCTACAGGGCTTACTACTAGGGCCATTGCCACAACGGATTTAGTGACACACCCGGAAGCTGTGGATACCTTATCTGAGTCCCCTGTTATTTTAATATCCTTTGCGCGATCGGGCAATAGTCCGGAAAGTGTGGAAACTGTAAAGCTGTTGGAAGCGAGATTAGGAAATCTCAAGCATTTGGTGATTACCTGTAATCCCGATGGGGCGTTGGCTAAAATGGCGGAACAGGATTCCTCCATACATTATTGTATAGTATTGCCAGAGGAAACCAACGATAAGTCTTTGGCAATGACCAGCAGCTTTTCGTCCATGCTGCTTTCCAGTTTGTTGGTGTTTAACTTGGACAGGTTGGATCAGGCAGAAACTTGGGTAGCGCATTCGGCACAGGAAACACAAAAGATTTTTGATAATGCAAAACTTTTGAAAGGGTTGGCCCATTTGGATTTTGATCGAGCCATATTTTTAGGCTCGGGACCCCTTCAGGGAATTGCCAATGAGTGTCATCTGAAGTTACAGGAACTAACGGATGGCCAAGTGATTTGTAAATATGATTCTTGTTTGGGTTTCAGACATGGGCCTAGGGCAGTGGTAAAGGAAAACACCCTTTTGGTTTTCTTTCTGTCTCCAGATTCCCATGTGGCCAAATATGAGAATGACCTAGTATCCAGTATTGTTCAGGGAGGTGGTTATCTTGATATGGTATTGGTTGGTCAAGGTAATGGAACCTTGGAATCCAACTACATGATGCCAATAACCAAGCACTCTAATGATGTGGCCGGGATTTTTATTTTGCCCTATGTGGTCATAGGTCAGCTTTTAGGACTCTATAAATCACAGGAATTGGGATTGAATCCAGATAATCCATCAGTTAACGGTGCCATTAGTAGAGTAGTGCAAGGAGTAACAATTTATAAGAAGTGACATGATTCTTTGTATCTGTCCAAATCCATCCATTGACAGTTATGCCTATTTCAAGGAATTTGAAATAGGGTCGGTCAACCGTATGGAAAAAATAAAACTCTATCCGGGAGGCAAAGCGACCCATGTTGCCTTGGCTTTGGCCGAAATGGGAAAGAAGGTCACTCTCTTTGGATTTTGGGGAGGAACCACAGGTCAATGGATTAAAATGGAATGCGAAAAAAGAGGGATACAGGTAGAAGGAGTGGAACTTTCTGAAAATAACAGACAATGTTATACCTTCCGTTCGGATGATTCCTCTATCACCAATACTGAAATTTTGGAGCCGGGACCAACCATAAGCCCCAAAGACTGGGAATCGTTTACCCTAAAACTACAGGAACTTGTAGGATTATCGGAAATGGTCAACCTATCGGGCTCTTGGCCCAAAGGCGTACCGGAAAATGCTAGTCAAGTTGTTGCCCAAAGTTGTAAAGGGTTGAACAAGAAATTGATGCTGGACGGAACTGGGATCCAACTAAAGAATGCGCTTCGGTCCGGGTTTTATGGACTGCATATCAATGAACATGAGGCCAAAGATCTTTTTGGAACCGATGATGCGGAAAAAGTACGGGAGGAATTAAAAGATAGTGTACAACTACTGGCCTTGACCAAAGGCAAAAAGGGACTTTACCTTGCTGATGGAAAAGAAGTGGTACATGCCCTAAAACCCTTGGAGAAAGTAATTAGTACCGTGGGTAGTGGGGATTGCCTTACCGCAGGAATATTGTATGCCTTGTCCGAAAATATGTCCTTGGAACAAGTAGCCCGATATGGAGCGGCCTTTGGAGCCGCCAATTGTGTCAATGACGATTTGGGCATGCTAAAACATAAAGATGTAATGGACTTTTTACCATCGACAGAAACCAAACTTTTGTGCCATGGCTAAAAACGAACTACTGGTAGTTGGGGAGCTTAATGTGGACCTTATTCTGAATGGAATCCAAGGTTTCCCCCAGATAGGAAAGGAAATTGTGGCCAACGATCTTACGCTCACTTTGGGAAGCTCTTCCGCAATCATGGCGGCCAATGCCGCTGCGTTGGGGGTTTCTACTGCATTTGGGGGCATGGTGGGCAACGACCAATTTGGGGATTATGTTATGGAAACCTTGGAAGACCGTAATGTAAGCACTGCTTTTGTAAGAAGGTCGGATAGCCATCAAACCGGGGTGACCGTGGTGATGAATTACGATGAGGATAGAGCCAACGTTACCTATTGTGGCGCCATGGAGGCTATGACCATTTTGGATATTCCGTGGTTTGAAATGTCGAACTTCAAACACTTTCACCTTTCTAATTTCTTTTTGCAGAAAGGACTGCATCAAGATATAACGGCCATTTTCAAAAAAGTCAAGGGTAAAGGACTTACCACATCATTGGATTTGCAATGGGACCCTGCGGATGTATGGAATTTCGATTATAAAGAGTGTCTTCCATATATTGATGTCTTTATGCCCAATGAAGCGGAGATTTTAAGGCTTACCCAAGAGAATGATGTAGAAAGCGCATTGAAACAAGTGGAACCTTACGCCAATACCATTGCCCTAAAAATGGGAAGTAAAGGTAGTTTGGGGATAAAGAATGGGGAACGGGTCCAAACGTCAGCCTTCAAAGCTGATGTCTATGTGGACTCCATAGGTGCTGGGGATTCATTCAATGCAGGATTCATTGCAAAATATCTACAAGGAGCAGAACTTGGGGATTGTCTCTTGAACGGTAACTTGATGGGGGCCATCAACACCACAATGGCAGGAGGCACGGAAGCTTTCAAGGATAAAAAAGCTTTACAAAAGAAAATAGAACAACTTCAACATATCAAAACAACATCCTAAGTATGGAGCTTAAACAAACATTGAGAGAATTCACGAAACAGGGGCGAGGGCTTTTGGCAACAAACTATTACAATGTGGAAACCTTACATGGTGTACTTAAGGCAGCATCCGATCTGAACGAACCTATTATATTACAGCTGACCAAAAGTTCCATTGATTATATGGGGTTAGAAACAGCGGTGAATTTAGGTCGCTCTGGACTTAAACAGTTTGGGGTAACGGGTTGGATACACTTGGATCACGGTGGTTCCGTAGAATTGGCACACAAATGCTTGGATGCAGGATTTGATTCTGTGATGATTGACGGAAGTGAACTCCCATTCGATGAAAATGTGGCTATCACCCAAGAAGTGGTAGAATTGGCAAAACAATACAAGGCCCATGTAGAGGCCGAGCTTGGCTTTGTGGCCAAATTAGGTCAATCTACCGAGGGAGCTGGATTTACACAACCCAATGAAGCCAAGGATTTTGTTGAAAAAACCGGAGTTGATGCTTTGGCCATCGCCATTGGTACAGCCCACGGATTTTACAAGAGCGAGCCTAAGCTTCAACTGGAACTACTGCAGGAAATCGCTTCTGTAACCCCTTCAACCTTGGTGTTACACGGTAGTTCGGGTGTTCCCCATGATCAGGTGCAGAAGGCCATTTCCCTGGGCATATGCAAGATAAACTTGGCTACAGAAATCAAGAACATCTTTATGAAAACACTCCAAGATAGATTAAGGAGTAATGAGGAAATCGACCTTAGAAAGGTCTTTCCAGTAGCTACTGAGGCTGTTACGGAATTGGTAAAGACCAAACTATTGATGGTAAAGAATGAAAACCATGCTACGACCATTCTTTGATGCGCATGTGCATCTGAATACAACAAGTGGGGAAAAGATGAAAATGGCCATTGGCCATGATGCCTATTTCTTGTCCATAAATACCGATATTCCCTTTTTTCCTTCTTTGGAAGAGCAAGAAAACACAGTTCATGAGTTGAACCAAGTTTTCAATGATCGGGCAGCTTATATATGTTCTTTTGATATGAAGCGATGGGGAAAGGAAGATTGGTTGCCAACTGTGTTGAAACAAATTCAACAGGGTATAGCCCGCGGTGCAAAAGGAGTGAAGATGTGGAAAAATATTGGAATGGATGCAGAACTCAGGGATGAAAATGGAAATTTTCTGATGTTGGATCATCCTGTATTTGACCCCATATATGAATACATTCGGGCCAATGATCTAGTTTTGATCGGCCATCAAGGGGAGCCCAAGAACTGCTGGCTACCCTTGGATGAAATGACCGTGGATTCGGATCGCAACTATTTTAGTGCCCATCCTGAATATCATATGTATCTTAATCCTGAATATCCTTCCTATGAAGCCCAGATTGTAGCAAGGGACAATGTATTGAGACGTCATCCTAAATTAAAGTTTGTGGGGTTGCACCTTTTCAGTCTAGAGTGGAATTTGGATGAAGTGGCCAAACGGTTAGATGATTTTCCAGAGACCATGACCGACCTTGCAGAGCGAATTTGTCATGTACAGTATCAAGCTGCAAAGGACCACAACAGAGTGAAGGATTTTTTTGTCAAGTACCAGGACAGGATCATTTATGGCACCGATGTGATTGATGATGGTTCGCTATCGGCACAGGAAGTGGCAGATAGATTGGAACATTTGTGGAAATTCCATTGGGATTTCTTCGCAACGGACAATACTATGGAGGCACCGGAATTCGAGGGAAAATTTAAAGGCCTTGCCTTGCCCGATACGGTGCTGGAAAAAATATTTTATTCAAATGCAGTCAACACTTACGGGGTTCCCGGAGTCTGACAAATTAAAAAACCAACCTTATGAAAAACAACAGGAGAAATTTTATTCGTTCACTTTCCATGGCAGGAATTGGCGTAGCTGGGGCCAATGCATTGGTTTCTTGCAAAAATGAATCCTCATCCACCGCATTGGGAACAGAAGTAGCCGCAACGACAAAGGATTACGGAAAGCAGACATTTAATATGTCTGGTTATGCTGCACCTGCTCTAGAAACTGTTCGTATTGGTTTTGTTGGCCTTGGCATGAGAGGACCAGGAGCTGTTGGTCGCATTAGGCTTATTGAGGGTGTTGAAATCATGGCACTTTGCGATTTGATTCCTGAAAAAGTGGAAAAGGCTAAAAAATTGTTGGAAGACACCACACATACTCCTGACATGTATTCGGGAAGTGAAGAGGCGTGGAAAGAAATGTGCGACCGCGATGATATAGACTTAATTTACATTGCAACTCCGTGGGCACTGCACACTCCGATGGCTGTGTATGCCATGGAAGCAGGTAAGCATGTGGCTGTTGAAGTTCCAGCGGCCAAAACCATAGATGAATGCTGGCAGCTGGTGGAAACATCTGAGAAGACCAAGAAACATTGTATGATGCTTGAAAATTGCTGCTACGATTTCTTTGAATTGTTGACCCTTAATATGGCCCGCCAAGGGTTTTTTGGAGAAATCATTCATGGTGAAGGTGCTTACATCCATGACCTGGTGGGGCTTAATTTCAATAAGAAGGATGGATATGAAAATATGTGGCGCCTAAAGGAAAATGCATCACGTAACGGAAGTTTGTATCCTACGCATGGATTGGGGCCCATCTGCCAAATCATGGACATTAACAGAGGGGATAATATGGATTATCTTACTTCATTGTCCTCCAATGATTTCTCTATGCATCAAAAGGCGGTGGAGCTGGCCAAGGACGACCCTTTTTTCCAAGAGTATACTGATGATACCTTCAGGGGAAATATGAATACTACATTGGTCAAGACCAAGAAAGGAAAAAGTATCATGATCCAACACGACGTAAGTTCCCCTAGGCCGTATTCCAGAATACATTTGGTAAGCGGCTCCAAAGGCATTGCCCGTAAATGGCCTGAACCATCTAGAGTGGCCACTGGACATTCATGGTTCAGTGAGGAGGAAATGAAAGCCCTAGAGGAGCAATACACGCCCAAAATTGTGAAAAAGGTTGGTGAAATGGCTAAAAAAGTTGGCGGACATGGTGGAATGGATTTCATAATGGATTGGAGACTTATAGACTGTTTGAGAAATGGATTGCCCTTAGATCAAGACGTTTATGATGCAGCACTTTGGAGTGCCATTGCGCCTTTAAGTGAGCAATCTGTGGCCAATAGGGCACAATCCATTGATATTCCTGATTTTACCCGTGGTAGCTGGAAAAAAAACGCCCCGGTAGACATTTCTTTGGAAAAAGGAGCTACTACAGGGGTTAATATGAGTGTTTTGGGGTAGATATTCAATAGGAATTAATGGAGGTTGGTAGTTTTTGGTTATAAGATTAAAGTTATATTTGTTTTTATAGCTAACCGAAGCCAACAGAATTTTGATGAAAAAAACAGCATACCGAAGGGCCAAAATCCTTGAAGAACTGGATAAGGATGGACAAGTAAATGTCAATAAGCTCAGCAAACTCTTTGGTGTCAGCGAAGTCACCATTAGAAATGACCTGGATAAGCTCGAGAAGAATAATCTACTCGTCAGGGCCCATGGCGGGGCATTCAAGTCCAACAATATTGTTTTAACCTTCAGTCAGAAGAAAAAACTGAACATGGAGGTAAAGACCAAGATTGGGAAGAAGGCTGCATCAATTATAGAGGAAGGGGACACCATTATACTGGATTCAGGGACAACTACTTTTGAGATATCCCGATTTTTACGTGACTTTCAAAAGTTGACAGTTATTACCAATGCCCTTGATATAGTAAACAACTTGGCCCAGCAAGAAAATTTGGAAGTGTTTATGCCCGGAGGCTATCTCAAGGAGTTTTCAATGTCTTTGGTAGGTCCGTTGGCCGAGCGAAATCTAAAACAGTTGTCCTGCAATAAACTATTCTTAGGTGTTGATAGCATTAAACCGGATAAAGGTGTGTTCACCCATCATGTTGAAGAAGCCCAATTGAACCAGCTGATGATCAATTTGGCCGAAGAGGTAATTTTGGTATCCGATAGCTCGAAATTTGCCAAATCTGGAATGGCATTTATTTGCACCAGCAACCACATCCACAAATTGATTACGGACAGTGGTATTACAGAAGATCAGATTAAAGCACTTGAAAAACACAACGTTGAAGTTATTGTGGTGTAACTTTAATATATACAACTTAAAGGGGGTAGGTCTCAATCCAATATTTACCGATGATATGGAAACCGTTCCATCTGTTGGACATCGATACTTCCCATAAAACATAACTGGTCTGGGAATACTGTTAGCTAGCCGTTTTATTTTGAATTACGCTGTTTGAGGAACCACAGATTCCGGGCCCTACCGTTAGATATCCGTACACCTTTTATTTTCCTATCACCATCTCTGAAAAATTTCAGCACACTCAAAGGATATTCCCCTGTAAATAGGTCTTCTTGCTTTTGTTCGAGATATAATTTGCCATGCCTAATGTGGTGGGCATATAGTTTACCGTCTGAAAAATGGATGGTGTAGGCTGTTTGTATTTCAGGGCTATAATATGTGCCCACAAACTCTTCGGCATTTTTTGCATTCGACTTCAGGGGAGTGTATTTTTTAAAAATCAGAGGACCTCCACTGTTTCGGAGCATGGTCATTGTGTTTTTCTGAAAAGTAAGTATGGTTTTATTATCCCTGTCAATTGCTTCAAATCTGTCTATGTCCACTGGGATAAACTTGGAATTTCCATTGCCCAAGAATAGGGTGTCCCCACTTACTTCGATTTTTTGTTCCTGTAAGGTTACATCATCCCAATAATACCCTTCGTAAGATTTCATTTTGCTCTTTGAGATTTTCTTTGCGGATATAGAAATGGGTAGGGTAACATCTCCTAAGAGAATCTCTGCAATTTTGGAAACTTTGGAAGCCGGGCCCGACCTAGAAAAATTGGTGAGTGCTACAATACTGATTTCTTTTTCGGGAAATACAGCAACATTGGAACGGAACCCTCCAATGGATCCTCCATGGCTTATTCGTTTTTCCCCAAAAAAATCGTCCACATTCACCCCAAAGGCATATTGGTTATGACTGCCATCGTTGAGCGGGTCCATAGTTTCCATAAGTTCGAATGCTTTTTCCCAACCCGGAAGAGGTGCATAGAAATTTCTTAGGTATTTAAGAAGGTCAGCGGTTGTGGTGTGCATATTCCCAGACCCCACATAACCCCAATACTCCACTGCACGGTTAAACCCAGAGAAAGTTGAATTATACGAAGTAGCATTATTGGGGACCACTCGGTTATATTGGTCTTCTACATAGGTGTTTTCCATACCAAGGGGAGCAAAGATTTCTTGCTGCATGTAATCCACAAAAGTTTTTCCAGTAACCTTTTCAATGATATTTGCCAAAAACATATAACCCGTATTGCAATACAGGTATTCTGCTCCCGGCTCAAAATTTAATTCTTCCTGATCAACAATAATGCGATTTAAATCTGCATTGGTCTTGTAATCATCTCCTCGCCATCCTGCCAGGGCAAGAAGCGCGTGGAGACTCCTTAGCCCGCTGGTATGATGCAACATATGGCGAATGGTGATTCTTTGACCAAACTCTGGTAGTTGATCAATATAGTTGTCAATGGTGTCATCTATAGATAACCTGCCCTGTAAATGCAAGCGTACAATACCCAAGGCACTGAACTGTTTGGAAACTGATGCCACATTGTATTGGGTGCCAGGGGAGTTGGGCACCAAATATTCCATACTGGCCAAACCATACGCTTTGGAGAAAACCGTTTTGTCCCCTTGCATAATAGCGATGGAACCTCCAGGATGGTTGGGACGGTTCCATTCAAGAAACAGGCTGTCAATTTTAGCGGCTTTATCCGCAGGTAATTGGGCTGATGAGATTCCCCAGAAGAGAAAAGCTAGGAGGAAAAATGGATTGTAAAAAGTACGCATCATAATATTACTTATTGAATCCCGCTTCGGCCAAAGTGATCAATAGTGCCAGTTTAATGGATGCTGGTCCTGTTTCATCATTTAAATACCATTCGTGAAGGGAGTGTGCACCACCACCTTTTCCCCCCCGGCCAATACAAACGGAAGGGATTCCTTTTGATACGGGAATGTTGATATTGGTTGAACCACGCCCCAATTTAGGTTCTACGCCAAAATGCTCCGTAGCAGCCATCGTTTTTTGAATCAAGGGTAGAGAGGGAGAAAGTTCGCCAGAAGGACGATCTCCAATTTGAATCAATTCATAGGTGACCTCGTCTGTTATACCACTTGAATTATATTCCGAAATAGCTTTATCCACAGACAGTTTGAAGAGTTTTTCAATTTCGTCCAAATTATTGGGATGCAAGGCACGCATATCAACTTCCATCCAAGATTCAAAAGGAATTGAATTGACCGAAGTTCCTCCACCAATTCTACCTACATTAAAACTGGTTTTGGGAATGTTTCCAGAGGTATAGGTCCATGCATCCGATGAAAAAAGTGATATAACTTTACCAAGGGCATGGTGCGGATTGGCCAAGCCAAAATGACCCCACGAATGACCGCCTTTACCACGTACGATAACCTTGTATCGTTTAGACCCTAGTCCAGCGTTGCTTATTCGGCCTATATCACCACCATCAATAGCTATCCAAGAGTCTATGGGTAATCCAGATTCGTTGAACAGATATTTCATACCCCGAAGGTCTCCCAAGCCTTCTTCACCAACGGTTCCTACAATGAGCAGGTCTTTTTGGGTCTGGATTCCGGATTTGTTCATGGCTTTCAACATACTGATAAGCATAGTAAGACCACGGGTATCATCTCCAATGCCCGGAGCTTTTAGCGTATCACCAACTTTGGTTACACTTACATTGGTGCCTTCAGGAAAAACAACATCCAAATGGGCATCTATCCCAACAAAACCCGATTCTCCTGAAGTTCCTTTTCGCAACCCGATTACATTACCCACCTTGTCTGTCCATAGACTATCCACACCTGCTGCAATGAGCATTTGGGCAAAGGCTTTGCCCCGTTTCTCTTCTTTGAAGGGAGGTGCCAAGATTTCGGTAAGGGTAACAAGGTCTTTCATGGTCTGTTCTTCCTGTTGATCAATATGACCGAAGGCGGCCTCGACCTTTTTAGACTTGACCAGTTTGGCAATTTCTTTAGTGTACTTCTTTTCGATATTGATGTTTTCCTGTGCTGAAATACAGGTTGACATAAGGGCAATGGCCACCATGGAAACTTTTACAAATGATTTCATACGTTCTATTCTGTTGTTTTTCGTAATACTTTACCGGATCGGATATCTATGAACTCACCGTTATCTACAGCCAAATTGCCATTTACTATAACAAAGGGAATACCCTCTGGATATTGATGGGGTTTCTCAAAGGTGGCTTTGTCTATAATAGTTTTGGGGTCAAAGATTACAATATCGGCTTTCAAACCTTCTTTAAGTTGTCCTCTGTCTGTTAGATGGAGACTTTGGGCGGGGGAAAGAGTCATTTTTCGGATAGCTTCCGATAGTTCCAAAACAGCTTTTTCCCGGGCATAATGGCCAATTACACGGGGAAAGGTGCCATACCACCTAGGGTGTGGATGTCCCATGCCCGGTTCTACCAGCCGACCATCCGAACCAATCATGGTCTGAGGGTGTTGCATGATCCGAATTACATCTTCTTCGGCCATGGCATGAAAAACACAGGAAGCCCCACCCTTGAGTTGGGCTTCAATAACCAGTTCTGCACCATTTTCAACGGATGGCTCCATTCCCTGTTGTTCAGCCCAGTATTTTAATGTTTTTCCTTCCAGTTCTGGTTGCCATTCCACTTTTGCGAATTGAATCCGGTCCAAATCCGAACCTCCACGATCATTGAGAATATTGAACACAATACCATTTCTAATACTGTCCCTAAGTATTGGATTTGCTGCTCTCTCCGTAAAGGCATCAAGACCACCTGCCATGGACCAACTGGGAATAAGAACCGAAATACCTGTATAGCTGGCGGCATAGGGGTATTGGTCCATTTTAATGTCCAATCCCTTTGCCCTTGCAGAATCTACCATGGCCAAGGTACGGACACTTTTTCCCCACATGGGTTTTCCAATGGCCTTGTGATGGGTAAGCACCACGGGAATGTTTGCCTTTTCGGAAATTTGTATGGCTTCGGCAACCGCATCAAAAAGACCCAATCCTTCTTCGCGAAGATGTGAAGTATAGATGCCTCCATATTTTGAAGCTATTTTGGACAAGGCAATGACTTCATCTACATTGGAAAAGGTGCCAGGCAGGTATTTGAGTCCTGTTGAAATCCCATAGGCTCCAGCTTGCATGGCACTATCCACTTGTGCTTCCATGGCCTGTTGTTCCATTTGGGTTGGGGCTCTATTCTCCAATCCCATAATGTTTTTTCGGATGGTATTGTGACCTATCAAATAGGCTACGTTCATGCCAACACCTTTATTTTCCAAACTGTCCATATATGACCCTAATGGCCATGGGGAACCTCCATCTGGTCCACCCAAGGCAGTGGTAACTCCTTGCCTTATTAAACTTTCGCAGGAAGATAGTTCCATAATTGGTTCCAGATGGGCATGCATATCAATGAAACCAGGGGAAACGGCCAGTCCCTGTGCATCTATGGTTCGGATAGCGTTGACATTTTTTAAATGGCCGATGGCCACGATAATCGAATCTTTAATGGCAATATCAGCTGTACTCGGCACTTCCCCTGAGCCATTATACAGAGTTCCATTCAAAATCACCAAATCATAGGTGTCTGTATTTGAGCAGGATAAAAAGAATAGGAAGCATAATCCCACACCTACTTTCTTGAAAATGGTTTGAAAGGGGTGAGTATTGGTTTTTTTAAGGTTATTCATGGTTATAATATGAGTGTGGAGGAATCCAGTCCCTTTAATTTGGCAAAGGCTTCCTGTAGTTTTAAGGTAATTGGTCCAATAGCACCAGAAGTATGGAACACATGCTCACCTAATTTAGAGATTGAAGCAATTTGGGTTGTGGTCCCGGTCAAGAATGCCTCATCCATAGAGGAAATTTTATCGGCTGGAATAGCCTTTTCCATCACGGTAATCTCCAAATCCCGGCACAGTTCCAATACAATTTTTCGGGTGATGCCGTCTAAAATATGTTCATTGGCCGGATGCGTATATACTTTTTCATCTTTTATAAAAAAGATGTTGGTATGGGAGCCCTCTGTAATTATGCCATCCCTGACCAATACGGCTTCATCCGCATTTTGGGTCATGGCAGCTTCATTTGTCATGATATTGCCCAATAGGGAAATGGACTTGATATCGCACCTGTGCCAACGAAAATCAGGTTGCAAAATAACCTGCATGTTTTTAGTATTGATGTGCGGAAGGGAAAAGGGTAGTGCGTACATCATAACTGTGGCAGGTACATCCTTTGGGTAAGCATGCTTTCTGGGTGCCACACCACGGGTTACTTGCATATAGATAAGGCAGGTCTTGTCGCCAAGATTGTAAGAATCAAGTAAAGGATTTATTTGGGCCTCTAAATGGGAAACATCATATGGGATGTTGATTTTGTCTAGGTTTTCCTGTAATCGGTCTAAATGTGCTTTCTTATAAAAAATGCCATTGCCCAATTGTACCATGACTTCGTAGATACCATCGCCAAAAAGAAATCCCCGGTCAAATACCGAAATATGGGCATCGTTACTTGAATAGATGGTTCCGTTCAGAAAAACTTTTTCTGGAAAATTACCTTTTGGGAGCATAGTTGGTGGTTGACATTAACTAGAATGCCATGTGAAGGTAACGGATATTTTTCTAAATAAAAACTGGATTTCATGCGGGTATTGGAATTGGTAAATATTAGATTTGATATCTTGCAATCTTCAAGGTAGCACTATAAAAATTGGATTAAGAAGTGTAAGTAGTATGGAGAAATTCTTTAGTGGTAAGAACGGAGTGGGTCATTTAGCAGTATTGGCCATTGTATTGGTTTTAGTGGGTTGTGGGCAGAAGGACAAAGAACAAAAGGAAAGAACGCAACCAAAGGTCGATAATACCCAAAATGCCCCTATAGTTATTACTGTTCCTCCTATTGAAACGCCAACCGGGATGGTTTGGATTCCAGGTGGGAAATTTGTGCAAGGAGCCAAAGAATCAGATAAAATGGCCATGCCCCATGAAAAACCGGCCCATGAAGTTTTGGTCAATGGGTTCTACATGGATGAACATGAGGTAACCAATACACAATTTGCCGCATTTGTGGAGGAAACCGGATATGTAACCGTGGCAGAACGGGAAATTGAGTGGGAGGAAATGAAGAAACAACTTCCCGAAGGAACGCCCAAGCCCCATGATTCCATTTTGCAGCCGGGTTCGCTGCTCTTCAAAAAAACAAAGTCCAGTGTGCCCAACCTTTACGATTACTCCCAATGGTGGCAGTGGGGTATCGGAACCAACTGGAAACATCCCAAAGGACCTAAAAGTACCATTGAAGGAAAAGAAAACCACCCCGTGGTACATATAGCCTATGAAGATGCAGTTGCCTATTGTGATTGGGCAGGCCGGCGATTACCCACCGAAGCGGAGTGGGAGTATGCTGCCCATGGCGGTAAGCAAGATGCCATTTTTTTCTGGGGGAACGATTTGGAACAACTTAGTTCACATGCGAACACATGGGAAGGGGAATTTCCGGTTGAGAACACCCTTTCCGATGGCTACGAGGAACGTGCCCCGGTGATGTCTTTCCCAAAAAACGGCTTTGGTCTATACGACATGGCCGGCAATGTTTGGGAATGGACCAGCGATTGGTATAACACGAAATACTATGCAGAAGTAAAAGCTAAGTCAGGAGTGGAATACAACCCTCAAGGTGCATCAAGACCCTACAATGCCACCAATCCATATGCCCAAGAAAAGATAATGAAAGGAGGATCTTTCCTATGTAGTGCTTCCTATTGTGCTAGTTATCGGATTTCGGCAAGAATGGCTACTAGTCTGGATTCCTCGTTGGAACATTTGGGATTTAGGACCGTTCTAGATACGGATATGATCAAAAAATAATTTTCAGTGATGTGATTTCATCCTGTTTTTGTGCAGAGTGGAACAAAAAGGAAGACTTTGTTTATCATTCTGTAAATTTCTTTGGTTTGTTTTGGTTTTTGCCGTACTTCATCAAAAAAAAAGAATTATGACCATTTTTGTGGATATGGATGAGGTTATCGCAGATACCTACGGAGCTCATTTAGAATTGTATAACATGGAGTTTAATGCTCAATTAAAACCCGAGGATTGCCAGGGCAAAGGGGTTAGGCAATGTGTGCCTGAACAACACAGACCTTTGGTGAAGGAGTATACAAGTCGTAATGGTTTTTTTAGAAACCTAAAAGTATTTCCAGATAGCCAAGAAGTTTTGCGGGAGTTGTGCAAGGATCATGAAGTATATATCGCCTCGGCTGCTATGGAATACCCTAATTCGTTGCGGGATAAATCGGATTGGTTGGATGAGCATTTTCCATTTATTCCTTGGCAGAAAAGAATTCTTTGTGGCGATAAATTTATATTGAAAGGTGATTTGCTCATAGATGACCATTATCGTAATCTTAAACCATTTGAGGGAAGAAAGATTATGTTCACTTCACCACATAACATCGATGTCACTGAGTTTGAACGTGTGGATAATTGGAGGGAAATCGCAGACAAACTTTTGTAAATTTGGGCATGCGTTGGCCTCAAGTCTTTTTTTGGACACTCTCGGCAGGAGTTTTTTTACTGATGCAAAGCTGTGCGGCGCAATCCCATTTGGTTGAAGGTGAACTGCAAACCGTAACCAAAGAGCAGTTGCAATATTATTTGTACTATCCAGAGAATTACTTTTCCAGTGATACCGAAAGATTTGGATTGTTGCTGTTTTTGCATGGAGGAGGGGAGTCTGGATTACCCTTTGAGGAGGTCAAGAAATACAATCCCCCTAAACTTTTACAGGAAGGCAAGCAGTTTCCTTTTCTGGTTTTGGCACCGCACAATCCCCATGAAAAGAAATGGTGGAATATTCAGGCGGTTATGCAGCTTTTGGATTCTGTAACAGCGGAGAATCGGGTCGATAAGAATAGGATATACCTTACTGGACTTAGCAGGGGAGGAAGTGCGGCATGGCAGTTGGCCACCCAATACCCTAACAGGTTCGCTGCCATGGCAGTGGTCTGCGGTATGGCACCTTTGCCTTATGCCCATTGGATAGATCAAAAAATGCCCATATGGGTGTTCCACGGAGATGAGGACGATAATATAAATGTTGAAGAGTCTGATGCCATGGTGGAAAAACTTAAAGAAATGAATTACGATGTTCGATATACGAGATACAAAGGAGTGGGACATAATGCATGGGACAGGGCTTATACCACAGATTCGTTGTATACTTGGTTTGCGGAACAAAAACGTATAAACTGATTTTTATGAGATATGGTGTACTTTTTCTGGGATTATGTATTCTTGCCAGTTGTAAAGAAAAGCCTGAAGAAACCAAAGTAGAAGAAGCAATTGAAGTAAAGACCGTAGTGCTGAAAGACTCAATTGTTCCCCAAGAAACTGAAATAAAGCTAAAAACTTTTGAAGGGTTGGCCGATACTACCTTTGTACGCCTGGCTGATTTCAGCAATGATTTCGCCTATGATATGAGGTATGCCACTGAAAACAATTTTCTCAAGACAAAAGTGTACGACTGTGCCGAATGTTATACCCGGGTAAAAACTGCCAAGGCTTTGATCAAGGCAAATGCAGATTTAATGAAAAAAGGGTTAAGGATTAAGTTTTTTGACTGTTATCGCCCCAATTCGGTACAGTACAAGATGTGGGAAATTTTTCCTAACCCACAATATGTTGCCAACCCTGAAAAAGGCTCCATTCACAATAAAGGAGGTGCGGTGGACATTACCTTGGAAGATTTGGAGGGAAATGAATTGGAAATGGGAACCGACTTCGATTTTTTTGGAAAAAAAGCCCACCATGATCACATGGATTTGCCCGAACAAGTTTTAAGAAATCGGAAGTTGTTAAAGGAAACCATGGAAGCACACGGGTTTTGGTCAATCAGGACCGAATGGTGGCATTATAATCTTTCAGCGGGATCCAATGATAAGGTGGCCAATTTTAAATGGGAGTGTAACGATTAAACTTTTCTGCAAACAATGCAGACCAATGAATTGGTAAGGTCTGTGCTAAAGAATAGATAGGTTTCCCCACCATCCTTGATCTTATGTTTTTTTCGTAGCTCCGCAACCGATAAGGGAAAGTTTCGGGTTGTGATATTGGCCTTGGTCTGCGCCATTCTTTTCATGGTTTTTTTGGAGTAAGGCAGAACCTCCTTAATGACAAATCTCCTGCCAGGAAATTCCACAAGGTTTTCCGAAGTGTACAAATGGGAGTGTGTATGGAGCTTTTTTACTTGATAATGGTGTCCCACGACCTTGAATCCTCCAGACTTTAAAATGGCCGCATTGGGTTCATATAAAAAGGTAAGGGGATTGCTAAACTCAGCGGTACATGATTTTTCACTCTCGTGCCCAAAATCAAAATGCATTTCATCATCCCGCGTTAGATTTATGGTTTTAATGGTTACACTTTTAGTGTAATCCTTTTCCAGTACATAAAGCAATTCCTTTACTTCGTTGTTAACAGCAACCACATGGATTTCCTTCACAAAACTGAGTTCCTCCAAGCCTTGGCCAAGATCCAAAATCGGCGAAACTTTGATCAAGATATTTTTGGTGTGATCAAATAAAAGGGGAAGATGTTCGGGTATGTTGGGTAGGCAATCCTTCAACAGAAAAACCTTTCCAATATGTTCATTTCGTCTAGACGGATCTATATAAATCCAATCATATTTTTTAGGATGGTTTAGTATATAATGAATACCATCTTCAGATATGCAATTGATGTTGCTTTGACCTAAAACCTTAAAATTATATTGAGCAATTTCACTGAGTTGTTTGTTGATTTCACAATGAAAAAGCACGTCTATTTTTTTTGAAAAAAAGTAGGTGTCCACACCAAATCCGCCAGTAAGGTCCAACAGGTTTTTTCCTTCCACTAAACTTGATTTATAACCTGCTGTTTGTTCTGAACTTGTTTGTTCAATATTGAGTTTGTTGGGGTAAAATATGTTAGGGGTAGAGAACCAAGTTGGAAGTTTATCCTTGCATTTTTTCTTGGCTTCGAGTTGCTCAACCAGTTCTTTTTGGGATACCCCATCAAAAAAGGGTTTTTGGAGCAATACTGACATCATGTCAGCATTCCAATTTTCTTCTATAAAAGATTGAACACCAGTATTTAATATCAATTTATTCAAACTGATACTATAAATTTTTAGTCAACTTTTTTACAAAGGAATATTCAGCTAAAAATTCCTTTAAAATCACCTTGATTGCGGTATATCCGGGGACGGCTACCACCATACCCACCACTCCAAAAAGAAGTCCGGCAATAATGATCACCAAGAATATTTCCAACGGGTGTGATTTTACACTTGTAGAAAAAATAAAGGGCTGAGAAAAGAAATTATCAACCAGTTGACCAATGGCCAAACCAATTAAAACGTACATGGCCTTGGGCAAGATAACTGTGCTGAAATCTGCACCCAAAAAACTGGTCATGGTAAGGGTCACCATGATGACCCCACCTATGATGGGACCAACATAAGGGATGATATTGAAAAGGGCACAGAGGAAAGCAATGACTATAGCGTTTTCCACCCCAACAATCAACAATGCAATGGTATAAATCACAAAAAGAATAAACAGCTGAAGAAGGATACCTGCAAAATATCTTGAGAGCAATCCATTGATCTTATCGATGGATTTCACCAAATTGTTTTCCTTGTCATCGGGCACAAAAGTGAGCATCCCATTTTGGAATAATTTACTGTCCTTTAAAAAGAAAAATGAGATAAAGAGAACGGAAAACAATCCAATGCTAAAATTACTCAGGACATTCACAAATGAATTGAGAAAGTTGGGGATGAACCCCAAGTCTAGACCTTTTAGAAAACTTTCTTCCAGATGGGACTCCTCCACCAAGCGCTCGACATTTCCTGTGGTGGCTCCAAAATATTCCAAAATCTGAAAATACAATTTGTTGATGTCCTCCTTTAAAGCGTCAATGTCCAATAAGGAGAGGTTTTTACTCTGTTCCGAGATCAAGGGCACAAAAAGTGCCAATATGCCCATAAAAATAGCCAGCATAAATACCATGGTGGCTATTACAGCAAGCGTGTTGGGAAACTTTAGTTTTCTTCGCAAGAAAAGAACAACAGGCCTGCCCAACAATGCAATTACGGACGCAATGGCCAGATAGGTGATAACGGATTGTATCTTGTACAGGAAATAGCCCAAAAGAAGCACTCCTGCAATTACGGCAACGGCCCTTAGGATTCCATTGGCTATGGTTTTTGAAGTCATAGATTAGCTTTTAAAGGCGTATTCAACGATGTTGGAGCCCATTTGCAAGGCTTTCAACCGCACTTCTTCAGGGTCGTTGTGAACCGACGGGTCTTCCCAGCCATCACCCAAGTCGCTTTCAAAAGTAAAAAGCAACACTAGTCTCCCCTTGTCAAAAATCCCAAAGGCTTGGGGTCGCTTTCCGTCGTGTTCATGTATTTTGGGTAACCCATTCGGAAATTTAAATTTTTGGTCAAAAATAGGATGGTCTGCACCTAATTCTTCCAATTGCTTATCGGGAAACACTTTAAGCAATTCCCTTTTTAGATAGGGTTCCATTCCGTAATTGTCATCAATGTGTAAAAAGCCGCCGGATAGGAGATAGGCCCTAAGATTTTGTGCTTCCTCATCAGTAAAAAAGACATTGCCGTGTCCGGTCATATGAAGAAAAGGATATTTAAAGAGCGTAACACTTCCTGCTTCTACGGTTTCGGGCTGTGGATTGATTTTGGTGTCGATGGCATTGTTACAAAACGCAATAAGATTGGGAAGTGCAGTAGGATTGGAATACCAATCTCCACCACCTCCATATTTAAGGATTGCCATTTCTTGGGCACCCACAGTGCCCATCACAAAAAAAGTTAAAATACAACCTAGTTTGGTAAGTTGTCCCATGAGTTTGCGATTAACCAACTACTCAAAAGTACGGTATTCATGATTAAAAAGGTGATAATTGTTTCATTTGCGTGTTTTGGAATGTCTTTAATGGCACTATATACGGCAAGGACAAAAAAGGTTTCTAATCCACCGCCTATGGAATTTATAGATACCCCAGTCGTGGTTTTGGAACTTTTTACATCCCAGGGTTGTTCTAGCTGTCCGCCTGCCGATGCGCTTTTGGATAAAGTAAAATTGGAGTTTCCAGATGAGGTTTTTGCATTATCATATCATGTGGATTATTGGGATTACATTGGTTGGAAAGATCCATTTGCCAAGTCGGGCCACGCCAAAAAACAACGGGAATACAATAGTAAATTTGGTTATGATGGCAATTATACACCCGAAATGGTACTTAATGGAGTTATCCATTTTGTAGGTTCGAACGAAACAAAACTGTATACTGAAATCAATGCCCATTTGAAAGGTAAAGCACAAAATGGGGTCCAAATCGGAAAGATTGCATCAGAAGCAAACAAGATTTTGTTTGATTATTCTGTTACGGGGAGTTTAGATCACAAATTGTTGCGTGTTGTTTTGGTAATTGATGAACGTATTACCGAGGTGAAACGTGGTGAAAACCGGAATAGGACCTTACGCAACAGTAATATTGTGGTCCATGAAAAATACTTGGACTTGGAAGCGTCTTCTGGGGCCGATTCCATTACCATTCCCAATGTGGTTTCAAAAACAGACAATCTTACACTGGTTGTATTGGTGGAAGCAGAGAATTTAGAGGTCACTGGAGCCGCTAAGGCACCTATCCATCACTAACTATTTATAATTGAAACCGTGGTGCAGGCCACAATGGCTGCGGTCTCTGTACGTAACCGATTGTTTCCCAGTGAGATTGGTCTATACCCCTTTTTGCGGGCCAAATCAATTTCTTCTTTGGAAAAGTCTCCTTCCGGGCCAATAAGAATGGTAGCGTCCATGTCGGCGATAACCTTTCGTTTGAGCTCCATTTTTTCACCATCATCACAATGCGCAATGAACTTGAGCCCGGTTTGTTCTTGTTCCAAAAACGTTTTAAGGGATATAGCTGGATTCAATTTTGGTAAAACGGTCTGTAAGGATTGCTTCATTGCAGATTGCAATACCCGTTCCATACGGTCCAGCTTGACCACTTTTCGTTCTGAATGATCACAAATGACAGGAGTGATTTCATCAACACCAATTTCAGTGGCTTTCTCTAAAAACCATTCATAACGATCGTTCATTTTTGTGGGTGCTACGACCAAATGCAGCGTGTATCTTTTGGGAATGGATTTATGACTGGATATGATCGAAGCCTTGCATCTTTTCTGGTCAGCACTGATAATTTTGGCCTCAAACCGGTATCCTTTTCCATTGGTGATATGGAGAATATCCCCTTCCTTTTTCCGTAGGACTTTTACAATGTGTTTGCTTTCATCCGAAGGGAAAGTGAATTGAGTGGCACTATTGTCCAATGAAGGATTGTAAAAAAGTTGCATAGGCTATAGCTTGCTTTTGGCGTGTTCCAGACCTAGTTCTATCCATTGGTGCATTTGTTCCTCAGTTGCAAAGCCGTTCGAAGAGACAAAAACAAATTCTTTCATGGGTTTCCCGGTAAAATCCATGGGACGTACAAAATTTTGGGAAAGCACGTGTTCCATTTTCTCTCCGATTACCCGTACCATTAATTCATCTTTTACAACACCGACAGTCATTTTTCCGAGGTAAAGAAAGGCAATCCCGCCGAACATTTTCTTTTCGGTAAAATCTTCTGGAAATAGCTCCAAAAGGTGTTGTATCCTACGTGCTGTTTCTTCGTTATAGGCCATGTGTCGGGGTTATACTTTTCCCAAATATCCGAATAATCCGTGAATCTAGGGAGGGCTTAGCTCCCAATTGCATACCGGGCCTTGGCGGCCACACTTTGGTTTGTGAAATCCCCTTTTAAAAACTTCAGGTACCCCACAATACCGATCATGGCGGCATTGTCTGTGCAATATTCAAACTTTGGGATGTAGGTTTTCCATCCCATTTTTTCTTCAGCTTCCTTGAGTCGAGCACGTATTCCGGAATTTGCCGCTACGCCACCCCCAATGGCAATTTCTTGGATTCCGGTCTGTTCAACCGCCAGGGTCAATTTGTCCATTAAAATTTCTAAAATAGTATACTGTACTGAGGCGCAGATATCATTGATGTTCTCTTCCACAAAGGCTGGATTTTTTTGTGTCTCCCGTTGAAGAAAATAAAGAATACTGGTCTTTAAGCCACTAAAACTGAAATTGAGTCCATCCACCTTGGGTTTCGGGAATTCAAAGGCATTTGGATTGCCTAACTTGGAGTACTTATCTACCAACGGGCCTCCAGGATACGGTAAGCCCATAAGTTTGGCACTCTTATCAAAAGCTTCGCCCACCGCATCATCCAAGGTTTCACCTAGAATTTCCATATCAAAATGGTCACAAACTTTTACAATTTGTGTATGCCCACCACTAATGGTCATTCCCAAAAACGGGAATTTGGGAGGTGTCTTATCTCCATCTTCAATAAAATGTGCCAATATGTGGGCTTCCATGTGGTTCACTTCAATTAAGGGAATGTTCAATCCCAATGCCAAAGACTTGGCAAAAGAAGTACCCACAAGCAGGGAACCCATAAGTCCAGGGCCTCGTGTAAATGCTATGGCAGATAGTTGTTTTTTATCGATATTTGCTTTGGCCAAGGCCTGATGTACCACTGGAACAATGTTTTGTTGATGTGCCCGTGATGCCAACTCAGGGACAACGCCGCCATATTGCCTGTGTATTTCTTGTGTGGCCACCACATTGCTCAGTACCTTTGTATTGCATAAAACGGCAGCTGAAGTGTCGTCACATGAAGATTCTATGGCAAGGATATAATTTTTTTTGTCTGTCACTGTTTTTGGAACAAAAATTGGTCATCAAAGGTAAAACATAAAGCCCTATCAAAAAACTTCGCAAAATAGTAATACGATCCCTGTTGGCCTTGGTGCTTTTATTGGTCTTGGGCTCGCTTATTTTGTCCATGCCCGTGGTGCAGACAAAGATTGCAAAGTATGCCACAGATTCCATAAATACGGAGTTTGGGACCAATATTCAGATTGATCGGGTCAGCCTGTCGCTTTTTACGCTCAACGCAGGTATCAAGGGAATCTATATTGAAGACTATAAAAAAGACACCTTGGCTTATATCCATAAGTTGAGCACCTCCATATTGAATATCCGCAACATGGCTAATGGTACGTTGGAGTTTGGGGATATGGAAGTGGATGGAATCATTTTTGACCTAAAGACCTATGAAGGGGAAAAGGATACCAATCTAGATGTTTTTGTAGCGAAATTGGACGATGGTAAACCTAGACCGCCAGGAACACCGCCCTTTTTTATGTCATCCGATGAAATCCAAATAAATAGCGGTAGGTTTCGATTGATTGACGAGAACCTTGAATCGGAAGAAACCCTGAATTTTTCTGAGTTGAAAGTGTTGGTGCGCGATTTCCAGATTTTGGGCCCCAAGGTAACCCTTAGAATAGAGGACTTGTCCACATTGGCAAAAAGAGGAATCAGACTTAAGAAACTCGTAACAGATTTCACCTATACCAAGGAGCAGATGCGGTTTGACTCCCTTCTTATCGATACGGAGGAATCCGAGATCAAGGGAAATCTTGTCTTTAATTATGACAGGGAAGACTTTTCCGAATTTTTGGATAAGGTGAACATTGAAGCCCAATTTGATGAATCCAGTGTGGCCCTCAATGATGTCAATGCATTTTACAACGAATTTGGTAAGGACAGGGTGGTTACATTTTCAGGGCAAATGGGTGGGGTACTCAATCAACTTGAGGTGAATGACCTGTATGTGCATATGGAGAACACAGGTATTCATGGAGATTTTGTGTTCAGCAATATTTTTAGTGAGGAGGCTCCATTTGTTATGAAGGCCGATTTGGACAATCTTACTTCCAGCTATTATCAGCTAAGGGCCATCCTGCCTAATATTTTGGGTAAGAACATACCAGCTTCGGTACAAAAACTGGGGCAGTTCACGGTTCGTGGAGATGCAGAGGTCACCGAAACTTCCTTGGATGCAAGGGTAAATCTCAATACGGCTCTTGGGGACAGTTATGTGGATTTACAAATGACCAACATCCAGACCATAGACAATGCTTCTTATATTGGGTTTATTTCGCTCATAGATTTTGATTTGGGTGATTTTGTGGACAATAATAAGCTCGGCCATACATCAATGGATGTAAATGTTGAAGGAAATGGGTTTATTGCCGAGTACTTGAACACGGAAGTCATTGGCGAAGTATACAAACTGGAGTACAACAATTACGAATACAACAACATAAAGGTTTCCGGGATTTTAAAGGAACAACTGTTTGATGGTACTTTGCTTTGCAATGATGAAAATTTCCGATTCGATTTTAAAGGTTTGGCTGATTTTGGCGGTACGGAGAACAAATTCAACTTTATTGCTGCCGTGGACTACGCCGATCTTAAGGAACTCAATTTTATTGATGACAGCATTTCCATATTCAAAGGTCATGTGAATATGGATATTGAAGGAAGGACCTTGGATGATATGGTGGGTCAAATGCGTTTTTCCAACACCACCTATCAAAATATAAATACCACCTATTATTTTGAGGATTTTGCCGTCTTTTCATCGTTTGATCGAGATACGGTCCGAACCATAGAGATCAATTCACCGGACATCATTACAGGTTACGTTAAGGGGAAATTCAAGGTCAATGAGGTAGGTCAATTGGTTCAAAACTCCGTAGGAAGCATATATACCAATTATAAACCCTTTGAAATTTCCGAAGGTCAGCATTTGGACTTCAATTTTAAGATTTACAATAAGATCATCGATGTTTTCTTCCCCGATCTGGTTTTTGGACCCAATACTTTCATGCGGGGTAGCATCATTGCGGATGAAGGGGATTTTAAGCTCACGTTTAAATCGCCCAGCATAGAGGCCTTTGAAAATAAGTTCGATAATGTTGAACTCAAGGTGGACAATAAAAACCCGCTCTTCAACACCTTTGTTTCTGTAGAGGATATGTCAACGGTTTATTATGATATCAAAGACTTTAGCCTTATCAACACCACACTAAAGGATACGCTTTTCTTTAGGACCGAATTTAAAGGAGGCAGCGAGTACAATGACAGCTATAATCTGAATTTCTATCACACCTTTAATGAAAACAACAGATCTGTAATTGGACTTAAAAAGTCTGATATTAGTTTTAAGGGAAATAAGTGGGTGTTAAACAAGGACGGTAACAGCAAGAACAAGGTCATCATCAACAAAACCTTGGACAGCATAATTATAGAGGACGTTGTCATGGACAACAACAGCCAAGAACAGATCAGACTGCGTGGTGAGCTTGCAGATTCCACATACAAAGACCTTGACCTTCAGTTTAAGATCGTATCCTTGAACAAGATCACACCGGCTATTGATAGTCTTAAGTTAAATGGCGCAGTGGATGGGTTCCTCAATATTTTACAGAAAGACGGTAAATATTTGCCAACGTCCAGTCTTAACATAAAAGATTTTAGTGTCAACGATATCCGTTTGGGAGATTTGGAAGTAGGCATTTTTGGGAACAATAACCTTACCCAGTTTGGGGTAAGCACATGGTTGAACGATAACGGCAAAGAGAAAATGAGCATCAATGGCAAGGTGACCAATATTAACAATCAACAGCAATTAGATCTTGCCGCCAATTTCACCGATTTTAGTTTAGAACCCTTTAGCCCATTGGGTGATGGGGTTATTTCCAACATAAGAGGGAGTATAATCGGTAGTGCCAAGATTACGGGCGATTTATACAATCCTTCAATCAATGGATCTTTAAGCTTGGTCAATGCGGGCCTTGGGATTCCATACCTTAATGTGGATTACAATTTTGCACCCTATTCCCGCGTCCGTCTTTTTGATCAGACCTTTTATTTTGAAAACGTAGGACTTTCCGATGTGGCGGAGGGGACCAAAGCAACTCTGGATGGGACCATTAGCCATACCGGTTTTTCGGATTGGTACCTTGGGTTGGATGTGGACACCAAGAACAACAGGTTTATGATCCTGAACACTGATTTTGATGAGGAGTCGCTCTACTACGGACAAGGTTTCATCAATGGCACGGGAAGCATTTATGGTTCAACCGATGCCCTCACCATTGCTGTGGATGCCACAACAGCCAGAGGGACGTCCCTAAAGATTCCATTGAGCGATGTAACCAGTGTGGGAGACTATTCGTTTATCAATTTCATAGAAAAAGGAGGATCTAATTCTTTCGAAGAAGAGCGGGTGCTACAGGAATATCAAGGTTTGGAAATGGCTTTTGACTTGGCCGTAACACCAGAAGCCGAGGTAGAGATAGTGGTGGACAGGGGCACGGGAAGCTCATTAAAAGGTACGGGGGAAGGAATTTTGTTGATAGAGATCAATACCAACGGAAAGTTTAACATGTATGGGGAATTCGTAGCGGTAACCGGAGAGTATAACTTTAAATACGGAGGAGTCATCGATAAAAAATTTAAGGTACGACCGGGAGGGACCATTCTTTGGGAGCGAGACCCCTTGGCAGCACAATTAAACTTAGAAGCCGTCTATTCCCTTAATGCCAACCCCGCTCCGCTTTTGGATAACTCAGGTTTTTCAGGAAGGATCCCAACAGAGGTAATTGTTCGTTTGGATGGAGAGCTGGAAAGTCCAAACATTAATTTTGATATTGATTTTCCGGGCACAAGCTCGGTAGTACAGTCTGAACTACAGTATAGGCTGCAAGATCCAACCGTAAAGGAGCGAAATGCATTTTTTCTCTTGGCCCAAGGTACTTTTGTGGATTCGCAATCAGGGATTAATCAACAAGCCGTGACAGGGAACCTGATCCAAACTGCTTCAGGGCTGTTGAATCAAATTTTGGGAGGAGAGAATGACAAGTTCAATTTGGGCGTGTCTTACGAGCAAGGTCTATTGGACCCTGAGGCCAGTACTCGGACCGAAAACAGGATTGGGGTTACAGTTTCCACACAGATTTCAGATAAAATTCTGGTGAACGGAAGAGTAGGGGTGCCCGTTGGTGGAGTTTCAGAGACCGTTGTTGCCGGAGATGTGGAGGTGCAGGTACTCTTGAACGAGCAAGGGACCTTGAGTGCCAAGATTTTTAATCGGGAAAATCAGATACAAAGATTTTTGGCCGAAAGGCAAGGATACACCCAAGGTGTGGGACTATCGTATCAAGTAGATTTCAATAGTTTTAAGGAGTTGATGCAGAGAGTCTTCAAAAAGAAAGAAAAAGAACCGGAACGTCCAAGGCAAATAGAGACTCAAGAAGTCATGGGCCAAGATAGTTTGATCCGCTTTTTACCCAAGAAAGATTCTCCCTCAAAAGGCAGAAAATAGCCTTGTATTTTTTCACGCAATTCGATTAATTCTTTACGAAAACGTTTGAAAAAATGGATGGAAGTAAATAAATTATTAAGGCATCCATATTTTAAATAAAGTTTCCTAGTTTTGACCCTTTAAAAATTTGAATGGCTTCTGAAATTAAGAAAATAGGGGTTTTTACCTCTGGGGGAGACGCTCCTGGGATGAATGCGGCAATTCGTTCTGTTGTCCGTACATGTGCGTATCTCAAAATTGAATGTATAGGTATTTACCGAGGGTATCAAGGTATGATCGAGGGTGATTTTAAGGCCTTGGATGCCCGTAGTGTGAACAATATTATAAATAAAGGCGGGACCATCCTAAAATCTGCCCGTTGTGAAGAGTTTAGAACAAAGCAAGGAAGGCAAAAGGCATACGACCAATTGGTAAAAGAAGGCATAGATGCCTTTGTGGTTATTGGGGGTAATGGCAGTTTTAACGGAGCCATGCTTTTTAATGAGGAATTTGGTTTTCCCGTGATGGGAATTCCAGGTACCATAGACAATGATATTTTAGGATCTTCCTATACCATTGGTTTTGATACAGCCATCAATACAGTAGTTGAGGCGGTTGATAAAATACGGGATACGGCCAGTTCCCATAACCGTTTGTTCTTTGTAGAGGTAATGGGAAGGGATGTGGGCCATATCGCCCTAAATGCGGGAGTTGGTGCTGGTGCAGAAGAGATTTTGATCCCAGAGTTGAATTTAGGCCTTGAGCGTTTGGTGGAGTCCCTTAAGCGAAGTAAAAAATCCGGAAAATCCTCCAGTATAGTTATTGTCGCTGAAGGTGATAAAATAGGGAAGAACGTTTTCGAGCTTAAAGAATATGTAGAAGAGCATTTACCCATCTACGATGTAAGGGTATCTGTTTTGGGACATATGCAAAGAGGAGGTAATCCAACATGTTTTGATCGTGTCTTGGCCAGTAGAATGGGTGTAAAGGCAGTGGAAAGCCTGTTAGAGGGCAAATCCAACTTCATGGTAGGGATAAAAGACACCAAATTGGTGCTTACCCCAATTGCCGAAGCAATCAAGGCGCATACAGAAATAGACCAAGAACTCATTAGAGTTTCAGATATAATGACAACATAATTTAAAAACAAAAAGGAGAGAAAATGTCAAAATTGAAAATAGGAATCAACGGATTCGGTAGAATTGGAAGGTTGGTGTTTCGTGCAACCGTAAAAAGGGACAATGTGGACGTAGTTGCGATCAACGACTTGCTGGATGTGGAACACCTGGCCTATTTGTTGGAGTATGACTCGGTTCACGGTAGATTCGATGGAACTATCGAAATTAAAGATGGAAATCTTATTGTAGACGGAAAAACCATTAGAATCACTGCTGAGCGCGACCCCAAGAATTTAAAATGGGATGAGGTTGGTGCTGATGTTGTAGCTGAATGTACAGGTATCTTCACCACTTTGGAAACCGCTCAATATCACATTGACGGAGGTGCCAAGAAAGTTGTTATTTCTGCACCATCAAAAGACGCTCCTATGTTTGTAATGGGAGTTAACCATCAAGATGTTAAAGCTTCGGATACCATTATATCCAACGCTTCTTGTACCACCAACTGTTTGGCTCCTTTGGCCAAGGTACTTGATGATGAGTTTGGAATTGAGGAAGGGTTAATGACCACGGTTCACGCTACTACAGCTACACAGATGACCGTAGATGGACCATCTAGAAAAGATTATAGAGGAGGAAGAAGTGCTCTCTTGAACATTATTCCTGCCGCTACTGGAGCCGCCAAAGCGGTAACCAAGGTTATTCCTTCTTTGGAGGGAAAACTTACCGGTATGGCCTTTAGAGTGCCTACTGCCGATGTATCCGTTGTGGATTTAACGGTTCGTTTGGAAAAAGAAACCTCCTATGAGGAAATCAAAAAGGCATTCAAAAAAGCGGCCGATGGTGAATTGGCCGGTGTTTTGGGCTATACGGATGAAGCTGTGGTTTCCCAAGATTTTGTGGGCGACACCAGAACGAGCATCTTTGATGCAGAAGCTGGGATTGAACTAAATTCCAAGTTTTTCAAAGTGGTATCATGGTATGATAATGAGACCGGATATTCCCATAAATTGGTAGACTTGGCCGAATACGCCGCGAGCCTTTAATTTAGTATCTTGCATATAGGTCCAAAAGAGGGTGGATGCCCTCTTTTGGATTCAACCAAAAAACTTCGACGTATATGATTTTGATTGTGGATAGTGGAGCCACTAAATCCGATTGGATTGCATTGGATGAAAAAGGGAAACAATTGTTCCTTACCCAAACACTGGGATTAAGTCCAGAAGTGCTTACGCGAGAGGTGATTGAGGATAGATTGGCCAACAATTTTGAGCTTTCCAAGAACAGGGAAACAGTACGTCAGTTATATTTTTACGGAGCAGGTTGCGGTACAGACCGCATGAAAAATTTCCTAAAGGAAATTTTCAAGGACTTTTTCCCCAATGCAAAGGCAGAAGTTAGGGAAGATACCTACGCAGCTATATATGCAACTACCAATATAGGACGTCAGGGGATTGTCTGTATTTTAGGAACAGGCTCCAATTGTAGTTATTATGATGGTCATCAATTAATGCAAAAAGTAACCTCATTGGGCTACATTTTAATGGATGATGGAAGTGGTAATTTCTTCGGAAGAAAACTTTTAAGGGATTACTATTTTCATAAAATGCCACAGGATTTGGGAATCAAGTTTGCCAAAGAGTATAACCTTGAAGCAGATGTGATCAAAGAAAACTTGTACAAGCAGCCGAACCCAAACACCTATCTGGCCACTTTTGCCCGTTTCATTATCGAAAATAAAGAACACCCTTATTGCAAAGGGGTCATAGAGAAAGGATTGCAGCAATTTGTGAACAACTACATTATGCAGTTTGAATTGGCCACCAAGGTTCCCATTAGCTTTGTGGGTAGTATTGCCCACTTCCTTCAAGACGAGCTAAAAGCTTGTTTGGAAAGGAACGATCTTATTCTTGGGGTTATACGAAGAAGGCCCATAGAAGGCTTGGTAGAGTTTCACCAGCAAACTATTTAGCGGCAATCATCGAAATTTCAACATTTACAAACTTGGGGAGGTTGGCCACTTCAACAGTTTCCCTTGCTGGTGCCGTTGCAGCATCAAAGTAAGTGCCGTACACTTCGTTTATTTCAGAAAATTGATGCATGTCCTTAATGAAAATTGAGGTTTTTACCACATGTTCAAAAGTCAACCCAGCTTCGTCCAAGATGGCTTTTAGGTTTTCCATGGACTGTTTGGTTTCCTTTTTAATATCTCCCTCCACCAACTTTCCCGTAGCGGGATCAATTGGGATTTGCCCCGAAATATATAGCGTATCCTTAATCAGTACAGCTTGATTGTATGGTCCGATGGGTGCAGGGGCTTTTGGAGTATTTATGATTTTCTTCATGATGGACGGTTTTGATTCTGTTATAAGGTTTGAAGATATTTAAAATTATCTTCTGCTAAAAGGCTGACTTCTATTTTCCCATTTCAGGTCACTAAGGATGGAACTCTTTATACCAATAAAGAAATACCATCGTTCATATCTACCAAAAGGCGTCCAATCGAAACTGAGCCTAAAACTGCTTAAATCCCTTTTAAAGTTGAACCGTGTATCTGCAAAACCTTTGTTCTTTAGATCATAACCAGAGTTGAAACCAACTTCCCATTTGGGGGTTAGCTGCACGTTCCCAGAGAACATTAGGGAATGGTTGGTAATCTCTTTCTCCCTGTTTCTGTTGTTGTATGTGGCCACGTAGGTAAGTCTAACATCCCACGGAATGTCCGTTCTGTAGGTTGGACTGTCCACTTCGTCAGTGCCGGCATCATCCTTTTTAAAATGCGGTTCCCCATCACGGGCGCCCTGAAGTTCAAACGGGTTGGCACCATAATCTGGTTGCCCCTGTTGGTCATCCTCTTCTTTTTTGTCTTTGGCTCCTTTCTTGAACATTTCACTGTTCAAGGAAAAACCGGTATTTATACGCGCTGATGTCAATCGTGCCAAACCACCCCCATTTTTTATGTTCAGGGTATTTATTCTTCTACCATTGTTGTCTATGGCGTAGGGATCAAAAGTAGCGGCAAAGTTAATAGGGACTTTTTTAATGATTTCAGTGGAACCAGATAAGTTGAAAGGGCTCAACTTTAACGAATCGGCTTCAAAATTATAACTGGTTGATAGGGTAAGGTTGCTAAGGATGCTCACTTTTCTAGGTTCAGTGGCCGTTGAGTCCTTGTCCCTGACCTTGGCCTCCAAAGTATTCTGTAATGAGAAGTTAAGGGAGCTTCCCTTGCTTAACGAGGGCCTTCCATAGATACTTGTTTCATAAGGGGTATACTGTACTTCATCACCATCGCCATCTATATAGCTATCATAAAATTGTTCAAAGGAAGGCGTGTAGCTATATCCAATGGAAGGTCTCATAACATGGCGGATAGCTTGGATTTTTTTGTCCTCTCCAAAATTAAAGGTACCATATACCACGGTACCAATGCTCGCTCCTAGATTATAACGGTTAAATCGGTCAAACCCGGCAATTGTATCTGTTACAACCCTTTCTTCCTCTTCAACATATCTGCGGCGGATGGTCTCGAGTGTCCATACATCCTCATAACTTCCATTTAAGCTAACACTCAAATATTTGGCGACCTTGAAGTTGGTCCCAATAGGAATACGGTGCCTCGCCCCAATTTTGGCATCATCGAACATTTTGCTCGTAAAAAAGTCTTCCTCATTGGTAGTTATACTGTTTTGGGCGTTCACATCATACTGAAAGTTGATATTCTGCAGGATGCCTTTTTTTATTCCATCGCGTTTGGCAAATGGGAAAATACGCTCCATACTGGCTTGGAACGTTGGCAACGACATATTTATGGTTCTCTCTTCAGATCGCGTATTTTGGGTATGTGTCAAAGTTAAGCTAGTATTCACGGACGGATAGGCCGGAAATGTTTTGGAATAGCTTATGGACGAAGCAAAAGTGTTCGTTTGGGAGTTGTTTCGGTTTACTTGGTTCAGGGAGTTGGTATAGTATTGACTACTTCCCAGATTCACAGAAGCTGAAAATCGTGAATAGGGACTTGCCTTGGGATCCTGTGTATGCGTTATCCTAATATTGTAATTACTGGTACGGCTATAATCGTCGAACCCCTTTTGACTTCGGATAAGGTTCTCATAGCTAAAATTGATGTTTCCCTTAAAATTGTAACGTTTTGCGTATATGGACTGCCCTCTAAACCCATAGCTGCCATTGGTATAGAAATCTCCGGTAACACTAAGGTCTACATATTCGCTTATGGGTAGATAATACCCTCCATTCTGAAGGAAATATCCCCTTTGGGGATCATTACCAAAAGTAGGGAAGAGCAATCCGGCCACTCGCCCCGTGGTCAAAGGAAAATACGCAAATGGCAAAGCAATGGGGGTGGGAACATCCACAATATACATATTGCTATAGCCAGCAATGATTTTTTTCTTGGGCACAAACTTGGCCTTGCGAACACGGATATAATAATCTGGATCTATAGTGTCCTTTGAGGTAGTCAATTTAGCCTCACTTAGAAAGTACACGGAGTCGTTTTCCTTTTTGGTGACCTCAGCATATACCTTCATGGCATCGCTGCCCAATTGCCCAAGTCCAGCTTGTTGTTCCGTTCTGGAATTCCAGATCAACGCTTTTTGGGTGTCAAAATTAAAACGAATGGAGTCAGGGCGTACCTCATTGTCCCCTTGTTTAAAATAAGGAATTTGCGAAAAAGTACCTGTGGAATCCCTCATTCGACCGGCATAAACCTCATTTTTCACATAATCCATTACAATAACACCAGCTTTGAGTTCGGTATCTTGATAATAGATTTCTGCCTCGTCGTACAAATAAATTTTGTTATCTTTCTGGCTGAGTTTTACGTAGTCCTTGGCCTTGTATTTGATTTTATCCAACAATAAAGGCTGTTTTTGGGCTGCGGAATCCACCTCAACAGAATCAACCTCATTGGGACCTTTTAGGAAATTAGCCGGCATCAAGGGAGCTGTTATGCTATCCTGTATGGCTTTTATGGGCAAAGGCATAATAGGGTCTTCCTGAGCCACTAAGGATGCTGTGCCACAAAGAAGAACAAATAGGAAAACTAAAAGATGTTTATTTGATTGCAACGTGATAAATCCTATTTTTGTGCTGGTTTGGCTCAGTTTTTGGGCTCAAACTTACATATATTTTTTGTTCTGATTATGGCGGATTACGATATTTTTAACCAATAAGGAACACTATAATTACTCGGTTCTTATGAATAAAAGCAGGTCAACATTTTTGGTTTTTTTCCTATCAGTACTCACTTTAACGTCCTTCACCAAAAATAATACCGAATTCCCTCCCAAGGATAAATTTGTTGTTGTTTTGGATGCAGGACATGGAGGGCATGACCCGGGGAACCTTGGAAATGGGTATTTGGAAAAGGATATTGCGCTAAAAATTGTGCTGAAGGCAGGTGAGGAATTAGGCAAGCATCCGGATGTCAAAGTCGTTTATACTAGAAAGGACGACACTTTTGTTGACTTATTTAAAAGAGGGGAAATAGCCAATCAAGCCAATGCGGACCTCTTTGTATCCGTACATTGTGATTCCCATAATTCGGACGCTCATGGGGCCGGTACTTTTGTTTTGGGACTGCATGCCAACCGACAAAATTTTGAAGTGGCCAAAAAGGAAAACTCGGTAATTTACTTAGAGGACGATTACGAACAACGTTATGCGGAGTACGATATCAATTCTCCAGAGTCTGTCATTGGCCTTACCATTATGCAGGAAGAATTTTTAGACCAGAGCATTATGCTTGGAAAAAGGCTTCAAGATAATTTCACCAAACAACTCAAAAGAAAAGATAGAAAAGTAAAGCAAGCAGGGTTTATAGTGCTACATCAAACTTTTATGCCCAGTGTTTTGGTAGAAACAGGCTTTTTAACCAATAAAAATGAAGGAACTTACCTAAATTCATCAAAAGGGCAGGCTGAAATGGGAAAGGCAATTGCGGATGCAGTTTTGGCCTATAAATCGGACATTGTCAGTGGTGTGGAACCCAATACCAGTCTAGAGATTGAAGATACAGAAGTTGCAGTGGATATTCCTGAAGAAAAAAAAGATATAGCTCCTACGAAAACAGAAGAAATCAAAGAGAACAAACCACAAACAGTTGAGCGGCCGGTAACTAAAGAAGAAAAAGAAGATGTTATCCCATCGGCAGCAAGTAAATCAGATGTGGTTTTTAAAGTACAGCTTTTGGCGAGCGCCAAGAGCATTCCACTAAATGGACAAAATTTTAATGGATTGGACCAATTATCCAGAGAGCCTTTTAAAAATTTGTACAGATATATGTATGGTAACGCCCCAACTTTGGAAGAGGCCAAAAGGCTTAAGGCCAATGCAGATGCCAAGGGGTATACCACATCGTATATTGTAGCCTATAAAAACGGAAAACGCGTGCCCATTTCGCAAGCGGTAAATTAGGTTGTCCACACAATGATAGCCTTGTCAAAAATATTCCTAATTTTGTTTAAAACCATAAACCGAATCTTTTGAAACTATCCAGGGAAATCAAAACTGGGGTTATTGTGTTAGCTGGGATTTTAGCCTTTATTTTTGGGTTGAGTTACCTAAAATCCGCCTCCCTTTTTGAAAACAACAAGACTTTTCATGCTGTCTATGACAATGTGGGAGGACTGCAAGCCGGAACCCAAGTATCTATCAACGGGTTGAACGTGGGCAACGTAAACAATATTAAATTTAAGGACAGTTCAGGGAAATTGGTGGTCACTTTTACCGTCAGCAACGAATTTGAATTCTCCGAAAATAGTGTTGCAGAACTTTATGACACTGGAATTATAGGGGGGAAAGGAATCCAGATAAACCCTGTTTTTGATGACGCCCCGCGTGCAAAATCCGGAGACACCCTTACATCTAACATTAAACCAGGGATTACGGAATTGGTGCAGCAAAAACTTACTCCGTTACAGATGAAGGTTGAAGGGGCTGTTTCCAATGCCGATTCACTTTTGATGAACGTGAACCAGATTTTGGACGATCCTACAAAAAGGGAACTTAAACAAACCATAGTTGCCCTTCATGAAATGGTAAATTCTTTTAAGGGCAGTGCAGATAAACTCAATGGCCTGTTGGAAAACAACAAGGAGCAATTGGATAGTTCATTGAAGAATGTGGACAACATCACTACAAATTTCTCAAAATTGTCCGATTCATTGGCCAATGCCGGATTGGCGCAAACTGTCTCCAATTTTCAGGTTACGGTTGACCGTCTGAATACAGTTCTTGAAAAAATTGAAAAAGGGGAAGGGTCTTTGGGCAAGCTTGCCCACGATGATAAGTTGTACAATAATCTTGCGGAAGCTTCGCGAGAACTGGATTTACTGCTTCAGGACTTTAGGCTCAACCCAAAACGATATGTAAACGTATCCGTATTCGGTAAAAAACAGAAAGAGTACACCCTACCGGAAAAAGACCCTGCCGAACAGGACCAAAATTAAGATATGCAATACCTTCCCAACATTCTTTTTCTAATAGCCCTGATAGGGGGTATCGGTTTTTTTGTCAAGAATGTTAAAAAGCTCGCTAGAAACATCAAATTGGGGAAAGATGTTGATGTAAGTGACCATAAGCCACAACGATGGAGGAATATGGTTAGGATTGCATTGGGACAGAGTAAAATGGTTGTTCGCCCAGTTGCTGGGCTTATGCACATCATTGTCTATGTGGGGTTCATTATCATTAACATTGAAGTGCTCGAAATCATCCTAGATGGTATTTTGGGTACTCACAGACTGTTTTCTCCTTTAGGAGGCCTATACGATTTTCTTATCGGTTCATTTGAGGTTTTAGCACTTTTGGTCATTGTGGCCGTAACGATTTTTTGGATTCGAAGAAACATCATCAGATTGAAACGGTTCATCAAACCAGAAATGAAAGGATGGCCCAAGAAAGACGGAAACATGATTCTATACATAGAATTTGTGTTGATGGTACTTTTCTTGACCATGAATGCTGCCGATTTTCAATTACAACAATCGGGAGCAGAACATTATACCCAAGCAGGAGCCTTTCCGGTCAGTCAATTTTTATTACCCCTAATGGATGGATTGTCCATTTCCACTTTGGTTATTATAGAGCGTACCGCATGGTGGCTGCATATTTTGGGTATTTTAACTTTTTTGAACTACCTCTATTATTCAAAACATTTGCATATCCTTTTAGCGTTTCCCAACACATACTATGGGAAGGTCAAACCCCAAGGGGAATTCAATAACTTGGAGTCTGTCACCAATGAAGTAAAATTGATGATGGATCCATCGGCAGACCCTTTTGCAGCACCACCTGCTGATGCTCCAGTACCTGAGAAATTCGGGGCATCGGACGTAATGGATTTAAATTGGGTGCAATTGCTCAATGCCTATACCTGTACCGAATGTGGAAGGTGTACCTCGGAGTGTCCGGCCAATCAGACTGGGAAAAAACTATCTCCAAGGAAGATTATGATGGATACCCGAGATCGCTTGGAAGAAGTAGGAAAGGTAATGGATGCCAACAAGGGAACGTTTGTTTCGGATGGGAAACAACTCTTGGATGATTATATCAGCAGGGAAGAGTTATGGGCATGTACTACGTGTAATGCTTGTGTTCAGGCTTGCCCAGTGAGTATAGACCCTTTGTCCATTATTATGGAGATGAGGCGGTTCTTGGTAATGGAACAATCTGCCGCACCATCTGAATTGAACGTAATGATGTCCAATATAGAAAACAATGGAGCCCCTTGGCCGTACAACCAAATGGATCGTTTAAATTGGGTGAACGAATAATTTTAGGACTATGAGCGAGCAATTGACAGTAAAGACCATGCAGCAATTTATGGCGGAAGGAAAGCAGCCGGAAATATTGTTCTGGGTGGGCTCTGCTGGCAGTTATGATGATCGTGCCAAAAAGATAACCCGGGCCTTTGTAAAGTTGCTGAACAAAGCTAAGGTGGATTTTGCTGTCTTGGGATCAGAGGAAAGTTCTACTGGAGATGTGGCCAAGAGAGCTGGAAACGAGTTTTTATTCCAAATGCAGGCCATGATGAACATTCAATTGTTGAATGGCTACGAAATAAAGCGAATTGTAACCTGCGACCCGCATTCTTTCAATACCCTAAAGAATGAATATCCGGGCCTTGGTGGAAAATACGAGGTAGTGCACCATACCCAATTTCTAAAGGAATTGTTGGATTCTGGGCGTTTAACAATAGAAGGCGAGAAGTACAAAGGAAAACGCATAACCTTCCATGACCCCTGTTACCTTGGTCGTGCCAATTCAGTTTTTGAAGCTCCCAGGGACGTGCTCTCCAAAACCAATGCCGAATTGGTAGAAATGAAACGGCACAAGAGTAGGGCTTTGTGCTGCGGTGCTGGAGGGGCACAAATGTTCAAAGAACCAGAAAAGGGAGATATGGACATTAATGTTTTACGAACGAAAGATGCTTTGGAGACCCAACCCAATATTATCGCAACAGGATGCCCTTATTGCAATACCATGATGACGGATGGGATTAAAGCCCATGAGAAAGAAGATAGTGTTTCGGTCATGGATGTGGCCGAGCTTTTAGCAAACTCCATTTAGTTATGTTGACAGAATTTAAAGACCTTCCGGGTCATTCAAGAATATGGATTTATCAATCCAATAGAAGCTTTACCGATGCGGAACAGGAAGAAATTGAGGAAGCATTATCCAATTTTCTACAGCAATGGACAGCTCATGGAAGTGATTTGCATGCCGGATTTGAGATAAAATACAAGAGATTTATCATTGTAGGATTAGATCAGTCGAATGCCAGTGCTTCAGGTTGTTCCATAGATGCTTCGGTACATTTTATCCAAACTTTGGAGCAAAAATACGATGTGACATTGTTGGACAGGATGAATGTTTCCTTTAAGCAAGGAGATTATATCGCATATAAACCGTTGAAGGATTTTAAAAGAATGGCCAAAGAGAAGGCGGTATCAAAAAACACCATTGTTTTTAACAATTTGGTAGCCAGTAAACTGGAATATTTGGAGAACTGGGAAGTCCCCGCCAGTGAAAGTTGGCATGCCCGATTTGTGTAACAAAAGTCTTAAATTATCTTAATTTCAGTACATTCTTCGATGAAATGCAATATTTTTATCTGCGATAAGTTCATGTCATAGACAAGATATTTATGCGAAGAAACCTCTACTTTCCCCTTTTCTTATTCTTTTGTTTGTGCCTTAACGGTCAGAACAATCCTTTGGTCACCAAAGATTCCATTGCCCAAATGAATTGGGTGGAAAACCAATATGGACAGATGTCTCTTGAAGAACGGATTGGGCAACTGTTCATGGTGAGCATTGCTTCAAATCAAGATAAAGCTTCTACGGATAAGATTACCAAGTTGGTCAAAGAAGAAGGTATTGGTGGGGTTATTTTTTTACCGGGCAGTCCTGTTAAACAAGCCATGTTAACCAATACGTACCAATCGCAATCCAAAACTCCATTGATGATTGGGCTGGATGCGGAATGGGGGCTTGCCATGCGTTTGGATTCCACGTATGCATTTCCTTGGAACATGACCTTGGGGGCCATACAGGATAATGATATTGTTGAAAAGGTTGGGTATCAAATTGGAAAGCATGCGAAACGATTGGGAGTACATATTAATTTCGCCCCTGATTTAGATGTCAATAACAATCCACAAAACCCTATTATTGGTAACCGCTCCTTTGGAGAAGACCCTTTGAATGTAGCCCAAAAGGGAATGGCCTTTGCAAAGGGGATGGAACAGGCAGGTGTTCTGTCTTGTGGAAAACACTTTCCGGGACATGGCGATACCGCAACCGACTCCCATAAGTCGTTACCCATTATCGCTTCAGACAGGAAGCAATTGGATTCCATTGAGCTCTATCCTTTCAGTAGGGCCATTGATAGTGGTTTGAGTTCTGTGATGATTGCCCATTTGGCGGTTCCAAGCGTAGAGCAAAGAGAAGGTTTTCCCTCGTCACTTTCTAAAAATATTGTGTTGGACCTGCTTCAGAAGGAAATGGGGTTCAAGGGACTCGTTTTCACGGATGCATTGAACATGAAGGCAGTTTCTGAATTTGCCCCGGATGGCGAGGTGGAATTACAGGCATTTTTAGCTGGGAATGATATGTTGTTGATGCCCGTGAACGTAATGGCTGCCAAGCAAAAGATAGTGGAAGCCTATCGAGCAGGGACCATTACCGAGGAACGTCTTTCGCATTCCGTAAAAAAGATATTGATGGCCAAGTATAAAGCAGGCTTGTCAAACTATAAACCCGTTGTCTTGGAAAATCTCTATGAAGATTTAAACGATATAGAGAACGATGTGCTGTATGAAGAGGCTATTGAGGGAGCCATAACAGTAGTGAAGAACAACTTTTCCTTGATGCCCATCAAAAAACTGGAGAACAAGAAAATTGCCTATGTCCATTTTGGCGATGCCGAAGGCGAACCTTTTTTGGATGCGCTAAATCAATATTTTAAAGTAACAGCAATAAACGCCAAAGATTTGGCAGGGTATCGAAAGGAATTGGCGGACTATAACTTGGTCATCATAGGATTTCACAAAAGCAACCAAAACCCATGGAAAGGATATAAATTTTCCAAAAACGAGCTGTTTTGGCTTCAAGAAATATCCAGATTGCGCACCAGTAATACCATTTTAACAGTTTTTGCGAGGCCGTATGCGTTGTTGGATGTGTTGAATTTTGATGCGATTGATGGCGTGGTCATGGCTTATCAGAATAGTAAGATAGCGCAAGAAAAGGCAGCAGAGGTCATTTTTGGGGCAATTGGGGCTAATGGTAAGTTACCAGTATCAGCGCATCCTGAGTTTCCGGTAAACACAGGACAAAAAATGGAATCCTTGAAACGTTTGGGATACAGTATTCCTGAGCGGGTGGGATTAAGTTCCACAAGGCTTGCCGAAGTGGACAGTCTGGTCCATTCCGGGTTGGATTCCCTTATGTTTCCAGGAGCACAGGTCTTGGTTGCTAGAAAGGGTAAGGTAGTCTATAATAAGAGTTTTGGGAAACCCACATACGATTCTACTCAACAAGTAGATGTAAACTCTATCTACGATTTGGCTTCGCTGACTAAGATACTATCGACTCTACCCTTGATAATGAAAATGGAGGAAGAAGGGAAGATAGCCCTTAACAATACGTTTCAGGAGATGATACCCGAATATGGAGATACGGAATTAAAAGATGTTACCGTATTGAAGGCATTGTCACATTATGGTAGGCTTCCAGCGTGGATAGCTTTTTATTTGGATACTTTGACCAAGGATAGGCAACCTTCCGAAGAGTTTTATAGAGAATCACCAGCTGAGGGGTTTTCTTATCAAGTTGCGGACCACTTGTACCTTTCCAATGCCTATAAAGATTCCATTTACAACAGAATAGGTAGGCAAAGCCTAAAATCCAATAGGTACCGGTATAGCGATGTGGGCTACTATGTTTTTAAAAAGTATATAGAGGAAACTTACGGCAAATCCCTTGATGAACTGATAGATGAATTTCTATTTACGCCTATGGGCTTGCAACACACTGCCTTTAACCCATTGCACAAGTTTTCTAAAGAGGATATTGTGCCTTCAGAGGAAGATAACTATTTCCGATATCAGACCTTGCAAGGTTATGTACACGATATGGGAGCTGCCATGCAGGGTGGAGTAGGAGGACATGCGGGATTGTTCAGTACAGCCAGCGATGTGGCCAAAATCATGCAAATGTATTTACAAGGTGGATATTATGGAGGAGTACGTTTTTTGAACGACAGGACGGTGAAAAAATTCAATACCTGTTACTTCTGCAACAAAAATGTACGAAGAGGAGTGGGGTTTGATAAGCCTCAGCTAGAGGAAAAAGGACCCACTTGTGGATGTGTATCACACAAGAGTTTTGGCCATAGCGGGTTTACAGGAACCTACACATGGGCAGACCCCGATGCGGAGCTGGTGTACGTGTTTTTATCTAACCGGACCTATCCATCGGCTACCAATACCTTGTTGATTAAGTCAGGTCTTAGGACCAGGATTCAACAAGCTATTTATGATTCCATTATCAATTAAGAAACAAATATTACCGTAGCTTTGTTTTCATGAAAATTGCAATTGTTTGTTATCCCACTTTTGGAGGTAGTGGTGTTGTGGCCACCGAATTAGGTATAGCCTTGGCAGAAAGAGGGCACGAAGTACATTTTATTACCTACAAACAGCCCGTTCGTTTGGGGCTTTTGGGGAATAACATCCATTTTCATGAAGTCCATGTCCCGGAGTATCCCCTGTTCCACTACCAACCGTACGAGTTGGCCTTGTCCAGTAAATTGGTGGACACCATTAAAATGTACGATATTGAGCTTTTACATGTGCATTACGCTATTCCGCATGCTTATGCAGGGTACATGGCCAAAAAAATGCTTCAGGAGTATGGGATTTTTATCCCTATGATCACAACCCTGCACGGAACAGATATTACCCTAGTGGGGAAACACCCGTTTTACAAACCTGCGGTTACCTTCAGTATCAATAAATCGGATGTCGTCACTTCGGTATCCGAAGCCTTGAAGAAAAGTACCTTGGAGATTTTTGATATTGAGAAGGAGATAGAAGTTATCCCGAATTTCGTTGAAAAATCAAAATATAGTACGGAATATACAGATTGCCAGCGTTCGCTGATGGCCAAGGATAATGAGCGGATTATAACACATATCAGTAATTTTAGAAAAGTGAAGCGCATCCCAGATGTGATTCGCGTGTTTGACCGTATTCAGAAAAAGCTGCCTGCAAAACTTATCATGGTAGGCGAAGGACCTGAAAAGGAAAGGGCCGAACAAATGTGTGATGATCTTGGCTTAAAGGAAAAGGTATTGTTCTTGGGGAATAGTACCGAGATTGACAGAATTCTGTGCTTTTCAGATTTGTTTTTATTGCCTTCGGAAACAGAAAGCTTTGGTTTGGCAGCCTTGGAAGCCATGATCAATAAGGTTGCTGTGGTCTCTAGCAATACTGGTGGAATTCCCGAAGTAAATATTGATGGGGTGTCCGGCTTTTTGTCCGATGTTGGAGATGTGAACGACATGGCCAGCAAGGCCTTGCAAATTTTAGGGGATACCAAAACTTTGGAGAAGTTCAAGCAAAATGCTTACAATGTGGCCTCCAAATTTGATATTGTCAATATATTGCCACTTTATGAGGAGATATATGAAAAGGCCTACAATTCCCGCTTTAAAAATACAGTCTGATTTATGAAATTCCTTTGGTCTTCCTTATTGTTGATATGTTTACTTTCCTGTAAGGCCCAGTCCTTGTATGGTGAAAAAATGGAAGATTTGATTTTAATTGCCCAAGATGGTTATAGTGGCATTTCGGAATATGAAACAAGTGTCATAAAGGACAAAAAATCCCTGAACAAGTTTTATGCACAAATCAATAAGACGCGAAAACCAGGACTTCCGGTACCTACAGTCGACTTTTCAAAGGAAATGCTTCTAGTGGTCTGTTTGGGAGAGATTCAAGGGCAAAGGGACCCAATGTTATCACAAATTGAACAAACGGATGATGTACTTTCAATCGCCGTGGAACTCTCAACAATAAAGAAAAGTACCGAAAACAGTCAAGTTATCTCCTATCCTTTTTATGTCTACAAAATGCCACTTGTTTCAAAAGAGATCAGTTTTAAAAAGATTGGGTGGTAAATAACGAAAGATTCCTTTTTTATTGCGTCTTGTCGAAAATTAAAGCACTTGAAAGTGCAAAATTCACCTTTTTGTATAGTTAACATAGCTTTGTTAACGATAACCTCAAATCAATTATCATGAATACTTCAAAACCGGCCCTTGCGGTATTGGTATGCTTCTTCGCATTGACCATCTCTGCACAGGATATCCAAATGACCAAGAAAGACAGTATTGTACAGAGCTATTGGTTGGTTTCTTTGGGAACCAATATGGTGGATGACTCAGGCCACGAATTTAGCAGGCTTTTTGACATAGAGAATGCTTGGAACATGGTTCCATACCCGTCCAGAATAAGCGTAGGCCGTTATTTTAAGAACGGGCTTGGACTTGAGGCTATTGGAAGCTATAATAAATACAAGGAAGGAAAAATCATCGATAGGGCCATTAACCCTGAAGATGTAGATTACTTTGGATTGGATTTTAGGGTAAGTTATGATCTTAACATGATTTTGGGAGAAACTGGTTTTTTTGACCCTTACATTGGGATTGGTGCAGGATACACCGATGCAAATAACCAGGGTAGGGGAACTTACAACGCTACATTAGGTTTTAGGACCTGGTTCTCCGATCACTGGGGATTGGACTTCAACACTACAGGGAAGTGGGCCATGAGCATTGACAATGCAACAAACCACATACAGCATGCTTTGGGCGTAGCTTACAGATTTGAGGTCGAAAAAGGGCTTTCCAGAAAGGGACTGGAAAAATTGGCCTTGTTGGAAGAGATGGAAAAAGAACAGCAACGAGTGCAAGATTCCATTGCAAAGGCAGAGGAAGAAGCACGTTTGCTTGCTGAGCGTTTACAGAGAGAGAAAGAAGCTGCTGAACTCGCCGCCGCCGAAAAAGCTAAAAAAGCGGCAGAGGATGCAAGAAGGGCAGCACTTCAAAATAAAATCAACGATTTGGGCAATGTATACTTCAGGTTAAATTCCTCTTATCTGACTACCAAGGATAAAGAACTATTGGATGAGCTTGTTGCCATTATGGAAAGTGAGCCCGGATTGAATATCAGAATTACGGCGCATACAGACTCCAGAGGAACCCATACCTATAACCAATGGCTGTCCGAAAGAAGGGCAGAACGGACAGTGGAATACGTGATTTCCAAAGGTATTTTTGAAGAGCGAATTGAGCATGAAGCCTTTGGTGAAACACAATTGGTGAACGATTGTAAAGATGGGGTGCGTTGTACCGAAGAGCAGCATTCAAAGAATAGAAGATCAGAGTTTTTAATAATCAAGATGTAAAATATAAATCTCAACTGCATAAAAACCATAAACATTCGTTTATGGTTTTTATGGTTAATGGAGATTAGCAATAACAGGAATAAGTTGATTAACTTCACCCAAATTTGATTTAAACCCAACCTCATATAATGTTGAACAAGGGTATCCACTTCCTAATTAAACACAAGGTCATTGTTCTCGTATGGATCGCACTGATCATTTTCTTCGGAGTGGTTACATCACCATTTAAGTTTGGTACAGATATTTTTCCCAGCAATCCTGTCAGTGTTGATGCCATACCAAATATTGGCGAAAACCAACAAATTGTTTTTACCCGTTGGGATGGTCAATCTCCCCAGGATATCGAGGATCAGATCAGTTACCCCTTAACATCTAGTTTTTTGGGGATTCCAGGGGTCAAATCCATTCGGAGTACCTCTATGTTTGGGTTTTCTAGTGTCTACATCATTTTTGAGGACGATGTAGAGTTTTATTGGTCCCGGACGAGAATCCTAGAAAAACTGAACACTTTACCCAAAGAATTGCTTCCGGAAGGAGTGCAGCCTAAATTAGGACCAGATGCCACTGCTTTGGGACAAATTTATTGGTATACACTAGAAGGAAGAAACCCCGAAGGAAAGGTCACAGGGGGATGGAATTTACAGGAACTCCGTAGCATTCAGGACTTTTATATCAAAAATGCGTTGGCTTCCACCACGGGGGTTTCAGAAGTAGCTTCCGTAGGAGGTTTTGTAAAGGAATACCATATCGATGTTGACCCAGAAGCTATGCGGCAGTATGGCATCTCATTGAACCAAGTGGTTGATGCTGTGAAAAAGAGCAACAAGAGTAGTGGTGCCCAGACCTTGGAAATCAACCATACAGAATACTTTGTCAGGGGCTTGGGGTATGTTACTTCCACAGAGGATATTGAAAACACAAGTGTCTCTGTAAAAAATTTCACCCCGGTTTTGATCAAGGACATAGCCAAAGTTTCCTTGGGCCCCGCCGAAAGAAGGGGGATTTTAGACAAAGAAGGGGCTGAAGTTGTAGGAGGAGTGGTTACGGCACAATACGGGGCGAACCCTATGCAGGTGACTCAAAATCTTACTGCCCAAATTGATAAAATAAGCAAGGGATTGCCCAAAAAGACATTGGAAGATGGTACCATATCCCAGTTGACCATTGTACCCTTTTACGATAGATCCGTCTTAATACATGAAACCCTGGACACCTTGGGCGATGCCCTTCTTTTTGAAATCATTATAGCGATTTTGGTGGTCATTGTTATGCTGCGAAGTCTAAAAGCCTCATTTTTGGTTTCCGGATTATTACCTTTGGCCGTCCTTAGTGTTTTCATTGCTATGAAAATAGCCAATGTTGAAGCCAATGTTGTGGCATTATCAGGAATTGCCATTGCCATTGGAACTTTGGTGGATATGGGCATTGTCCTTGCCGAGAATATTACCAGACATCTTAGGGCCAACCCTGAACAAAATGTACAAACAACGATTCTCAATGCTTCAAATGAAGTTTCCGGAGCCCTACTAACGGCTGGCTTAACCACTATAGTGAGTTTCATACCTGTTTTTACCTTAACAGGGGCAGAGGGAAAGTTGTTTATTCCTTTGGCTTTTACTAAAACTGTTGCGTTGTGCGCTGCCATTGGCTTGGCTCTTTTTGCCCTACCCCCTGTGGCTGCAATCATAATGACCAAGAAAAAGGAACGCCGAAATGTTCCGTTCCTATCAATTTTATTGATTGTTCTTGGGGCAATATCCCTAGTTTCTGGATTTTACCTTGTGTTGACATTCATTGCATTGTTCGGACTGTTGAAGCTACTTGTTCACTACAATATTTTAGATAAGGAGTTCCAAAAGTACATTCCATATGGTGTGATGTTATTATTCATTATAACCATGTTGGCAGTGTATTGGAGACCGTTGGGATTCTCACATAACCTGATACTTAATGGCCTGTTTGTTTTACTCCTCATTGGTTTGGTGTTGTTGCCGTTAATGCTTTTTATCACAAAGTATGAGGATATGTTGCAATGGGTGTTACGGAACAAATGGATCAGTGTTTCCATCCCATCATTTTTTGTGATATTGGGATTGGGCATTATGCTGAATATGGGGAAAGAATTTATGCCTAGCTTGGAAGAAGGCGATTTTCTTCTGATGCCTACTTCGCTTCCACATGCTGGTGTTTCAGAGAATCAACAGGTATTGAAAAAATTGGATATGGCCGTAGCCGCAATACCAGAAGTGGGCAATGTGGTTGGTAAAGCTGGTCGAGTGGAATCACCGCTGGATCCCGCTCCGTTATCCATGTATGAAAACTTAATTTCGTATAAGCCCGAATATATTTTGGACCCAGAAGGTACTCCTTTGCGTTTTGAGGTAAATGAGGAAGGACTCTTTAAAACAAAGGAAGGAAATTTTATAGCTTCTGGTGAAGATGTATCCCAAAGCGATTTAATTCTGGACAGGGGAGGGGAGTATTACCGAAATTGGAGACCGCATATTAAAAATGTGGATGATATTTGGCAAGAAATTTCCAAAGCAACCCAACTACCAGGAGTAACTTCCGCTCCTAAACTCCAACCCATAGAAACCCGTTTGGTAATGCTTCAGACAGGAATGAGGGCGCCAATGGGCATCAAGGTCAAAGGACAAAACTTAAAGGATGTGGAAGCCTTTGCCTTGGAGTTGGAAAAACAATTGAAGACGTTAGATGGTATTATCCCAGAGTCTGTCTTTGCTGATAGGATTACAGGGAAACCCTATATTCTTTTTGATATTGACCGCCAGAAAATAGCCAGATATGGACTGTCCATAGAAGATGTTCAACAAACTTTGGAAGTAGCAGTTGGAGGGAAGACCCTTTCCAATAGTATTGAAGGTAGGGAACGCTATGCGTTACGGGTACGTTACCCAAGAGAATTGCGTGGAACCCCGGAAGATTTGGCGTCGGTCTACATGACTTTGTCCAATGGGTCCACAATTCCTCTTACGGAGTTTGTTGAAGTAAAGTACCAAAGAGGGCCCCAGAGTATAAAAAGTGAGGATGGTTTTTTGGTGAGCTATGTCATCTTTGATAAAAAAGGGGACATCTCCGAAGTTACGGCTGTTGAGGAGGCCAAAACCACCTTACAAGAGTTGGAGGATAAAGGAGAACTTGTTGTTCCAGATGGTGTGCATTACGTGTTTAGCGGAACTTATGAAAACCATATCCATTCTCAAAAAACATTGCAATTTGTAGTACCTGCCGTGCTTTTACTCGTTTTTGTTTTGCTATACCTGCAATTTAGGTCGGTTTCCATATCGTTCATGGTTTTTTCTGGAGTGGCAGTGGCTTTTGCAGGAGGATTTATCATGTTGTGGCTGTATGGTCAAAATTGGTTTTTGGATATTCAGATGGGATCGATAAACATTAGGGAACTGCTCAATGTTGGAACAGTGAATCTGAGCGTGGCCGTTTGGGTTGGTTTTATAGCTCTTTTTGGGATAGCTACAGATGATGGGGTTGTCATGGCCACTTATTTAAACCAATCATTTCAAGATAAGCCTTTGAACAGTAAGGATGCCATTAGAAGTGCCGTAATAGAGGCTGGTAAAAGACGCGTTAAACCATGTTTAATGACCACAGCTACAACCATTTTGGCTCTACTGCCTGTGTTGACGTCAGATGGTAAGGGAGCCAATATTATGATTCCAATGGCCATTCCGGCACTTGGGGGCATGTTCATGGCATTGATTACGCTCTTCGTCGTACCTGTTCTGTATTGTTGGCAAAAAGAGGTAACTTTAAATAGTGCAAAAACCGAACTTTAATATGTTGAAGAGAATTGGCACATACACATTGTTGACGGCCTTGGGATTACTTTTGGGTTATCTTGTTTTCAGCAAGAATGACACTCAAGGCAAAACCACGGAAAACCTTGTTGCAGAAAAAAGTGGTGTGTGGACGTGCTCTATGCATCCACAAGTAGATGGTAAGGAAAATGGAAAATGTCCGCTTTGTGCCATGGATCTGGTCTTTGTCAAAAATGAGATGGCGGATATGTCCATGAATCAATTTAAAATGTCTGAAAGCGCTTTGGCTCTTTCCAATATCCAAACCGTTAGGGTGGGCTCCCCAGAACATCACGAAGCAACCATACATTTGTCAGGACTTATTGCAACAAACAGGGAAACCGATGCGATACAGACCACACTTTTTGATGGGCGAATAGATAAATTGTATCCAGATTATGTAGGTAAGAAAATAGTGAAAGGCCAAGAAATCGGGTTTATATATTCTCCAGAACTCTATTTGGCCCAAGATAAGCTCATCACATCTGCTTCCTACAGGGGCACACATGAAAAACTGTTCAACGCGGCCAGGAATACACTAGGTCTATGGAAAATGACCGATGCACAGATTGATGCCGTTTTGGAAAGCGGTAAGCCAATGATGAATTTTCCACTATATGCCGATGTAACGGGTACGGTAACGGAGGTTTTGGCATCTGAAGGAAAATACTATTCCCAAGGCGACCCTCTTTTTAAAATATCGGATTTGCGAACGGTTTGGGCAGTATTGGACAGCTATGAAAGTCAATTGGAATTGTTGGAAGTAGGCCAAGAGTTGGAAATACGTCCAAAAGGACTCCCTAACAGGGCCATTAAAACAAAAATAGATTTTATCGAACCTGTCATGGACAAGGAAAAGAGAACAGTCTCTGTAAGGGCTGTCTTGGATAATCGAAGCGGAAAGTTGAGACCGGGAACCTTTATAGAAGCCACAGTATCGGCAAAATTACCGGAAGATGTTATCCGAATACCCAAATCTGCGGTACTCTGGACAGGTAAGCGCTCTGTGGTCTATAAACAACCCATGGATGGAAAACCTGTTTTTGAAATGGTCGAAGTGGAATTGGGACACATGGCCAATGGAGAATATGAAGTTTTGGATGGATTAAAAAATGGGGACATTGTAGTGGCTGAAGGAACATTCACTGTTGATGCAGCCGCCCAGTTGAATGGAAAAAAATCCATGATGTCTTTAGAGCATGTTGAAGGAAAAAATCTTGAAAAGACAATGGACCATCCGGGACATCAAAACAAAGATATGCCCATGACCATTGGTCTTGAAGGGGATTTTGCGCCATTCATGGATGGCTATATCGATTTAAAGGATGCTTTGGTGGCCACTGATGCAAACCAAGCCAAGGATAAGGCAAAAGCTTTGTTGGTGCTTTTTACCAATGACAATTCAATTTTGAAAAATTCCCACGGGGAAGGTTTTACGCATATTAAGACCCATTTACAAAATATTGGACGAGCCAAGGATATTACTGAGCAGCGGTATGAGTTTAAGTATCTTTCGGAATCTTTGATAGCTCTGTTGCCAGCGATATCAAATTCCACAAATACGTTATATGTGCAGCACTGTGATTGTGCTGACAATTTTAAGGGAGGAAGCTGGGTCAGCTACCAAGAGAATATTTTAAATCCCTATTTTGGTGATGCCATGTTAACCTGTGGAAGAGTAGAACAGGTCTTGGCCAAATAAGTCAATCTTATATTGAAACCAAGCCACTGCCATTCCACAAAACTCAATTCCCGATAAACTTATCCAAAATATTGGCAGTTATTTTTTCCGCTTGTTCGGAACGATAACTTTTACGCAATGTTCCCACATTGAAATCATCAAGTCCCCAAGACCACTGCATACTACCGGTTGAAAAAACCATGGCACCGCTATCTGCCTTGTAGAGGGTCATGTTGGACACAATATTTTTGGAATAGTAAATCTTTAAAAACCAAAGAATCATTACCAGAGCGCCCAACCCAATTAAGGCCAATAAGAAAGGTAGACCAATAAACTTAATGAAAACAAAACTTCCAAATCCACCTAAAACTAGCATAACGGCCAATAAGGCTTTGTTTCCAATTCGGACACCTATTAATTTTTCACCTACGGATTTAAATATTCCAGCAATTTTGGCGCCCATATAGGTGAGGATGTACTTGGTGTTGTACTCATCTATCTTTTTTGCTGGGGTGGCGCCTAAAATTTCCACGTTCGAAGGGGAATCACCACAAACAGAATCCACTTCATATCCCAATAGGCCTTTTAGGGTATCACCATTTTTCAGACCGGTTCCCTCAAAGATCCAATGTTGGGCATTGGAGACTTTAATATCACCAATCACTGGGTCGGCAATATACTGTACCCCAATAATTTCAGCTTCACCCTTAAGCTCCTTGATATCCCTGTAATTTAGGGTGCTTCTTTCCCCTTTTATGGGGTCCATGTCGGAATCTTTATAGCAGACCATGGTTCTTGGTTCTTCTTGATCTGAATCTTTTTCAAACCGTACTTGCCAGAACATGGAATTGGAGGAGAAAAAAGTAAGGTTTGTTCCTTGATTTCTAGCGTTTTCCACATTTTTCCGCATTTCGTAAGACCAATATTCATCATGTCCTTGGGATAAAAAAACTTTGGTGGAAAGTAACTGCTCAGGTCTTTCATGTGTATCCAAACTTGTAGTATAGCCCAGATGATAACCTTGTCTTTCCAACCATCGTACCATATTATAATCCCAAGCAGCACTATTTATTGGGTATCCATGGGTGGTAACGGGTTGTACATTGGTCAAAAATTCCCCTGCACCCATGCCAAACGCTGCTGAGGGATTGTTACTGGCAATATAGGGACGGTCAAAGGACACTTTACTTGCTCTTGCCCCATCAATGGTTCCCCATTCCGTATCAGAACCACTTCCCCAATCATATAGCGATTTACCACCCCAAAAATTATAGGCTTGGTAGGTGGTTACGGGCAATTGGAACAAAACATCATTTGGCTCAGCGTCGTTTCGTACAACAAAAATGATATAGCTTTGCTTGTTTTCCTTTAATTCTTCAAGCTTTACCAAATAAACACCTGCGGTCCATGCTTGTTCAATGTTTAGCGCATATGATGCTGTCCAATCACATTTTACCATTCCGGTTTCTGGATCGGCAATTATTTTTTCCTGATGACTCCCTTTCAGCGTTATCGGTTCCAAAACTTGCCTAGCGCCCTTGCCATTGTACCACCCCATTCGGAAAACTGTAAGGGAAAACTGTTCAGATTTTGTGCTAACGAATAGTGCAATGGACTCTCCATAAGTTACACTGGCTCTAGAAGCATATCCTTCAATCTCACGATGTATGGCAGGTTGGGTCAACCCCCAGTTTTCATCTCCTTCTTTTTGATTTTCAATAATTATGGGATTGTTGGCGGACATGTATGACAATGGGTTTAAAGAGGTTGTTATAGTTGTTGATAGATGTTTTTATACCATTTTTGAAAACAGTAATAGGCCCAAACACTGTAGGTACTGTCTTTTTTTCCTGTAATGTGGTCATTGACCAGCGTATTTACATAGTCAATATTGAAAAGGCCTTGGCGGGCCAAAAAGTCCGGTTCAATATAGGACAAAAGTTCTTTTTTGAGATTGGAACGTAGCCAATCACCCACAGGAGAACCGAATCCTTGTTTTCCACGCTCCAGAAAATTTTCCGGGAATTCGTCCTTGAAAGCTTCTTTTAAAATATGCTTTTTGCTCCATCCCTTCATTAGGTATTCTTCTGGAAGGCTATTGGCAAAATGCCAAATCTCCTTGTTTAAAAATGGAGCCCTGCATTCCAAGGAATTTTGCATACTGGTTCTATCCACTTTGGCCAGCATACCCCCATCCAAGCTCAAAAACTTATCCACATACCTAAAATCATGCACCGATCGTGGGTTTTGTATGTTATGCCGGTCCATATAACTTTTAAAGATATTGGAATCATGGATCTCATTCAGGAGTAGTTTTTTTGCTTGTTCCGAGGTGTTGGCAAGAGAAATGATATCCCAGTAAAATTGCCCATTGTAATCTATGGAATTGAGCAGCTTGTTGATTTTGAACTTAAGCCCTCTTTGGTCGTTGTTGCTTTTCAATAGCTTGGAACCAATGCCCATAAAAGCAGAATGGATACCCTTGGGAACCAATCGGGTATATCTTCGGTTGAGCTTGCCAATATAGTATTTGTTGTACCCTCCGAACATCTCGTCCCCTCCATCCCCGGTGAGGGCAACGGTAACGCGCTCCCTAGTTTTTTTTGAGACCAAATGGGTGGGAAGGGCAGCAGTATCGGAAAAGGGTTCATCAAAATTGATGATGATTTCATGGATGCTGTCCTTTAAATCGTTTTCCCCAATGATAAACTCGTTATGGTTGCTGTTGATGAGCTTGGAGACAACCCTGGATTTATCGGTTTCATCAAAAGATTTTTTTTCAAAACCAATTGAAAAAGTGTTGATTTTTTCCTCCTTGCATTGGGCAAGACATAGTGAGATAATGGATGAATCCACACCTCCCGACAGAAAAGTCCCCAGGGGAACATCTGAAATAGATCGTGAACCCACACTTTCTTTTACAAGCTCTTTTGTTGTGTTCTTTGCCGTATTGAAATCAATGGAGCTTTTTTGGGACAGTTTATCAGGTTCTATTTGATGAGTGCTATAGGTATGGGTTCCCAAATCATATTCGATATAATGATTAGCCTCCAGTTTATGCACATTTTCATAGATGGTAAACGGAGGGGGGATATAGGTAAGCCTAAAAAAAAGATTTACCCCAGTGGCACTTATTTTAGGTTTCTCTTCCAAGTAAGGCACCAATGACTTAAGTTCAGATGCCCAGATAAACTGATTGTCCGATTTGGAGTAATACAGTGGTTTCTCCCCAAAAAAGTCTCGGGCAATAAAAACTTTTCCCCTTTCATTGTCATGAATACTGAACGCAAACATTCCATCCAACTTTTTAAAAGAGGATTCCCCTTCCAACTCATATAATTTTAGGATGACTTCGGTATCACTCTTTGTTTTAAAAGTGACTCCCTTGGATTGCAATTCATTTCGTAGGACTTGATAGTTGTATATTTCCCCATTAAACACAATGGTAATGGTACCGGAATCGTTTGAAATGGGTTGCTTTCCTGTAGAAAGGTCAATAATGGACAATCGCCTCATTCCCATGGCCAACGCATAGTTGCCGGTAGTCTTGCAAAAAACACCATCATCATCCGGACCTCTATGGAAAATGAGATCGTTCATGGTATTTATTTGCGCCTTCAGTTCTGTATTACCAGGGTCGCTTTTTTTTATAAAACCGTTAATACCGCACATGGTTGGCTAAGTTTATTTGTGAACAAATTCTTTAAATTCCGTATAAATATTGCTTAAATGATACTTTTTGGCTCGTTCCAGGGCCAAACGACCATATTTCTCCCTCTCATTTGGATTTGAATGAAGAAACTCCAAAGCTTTTGCCAATGCAATGGCATCACCGTTGTTGATAAGGATACCGTATTTGGCTTTGTAAAATTCTTCATTGGAAATTTGTACCGGTTCATTGTCGTTGAGCAATTCCAAAGGCCCTGAAAGACAGTTGGTGGATATACTGGGCAACCCTACGGCAAGTGCTTCGAGCAGCGCATTGGGAAAACCTTCAGTATTGGAAGACAAGACAAAGCAGTGACTGTTGGCCAAGTAATCATTTACATTTTTCTTCCGTCCCACTAAATGCACTTTCTTTTCCAAGCCTAGATCATTGGCTTCCTGTTCCAATGTTTCATGCAAATCACCCACACCCAAAATCTCAAGTTCCACGTCTGGAAGGTTCAGTTTATCCAAAGCTTCGATGATGATACGTTGGTTTTTCCTCACATTCAAAGACCCAACGTTTATTACCTTAAAGACATCTTCCGTTTTACCCAAAGAAATGGGGTCAATGGTGGTCGAAGGAACTTCAATGGGATTGTAAACTACATCCATTGGAATCTTGATATTGAAATTTTCCTCTAAATCCTTGTTGATATAAACAGAATTTGAAAAAAGCCTATCCGCTTTATTATATAGAATAGGGTAGAAAACCTTGGCTATTCCCAAAGACAACTTACTTGTGGTATTGTCTGAAGGAAACCCCCGCTCACTGATCAGAATTTTCACATTCCTGTTAAAAATACCTATGATTCCGTTCACCAAATTGGGAAAAGGAAGAAAAGATACTGCATATTGGATTTGCTTTCTTTTAACGATAGATCGGTATTTGAAGATAAATCGAAATAAATCCGCTATTTTTTGATAGTATCTGCGGTCCGGTCCTTTTTGGGACAACAGTATGGTATCTACCTCTTTGGGAATGGGAAAGTGAATCTCATTGTAAAAAAGAATGAGGGTCACATTGTAATCCTTTATAAGTTCCTTGAGCAGTAGGCTAATGACTTTTTCAGCACCGCCACTGGTAAAACTTATATCAAGTATGCTGAGGTTTGGTTTGGACGAATCCATTTAAATCATGTTTTTTGAAGTTGTCAAAAATCCCTTGCCTTATTTTATGGACAGTCCCTTACCATTGGTGTTCAACCATTGTTTTAAGACCAATAATTTCCATATGGTGGGGTATCTGTTCCAACTGCCACTCAAATGCTCATCAATCATTTTTTTAACCTTCGGCGGATTTATCCCTGGGATTTCCTTAAGGCTTTGCTCATTGAGTTCTGTGAGGACCATATCTTTTAGTTCGCCACGGAACCACTCCTGAAAAGGCATGGTGAACCCTGCTTTGGGCCTTTGGAAAATCTCTTTTGGCACATGCTGGTACAACAAATCTTTTAGGATTCTTTTTTGATTGGCTCCTTTAAATTTAAATTCTGTTGGGAGCGATCTTGAAAACTCGACTACCCTATGATCAATAAGGGGAGACCTTGCCTCCAATGAATAGGCCATGGTGGCTCTATCCACTTTTGTGTTAATGTCCCAATTGAGATATGCTTTTAAATCAAAATCTGAAATACGTTCATACAGATTCTTCTTATTATGGAACAGGTATTCATGTTCCATTACGTCCTTTTCGTCCCATTGATGGTCTATCCATGACATATCAATATTGGTCAAGGTTGCCATATATAGCGACTCTAAACTTTCATGTCGTAAACCTTTGGCGATGGCTTTTAGCCTATAGTTGGGTGCCAATTCTACAATATTGGCCCCTAGTTTTCGGACTGCACTTGGCATGGAGTATAAAAATTTCACCTTCTTCATCCAGTTATACCGATGATAACCAATAAAACTTTCATCCCCTGCATCACCAGACAAGGCCACCGTAACGTGCTTTCGGGTATATTTGGCCAACAACATGGATGGAATTGCCGATGGGTCTGCAAAAGGCTCATCATAATAATGGCTAAAATTGCTGATCAAATCCAAGCCTTCCTCATAATTGCAGCGGATTACGGTATGATCAGTTTGTAGGTGATCCGCAACTTGTTGTGCATATCCGCTTTCATCAAAACCTTTTTCATCAAACTTTACCGAAAATGTTTTGACCTTATTGGCGACTGTTTTTGTAGCCAAGGCGGAAACCAATGAAGAATCCACGCCACCAGACAAAAACACTCCGATCGGTACATCGGCATACATTCTGGTACTGACAGCATCCTTTAACAAATCTTCCAGTTCTGCCAAGGCATCATTGTACGAACCTTTATAACTTGGAGGTGTCAAATAATCAATATCCCAGTACTTTCGAGTTGAAAGTTTACCAGTTTTTAGGTCGAAGCTAAACTGATGTCCAGGCAGTAATTTTTTCACCTCGTTGAAAATGGACAAAGGATCGGGAATAGCTCCCCATTTTAAATACTCTAAAATGGCCCGTTGCGATATGGATAGTTTATCGTTATAAAGTTGTATGGATGAAATTTGGCTGGCAAATTCAAAATCCAGGCCATTGTGATAATAGTAGAATGGCTTTTGCCCCAATCTATCCCTTGCGCCAAAGAGCTTCTCTTTTTGTTTGTCCAGAATAACAAAGGCAAACATGCCATTTAAATGCTGTACGCACTCTTCCCCATATTTTAGATAGGCGGCACATATCACTTCGGTATCACTGGTGGTCTTGAACTCGAAACCATCTTTGATCAAGGTCTCCTTAATCGTTTTGAAGTTATAGATTTCCCCATTGAACACAATATCCACCAAACCTTGGTAATTAAAAGGCTGGTTAGATCTGGGGTCCAAGTCGATAATGGATAGCCTATTATGGCCAAATGCAACTTTTCCATTTCCACTTTGGGTTGGAATGATCTTCCAATCCAATTTGTCGGGCCCCCTAAAATTGGTTCTTTCCAGTTTTTCCTTTACTTGGTTTTCTGTGTAACCTATGGTTGATCCGTATATTCCGCACATGTGTTTATAGTTGGGTGTTTAGTGTTTTTTATTGGGGTTATGGTTTTTTTTAACGCATTAGCTCTACAAAAAAGTCTTGGTACTTGTCCAAAATAATCTTGGAATCATATTTCTTGTATACCGACTGACTCACTTCTTTTGGGTCTAAATCCAATTCTAGGATTTTATGGATAGCCTTCACCAAGTCTTCCACATTGTCCACAGTATATCCATTTATGCCTTCCTCCACAATTTCATTGATGCCACCTGGCGCCCTAAAGGCGATTATAGGAGTGCCTACTGCACAACTCTCCAGCAACGCATTGGGAAATCCTTCTACATATGAGCCCTGTATAAAGATGTGGCTTTCCTTTAGATAGTTACCTACCGTTTTGGTAAAAGGGACATGTCTTACTTTACCTCCAAGTCCAAGCTGGTCAATGAGCCCATCCAAATGTTTCTTTTGTGATCCGCTTCCAACCATGGTATACTCAAAATCCATATCAAGTTTGGCAAGACCTTTTAATATTCTTTGATGACCCTTTCTCGGTTCAAGACTTCCCACTGTAATGAACTTATAAGGAGGGGTGTTTATTGTGCGCTCCTCTTTGGGTAAAAAACCATCTGTGATTGGATTGTTTATTACAAATAGCTTTTCTTTTGAGTTAGGGTGCTCAGATTGAATATCGTTGAGCATGTCATTGGATTGGCATATGATTGCATCCAATTGGGTAAAACTCATTTTGGAGATAAATGCAGGATATTTTCTGGTTTTCTCTTCTGGGTAGTCCTTTAGGACGCTCATGACGTTTACTTCACGGGCCACAAATTTTATTTTCGGGAAGAAAAAGGCCACTGCACCCATGACAATATTTAGGTGACGTATGGCACTAAAACAAATATCTGGTTTGGAGCGTCTCAGGTATCCTATGATTTTGGGGATGGAAAAAAGGACCCTGTCTTTATTAAGGAAAACTACATCTACCCCAGTAAGATCATACTTTACCTCATTTTCTGAACCGGTCACTACAAGGGTCACAGAAAAAATGGAACGGTCCAGCTTTTGGGCAATAAAGGACATTATTCGTTCTGCACCGCCAGCGGTTAGGCTTGGTAAAAAAATGGAAATCTTTATTTTCTGGTTTGCCATACTACGTTTACTCTTCATATTTTGAGCAACTGTCTTTTAACATACTTCTCGTTTTGTACAACATAGAATTTGTTGGCAGTTTAAGATGGTTGGGGTAGGGCATCGGCTCTTTTTTTCTTCTTGTAATTTGAAATTTGGTTGGCTATCCACAGAGATGCTATCAAAACATGGTCTGTGGTGAAATAGTTGTGAAATGTCAATAAGAACAGGAACAAGGCTATGCTTTGCATTAAGACATGGTGCTCTTCTTTGAACATGATCACTCCCATGTATAAAAAATATAGATAGAGGGAGGTGAGAAGGATAAAGGCAATGATACCTGCTTCACCCAGCACCAAAATATAAGTGTTGTGTACTCCAAAAGTCTGAAAGACACCACCCATGAATGAACCGTAACCATTTCCTAAAATGGGGCTTTCCTTCAAAGGTTCGTAGTAATAGGACCAGGTCTCTGATCGGGATGCTTCCCCTGCTTTTTGCAATGCACCTTCGTTTTGGTTCACCACGGCAGTAAATGTTTCCAATCTGTCCGTGTTCAATTTTAAGAGAGGGCCGATCGCGGCAATAAGAATAATCAGACCAACACCCACACCAATGATTCTAATATTTTTGAACTCTACTTTAACGGACAATAGATTGATCAACAACCAGATGAGAATAAAGGTCCTTGAAAAGGTAAAAACTCCTGCTACGGTAATAATAACCTGTAGTAGCGTCCGGAAAGGGAATTTTTTTATTCTAAAGGTCAGGGCATAGGCCATTAAACACACAAAACCAGCTTGGTTGGGGTCAATGTAAAAGCCACTGTACCTTCCATAGTTGTCTGGAAAGGCCACCGCATGGACAATAATACTGATGGAACCCAAAAAATATAAAAAGAAAATATCGTCCTTGGTTACCTTTTTTACCAAAGCACTTCCGCAGATGATCATTATAATGTACTTGGTAAAGGTGATGAAATAGTCACTTTCTTTATCGCCGGCAAAGTTTAGTCCTCCTATGGCAAAGTAGGCAACCCCAATGGCAATCATCCAAAGATTGGGGCGATGTTTTTCGGCAACGATAAAATAGGCCATTAAAAGGGCATATATAAGATAGCTCAATACCGTACTGATGGCCGGATTCACATAAAAGAAAAAAGTGGAGGGCACATTTAGTATAGTGAGTATAAGGATGATATATTTTAAAACTTTCGCCACAGATGTTTATTATGCTAGGGAGTTGAACAATTCTTCCCATTGTTTTTTCACAGAACCCATTTCATATTTTTTCGATGCTTTAATGGAGTTTTCACTGAAAGTGTCCCTAACGCCGGGCTCATTGATAAGATGGACAAGCTTTTCTTCGAGTTGCTCCACACTATCAACTTCAATGAGATATCCATTGGTTCCATCCTCTATAATTTCCGAAGGCCCAAATGGACAATCCGTTGAGATGCAAGGTAATCCAAAATATTGGGCTTCAATCAAGGCATTGGGCAATCCTTCCGATCTAGAGGTGAACACAAAAATATCCGCTTCTTTGTAATAGTTGGCCACATTGGACTGTCTGCCCGCAAAGTGAATCTGCTCACCAACTCCCAATTCTTCGGAAAGTTGCTTTAAACTTTCCATTTCCACCCCATCTCCCAAGAGTTTAACGGTCCAATCCTTGTGGGGAATGTTGGCAAAGGCACGAATCAGTATGTCTTGCGCCTTGTTCGAATCTAATCTCCCTACGGTCAATATAGTTTTATTTCCAGGCCTTTTGATGGGAAGTACACGCTGACTTTGAAAATCGGGGTTCAATGGATTGGGCAGTACCACAATTTTGTTGTTGTCCATGATTTTGGAAAAGAAATCCTTGCTGGATTGTGTTTGGGAAATAAGGCAATCCGATTTGTTGTAGAGCAAGTCTCTCCATGTTTTCCAAAATAGATTGGGTGGGTCTACGATTGGATTGTTCACTTCACTGATAACGCACTTTGTATTGGTCCCCATACAACCCAAAATGGCAAACACATTTACCGTTGGCGAAGCACTCACCACTAAATCTATCTTTTTCTCTTTTATAAGTTTTCTCAGTTTTATGGCAGTGGTAATATAGCTGAAATACCTGCTAACAGGTCCTTTTTTGGCTATACTGAGACCACAATCCCATCGCTGTACCCGTTGGTCCAATTCGTAAAAAGGGGTACATTTTTCAATGGTGATCATACTTACGGGATAATCCGCACTAAATTCATTGGCCAAATTGGAAAATACCCGCTCGGCCCCTCCAGAAGTGAGGTTAAATGAAAGAAAGGCTATGGATTGTTTTTTGGACATAGGCTATGCTTGGTTTTTTGAGGAGAGTACATTTTTAAGTCCAGTATAAGTCCGTATGAGGCCATAGTATAACCGTACCGGCAATAATTTAGCCATGGAATGTTGTATGGGTAGTGAACCATTGATGTCTTTGAACAATTTTCTTACCCAAATGCGTAGCTCAAAATTATCATCTTGGTCATGGTTGTGGTGCAACAACTTATAATTGTAAAGGAGAATGTCCATTAAAAAGGTATTGGCCAGTCTCTGTAATTCTGGGTCTTGCTGTACTGAGCCAATATTTTCCCTTAAAAAGAATGCTGCCTCGATGGACTGTTTTAGGTTTTTTGGATTGTAGGGCCCCCTAGTAATACTTTCCGAAGCTCGGTAGTAGTTGTAGAAGTGGTTGCTCAGGTAAACAATCTTATCAACCCGTTTAAAGACATAGCTGGTAAAATATACATCCTCAGAAATTTTACCTTCAGGAAATTTCAATCCATCCAACAGGCTTTTTTCATAAAGCCTTTTGCAAACAGAAAATTGTCTTCTACGCAAAATACGCTGTAGGGCCTGTAGTTTAGTTTGATGTTCCAAGGTTCCCTCTTCAGGTTCTTTCTCACCATATTCGGTCCTGAAGATAAAATCGCATTCTACAAGGTTTACATCATTTTGGAGCATGGCATCCATCATCTCTCCATACATTTCTTTATCTATCCAGTCATCGCTGTCCACAAATCCTATGTAATCCCCAGTTGCATTTTCCAAGCCTGTGTTTCGGGCACCACTCAGGCCTTTGTTCTTTTGATGGATAACTACAATTCGGTCATCTTTTTTGGCAAACTCATCACAGATGGCGCCACAATTGTCCGGCGAACCATCATCAACCAAAATAATCTCCAGATTTTGATAAGATTGATTCAAAATGCTGTTAACGCAGCGCTCCAGATAAGGCTCAACATTGTATATGGGTACAATGACAGTTATTTTTGGCAGGTCTGCATGTTTGCTTTTTTCTTTCATTGTATCCTTATTGCTGGTTAAACAATTTTTGTCTGTACAAATTGACTGCAAAAAACAATTCGTATAGGGGTAACGGCAATATGTTGATCAAGAGAAGGTATATGTTCGTAAATTTAAACCTTGAATATTTTTTGATGAGCTTTCTCATTTTCTTCAGGTTTTTTCTATCTGGATCTAGGTGCTTTACTTCCAAGAGAGAATGAAAATGAAAAAGAAGGGCGTTCATGAAGTTACTTCTGAGGGTTTCCTTTGCCTTTTCTGTACTGGCCATGGCCATAAAATTTTGGTTGGCTTCATGGATAACCCAAAGTCCCTCTACTTTTTTTAGGCTATATCCGCTACGCTGGATGCTCTCTCCCTGTTGCGGGTTAACATAATAACCCATGGGAACAAAACCTATTTTGTCCAGTTTCTGCCAAACCTCTGAATTAAAAATAATATCCTCGTATAATTTGCCCTTTTTAAAAGGGATGTCCTTGATGAGGTCGTATTCGTATAGTTTGTTGATGGCGCTGTTGAAACCGGCATACTTGGCACGTTCCAGTGCATCATCTATGGTCTGGATAAAAAAGGCGTTCGGGTCTTGCTCAAAAAAGAATTCCCCACTTAGGTTCATACTGCTTTCTACCATCCTGAGATTGTTTTCCAGCATTACTTTTAGCATGGACTCATACATTTCTTTTTCAATGTAATCATCACTGTCCACAAAGGCAACGTATTTACCTGTGGCCAATTTCATTCCATTGTTTCGGGCCATACTAAGCCCCATATTTTCTTGATGGAGAACCGTTATCCGATCATCCATTTTTGCATAGCGGTCACAAATTTCACCGCAACCATCGGGAGAACCATCATTTACCACAATGATTTCCAAGTTCTTATAGGTTTGGGCAATTATGCTGTCCAAACATCTTTCAAGATAGTCTTCTACCTTATAAACAGGAACGATTACGGTAATTTTAGGACTTTGATCAACCATTTCGTTTAATTATTCTTTCGATTAAACTTTTAAAGCCTTTTCCAAAGAAATAGATCAATGGAACAAATACAAGAATGATGATTACATTCAACTTTACTGCATATAGGAACCATTCCCAATAATTTACTGGAGTATAGTCCAATACCATGTTTTTTAATTGATGGGTGATGTATGCCGAGGCCAAAAAGACCAGTATCAGCTTTAGGAAATGGGGCCAGAAATCTTTGCGTAGCGATTTTTTGAACCCAGAGGTATATAGATAATAGGGTTTCCAAAGAATCAAAATAGTAGTTACGCTGATGGTGGTTCCGAACACAATTCCCTTAATGCCCCAAAGACTTCCAAAAATGAGCGATATACCAAGGTTCAATACGATTTCTACCATGGGGGCCCAAGTGTCTTTATAGAGACCATAGGCATGGAGAAAACTGTCTATGGGCAACCTTGCTATTAGGACAAAATAATTTAGCGCCATGAAGATTATGATGTCGTTGTCCAACAAATATTTGTCTCCAACCCAAATGGATATAAAACTATGGATCAGAAAATAAATATTCAATGTGGTGAAACCCGCCAAGAAAAATCGGAGGGACATCATCTCCCAGAAAACCTTTTCAATCTGCTTTTGGTCGTCTTCCGCAATTAAGTTTCCAATTCCCGCATTGATTCCTGTGAACATTTTACCAACAATGTTCTGGATCATGGAAAAGATCAGGAAATAGTTCCCAAAATAGGCCACACTTTGGATGTTCACAAAATAGTAGATTAGGAGTTGGTCAGTACCGTAGGTAACAAAGGTTGATATTTGATGGACAAACACCTGCTTGACCTTTGTGATGATTTCCTTGAACTCCTTTAAAATATCCTTACTTGCTTTTTGGTTAAGATGTAGCCACGGATATTGCTTCTTGATTACTCTTCGTATAATAATACTGTATACAATGGAGAAGAAAAGTTCCAAGCTTACCCATAAATATAGGTTCTGGAAGTAATAGGCCACACAAGCCTGTATAATTTGGCGTATGATGTTCGAGGTCTGCAGATATGAGGTAACCAAGTATTCTTTTTGGTCGGCCTGAAGCAAACTTTGATGGTAATTGACCAGATATCCCAATAGGGAAGAAAAAAGGAATGCATAAAAGCAATAGAGGATAAGCCAAAGGGAAAATGTGGTTTCCTCGAAAAAATGGCCAAAGAAAAATGAACAAACAATACCAACCCCCAACATGATCAAGGCCACCCTTTTGTAGAGATAACCCAAAAGGGAAACAATCTTGTTCAGTTTTTCCCTGTCGTTGTCAAAAATAGGTTTATAAAGTGCAAAACCAATAGCGGTACCTATACCCAGTTCCGCTAAGTTCAGAAACCGTAGAATACTCTGTAAAGTACCTACCAAGCCAACGAACTCATCACCAAGATAATCAAGGAATATTTTTCTGCTGAAAAAACCAACAAAAGTGTAGATAAGGTAAAATATGAGATTTACCTTGATATTCTTTAAAGCATGTTTTACCCTGGACATTCGGTAGTTCTATGGTTTAGTTGGTGGTCTATTGGCTAAATCCTCTCGGGGTAAGGGTTTCTCCAAAATATGCTGCAATTTTTTTACTTATGCATTCATTCATATAATAAAACCAAACCCTGAAAAAAATATCCTTTTTAAATGTATGTGGAAATCGTTTTCAGGGTTTAAGGTTTATACGGGTTGATTTCACGTCTCCGATTTGTAACGTAGCATCAATCTACCCGACTCTTTTTTTGCCAATTTGATGATATTCAAAGCCTTGACTTAAAAGCATTTCGTCATTGTATTGGTTTCTTCCATCAAAAATGAGCGGCTCCTTCAATTGTTTTTTCAATTCTCCAAAATCAGGTGCTCTGAATTCTTTCCATTCGGTTAGCAATACCATGGCATCGCATCCGTGAAGAGCTTCATATTTGGAGTTGACATAGGTGATTCCCTCTACATCCTTCAGGTAAAATTCTTTGGCCTCTTCAATGGCTTTTGGATCATAGGCCTGTATTTTGGCTCCTCTTTTGGTCAACTCCTTAATGATGTAAATAGCTGGTGCCTCTCTCATATCATCCGTACCTGGTTTAAATGAGAGTCCCCAGATAGCAAATGTTTTTCCAGAAAGGTCTTCACCAAAGCGTTCAATGATTTTTTCGGCAATCACCAGCTTTTGCTTATTGTTCACATCTTCCACGGCCCCAATGAGTTTTGGGGAATATCCGTTTTGCTCAGCGGTTTTCTTAAGTGCTTTTACATCTTTTGGAAAACAAGAACCTCCATACCCACTTCCTGGATATATAAAGCTATAGCCAATCCTACTATCAGAACCTATCCCTATCCTTACCTTGTTCACATCGGCACCTACCAATTCACAGATATTGGCAATTTCATTCATGAATGAGATTTTGGTGGCCAACATGGCATTGGCAACATATTTGGTCATTTCAGCAGAACGGACATCCATGGTAATTAGACGGTCTGTGCTACTTCTAAAAAACGGGCTGTAAAGACTTCTCATTTTTTTGGAAGCCTCTTCATTGTCCGAACCAACCACAACGCGGTCGGGTTTCATAAAATCGTTTATGGCATCGCCTTCCTTAAGGAATTCGGGGTTGGACACCACATGAAATTCGATGTCCTTGTTTCTTTTGTCCAATTCTTTTTGGATGGTCTCCTTGACCTTATCAGCAGTTCCTACAGGTACAGTGGATTTATCAACAACGATAATGCTGTGCTCCATGTTTTGACCAATTTCCTTGGCAACTTGCAAAACGTACTGAAGGTCGGCCGAACCATCTTCACCCATTGGTGTGCCCACGGCTATGAAGGCCACATCGCAACCTTGTAGGTTACTGGAAAGGTCTGTGCTAAAGAAAAGGGTTTTGTTTTCAATATTACGTTTTACCATGGGTTCCAGACCAGGCTCATAAATGGGGATTATACCGCCATTTAGCTTTTCAATTTTAGCTTTATCTATGTCGATACAAGTTACTTTGTTGCCCATTTCGGCAAAGCAGGTTCCACTTACAAGTCCTACATAACCGGTACCAATTACAGTCAAGTTCATAATGATTTTTTATCGTTTAAAATTATTGCACTATTGTTGTGTTCAAGGCTATAAGAAAGTTCTGTCCATTGTTTTGGTCTAAAAAACACCAAGATTGCCCTTCTACTAATGTGGGTTATACTTGTGGACCACTTTGTAAACGCCGTGAATGTTGGATTATTATGAAAAAACATGGTTAATCACCTTGTTTGTTTTTAGATACGCTTTTATCGTTTTCGAATCCGTTTCTGAATAGGTGTTAAGTGTAGATTTTGTATAAAGTATCAGGTTCTTGAGAAATGCCACCATTTTTTTACCGTAGCGCCATACCCATATCCGTATCTGCCACCATATCCAAGTTCAGATTGCTTAACCCCATTTACAACAAATGTCAATCCGTTTAGTTTACCTTCTTTTTGAAGGTTTCGGGGAAACTCCAGTGAAGTTCTTTCTGTCATTCCAGATCGAGTTACATACACTGTGAAATCTGCAAAGGTGCTTATCAATAAAGTATCTGAAACCACCATAAGGGGGGCAGTATCCACAATTACATAATCGTACTTTTCAGAAACTTCATCAAAAAGTTCCTTTAATCGCTCACTCATTAACAATTCTGCCGGGTTTGGCGGAATTTTTCCGGAGTATACCACATCAATGGTATTGGAATAGGCCAACATGGGATTGATCATATCTGATAAAGAAATGCTATGGTCATGTAGGAATTCCGAAAGACCAATTCCATCTTGTGATTTCCCTAAACTCAACTTATCAACATTTGCACCGCTGAAGAAAGAGTAAATTTTTGGGTTCCTAATATCCGCACCAATAAGAATGACCTTTTTATTGGTACTGGCCAAGACCATGGCCAAGTTAGACGAAACAAAGGTCTTACCTTCTCCGGGAACACCCGAAGTGACAAAGATGATGTTGTTTTTGGACTTGTTCTTTTTGGATTTGATGAGATAGTCCAAATTGGTCCTTAAAATACGAAGCGATTCGGCAAGTACAGACCTGTCTTGGTCGTTGATGATTTTCAACTCGTTCTTTTTCAATCTTGGAATCTCTCCCAGTACGGGAACCTCACGGATGAACTTTTCCAATGTTGATTTGTTATGGACTTTGGAATCCAGCAAATCCTTTGTGTACAAAATAGAGAATGGAATGGCCAAACCAAATAGGAGAGAGGCCAAAAGAATAATATTTGATTTGGGCGCAACTGGATTGGAACTGGTTGCATAGGCCCAATCAATTACCTTGGACTTGGGTGCGGACGAAGCAAAAGATATTTGTGCTTCTTCACGCTTTTGAAGCAAGTATAAGTATAACGATTCTGCTGTTTGCTGTTTACGGGTAATATCCCTTAACGCCCTTTCATTTTTTGGAGCAGAATAAATTCTGGAGTTCACCCTGGAGAGCTGTTTGCTCAAATCATTTACCTGTAGGTTTAGATTGTTTTCCACACTGTTTAAACTGGACTGCATGGTTCTTTTCAGTCCTCTTAACTGTTCGTCAAGGTTTACAATTACAGGGTTTTTTTCATTAGAACTTTTAAGAAGTCTGTTCCTCTCCGCGACCAGCTGGTTGTATTTGGCTGCTGCATTGGCAATGGAAGGGTCTGAAAGTCCAATATTGGATGGAATAATGTCAAAACTCTCTTGGGTTTCAATCAAATCCCGCATAGAAGAAGCAATATTCAATTGAATATTGGCATCCCTCAATTCTTGTTCGCCAGTGGCACTTACATTTAAATTGATGTTGGATTGGGAAGCTATGTCTGCAATTCCCCTATCCGTACGGAAATCCTCTGCAGATTGATCTACTGATGAAAGATCTGAATAAATGTCCGCAATACGATCATCAATAAAAAGCGAAGTTTTATCGGCTACAGCCTTTTTGTCCGCAATAGCATTGTTGTTATAGGTGTTGATGAGCGCATTAAGAATGTCTACGGCTTTATCTTGATTAGGGTCCGTAATGGTTATGCTGAGTACGTTGGAGAACTCATCCTTCATGGACACCTTGATTTTCTTCATGTAATTTTGGCCCACTTCGTGGATAGGCATTATATCTACCCTTAAATTCTCATTCTTGTATCTTTTAAAGTTATCATTGGGTGTAATAACCATATTGCCTATTGGGGTGGACACCTGTTTTCCGTACACATACGATTTAAACGATTCGTTCTCCTCACTTTTGTGCCCAAATTGGGTCTCGCTGCTCAAATCAAGGAAAAAACTGAATTTGGACTGCTCTACTATGGAGTCTGATGGAATAAAATTGATGTTTACAGGAGCATCATTATAAATTTCCGTATCGGCAATTTTTCCAAGTACGGTCATTCTAATGTTAAGCCCTAGTTGTTTGGCAACTTCAATAAAATTAGAACGGGATTTAAAAATGTCGATTTCGTCCTGAACCTTGGTTTTGTTGCCACCGGTAAATATTTCCAGTTCCCTGAAAACGCCCAATTCAGATGAGGCTGCATTCTCATCCAGAACTTGAATCTGTGCACTGGCAGAAAAAATCGGAGTTGCATACCTCAAGTAAAGGAAGGCAACTACCAAGCATATAAACACTGAAAGAGCAAACCATTTCCAATGTTTGGTATAACTGGAAACAATTTCTGACAATTCTGTTTTTTTATCTAATGGTGAAGAATACGTCTTGTCCATTTTTTATAAAAGATGAGGGGGTAAAATTAATTTCTTGTAAGAATAAGAACCGTAGATGTAATCAACAAGGATGCAATGGATACTGCAATACCGGCCCTATTGTCCAATGTAGACGATGTAACCGCAGATTGATTGGGTTCAATATAGACAATGTCGTTTTGTGTAAGATAGTACACAGGGGAGTTCAAGGCATCTTTCTTGGTTAAATCTATTCTGTTGTAGACTTTTGTACCGTTAAAATCCCTGATAACAAGAACATTGTTCCGCATACCTTTAATGGTAAGGTCATTGGCCAATCCCAAGGCCTCAAAAATGGTAATCTGCTCACCTACTACGGGATAAGTGCCAGGTCTGTTGACTTCGCCCAATACGGTAACGGTAAAATTCTTTAACCTGACGTTTATGATGGGATCTTTCAAATAATCGCTGAGCCTATCTTTCAATAAGACTTTTACCTCTTCCGGCGAAAGCCCTTGAATTTTTACACTTCCTATAACGGGAAAGTCAATATTTCCTTCCTTATCAACAATATAATCTACTTGTTGTGGGGTAAAACCACCTTCCTCAGCACCTTTAAAAAGGTTAAAGGGCACACTTGCTTCCGGATCCAATGTAGAGACGTGGATACTTAAAACATCGTCTACCTTGAACTTGGATGAAAAAGTATTCTTGCTCACCAAAGTTTCAAAATCCTTTGCATCTTGAAAATAGACTACATCTTTTTTAGAAGCGCATGAAGCAAGAAGGGCACCAATGACTAATGTGATGCCTAAGCATTTGATTGAAGATTTAATTTTGTGCATGAAGTAAGGTTTTTAGTAAAAGTTCACGTAAGGTTTTTTTCTTTGACATCGGACAAGTGGGGGGTGTCCAATTTCTTTTCTTGATCTAGCTGGGTAAATTTAGAATTTTTAGAGACATATTCGGGTACGATTTCCTTCATTAATCTAACGGTATTCCCCGAAAAGAACATATTGGTAAGGCAAAGCTCCTCTATTTTGGTTCTTGCAGCATTATAATCGATACATTTGGTTTTGCTGATCAATATTTTCTTGTGGTAGGTCGGCATTGTGTTTTCGCCATTGGCCAACAACTCTTCATAAAGTTTTTCACCAGGGCGCAGACCTGTGATTTCTATGTCGATATCATGCGGATAGGATAATCCGGAGAGTTTTATCATGTTCTTGGCCAGATCGAATATTTTTACACATTCTCCCATATCAAAAATAAAGATTTCACCTCCATTGCCCATGGACCCTGCTTCCAAAACCAGTTGCGAGGCTTCGGGTATGGTCATGAAATAACGGGTTATATCTTTATGGGTAACGGTAAGCGGACCACCTTTTTCAATCTGCTTTTTAAACAATGGAATTACAGACCCATTTGATCCCAGAACATTGCCAAATCTTGTTATGATGAACTTGGTTTTGTTCTCTTGTTGAAGACAACTGATGTACATTTCAGCAATTCTCTTGGTGGCACCCATGACGTTGGTTGGGTTTACCGCTTTGTCCGTAGACACAAAAACAAACTTGCTCACATTGTTCTGAATGGCCAAGTCTGCAATTACCTTGGTTCCTGCAATGTTTATTTTAATGGCCTCGTAAGAATTATATTCCATTAGCGGAACATGCTTGTAAGCGGCAGCATGGAAAACCATGGTTGGCTTATACTCTTGGAACAGCATGCTCATCCTATTTTTATCCCTGATATCGGCCACTAAGGCAATATAGTTGTGGTGACCATTTTGTTTCAATTCCTGCTGAAGGTCATACAAAGCCGATTCCGCTTGGTCAATAATGATCAACGACGTATAATCGTACAGGCAAATTTGCCTAACAAGCTCGCTTCCAATGGATCCAGCGCCCCCGGTCACCAAAATGGTCTGGTTTTTAAGCGCTTCGCCAATTTTGTTGTTCTTGGTGTCAATGGGTGGCCTGTCCAACAAATCCTCAATCTGAACCTTTTTGATCTGGGAAGGCTTTAACTCACCATTGATCCAATCCTCCACGGGTGGAACAATTTTTACTTGAATAGGTAGATTTACCAATTCTTGTACTTCTTTCCGTAGCTCATTTGGTCCAATCTTTTGTATGGAAAAGATGACTTCGGAAATTTTGTTTTTATGGATAAAGCTTTCCGTCAGTTCTTCTTTACCGAAAATTTTGACACCATTGATCTGTTTCCCAACTTTTCTGCCATCGTGGTCAATGTATCCTATGACACGGGCAGTGTTCAAAGGACTGTTGGTGATAACATTGTGGGCTATGATCCCAGATTCGCTGGCACCATAGATGAGAACGTTCTTTGTGATTTTGAGGTTGTTCCTGCTTTGATATTGGTGGTGCAAATACTTGAAAAGAAACCTCGATGCCGTTAATCCCATGAAAGAGATAAGACTGTGTATAATAATAATGGATAGCGGAATGGTAAACCCTTCCACAAACTCGTACTGCTTGATCAATACCACAAAAAAGATGGTGAAAATACTTGCCAAGCAAGTTGCGTTGAACAAATTATACACATCCTTTACACCAGTATGTCTTATAACTCCCTTGTGAGACCCAATAATCAAAATTGCAGCACATGAAATCAACACAACCAAAGGAAGCTGATAGAAAAGTTGCTGTACATCAAAATCCAAGGTAAGATTAAACCTGATGATGTAGGATAAGACAAAGGAGAATGAGATTATTATGGAATCAATAACTAATACCAGCCACTTGGAAATATGCTTTTTAGTGGTTTCTGCAAGTAGTTTTGAAATCATTTGTTTGATTGGGTTTTTGGGTTAAGCCATGGTGAAGATACAAATGATCAATTCTCCTGATTAAGTTTGAAATGTAATTTCGTTAAAGCCGAGATATTATCGTTTAAGTGCAAAAAAAATCCTAAAGCCTTGGTTAAGAATAATGATAAATCTGTTTGCAAATGAATGGAGCTTTAAGCTTTTGTTTTCATGGGAATCCAACAAAACTCCAAGAGATATAAGATTCTTCTTTCAATAAATGTACTAGAGGTTGTAAAGTAGTAAGGAAAGGTTGAAAAGGATACCACTTGGTACCTAAACTGAATGCCAATGAGTTTCATCCTGAGATTTTTGACGATGAAATGCGGTTTTTCTTTTGGGGTGGTTTTTAATCGAAGAATTGAACGCTTTTGACGTATTAATAGAGAAGAGTTTTTTGTTAAAGTTAACTTTGGTTGTTCAAAAAAATGGAAATGAAAAAAATTACCCCTTCAATCTCACTTATCTTAATTTGCTTTTTCACCTTTTTTGCAACCAACCTCAAGGCTCAGTCTCCTGATCAAGTAGGTCAATGGAGCGACCCCATCGGATTTGGCATTGTACCAGTTGCGGTGGCCAACCTTCCCGACGGACGTTTGATAACGTGGTCGTCACAGTTTAGGGACACATGGACGGGTTCTGGTGATGGAGCAACTTTTACTGAAATTTTCGACCCATTTATGGGACCTGATGGACAGGCGCTTGGTGAATTTACCACCAATACAGATCATGATATGTTCTGTCCAGGAATCAATAACCTTTCTGATGGAAGAATTCTTTCCGCAGGAGGTACTACCAGTCAACGTACCAGTATATATGACCCGGTCACAGGAGATTGGGCAGTGGCTGATGAAATGAACATCCCCAGAGGATATCAGGGTAATGTAACCTTGACAGATGGCTCCGTTTTTACAGTTGGGGGTTCTTGGAGCGATGCGGATACACCTGCAACCAATGGCGGTAAAGATGCAGAACTTTGGACAGAAGCAACGGGCTGGGTGTCCTTGCCAGGAATTACAGGGGAGGATATTTATACCGCCAACGATTTGGCCTTGGAACTACAAGGCTTGTATAGAGTGGACAACCATGTGTGGCTTTGGCCAGCACCCAACGGATACCTTTTCCATGCAGGACCTAGTGAAATGATGCACTGGATCGATGTTTCGGGGACAGGTTCTATCGTGGACGCAGGCCTTAGGGCAGATGATACTTATTCCATGAAAGGCACCACCGTAATGTTCGATATCGGAAAAATATTGAAAGTGGGCGGTGCCGAATCGTATGGGGATAGTGATTTGGTGGGAGCGCCTCCTGCCAAGGACAACAGCTTTGTGATTGACTTGAACGGGGTGGCTTATGGGGGTACACCAACAGTAACCCAGACAGTCAATAATTTGGAATTTTCCAGAACCATGCACAACAGTACGGTTTTGCCTAATGGAGAGGTCTTGGTTACTGGAGGTTTGGACCACGCAGAAGTATTTACGGATGATGGGGCCAGACTTACGGCTGAAATCTATAATCCGACCACAAATAGCTGGCGATCCGTTGCCGGGATGCAAATGGCTAGAACTTATCACAGTGTTGGCATCTTGATGATAGATGGCCGAGTTTTTGTAGGTGGTGGTGGTTTGTGTGATTCATCTAACCTGGATGAATGTTACAATCACTTCGACGCTGAGATCTACAGCCCGCCCTATTTGTTCAATCCGGATGGGTCTTTGGCCGCACGGCCAACCATAAGTGCACCAGCCACTGCGGATTACAATACTTCTATAAATGTAACAGGAAGCACTGATATTCAAGAATTCAGCTTGATTAGATTTTCGGCTGCCACACATAGTACCAATAATGAACAAAGAAGAATACCGGTTACATTTTTTCCAGGAACTCCCGGAGATTATTCGGTTGATATTCCTGGAAGGGAATTGTTGCCTCCAGGCTACTACATGTTGTTTGCCATCGATTCCAATGGAGTTCCTTCTGTAGCTGAGGCCGTTCAGATAGGATCGGATATTCCTCTTAGCAACAACCCAAGTTTGGTTTTGGATGTTAAGTTTGATGAAGGTTCAGGCTCTACAGCAGCAGATGATTCACAATACGGAAACAACGGAACCATTTATGATGTAGATAATGACGCCGCTACCAAAGTACTTAGTACTGACAATTGGGGTACAGGTGTATTTGGAGGAGCTTTGCAAACTGATGGTGCTGAATTCCAAAGTAACACGATTTTTGAGGTGCCGTATTCTTCGTCTATGTCCACAATAAGGCAGCAAATCACCATGATGGCTTGGGTAAATCGAAACGAAGTGGTTCATAATGCCGGGGTGTTTAGTCATAATTATCCAGACATGTTTTTTGGATTCCATAACAATTTGTATAAATGGGAGTTCATGACTGCTCTAGGACAAGCTTCATGTTACTCAGGATATACCCCTCCGGGCCAATGGGTACACATTGCCGCAACCTATGATGGGCATACCGCCAAGCTTTATGCCAATGGCGTAGAGATTTGCAGCGTGGAGATAACCTCGGATATCAACATGAATTCTGTAGATCCTAATTTCTCGTCATTTACATCATCTGGATTTTATGAAACCAATCCCGACCCTGACCCTAGCTACAATGATAGTGGTGTAACCGATGAATTGGATGGTAGAATTGATGAGTTAAAGGTGTTTAATATTGCGCTTTCACCCAGTGAAATAGATGCGTATTATCAGCAAGGCGTACAGACAGGCAACCCTAATATTCCGGACTGTAGTGGAAACCCCATTGTAGCAGAATATAAAGTAGGTGCTGCCGGCACTTGGACGGAAGGCAACAATATTAATGCCGTAGAAGGCAGTGAGATATACATTAGGGCAAAAGACTATGTTGGGGAATATTTTGTCACTACCATGGAAGTGGATGGACCAACCTTTAGCTCGGTGGACGATTTACCAGGATTTAATGCAGATGCCGCTTATCAGATAGACACTAATATTTTTCCATTCGGGGATCCTGAAAAGAATGACGGTTTGGTAAGTGTCGGAAATGAGGGAACATACGTACTTACCACGGCAGAAGGTTGTTTAACGGTAATTAATTTAAATGTTGCCGGGTCTTGTGATCCTGGAGATACCCCTATTTATCCTGAATATCAGTTAAATGGTGTTTGGAGTGATGGTGTGTCGGGTGAAACTATCCAAGTTGAGCAAGGCACCACCGTGGTATTGAGTGCAGCACCTAATGAAGTTGGGGATATTACCATAACACTCCCCAATGGTACAGAGGTGGGAGATGATTACGACTTAGGTCCAATTTCTACAATTCAGGCAGGTACCTATATATTTACTTCATTACAAGGATGTACTGCAACATTGGAGATTGAAGTGACTACACCAGACTGCGGTACATTTGGTCTTGTAACTGAGTATAGTACTGACGGGAACAATTATGTTGAAGGAGCAAGTGAGCTTACTTTGGATGAAGGTCTTACGCTAATTTTGGGTATTGAGCCTAGTGGATATCCCTTTACAATCGCTGGACCCAACGGCAATGATAAAGCCTTTGATCAAAATGACTTGACCATCCCCAGTCTAACTCCTGCGGACAGTGGAACCTATACGTTCACCACGGGCAATGGTTGTTCTGTGACCTTGGACCTTACCGTAAATGCAGTGGATTGTGTTACCTTGGGATTGGTCACCGAATATAGTTTGGATGGAGACAATTATGTTGAAGGAGCAAGTGAGCTTACTTTGGATGAAGGATTACCATTGATATTGGGTATTGAGCCAGGGGGGTACCCATTCACAATTACAGGACCCAACGGAAACGACAAACCTTTTAATGAAGCAGATCTCACCATTCCAAACCTTACAGTGGCAGATAGTGGCACCTATACCTTTACAACAGGTAATGGCTGCTTTGTAACTTTAGATCTTACGGTAAATGCAGTAGACTGTGGAACCTTTGGATTGGTCACTGAATATAGTTTGGATGGGGATACTTATGTAGAAGGGGCTAGTGAACTGGAAGTGGATGAAGGATTTTCTCTTATCTTGGGTATAGAACCCAGCGGATTTCCCTTTACCATTACAGGGCCTAATGGCAATGACAAACCTTATGATTTAAACGATCTTACCATTCCTAGCCTAACTACGGCAGATAGTGGAACATATACATTTACTACAGGTAACGGTTGTTTCGTCACTTTGGATTTGACCGTTAATGAAGTGGATTGTGTAGCATTGGGCTTGACCACCGAATATAGTTTGGATGGAAATAACTATGTGCAAGGCGCAACGGATATTACCATTGACGAAGGCAGCGTTCTTTATTTAGGAGCGGAACCACAAGGAATTCCATATAGCATTACAGGGCCTAATGGTAATGATAAACCCTTGAACGCTGATGACCTTATTATTCCCAATGTAACTCCCGCAGATAGTGGTACATATACATTTACTACAGGAAGTGGCTGTTTTGTTACCCTGGATGTTACTGTAAATGATGTTGATTGTGGCACACTTGGATTGGTCACAGAATATAGTTTGGATGGTGAAAACTACATCGAGGGAGCAACAGATGTTACCGTTGATGAGGGCAATATTCTCTTTCTAAGTATCCTGCCTCCTAATCTACCGTTTTCTATCACTGGACCAAACGGAAACAATAAAGCTTTCGATTTTAATGATTTAACCATTTCCAACTTGGTTCCCGCAGACTCTGGAACATATACCTTTACTGCGGGCGGAGATTGTGAGGTTTCAATCAACCTTACTGTGAACCCAGTGGACTGTGGTACTTTGGGTATGGTTACAGAATACAGTATAAATGATAACTCATTTTTTGAAGGAGCAACCGAGCTTACGGTGGATGAAGGAAACAAGTTGCAATTGAGTATTCAACCTCAAGGATTGCCTTATTCCATTATCGGACCTAATGGCAATGATAAACCCTTCGATTTTGATGATCTTATCATTACTACGTTAGTTCCTGCAGATAGTGGTCTGTACAGATTTGTAAGCGGTAGTGGGTGTGAGGTTACGCTGGATTTAACTGTAAATCCGGTTGATTGTGCCACCTATGGTGTGGTTACGGAATACAGTTTAAATGGTGGACCATTTGTAGAAGGAGCAAGTACCTTGGAGGCCATTGAAGGAGATAATCTTGTGTTGAGCATAGAACCGTTTGGCGCAGCTTTTTCAATCGATGGACCTAATGGGAACAACAAACCTATGGGAGTCAATGACTTGACTATTCCAAGTTTAACCACAGCGGATAGTGGCACATATACCTTTACAACAGGTAGCGGATGTGTAGTCATGTTGGATTTAACGGTCAACACCTTCTGTTCTACCATTGGTTTGGAAACTGAATACGTCCTCAATGGCGAGGCGGCAGTTACTGGATCTAGTTCAGTTTCTGTAGTCGAAGGAGATAACATTTCGCTTGGAATTATTCCTGACGGACGTACATTCTCTGTGGCTGGCCCCAACGGAAATACAAAACCATTGGATCTTACCGACCTTGTACTAGGCAGCGCTACTCTTGCTGATAGTGGAACATATACCTTTACTACCGCAGAGGGCTGCGAAGTTCAATTGGACTTGAATGTAGTTGAATTCTGTACTGCACTAGGCTTACAGACCGAGTATAGCCTGAACGGTGATACGGCTGTTGTAGGACAAGCCACAGTTGCCGTAGAGGAAGGAGACCAATTGTCCTTGGGTGTTTTCCCTGATGGACTTACCTTCTCCATAGCAGGTCCCAATGGAAACAACAAAGCCCAGAGTACGGATGATTTGGTACTTACGGATATGGCGCAAGCCGATGCTGGAATTTATACCTTCACTACCGCTGAGGGTTGCGAAATTCAGTTGGAAGTCACTGTAGGCGATCCATGTATTGCACTAGGCTTACAGACCGAGTTTAGCCTGAACGGTGATACGGCTGTTGTAGGACAGGCCACAGTTGCCGTAGAGGAAGGAGACCAATTGTCCTTGGGTGTTTTCCCTGGGGGGCTTACCTTCTCCATAGCAGGTCCCAATGGAAACAACAAAGCCCTGAGTACTGATGATTTGGTACTTACGGACATAGCGCAAGCCGATGCTGGCGTGTATACCTTCACTACAGACCAGGGCTGTGAAGTCCAGTTGGAAGTCACTGTAGGCGATCCATGTATTGCACTAGGCTTACAGACCGAGTATAGTCTGAACGGTGATACGGCTGTTGTAGGACAGGCCACAGTTGCCGTAGAGGAAGGTGACCAATTGTCCTTGGGTGTTTTTCCTGATGGGCTTACCTTCTCCGTAGCAGGCCCCAATGGAAACAACAAAACCCTGGGTACGGATGATTTGGTACTAACGGATATAGCGCAAGCCGATGCTGGCGTGTATACCTTCACTACAGACCAGGGCTGTGAAGTCCAGTTGGAAGTTACTGTAAGCGATCCTTGTACTTCACTAGGATTACAGACCGAGTATAGCCTGAACGGTGATACGGCTGTTGTAGGACAGGCCACAGTTAGCGTAGAGGAAGGTGACCAATTGTCCTTGGGTGTTTTCCCTGATGGACTTACCTTCTCCTTAGCAGGCCCCAATGGAAATAACAAAGCTCTGAGTACGGATGATTTGGTACTAACGGATATAGCGCAAGCCGATGCTGGCGTGTATACCTTCACTACAGACCAGGGCTGTGAAGTTCAATTGGAGGTAACGGTTACCGCTGCGAACCAAAACCAGCCGCCGGTTGCAGTGATTGATGCCAACCCTGCAAACGGAACCGTACCATTGGAAGTCAATTTTGTTGGATCAAATTCACAGGACGATGTAGAAGTGGTATCCTACGCTTGGAATTTTGACGATGGTAGCCAATCAGACGAAGCAAATCCTACTCATATATTTGAGGTTTCAGGAACCTATGAAGTAACATTGACTGTTGAAGATGCCGAAGGTTTAACGGATACAGCCACAATAACCATAGTGGTAGAACCATCCGCGGAAATGGTTTCCATTTTGGCTCCTAACCCTGCAACAGGAACCGCAAGGATATATGTGGATACTGCAGCTGATGAAATAACAGTCACGCAAATTCATTTGCATGACTCTAGTGGAAGATATATTACATCCTATGTTCCTTCCGAAGTAGAAGTTGACGGAGGATACGAGCTGCCCATATTTGCGGTTTCAAATGGCGTGTATACAGTGCAGTTGGTTCTAAACAGTGGGGACACAGTACCTTTAAGACTCATTGTTCGAAACTAATAACAGGAATAATTAAAAAAGTAAGCAGGCTGTCCATGTTCTGGACAGCCCTGCAATACCTTTGAAGCTCTTCAGATAAAACAATCAAGGAATAGTTTAGAGAATAAAAATCCAAATGGAGAAAAAAATTAAATTATGTTTGGTTGGGGGGGAAGACGCCCATAAAAGAATCGAGCTTTCAAATTATTTGCTTCAACATGGTTTTGAGATTACCATTTTGGGCACCAAGGATTATGACTACCCAGAACATATCCAGTTCATAAAATATAACCTGAACAGGAAATTGAACCTGTTCTCGGATATAGCATCCATTTTCCAATACAGAAAAATTTTCAAGGAGCATAAGTTTGATATTGTACAAACCTTTGATACCAAACCTGCTTTCTTGGTACCCTTGGCTTCGTTTGGACAACCCCACAAGGTGGTACGTACCATAACTGGTTTGGGAAAATTATTTGTTTCCAAAGGTCTATCAACACGTATTGCCCAATCCGTATACGTTTTCTTGCATACATTGGCCAGAAAAAGGGTGTTCTGTACTACCTTCCAGAATTTGGATGATCGCAACTTTTTTCTTGAAAAAGCGTTGGTAACAGAAAAGAACCATTCCATGATCTATGGTAGTGGCATAGATTTAAAAAGCATTAAAGAGAAGGCTGCCAGGAGCAGAAGCCCCTTTACCGCAATTTGCGTTTCAAGGTTGGTCTATGCCAAAGGAATCATCCAGTATTTGGAAGCCGCTAAAATGTGTGCTGACAAAGGATTTGGGTTTAAGTTTTTGTTGGTTGGCCCATTGGAAGAGAATTCAGAAAAGCTGAACGAGAAAATCCTAAACCAATATGCGCCATATGTAGAATGGTTGGGAAAACGAAGTGATGTTCCAGATCTGCTATTGGGATCTGATGTCTTTGTGCTGCCTACCTTCTATCGCGAAGGTTTTGCAAGGGTGTTGTTGGAAGCATCTGCATATGGATTACCCTTGGTGACCACAGATGTACCCGGAGTTACCGATATCGCAAGGCACATGAAAGAAGGGTTGATTGTAAAACCAAAGGATTCTGAGGCATTGGCGGAAGCCATAATTGCCTTATATGAAAATGAAACGTTAGCGGACGAACTTTCTAAGAATGCGCTGCTCAATGTTCAGAATTACAGCATGGAAGTTGTAAGTAAAGCCTATTCAGACCTATATCAAAAAGCATATGAAAATTGATTTTTCGCCTCCGTTTATTAACGACAAAGTAAAAGAGGAAGTCCTTAAATCCTTGGATTCAGGGTGGATAACCACTGGTCCGCAAGTACGCAAGCTTGAAGAACAAATCAAGGAAGCAACAGATGCTCCCGAAGTAGTCTGTGTAAACTCATGGACTTCTGGTGCCATTTTGGTCTTAAAATGGTTAGGAGTAGGTGAAGGTGATGAAGTGATCATACCGGCATATACGTATGCAGCCACGGCCATGTCTGTGATTCATGCAGGGGCGAGACCAATTATGGTAGATGTTGGTGAAGATTTTAATATTGCCATTGAGAACATTGAAAAAGCAATTACGCCCAGAACTAAGGCCATAATCCCTGTTGATTTTGCGGGCTGGCCTTGCGATTATGATGGAATCAATGACTTGGTGTCCAAAAAGAGGGAATTGTTTGTTCCACAAGGTGAAGTTCAGGAAAAACTGGGTCGTATTTTGGTGGTGGCCGATGCTGCACATTCCATAGGTGCGATGTATAAAGGTAAAAGCACGGGTGTTTTAACGGATATCACTATTTTTTCATTACATGCAGTAAAGAATGTCACCACAGCAGAAGGTGGGGCAATATGCTTAAATCTTCCAGAGCCATTCAATAACGATGAGTTATATCGTACCCTGAGATGTTATTCCTTAAATGGACAGACCAAGGATGCTTTGGCCAAATCCAAAGCAGGGAGCTGGAAATACGATATTATTTACCCAGGGCTTAAGATTAATCTTCCTGATGTTTTGGCTGCAATTGGTGTAGGTCAAATGGAGGTGTATTTGGATGACATATTGCCAAAACGAAAAGAGATTTTTGAGCAGTACAATTCCTTTTTTGAGGAAAAGGATTGGGCCATTGAACCACATTTTCGTACGGACGACCAACAATCGTCTTGCCATTTGTATCCGCTTAGAATCAAAGGAGCAACCGAAGAACAAAGAGATTTGATCATTCAAGGAGTTGGAGAAAGAGGGGTGGCCGTAAACGTGCATTTTCAGCCATTGCCCAGATTATCGCTTTTTAAACAAATGGGATATCAAGAAGAAGCGTATCCGATGGCCATGCAGATGTACACAAATGAAATATCATTGCCCATATACCCACAATTGTCCCAAGAACATATTGCCTATATAGTAAAGGTGGTTTCCGAGACTGTGGAAAATGTCCTGAAATGAAAAGATTGTTCGACATAATATTGTCTTCTTTTGGGATACTTGTATTGTCGCCAATACTTGTCCTCATTGCCATATTGGTCAAGATTTCATCCAAAGGACCTGTTTTTTTTAGGCAAGTGAGGGTTGGTAAAGGAAACAAGGATTTTAGGATTTTTAAGTTTAGGACCATGTATACTGGTTCGGACAAGAAAGGACTGCTCACAGTAGGAGGTAGAGACCCTAGGGTTACCAAGGTGGGGTATTATCTAAGAAAATTCAAATTGGACGAACTTCCTCAACTCTTTAATGTTTTTACGGGTGAAATGAGTTTGGTAGGACCAAGACCGGAGGTGAGAAAATATGTTGAGCACTATTCCGAATCAGATATGGAAGTTCTTTCCGTTAGACCAGGAATAACCGACTATGCTTCTATTGCCTTCAGGAATGAAAATGATATTTTAAAAGAATCCGAAGACCCCGAAAAAAAATACATTGAGGAAATAATGCCCATCAAATTAGGCCTCAATAAAAAATATATTGCCGAGAAAGGCATGTTCAAAGACTTGTCCATTATATTCAAAACCATAACCGTTATCATAAAAAAACAATAGTTCATGAACATTTTAGTCACAGGAGCCGCCGGCTTTATTGGATACCATGTATGTAAATCTTTGTTGGACAAAGGACATAGGGTCGTTGGGCTGGACAATATCAACGATTACTATCCGCGTAGTCTTAAGTTTTCAAGACTGGAGCAGTTGGGTATTGAAGAAGACAAGGCCAAAAATTTCAATACTATTGTAGAGAGCGGTACATACCCAGATTTTAGCTTCATTCGTTTGGGATTGGAGGATAGTGCTTCGATGGACAAACTATTCAATGAGCATAAATTTGAAATAGTTTGCAATTTAGCGGCCCAGGCAGGAGTAAGATATAGTTTGGAAAACCCTTCTGCATATATTGAAAGCAACATTGTGGGGTTCTTCAATATTTTGGATAACTGCAAGCGCCATGAAATAAAGCATTTGGTATATGCCAGTAGTTCCAGTGTATATGGGTTGAACAAAAAGGTTCCTTTTGAGACTACTGATAATGTGGACCACCCAATTAGCCTTTACGCCGCTTCCAAGAAAAGTAATGAGCTTATGGCACACACCTATAGCCATCTCTACGGCTTTAAGACTACTGGACTACGGTTTTTTACAGTGTATGGCCCATGGGGAAGACCAGATATGGCCATGTTTCTGTTCACCAATGCCATGCTAAAAGGCGATCCCATAAAAATATTCAACAATGGGGATTTGGAAAGGGATTTCACCTACATAGACGATATCGTGAATGGGGTTGTAAGGATCATAGAAAAACCAGTTGCGGATGATGAGCCAAAATATAAGATTTTCAATATCGGTAACAATGACTCAGTTAAGCTTACCGATTTTATTGAAACTATAGAAAAGGAGTTGAACATAGAGGCCAAAAAAGAGTATTTGCCCATGCAACCAGGGGATGTTAAAAAAACCTGGGCCAATGTAGATGATTTGGTAAGTGAATACAATTATGAACCAAACACAAGTATTTCCGTTGGGATTAAACGATTTGTGGAATGGTTCAAGGCCTATTACAAAATCTAACATCAAGTGTCATGAAGTTCAAACTATTTAGACAAAACGCCATTGATCTTCTTAGAAGGAAATCTTCACAAAGATTTATCCCAGAGATCGATGCTTTACGGTTTTTTGCCATACTTCCTGTAATGTTTGCGCACTGTAGCCAAGCTTTTTTGGAATACAACACCAATTTTGATCGCGAGCTGATTGAAAGTGAAAGTTTACTTCGGTATGTTATGTATCAAGGAAATCTGGGAGTAGAACTGTTTTTTGGTATTAGTGGATTTATCCTTGCACTTCCTTTTCTTGGGAAAAAAATAAAGGAGTTGGACTTTAGGAGTTATTTTCTGCGTAGACTTATCAGAATTGAACCGCCCTATCTTATTGCGATCTCAGTGTTCTTTTTGGTGCACCTTTTTATAATGGGACAACATGACTTTGCTTTTTTATGGGATCGTTATGTAGCCTCATTTTTTTATGTGCACAATCTAGCTTACCACTCCTATTCATACATTCTTCCTCCGGCATGGAGTTTAGAAATTGAGGTGCAGTTCTATCTGTTAATGCCAATTTTCATTCTAGGTTTCTGTTTGATGAACAAAGCAGTTTGGCGTTATTTCCTCTATTTCTTAATGTTGATGCTTTCTTTGCATTTGGATGTTACCCCGGATTTGGATTTAAATGACTACTTGAGGTATTTCCTTGCCGGGATAATAGCAGCGGATGTATATAAGAATGTTAAGTTTGAAAGATTTTGGGTATGGGATATCTTTTTTGTGGTAAACCTGTTCCTGTTTTTCTTTGTTTTTGGCGATTGGATGCTAAGGACACTTAGCTTGTTCTTGATATTGATTTCATCCTTTAACCTATCTATTTTGAAAAAGGTAGTGACCAATAATTGGGTCACGGTCATAGGGGGAATGTGTTATTCATTGTATTTGCTTCACTTTCCGTTTTACCATTTGGTGATGAAGATCTTTTCGGATAGACTTACTTTTATTGATTCTTATGAATTTACCTTTATTTCCCAAGCTTTGATTTTTGTTCCTCTTTCAATTGTAGTGATTACAGGATACTATCTTTTGGTGGAAAAACCATTTATGGTACTTAGCCAGAAGTATGGGAAGATTGGAAAAAAGAATACTAAAAAACTAAAGGAGGCTTAAGCCTCCTTTAGTTTTATTTTTGATGGAATAATAAAATCTTTTTTTAGTTTCTATCTATCAACCATGTTCAAGAACTCTTCCAAATTGGTATAGCCATCTTGGTCGGCATCATCATTGGCCCCAGTATTCAAGGTTCCAAAATTGGCCATTTCCCAAATATCCGCCATACCATCCAAATCAGAATCGTAATCACTGCTTCTTTGGTTGGTTGGGATGTTAGGGTAAGCATAGCTTCCACCATCATACCAGACAAATCCACTACAACCTTTGCAGTTGGTGTAGGTGTCGTTTAGGAAATCACTTATGTATTCTTTATCCAAATCATCTTGCCAAGTCCCATAAGAACCATCAGCTTTTAGGTATTTATTGGCTCCAACATCGCCTGTCACATCGTTTACGGCTTCACTGGCAGAAGTTACGGTAACAGGAACCCCTTCTATGCTAAACGGACTGCTTTGAAAATAACTTTCCCAAGGGTTGGGAGGGCTTACAGCTTGTCCATTTATGGTTATCGTCCATCCATCTCGGTTATCTTGGTTGGCAAAATTCATACCTTCATAGTAATTACCCGAGGCATAAACTTTTACGTCGTGACCTGATTTTACACTTAACATGTTAAGTCCATTTCCTTTACTGGTATTGGAAGTGGCTCCAGGTCTATAGTAATTGTTGATTTGATTTACCCTTGCATTGCATTCGGCACTGATAAGTTTAAATTTCCAGTTGCCAATAAGATTGTTTACATATTCGTGGGTACCTCCAGCCGCATTCGAGGGCATTCTATTATATCCGTGAATGGATAGATTGTGGTGCGATGAAAAATAAGTCAGAGTTCTCCAAACATCTGGATTTTGCTCACCACCGGCCAAACCTCCATTCTGACTTTCGCCTGTTAGAACCCGTTGTACGGTAACATTGCCAGATTGTGAACCTCCAAAGTGCCAAAAATCTATGGTTTCATCTCCACCTCCTGAAACAGAAAGGTGATCATAGATCACATAACGGCAACCCATACAGGTAATGGCATCATTTCCTTCACCAGCACCTTGCGAATTGAAAGGTCTAACCCTTAGATATCGTATCACAACATTTTGAACACTGTAAAACTGTAACGGAGCTCCTTTGATGGTGATTCCTCCTTGCGGGGCAGTTTGTCCTGCGATGGTTAAATTACTGTGTTCAGAACCATTAAGCACAATACTGCTACGTAGTTCAATTTCACCGGAAACATTAAAAACAATAGTTCTGGGACCACTTTGTTGAACGGCCCATCTGAAAGATCCCTCACCACTATCCGCAAGGGTTGTTACAACTAAAACCTTACCACCACGGCCACCGGTAGCGTAAGCACCGGCTCCTTCGGCGGAAGGGAATGCCAAAACACCATAAGAAACCTCGTCATCCAATATGGGGTCAGTATCGGAATCTGTATCCGGTTCGTCTACGGTATTGTCATCTTTATTTTCTTCCTGTACAGTCTCTTCTATTTCTTCGTCAATGGCTTGAGTAAATAAATCCTCGTCCTTTTGGCATGATGAAAAAGTAATAAGCAGAAAGTAGGTTAAGAAAATGCTCATCAGTAATCTTTGAGGTTTTTTCATAAATAACTAGATTTGTGGGGTGTTCGAGACTTCATCACGGGGCGTAAATTTAATTCGTAAAAAAATTAAATCGATAAAAACACATGATTTTTCGATGAAATGCACAGCACACCACCCTTTTTAACTTTTTAACTGTCTTTTTGTTACTAAAAATTGTGAACAAAGCCTTGTACGAACCGATTAAGAACTATGGATTTTCCTTTTAACTTTATTTAACAGTTTTCATGTGTTTTTCGATGAACTACACTAAATTTTTAATTGAAATTGGCACAATACAATTAATAATTCTAGCCAAACAACCACTGCCTTAAACCATACTTTCAATAAGAGACCAACCAAAAAATGAAGCAAAAACTAAAGATTGGTGTGTTGATAGACCAATACCAAATTTCCTCTTGGGAAAACAGCATACTACAAGAATTGGTGAACTCTCCTTATGCAGAGATAACCGTATTGGTAAAAAAAAAGGTGGGTAAAACAACCCAAGATACATTCTCTCAGAAATTAAAGAAATACGGTCGGGTTTTTTTGTATGAACAATACATGAAACTTGAGCAAAGGTTGATAAGCCTTTCTCCGGATGCGTTTGAACCCAAAGACATTAGGGAAACCCTTTCTGTCCCTGAGTTGACAGTTGAGACCACCGAAACCGCTTTTAGTGATAGGGTTGTAGAGGAAGACATAGCCAAAATAAAAGACTACAAGTTGGATGTCTTCTTACGCTTCGGATTTAGAATTTTAAGGGGCAACATCCTAAAATGCTCCAAGTATGGTGTATGGTCTTACCATCATGGGGACAACAATGTGAATAGGGGCGGTCCCGCGGGAGTTTGGGAAGTTATTAAAGGCTGGGATGAAACTGGGGTAATATTGCAGATACTTACCGAAGATTTGGATGGAGGAGTGAAACTTTTTGAATCCTATTCATCCACTGATAAGTCCAGTATCCAAAGGAACAGGAACAACTATTATTGGAAAGCAAAATCTTTTATCCCAAGAAAGTTGAAAGAATTGTATGAAATGGGGGAAAAAGACTTTTTTAAAAGTGTTTCACCACTTAACAACAAGCCCAGCATTTATTATAATGAGCTTTTTATAACTCCAGGGAATTTCACCATGGTGAAATACATAACAAAAAGAGTATGGCATACCATCAAAGAAAAGATAAGGGAACTTTTTGTTTTGGATCAGTGGATTTTACTCTATAAGTTTGAAAAGCAGGATAAGATATCACAGTCTTTTTTTAGGTTCAAGAGGTTGGTTCCTCCTAGAGATCGTTTTTGGGCAGATCCTTTCATTGCGGTAAAGGACAATAAGTATTTTGTGTTTCTGGAGGAATACATATACAAAAAAGGAAAAGGAGTAATATCTGTTATAGAGTTAAATGAAAAGGGAATGGTAGGGGACTGTCAATTGGTTTTGGAAACCGATTACCATCTTTCGTACCCTTTCCTGTTTGAAGATGGGGACAAAATATACATGATTCCCGAAAGTGCTGATAACAACACTGTTGAGCTTTATGAGTGCGAAGAATTCCCACTAAAATGGAAACTTAAAAAAGTACTTCTGGATAACATCAGTGCATATGATGCCACAATTTTTCAATATGATGGAAAATATTGGATGTTTGCCAATGTCAGAACCAATGAAGGAGCTTCTACATGGGATGAGCTTTTCCTGTTCTATGCAGACGGCCTGTTTGATGAATGGAAGGAGCATCCAATGAATCCCGTTGTTTCAGATGTGAAAAAAGCAAGGCCGGCAGGTAATGTTATTGAGTACCAAGGAAATCTGTACAGACCGGGTCAAAATTGTGCCAAAAGGTATGGCCACGGAATGACATTGAGCAAGATCACCAAACTAACAGAGACGGAATATGAAGAAATGGAAGAGCAATCCATTTACCCCAATTGGGAGAAAGACCTCTTGGCCACACACACGCTTAATTCCAAAAGCAGACTTACAATCATTGATGCAATGATCAAGAGAAATAGGTTTTAGTATGCTTTTTTGGGAAATAAGGGCAACGAAACTGTTTTCATAATATTGTAATCCCTGAAATCCGTTTAACGATAAAACTGGTGTTTTGTCGAAATTTGCAACTGCTGGATTTTTATGCGCTCGACTATTGAGTAGCTTTAAGAAAATTCCCCGTTTTTTAAACTAAATCAACCTTTTCAACCATGCAAAAGAGTGCATATATAGCAATTCTTGCTATCTGCAGCTTTCATTTTGTCTATACCCAAAATCCAGCTCAAGACGGTCAATGGAGTGATCCCGTAGGATTTGGAATTGTGCCTGTGGCTGTGGCCAATTTGCCCGACGGCAGGCTCATTACCTGGTCTTCAAAATTCAGGGATACCTTTGGGGGACAAGATGGGGCTACCTTCACGGAAATATTCGACCCGTTTTTGGGTGCCAATGGACAGGCATTGGGCGAATTTACAGCCAACACAAATCATGACATGTTTTGCCCGGGGATCAACAATCTTCCAGATGGTCGGATTTTATCGGCAGGAGGTTCTTCCAGTGAACGAACTAGCATTTATGATCCCGTAACAGGCCTATGGGAAGTGGCAGACGATATGAATATTCCTCGAGGATATCAAGGTAATGTCACTTTGTCCAACGGTTCTGTTTTTACGTTGGGAGGTTCTTGGAGCGGTAATGGAAACTCTGGGGCAAGAGATGCTGAAATATGGACGGAGAGTACAGGATGGGTTGTGTTATCTGGGATCGATGGTGATGACATTTACACAGGGGGAGATCTTTCCACTGAATCGGAAGGTGTTTACAGAGCGGATAACCATGCTTGGTTATGGCCTGCGTCCAATGGAGGTCTTTTTCATGCTGGACCGAGCGAGTTGATGCATTGGATCGATGTTTCGGGAAATGGGAGTATCGTAAGCGCGGGTCAACGATCCAATGATTCGTATTCCATGAAAGGAACCACGGTAATGTTCGATGTGGACAAAATTTTGAAAGTGGGTGGTTCTGAATCTTATTCCAGTGGTCATCCAGCCAAAAATAATGCTTATGTCATCGATATAAACGTTCCTTATGGCACAGCACCCAATGTTACAAGTGCTGGACAGCTTTCCTTTTCCAGGACCATGCACAACAGCACAGTCCTTCCCAATGGTGATGTTTTGGTCACCGGAGGACTTGATAGGGCAGAAGTGTTTTCAGATATAGGGTCAAGACTTACTGCTGAATTATATAATCCTTCAACCAATACGTGGCGTACGGTTGCCGGAATGGTAACGCCTAGGACCTATCATAGCGTAGCTATTTTAATGACAGATGGTCGGGTCTTTGTTGGGGGCGGAGGTCTTTGTGACAGTACTCCGGGTTGTGTAAACCATTTTGATGCAGAGATCTACAGTCCACCTTATCTTTTCAATGGTAATGGCTCTTTGGCCGCCAGGCCCATAATTAGTGCTCCGGACAAAGCAAATTACAATACAGGAATTAATGTTTCAGGAAGTGCCAATATTCAAGAATTCTGTTTGATTAGATTTTCATCTGCTACACATAGCACCAATAATGAGCAGAGAAGAATTCCAGTTAGCCATACACAATCCCAAGGGGCGTACAATGTCAATATTCCAGGAAACAACCTTCTGCCACCAGGGTACTATATGCTTTTTGCAATGGATGGTAATGGGGTTCCCTCCATAGCCGAAACCATACAAATTGGAGCAAATGTGGCCAATAATCAAGATCAGAGCTTAATCTTGGATATTGGTTTTGATGAAGGTCAAGGCACAATGTCTTTTGATCGTTCCAGTTTCGGAAATGACCTCTCATTTTTTGATACGGATAATAACTTGGGCATTAAAAACCCAAGTAGCGACAATTGGGGTCAAGGCTTGTTTGGTGGAGCAATGGAAACAGATGGATATGAGTTTCAAAGCAATACTATTGGAGAAGTTTCACATTCGCAATCAATGGGTGCGCTAACCAATAAAATTACCCTCATGGCATGGGTGAATAGAGATGAAGTGCAGCACAACGTGGGCATTTTCAGTCATGATTACCCATCCATTTTCTTTGGATTCCACAATAGTCTCTACAAATGGGAGTTTCCAACAGATACGGGAGGAGAGGCAAGCTGCTATGCAGGGTATTCACCTCCAGGTCAATGGGTTCATGTTGCGGCTACGTACGATGGAAATAATGCCATATTGTACGCCAATGGTGTAGAAATTAGCCGCATGCCCGTTCAGGGAAATTTCATTCTAAATCCAAATGAGTCCAATTTTTCCACTTTTACAACTTCTGGGTTTTATCAAAGACTACAGAACCCTTCCGGTAATTATAATGGTAGTGGCGTAACGGATGAGTTGGATGGACGAATAGACGAACTTAAGGTATACAATCGCGTTCTTTCAAGAAACGAGATTGTTTCCCAATACCTACAAGGGCAATTACAAAACAATCCCAATCTTGCAGATTGTTCCCAGAACAGCATTGTTGCAGAATACATGATAGGAAATAATGGTGTTTGGATTGAAGGAAATAACATTGAGGTTTCTGATGGTGAAACGGTATATATTAGAGCCAAGGGCTATTCCGGGGAATACTTTTTGACCACTCCCCAGAAAGATGGACCTACATTCAGTTCTGTGGACGATTTGTCAAATCACAATGCCTTCAATGCATATCAGGTTGATACCTATGTCTATAATTTTGGCAACCCTGAAAGAAATAATGGACTGGTAGACCCTACCAATTATGGAAAGTTTGTTCTTACCACAGCAGATGGATGTCCAACGGTAGTGAATCTGAACACGGAAATACCCCCCTCTACAGATTGCCCACCCGGAACAACGCAAGTAGTTCAAGAATACAGGATAAATGGCGAGTGGCTGAGTGGAAGCGATCATATTACTGTGGAAGAAGGTACAGAGGTGATGTTGAGTATTTTACCCAATACCTTGGGAGTTTCCATTACATTGCCCGGTGGTACGGTTGTGGGGGATGATTATAATTTAGGCAATGTAGATATTTCGGATAGTGGTGATTATTTGCTTACCAGTAGTGAAGGGTGTACAGTGACTTTAACGTTGCAAGTAACTTCAGAAGGTGGTAGTTCGGCCCCGGTAGCGGTTGCCACGGCGAGCCCTTTGACGGGCAATGCGCCATTGGAGGTCAGTTTTACGGGCAGTGGCTCCACGGACGATGTGGGGGTGGTGTCGCACAGTTGGGACTTTGGCGACGGTGGCAGCTCCACCTTGGCG
>NZ_SNTZ01000061.1 GCF_004916895.1 Flagellimonas alvinocaridis
GAGGTGGTCCTAAAGATCTTTGTGCTGTCGTTTATGATATGTTTTTTGTGATATAGGCAATTTTGGCCAAGACAGTCTCATAGCTCAGCTGGTTAGAGCGCTACACTGATAATGTAGAGGTCGGCAGTTCGAGTCTGCCTGAGACTACGAAAGCGGCGGAGCCGCAAGTTATAAGTGAGAAGTTGAAAGTTCACGAATGGCTTAAGTTCATTGGGTATTGAATAAGGAAATTCTAGGTGTTGGGTTACCGTTATATAGTACTGTTAACTGTTGACTGTTAACTGACCACTGATAAGGGGAATTAGCTCAGCTGGCTAGAGCGCCTGCCTTGCACGCAGGAGGTCATCGGTTCGACTCCGATATTCTCCACCACGGCAAGTGTCGTCCACGGTGATTTTATTGCCGGTGGCGGCCCGCCACAAGTTCATTGACATATTGGGACGGAGCGTGATGGTCATACCATCATGGCGAAGTCAAAAGAAGAAACACGAAGTAGAATAGAATATATAAGGATTACGAGAGGGCATATGTGCTTAGGCACATGATGCGACAAGCAAAAGAAGGGCGTAT
>NZ_SNTZ01000062.1 GCF_004916895.1 Flagellimonas alvinocaridis
TTGCCGTCAATTTGGGATCCAATTCGAGATCCAATTCGAGATTTTCCTTGGGAGGTATCGGGAAGGAATTGGAATGTAATAATATCGATTCATACAGAAGAAAAGGTTCTCTATTGATTCAAACACTGTCTCTATGGGATAGGKATAGAGGAAGAAGAAAAAATGGAAGATTTCATAKAATACTTTTGATCGAAAAAGCAATCTGATTTATTTCGTACCCCTCGCTCAATGAGAAAATGAGTCAAAATCTACAGGATCAAACCTATGGGACTTAAGGAATGATATAAAAAAGAGAGGGAAAAATATGAAATAAAAAAATAGAAGTAAATAAAAATGAAGTAGMAGAACCCAGATTCCAAATGAACAAATTMAAACTTGAAAAGGAYCTTTCTGATTCTCGAAGAATGAGGGGCAARGGGRTTGRTCGAGAAAGATCTCTTGTTCTTATTAKARGATCGTGATTGGATCCGCATATGTTTGGTAAAGAGAATAATCTTCTCCTTTGAGAATAATCAAAAAGAAAAATGGAAAGTGTTCAATTGRAACATGAAAACGTGACTAAA
>NZ_SNTZ01000063.1 GCF_004916895.1 Flagellimonas alvinocaridis
CCAATTAGTTCTCCGGGTAAAAAAACATTAGACATTCCATCTTCTGAAACCAGCACTTTTGATGTTATTTGACGTACAATAATTTCTATATGCCTATTATGTATTTGCACTCCCTGGGATCGATAAACCTTTTGGATCTTATTAACTAAAGAGATACGACTTTGCACTATAGTTAGCTCAGCGCCAATSAMGAATCCCCAAGRAAKRCCAAGAATTYTYGTTATACAKTCGTTCCAACCCTCAACTCTCTTTTCTAGATTCATTGATATTGACTCAATTGAACGCACTTCTAAYACCTGTTCSACTTTTGGAAGACCCTGYGTTATATCACCRGATCTCGATTTTTCATATATAAATGTAACTAAYGTATCTCCTTCATAAAAGATTTCRCCATAATGGCCACGAACTGTTGCTCCTGGAGTGGCYAAATAGGGCTTAGCCGAGCGTATTACTACAGAGTCAACTTGAACAATTARAACTTGACCCGATTTTAGGTGTGGTTCATTTTTGTCTATACATRAATTTTCACAAATAAACTGTCCAAGACTTAT
>NZ_SNTZ01000064.1 GCF_004916895.1 Flagellimonas alvinocaridis
GCCAAAGCATGGGTATTTTGGATCCATTGAGCAAAGACGGGTTGTAATTGGATAGCGGTATCTGAAAACATATCTTGGGGACGCCCTAAAGCGCTCATGGTATCATTATGAATATACAAACCAAAACTRTGAAATCCTAGAAAAATACATGCCCAGTTGAGATGTGATATGATTGCATCACGATGTCTAAGGACACGATCTAATAGATCGTTGTATCGAGTAGTTGGATCATAGTCTCTTACCATAAAAATRGCTGCATGCGCAGCAGCACCAACTATTARAAATCCACCAATCCACATATGATGWGTAAACAAWGACARTTGTGTACCATAGTCAGTAGCTAGATATGGATAAGGCGGCATGGAATAMATATGGTGAGMTACAACAATGGTTAAAGAGCCTAACATAGCTAAGTTAAGAGATAATTGAGCATGCCATGACGTTGTTAGGATCTCATATAGGCCTTTATGACCYTGGCCTGTAAATGGACCTTTATGAGCTTCTAAAATCTCTTTTAGGCCATGACCAATACCCCAGTTCGTTCTAT
>NZ_SNTZ01000065.1 GCF_004916895.1 Flagellimonas alvinocaridis
CAGAATAGATATAAAAGGAGAATCGATGAGAAGAAAATTAAAAAATAAAAACTAAGTTTAACCCAAGGATAGATCAAATCTGGGCAGTTCGTTTGCTATGGTCAGTTTTATCCGGCGAAGGTGGGTCAGTTTACCCGGCTTATCCAGTATGAGATTGTTTTTGTGATTTTGGAAATTTCCTTTTGAACAATTTCAAAGTCTTTTAAATCACTTCCACCACCACTGATAAAAACAATTACGGGTTCTCCTTCTCCCCATGTCAAAACATGCTGTTGTCTACCTTGAATTTCAACAAAATGACTATTGCTTTTAGTTTCACAGGAAAGTAAAGCAAAGAAGGTCCAAAACAGTAACAGTATTGTAAGCTTCTTCATTCTAAATGTTTTTGTCAAATTGTTGCCAACGGTCTCCTTTACTTTGAATTTATATATTAAATAAGAGAAAGAGGAGAACTAAAACGGTCTCTAAGTTAAGCCTTACTAGACGTATCAGTCCTCTTTTCTCCTAAAAGTTGCATAGAACCAATTGGAATACCAGGTGTTGTAGC
>NZ_SNTZ01000010.1 GCF_004916895.1 Flagellimonas alvinocaridis
CACGTTCTCCAAATCCTGGCTGCCGTTGTTGTTCACGGTCAGGRYATAGTCGATGTTGGCACAGTTGGCGTCCACGGTACCGGTCTTCAGTATGTTGATGTTGGGCACACAGCCGGAAAGGTCGGTGGTGGTGTCCCCGTCAAGGGTGGTGTCGGAGGGATGGGACTCATCGGTGACGGTTATCGCTGGCAGCCCGAGGGCATGTGCGTCCACGGTGGCCATGTTGTCCACCTGTCCGTTGGTAAGGTCGGTAGCGGTGATGGCATAGGATGCGTTAAAGACCCATGTCTCACCGATCTCCATGACCCCGGGCACGCCGTTGTCCCCGGAATCGGGTAGTGCGGGCACGGCCATCAGGGGATCGGAGACCACCACGTTCTCCAAATCCTGGCTGCCGTTGTTGTTCACGGTCAGGGTATAGTCGATGTTGGCACAGTTGGCGTCCACGGTACCGGTCTTCAGTATGTTGATGCCCGGTTGGCAGCTAGACAGGTCGGTGACCGTGGGGCGGTCTTCGTCCACATTGTCAAAATCGGACCAATCTTCCACGGTAATACCCAGAATAGGGTCTTCAGCAAAAACATGTCCTGTATTCTCCACTTTGCCATCCTCAAGATTTTGTGCGGTGATAACGTGAACTCCTGTATATTCCCATGTCTCATCGATTTGGAGAATATTGTCCCCATCGTCTCCAGAAACATAGGTGACGATTGGGACCAAGTCGTCCGTAACTATGACATTGTGCAAGGGGTGGCCATTTCCGCTTTCATTGGTTACATAAAAGGTGTATTCTACGTTGTTACAGCTATTTTCGATGCCTTTTTTTACAATGGCTATACGGGGAGCGCAGGCAGTAAGGTCGGTAACGGTTTCACGGTCTAGATCTAAGTCTGTGGGGTCTGAGGCATCTACGGAATACCGGAATGGTAATATATCCTTTATTTCTGCCACCGCATACGCCTGAGTGGTGACCTGCCCTGCAATGATATCATCTTGTGTTAGGAATACCGAACCACTCATGGTCCAGGTTTCCCCGGGTTCTAAAAAACCATTAACAGCTATGCTTTCCACAACATCGGCCGCTAAAAAATCACCCAGTTGTGGGTCTTGGATTACAATATTTTGATATAAATGGGGAACATTGTTTAAATGGGTGAGGACCAGTGTGTATTCAATTTCTTCACAATCTCCAATGATTTGCGCTTCTTTTGTAAGTGCAATAGTGCCTTTTTCGCATTCAATATAGATGTCAGTAGGTGCATCATCCAATAGATTATCACGATGGGATAAATCGATTTCCAGAGCTAAGGGGTTCCCATCAACAGTTGTAGTAACCTTGACTTGTTCTAGAATAAGGAAATCACCATAGTCAGTCTGATTTAGGGGTCTTGAGGCGGTAAACTTCCAGTTTTCATCTAAGTCTAGCAGACCATTGTTATTGGTATCCCCTGCATTAGGGTTCTCTAGAGCAAAGTTTAAGACTGGACCGAAACTGTTGCTTACATCGGTTATGGTTAGAGATTCTTTGGCCACTCCCATATGTCGAACAGAAAGTCTATATTCTATGGTTTCACAACCTGGTTGGTTGCCCCACCAATCTTTAGTTTCAACAAAAAGTAAGGTGCCGATTCGGCGACAGTTGGAAATATCGGTAACCGTTGGGGCATCTTCATTAAACTGGTCTGGATGGGAAAGATCATTTACCGTATTTCCGGGCTGGCCAAACACCTCGGCCGTTACTGTTGCTTGATTTTGAAAGGTATCCGCGTTTAGGTCCGTGGCTGACAATGACCGAGTTGCATCCAAGTTCCAGGATTCCGCTGCATCCAAAAGCCCATTTCCGTTGATATCTCCTTGGGCAACTGTGGCAACCAAGCTGGGTACGATAAACAGGGGATCATTAACGTCGATGATACTGGTAATAATCAAGGATTCGTTATTGGTACTTGTATTTCTAATGGAAACCGTGTAATCAATCACAGCACAATCGGAACTGAGGTTGGCGTCAAGACCTACACCAATACTGGGAACATATAACATCTCTACGGATGCTGTTTTGGTAGGAGCAATCAGGCTTATTTTCTCCTTGGAATCCACAGCACCTCTACCCAAATGGTAAAAGGCAAGGCAGAAAAGGGCAAGCATTAGTGCAAGTAAAGTTTTTCTATACGGTGTTGGATTTTGTTTGAGGGAGTACATAGTTTTTGGGTTTGTAGGTTTTGGGGTTGAGAAGCCTCCATCTGTAGGGAAGTACCCCAGATGTTTTCGTTTTCAATAGGTGTAACACAAGGTTGTTGATCATGGATAGACCATTTTGTTCTCTTTTAACCTACTATATTAAGGTGTGGTCCTTTTATTTGAGGGGGTAAATTGATGGATTAGTCAATCCAATTGACGAAATGGGGTTTTGGGTTGATAAAAAAATCAACCTAAAGAAATATGGTAATCATCTTACCCCTAGCTGAGGGCCAAAATTATGTAGTAGAAATACGTATTTAGGTCAAAGTTTTTCGGCCAAATATCTAGCAGTATGCGACGCATTGTTTTGGACCACTTCTTCTGGCGTGCCCTCGGCCACCAAATATCCACCATTTTCCCCGCCTTCGGGGCCAAGGTCTATAAGGTAGTCCGCACATTTGATGAGTTCAATATTGTGTTCGATCACAATCACCGAATGCCCCTTGGAAATGAGTTCGTCAAAGGACTTCAACAGCTTTTTGATGTCATGGAAATGCAATCCCGTGGTGGGTTCATCAAAGATGAACAAGGCTTTTTCCTTGGTGTTCCCCTTGACCAAAAAGGAGGCGAGTTTTATCCGCTGTGCCTCACCACCGGATAGGGTAGAGGAGGACTGCCCCAAGGTCACGTAGCCCAATCCCACATCCTGTAGGGGCTGCAACTTGGTCACAATTTTGTCCTGCTGGTGGGTTTTGAAGTGTGCCACGGCATCATCAATGGTCATGTTCAGGATGTCGTCAATGTTCTTTCCTTCAAACTGTACTTCCAGAATTTCTTTTTTAAAGCGTTTGCCGTCGCAGGCATCACACTCCAAATGGACATCGGCCATAAACTGCATTTCCACGGTAATCTCACCTTCACCCTTGCATTTTTCGCAGCGACCTCCGTCCACATTAAACGAGAAATGTTTGGCTTGGTAACCCCGCAGTTTGCTCAGTTTTTGGGAGGCAAAGAGGTTTCGGATATCGTCGTATGCCTTGATATAGGTAACCGGATTGGAACGGGACGAACGCCCAATGGGGTTCTGGTCTACAAACTCCACATGTTTAATATGGGTATATTTGCCTTCCATGGCGGTGAACTGGCCCGCTTTTTCGCCATAACCACCCACTTCTTTTAATATGGAGGGATATAGAATCTTCTTGACCAAGGTACTTTTTCCACTTCCGGAAACGCCCGTGACCACCGTCAACATATTTAAAGGAAAGGTGACATCTATATTTTTAAGGTTGTTCTCCCGGGCACCCTTGATTTGGATATAGCTTTTGGAATTACGACGCCCCTTGGGCACTTCAATGGCCTTGGTGCCATTTAGGTAATCCGCTGTGAGGGAATGGGCCTTCAGAATGGCTTCCAAACTTCCGGTGGCCACTACCTCGCCGCCCAAGGTACCTGCCTCGGGACCTATATCGATGACCTCATCGGCGGCTTTCATGATGTCCTCATCGTGTTCCACCACAATTACGGTATTGCCCAAATCCCGAAGGGATAACAGTACTTCTATCAAATTTTCGGTGTCCTTGGGGTGCAGACCAATGCTGGGCTCGTCCAGAATATACATGGACCCTACCAAGCTACTGCCCAACGAAGTGGCCAGGTTGATGCGCTGGCTTTCCCCGCCAGAGAGAGTGTTCGATTTTCGGTTGAGGGTGAGATAGCTCAATCCCACTTTGTGCAAAAAGTCCAAACGGGTGGTGATTTCCTTGAGCAAACGATTGGCAATGGTCCTGTCGTGCTCCGAAAGTTGAAGTTCCTCAAAGAAAGGAATCAACCGTTTAATAGGCAACTCAATGATATCTGAAATGGATTTCCCGGCAATCTGCACATAATTGGCTTCGGCCCTGAGTCGTTTTCCTTTACAGACAGAACATTTTGTCTTCCCCCGGTAACGGGAGAGCATGACCCTATTCTGGATTTTATAACTTTTCTCTTCGAGTTGTTCAAAGAATTGGTTTAGACCCGTGAAGTGCTTGTTACCATCCCACACCAGTTGTTTTTGGGGATCGGTCAGTTCAAACCAAGGTTTATGGATGGGAAAGTCGAAGGTATAGGCAGAGTTGACCAATTGGTCACGATACCAGCCCATGCTTTCTCCCCGCCATGGAAAAATGGCATTTTCATACACCGAAAGTGCGGTGTTGGGAATGACCAAGTCCTCATCAATACCGATAACGTCCCCATACCCTTCACATTTGGGGCAGGCCCCGTAGGGATTGTTAAAACTGAATAGGTGTACATTGGGTTCCAAAAACTTAAGGCCATCCAGTTCAAACTGGTTGCTGAATGTTTTGGTTTCACCATTTTCCAAATTTTCAATAGCGCATTCTCCCTTCCCTTCAAAGAAGGCGTTGTCTACCGCATTGGCCAAGCGGTTGTAAAAATCCTCATCATCCTTTATAATGATACGGTCCACCACCAAATCAAAAGTCCGACCTATATTTTCGGGTACTTGATCTATTCGGATAACATTGCCCTCATATTTTATCCTAGCGTAGCCTTGTTTGGAAAAAAGTTCCAAGGATTTTATGGGATCGCGGTCTTCCTTGATAGTCACTGGGGCCAATAACAACAGTTTGGCGCCCTCTTGCAATGACTTTATATAATTAATGACATCGGTTACCGTATGCTTTTTTACCTCTTTTCCAGAAATGGGGGATATGGTCTTCCCGATACGGGCATATAATAATTTCAGATAGTCATAAATTTCGGTAGTAGTGCCTACCGTAGATCTTGGGTTGGTGGAGTTCACCTTTTGTTCTATGGCAATGGCTGGGGCTATACCTTTAATATAGTCTACTTTTGGTTTGTCCAGTTTCCCCAAAAACTGTCGGGCATAGGATGATAGGCTTTCCACATAACGGCGTTGCCCCTCTGCATATAGGGTATCAAAAGCCAGACTGGACTTTCCAGAACCGGACAATCCCGTGATTACCACAAGCTTATTTCTTGGGATGACCACATCGATATTCTTGAGATTGTGCAGTTTGGCACCTTTAATGATAATATTATGCTTGGGATCTACGTTTATAGGGGTTGCCATCTGTTAAAATTAGATCCCCAAAGATACGATACACCTCACTTAATACGTATATTGCATCAGTTAACATATAAAAAAGGGCAAATCACAACATAGTTTTTTAGGTCACCTACCTAATTTTCTATATTTGGGATGTAATTAAAAATCTGATAGGCCTATACAGCGATAATTACTTTTTTACAAATAGACTAAATACCTAAAGGCTTTCCTTGAAAAAGGAAGACCCTAGATTTTAACCAAAAAAGTAATTTGTATGGAACTACAGATTAATGACTCGATATTAGTTAAGAATTACATTGCCGGAGATGAAAAGGCCCTTGAGACCTTAATTAACAGGCACAATCAACGAATTTCCAGCTTTATTTACTCCAAGGTTTTGGATCGGGATGTTGCAGAGGACATCTTCCAAGATACTTTCATAAAGGTGATCAAAACCTTGAAAAGGGGTACCTATAGCGAAGAAGGTAAGTTTTTGCCCTGGGTAATGCGGATAGCCCATAACCTTATCATTGACCATTTTCGCAAGAACAAAAGAATGCCCAAGTTCGAGGGAAGTGATGATTTCAACATCTTTTCTGTGATTAAGGATGATAAACTCAATGTAGAGAAGCAACTTATCAAAGATCAAATAGACAATGATCTTACCTTATTGATCGAGGAATTGCCCGAAGATCAGAAAGAGGTGTTGATCATGCGAATCTACAAGGATATGAGCTTTAAGGAAATATCCGAAAACACTGGGGTTAGCATCAATACAGCTTTGGGAAGAATGCGATATGCGCTGATCAACCTTCGAAAAATAGTAGACCGCAAGAATATCGTTTTAACGAATTAATAGGGCATTATATCGAACCCTGCAATATTTCCAATCTAGCGGCGTTATCTATTTGAAACATTAATGCTAGAATATGGAAAACATTTACTCTGAAGAACAAAAAGCCGTTAGATCGGTAAAAGCTAGCAAGAAGACCATTGATTTTTTGTTAAGCTATTCTAAATCGATTCATGTAGTTGACTACAGAAAGCATCAATTTGAAGTAACTTTAAACTGATAGCTTCAAAAAACAGAAAAAAGAGCCGCTAATTGCGGCTCTTTTTTGTTTTATAATAGTCATCCAATACCGTTTTTCTACCAATGGTCTTGGTGATGATGTCTTTTTCCAAATCCCAACCCCTTGCAGGAGAATATTCCCTTCCGTACCAAATAATCTGTAGGTGCAAACGGTTCCAAATTTCTTTGGGAAACAAGCGTTTGGCATCTTTCTCGGTCTGCACCACATTCTTTCCATTGCTGAAACCCCATCGGAACATGAGTCTGTGGATATGGGTATCAACAGGAAAAGCCGGAATTCCAAAAGCTTGGGAGACCACAACACTGGCCGTTTTATGTCCCACACTGGGTAATTCTTCCAAGAGTTCAATATTTCGTGGAACCTCACCATTGTATTTTTCAATGAGAATCTGTGAGAGCCCATGGATTCCCTTCGATTTCATGGGTGAGAGCCCCACGGGTTTTATAATTTCCCGTATTTCATCAACTGAAAGCTTTACCATATCAATGGGATTGTCCGCTCGTTCAAAAAGCAGTGGTGTAATCTGGTTGACCCGTACATCTGTACTTTGGGCCGATAGCAATACCGCGATCAAAAGCGTATAGGGGTCTTTATGGTCCAAAGGGATAGGAATGGTAGGATAGAGCTCATCCAAGGTTTTGATGGTAAAATCAATTTTTTCCTGTTTAGTCATTTTTGTTTAATTTTGAATTATAAATATTAAACAATAAAATAAAGACCATTCGCATATGAACATGTTAAAAGTAGGGGATAAAGTACCTGAATTTTCTTCAAAAGACCAAGATGGAAACACAATTAATCTAAGCGACTACAAGGGGAAAAAGCTTGTAGTGTTCTTCTACCCGAAGGCCAACACTCCAGGTTGCACCTTGGAAGCCTGTAATTTAAGGGACAATTACAAGGACTTGACCGATGAGGGTTATGAACTTTTGGGGGTAAGTGCCGATACCGAACGCAAACAGGCCAATTTTAGAAATAAATACAAATTCCCGTTTCCTTTATTGGCGGATGTGGACCATACCGTGATCAACACTTTTGGGGTATGGGGACCCAAAAAATTCATGGGACGTACTTTTGATGGTATCCATAGAACCACTTTTGTCATTGATGAAGAAGGCGTGGTGGAAAAGGTCATTGAAAAAGTAAAGACCAAGAATCATGCAGCGCAGTTGTTAGGCCAGGGATAACTTTGATGGATTGAGATATCGGATGTCAGACTTCCGATAAAAGACAAAACAAAAGATGCGAGAACCAAAAAGAAATCCGAAAATCTAAAATACCAACAATTTAAATTCCTCCTCAAAACTCAACTTTCAAAATAGCTTTGAATGTTCTGGCGGAACTAAATCAGAATTTGTTGAAGGAATTATGCTTTTTCCTTTTCTTTTTTCTTTTCTGGAATTTCTCCTTCGGGAAGTTCTTTTTGGGAGAAAAGATGTTTTTCCTTGATGATTTCCGGAATACCCTCGGGAAGTTCATCCTCCCATCCTTTTTCTCCGTTCATTAATTTTTTCAACACATCCCTGGAGAAGATGTGCATCACATCAGGGTCATAATCAATGATGTCCATCACCTTACCATTATACTTGAAGAACTTGTAAAGTTCCTTCATTCGTGGGTGCACCTTGACATTGTTGCTGGTCATGATCTGTCCAGTTTCTGGATCTTTCATAGGGTAGAGGTACACTTTCAAATCCTTGAAGAACAGTTTTCCAAAGGCCTCCAAGATGCCGCCACTTAAGTGGCGATAGTATTTTTCATCGAAGACATCCACCAGATTGTTCACACCCATAGTAAGCCCAATGCGGGCCTTGGTGTAGTTGTTGAAATATTCCACCAACTTATAATACTCTTGGAATTTGGAGATGAGAACCGTATGTCCCAATGAGCACAACAATTCCGCACGGTCCATGAAATCTTGTTCATCAATTTCCCCTGACGCTTTCAAATTGGACAAGGTGATTTCAAAAACCACAATGGTATTTTCAAGTTCAACCGTCTGTTCCCGGATAAAGATGTCGTATGACTTTTGGAACATGTCCATATTTACCTTGGTCACGGGCCTAAAGCTTCCCCGTAAGGCCAAAATGTTCTTTTTATAGAGGGCTGCTGCTGGCAAAAGGTTGTTGCCATCTGGCCCGAACATCACGGCATCCGTCATATCATTTTTGATCAGCTGCAAGCTCATCAATCGATTATCTACCTCTTTGAAATTAGGACCTGTAAAATTGACCATGTCAATCTCAACGGTATCCTTGTCGATATGGTCGTATAGATATTTTAAAAGTTTTTTGGGCTTGTTGAACTTGAAATAGGCGCCATAAATAAGATTCACACCCAAAATCCCTAGGGTTTCCTGCTGTAAACGGGCTTCATTTTGTTTAAAGCGAATGTGCAGGACAATCTCATCATATTCTTTTTGATCGGGATCTAATTGAAATCGGATACCTACCCAACCATGTCCTTTGTAACGTTTGGAAAAATCGATGGTTGCCACAGTATTGGCGTAGGTAAAGAACAGATAGTTGGGATTGTTTTCCCTGCTGATCCGTTCCTCCACCAATTGCATTTCATGGTTCAGCATTTTTTTTAAGCGGGACTGGGTCACATACCGCCCGTCTTCTTCAATCCCATAAATGGCATCACTGAAGGACTTGTCATAAGCGCTCATGGCTTTTGCAATAGTCCCTGAAGCACCACCGGCCCTAAAAAAATGTCGAGCTGTTTCTTGTCCGGCACCTATCTCTGCAAAGGTCCCGTAAATATTTGGGTTAAGATTTATTCGAAGCGTCTTTGCCTTGATCGAAGGGATGTTTTCAAACGCATCTTCTTTGCTGAGTACAGTAGGCATATCCGGTATTTTATTGTCAACAAAGTTACACTCTTCATTTAATCTATTAAATAAATAAGTTATAATTTTGATTTTAATGGATGACGTGATGACCATTACCTTTTTGGGCACCGGAACCTCGCAGGGGATACCTGTCATTGGTAGTAAGCATCCTGTGTGTCTAAGCAAAAATCCCAAGGACAAGAGGTTAAGGGTATCTGTACTGGTTTCTTGGAAGAATTTCAATTATGTAATTGATTGTGGTCCTGATTTTAGACAGCAGATGCTAACCAATCCCATTGACCATTTGGATGGTATTTTTTTTACCCATGAACATGCTGATCATACGGCCGGCATTGATGATATTCGACCTTTTTTCTTCCGGCAAGGTGATATTCCCATTTATGCACACAAACGGGTCGTTGCTTCATTAAAACGGAGGTTCGACTATATTTTTGCTGATGAAGACCGATATCCAGGTGCCCCTGCGGTACAGGTCAGCGAGGTACGGAAAGACGTCCCCATTGTATTGAAAGATTTGGAAGTTATTCCCATTGAGGCATACCATAATCGACTTCAGGTTTTCGGATATCGGTTCAAGGATTTTGTATACCTGACTGATGTAAAACGGTTGGACGAGCAAGAAATATCCAAGATAAGGGGCGCAAAAATATTGGTGGTCAATGCACTTCGGGAAGAACCCCATCACTCCCATTTTAATTTGGAAGAAGCTCTTGCCTTTGCCAAAGAGGTTGGAGCCGAAAAAACCTATTTTACGCACATTAGCCATATGTTGGGATTTCATGAAGAAGTAGAGAAAAAACTTCCTAAGAACGTACATTTGGCCTATGACAATTTGAAATTGAAGATTTAAACCATGAAGAACAAGATTTTTCTATACCTATTTGTATTTGCCGCCTTGTTGGCATTGTATCAATTTATAAGTGCCAGCAATCTACAGAAGGCCATGACTGCTGATGTGGACCAGTTGCAGACCAAGGTGGAACAGCTTGAAGATTCCATTCAAAAGACCCAGTTACGATTGTTGGACATGCAGTATTTTTCCTTGGAAAACAATGATGATGCCTTGGCCTATTACGACCATCTTAATTTAGAAAACCCTGCCCGATATATCGAAGACAAATTACTGGAGACCAATGAAAAATCTGGAGACAACCCGTTAATTCCCTATGAAGGGATGGAAAGTGATTTTAAAATCAACAAGATAAAGGTGTTGAACCATAAATGGATCTTGGCAGATTTTTCGGATGGAAAATTTTGGGGTGATTTGATCATTAAATACGAGCTTAAGGATAATCTAGGAGTGGATTTCACCCTGGTAGATCATTTACTTTACACTCGAAGCAATTAAAGGTGCTCCACCAACCACTTATGGAAGGAGTAAAAATTTTGCTGGGAAACCCCGTGTCCAATCGGAAATTCCTTATAAATATGGTCAACGCCAAGATTTTTTAAGAAATCCGGGGTTCTTTGTGCCCATTCCAAAGGAATCACTTGGTCTACTTGACCATGGGAAGCATAAATGTGTAGGTCGCTAAAATCATTGTTCATATAGCCCTCCTTCAAAATATTTTCATCGATATAACCGCTAAGAGCAATTACATTTTTCACTTTTTCAGGATAGGAAAGTGCCACGGCATAACTGAGGATGCTTCCTTGGCTAAATCCTAAAAGGGTAATGTTTTCTGGATCTAAATCATAGGCATTAATAGCTTCATCTATAAAGCCCACGATTTTTTCACGGGATTCCGATGCTTGTTCCGCATCGTTCCATTTACCGTGGGTCGCATCAAAATTGATGGCATACCAAGCATACCCGAAAGGGTCTAGATTATAGGGTGCCCTTGCCGAAATCACCAAAAGTTCCTCTGGCAGTTCGGAAGCAAATGAAAAGAGATCTTCTTCATTGCTGCCATACCCATGAAACATGAAAATAGCTGGTTTCTTACCGGATTCAATAGTTGATGGACGAACAAGGTATTCCAAAGATAGTGGGATGGGGGACATGGGATGTTTTTAGGAAATAAAGGTAAACCATTTTTGAAAATGCTCCCCAATAATGGGCAGGGGACTCTTCTTTCCTGATGAAGCTTGGGCGAGCCCATATACCAATAGCACTAAATACAATCCATAGAGAGGTAGGGTAAGGGATACGATTTGGCTAAAAGATAACACAATGGCCATGGCATGGAACAATAAATGTATGCCAAAGGCCTGCCTAATATGAAACCTGGCATATGCATTTCGAGGCTCCATATTCATGCTCATGGCAATCAAACAGCCCACTAAGGTGATATAAGCAACTATTGCTGTGGTTTTACCTGATTTGGCTTCGTTCAAAATTTTAGATTAAAATGTGATCATTATTGATTACCCCATAAACCTTACCTTTCATGGGCGCTCCCAAAAACATACTATTTTTGGAGGTGGATAAGATATGGTCCACACCGAAACTGTATTCCACTTCTGGGTCGAACAAGGTAATACAAGCCTTTTCGCCTTCCTTAATAACCAAATTCTGTAAACCAAAACGGCTATGCCCTTTGGTTAATATGGATATGGTTTCTTCCAATCCAAATATGTGATTTAGGGCCCCAAATGCAGATTCAAGACCAAGGCTACCATCGGCAGCATTATCAAACTCCACCCTTTTTTCCTCAACATCTATGGGAATATGGTCAGAAGTAACATAATCTATAGTTCCATCTTTTATCCCTTTAATGAGGGCCTTGACATCTTGCTTGGTTCGAAGAGGTGGTGATACTTTAAAATTAGTATCAAAATCGCTGAGCATTTCATCTGTATGTACCAAATTGTGAATGGCGACACTACAGGTCACATCCAATCCTTTTTTCTTGGCATTGGCAATCAGCTTAACAGATTCTGATGTGGAAATGGTGGGAATGTGCAATTTTCCTCCTGTATATTCCAGAATAAATAGGTCTCGGGCTATTTGAAGTTCTTCCGCCAATGATGGAATTCCCTTTAGACCCAAAGTGGTGGACATTATTCCTTCATGGGCCACTCCCACACCTTTAATATTCCCATCTTGGGGAAAAGAAAACACTAAACCATCAAAATTTTGTGCATATTGCAAGGCAATTTTTAAAAGATTGGGATTGGCAACCTGTTTTTTAAAGTCATAAAAGGCCACTGCACCGGCATTCTTCATATCAAAAAGTTCTGCCAAATCCTTGCCTTCTCCTTTTTTGGTCAACGTACCCATAGGGTAAAGTCTTGTCGGCTTGCCGTGCCCACGCTCCTTTAAAAAGACCACATCAGAACTGGTATCGGGAACTGGCTCTGTACTGGAATAAAGGATAATGTCTGTAAAACCACTTTTTGCAGCTACATAAAGTCCATGTGCAATGGTTTCACGTTCCTCATGTCCGGGTTCGCCAAAACTTACGCCAGTATCCAGCCAACCTAGAGAGATATGGAGGTTTTTTAAATCGACCAATTTAGTGTTCGATGGCGCATCTATGGTGGCGGCAATTTTCTCAATAGTTCCTTTTTTTATAAGGATATCCCTTTTTTTCAAGTGTAGTTCCTTGTTGTCTGGGCACACTATTCTTGCAGCCTTGAGCAGAATGTTCATGGAATGAATTTTTGGATGATTACCTCTATCAGCGCAAAAAGCAACGCTAAAATAACAAACCATTTCCAATAAGCGGCAATATTACTTTCAGCGTCTAAATAGGTAAAAAGAGCTGCTATGGAGTCCTGGGTATTGGTATTGGGCAGATTCTCAGTATCTAAATAGACCAATCGGCTTTCCGTTCTGGGATAATTAAAACTTATATTTCTTAGTTCCTCTTCTTTTTGTTTTATGGTATAGATGCCATCTTCAGTAGGATTTTCATCAAAAGTGAGTCTGACCTTATTGGGGAGATTCTGCTGTAGCGGGATAAATTCTTGATTGTCCTTTGAAATCCTTAAAATGTCGTCATGACCCATTTGTGTGGGAATATCCACCAATTCCTCCTGTCCCAATGTGTGCTGTATACGGGATTGCTGTAAACTTCGCATGGCCATATTATAAAATGTGGGAACGATTAATGGAGAACTGGTAAAATTGGAGTTTTCGGTTTCCAATGAGGACGTAAAACAATAAAAACCATTGATTCCCACCAAGAAAGGCTCGTTATTGCCAAAGGAAAGTATCTGCGGTAGATTGGACTGCAACCTATAGTATTTTTCAACTTTTGGATATTGAAAATTGGTTACTCTTCTTTCAAAAACATTTTTATATAACGGATGGTCAAATGAAATGGAGGTTATATCAGCTCTATTTGGCACACCAGCAATTAAACTTGTATTGGAAAACCCTGAAAGAAAGTCATTGTAAGACGCCAATTCACTTTCTTCAGAGGGTATTACCACTATGGTCCCACCGCTATTTTTAAAAGAAAGAAGAATTTGTTGAAGGCTGTTGGGGACAGACCTCAAATTATCCAAAATCACCGTGTTTTGTTCATCAATGCTACTGTAGTCCAATTGATCCAAAGGAACTTTTCTGAAATCAAAATCATCTTCAGTGTATAAGCGTTTCAAATAATCACTGTTTGAGCTGCTTATGGCCAAAACCTTTACTTTTTCCTTGCGGTCGATATTAAAATAAAACTGATTGTCATATCCCAAACCATTATCAGCAATTACCAGCCTTCCATTGATTTCATCAGTGTTGGGAATGGAAAAAATCACTTCGGATACGCCCGTGGCAGAAAACTTGGCGGCCGATTTTGCAATAAGCGAAGAACCATTATAAAGGGAAATGGGCAGTGCATCATCCTGTACTCCTCCGGATAAAAGCACAGTTAGACTGGACTGGACTGAAAAATCATCATCCAAATAAATGGAATCTATGGAAACATTCGACAGGTTGGGTGAGCGAACAGGGACATAATAGGAATTTATGGTTGAATCCGATGTGGCTCCGTTAGATGCCATGCGCTGTTGAAAATCCGAAATAATCAGAAGATTTTTTACAGTACCGCTGGACTTTGAAAATAAAGTATTGGCCTTTAGCAGAATGTCATCCAGATTCAACTGTTTGTGGGAATACGAGAGAGACAGTAATTGGTTTTGCACGTCTTTCAGGTCTACATCCCTAAAAGAATGTTCATTGGTAAAGAGGCTAAAAACTGCCTCTCCATTAATATTTCGGATCAGGTCTTGAACAGATTTCTCCAAAAGGGATACCCCATTGTTCTTGGCCTGCATGCTGAAGGAATTGTCCAAATAGATTACCATTTCCTTTTCTTGCAAAGCCGTTGCAGCAGAAGAAAAAGGCTGGGCAAACGCAATGATGAGTGAAGCGAGCAGCAGCAATCGAGTAGCCAGTAAAAGCCACTTTTTAAGTGTATTGCTTTTTCTGGACTCCGCCACCACTTTCTGAAGCATGGCCACATTGGTGAAAGGTGTTTTCTTGAACCGCCTTAATTGAAACAAATGGATTAAAACGGGAATGATGAGAAGAAATAGGGCCCAAAGGATTTCTGGATGTTTAAACTGCATTCCCAATGTTGATTGAACAAATATAGGGATTAAAATAGTGAAGCTTCTTAAATTTTTCTGTTAAGGGAATGGTAAGACAGCATCTATCAGCAAAAGAAGAAATAATCCTTCATGGGTAAATGTCCAAACTTGGAAAAGTAACCCTTAATTTCCTTTTGGGCCGTCTCATTGGCTACAGTAACTATGCTTTGAGGAGTGTTCAAACGTTCTAAAAATTTAAAATGAACCAATTCCTTGCCGTAGATTTTTTTTCCAATTTTCTTTGGATTGTCACACAGCCAGATAAAGTCAATTTTTTGCTTTAAAAGAGTTTTGGCAATGGACTTTCCTTTAAACCCAGCACCCCATACAACCAAAGGGCGTTCTGCATTGTGGTCCAACTTTAAGAAGTAGTGTAGTTTAATATCCAAAAAATAGTTTTGTGCATAATGCTCATGGTTTCGGGAAGTTCTGGTATCGTAATCGCGCCATAAGTGGAGTATCTCCTTACATGGAATGATCTTTAGGTCATTTTCATAAAACCGAAAAGTAAGATCATAATCTTCTGGATATCGGTCCGGTCTAAAAGCATCGCATTTTTCAAAGTCATCTGTGTAGACCATCCAACAGGGTGAAGGGATAACACATTCTTTGTAAATCTCACTGTAATTGGAGCCTGTAGCCGTCAATTGGTTCAACCAAGATTCGTAGCGTTCATAGCCGTTACTAATGCCTCGGTCTGAAAAATACTTCACTTGCCCAACAGCAGCATGCCCTTTTCCCGATTTTAAAAGTGATTGCACCATGACTTCCAAACGGTGGGGTTTCATAATATCATCCGAATCCATTCGGGTGACCAATTCTCCTGAACTTTCTACATATGCAGTGCGCAAAGCAGGAATAATACCGTTTCCAGAATTGTTGAGGACCTTAATCCGGTTTTCTTTTTGTACATAGGAATTTAATAATTCCAAACTCGTATCTGTTGAATGGTCATTTACAGCAAGAACTTCCCAATTGGGATATGTCTGTGCTAGGATTGAATCCAGACATTCGGGAAGAAAATGTGCGGTATCCTTGAAGGGTATTAGAATGCTTACCTTGGGATTTTGCATATTGCAAAGAAACTAAATCCAAAAGCAAATGCATTATATCAATCAAAAGGTAGCACATCTGGAGCAATATAATCCACTTTTGCTTTTTTACTAATAAAGACTTCTGGAGAATAATGTTGACCAAGAATTTCTTTGAAAGCCACTTTCAATTGTGGAAATTCCTCTATAAAATCGAAATAACTTGCTGACTTGGATTTTTTTATAAAATGGCGCACCATTTTTACGGAGGCTACGGTTATTGTTGTGTGAAATTTATCTCCATTGCCACACACTATGTCAAAATGTTTAATACCCGAACAGGTCTTTTCGATTGCCTTCTGTTCTCCAAAGTTTTGCAGGTATATCCATGCCAATCTAAGATGCGCTTCATGGTTGAAGAGTTTTGGATCTAATACTGCTTTTTCAAACGCTTCAATGAATTCTATATCACTAAATTGGGAATGATGGGTATGCTTTTTAGCATACCATGGATTTGGATTTGTACAGGACATGGTATTTAATTTATGATACAACTTTGGGCAGAAAGACTCAGCGATATATTATTTCTATTTGGGGAATGAAAAAATGCCACAGGAAACCTGCATCAAATGAAATTACCTGTGGCAATATGGTCAGAAGATTACGCTTTCTCTGAAACGTCTTTAAAAGTCAGCATTTCCCAAACCCTTTTAGAAGCTCCATTGTAGAAACCAGTCTCATTTGTATAGCCTTTTGGATTGTTGAAGGTTCCAAAAATGATATCGAAAAGAGATATGTCCGAATAATTATACGCATGGATCCCTTTAGCATGGTGAATGGTATGGGCCTCTGGCCTTTGCACTATATATCCTATCCATCTAGGTGTCTTGATATTGGCATGTTGAAAAATGGCCAAAAAAGTAGTAATCAAAATAAAGAGTGTTGCAGCTTCTGGGGTAAATCCGGCAACGACCACCAAACAAAGACTTCCCAATAGTGAAAAACCAATCATGTCCATTGGGCTAAAATAAAAAGCCCAGTAGCTGTCCATACGTTCCGCGCTATGGTGCATCTGATGGAAAATTTTCCATAAGGTGTCATTCTTATGCATGGCATAGTGCCAAACGTACAGTCCAAATTCGTAAATCATGACCGCAACAAAAGCACCCCAACCAGCACCTAGGGCTGTTAGATCAAATATTTGGTAATCCACCAAGTAGGTGTCCCAAATCAAGGGAAAATACGTAGATAGATAAAAAAACACCCCGAAGGATGCTAATCCTCGCAGTTTCCAATTCTTGATTTTTGGTAACTCCCGTGCTGGAAACAGGGCTTCCCAAAGCATCAATACTCCGTACATGCCCAATACAATCAAGGAGATAGGGTCTATGAGCACCTCCCACGGATTGGGCAAACTTTTAATAATTTCAAACATCTTGTCTAGTTTTAATGTGTTGTTCACCCCTATAGGCAAAAGTTTTCACCTTACATTGTAAGGAAGTTGCTGTAAGGACCATTAGGTGGTCCACTCATGTTGCGTTTCTGGTTCGTAACTGCAACAAGTTCCCGTCTTTATGGAGTTGGTCAGATGCTTGGCCAATTGTGGATGTACGTTTTCAATTTTCTTGATAGAACTTCTAACCCGCCATGTAACGGCAGCCCTAGCTTTTTCAATGGAAGAACCCGTTTTTCGTATTTTGTTGTCCAGACCGGTGACTTGGGAAAGGTGCTCCATCAAAGCATCATATTCTTCTTTTAATTCATCGGCCTTTTGGGTAAATCCCATTTCTTCAGCATCGCAAATATTTATTTTTAAGGACCTGATTTTTTCTTTATACGCTTTCATGGCCCGGTCATCAATCATTGAAGTGCCACTAGTTTCAAGGACGATACCCATGAGTTCGGCACAGTGTACTTGCTCTTCTGGTTTTTCCAGTAGTTTGACAATATCATGCAATCCTTTGGAATCTTTTATAGTAACTGACTGATTTAAATAGCTGAGCTCCCATAATTCGCCATTGTCCAAGAAACTTCCTTTTGTAGTAGAGTTTGATTGACGCGCAGGGGCAGGGGACACATTTTTTTTTGAATACGCTCTTAATTTGTAATCCCAGAAAGGTTCCATATTGTTCTTGACCTTATAGGGATTGACCACTTTCTGCCATTCCACGGCTTTTTGGTCGGTAGGCTCATTTCCTTTGTTGATGTTCTTTCTGAACAATTCCAAATATTTTTTCCAATAGAGATTCATTTTATCATATTTGGAAAGGTGGTAGTAGGCAGCGGACATATATGCGGGAAAATCTGTCCAGATGGAAACAATGGTCACTTTCTCTCCCAATTCTATGGCTTTCTCAAAATCTCCTTTTTCAAAATATACCAACATACCAATGGGTAGATAAGCTTCGGGCTGCAATGGATTTAGATTACGGGCTTTTAGGTATAAATCTTCCGCTTCCTGTAAATAACCCAACCATATGAAACAATTGGAAATGAGGATAAGGTTGTCAGCATCATTGGGATTCATCCGCAATGACTTTCGCAAAAGGTGTTCAGATTTATCGTAATCTCCCAAATAGAGGAAGGTCCTTCCCAAAACTGCCAATGACACATAATCGGTTTCATCCAAATCAATGGCTTTCAAGGCATAATCATGAGCACCCTTTTGGCTTACTTCCCAACGATCCCATAATTGGCAACTCCATTCATTAAAATAAGAAAGCGATATTCCAGTGTAGGCCCTTGCAAACAAAGGATCTATTTTTAAAGCAGCTTTAAAATATTCCCGAGCGGCAAGATCACTTTCAACAGTACCTTTTTTTAATTCCCTGATGCCTAAAAGCCAATTTTCGTAGGCAGCAAGTTCAAAAGATTCTTTTTTGTAGGAGTAAGAGAGTAAATCATGTGCTATTTGCTGCTGCAATACACTTACCATCTGTTGGGTAATGGTATCCTCTGCATTTAAAATGGTCTCAAGATTTTCATTATGATTTCCGGCAAAAACCACTTTTTTGTCCCTTGTCCGTACTAGTTGCACACCAATTCTGTATCCATCGCCTGATGGCCTAAAGCTGCCCGTAATAATATAATCAGCACCTAATTTGGTAATGGATTCCGTATCGGAAATGTCTGAAATACCCATAGTGGAGTATTGTGAAATGACGGATAAACCAACAAACTTTGAAAAATTGATGATAAGATCTTCCGTGAACCCATTTATAACAGGGCTCATGTCTTTTTTTACCCCAATAATCTGAAAGGGCAATACTGCAATTGTAGTTTCCTTGTTTCCAACCAGTTCCACCAGAAAATAATTGTAATGGTCAAAGATACAAAAGATCACCCATGATGGGCAGGGGAGTGGTCACACATATGGGTTATTGTGTGTGTTGCCGGTACTGTTTCATCAATGGAACAAAATCATGTAGTTATGGTCGAAGTTCTGTGATATCCATTTTAACCTTGTACAACCTACTATTCCCATTTTCGTATGAATCCAAAAATTGCTTGAAATGGTCCATGTTTTCAATAGTCCCTGTGGGATTTTGAACGCGCCTACTCGTGAAGTAAAGAAGACCGTTGGTTTCATCCATAAAAGGACAATAATCCATATATCTTGAATTTATGGGTACGGGCAATGGTTTGGCTTTGGACCACTCATCATTATCCCCCTTGAAACTTATATAAAGATCGCCACTACCTTGACCATCTTCACGGGCATATCCGCCAAAAATTAAATAGGATTCGTCTTTGGCGATATAGGCATTGTATTCGTAGCCTTTGGAGTTGACGTTTTCACTTAAGGAAATGGGCTCGCTGTAATTACCATTTTCAAAACTGCTGAAAAAAATATCATCTTCTCCTTTGGAATCTGGTCGGTCACCCGTATAATAAAGGTTTCCATTGGCCGATACAGCTGGATAAAACTCGTTGTGCTCCGTGTTGATTGGTGTACCTATATTAATGGGATTGGACCACTTCTGGGAGGGAGAATCTCGCTCTACATACCAAATATCAAAATCCTTGGTATCTGAGGTGGATTTATTTAGTGGTCTATTGGATACAAAATACAGTCGAAGTCCGTCTGGAGACAAAAAAGGTTCCATGTCCTTGTATTCACCTGAAAACGAAGCAATCTTAGGGGTTTCCCATTCATTACCATTCTTTGAAGACATGGAAATAACAGAAACATCTTCGGTTTGGGATTGAATGGTGAAATAGGCCTCGTTCCCATTCTGATCCATGGTAAAATCCCTGACCTTATCAAAATCTTTGAGGATAACCAATGCGGGCATAACCATGGTCTTTTCTTGGGCTTGACATGCAATTCCCCAAAAGAAAACCGCTATGAACAGATTACTTTTCAAGATTTAAGGCTTTGCTGATGGCTTCACTGACCAATTTTTCCATCACGGCATATCCTTCCTTGGTTACATGGACTTCATCAGTGGTATAGGCTTTGGGCAATCCATTTCGATCATCAGCCATTGCCGAAAAATAGTCAAGGTACATCACCCCTTGCTTATCTGTCATTTCCTTCAGTAGTTGGTTTAACTTTGGAATTTTCACATTAGGCTCAAGACCAGGTCGCCATGGATAATCGTACGCCGGCAAAACGGAACTTACGATAGGGTGTATACCATTAGCCTTGGCCAATTGCACCATGGACAGGATATTGTCCCGGATCTGTTCCAAGGTCATGGGACCCGTATTCCCGGCGATGTCGTTGGTGCCCGCTAAGATGACCACTGCTTTTGGATTTAAATTGATAACATCTTGTTGAAACCGGAGCAACATTTGGGGCGTGGTCTGCCCACTGATTCCTCGATTGATGTATGGATTATCGATAAAAAATGAAGGATTGGCATCTTCCCAGCCCTCGGTTATGGAATTGCCCATAAAGACGATGCGGCCATCTGTGTTTTTATTCTTGAGGACTTCGACATTGGCTTCCTGAAACTTTTGGAGGTTGGGCCAATCTTGCGCTTCTAGAGCTTCGGAAAATGATATGAACGAAAGCAAAACAAGTAGTTGGATTTTTATTCTTTGCATCTATGTTTGGTTTTGCTAAAAATAAGCAAATAATCAGATTCTAAGATCAGAAGAATAGATAATAGAGTAATAGTCCGAACAAGATCATGGTAAGAATTGTGTAGAAGGTTGCTTTCCTATCTTTTCGCTTGCGCTGCGCAATTTTTTTCCGAATACGCAACATATCCAGTGGAGTGGATTTTTTTAAATTCAGTTGGGTAGCAACTTCACGTCCATATACATCGCCCTTGTTTTTTAGCTTTCGCTTTTTTACCAATTCACGATTAGCCTTGAACGACTTTACTGCATCCAACATGAAACCACCACCGCCCATAGTTTTGTAGTTTACTTATTTGTAGTGAGTTACCAAATTTTGTTACAAAAAAAACGGTAAAATCAGCTTGAGCCAACTTTACCGTTTCATTGTTTTTAGGAAATAATTCTCTAGTATTTGGCACTCTTTCCGTTGGCCTGTGTCCTTATAATGAACGCTCGGATATCATCATTGGCCTTTTGCAGATCTTCCCGTCTTAGGTACATCATATGCCCGGAACGGTATCCTTTAAATTCAAACCGGTCTTTCATTCGGCCACTTGGGTCTACTTGCGACATGGTATACTTTGCGGCAAAATAAGTACAGGCCCCATCGTAATAGCCAGATTGTACCAACACATTCAAATATGGGTTTTGCGCCATGGCCTGACGAAGATTTTCCCTAACATTATCATCATCATTGTTCCATGGGTGTACTGGCCCAAACATGTTGTACTTAATATCTGTCTTAAAGTTGAGCTCTTCCTGTAAATAGTAGTTGATGGCGGGTGTGAAGCTATGTAGCCATGAGGTAAGTTCTGGGGAATAATCAGGACTGTCACCAAAAACCTGCCTATCTATCCCGAGGTATCTGCTATCCAATCGGCCAACCGTATAGGCTCCTCTATCTTTCATCAGGGCTTTCCAGAAAAACTGGGTAGGAACGTCCAGGTTATGATCTAGGATATCTTGTTCCTTTAGACCAGTATAGTAAGCCATTTTCTGGGCCACGGCCTTCTTTTCCGCATCAGGAATAAACCCTCCTTTAGCAATGGCAGGAAGCAAGGTGTTTATGGTGTATGCTTCAACCTCTGGCAAGACTTCTAAAAGATCTTTGCTCTGCAGCGCTGAAGGAAGTGCTTTATGATGCCATGCAGTGGCAGCAAAATAGGGGAGATTTAGCGCACTGGAAACAGGGTCGTTGTCGCGGAAAACCTTATAATCGGCAGGAGAAACCATGATGACTCCGTTCAAATACATCCATTGTTGGTTCTGAAGTGCCAAGGATAGCCCCATGACCCGGGTACCACCGTAACTTTCTCCTACAATATATTTTGGGGAACTCCATCGGTTGTTTCGAGTCACAAATGTGTTCAACCATTCGGCCAAATAGGCCGTATCTGCATTAATGCCAAAAAATCTTTCACGATCTACCTTCTCTCCGGTTTCAGGAATGGTTCTCGAGTACCCGGTGTTGGCAGGGTTTACATAAACAATATCGGTAACATCCAACACAGAGAAAGGATTTTCCTTTACGCCATAGGGTTGAACGGGGTATCCTTCATCATCAATCTTAAGGATTCGCGGTCCTGTGTAGGCCAAATGCATCCAAACTGAACCGGAACCAGGCCCTCCGTTGAAAGAAATCAACAAAGGACGACTTGCGCGATCTTTCACATTGTTCCGTGTATAGTAAGTGTAGTGAAGCGCCGCAACAGGCTCCCCCATTTCGTCCCATACAGGCTGAGTACCCGTAGTGGCCGTATAGTTGATGTTGATACCGTTTATGGTAACGGCATGTTGGGTTGTAATGGTTGTATCTACGGGTATTTTTCGGTTTTGGGCAATCACAAGGGAGGAACAGAGGGCTATGCCCAGGAAGAGATAGATTTTTTTCATTTTTAAGGTTAATTAGTCTAGCACTAAAAATAGGTATTTTAGGTAAAAGAACCCTTACCATCCCAAAAAATAAGGTCTTAACATTAAATTCAAGAATGCGAAACACAAAACCTGCCTAAACTTTACATTTTAACATTGATTTAAAACAAGCATAAACCAATCAACATGTAGGGCTAACTCAATCCTAAAGGTCCATCTCTAGTTTTGATAAAACACAAATAACCTTAAAACTAGACTTTATGAATTTGAAAAAATTATTCTTTGGATTAATGCTTTCTTCCGTGGTTGCATTCGGACTTACCAGTTGTGATGGGGAAGATGGAAAGAATGGCATCGATGGAACAGATGGTATTGATGGTGTGGACGGAACCAATGGTCAGGATGGTGAAGATGGAGAGGACGGAGATGACCTAACCGTAGCTGAACTTGTTCCACTTACCAGTTCTGTAACCCCCAATACTGTATTTGAACTTAAGGGGGAATTCAGTACCTCTGCCCAATTGGAAATGATCATGTCCTCGGCAGATATCCTTGAATCCGATTCCACTTTTGTATATGGGGCCTACATGGATGGAGCGGCATTGTATCCTTATGAAGATGGTACATATGCCTTCATCAACAACTTGGAAGCCGATTATTCCGTTGCCCGAATTCGTATGAACTCCGATTTGCAACCCTTGGAAGGCGATTATATCGTAAACTCTGCGGCTACCGCTTTCACAGCAATGTGTTCCGGTTCTTCAATTACTATTGAAGAGCATGGATTTGGCCCACTTTATCTTTCTGGAGGTGAATGGGGCGGAAATGCAAAAGGCGTATACAAAATCAATCCATTCCGCTCACCAGATGATAGGGTAGAGGCTGAAAGATTGCACGCACTTGGTGAATGGGCTACAGAAAATGCCGTTGCCATTGGAAAAGATGCCTATCCTACACAAACAGTTGTTTTTATGGGAGACGATGATAGCAACAACACATATCCCCAAGCACACTTTGGTATGTATGTGGGCAACAGGGGTGATCTTTACAGTGGGAAACTCTATGTGTTGAGAGGAAAGGATACCACAGAAACTGCCATTGGTGGTGGGGGTCTTAAGTTTGAAATGGGGATGGCTGAAGACGTTGAATACGATGTGGAATGGGTTGAGATGACTGAGCGCACCCTAGCCGAATTAAATCAAGAAGCCATTGACTCCGTTGCCATTGGATTCCAGAGAATTGAAGATATTGATTGGAGAAGAGGTTCCGCTGAAAATAACAGAACGGTTTTCTTCAACGCTACAGGTAGAATACGTTCCGATAACCCCGATTTGGCCAATAGAGGTACTTCCTTTGGAAGAGTGTACAAACTGGAACTTGACCCTAACAACCCCATTGGTGATGCAAAATTGACCGTTGTTGTTGATGGTGATTTGGAGGGTGGCAAAGGAGATGGTATGCACTCTCCCGATAATATTGTTGTTACAGAGAACTATGTATATGTTCAAGAAGACCCCAATGGATATGCTAATGAGAATGCAGACATTCAAGGTTATGCCAAATTGTGGCAATATGATATCGCCACAGGCACTTTTAAGGAAGTAATGGAGTGTAACCAAGTTGCTGCAGCTGGCCTCGGTATTGGTAATACGGATTCTTATTGGGAAATTACCGGTATGATAGATGTGACCGACATCATCGGAGCTTCTGAGCCTACTTTTATCGGAGGGGCCCAAGTACACGGTTGGTCTTTTGACAGTAGCAACCCTATGACATACAGGGCAGATGGAAAGAAGTTTGTGGATCCTACTGCCATTGATGAGGCTGCGGCCACTTTGGAAGGATCGTTCCTTTTCAAATTAACGGGTCTTCCCAGATAATCTATTGATTTCGCATCATAACAGTTTTAAAATAAAGAGGTTCCCTGTTTCGGGGAACCTTTTTGTTTCCACTTTTAAATTCATCCACCTATGAGATCACCAATATACACCATCCTCTTTGCATTCTTTTTTATGATGTTGGGATCATGCAAAAAGCAAGAAGGGAATGCAAATCGTTCTACGTCAATGGATAAAGAATCCCTTTATAATGAAGATATAAGGGTACATTATTTCCAAACCTTGGACAGTGCTACACACTATATTCAAAAAATGGACACTATAAAAAGTTTGGAAGAGAACAAGAGAAATTTTCTTAAAAGCAGGGAATGGTACAAGCGGGCCGAACCTATGATAATTGCCTATGATTATGAAAATTACCTGTCTATGAATGCCCCCAATCTTCTTAAGGTGGAAATTGATGACTACACAGACATTAAAAGACTTAAACCCAAGAGTTATCAGGTTTTGGAGGAGCTTTTATATGGAGAGGAACCCATATCAAATCAGGAATTGGACATGGTATTAAGCTATTTACAGGCCCGTATTCCGTATATGAGAAGAAACCATATCCTATATACCCAAAGAGACCGGCATCATCTTAAGATGATTAGGGATGCCATTGTCAATATTGCCACAAAAGGCATTACCGGTTTTGATTCGCCCATGCTGGCCAATTCATTGAATGAGGCCATTTATAATTATGAAACCATTGCCCAGATCTTGGATATTTATAAGGAAGCATTTACGGATAAAGCGTTGTTAGATCTTTGGTCCGCAGAAATTCAGAAGACCATTGAAACTTTAAAATCAGGGGACTTTGATAGTTTTGACCGCTACACCTTCATTAAAAACCGTACCAACAGGCAATTGGGGTTGGTGAACTCAACTGCAAGAGATTGGAACATTGTCTTAAATACCTCCCGACCCTTGAATCCAACTGCTACTAATCTTTTCGATAGGGATTTTTTCAATATCAAACAGTTTTCTATACCAGGCTCTCCGGCCATCACCCCAGAACGCATTGCTCTTGGAAAGCAATTGTTTAATGATGGAACGCTTTCCAGTACAGACAATATAAGTTGTGCCACATGCCATATCAAAGAAAAAGCATTTACCGATGGACATCCAAAAGCCTTGGGCATCAATGGAATTGAGTTGCAACGTAATACGCCTACTTTGTCATATGCAGTATATCAGACAACAATGTTTTATGATGGTAGGGCCGATGGTCTTGAAGACCAAATTGTAAATGTGGTCAACGATGAAAATGAATTTCATATTGATTTGAACACTATTGAAAAAAAGGTAAGGGAGAACAATCTGTACAAAGTTGCATTTGACAGTTTGTACGGAGGCGAAATCACTAATTTAAACGTACGTCATGCCATTGCCACTTATATTCGGAGTCTTGCCCCCTTCAATTCCAAGTTTGATCGAAATATACAGGGAACAGAAAATTCACTGACCCATGAAGAAAGGCTAGGTTTCAACCTTTTTATGGGAAAAGCAGCCTGTGCCACTTGTCATTTCCCCCCAGCCTTTAACGGAATAGTACCTCCCAAGTATGCAGAAACGGAGTTTGAAAACTTGGGAGTACCTAAAAATCCAAGCTTTGGACATCCTGTTTTGGATGATGACCCCGGAATGTACTATCCCTATGAAGTAGAAGAAAAACGAAATTTCTTTAAAACGGCAACGGTTCGCAATGTAGAATTGACCGGGCCCTACATGCACAATGGGGTATATAAAACCTTGGAAGAAGTAATCACGTTCTATAATGTTGGAGGAGGGCAGGGAATGGGACTAGATGTGCCCTACCAGACTTTACCTCCGGATTCGCTGAACCTGAGTGATCGTGAACAAAAAGCATTGGTAGCCTTTATGAAAACACTAACGGACAAAGAGTTTATGGATGGAAAATAAAGAGGGGCGTATGGTCTAAAACTTTTCGAAAACCCCCAAACCAAAAAGGGCAAAATCGTACTTTACCGGATCCAAGGCGTCCAGTTTTCTTAAGTTTTTGTCCAGTTCGGCCAGTGCTTTGGCATCGTTTTGCTTGCGTTTGAGCAGTTTCAGCTTTCGGGCCACATTGCCCGAATGCACGTCAAGCGGACAGGAAAGTTGGCTTGGCCGTAATTGCTTCCAAAGGCCAAAGTCGACCCCAGTGTTATTGTCGCGGACCATCCAACGTAAAAACATATTGATACGTTTGGCTGCAGAACCTTTCATAGGATCTGAAATGTGCTTTGTGGTCCTTCGAGGATGGGGTAATTCAAAAAAAACCTTTTTAAAATCTGAAATAGCCAATTGTAGCGAATCCTGTCCTTGGTTCCTAGCAAAAACCGATTCCAATCCACCCTGCGCTTTATAGATATTTTTCAGGCTGGTTACAAAATAGCCCAAGTCCTCCCCGTTAAATGTACGGTGCACAAAATGGGAAAGCATAGCCAAATCATCGGCCGAATGGTTCATTACAAAATCGTGGGGTGTATTGCCCAACAGCTCCATCAATTTAGATGCATTGTTGATAATGCTCTTTCGGTTGCCCCAGGCAATGGTGGCCGTTAAAAACGCACTGATTTCAATATCTTCTTTTTTTTGGAATCGATGGGGAATTTGCAATGGGTCACTCTCCAAGAATTTTGGATGGTTATATTCCACCACTTTCTCGTCCAAAAAATCCTTTAGTTCAGATTTGGTCATGGCTTTAAGAAACAATCAAACCGTCAACCATCGTTAATTTCCTGTCTGCCATGTTGGCCAATTCAAGGTTGTGGGTCACCAATACAAAGGTTTGTCCAAATTCGTCCCGAAGCTTAAAAAATAGTTTATGCAAATTGTCCGCACTTTCAGAATCTAGGTTGCCACTGGGTTCATCGGCCAAAACCACGGACGGATTGTTCATAAGGGAACGTGCCACGGCCACACGCTGTTGTTCTCCACCAGAGAGTTCATTGGGTTTGTGGTGTTGACGGTCTTTCAGCCCTAAAAAATCTAGGAGTTCCATGGCTCGTTTTTCAGCTTCTTCCTTAGGTGTTTTTTTGATGAAGGCAGGAATACAGACATTTTCCAAAGCCGTAAACTCTGGCAACAGTTGGTGAAACTGAAAAATGAAGCCAATATGTTCATTGCGGAAGCGGGCCAGTTTTTTGTCGTTCAGTTGGGTAACCTCGGTGTCGTTGATCAGTAGCTTACTTTCTTGTGTATTGGATGGAGAGTCCAAAGTGCCCAAAATTTGCAACAAGGTTGTTTTTCCGGCACCCGAAGCACCAACAATAGATACCACTTCCCCTTTTTTGATTTCTAGGTCAACTCCTTTGAGAACTTTCAGGTCCCCATACCTCTTCTGAATATTTGTAGCCTTGATCATGAACTGCTTCTTTAGGAAAATACATTACCTTCCTTAAAAAGCAAAGATTGGAATTTTTGCTAAGTTATTGGGCATCTTTCCGACTGATAGGGGAAAATAAGTTTTTTATCAAGATTGCGAGATACTAAACTTTACCTAATTTTGAAACTTCATGGATAAGCAAATCAATACAAATTTTGAAGAGGCCATATTTGCTGGCGGCTGTTTTTGGTGTACGGAAGCTGTTTTTCAACGGTTAAATGGAGTGGAACAAGTAGTTCCTGGCTATACGGGAGGCTCAATTAAGAACCCGGCCTATCGGGAAATCTGTACAGGACGTACTGGGCATGCCGAGGCTATCAAAATTAGTTTTGACCCTTCTAAAGTCTCTTATTCTGAGTTGTTGGAGGTTTTCTTTGCCACCCATGACCCCACTACCTTGAACAGACAAGGGAATGATGTGGGCACTCAATATCGCAGTGAAATCTTTTACACGACCCAAGAACAAAAACAAAAAGCAGAAGAGTTTATTGCTTTGTTGGAAAAAGAACAGATTTTTGCTTCACCCATTGTAACTGCCATTTCAGAAGAAAAACCTTTTTACAATGCTGAAGTAGAACATCAAAATTACTATAACGATCATAGGGAACAGCCGTATTGCCAGGTTATCATAGACCCCAAGATCAAAAAATTGAATGCTTATTATTCAAATAAGTTAAATACCGCCAATTAAATTTATGTCACCATACAGAAATCTAGAAGAGTACAACATAGAAATCACCAATGAAGTAAAAGACCACTTTGCTAAAATCGTGGAGGATATTGGTGAAGATGCAGAACGGGAAGGTCTAGTAAAGACACCGGAACGTGCCGCAAAAGCTATGCTTTTCCTTACACAAGGATACAAACAAGATGCCACGGAAATCTTAAAGAGTGCCATGTTCGAAGAGAGCTATGATGATATGGTGATCATTAAGGATATCGAGGTATATTCCCTTTGCGAGCACCATATGCTCCCTTTCTTTGGAAAGGCACATATAGCATATATTCCCAATGGACATATTGTTGGACTGAGCAAGATACCCCGTGTAGTGGATGTTTTTGCCCGCCGATTGCAGGTACAGGAGCGTTTGACCCACGATATTTTGGAATGCATCAACAACACACTAAAACCCAAAGGTGTGGCCGTGGTCATTGAAGCCGCCCATATGTGTATGATGATGCGAGGAGTACAAAAACAAAATTCGGTTACTACAACTTCTGGTTTCAGGGGACAGTTTGAAAAAATTGAGACGCGAAATGAGTTTCTTAAACTAATCAGTTCAGATTTATCGTAAGGCATTTTCCCATTTCATTTGGATTTTCTATTTTACCACGATGACAGAAGAGAAAGACCCCAAGTACCGTAACCTGCTTTTAGGGATTTTGTTCGATGGTATAGGAATGCTTTCGTTCGCAATCCCAGGAATTGGTGAATTTTCAGATGTAATATGGGCTCCCATAGCAGGTTGGCTTATGACCAGGCTTTACAAGGGTAGAGTAGGGCAAGCGGCCGGTCTCATTACCTTTGCTGAAGAGCTGATTCCCGGGATGGATGTGGTGCCTACCTTCACGTTGACTTGGATTTACACTTATCTTCTGAGCAAAAAAAAGAGCAACAAGTAAATTACCTATTGCCCTTTAAAAAATTCAAATCTTCCTTTTAAAGCCCGATACTCAAGTTAAAGGCAATATTTCTGCCCATATTGGCAATGCCGTCGGTTTTTAATCGAGATAGGTGCGAGATGTAAGTCTTATCGAAAAGATTGTTACCACTGACTTTGTACCCCACAAGTTGATTAAATATTTTTAATTCCCCACCAATTCCCATGTTGAATAGGCTGTAACCTGGCGTAGTTGCTTCAAAAGTGGCCACTTTATTCTGGTCAAATACGGATTGAAGTGTAGCAAAAGCATAGCTTTTGGATTTTGTTCCCTTAATCGTGTTCCATTCCACCCGCAGGGTATTGTTCCACCGGTTTGCCGGAATCAAGGGAAGGTCTGTCTTATCTTCCAGTTCTCCAAACACCATATCAAAACTGCTCTCAAAATGAAGCCAATCCAAAGGATGTGGGTGCAAGTGAAAACCAAATTCCCCACCATATAGCTTTGCATTTTGTTGCTGAAAAACATAAATCGGGTTGTCATCCCTAAAATCTCCAGTAGGTTGCAAATAGATATAATTGCTCACACTGTTATAAAATGCGTTGGCATACACCTCGATGTGCTGGTTTCCATATTCAAGAGCCAAATCTACCTGTACATTTTGCTCACTATCCAAGTCAGGGTTTCCAATTTCCACGCGATTGGCACCACTATGTAAGCCGTTCGAGGTTAATTCGGATAAATTTGGAGCCCTAAATCCAGTGGCCAAGTTCAAACGGAACAAAATATTATCCGTTAGATCGGCTCTATACCCTACCGCAGCATTGAAGCTGTTGAAGTTTTTGTCCAAACTGGGAATGTATTCTTCATCCCCAACAATACCACTTTCTTCCCCATTTATAGATCTAAGATCGTACCGGACCCCTAATTGTAGGTCACTCTTGTTAAAGTGAATATGTGATGTGGCCAGTACCCCGAAATCATTGGTAATAGCATTGGGAATCAGCACTTCTTCCCCAAAATTTTCATTTTTTTGGTGCATCCCTTGTACACCAAAAATCGTGGTCATACTACCCCATTGAGGGTTAAACTGGATATTATAGTTGAATGTGCTCAAGTCCATATCCAAAGAGGGACCTTCCTCACCCTCTTCATGTTCCTCTTCGTGCCCTTCCTCTTCATGTTCTTCACCCTCTTCATGCTCGTGGTGTTCCTCAAATTCCTTTCTATCATTAAAAATATACCCGAAAGTAGCCTCAAGGCTGGATTTTCTAAAGAAAAAATTAGTTTTTGAACTCAAGATATGGGTCGCAATCTCTTGGTTGGGCAATAAAGGATCCCGTTCATTGTTCTGTACGCCAATTTCCTCCGGAATACCCAGATTGGATTCATTATAATTATACCGTAGCTCTGTTTTGAACTTGGTTGCTTGATAGGCCACCCCAGTTTTTATGTCTGCTTCATTAAATCTGGAATTGGTAACCCCAGTACCATCGCCCGTTTCATAATCTGCATTGGAGGCATATGCGCCCCTGACCAAAAACTTAAACTTGTTACCAGAGGTCTTAAATCCAGCATTGGCCCCATAGCCTAGTGTATTGGTAAAATAGTTTAGGTTGATGTCGCCCGAAGTCTGATTTGGTAGTTCAAAGCTTTCAGGATTTAAGTAGAGAACTCCTCCAAGAGCATCGGAACCATAGAGCAGGGAAGCTGGGCCTTTGATAACCTCTACACTTGAAATACCGGCATCGTTGATGCCGAGGCCATGTTCGCCTCCAAATTGCTGATTTTCCAGGCGAACCCCTTGGGTATATACCAAAACCCGATTGAAGCTAAGTCCTCGAATGACCGGTTTCCCTATTCCCACTCCTGTGGAAACTGAAGTTACCCCGGGAATGGTTGCAATTCCTTCGGCTAGGGTAATTGCGCCTTCACTTTTTATTTCAGCAATTGATTTTTGCTCCACCTTCATTACGTTTTCACGTTGAAGTTTATGAAAAGGAGTAGATAGGACAACTTCATCAATCTCAATGGCCGATGCTACCATTGCATAATTAAAAGTATTGGTACCTGAGTGAATCTGCAAGGTTGTGGAGTGGGTTTCATAACCCAAGTAGGCAACTACAAGTTTGTAAGAACCCTCCGGAAGACCTGCTATTGTGTAGGAACCATTGGTATCAGTAACCGCACCTTTTTCCAATTGGGGTATGTATACAGACACCTGTTCCAAAGGCTGTCCATTTTCCGAATCTGTTATGTTACCTGTAACTGTGCTCTGTGCTACTATATAAAGTGGTGTCAATGCCAAAAGCATTGACGTGAATAATTGTTTCATTATAAAAATTACTACGTTATTGAATATGTTAAATCGAAACGAAAACTACAATGAAACTATAGGGGGTCCTCGTAGGGCAAGAAATTCCTTTTGGTAAGGTTTAAAGAAAGAGGTGTAAAAACTGTTTTGATGACCAATAGTTGGCATTTCCACAGCAACGTATTCATAAGACGAACCAAAAAATACTTTGGATACCAAGGTGAAATCGTGGAATTCACAATGGAAATCCGCCTCATGAATGTGCTTTGTGCCTTCAGCTATACAACGTTTTTCCTTGGAATGCTCAAAAAGAAGGTGTGTAAGCTTTAATGCAGACGGGGTGAGTATCCCCAAGGCCAGCACAAAGGAAACAACAGCAATACTACGTTTAGAAAGCAATGAGGTCATCTTGGACAAAGTAACTTATCCAAAGACATTTTTTATGTTAACAAAACCATAAAACTAAGGAAAGAGAAAGCCTAATCCCATACGCTTCAACATTTTCTTTTCAAATTCCCAAAAGAATCTGAACTGCCCAAACAACCATCCAATTATGATAAGTATAAATTGATAAACAGGGAATATCAAAAGAATACGTGCGGTCCAATAGATAACACCATGAGTGTTATTTTCGCCCAATCCCATCCATTCGACCAATGGTCCGGCTAGTTTTCCCGAAAGGCTTCCTGTAATGGCGAAGACAATAAAAATAGCAATCATTTCCCATTTATGGGAAACCTTCCATTTATGTTCCAATTTTTTAAAGCACCAAAGGAAGAAACGCATCATCAGAAAATACAATCCTATTGTGGAACCTATCGTAAAAACCCATTCTATGGGACTATTATTAAAATCGAAGGTGTGCAACAGACGTCTAGATATCCAGTAGGCGGTAAGTAAAACTAAGGCGAAGCCCAAAAAAGGGAAAAGAAGTTGCCAGTTGCTATGAATTTCCCAGCGGTTCTTTATTTTTTTCATCGGCAAGAATGTTCCGATGCAAAAATACGGTTTTAAATCCTTGGAAGAAAGGGACCAAGACGCTGTTTGTACTTCCGTTGGAAATAGACGAAGTAATTGTAGAGTTTGTAGTTTACCTCATATCCATAATCAATGTTGGGGTCATAATTGATTTGGAGCATGTAAAGGTTAGGATTGAAATTCATGGGTTGCATCACACGCCTATTCCATTCCATGACAAGAATATTGTTCCTGTTTTCCAAAAAAGGTTGGGAGTAATAGCCTTCAGGTCTGGCTATGCTCATGAGCCATGTGTAGAATCCTGGTTCAATGATGATGATTTCATATTCACTTTCCTCATCCTTGATTTCTACTTCTTTTTCTTCCTGCGAATTGAAAACAGCTTGCTCTTCATCCGAAATATCCAAGGCTTCTTTTTGTGCAGAGCAGGACATCAAAAAGCCAAAAGTGGCAACAAAGGCCACAACTAGGGATAAAATTCTCTTTTTCATACGTTTAAGGTACAAAAAAAGCCATTTGAAAATTCAAACAGCTTTATTAAATATCGTTAAGGAAAGGTACTATTTACCAAAAAGACCACCCAATATTCCGCCTAGACCACCTTTCTTCTGTCCGCCACTGTTCAACACCATTCCAGCCAAGTCATCAATGACACTTCCATCACCATCGGAGTCCAAAAAGGTTTCAATAAGGGATTGTTGCTTGGTAGCACTTCTACCACCACCCATAAGTCCACCCAAGAGACCGTTTAGTCCATCAGGGCTGCTTACATTCTGCTGACGTGTCTGTTTTCCCAGATATCCCAATAATATAGGGGCCGCAATTTTAAGGATTTGTGAAATGGTCCCAGCATCCAGGCCAGATTTGCTGCTCAGGGCGTTTTCCACTTGGGGTTGTTTTGCTCCAAAAACATGCCCCAAGATTCCGGCACCATCATCCATTACATTCTGGTCCACTCCACCACCAAAAAGACCACCCAAATCATCCAAAATACTCCCATCGTGTTTGGAAGAGAGCGCATTCATCAAGCCCTGGGCACCGCCTGGGGTAGAGGTGTTTTTTTTCATGGCTCCCATCAACAAAGGCACCGCCATGCTTAAAACATCAGCGGTTTTATTCTCGGATTGTCCAGTTTGTCCGGCCACCCCACTAATCAATTGCTTGCCCATGGGGCTATTCAGTAAATCCAATAATCCTGACATTGTATTTGTGTTAAGGTTAGAGAGACAATGTACTAAAAAAGTAGGTTTTGAACCTTCATTCAGGTGAAAAAACCTGTCATTTTAGCAATTTGATAACCTGTTGAGCCAATTCCAAACCAATACGCTGTTGCGCTTCTTGGGTTGATGCCCCGATATGTGGGGATAACGATATTTTGGGATGCATCAAAATTTTGATTTCAGGTTGGGGTTCCGACTCATACACGTCCAGTCCTGCAAAGGCTAGTTTGTCATTATCCAAGGCTTCCACCAAGGCCACTTCATCCAAAATACCACCACGTGATGCATTGATGATTCCCGCGGTAGGCTTCATTTGCGCCAATTCTTTTTTTCCGATGACATATCCATTTTGGGAAGGAACATGGATGCTTACGAAATCAGCATTTTTTAAAACGGTCTCAAGCGAACTGTTCTGCAGTTTGAACTGTACCTCTTGACCATCATAAAATGAGAGCTTTACCGTAGCTTTTTCTGTATGGTGATCATGGAACAGGACTTTCATGCCCAAGGACAAAGCTACTCTTGCGGTAGCTTCCCCTATTCGGCCGAAACCGATGATTCCTAAAGTTTTTCCACGTAATTCTGTCCCCGAAGCATAGCTTTTCTTGAGTTGCTTGAATTGGCTATCGCCATCCAAGGGCATGTTCCGATTGGAATCGTGCAAAAATCGAGCTCCGTTGAACATATGGGCAAAGACCAATTCTGCCACGGAGGCCGATGATGCTTCCGGAGTGTTGATTACATGAACTCCTTTTGACTTTGCATAATCCACATCAATATTGTCCATTCCCACACCGCCTCTGCCAATGAGCTGTAATCTGGGACAGGCATTTATCAAATCTTTTCGCACTTCGGTGGCACTTCGTACCAAAAGAACAGAGATTGAATTGGTGTTGATAAAATTTACCAATTGTTCTTGGGCCACTCGGGTAGTAATCACCTCAAAACCTTCCTTTTGAAGTAACTCAATTCCCGATTGGGCTAAGCCATCATTGGCCAGTACAATATTCATAGGCTTAAATTATAAGTCTTAAGTTTTAAATAGTTTCTTGGCTGGTTTTGACAATTTTGGTCAAAATTTTGATGATTTGCTCTATTTCTTCCAAGTACTCTTTCAAATCAAGGTCAGATAAATTGGCTTTAAGAATCAATCGTAACCAATATCTGGATTCACGTGCTTCTTTTGAAGCTATGGCATTTTAGAAATGAAATCTTTTTTGAATTGACCTGCACCTGCTTCGGCTACATTGGCTCCAATGCTGGTGGATGAACGCAATAATTGATTGGCGAAGACATACTCGTTGTTTTCCTTCAAATTTTTAACCAACTTGATGATGCGCAACGAAAATTCAAAACTTCTTTCTTCGATCAATATTTAGGATTTAGAACTAAAAACTTAACACTAATCTATCCTTTTTTCTCCAATTCGCTCATGATGTCGACCAAAACCCCTACACTTTCCAAGGGCAGTGCATTGTACATGGAAGCTCTATATCCTCCCACGGAACGATGTCCATTAATTCCACTGATACCCGCTTCCTTGCACATACCATCAAAAACTTCTTTCAATCCTTCGTCGGTGATATTGAAGGTGGCATTCATAATGGAACGGTCTTCCTTTGCTGCAAAACCTGAGAATACAGGGTTCAATTCTATTTCAGAATAGATAAGACTGGCTTTTCGTTCATTGATTTCCTCAATAGCTGCGATACCACCCAAATCTTTTAACCATTGCATGGTGAGCATAGATACATACACTGCAAATACAGGAGGTGTGTTGAACATACTCTCTTTACTCGCATGTACTGAATAATCCAACATAGATGGAATTTTTCGGGAAACCTTGCCCAAAACATCTTCTTTTACCACAACAAGAGTGGTCCCGGCTGGCCCCATGTTCTTTTGCGCGCCTGCATAGATTAAGTCAAACTGGGAAAAATCAAGTTGACGGGAAAAAATATCCGAACTCATGTCGCAAACCAATGGGACATTTGTTTTGGGAAATTCCTTGATCTGGGTTCCAAAAATGGTATTGTTGGAAGTAAGGTGCAAATAATCCAGGTCGGAAGGAATACTATATCCCTTTGGGATATGGTTGAAATTTTCCGCTTGGGAAGAAGCCACTTCCACAATTTCACCAAAAAGCTTAGCTTCTTTAATGGCTTTTTGACTCCAAGTTCCAGTATTTACATATCCGGCTTTCTTATCAAGCAAATTATAAGCAGTCATTAAAAACTGCATACTGGCACCCCCTTGTAAGAATAAGGCTTGGTACCCTTTGCCTTCCAGTCCCATTAGTTCAAGGGCCAAGGAGCGGGCCTTTTCCATAATGGCCACAAACTCTTTGCTGCGGTGCGATATTTCTATAAGTGATAATCCGATACCATCCAGTTCCACTACAGCTTCGGAAGCTTTTTGCATGACCTCTTTGGGCAAAATGCAAGGTCCTGCACTAAAATTGTGTTTTTTCATTCCCTTATTTTAAAAAGTAAAGGTCTAAAAAAAACTTGGATCTAAAAACGGTTTTGCGAATCGGTTTCTTTATAGCTGAAGTAAAAATTCCAAGGTATCCACACCATCCGCATAATCATCCAGTCTAGGTTTTTGGGTATCTCCAAAGATCACTTCTCCGGATTGCGCCTCTCCAGACACGATACATTGGATTTGTTCCTCTTGTTCCGATAATTGGTTGCGTAATTTTTCCAATGAATCATAACGCGAGTAAAATAATGCGGCAATGGGAGAGGAGAACCCCTCATCTTCCTTGAGCACCAAAAACCCATTGTCCAAGATTTTAAAATCACTCATTAGATAAACCGCTTTGTTATAATCGTAGTTGTTGGCGTATTTATGTTGATGGATTACGTCTTGAAACTTAAAAACAGCCTTGTAGAACGCATCAAAATCATAGCCTTGAGGCACAAAGATTTTAGAAACATTTCGGCAACCCAGTCCATAATACCTGAAAATATCTTCACCCAAGGCTTCCAACTCGGAGTTGGATTCATTCCCTGTTAAAATAGCTACTGAACTTCTATTCTTACGTATAATATTGGGCTTTTTTCCAAAGTAATATTCAAAATAGCGCCCTGTATTATTGCTTCCTGTTGCAATAACGGCATCAAAATTTTCCAATTTACCTTCAGTGAATTCAATTCGTTCTGCCAGTAAGGGCTCTTGCTGAATCAAATAATCGGCAAGAAAAGGAAGCAAAACTTTATCATTGGAGGATAATTTTGCCAACACCTTGTTTCCAGAAAGCAATACACAAAGTAAATCATGGAATCCCACCAGAGGAATATTCCCTGCCATGACAATACCAATGACCTTTGGGGCGTTATCAACCTGAAAATCATATTTGGAAAGCCATTGGGATAGATTTTCATCCGTCAACAATTTGCTCCATTGTCTTAAGGCAAAGATGATGTTTTCACGGGTAAACCATCCGTTTTGCTGTTCGGCCCTGACCAATGTCTCGTTAAATGAAGAAAACGAATCATTGTCATTTTCACAAAAATCGGTGAGGTAGTTTCCAAGTTTAACAAAAGCTTTCGATATTGGGAGATGTGCCCTCATTATATTTGTATACTAATTTGGTAGGGTTTATTTTTGCCAAAAATACGCATGCTGAAATGAATCAGCACCACGGAAAAAGAAAATTATGGCGATAATTATTACTGACGAATGCATTAACTGTGGGGCCTGCGAGCCAGAATGCCCCAATACTGCAATATATGAAGGAGCTGATGAGTGGCGATATAGTGATGGTACTTCCTTGGAGGGCGATGTGGTCCTTCCCAATGGAAAGGCGGTAAATGCTGATGAGGTTCAAGAACCGGTCAGTGACGAGATTTACTACATTGCACCCGACAAGTGTACCGAATGTATGGGATTCCATGAAGAACCACAATGTGCAGCAGTTTGTCCTGTAGATTGTTGTGTTCCTGACGATGACCATGTTGAGAGCGAAGAAGAACTTTTGGGTAAGCAGAAGTTCATGCATCCCAACGGATAGCCCATAAAAAACATGTAATTTTGGCCCGAACTTAAAATGGTTCGGGTTTTTTTATGCAAGAAAAAGAAAAAACATACAATGGTTTTTGGAAACAAGCTGGGTGTATTTTGTCATTGGTGGCCATCTTTGGTATGATTGCACTTTTTGCCATGGGTTTTTATTTCCTGATAAAAGGGTATTAAAACGTTCAAAACAAAACTTCAACTTATATTTGCAGCCTTAATTCAGTAATTCAGTTGGCAGTATTCAGTAAGATATCTTTTATTCGAATGCTTTTAATACAGAAGTATGACATCTGATAATCTGACATCTTAAAACCTAACATCTAGTATTTAGCCAATGAAAGCCGGTATCGTAGGACTGCCCAATGTGGGAAAATCCACCCTCTTCAACTGTTTATCCAATGCCAAGGCGCAAAGTGCCAATTTCCCTTTTTGTACCATTGAGCCCAATATAGGTGTGGTAAATGTGCCGGATACCCGTTTGGAAAAGCTTGAAGAATTGGTTAAGCCAGAACGTGTGATTCCGGCAACGGTAGAAATCGTGGACATTGCAGGTTTGGTAAAAGGTGCCAGCAAAGGTGAAGGATTGGGCAACCAATTTTTGGGCAATATCCGTGAAACGGATGCCATTCTTCATGTGTTACGATGCTTTGATAACGATAATATTGTACACGTGGATGGTTCCGTGGACCCTATTCGCGATAAGGAGACCATAGACATGGAACTCCAATTAAAGGATTTGGAAAGCGTTGAAAAGAAGCTCGAAAAAGTTAAGCGTGCTGCCAAGACCGGAAATAAAGAAGCGCAGAAGGAAGAGGCTGTGCTAACTGCTCTGAAAACTGGTTTGGAATCGGGTAAATCGGTAAGAGCCATTGTAATAGGTGAGGAGGATAGATTGGAGTACGTAAAACCCCTCCAACTCATCACAGACAAGCCTGTAATGTATGTCTGTAACGTAGGCGAAGAAGCCGCAGCAACAGGGAATGCCTATGTAGACAAGGTAAAAGATGCTGTGGCCCAAGAAAATGCAGAGGTCATTTTTCTGGCAGTGGGTACCGAAGCCGATATTACCGAACTGGAAACCTACGAAGAACGACAAATGTTCTTGGAAGATTTGGGACTTTCAGAACCTGGTTCCGCTAAATTGATACGTGGGGCCTATCGCTTATTGGATTTGGAAACCTATTTTACTGCAGGGGTAAAGGAAGTCCGCGCATGGACCATTCCGGTGGGAGCCACGGCACCCCAAGCCGCTGGTGTAATCCACACCGACTTTGAAAAAGGATTTATTAGGGCCGAGGTCATTGCCTATGATGATTATGTAAAGCATGGTAGCGAAGCCAAGGTCAAGGAAGCTGGCCGTATGCGCGTGGAAGGCAAGGAATACATTGTTAAAGATGGCGATGTGATGCATTTTAGGTTTAACGTGTAATCCTTGTTTTCTGATTTTTATCGAAAACTATTCCTATGCAAAAATCAAAACCCATATCTTTCCTTTCCAAACCTTAATGTATGTTTAAAAAGCTTACCTATGCCGCTTTGGCATTTTTTATTGTTTCCTGTTCCAGTTCAGATTCAACTGATGAAGTTCCAAATGAGGTAAGTTTACCTTCAGTTACAACAGCCATTCCCTCCGACATAACCGAGAATTCAGCTAATATTGGCGGTTCAATTTCTGATGATGGTGGAGCCAATATTACCGAACAAGGAGTAGTCTGGGGCTTGAGTTCCAATCCAACAACAGCAGATAATAAGAAATCTTCTGGTTCTGGAACCACCGATTTTAAAACTTCCCTGACTGGGTTAAACGCCAACACCCAATATTTCATTCGTGCCTATGCCATAAACAGTAAGGGTGTTGCCTATGGAAACCAGCAACAGTTTACCACTTTAGAAGCTGAACCACAACAAAAGACTTATGAGGGGAGCGTGGAATTGACCACACAAAGTGAAGTAGATGATTTTGGAGCGAAAAAATATACAGAGATTACGGGTGATTTAATTATTTCTAGTAAGAACAGAATTGAAATTTCCAATATAAACTCCTTATCAGACTTGACTAAAGTTGGGGGAGGTCTTTATGTTGCTGGGAATAGCAAATTGGAAACTGTTAATGGATTGGAAAGTGTATCAACTATAGGAGGGTATCTTTATATTTTAAGCAATGAAGCATTGATTGATTTAGATGGCCTGAGCAATCTTAGTTCGGTACATGGCCTTCAAATTAATTTCAATTCTTCTTTAACGAGTATAACAGGGTTGAGCAAGCTAACATCGTTGGGAGAGAGCCTAATTGTCTACGGTAACGATATATTGGAGACCCTGGATGGCCTAAATCAACTGGAAGTTTTAGGCGGGGGGATTTCAATAAACGAAACGGTTAGCTTAAAAAACCTTGACGCCTTAGGTAAACTCAAAGAAATTAAAGGCACCATCTTCATTAATAACAATCAAAGTTTAGAGAGTATATCTGGATTGGATAATTTGGATTTTGCCATTACCATTGAAATAAATAGTAATGCAGCTTTAAAAGACATACCATTTAAAAATTTGCATCTTGTCAAAAGTTCTATATTGATTCAGAAAAATCCTAATTTGACTACAATAAATGGTTTTGAAAGTCTGGTTCAAGTTCAAAGATTGAGAATAGATTCAAATGCTATTCTTGCAAATATTCAGGGGTTTCCTTTGCTCGAGCAAGTAGATTATATTAATATTTTTACAAATCCAGAATTAATCAATATTTCAGGGGGGGCTCTTCTGAAAAACATGGTTGCATTAGAGATTCGCAACAATCCGAAATTGATTTCCATTGATGGGTTTGAGTCATTGGAAACAGTGCAGAGCTTTAGTTTTTTCTACAATCAAGCATTGGAGCAAATAAATGGCTTTTCATCCCTAATGGAAGTTGGTGATTACTTTAATGTTTCAGGCAATTACAAACTTAAAACAATAGCGGGTTTTTCTTCAATTAATTCAATAGGGAGCCTAACGCTTACAGGAACGCTATTAGAGAGTCTAGACATGTTCTCGACCTTACAAACAATAGGTGGAGGCATTGTAATTGGAGACAATCCAATGTTAACTAGTGTTTATGGATTCAACAATCTTGAAGAGATAAATGGTAATTTGGTTATTGGTGAAAACCCATCTTTAAATGACTTTACTGGATTATCAAATATTAAAACGATTAAAGGTGGTTTGACTATCTCAAACCTAGACAAAGTCACGACATTTGAAGATTTCCATTCGTTGACAACTATTCAGGGGGAATTACATATTCACTCTAATATAGGATTACTTAATTTAGATGGGTTGGAAACTCTGACGACTTTGAACGGAGATATCAGAATAAATTCAAATCCTTTATTAAGCAGCTATTGCGGTTTAGTACCCCTTATAGAAAATGGATGGCTTGGATATTCTAGTATATATGATAATCTATATAATCCATATCTCCGAAATATTTCGGAAAGTGACTGCAGTAATTGAGCTTACAATAGGTCTTCAAGGGAGAGACATGTTTCTTTTTAGTTGAAGGAAGGTATTAATATTCACTCTACAAGCTATATCAACACCCATTGTTGATTAATTTCTTGCTTCCATACTTTTATTTTTGCCCCTAAATTTTATATTAGCAAGGATTAACCCTTAACACATGGCAGAAACCCAGTATACCGAGGATAATATTCGTTCACTGGATTGGAAGGAGCATATTCGTATGCGTCCCGGAATGTACATTGGCAAATTGGGCGATGGCTCTTCTGCCGATGACGGCATCTACATTCTTCTTAAAGAGGTCATCGATAACTGTATTGATGAATTTGTCATGGGGGCCGGGAAAACCATAGAAATCAACATTAAGGACAACACCGTGCATGTTCGTGACTTTGGTCGGGGCATTCCATTGGGAAAAGTGGTGGATGTGGTCTCCAAAATGAATACTGGAGGTAAATACGATACACGTGCCTTCAAAAAATCCGTGGGACTTAATGGGGTAGGTACCAAGGCCGTGAATGCTTTGTCCAGTTATTTTAGGGTAGAGTCTACCCGTGATGGACAATCCAAATCTGCAGAATTTGAGACAGGAAATCTTACCAATGAGGAATTTTTGGAGGAAAGTTCAAGACGGAGGGGCACCAAGGTAAGTTTTGTTCCTGATGAATCCATTTTCAAGAAATATAAATATCGCAACGAGTATGTGGAACGCATGCTCAAGAATTACGTTTACCTAAATCCAGGACTCACCATTGTCTTTAATGGCGAAAAATTCCATTCGGAAAACGGGTTAAAGGATTTATTGGAAGACAATAACAATAATGAGGATTTCCTATATCCTATCATTCATTTAAAAGGAGATGATATTGAGGTGGCCATGACCCACAGTAAAACCCAATATAGCGAGGAATATCATTCTTTTGTCAACGGCCAGCACACCACCCAGGGAGGAACCCACCAAGCAGCCTTCCGGGAAGCCGTGGTCAAGACCATTCGGGATTTTTACGGAAAGAATTACGATGCTTCAGATGTAAGAAAGTCAATCATTTCTGCCATCTCCATTAAAGTGATGGAACCCGTTTTTGAAAGTCAGACAAAAACCAAATTGGGTTCTACGGACATGGGAGGGGACTTGCCAACTGTGCGTACGTACATCAACGATTTTCTGGGAACACAGTTGGACAACTACTTGCACAAAAATCCGCAAACCGCTGAAGCCCTGCAGCGTAAGATTGTACAGGCTGAAAAGGAACGTAAGGAACTTTCAGGTATCCGGAAATTGGCACGTGAACGCGCAAAGAAAGCAAGTTTGCACAACAAAAAACTTAGGGATTGCCGTGTGCACCTCCAAGACATGAAAAATGAGCGACGCTTGGACACCACTCTGTTCATTACGGAAGGGGATTCTGCATCCGGCTCCATTACCAAATCCAGGGACGTGAACACACAGGCTGTTTTCAGTTTGAGAGGGAAACCCTTGAACTCCTACGGCATGTCCAAAAAGATTGTGTACGAAAACGAGGAGTTCAATCTGCTCCAGGCTGCCTTGAATATTGAAGAATCCATGGAGGATTTGCGGTACAACAATATTGTAATCGCCACGGATGCCGATGTGGATGGGATGCACATACGGTTGCTGTTAATTACCTTTTTTCTGCAATTCTTTCCGGAACTGATCAAGGAAAACCATTTGTACATCCTTCAAACCCCACTTTTTAGGGTTCGAAATAAAAAAGAAACCATTTATTGCTATAGTGAAGAGGAAAAAAGAAAAGCCATTGACAAGCTAAGTGGAAAACCAGAGATTACCCGATTTAAGGGATTGGGTGAGATTTCGCCAGATGAATTCCAGCATTTCATTGGAGATGACATTCGATTGGAGCCTGTAATGTTGGACAAAGCCATGAGTATAGACAACTTATTGCAGTTCTATATGGGGAAAAATACTCCCGATAGACAGGAATTCATTATAAATAACCTTAAAGTTGAACTTGATTTAGTTGAAGAAAACTAACTGTAAAACAAATAAATACACATCCTTCTGAATGGAAGAGAACGAAGAACTGAATGATGAAGGCTTAGAGAATCAGGATACCTCCCAAGATAGCTTGGTAAAAGTTACTGGGATGTACAAGGACTGGTTTTTGGATTATGCTTCGTACGTAATCCTGGAACGTGCCGTACCAGCAATTGAAGATGGATTTAAACCAGTGCAACGGAGAATCATGCACGCTCTCAAAGAACTGGATGACGGCCGTTACAACAAGGTGGCCAACGTGGTAGGACATACCATGCAATACCACCCCCATGGAGATGCCAGCATTGCTGATGCCATGGTTCAAATAGGGCAGAAAGACCTTTTAATTGATACACAGGGAAACTGGGGAAATATTTTAACAGGTGACGGGGCCGCCGCACCAAGATATATTGAGGCCCGGCTTTCCAAATTTGGCCTTGAGGTTGTCTATAGCCCCAAGATAACGGAATGGCAGCTATCCTATGACGGTAGAAAAAAAGAACCCATACACTTACCGGTCAAATTTCCTTTGCTTCTTGCCCAAGGTGCGGAGGGAATTGCGGTTGGGCTTTCAACCAAGATACTACCACATAATTTTATAGAACTTATTGATGCTTCCATAAAACACCTTAAAGGTCAACGGTTCACTATATATCCCGACTTTCCCACTGGCGGAATCATTGATGTGACCAATTATAATGAAGGGGTTAGAGGCGGAAAAATACGGGTCAGGGCAAAGATTTCGGCTCTGGACAAAAATACGTTGGTCATCAACGAAATACCATATGGCACCAATACATCTTCTTTAATTGATTCCATCCTTAAAGCTAATGACAAGGGGAAGATCAAGATCAAAAAAATAGAGGACAACACAGCTGCAGAAGTTGAAATTCTGGTTCATCTGCCCAGCGGTCTTTCACCCGATAAAACTATTGATGCCCTCTATGCATTTACCGCATGCGAATCCTCCATTTCGCCATTGGGCTGTATCATAGAGGACAATAAACCCCTGTTCATTGGGGTCAAGGAAATGCTTGAGCGATCCACGGACAATACGGTGGAGTTATTGAAATCCGAATTGGAAATTCAATTGAGTGAGTTGGAAGAGCAATGGCATTTTGCCTCCTTGGAACGAATTTTCATAGAGAATAGAATCTACCGGGACATTGAGGAAGAAGAGACTTGGGAAGGAGTGATTGCTGCCATAGACAAAGGATTGAAACCATTTACCAAGAATTTAAAAAGAGCAGTTACCGAAGAAGACATTGTCCGTTTAACAGAGATTCGCATTAAGCGTATCTCCAAGTTCGATTTAGAGAAAGCCCAACAACTTATCGATAGTTTGGACGAACGTATTGCCCAAACCAAGCACCACTTGGAACATTTGGTAGAATATGCCATAGACTATTTCAAAGAGTTGAAAAAGAAATATGGGGCTGGTCGTGAAAGACAGTCAGAGATTAAAGTTTTCGATGACATCGAGGCTACCAAGGTGGTCATTAGAAACACAAAACTCTATGTAAACCGAGAAGAAGGTTTTATAGGAACGTCGCTTAAGCGCGACGAGTATGTAACTGATTGTAGCGATATCGATGATATTATTGTCTTTACGAAGAGCGGGGAAATGATGGTCACAAAGGTAGACTCCAAAGTCTTTGTAGGCAAAAACATCATCCACGTGGCTGTGTTTAAGAAAAAGGACAAGCGTACGGTCTATAACATGATCTATAAAGAAGGTAAAGGGGGCTCCAGTTACATTAAAAGATTTAATGTCACCAGCATTACCCGGGATAAAATCTACCCATTGGCTGGGGACAAGGCCTCTTCTGAAGTACTTTATTTTTCAGCCAATCCCAATGGAGAAGCAGAAGTCATTACAGTACTCTTGCGGCAATCCGGGAGTATCAAAAAACTGAAATGGGATTTGGACTTTGCGGATGTACTTATTAAAGGCAGGGCATCCAAAGGAAACTTGGTCACCAAATACAGTGTCAAGAGAATAGAATTGAAAGAAAAAGGAGTTTCTACCCTAAAACCGAGAAAAATCTGGTTTGATGATATCGTAGGGAGACTAAATGTTGATGGAAGGGGAGAACTATTGGGAGACTTTAAAGGAGACGACTTACTTCTGGTCATAGATCAAAAAGGAACGGTAAGGACCATTCCTCCAGATTTGTCTACCCATTTTAATGAAGATATGATCGTGCTGGAAAAATGGCACCCCAAAAAACCCATATCCGTAGTGCATTTTGAAGGTGAAAAAGAGCGTTATTACCTCAAACGGTTCTTAGTGGAGAACCCCAACAAAGAAGAATTGGTAATTTCTGAGCATCCGAAATCATTTATGGAACAGGTGTCAACAGATTGGCGACCCATATTAGAGATAGAATTCGTGAAACCTAGAGGTAAAGATGCCAAACCCAATCTTCAGGTGAATGTTGAAGATTTTATTTCCGTTAAAGGGATAAAAGCAATTGGAAATCAACTTACTACGGAAAAAGTAAAGAACATCAATGCATTGGAACCATTACCATTTGAAGAACCCGAGGACACCAAAGCAGAGGACTTGGAAGTGGTGGATGAAGAAAGTGTGGATGTTGACAAAACCGAATCCGAACCTAAAAAAGATAGTTCTGACCAAACCTCTTTGTTTTAAAGTAATTTCTACCTATATTCTCAACCGAACATAATTATAAAAAATCCTAACCCCATAGCATAGATACTTTATGGATTTCACCAACCCGCTGGTATATGGCGTACCGGTTTTTATTGCCTTCATCTTAGTTGAACTCACTTATAGTAAAACCCATGGAGACGACCATCTGTATGATTGGAAGGATTTAGCCGCAAGCGGGTTTATGGGTATAGGCTCTGCCATATTGGGACCTTTGTTCAAGGTAGTTTTCGCGATTGTATTATTTAAAGCCACCTATGCTTTTTTTAATCCCGAGATAGATGGGGTAAGGCAAAACTTGCTGGGCTATGAGTCTTTTGGTTATGCATGGTATGTTTGGATACTTTGTCAGTTGGCCGACGATTTTACCTATTATTGGTTTCACAGGGCCAACCATGAGATTCGTATTTTGTGGGCAGCCCACATCGTACATCATTCCTCTGATAATTTTAATTTAGGTACAGCCGTTAGAAATGGATGGTTCACAATTTTATACAAGCCTTTATTCTATATGTGGATGCCAGCTATTGGTTTTCCGCCTGAAATGGTAGTGGTTTGTCTAGGTATTGAGGCACTATGGCAATTTCAGTTGCATTCCGTATACATCCCTAAGCTTGGTTTTCTGGAAAAGTTCTTAAATACCCACACCATGCACCAAGTGCACCACGCCCAAAATGTTGAGTATTTGGATAAAAACCACGGCGGTTTCCTCAATATTTTTGACAAGGTATTCGGAACATGGAAAGAGCTGGATGATGACATTGATGTTAAATACGGCGTAATCCACTCTCCAAACTCCTATAATCCGGTAGTAATTCTGACCCATGAGTTCAAGGATATCTGGAATGATGTAAAGAAGGTGGATAAACTATCACACAAACTTATGTACATTTTTGGACCTCCTGGATGGAGCCATGATGGAAGCACCCTAACCGTAAAACAGCAGCAAAAACTGTTTGAAGAACATCGAGAAGCTCATCCTGAACTTGTCTACCAGCGCCCTAACTAACTTTAGGTCAATTATTTTCGATGGTTTCCTGTTCTGGAGTTTTGTTTTTCTGCATTCTTAGATTTAAGAACTCCACCATTAAAGAGAACGCAATGGCAAAATAAAGATACCCTTTGGGTATTGCCCCAACCTCGTTGCCAAACACAACCAGATGTGATAGGTGGGCAGCTTCGGCAATCAGCATAAACCCAATAAGAATCAGAAAGGAGAGCCCCAACACTTGTATTGATGGATGACGATTCACGAACTCCCCGACAGGGTTAGCAAACAGCATCATAATAACAACAGAGATAACCACTGCGGTAACCATAAGCACCAATGCATCTGTTGGATTGGGGGAAATTCCATTGGTCATTCCTATTGCCGTTAAAATGGAATCAAATGAAAATACAATGTTGATCACGGTAATCTGAACAATGGCGTTCGTCAAGGACGAAGACCTTGATTTTTCAACTTCACGCTCATCATGACCACGGTCCTCTATCTTTTCGTGAATTTCTTTGGTACTCTTGTACAAAAGGAACAATCCCCCAAGAAACAGGATAATAGCCTGCCAGCTAATGCCACCCGTGACCCAAGATTCATCAAGAAGCATGAAAGGTTTTTTCATCTTAGTAAGCCAGGTAATTCCAAACAACAGTAAAATTCGCATTACCATTGCAAGTACCAACCCAATGTTGGTCGCTTTTCTTCGATCTCTTTTTTCCAGTTTGCCGGCGGCAATGGAAATGAAAATGATGTTGTCTATCCCCAGTACAATTTCCAAGAAGGTCAAGGTTATCAAGGCCATCCAGGCATCTGGGCTGGAAAAAATTTCAAACATGGTCAGTGTGTTTTATATGCGGTTCCCCTAAATTTTCGTTTGTCGCCAATGGCACTATATTCAAATGTATAAGAAGAATCCGTAGTGGTCAAGATTTTTATATGGATTGATTTTTCCTCTGCCTTACTCTTTGGGTTAATGTTCTTGAGAACATACTCACAGTCATTGATCCACCGAACTGTTGATGTGTCCTGTTTGCCTTCATAAAAATCAACTTCGGTATCCAAAGTCCTATGAAAGGTGGTTTTCTTTTCTTCACCATCAACCATGGCAGTGAAGGTAAACTCACCCGTCTTAAAATTTGCGCAATTGCGTTGTGGAGACTGACCACAGGCTATAAAGATTAAAAAAATCCCGATGGAGAAAAAGTATTTTACCATAGTGGCAAAGTAACGGAAAGAACTAAAGCGGGTCAATCATTTTTTGGGAGAAACGACTCAAAAGTGCCGTCTTCGTAAAAAACTACAATTTTTGAAGGCGCGTGAGATTTATTTTCATTCTTTGAAATTTTCTTTTTTGGCTCTTCCATATCAAAATTAGAGCTTTTAGGCAATGGTGCGGCGAACATTTCTTGACTGTCTTCAGGATCTGAGGGGAAATTTCCAATTCCCATTAGAAGCCAATACAGATTAACGCTAGGGTAGGCGTCCACCAATTTCATTACAAAATCCAAACTAGGTTTATTGCGCCCATTGAGCAAATGGGAGATACTGGATCGTTGTACACCAATCTCATCTGCAAAGGCAGATACCGTTAAACCGTAGTGCTCCATTATTGATTGTATACGTGGAAGGATGTCGTTATTCACAAATGTAAATTTATAAATTTGAAGATACACATAAATCCAATAGATGCCAGAAAACCGTTGGTTAAAATCCAATCAATATATAAGTTTTAATTCATATAATATACTTTAAAAGTCTCTTTTACAATTAGTTGGCATTCATTCGAAATTTTTTATTCACAAATGTATCAAAGCGCATTTTCCAGTACGACATACCTGATATATTTGTAACAAATAGCTACTTTATGGAATACATTTGTAAACTTTTCAAAGATTACTTTTGTATGCTTTAAGTTTAGCTACGCTATGATTGAGCATTCCAAATACAAGGAGCCTAACTTAAAGGACAGGTACATTACATTAGATATGTTAATGCCCTGTTTTAAAAAAGTGGCTTCATCATCGTTAAGGGTATTGGGGAAATCTGTACAAGGTGACCCCATAAGTGCATTTACATTGGGGCATGGTAAGCACAGAGTGCTTATGTGGTCTCAAATGCATGGAAACGAATCCACAACCACAAAGGCGGTTTGGGATATGGTAAACTATTTGCAGGGCAACGAAACGCTTGCAAAAACTATTCTTGATTCTTGTACCCTTATGGTAGTTCCCATGCTTAATCCTGACGGCGCAAAGGCTTACACAAGGGTAAATGCCAATCAGATTGATTTGAACAGGGATGCGCAACAACGCTCACAACCTGAGAGCAAGGTACTGAGAGAACTTTTTGAAGCATTTAAGCCTGATTTTTGCTTTAACCTACATGACCAGCGCACACTTTTCAGTGCTGGATCGGCTAAAAAACCGGCAACGGTTTCCTTCCTGTCACCTGCTAGCAACGAGCAGCGTGATGTGACTCCGAGTAGGGAAGTAGCCATGAAGCTGATTGTGGCCATGAACAGGGTCTTGCAAGAGTTGATTCCAGGCCAGGTTGGACGTTATGATGATGGCTTCAATGCCAATTGCGTAGGGGATGCATTTCAAATGCAGGGTGTACCCACTATACTTTTTGAGGCAGGTCATTATGAAAAAGACTACATGCGTGAGCACACGCGAGAGTACATATTCCATGCACTCATGGCCGCTTTGGATACTATTTCCAAAGAAAAAATAGATGCGCAGCGTACTGAGGATTATTACCGGATTCCGGAAAATGAAAAATGTTTTTTTGATATTTTAATCCAAAACCCACAAACAATCAATTCTAATTTGGAAAAAGGTTCCCGTATTGGTATCCGTTTTCAGGAAATTTTGGAAGGAAACGCAATTCAGTTTAAACCGGAGCTTGCTGAAATTGGTAAACTAGAGGGTTTTTTTGGCCATGAGACGTTTAACTGTTTAAATAAAAAGGATTTGGAACAGCTGTCCAAGCACAATGAAATCATGGCTTTGATCAAAAGGATTGAAAAATAGGCAGCTAACTTTTATAACTTCTTGCATTTTATTTAAAAAAGAAGCATTTTTATTACGTTAATTTCTTTATTTAACTAATTTTGCTGTTAAATTCAATGTAATGACCAAAGTAAAACTAGACGAAATCGACCATCAGATATTAGATATGCTGATCGATAACACCCGTACACCCTTTACTGATATTGCTAAGAAACTGTTGATTTCCGCAGGAACAGTACACGTTAGGGTGAAGAAAATGGAAGAATCAGGAATCATCAAAGGTTCCTCACTTACATTGGATTATGTAAAGCTGGGCTACTCGTTCATTGCCTATGTGGGAATCTTTCTTGAGAAAACCCATCAGACCAAGTTTGTGCTGGAGCGGCTTAACCAAATTCCATATGTAACTGTTGCCCATATTACCACGGGTAAGTTCAATATTTTCTGTAAGATTCGGGCCAAGGACACCACTCATGCCAAAAATATCATCTTTAAGATTGATGACATTGACGGTATCAGCAGGACCGAAACCATGATATCATTGGAAGAAAGCATCAATGACAAGAAGCGTTTGATGCATACCATTTTCAACGAACTGTAATTCTACAGTTCTTTTTATCGCCTTATGAAAAGTTCAGAATTACCGTCTTCTGAGTATAGTCCTTTTTACCATAAATATATACTCGCCTTGGGGGATGTATCCTTAATGGATGAACTGCAAAAGGGAAAAGAACGATTTCTTTCCTTTTTGGAAAAACTGCCCGAAGATAAATTGGGGCATGCCTACGTCGAAGGAAAATGGACCTTGGCAGAATTGGTAGTGCATATTATTGATGCAGAAAGAGTTTTTCAATATAGAGCGCTTCGATTTGCAAGAAATGACAAGACCCCCTTACCTGGTTTCGAACAAGACGACTATGTTCCCCAATCCAATGCCTCCAAAAGAACCATAAAAGATTTGATGGAAGAGTACAAGGCGGTTCGGGACTCCACTATTTTGTTGTTTCAATCTTTTGATGAAGAGGCTTTGAAAAGAGTAGGGGTTTCCAGTGGTTCGCCCTTGAGCACAAGGGCCACGGGATTCATTATAAGTGGCCACCAAGCTCATCACCTTAAGATTATTACCGAAAGATATCTTTAGCGTAAAATTCTAGTATAGGCTATCATTTTCGTAATCTGAATCTGAATCCGGTTCAAAATCGGCTTCATTGTATGAGGTTTCTTCAGTTTCCATAACCTCTTCCTTGCCAAGTTCTTTTTCTATCTTCTCCTCAAAAGTGGAAATGAAGTGGGAAAGACTTTTACTGATTTTTACCAAGTAAATGGTGTCCTCGGTTCTTACTTCAACAGCTTCGATCACTTCACCGTTTGGCTTTTTGATCGTAATGATGTCTTCATCGCCGTAACCGTAAGGATAGGAGTCAATTAGTACGGCGGCCACCTTGTGGTCCAACTTTTTGTAGTCAATTAATACTCGTTTCATAATGGATAGGTTTTTATGCTATCCTAAACTATGAATTTTTAAAAATGGGGCTTCCAAAGAGTTGTAAAACGAATGTATTTAGTATACGAAGCTCTTATTCCCTGTAGTAAGCAAATGCTTTGTAAAAGAGTTCTACAGGCACTTTTACATCGGTAACTGCAGTTCCAATGGATTGCAATAGCACAAAATTCACATCTCCGTGCGAATTCTTTTTATCGTATTTGAGCAATTGCAAAATGGCACGGATATCATTATCATCAAACTCTACCAAATCAAAATATTGTAAAAAGACATCTTTGATTTCCAAGAGCGACAATTTAGGAAGTCCCTTTAACTCGTGGGAAAGATATCCTTCCAAAATCATTCCAACCGCAATGGCCTCTCCGTGTAACAACGTTTTCTTGTTTGGGTTTTCCAGACAGTATGATTCTATGGCATGGCCAAGTGTATGGCCAAAATTCAAAATCTTTCTTAGTCCTTTCTCTGTAGGGTCCTCCAAGACCACTTCATTTTTAAGAGCTATAGATCGTTGTATGCACGAAGCATCGGTAAAATTTCCGTCTGTTTTCAAGTTCTGCCAATATTCGGCATCCATGATCAACCCATGCTTCAACATTTCTGCATAACCACTGGTCACCTGTCGCGGATCCAGCGTTTTTAAAAACTCAGGAAATACCAATACCATTTGTGGTTGATTGATAACCCCGATTTGATTTTTCAATGCTCCGAGATCTACCCCCGTTTTTCCACCAATGGAAGCATCTACCATGGAAAGCAGGGTAGTGGGAATATTTATAAAATCAATTCCCCTTTTAAAAGTTGAGGCAACAAAACCGCCCATGTCCGTAATCACACCTCCGCCCAAGTTAATAAGCAAACTTTTGCGGTCACCATCGAAATTTGACAATTGCTTCCACAAATCCAAGCAAGTGTAAATATGCTTGTGTTCTTCTCCAGATTTGATCTCAAAAATGTGATCAATGGGGTGGTTCAACATTTCTTTAAAGGAAGGCAAGCAATGTTCTTTGGTGTTTTCATCCACCAAAACGAACACTTTGGAATAGTTGATTTTTGCAATATGCTGTTTTAGAGCGGCTTCTGCAAGCTGGCCCAAATGCACTTCGTATGATTGTGATTTAACGGACTCCATATTTCAATTTACACCACTAAATAAAGATTATTTTTATTGATAATCTTCTTGAAAGGCGACTTATATTTGGATCTTTAAAAGATTGCCAAAAATGCGACCAAATTTTGAGAATACCGCAATAGCTTTTGAGCTAAAATCGGACTCCCAACTAGAAAGGGCCTACTTTTTATTCAAAATGATTGCCAATGAACCCTTGGTTAGAATCGGGACCGCTGTGACCAACTTTGCCATAAAGGCGCACTTGCCCGTAGAAGGCCTCATCCGGGCCACGGTGTTCGATCATTTTTGTGGTGGGGTCAGTGAAAAAGACTGTCTTCGGGTAATAGATAGAATGTATGGTAATGGTGTTTGCTCCATTTTGGACTATTCCGCAGAGGGAAAGGAAGTGGACAATCAATTTGATTTTGCCCTGGAAAAGACTTTGGAGATTCTCTCATTTGTAAAGGAGAAGGATGCCATTCCATTTGCCGTATTCAAGCCAACTGGTTTTGGTCGATTTAAACTCTATGAAAAGGTAAGTGCCGGGGAAAAATTAACGGAAAAGGAAACTGCGGAATGGGGTAGGATCATTGATCGATTTGAAAAAGTCTGTAAAAAAGCACACGAACTGGAAGTAGGTCTTTTAATTGATGCTGAGGAAAGTTGGATGCAAGACGCTGCAGATGATTTGGTATTGCAAATGATGCGCAAATACAACAAAGAGAAGACCATTGTTTACAACACTTTCCAAATGTACCGGTGGGACCGAATGGATTATTTAAAGCAATTATATGATCTGGCGGCAAAGGAAGGTTTTACGATTGGGGCAAAAGTGGTTCGCGGAGCCTATATGGAAAAAGAGAATGAGCGAGCACAAGAAAAGGGATATGAGAGTCCAATTTGCAAGTCCAAACAGGAAACGGACAATAATTTTAATGATGGGATTGCCTATTGCATGCAGCACTTGGACCGCATCACCATATTCGCTGGAACCCATAACGAGGCTAGTTGCCATAAGCTAATCGACTTGATGGAAGAGAAAAACCTTGATTCTTCCGATCAGAGTATTTGGTTTGGGCAGCTTTTTGGGATGAGCGATCATATTACATACAATTTGGCCAAGGAAGGGTACAATGCTGTAAAATATGTTCCTTATGGGCCCGTAAAGGATGTAATGCCCTATCTTATCCGAAGAGCTGAGGAGAACACATCCGTGGCTGGCCAGACCTCCAGGGAGCTGGTACTTATCCAAAAGGAACGAAAACGCAGGAAGTTGGATTCGTGAGTAGAGTCATTTTTATTTTAGTCTAGAAAATTTTCATTACACTTTCCGATTACAAAATTTCCAATTCAAATGGATTTATAAATTGAATGCGCAATTTATAAATTGACAAAAAGTAGATTTTGGAGGTTTAATCCATTCGTAGACATTTATTCCATTAGATGTATTGACAATTGTTTTTCCCAATTATTAAGATTTTGAAAAGGGGAAGCAAAAGTACTTGTGTTTAATCCATTTTGGGACTTTTGAGACCACTCAAAGTAGTACTTACAATATGTTGTGATAACATGTCAAACTATAAAACTGTACAGAATGAGAAAACTTATCTACTTTTTAACAACACTAAGTGTCATACCATTCGTTGCTTCTTGTTCCAATAATTTTGATTTAGATTCCAAAAATCATGAACATATAAAGTCAACCAATGATGAAATTCTAGTAGAAGATTGGTCTGACGATATTTATTTTATTTCCTATAAAGAAGCTGAGCTAATAGCCAATACATTGGTTTTTGAGGTTTTCGATTCAAAAACTGGTAAAACTGGGTTTTCGAGTAAAAAAGTTAGAAATAAAAGGACTGTTCCAGATAAAAATAACAAATCCGCTTATCACATAATCAATTATGAAGAAGGTGGTTTCGTGGTAATTTCAGGTGACAAAAGAGAACAACCCATATTGGCATTCTCTGATGATGGTACTTTTAATTTTGCTGAAGAAATGCTGCCTGCCGGGGTTATAAGTTGGTTGGACAACACTGCTTCGGTTATTGGGAAGATTCGTGAAGAATCTATAGAAGTGGTAAATGATATTGAGAAAAGTTATGATACTACATCTATCTACAACACCCCATGTGAAATGCAGAAAGCATTGGGCAATATATTGGCTTCCAAATGTGGTGATGGAGATTGTCAAAACCAATATTGGAATTATGGCCCGTACATAAATGCGCAATGGAATCAATGGTATGGTTTTAACAATACCCTAGACAATATAGGATGCAATAGCATAGGTGGAAGGCCTCCGTCTGGATGTGTGGCCACTGCAATTGGCCAGGTAATGAGGTATCATCAACATCCAGATAGTTATAATTGGGCGGCCATGCCATTGACGAATTCTGGTTCTAACTCGGTTTCACAATTATTAGAGGATATTGGAAATGCTGTCAACATGGATTATTCCTGTGATGGCTCAGGAGCTGAAACTTCTGATGGGGCAACAGCATTAAGAAATACATTCGGGTATTCCACTGCCTCATTTGGCAATTGGAACCATACAACCACAAAAAGTGAAATACTTGCAAGTAGGCCAGTAATATTGGCAGGACATACAGATAAAAGCTGTTTTTTATGGTGGTGTGGGTATCAAAATGGTCATGCCTGGGTCTGTGAGGGCTATAGGTCCACTTTTTATTGCGAAATTGGTGTTCAAACGACTCATTATTATATGAATTGGGGATGGGGAGGAACTTATAACGGATATTATGCTTACAATGGTTGGAAGCCTAATGGGTACGATTTCAAATACAATAAGAGGATGATTTATAATATAAAACCATAATTTTATGAAACTAACAACATTCTTTTTGGCTTTTTTCGTCCTATTGGGATGCAATAATTCTGATGATAATAGTGGCGAAAGTGTAAATCTAGGTGATATACTGTTTAGATTTAATCTTGAAGATTCTTCAGGCAGAGATTTGTTAAACCCTTCTATCGAAGGAACCTTGAATACCAATTCAATTGCCCTATACGAAAAGATAAACGGAGAATACGTGCTTTTTGAAAATGACCAACTGGCCTACCCTAGAGGTTATTTGATTGATTTGACTGATGGAAAATACTGGTTTACCCCTTACTATTCAGACCATAGGCCTTATAAACATGAGCTGAGGATAGATTGGGGAAATGAGGAATCAGATTTCATCGTAGTCAACCTCGTTGACGGAGATGGGGACTGGAAGGTTGCTACACAAGTCATTTATAACGATATCTTGGTTTGGAGTGAAAATATAAATCCAAGCGGAAGGTTTTTCACCGTGGTAAAAGATTAGTTCTTCCTGTAGGCTTGTCTAGATAATAAATTCTAGATGATCTTTTTTGACTTGGTTTGAGGGGAATTGATGATTAGAAAAAGTGCAAGAAGATGAAAGGTTGATGTCTTAAGTATCATTTTTCTTTCTGAAACCATCGTTTTACTCCATGTTAAATTCAATCAACTTTTGTTAAAAGACATACTATATCAGTCTTTTAAGGGTAATAATTGAACGTACATGCATACTTTACTTATAAATACTTTTAATGGTCTTTTTTAGTCTATTGCATGTTTTTTCTGAATTCTTGTTCAATCATCTTTCTAAAAAATATTCCCGGAGTGGTTCCGGTTTTATTTTTAAATGCTTTTGTAAATACCGTCAATGAATTAAAACCATACATTTCAGCAATCTGAATCATGGATTTTGTTTTAAGCATTTCAGGGTTTTGTTGTAAATGGTCTATGGCATAGGCAATTCTAACCCCTTTCAGGTAACTTGCAAAATTTTGCTTCTTATAAACATTTATTGCTTTGGATAGATAAGCACTGTTAGTGTTCAATGTTTTTGCTAAAGATCTCTGGGTAATACGGCTATCCAAAAATCCGTTTTGAGTTTCCCAATATTCAACTTTATCTAAAATATCTTCAAGAATTTCTCTTTTAACTTTGTAATTCTGTTGTATTATATGGTCAGAAGAGGTAGAAATTTTCTCTTGGGTAGCTTTTACTACTCCATAACCAATTAAGACAAATCCAATCAACAGAAAGAAAAGCATATAAATCTTCAGTTTTAATCAGAAATATAATACTTCTTTGATGTGATTAGCCTACAAATTGACGAATGCCCCTTTCGAATTGATGAATGGAAAAAATAAAACTTTCATCATCCAAATACAATATGGAAGCAACGCAAGTCTTCCATGGGGAGTATTTGAGTAATTGATAAAGAGAATACTATTGCCTAATACTTTCAACTACAATTTTATCCGCACAATTTTGTGCTTTTAAAACCTTACCTTCATTCTCTATGAAATAGGTTTTACAAGGCTCAGATTTGGTGTCGCTGTTGCCAAAATCTATATCGCCATCCGTTAAAAAAGCCTTTACAAGTAACGTATCCCTGAACTGTTCAGGTAGATTTTCATCAAAAACCAAGGCTTTGGACCGCATGTCCTTGAGCACCCTGCAATTGGGGAAGTAACAAAATTCTATTCCCTCTTCACCCGATTTTTTCTTCAGAAAAAAAACCAAAAATACAATCCCAATGGACAGTCCTACCAAGTACCATCCCAAACGCCGTAAAAAAGCCATCCGTCTTAGAAAATCAGAAAATTAATATCACTATAGTTTAGGCCAAACCAGTCCCCAACAGATTTATTGGTCAAAATACCGTGGTACATGTAAAGCCCGTTTCGCAATCCCTTATCAAAATGCAAGGAATGTTCCAACCCACCGTCTTCGCCAATTTTCAACAAATACGGTGTAAATATATTACTTATGGAAATGGAAGAGGTTCGCGGATAACGAGAAGGTATATTGGGCACACCGTAATGGATCACCCCAAATTTTTCGATTGTGGGTTTATTATGTGTTGTTACCTCAGAAGTCTCAAAACAACCGCCCATATCAATACTCACATCTATGACCACGGCGCCTTTTTTCATGTTTTCCACCATGGAACTGGACACTACAACCGGGGAGCGATTTTTGCCACGGGTAGCCCCAATGGCCACATCGCAACGCTTTAATGCCTTAATAAGGTTTTTTGGTTGAATGGTAGAAGTATATACGGTTCTATTAAGGTTGGTTTGAAGCTTTCGCAGCTTGGTGATCGAATTATCGAACACCTTAATATTGGCACCCAACCCCAAGGCAGACCTGGCGGCAAACTCCCCAACCGTACCGGCACCTATAATAACCACTTCAACAGGAGGGACCCCGCTGATGTTGCCCAGCATAAGCCCGTTTCCCTTGTTGGTGGTTGCCATGAGTTCCGATGCTATTAAAATGGAAGAAATCCCTGCTATCTCGCTTAATGAGCGTACCGCTGGATAATTTCCATCCTCATCCCTTATATATTCGAAGGCAATGGCGGTAAGTCTTTTCTTGGCCATGGCCTCAAAATATTCTTTACGCTGTGTCTTTATCTGCAAAGCAGAAATTACAATGGTCTGAGGGTTCAGAAAATCAATTTCAGAAAGTGAAGGTGGCTCCACCTTAAGAATAATGGGACAAGAGAAGACTTTTTTGGTATCTCGGGTAATTTCCGCACCGGCATTGGTATAATCTATGTCCAAAAAGTTGGCGCCATTTCCTGCACCGGACTCAATTAAGACCCTATGCCCGTTGGCAACTAGAGCATTTACAGCATCAGGGGTGAGGCAAACCCGTTTTTCTTGATATTGGTTTTCCTTTGGGATGCCAATATACAGTTCGCCCTTCTGTTTAAGAACCTCCAGAGTTTCTTCCTGGGGCAGTAATTGTTGTTTGCTAAAAGGGGACGATGGTTGGTTCATAGAAAGTAAATCTGAGTATCATGCCATGGCAATCAAACAAATTTACATTTTTTTTGAAAGGGTCTTCTGGCGTTGTTCCAGTTTCTCTCTTTCTTTTCGCAGCTCTTCCTTTTCCTTCAAAACTTGGAGTTCGGCATCCATGGCATCCAAATCAATACCATGAACGTGTTTATCTACCAACTTGACCCTGATAAAATATACAATGGGAGTCACAACCATGGTAACGGCCACTACGTACATGACCTCATTCTCATCCACAATATTGGAATCGAAGGTAAGTACGGCAAACAGCTGAAAGCTGTACATGGAAATTGGGATCAGAATGGCATAGTACCACCAATTTTTGCATGTTACGAACCATACCACCAATAGTAATAATGGAACAATTTTGTTGAAATAATAATAAAAGGCTTCCCCGACATCATCAAATCCATTGGTGCCAAACTCGATGCCCAAAACAGACCATGTTTCAGCGCCTTCCGGCATGTATTTGTACCAGTAGAATAAGATGGGGGTTACTGCGATCAGAAAAGCAAAAGCGCCTTCCATGATCAGTTTCTTACGGATACTTTTTTTGTCACTCATCACTCATGATAACATAAAAAAGCTGATTTTATTGCAAAAAAAAATGGCCCTACCGTAAAATAGGACCATTTGTACTTAAGTAAAGATCGGAAAAAAATTACAGCTTTCTAATCTTAGACTTCTCGATACTAGTAGTTTGATTTTTGTCCAAATCAACTGTAGCTACTGCAACAGTCATAGCCAAAAAGGCAACACCTAGTAATCCAAAAAAAACTTTTTTAGTGTTCATCGTAAAAGAGTTTTTGGTTAATAAATGAATTCATCTACAAGACAAATGTAGGAAAATATTTCAACTTCACCTACACTTCATCGATAAAAGTGGCATTTTAACGTAAAAAAAATACACTTCAACGATTCGTCGATGTTTTGATAAATGTATTGCTTGAAGATAAACGGATTGTCCGTTAACAAACATTTAACTCGATTGAACGTGTATTTTCATCGACAAAATGCAGGAAAATGGATACAGCATCTTCTGGCAGGAGGGATGAGATTTTTTCTGGCCATTCCATGAAAAGCCAGGCAGAAGAACCTAGGTAGTCTTCCAGTCCCATATCCAAAGCTTCGGACTCATCATTTAATCGATAAAAATCAAAATGATAGGCCAAAAGTTTTCCATGGACGTCACTATACTCGTTTACAAGACCAAAAGTAGGACTGCTGCCAGCATCTTTGGCGCCTAATTCTTTCAACAAGGTCTTGATCAAGGTAGTTTTGCCAGCTCCCATTTGTCCGTAAAAACACAGCGTCTTATTGGGAACGGCCTTAATGAGCTGTTGTGCCACCTTTTGGATCTCTGATAATTGGAAGGTAATTTTCAATTCAGTCTATTTTGCTTCCAAAACTACAAAAGGTACGATCATTTCTTCCAAAGATACCCCACCATGTTGATAGGTGTTTCTATAATAGCTCACGTAATGGTTATAATTGTTGGGATAGGCAAAGAACAAATCGTTCTTGGCAAAAATATAACTGCTGCTTAAATTAATGTTGGGCAAGTGAATGTCCTGCGGATTCTTAGATGCCAATACATCCTTATCTTCAAAAGTAAGGCTCCTACCAGTTTTGTATCTAAGATTTAGACTGGTGTCCCTGTCTCCAATCACTTTTGAGGGCTGTTTGACATTGATCGTGCCATGATCGGTGGTCAAAACTAATTTCATGCCCAAGTTCTGTGCCTGTTGAATAATTTCCAGTAGGGGTGAATTCTTGAACCAACTGAGTGTTAGCGAGCGGTATGCCTTGTCGTTTGATGCCAACTCCTTAACCACTTCCATTTCGGTCTTGGAATGGGACAGCATATCAACAAAATTGTAGACCAGCACCGTTAAATCATTATCTTTTTGCGACCTGAAATTCTGTGCCAATTGCTTTCCCTGCTTGAGGTTGTTTATTTTATGGTATTCCCATTTTAGGCTAAGACCGAGTCGCTTTAGCTGAGCGTCCAAAAACTGGGCTTCAAATAGATTTTTGCCTCCTTCGTCGGTATCGTTCTTCCACCAATCGGGATACTTTTTCTCCATATCCAAGGGCATGAGCCCAGAGAATATGGCATTTCGCGCATACTGGGTGGCGGTTGGCAAAATACTGTAATAAGCAGATTCTTGCTTCTTTTTGTAGTGGACAGACAGTGTTTCCTCAAAGGCCAACCACTGATCATAACGTAGGTTGTCTATGATGACCAACAAGGTTTTGTGTCCTTCCAATTCGGGTTGTATTTTGTTCCGAAAGAGGGTATGGGACATTATTGGACCATCTCCATTTTTGAACCAATCCCGATAGTTTTTGTCCACGAACTTTCCAAATTGTGAATTGGCTTCTGTTTTTTGGGATTCTAAGATTTCAAACATGCCAGAATCTTCAATCTCTTCCAATTGAAGCTCCCAATAAATAAGCTTTTTGTATAGTTCAACCCATTCCTCATGGGAATTTACCATAGAGAGGTCCATGGCAATTTTTCGAAATTCTTGTTGGTAATTGGCAGTGGTTTTTTCTGAAACCAAACGGGAGTTATCCAAACTCTTTTTAAGCGACAACAATATTTGGTTTGGATTTACAGGTTTTATGAGGTAATCTGCTATTTTGGAACCTATGGCCTCATCCATAATGTACTCCTCCTCACTCTTGGTGATCATTACTACAGGTATGGAGGCATCAAGTTTTTTTATTTCGGTGAGGGTCTCCAAGCCAGAGATGCCGGGCATGTTCTCATCTAAAAAAATAATGTCAAAAAAGGAATTTTTGAGCTCTTCAAGGGCATCTTGCCCACTTTGACTGGTAACTACTTTATAATTCTTGCCCTCAAGAAAAAGAATGTGCGGTTTTAGGAGATCGATCTCATCATCGACCCAAAGAATTGTAATCTTGTTCATATAGTAGTTATCTTTGTTGTTCTAAAAACAAAAATCCTTGGTAAAAACCAATAAGCTTAACGTTTTTAACGATCCAATTTACGGTTTTATTGGAACTCCAAATGAACTTATTTTTAAACTGATCGCCCATCCTTTTTTTCAAAGGCTAAGAAGAATTTCCCAAATGGGGATGTCCTTTTTGGTGTATCCAGGAGCCCATCACACTAGATTTCATCATGCCTTGGGGAGCATGCATCTGATGGACAGGGCCATTCAGATCTTAAAGTTAAAAGGTGTGGATATCAGTGAAAAAGAAGAGAATGGTCTTTTGTGCGCCATTTTATTGCATGATATTGGGCACGGCCCTTTTTCACATGCCCTAGAAGGTTTTGTGGTGAAAAATCAAAGTCACGAAAGTTTGTCCCTTCAGTTCATGCAAGAACTTAACAGACAATTTAATGGTGATTTGGATACGGCCATTGCCATTTTTAAGGGCGATTATCCAAAACCTTTTATGAACCAATTGGTGTCCAGTCAATTGGACATGGATCGATTGGACTATCTTAAGAGGGATAGTTTTTATGCAGGGGTCACCGAAGGAAATATTAATTCGGAGCGACTCATTTCTATGCTCAATGTGGTCGATGGAAACTTGGTGGTGGAAGAAAAGGGCATATATGCCGTTGAGAAGTTTTTAATGGCCCGAAGATTTATGTACTGGCAAGTGTACTTGCACAAAACGGGACTTATGGCAGAACAACTGTTGGTTAGGATCATGCAAAGGGCGCGTGAACTTTTGACAGGTGGCCATGCATTGCCAGCAAGTGGTTCCCTCTTGTTTTTTCTTGGAGAACCTGAGCAAGAAAAATTTGATGCCGAAGCGCTATTGAAATTTGCACAATTGGATGATGTGGATATTCTTGGAGCTATAAAGTCTTGGCAGTTTCATGAAGATTTTGTGCTTTCCAAAATGTGTGGGATGCTGCTCAACAGAAAATTATTGCACATCAAGATTAAAAATCGTCCTGCAAACCCACAAAAAATGCTAATGAAATTAGAAGAAGTCATGCAGAAGTATGATCTTTCGAAACAAGAAGCCTCTAACTTTGTGTTTCAGGGCGAAATTTCGAACAAGGCCTATAATGTAAGCAAACAGGCCATATACATTCTTAAAAAGAATGGAAGGATAACCGATGTGCTTAAAGAGTCTGACCAGCTCAGCCTAAAGGCACTTTCCAAAACCGTGACCAAATATTATAGCTGCTACCCCAAGGAAGCTGTTTAACAAATTTTGTTACTTTTGCACAAATGAAATTTACGGCTACCCAAATTGCAGGAATATTAGAGGGTGAAGTTGAGGGAAATCCTCAAATCGCCGTGCATAAATTATCCAAAATTGAAGAGGGTGAAAAAGGCTCTCTAACCTTTTTGGCCAATCCTAAATACACCTCTTATATTTACTCCACCAAAGCCTCTATTACCATTGTAAATAAGGATTTTGTGCCAGAGCAATCCTTGTCTACAACTTTGATAAAAGTAGAGGATGCCTATAAATCCTTTTCCAAATTATTGGAATATTATAACCAGGTGAAGAACAATAAAGTGGGCATAGAAAGCCCTTCTTTTATATCTGGTAATGCCATTTATGGTGAAGGTTTTTACTTTGGGGCTTTCTCATATTTGGGGGAAAATGTAAAAATTGGGGACAATGTAAAAATTTACCCCAATGTATATATTGGCGATAATGTTACCATTGGGAACCATGTCACGGTGTTTGCGGGAGCCAAAATATACTCAGAATCCATCATAGGAAATCATTGTGTAATTCATAGTGGAGTAATTATTGGTGCAGATGGCTTTGGATTCACTCCAAATGCCAATGGCGAATACAGCAAAGTGCCCCAAACCGGTAATGTTATCTTGGAAGACAACGTAGATGTAGGGGCGGGCACTACCATTGACAGGGCTACCTTGGGCTCCACCATTTTACGGAAAGGCGTAAAGCTGGACAATCAAATACAGATTGCGCACAATGTTGAAATTGGTGAGCATACCGCCATTGCAGCGCAAACCGGTATTGCAGGGTCTACCAAAATTGGAAAAAACTGCCTCATTGGCGGACAAGTTGGAATCGTGGGCCATATAACCATAGGGGATAGGGTCAAGATTCAGGCACAATCAGGAATAGGACGGAATGTAAAAGACGACGAAGTGCTTCAGGGATCCCCTGCATTAAACTACGGCGACTTCAATAAATCATACGTACACTTCAAGAATTTACCAAAACTGGTAAATCAAATCTCCAACATCGAAAAAAAGGTTGAAGGTGAGCAAAACAAGCAATAAGCAACGCACCATTGAAAAGAAAGTGACCCTGCAAGGTGTAGGGTTGCACACAGGAGAAAACGTAACCATGAGCTTTCTACCTGCAAAGGAGAACCATGGCTTTGCCTTTAAACGGGTAGACCTTGAGGGGGAACCCATTATTGAGGCCGATGCCAATTATGTGGTAAATACACAACGGGGCACCAACCTGGAAAAGAATGGGGTGAAAATCCAAACTTCAGAGCATGTGCTTGCCGCCTTGGTAGGGTTAGATATAGATAATGTCATGATTGAGCTTGATGCTCCAGAACCTCCTATCATGGATGGATCTTCCAAGTTTTTTGTAAAAGCACTGGAAGATGCAGGCATTGTGGAACAGGACCAAGAGCGTGAAGAATATATAGTTAAGGACGTCATCTCCTATAAAGATGAAACCACTGGAAGCGAAATTACCGTAATCCCATCCGACCACTACCAAATCACTACCATGGTGGATTTTGGCACAAAGGTATTGGGAACCCAAAACGCTACCTTGGAACATATTTCTGATTTTAAGGACCAAATTGCAAACGCACGTACCTTTAGCTTTCTTCATGAGCTCGAAATGCTTTTGGAGCATGGTCTTATAAAAGGTGGTGATTTGAACAATGCCATAGTCTATGTAGACAAGGAGATTTCCGAGTCTACTATGAAAAAACTCGAAAAAGCCTTCAATAAGAAAAAGTTGTCCGTGAAACCCAATGGTATTCTGGACAATCTAACCTTGCACTATCCCAATGAAGCCGCAAGACACAAGTTATTGGATGTAGTTGGCGATTTAGCCTTGGCCGGAACCCGGATTCGCGGTAAGGTCATTGCCAATAAGCCAGGACACTTTGTAAATACCCAGTTTGCCAAAAAACTGTCCAAAATCATCAAAATTGAAAAAAGGAACAAAGTTCCCACCTATGATTTGAACCAAACACCTTTAATGGATGTGACCAAAATTATGGGGATGTTGCCGCATAGGCCGCCTTTTTTATTGGTGGATAAGATTTTGGAGCTTTCAGACACCCATGTAGTGGGAGTAAAGAATGTGACCATGAATGAACCTTTCTTTGTGGGACATTTTCCGGGTGCTCCAGTAATGCCTGGGGTACTCCAAGTAGAGGCCATGGCACAAACAGGAGGAATTTTGGTGCTGAGCACTGTTCCCGATCCAGAAAACTACTTAACCTTCTTCATGAAGATTGACAATGTTAAGTTTAAGCAACAAGTGGTACCTGGGGACACTTTAATATTTAAATGCGATTTGATTTCCCCAATCCGACGCGGTATCTGTCATATGCAAGCCTATGCCTATGCCAACGGAAGATTGGTTTCCGAAGCGGAATTGATGGCCCAAATTGTAAAAACCAAAAACACAGACTCTTAGATGAACCAACCTCTTGCATATGTACACCCTGGGGCCAAGATTGCCAAAAATGTGGTAATCGAGCCTTTTACAACCATTCACAACAATGTGACGATTGGTGAAGGAACTTGGATTGGTTCCAATGTTACGATTATGGAAGGTGCTAGAATTGGTAAAAACTGTAACATTTTTCCAGGCGCCATTATATCAGCCATGCCCCAAGATTTAAAATATCAAGGTGAGGACACAACAGTCCACATTGGTGACAACACTACAATTAGGGAGTGTGCCACTATAAATAAAGGGACTTCGGACCGTATGAAAACGGTCATTGGAAACAACTGCCTCATTATGGCCTATTGTCACGTTGCCCACGACTGTATTGTGGGAGATGGGTGTATTTTTAGCAATAATTCCACTTTGGCAGGTCATGTGACCATTGGCCAGAATGTGGTTTTAGCTGGAATGGTCGCAGTGCATCAATTTGTATCCATTGGCAACCATGCCTTCGTAACAGGAGGTTCCTTGGTACGTAAAGATGTTCCTCCTTTTGTTAAGGCAGCACGGGAACCACTTTCCTATGTGGGCATCAACTCCATCGGTCTTAGAAGAAGAGGTTTTGAGGCAGAAAAAATAAGGGAGATACAAAACATCTACCGTATTTTATATCAAAAAAACTACAACAATTCCCAAGCGGCATCCATTATAGAAGCAGAGATGGAAGCTACCCCGGAACGCGATGAGATACTTCAGTTCATTAGGGATTCGCAAAGAGGAATCATGAAAGGTTATTTTAGTTCAAATTAATTATATGGCAAGTACTTCTGATATTCGCAAAGGGTTGTGCATTCGATTCAACCATGATATCTACAAAATTGTGGAGTTTCTTCACGTAAAACCTGGAAAAGGCCCGGCCTTTGTCCGCACAAAATTGAAAAGTGTCACAACGGGTAAGGTTCTCGACAATACATTTTCGGCAGGTCATAAAATAGAGGATGTTCGGGTAGAAACCCGTTCCTATCAGTATTTGTATCCAGAAGGGGAGACCTTTCACTTCATGAATACGGACGATTACAACCAGATTGCGTTGCAAAGAGATGCTCTGGATGCTCCAGACCTATTGAAGGAAGGCGAAGTGGTTACCATCATTTTCAATGCAGAGGATAATATGCCTCTTTCAGTGGAAATGCCTGCAAGTGTTATATTGGAGGTGACCCATACCGAACCGGGAGTAAAGGGAAACACCGCCACAAACGCCACCAAACCAGCCACTGTTGAAACAGGTGCCCGTATTAATGTGCCTCTTTTTATCAATGAAGGAGACAAAATAAAGGTGGATACGGAAAAAGGTGCCTATTTGGAACGTGCCAAAGAGTAGCAGAACATGAAATTTCCAAGGGTTCATACCTTAAAAGAGGTTTCCGAAATCATAGACTCGAAATTTGTTGGGGAGGAATCATTTCCCATTTTGGGAATGAATGAAATCCATGTGGTGGAAGAAGGGGACATTGTATTTGTGGACCACCCAAAATATTATGATAAGGCACTTGAATCAAAAGCCTCAGTGGTGCTCATCAACAAAACGGTGGAGTGCCCGGAAGGAAAAGCGCTTTTGGTTTCTGATGATCCATATCGGGATTTTAACAAACTGACCCGCCATTTTAGGCCTTTTCAGAGCTCGAGTATGGCCATTTCCGAGACTGCTGAAATTGGCAAGGGAACCATTATACAACCCAACGTTTTTATTGGAAATCATGTCACGATTGGTGAAAATTGCATGATTCATCCCAATGTCACCATATATGACCATTGCATCATTGGCAACAATGTGACCATCCACGCAGGAACAGTATTGGGTTCAGATGCATTTTACTACAAAAACCGCCCAGAAGGTTTTGACAAATTACTGTCTGGTGGTAGAGTCGTCATTGAGGATTATGTGGATATCGGGGCATCTTGTACCATTGATCGCGGAGTTACAGGCGATACAATAATTAAAACTCACTCGAAATTAGACAACCAAATCCAAATAGGACATGATACCGTTATTGGTAAGAAATGCTTAATTGCTTCTCATGTGGGGATTGCTGGATGTGTTGTTGTAGAAGATGAAGTTACGATGTGGGGGCAAGTAGGGGTTACAAGCGCGATCACTATTGGAAAAAAAGCCGTGATTCTGGCCCAGACCGGTGTGGCCAAATCCTTGGAAGGCGGCAAGACCTATTTTGGCAGTCCAGCTGAAGAAGCCCGTGATAAACTAAAACAAATGGCCTTGGTTAAGAAAATCCCCGAAATCCTTGAAAAATTGAAAAAGAATTAAAAAAACAATAGACAAAACGCATTGCAAAGCCTATTTTTACACCTAATTAAGTTTAACATATGAGCGTCTTAGTAAACAAAGATTCAAAAATAATTGTACAAGGTTTTACCGGTAGCGAAGGAACATTCCATGCCGGACAAATGATAGAATACGGAACCAATGTTGTAGGTGGTGTCACTCCCGGAAAAGGAGGACAGGAACATTTGGGGAAACCTGTTTTCAATACGGTTCAAGAAGCTGTTCAAAAAGCAGGTGCGGACACTACTATTATTTTTGTTCCACCAGCCTTTGCTGCAGATGCTATTATGGAAGCTGCCGATGCAGGAATCAAGGTCATCATTACCATTACGGAAGGGATTCCCGTTGCCGATATGGTAAAGGCCAACGATTATATAAAAGATAAGGACTGTACATTGGTAGGTCCAAACTGCCCTGGTGTAATTACTCCTGGTGAAGCCAAGGTGGGCATCATGCCAGGATTTGTCTTTAAAAAAGGACATGTGGGCATTGTTTCCAAATCAGGAACATTAACCTATGAGGCTGCCGACCAAGTGGTACGTCAAGGATTGGGCATTACTACCGCCATTGGAATAGGCGGGGACCCTATAATCGGAACCACCACCAAACAAGCCCTAGAGCTTTTAATCAACGACCCCGAAACAGAATGTGTGGTCATGATTGGAGAGATTGGTGGTCAATTGGAAGGCGATGCCGCCAAATGGTACAAACAAAGTGGTAGTAAAAAACCCGTAGTAGGATTTATTGCTGGGGAAACTGCACCAGCTGGACGCACCATGGGACATGCCGGAGCCATTGTAGGAGGTAGTGACGATACTGCACAGGCCAAGAAGCGAATCATGAGGGAATGCGGTATCCATGTAGTGGATTCCCCCGCAGAAATCGGTATTAAAGTTAAAGAAGTGGTTGGCTAGACCAACCGTTAAAACTATTCTAAATCCCGTGCAAAGCGGGATTTTTTTTCGGCAAAACATAAAACAACAACTATATTTGGTAGATAACCATTCAAACACGATCATCTTATGAAACTTTTGGAAGGCAAAAATGTAATTATCACAGGGGCAAGTAGAGGAATTGGAAAAGGGATAGCCCAAATATTTGGACAACACGGCGCCAATGTGGCATTCACCTATAGTTCCAGTGAAGCCCCTGCATTGGAATTACAAAAAGAGTTGGAGGACATGGGCGTAAAAGCCAAAGCTTATAAAAGTAATGCGGCCAGCTATGAAGACTCTGAAGCTTTGGTGGCACAGGTCTTGGAAGATTTTGATGGGAGAATAGATGTATTGATCAACAATGCAGGAATCACCAAGGACAATCTGTTGATGCGTATGGGTGAGGAAGATTTTGACTCGGTAGTCGAAATCAACCTAAAGTCTGTATTTAATATGACCAAGGCGGTACAACGTACCATGTTGAAACAACGGAAAGGTTCCATTATCAACATGAGTAGTGTTGTGGGTATAAAAGGAAATGCCGGACAGGCCAATTATGCCGCCTCAAAAGCCGGAATGATTGGGTTCACAAAATCTATCGCACTTGAATTAGGTTCCAGAAACATTCGCTGCAATGCCATTGCTCCCGGTTTTATTGAAACCGAAATGACTGACAAACTGGATGAAAAGACCGTACAGGGATGGAGGGATTCCATTCCTTTGAAACGTGGTGGAAAACCAGAAGATGTTGCCAATGCCTGTCTGTTTTTGGCATCGGACCTTTCAGATTATGTTACCGGACAAGTTTTAAGTGTGGACGGTGGCATGCTAACCTAAAAGAACTGCATGGAATTGCGCACGGTACTCCTTATTGTTCTTGCAGCGATTGCCGCGCTTTCCTTGTTAGTCTATCAATATTTCTTCAAAAACCCTAGAAAGGGTTCGCTAAAGATAATACTGGCCGCATTACGGTTTCTAACCTTGTTCTGTGGCCTTTTATTGTTGATCAACCCCAAGTTTGTCAATAAGGATTATTTTTTGGAAAAGGCGAACTTGATCATATTGGTTGATGATTCATCATCCATGCTACAGGCCGAATCCCAAGACAATCTTTCTGGGATGGTGCAAACTCTTTCAGGTAACCAAAACCTTAAAGAGCGATTTGAGGTTCATCAATACGCCTTTGGCAGGGCTATCCGCCCTATGGATTCCCTCAGGTTAAATAAAAAGAGTACCGACATTGCCGCTGCTATTTCTGCCGTAGATGAAATTTTTGTGAATGGGAACAACGCCGTAGTGCTTATAACGGATGGCAACCAAACGTTGGGCAGGGATTATGAACATCTCAATCTTGGAGATAATGTTTTTATAAGCCCCATTGTGATTGGGGACACCACGGCCTATGAAGACATTTCCATCGGACTCACCAATACCAATACCTATGCGTTTCTCAACAATAAGTTTCCTGTTGAAACGACTATCCTGTACAATGGAAAAACAACGGTTTCCAAAACAATGACCATTTCTTTGGATGGAAAAACCGTTCACAGACAACAAGTAACACTAAACGAAACAAAGAACAGTCAAACCGTGCATGCTTTGTTGGAGGCTCAAAGTGTTGGGGTGAAAACCATACGGATTGAAGTGGAAAATCTAAGTAATGAAAAGAACACTATCAATAACCAGAAGGAAACGGCCATAGAGGTCATAGATGAGCGGACAAAGGTGATGATTATTTCAGATTTGCTTCATCCAGATATTGGCACTCTAAAAAAATCCATTGAAGCAAACGAACAACGTTCGGTAACGTTACATGGACCCAATGTTTCTTCCAACACGCTAGATGAAGCCGATCTTTTGATTCTCTACCAGCCTACAAGGGCTTTTGCCAATGTCTACGACCATGTTTCCAAATCAAAAGTGAGTACCTTCACAATTACAGGGAAGCATACGGATTGGAACTTTTTAAATAGGGCGCAAAAAGCGTTTCAAAAAGCGAACAGCACTCAATCCGAGGATATTTTGCCGGTTCGAAATAATTCCTTCCGAACATTTGGTCTAGAGAATTTTGATACTAGCGGATTTCCTCCTTTGAATGGAGCGTTGGGAGATATCCAACTCAATAAAAACGGGGAGGTTTTACTGTTTCAACAAATCAGGGGAGTTAATTTGGACCAACCTTTGTTTACAGTTTTAACCGATGGAAGTCAGCGAGAAGCAGTCCTTTTTGGGGAAAACATTTGGAAATGGCGAGCCCAAACTTACCGAAACCACGAAAACTTTGAAAGTTTTGACGCCTTTATGGGAAAACTGATGGTGTATTTATCCAATAGTGGGCAACGCAACCGACTGGAATTGGACTACAACCTGGTTTTTGACAGTCCAAGCCTAGCGTTGATACGGGCCTCCTATTTTGACGAGAGCTACCAATTTGATTCCAATGCCAACCTTAATATTGACATTCAAGGCAAGGAAAACAATTTTGTACGTAGGTCCCCCATGCTGCAAAAGGGCAATTTTTTTGAAGTTGATTTAAGTGATTTGGAAGCGGGGGAATACCAATTCACTGTGAGCGTAACAGACGAAAATTTAAAACAATCCGGACAGTTTAAGATTTTGGATTTTAATCCTGAAAAGCAACATATGGGAGCCAATTATGGCAAGCTGGGCCGTTTGGCCAACAACACTATGGGCAAGCTTTATTTTCCCAAGGATTTGCAAACACTTTCGGATGATTTGTCTACTGCACAACAATATCTTCCGGTGCAAAAGAGCAAACAGAATATTGTATCTTTAATAGATTTCCGTATACTACTTGGATTGATGGCCCTAACCCTTACTTTGGAATGGTTCATCAGAAAATACAATGGATTAATTTAAATGTTATAAAACCATGGATAGATTACCAAAGATTGCTTTACCAGCCTTAGCGGGCATTATTTTTCTTATCATATTCATTTCTAGGTCTACAGTGACCATCGGTTCCGGGGAGGCCGGGGTTCTCTATAAATATTTTGGAGGGGGTGTGGTCACCGATGAGCCGCCCTTGGGCGAAGGATTCCACTTGGTTGCTCCATGGAACAAAGTGTTTGTGTATGAGGTTCGACAGCAAGAAAAGTTGGAGAAAATGAATGTGCTTTCTTCAAATGGTCTGGATATAAAACTTGAAGCCTCTGTGTGGTTTCAACCAAAATATGACGAGCTTGGGAAATTGCACCAAGAAAAAAGTGAACAATATATAGAGCGTGTCCTATTACCTGCCATTCGTTCTGCAGCCCGTAGTGTGGTGGGACGATATACCCCGGAACAATTGTATTCCAGTAAACGTGATGCCATCCAACAGGAAATCTTTGAGGAAACCCAAAAAATTGTGGATGATCAATACATTCAACTGAATGAGGTTTTGGTACGGGATGTAACCCTACCACCCACCATCAAGGATGCCATTGAACGTAAGCTCAAGCAGGAACAAGAGTCCTTGGAGTATGAATTTAGATTGGTCACTGCCCAAAAAGAAGCGGAGAAAGTTCGAATCGAAGCACAAGGAAAAGCGGATGCCAACAAGATTCTGAGTGCTTCCCTGACAGATAAGATATTACAGGACAAGGGTATTGAAGCCACATTGAAACTTGCCGAATCCCCCAATGCAAAAGTGGTAGTGGTAGGGTCTGGAGACGATGGTTTGCCCCTAATTTTGGGAAATAACTAAATAAGTCTTTTTTGATAAAAAAATATGTCCTACTTTTGATTCCATAATGAGAAACAAAAACGTACATCATCATTTTTACACTTGCTCTCAAGCGAGGTAGAGATGTATTGCTGTAACTAAAAATATATTCTAACCCGTTTGAGAAATCAAACGGGTTTTGTTTTTGTGCCCGTTTGGGCTGTCGAACACCAAAAAAAGAATAATGACAAAGATTAGGATCGCGGTTCAGAAAAGTGGCCGATTAAATGAGGATTCCCTCGCAATTTTGAAGGATTGTGGCATTTCCATAGACAATGGAAAGGATCAGCTAAAAGCCACGGCCCGAAATTTCCCCTTGGAGGTGTTTTACCTTCGTAATGGAGATATTCCCCAATACCTTAGGGATGGGGTAGTGGATATTGCCATCATTGGGGAAAATGTACTGGTGGAAAAAGGGCAGGACATTTCCGTGGTTGAAAAACTGAATTTTTCCAAATGCCGGGTCTCCTTGGCAGTTCCGAAGGGAGTGAAGTACAACTCGGTAAAAGACTTGGAAGGCAAAAAGATAGCCACTTCCTATCCCAATACGGTAAATGAATATCTGAAATCCAAAGGTGTTACGGCAGATTTGCACATTATCAACGGTTCCGTGGAAATTGCCCCCAACATTGGATTGGCCGATGGTATCTGTGATATTGTTTCCAGCGGAAGCACCCTCTTCAAGAACAATTTAAAAGAGGTCGATGTGATCCTGACCAGTGAGGCAGTCTTGGCGGTATCGCCTACCATATCCAAAGAGCGTTTGGAGATTCTGAAGAAAATCCAATTCAGGATAAAATCGGTGTTACAGGCACGCCAAAACAAATATGTATTGCTAAATGCGCCCAATGACAAGTTGGATGAAATCATTTCCCTTTTGCCTGGAATGCGTAGTCCAACAGTACTCCCGCTTGCCGAGGAGGGGTGGAGTTCCGTACATTCAGTGATTACGAGGGATACCTTTTGGGAGGTCATTGATGCCCTCAAACAAGCCGGGGCCGAAGGAATTTTGGTATGTCCCATAGAAAAAATGGTACTGTAGTGAAGCGAATAGATTTTCCAGAAAGAGAAAATTGGGAAGGAATCTTAAAAAGACCAACCCAAACGGTATCCGATATTGAGGGTACGGTCAATACCATCTTTGAAGAGGTGAAATCCGGAGGGGATGCCGTTGTCAAAAAATATACGGAACGCTTTGATGGGGTTAGCTTGAAGAACCTCAAAGTAACTCAAGATGAAATACAAAAGGCATCCGAATCAGTTTCCGAGGGTTTACAACAAGCCATTAGCCTGGCACAAAGCAACATTGAAAAATTCCATGCGGCACAACGTACGGAAAGGGTAGAAGTGGAAACCATGCCCGGGGTATCCTGCTGGCAGGAAAAGCGTCCCATCCAAAAAGTTGGATTGTACATTCCAGGAGGGTCCGCGCCACTTTTTTCCACTATTTTGATGTTGGCCATTCCAGCCAAACTGGCGGGTTGTTCAGAAATTGTACTTTGTACACCCCCAGACAAAAAAGGGGAAATCAACCCTGCCATTCTGTATACCGCACAACTTTGCGGGGTAACCCAAATCTATAAGGTAGGGGGCATACAGGCCATTGCAGGAATGACCTTTGGAACGGAATCCATCCCTAAAGTCTATAAAATCTTTGGCCCAGGAAACCAATTTGTGACTGTGGCCAAGCAACTGGCCACCAAATATGGCGTGGCGATTGATATGCCTGCCGGACCAAGTGAACTTTTAGTTGTGGCAGATAATACGGCCAATCCTGCTTTTGTAGCGTCTGATTTGTTGAGTCAGGCCGAGCATGGCGCCGATAGTCAGGTAATTTTAGTGTCAACCTCAGAGAGTTTGATCAATGACGTAGAGAAGGAAATAGAAGGGCAACTCAAGGTGTTGCCAAGGGCCTCCATTGCTGAGAAAGCTATTGCCAACAGCAAACTGATTCAGGTAAAAAATGACCAAGAAGCCTTGGATTTGATCAATGAATATGGCCCCGAACACTTTATCGTCTGTGTGGAAAACGAAGGATTTTACCTTGATGGCATCCAAAATGCCGGCTCGGTGTTTATCGGGAACTATACCCCGGAAAGTGCGGGAGACTATGCTTCGGGGACCAATCACACCTTGCCCACCAATGGGTATGCCAAGCAGTACAGTGGGGTGAACCTGGACAGTTTCATGAAAAGCATGACCTTTCAAAAAATATCTAGAGAAGGCATAGAAAGAATTGGAAGTGCCATAGAACTCATGGCCGAAGCGGAAGGCCTTCAAGCACACAAAAACGCAGTGACCCTAAGATTAAAACGCTCCAAATGAAAGCTGTATTCAACATAAAAAATATGGTCAGGGAATCCGTGGACCAATTGAAACCCTATTCCTCCGCACGGGATGAATATGTTTCGGACGGTTCTGAAATGATTTTCTTGGATGCCAATGAGAATCCGTTTGAGAATGGTGTCAATCGATATCCCGACCCCTACCAACGAAGCCTAAAATCGCTCTTGGCAGAGCAGAAAGGAGTTTCTGAGAGCAACATGCTTCTGGGAAATGGCAGTGATGAAGTATTGGATCTTATCTATAGGGCATTTTGTGAACCCAATCGGGACAACATCATCACCTTGCCACCCACGTATGGCATGTACAAAGTTCTGGCAGGCATCAACGCGGTGGAGAACCGGGAAGTATTGCTGACACCAGATTTTGAACCCAATGTCCCTGAAATCCTGCAAGCGGTGGATAGAAACACCAAGTTGTTATTTATTTGTTCGCCAAACAATCCCACGGGAAACACCTTTACAGTGGATAAGGTGCAACAGTTATTGGAATCTTTTCAAGGGCTAGTGGTGATTGATGAAGCCTACATTGATTTTTCAGAGGAAGAAAGCTGGATAGGTAAACTAGCTAATTACCCCAATCTGATAGTGACCCAAACCCTTTCCAAAGCCTATGGTTTGGCGGGTATTCGACTGGGGATTTGTTATGCCTCGGAAGAAATCATTGCCATTTTAAATAAAATCAAACCTCCATATAATGTTAATCAACTTACACAGCAACAGGCTTTGCAACGTTTATTGAATCAAGATGCGGTTGCCACTGAAGTTGAGCAGATATTGAGGGAACGAACGTCATTGATCGAGGCATTAAATGCATTGGCTTTTGTACAGGAAATCTATCCAACAGACGCTAATTTTGTATTGGCCAAGGTGGATGATGCCAATAAACGATATCAACAACTATTGGAGCAAAAAGTGGTGGTACGTAATAGAAGTACCCAACCCTTATGCGAAAATACCCTTCGGTTCACCGTCGGGACCCCAGAAGAGAACAAAACACTGATAGCCATTTTAAAACAACTACCATAATGGGCAAGAAAGTATTATTTATTGATCGTGATGGAACCATTATAAAGGAAACGGCCGACGAGCAGATTGATGCATTTGAGAAGATGATTTTTTATCCCAAGGCGTTCACGTTTCTGGGGAAAATCGCCAAAGAATTGGATTATGAGTTGGTCATGATCACCAATCAAGATGGTTTGGGTACGGATATTTTTCCAGAAGATACCTTTTGGCCGGTACACAATTTTATCATGAAATCTTTTGAGAATGAAGGAGTGATTTTCGACCAAGTATTTATTGATAGAACCTTTCCCAAGGACAATGCCAACACCAGAAAACCGGGAACAGGGATGTTGACTTCCTATTTTTCCGATGCATATGATTTGGAAAATTCCTTTGTGATCGGAGATCGATTGACGGATGTGGAATTGGCCAAAAACTTGGGTGCAAAGGGAATCTTCATCAATGATGATACCCATTTGGGAACAGGAGAGATTACGGTAAAGCGGGAGGAATTGGATGAGTACATCGCCTTGGAAAGCAATGACTGGGAAAAAATCTATGAGTTTTTAAAACTCGAGAACCGTATTGGTGAAATTTCAAGAAAGACCAATGAAACGGACATCCAAATCAAGTTGAACCTGGATGGGACCGGAAAAAGTAACATCCAAACAGGATTGGCCTTCTTTGATCATATGTTGGACCAATTGGCCCGTCATGGACAAATGGATTTGGACATCAAGGTGAATGGTGATTTGGAAGTGGACGAACACCATACCATTGAAGATACGGCCATTGCTTTGGGGGAAGTTTTTTCAAAAGCCTTGGGCAATAAATTGGGCATAGAACGCTACGGTTTTTGCTTGCCCATGGACGATTGCTTGGCGCAGGTGGCCATTGATTTCGGTGGAAGAAATTGGCTGGTATGGGATGCTGAGTTCAAAAGGGAAAAAGTAGGGGACATGCCCACTGAAATGTTCCTGCACTTCTTTAAATCTTTCACGGATGGAGCCAAGGCTAATTTGAACGTTAAAGCCGAAGGTGACAATGAACACCACAAAATAGAGGCTATTTTCAAAGCTTTTGCCAAGTCCATTAAAATGGCCGTGAAGCGGGATGCCGAGAAAATGGTATTACCCTCAACCAAAGGAATGCTCTAGATGAAAATAGTGATAATCGATTACGGCGCAGGAAATATCCAGAGCATAAAGTTTGCCATACAACGCTTGGGTTTTGATGCGGTCTTGAGCCATGATGCCGAAGAAATCAAGCAAGCGGACAAGGTTATTTTTCCCGGTGTGGGAGAGGCCAGTTCGGCGATGGCCAAACTTCGGGACACTGGTTTGGACAGGCTCATTCCCACGTTGAAGCAACCTGTTTTGGGCATTTGTCTTGGTATGCAGCTCATGTGCAGCTCCTCTGAAGAAGGAAATACAACGGGCTTGGGTATTTTTGACCTGGACGTGGTTAAGTTTCCCAATACCGTAAAAGTACCCCAAATTGGATGGAACCAGATTACGGAACTCCAATCGGATTTGTTCAAGGGAGTCCCTGAGAAATCTTATATCTACCTGGTGCACAGTTTTTATGCGCCAAGAAGTAAAGACACCATTGCACAATCCGATTACGCATTGCCCTATAGTGCTGCCTTGCAGAAAGACAATTTTTATGGGGTGCAATTCCACCCTGAAAAAAGTAGCGAGGTGGGCAGTACCATTTTAGGGAATTTTTTAACGGTAATTTGATCATGGAATACTATATCTCATCGGACAAGGATAAATTGGATGTCACCAGAATCCACCAAGAGGTAAAGTCTACCTATTGGGGAGGATACAGAACCCCGGAAATGACCCAAAAGACCATTGATGCCTGTCTGTGTTTTGGCGTATATTCCAATGAAGGTAAACAAGTGGGTTTTGCCCGTGTACTGACCGATAAGGTGGTTTTTGCCTACCTTATGGACGTCATCATTTTTGAACCACACAAAGGAAAGGGGTTGGGGAAAAAATTGGTGGCCACGATTTTGGAACACCCAGATATAAAAGCGGTTCATACCGTTGGATTGAAAACTATGGACGCCCACGGGCTATATGAACCTTTGGGATTTAAAAAGATAGGGGATTCCGCCATGTGGATGGCCAAGGACAACGCTAAATACGATTACGAATGAGACTGATTCCAGCTATAGATATTATTGACGGAAAATGTGTCCGTCTTTCCAAAGGGGATTACAATACTAAGAAAATTTACAATGAAGATCCCGTGGAAGTGGCCAAGGAATTCGAGGCCCATGGGATTCAGAACCTCCATTTGGTGGATTTGGATGGAGCGAAATCCAAGCATATAGTCAACCACAATGTATTGGAAAGCATTGCTTCCAAAACCAGCTTAAAGATTGACTTTGGGGGTGGCCTAAAAACCGATGAGGACCTTCACATCGCTTTTGAAAGTGGCGCCCATCAAATAACCGGGGGAAGCATTGCCGTTAAGGATTCGGACGTTTTTTTGGGTTGGCTGGAGAACTATGGCCCCAACAAGATTATTCTTGGCGCCGATGCCCAAGATGAAAAAGTGGCGGTTTCAGGCTGGCAAGAGGAATCCGATCAAGAATTGGTTCCCTTTATCCAGTTCTACCAAAAGAAGGGAATCAAATATGTGATCTGTACTGACATTGGCAAGGACGGCATGTTGGGAGGGCCTTCTTTCGAACTCTATAAAAAAATCATCTCCAAGACCATGAAACATGAGACTGTGGTCTCAGGAAGCGGTGTGGAAGACAAAGAGGTAATCGGCATCAACCTTATTGCCAGTGGTGGTATTTCAACTTTTGACGAACTGCCCAAACTAGCCAAAATGGGCTGCGAGGGCACCATTATTGGAAAGGCCATCTATGAAAACCGAATCAGTTTAAAGCAACTGGAAGCTTATATTCTTCAAAATGGATAAGGAAAAACAACTTCAGGAAGAACTCATCTGGAATATAGGCTATCGCATGGACGAAAGCCTACGCATGATCAAAATCTGTCTGGACCAACTTCCGGAGTCCGATATCTGGAAGAAGCCCAATGCATCGGCCAACAGCATAGGTAACCTTATCCTTCACCTTTGCGGCAACATTACCCAATACGGGATTGCCTCCATCCAGAATTTGGAGGATACCCGTGCACGTGATGAGGAATTTTCCATTTCGTCCGGGTTCACCAAGGCCGAGCTTATACAAAAGCTCAGTGATACCATTGATGAGGCCAAGAGGGCCTTTTATGAAGCGCCCTTGGAAGAATTGTTGCGAAAGAGAGCGGTGCAAGGATTCCAATTTTCTGGGGTGGGCAATATCATTCACGTTGCGGAGCATTTATCCTATCATACCGGACAGATTGCCCTATGGACCAAATTGTTGAAGGATACCGATTTGGGGTTCTATAAGAATGTAGACTTGAATATTAAAAATGAATAACGCTTAGACCCATATGCTTACAAAACGTATCATACCCTGTTTGGACATCAAGGACGGAAGAACCGTAAAAGGGGTAAACTTTGTGGACTTGCGTGATGCAGGGGACCCTGTGGAACTGGCGGCCATCTACGCCCAAGAAGGAGCCGATGAGTTGGTGTTCTTGGACATTTCAGCCACCGAGGAGAAACGAAAGACCTTGGCGGAGTTGGTGTACCACGTTGCCGAAACCATCAACATTCCCTTTACCGTAGGTGGGGGCATCTCATCGGTTGAGGATGTGGATATCCTTCTAAAAAATGGTGCGGACAAGGTATCCATTAATTCTTCGGCGGTGAAACGACCTGAGCTGATCAATGAACTGGTGGCCAAATTTGGTTCTCAATGTATTGTGGTGGCCATAGATGCCAAACAAATTGGAGGGCAGTGGATAGTGCACTTGGTTGGCGGTAAGGTACCCACAGAAATGGACCTCTTTGAATGGGCCAAGGAAGTGGAACAACGTGGGGCCGGGGAAATCCTGTTTACCTCCATGGACCACGACGGCACCAAAAATGGTTTTGCCAATGAAGCGCTGGCTCAATTATCAGATTTGGTGAACATTCCCATCATTGCCTCGGGTGGAGCCGGGACCATTCCCCACTTTGCGGATACGTTTAAAGATGGAAAAGCGGATGCCGCTTTGGCTGCTAGTGTTTTTCATTTTAAGGAGATTGAAATAAAGGATTTAAAGAACGAACTTAAGGAAGAAGGAATTCCCGTTAGAATTTAGGATATGAAAATAGATTTCACCAAAAGCCCGGATGGACTGATACCCGCCATCATCCAAGACGCAAACACCAAGAATGTCCTCATGTTGGGCTATATGGACCAAGAAGCCTTTGATACCACCCAAAAGACCCAAAAGGTGACTTTTTTTAGCCGTAGCAAGCAACGTTTATGGACCAAGGGGGAGGAAAGTGGTAATTTTTTGGAATTGGTCGATATAAAAAGTGATTGCGACAACGACACTCTATTGGTGTCCGTCAATCCTGTAGGGCCTACTTGTCACAAAGGAACCGATACCTGCTGGGCCGAGGAAAATACCCAAACCTATGGTTTTCTATCTACTTTGGAGCAAATCATCACCTCCAGAAAGAACGACCAGGAAAATCAGGATAGCTATGTGGCCTCCCTATTCCGAAAAGGCATCAACAAAATTGCCCAAAAGGTGGGTGAGGAAGCTGTGGAAACTGTGATCGAGGCCAAGGATAATGATGAAGAACTATTTTTGAATGAAAGTGCCGATTTGCTCTTCCACTATTTGATTCTGCTTCAGGCCAAGGGATATACCTTGGAGGATATTGTACATACCCTCCAAAAAAGGCATAAGTAAGCCATAGCGTTAAGTTTTCTTTAAACGCTGAGCCATTAGATCAAAATGAGTTAATTTTATGTAATGGCTATGAATACAAGAAAAGGGTTTCGTTTTACCACCTACGAAGCGCCGGACCAAACCCCGTTCGAAAAACTCTTTGAGATTTTTCAGGAACTCATTACACATACTTCAGGTGATGTGGAAGAGGCTTTGGACTGGCTCAGGGAGTTGGACAAGGAGTACGAACTTACCGATGACAATTACACCATTGACGATTTTATAGAGGACCTCAAGGCAAAAGGCTATATCCGGGAGGAATTTGATACGGATAACCCTGAAGGGGGACAAGCGGAAGAAGGTGATGAAGAAGGGGCCAGAGGTGGCAATCTGTCCATTACTGCCAAATTAGAGCGTATGTTGCGCCAGCGGGCCTTGGACCAAATCTTTGGGAAGCTCAAGCGTAGCGGCGCCGGAAACCATAGAACCGGAAAGTCGGGAAGGGGGGATGAACACACGGGAGAATTTCGGGAATATCGATTTGGGGATGCCCTTGAACATATTTCCATGACCGAAAGTCTTAAAAATGCCCAAGTAAACCATGGACTGGACAGCTTCTCATTGAATGAGGATGACCTTGTAGTGGAAGACACCCAGCATAAGGCACAGATGAGCACGGTCTTGATGATCGATATCAGCCATAGCATGATCCTCTACGGTGAAGACCGAATTACCCCTGCCAAAAAAGTGGCCATGGCCTTGGCGGAATTGATCACTACCCGATATCCCAAGGACACCTTGGACATATTGGTCTTTGGAAACGATGCGTGGCCCATTCCCATTAAAGACCTTCCCTACCTAAAGGTAGGGCCTTACCACACGAATACCGTGGCCGGTCTGCAATTGGCCATGGACATGCTCCGTAGAAAGCGGAACACCAATAAACAGATTTTCATGATCACGGACGGAAAGCCGTCGTGTTTACGACTGCCCAACGGCGACTACTATAAAAACAGTGTAGGCTTGGATGAGTATATCGTGGAAAAATGCTATGCCATGGCACAGCAGGCCCGAAAACTCCACATTCCCATCACCACCTTCATGATTGCCCAGGACCCGTATTTGATGCAGTTTGTGAGGGAGTTTACCCAAGCCAACAAGGGTAAGGCTTTTTATACAGGTCTAAAAGGTCTGGGTGAAATGATTTTTGAGGATTACGAACAAAACCGAAAAAGACGAATCAAAGGATAACGATTTCTATGAAATTAAATCATACCCAAATAAAGACCCTCGGGGAGTTGAAAGCCTCAGGGTACCAAAGTAAGAGTATCAAAGATGAGTTACGTACCAACCTATTGAGGAAAATTGCCAGCGGTGAGGAAACCTTTCAAGGGGTATGGGGCTATGAAAACTCCGTAATTCCTGAGTTGGAACGGGCCATACTGTCCCGGCACAACATCAATCTATTGGGATTGCGAGGTCAGGCCAAAACCCGATTGGCCCGATTGATGGTACAACTTTTGGATGAGTGGATGCCCGTTGTGGCCGGTTCTGAAGTGCATGACGATCCCTTGCAGCCCATTTCCAGGTATGCCACGGAACTGATCAAGGAAAAAGGGGATAAAATCCCGATTGAATGGATTCATCGGGATGAACGTTTCTATGAGAAGTTAGCCACGCCAGATGTTACCGTTGCAGACCTCATTGGTGATGTAGACCCCATAAAAGCGGCCAACCTCAAGCTTTCCTATGCGGATGACCGGGTAATCCATTTTGGCATGATCCCAAGGGCCAACCGCTGTATTTTTGTCATCAATGAACTTCCAGATCTTCAAGCTAGGATTCAAGTGGCACTATTCAATATACTTCAGGAAGGGGATATCCAGATCAGAGGATTCAAACTACGCCTTCCTTTGGACCTACAATTTGTTTTTACCGCCAATCCAGAGGATTATACCAATAGGGGTAGTATTGTAACCCCACTGAAAGATAGGATAGGGTCCCAGATTTTGACTCACTATCCTGAAACGATTTCCATTGCCAAAAAAATCACCCAGCAAGAAGCCCGTCTTGATCAGCGGCAATCCGAAGGAATCCATGTGCCAGATATAGCCATGGAAGTGTTGGAGCAAATCAGCTTTGAGGCCAGAAACAGTGAATATGTAGATGCCAAAAGTGGGGTAAGTGCCCGTATGAGCATTACCGCTTTTGAAAATTTATTGAGTACCGCGGAACGTAGGGCCATTAAATCTGGAGATGAAAAGACTACCGTTCGTCTAAGTGATTTTATGGGCGTGATTCCTTCCATCACAGGAAAAATAGAACTGGTTTATGAAGGGGAACAGGAAGGGGCCGGTTTTGTAGCCGAAACCTTGGTTGAAGAAGCCATAAAATCCATATTTCCCAATTATTTCCCAAAGATTGACAAGCTACAGCGAAAAGATGCCGAAACGGAATATGATGAACTTATACATTGGTTCTTTGAAGGTGAAGGCTTTGACCTTCTAGATGAGGATTCCGATGAGGAATATAAATCTAAATTAGATTCAGTAGCTCCATTGAGGGCTCTTTTAAAAGAATATCAACCCGATATTTCAAAAGAAGACTCCTATTTTATGAAAGAATTGTTACTCTGGGGCTTGGTGGCCCATAAAAAATTGAGCAAGCACCGTTTTACCCAAGGGTATCAATTCAAAGATCTTTACGGAAGTTACATTAGGGGGTTGTAAAACAGAAACTATTTCCAAATATCGAATTGCTCATTGTAGCTTTCAACATTATAGGGGCCTACATATTGTTTTCTATACCTAAATAGTGTAATGGTAAGTATAGTGAGCAGACAGTACAGTGTCAATGTGAGAACGGCCACTGGTTTAAACGTCTCGGGGACTATCCGCTCTACAAACTCTGGAAATAAAATAAGAGTCTGGACACTATCATAGATTTTAAAAATATATACGATTATGATAACGTAAAGGGCGAACTCCGTATTCCGCAATTTGGAACTGTGCGGTGCCGTTTTCCCTATTCCGTACCATAAAAAATATAAGTAGACCAAGTGGACCAAACTCAATATTGGAAATATATAGTTGTCTGGTTTTGAAAAATAAAATTGATTGGTGTAAACACCATAAAAGTTTAGAATATCCAATGCTATCAGTACCATCAAACTAATGATGATGCCTATTTTGCAAGGTAGGATTTTGTCGTAATGCTTCATTTACGTCCAGAGATTTGGGATCACTCAAAAACTTTAAAAAAACGGGAGGCCTTTGGCTTTATTTTAAATTAATCGACGAACCGTAAATAATGTTGGCAAGGCATAGGATATTGATGTGAACTCCCAGTTTTGATTAATCAATCCCCTCTATTTACTATCATGAATACTACTACTCGACCCTTAATGCCGTGTAGTTGACTTGTCGGTATTTTTTGTATTTTGGAGCAAATGATTTAGTATGCAAAATTGGCTCTACATAGTGTTTACTCTACTTGGAGTGTACCTTTTGTCAAGCATACTATTGTATTATTTACAGGACTATTTTCTTTTCAAACCAGAAAAACTGCCCAAAGATTTTCAGTTTTATTACGATAATCAAGAAATTGAGGAGTATAATGTTGAGACAAGGGACGGAGCAACCATTAATGGACTTCGGTTTAAATCAAGAGATCCCAAAGGTGTAGTTTTCTATCTAAAAGGAAACTCCAGAAGTATTAAAGGATGGGGCAAGTTTGCCGTGGACTTTACCCGTCATGGGTATGATGTGATTATGGTGGACTATCGTGGTTTCGGGAAGAGTACGGGACGACGTACCCAAAAAGCCATCAAGCGTGATATGCAGGTGGTGTACAATAAAATCAAGGAAAAGGTGCCTGAAAAATACATTATTCTCTATGGACGCTCCATGGGTTCGGGTTTTGCGGCCAAACTGGCCTCCATGAACTCTCCGCGAATGCTCATTCTGGATGCTCCCTACTACAGTTTAAGCAAGGTGGCTAAAAAATTCATTCCGTTTATGCCACTCTCCCTATTGATCAAATTTCCAATGCCCACGTACAAGTGGTTAAAGTACGTTAACTGCCCCATACATATCATACATGGGACCGACGATAGACTCATTCCCTATAAAACCAGTGTCAAGCTATCCAAAATAAAATCGGAATTATCAAAATTATATACCATAATAGGAGGAGGACACAAAGACTTGAACAACTTTGAATCATACCACAGCATGTTGGAAGAAATCATCACCAGCCGCCCCACCAAAGTGAATCTGGAAGGTTCCAGCATCAATGTGAAACACTCTTCAAAACGCGCCAATGCCAAAGCTTAAGCGTTTCGGTATTATAGTAGCGTCCATCTTGATACTGCTCTCGATTATGCTCTATTCATTTCAGGAAAAACTCATTTTTTTGCCCACCAAGCTATCCGAGAACCATCTCTATGAATTCAATGCCAATTTTAATGAAATCTTTCTTGATGCCAAAGATGGAGCACGTTTGAACGCCCTTCATTTTTATTCGGAAAACCCTAAAGGATTGATTTTATATTTTCATGGGAATGCTGGCGATTTGTCACGCTGGGGTGAAATCGTATTACCCTTTGTTGACTTGGATTATGATGTTTTGGTGATGGATTATCGCAATTATGGCAAAAGCACTGGCAAACTTAGTGAACAGGCACTCTATCAAGATGCCCAACTGTTCTATACCTATGCCAAGGAAAAATATGAAGAAAACAATATTATTGTTTATGGAAGATCATTGGGTACTGGCATTGCAAGTCAGTTGACTTCCAAAAACCGACCCCAAAAACTTATTTTGGAAACTCCTTTTTATAGTCTTTCAGAAATAGCCCAAGAACGATTTCCATTTTTACCAGTTTCCTATCTATTGCGCTATAAGATTCCGTCATATCAATTTTTGAAGGAGGTAGATTGCCCCATTCGTATCTTCCATGGTACCGACGATAGGGTGGTTCCCTATAAATCTGGCAAAAAATTGTTTGATTCCATTCAGAATGAAGACAAAAAGATATACACCATTCCCAATGGAAACCATAATAATCTTATAGATTTTAAGGAATACCGAAACGCAGTTGAGATGGAACTAAAATAATCTCAATCAAATAAATCCGAAGAAAGGTAACGATCCCCTCTATCACAAACAATGGATACAATAGTGCCTCTTTCAAGGGTTTCGGCCAATCGAATCGCTGCCGCAGCGGCTCCACCACTGCTCATCCCTGCAAAAATCCCTTCTTCCTTGGCCAAGCGCTTGGCCATTTCAGTAGCTTCTGTTTCACTGACCTCCAATACAGTATCCACTTTTTTGGGATTGAATATCTTGGGAAGATAAGCTTCGGGCCATTTGCGAATGCCTGGAATCTTGGAATCATCGGTAGGCTGCACACCCACAATCTGAACCTTGGAATCCTGTTCCTTCAAATAGGTAGAGGTTCCCATAATAGTTCCTGTGGTACCCATACTGGATACAAAATGGGTGATTTCGCCATGGGTGTCCTTCCAAATTTCCGGTCCAGTGGTTTGGTAATGGGCCATCCAGTTGTCGTTATTGGCAAACTGGTTGAGCATAACATACCCTTCATCCCTGACCTTGGCCTCTGCATAGTCTCGGGCACCTTCAATCCCCACATCTGTTGGTGTCAAAGTTACCTTGGCTCCATAAGCGCGCATGGTCTGTACGCGCTCCTTGGTGGAGTTTTCGGGCATTACCAACTCAATATCAAGCCCATAAATTCCCGCAATCATGGCCAAAGCAATACCTGTATTTCCACTAGTGGCCTCAATTAGCTTTGAAGACGATGAAAAATCCCCACGTTCCAATCCACTCCTGATCATATTATAGGCAGGTCGGTCCTTAACACTTCCACCCGGGTTGTTTCCTTCCAGTTTAAAAAGTAATTTCACATTAGGATTGGGATTCAACACCTTGGATTCTACCATAGGTGTGTTCCCTATAAGGTCCAGAATAGTTTTAGACATTGCTTGGAGCGGTTTTTATTTTGATTTCGGGCGTATGAAATACTGTTGAATTCGGTGGAACAGAAGACGTTAGCCATGCATTACCCCCAATTACCGAATTCTCCCCAATCACAGTGTTCCCACCTAAAATGGTGGCATTGGCATAAATGGTGACATTGGACATAATGGTAGGATGCCTTTTGGTCTTTTGCAGACTTTTGGCCACATAAAGGGCTCCCAGGGTTACCCCTTGATAAATTTTCACATGGTCATGAATCACGGCAGTTTCCCCTATGACCACACCAGTGGCATGATCAATAAAGAATGATTTTCCTATCTGTGCACCCGGATTGATGTCCACTCCCGTTTGTCTGTGGGCATATTCGGTCATAAGTCTCGGCACCAAAGGAAAACCTTGAATATACAGTTCATGGGCCAAACGGTATATGGCAATGGCGTAAAAGCCGGGATAGGCCATATAGATTTCCTGAATGGACAATGAGGCTGGGTCACAATCCAAAATGGCCTCGGCATCCAAGTTGAGTTTTTCCAAAACCTCTGGTAATCGGGATACATAATTGTCCCACACTTTGGTGCAGGGCTTTTGCAACTCCCAACAGGCCATATCTGCCAAATGTTGAAACTTTTCCTCCAAAACATCAAGATTCTCGGCAACGGGTGTATTTACATCAAAGAGGGTATAGAAAAGTGTATTGGTAAATTCCTCTGTTTCTTCTTTTAGTCTATAGTCTAAATAGGGTTGTTTCTTGTGCCTATTCAGTTCTGCGATGATTTTCTCCTTGTCCATGCTTTAAAAGTTGTCCTAAAATTAGCCAAAACCTAACCATCCACTTATAGAAATGTATAACTTTAGCTTAAAAATAACACATCCTAAAAAGAAGTCGTGAATAATTCCATTATCTCCAAAGAAGCTTTTGACATATTAAAAGTACTTGCCAAAAACAACAATAAAGAGTGGTTTGAAAAGAATAAATCCGTTTTTAAAAAACATGAATCAGAGGTTAAATCCTTTTTTGAAAGCGTTAAGGAACGACTGAGTCAACACGACGATATCGAGAAAATGAAAATGTTCCGGATTTATAGGGATGTACGTTTTTCCAAGGACAAAACCCCATATAAAACCCACTTTGCAGGGTCGTTTTCACGACTGGGCGCACATCTAAGAGGAGGATATTACATTCATTTACAGCCGGGAAATTCTCTGCTGGCCACCGGCTTTTGGGCACCCAATAAAGAAGACCTTTTTCGCATACGAAAAGAATTGGAAATGGATGCGTCCGATTTTAGGAAGATCATCAGTGACCCGGATTTCAAAAAAATCTGGGGAGAACTTCAAGGCGATGCCGTAAAAACAGCGCCAAAAGGTTTCGACAAGGACCACCCGGATATTGGCCTCATCAAAAACAAACAGTATGTCTTTGTGCGGAATTTTACAGACCAAGAGGTGCTATCCCCGAATTTTATTGAGGACGTGGACAAATCGTACCGGGCTATTCGACCTTATTTTGATTTGATGAGCGATATCCTCACCACCAATCTCAATGGAGAGTCAATGCTGTAGTAGCACTTCACTTTCCAAAAGTTGTACTTGGTCCTTCAGCCGTTCAATGACCATATTCATCATCCGCTTGTTCAGGGCAGAGGAGTTTTTAATGTATGCTTGGTACTCTTCAACCGTAAATTGCCCAATGACCATGCCCTTGAGCGAATTTCGAAACTTGATGTCCTTTTGGATGGCCCGCTCAATATATTCCATCTTTTTCTCCAAAGGAAGGTCATGGAAAACCCCTTTGTGTTTGGCAATGTAATTCTTGAAAGCTTCTACCAACAAAAGGTTTTGGAGTTTAATGACAGGGCGTAAAGTCTGGTTCTGAAAACGTTCTTCCGCACTCATTTGGTTGTTGAAATAAGACTGTAGAATTTCGGGGCGGAGGTCCAAAAGACTCTTAGATCGTGAATCCATGGCTATTAGTTTCAATAAAGTTACACAATCGTCCACCTAGCATTTTTTGTAAAGCTGATAGTTGTTAACGATGTTATGAACATGCATTGCTAAGTTTATTTAAGTATTTTTAGGCCAAATCAAAATCATGAGCGCAAAATTTGTTGGCCTTTCTTTACTTGTTTTGATGGCCATTTCCTGTAAAAAAGAAACCAAAAAAGAAGATACCCATGTTTGGAATACCAAAAAACTGGCAGAGGAAAACGCCACCCACAATCAGCTGCTCGATATTGAAAAAGAGCAGGGGTGGGAGCTGTTGTTCGATGGGGAAACCTTGAACGGTTGGCATGTGTACAATGCTGGTGCACCATCCGTCTGGGAGGTTAAAAACGGTGAACTCCATAGAAATGTGGAACTAGAATCCGAACACAATGAGGATTTGGTCACCGATAAAGCCTATGAAAACTATGAGTTGGTCTTGGAATGGAAAATCTCGGACCGTGGAAATAGCGGCATATTCATCAACGTTCATGAGAAACCAGATGTTGGCACGGCCTATCAAACTGGGCCCGAGTACCAAATTCTGGACCCCAACCATATGGATCATGATGTGGCCGTTAAAAAATCAGGATGCCTGTATGGATTTTCCCCCCAGAAAAATGAAGCCATTACAAAATCTGGCCAGTGGAACCAGACCCGCATCAAACAGGTTAATGGAAAAGTGGAATTCTATTTAAATGGTGTACTAACTGCAGTAGAAGATTTCACCTCACCCGAATGGCCGCAAAAAATATCGGCGACCCATTTTAAAAACTACCCTGAATTTGGTCAAGCCACCCAAGGGAAGATTACATTACAGGATTGGTATTTTGAGGTGTGGTTCCGCGACATCAAGATCAGGGAACTATAGACCACTATAGTTTATCGATTACATTTTTGAGCTTTTGCCGGATTTCTTGTGCCACGGGACCCAAGCTGTCATTCTTGACCGAAATCATGGATGCCACGGGATCTACGGCTGCCACCTCGATATCCCCGTCCTCATTTTCCAAAACAACCACATTGCAAGGCAGAAAGAGCCCAATTTTATCTTCCTGCTTCAATGCCTCATAAGCATAGGGCGGATTACAGGCTCCCAAAATCCTATATTTCTTAAAGTCCACATCCAATTTCTTTTTCAGGGTCTGGGCAATATCTATTTCGGTGAGCACCCCAAAACCTTCATTCTTCAGCTCAAGGGTTACCTTTTCAAGGGCTTTTTCAAAATCTTTCTCCTTCAAAATTTTACTGAAATAATAACTCATGGTCTTTTCTCTTTATGGTGTACGTCTTGACTTTAAGATACTCATCTTTTATGGATAATGTATGCCCTCTTTTTGGAAATAGTGTTCAACAGCTTCCTGTACGGCTTGCAACGAGCTGTATTTGGGTTGATATCCCAACAATTTCCTTGCTTTTTCGATGCTGCCACACGGGCTGTGCGCAATGTGGTCCCATGTGAGTTCCCTATCTCTTTCACTAACACTCTTTTGCCATACCTCCCAAGGTTGAAACCGCAATTGGGGTACTTGCCCGAATAGCTTGGCCATTTCTTCCGCATAGCCCCTCAAGGTAAGTGCCTGCTCCGAATCTACATGGAAACTTTCACCGATCGCACTTTCCCTGTTCGCTATGGCCTTGACAAAAGCCTGTGCCACATCGTCCGCATGCACATGATGAACCGTTTCCATCCCAAGGTTGGGCAAGGTGATTTCCTCTCCTTGGGCCAATCGTAGAAATACCTCCGGATTTAGATTTCCGGCCGGGTTCACGGGCAACCATCCCGGTCCCGTAATATGCCCTGGGTGGAGAATAGTGACCGGAAAACCATATTCTTTATGGAAATTGAGCAAGTAGGCTTCAATCTTTGCCTTGTTGATCCCGTAGGTGCCAAAGGGATTCCGTTCTGCAGACTCCGTGGTGGGAACCTGTACGGTATGCCCATGGACCCACATGGTCCCACAGTGTAGAAAATGTCGCACTTTGCCCTTTAGGTTTTCAGCAAGATGTTGGGCACTCTGGGGGGTGAAACAAATCAAATCAATGACCACTTCGCCGTTCAGGGATACGATTTGAGCCCCAAAATCCCCGTGCTCTTCGGATTTTTCCCGATCAATGCCCACAAACTCCACGGATTGCCATGCCTCATGATCGGCATAGGGTTGGGACTGTTGCCGACTTACACAGACCACATCATGACCTGCTTCAACAAGTTTTGGCACCAAGTATGTGCCAATATGGCCAGTGCCGCCAATCAGTATTACTTTCATTCTTATTTTTTATTCCTTGATTCGGACCAAATCCAAATCTTGATAATCAAAGCTAAAATCCATATTTGGCGAAATCCCTTTCATTTGAATCCCAACTGGGGTTCCTGAAGCATCCATTTTAAAAATGGCAAAGGCATCACACTGCATATCCGTATAGGCCATTTTAACGGCAAAGGTGCTGTCCTTGTAATGGAACATTTCCCCATTCAGCTGAGGGGAACGGAGTGACCTAAACCAAAGTTTTCCGCCATGGTTTTCGATGGATACCTTTCCGAACCATTTATCTTCATAGGTTCCTAAAAAGGAGCTTGCACCCAGTTTTTTCACATCGGAGATTGTGGCACTTTCCCAAACGGCATCCAAAGTAGCATCGGCCTCGGCCTGCCCAGATTCCAGCTGTTGCTTGGCAGACGCCAGATAATCCCATCGGTCCTTACGTATCCATTCATCCCGAATGGCCGAACTTATGGTATGGTAGCTGTTGCCTCCGGGAGCGCCATTGGTGAGTACCACAACTGCCGAATTCAATTCGGGCACCATTACCACGGAGGATAACATGCCAGGAAGACCGCCGGTATGGGAAATTACGGTATGGTCGTACCTATTGGAAATCCGCCATCCAAGACCATAGGCACCAAAATGATACCTGTTATCCGGTTCCGGTCTGGTTTGAAAGCTGATAAAGGTGTAGGGGCGCCACATTTCCGCTTGTCGCTCGGGACTGAAAATCTGTTTGTCCAAAGCATCGCCATATTTTCCTTGCTGCAATTGGGCCATGATCCATTTGGACATGTCATGGACGCTGGAATAGATTCCGCCCGAGGCCACCAAAGGGCCTTCACCCTTTACGTACCGCTCTACCTTTCTTACGTTTCCGTTCTCGGTGGAGTGGGCCGATGCCACGTTTTGGGTCGATTTCAATCGCTTATAACGAACCGCGGTCCTGTCCATGCCCAACGGACCTAAAATTTGCTGTTCGATAAATTCATCATAACTCTGGCCGCTTACCCTGGCAATGACCTCGCCCGCTACAATATAGAGCAGGTTGTCATAATCATATTTGGTGCGAAAATCCGAAGTGGGTTTAAAATATTGAAAACTGTTGAGTACATCCTGAATTTTGTAATCAGCTCCCGGAGGGAAAAACATTAAATCCCCGGCACCGAGCCCCAGCCCGCTGCGATGAGTCAACAGGTCCACAATGGTGAAATTCTCCCGAACGTATGCATTGTACATGGTAAACTCCGGTATGTGTTGAACCACCCGATCATCCCATTTAAGTTTTCCCTGATCCACCAAAATGGCCAATGCGGCAGCGGTGAACGCCTTGGTGTTCGAGGCAATTTGAAACAAACTATGCTCATCCACCTTCTCTTTGGAATCAACCGAGAGTTTTCCGTATCCTTTGGAGTGGATGACCTTCCCATTTTCTATTACGGCCACGGCAACACCCACTTGGGGCATCATTTCCATAGATCGGTTCACCAAGGAATCTATCTGCGAAGAGGTAAAGCCCTGTCCGAAAACGGTGGATATGGCCCATAATAAAAATAAGGGGAGGGTAATTTTGTTTTTCATGAGGTTTTTTAGTGGTTATTAAAATACGACAGGGTTCAAATGCGAATCTATGGTCTCACCAATGGCCACTCCCGGACACCAGGTCTCCCAATCGTTCTTTTGGCCGTCGTTCTCAGGTTTCTTCAAAATCATGTCCTTGTCCATATAGATCACGGTCATAACCTTTCGGGTCTTGCCAGAAGTATTGGCCCCGGCCCGGTGGAAAATCCAACCGGAATGAAAACTGACCTCGCCAATATCAAAAGCTTCTATGGTGTGCGGAAAATTATTGATCTTCAAGTTTTTTTGGATCACTTGTTCGCTCTCATCGCTGATGGACAGTTCGCGCCCCAACAGAATCTCTTGGCTGCCCGCACTGAATTCCAGCGGGCCCATTTCCAAAGGTGTTTCTTGCAAAGGAATCCAGATGGTGATGGACTTGTCCGAAGACAACGGCCAATAATATTGGTCTGCATGCCAAGGGGTGATTCCCCCGCCGGCCTCCTTGAACAGGGCTTGATCGTGGTATATACGAACCCCATCCACTTGCATGAGGTCTGAGGCCGCCTTGGCCAACCGCTTGCTCAGGATCAGTTTTTTGATTTCCTCGTCCTGCACCCAGAGATTGCAGAGTTGCAAAAAGGCCTTCCCGTAGGTATCCCGCTGATTGATGGGCACATCCACCTTGTTCAGTTCCGCAACCTTTTTGGAAATGACCGTATTGAAATGCGCCACGATCTCAGGTGATAAAAACTCCTTGATCTTGATGAAGGCATTCTTTTGGTAAAATTCCACCTGTTCTTTGGTCACCTGAAAAGGTTCATCCAATAGGGTTAGATTCATGATTTGTTTAGTTCTGTCTTAGTATTTTTTCCATTTTCCGGCCCTTGGCCAATTCATCCACCAGTTTGTCCAAATAGCGGACCTGTTGGGTCAGGGGATTGTCGATTTCCTCAATCCGATACCCACAGATCACCCCGGTAATGAGGTTGGCATTGGGGTTCAAGTCCGCATCTTGGAAGAAGGCCGCAAAAGTGCTCTTGGCATCGATATGTTTTTGAATGTCATCATCATCAAAGCCCGTGAGCCATGTAATTACCTCATGTAGTTCTTCTTGGGTACGACTTTTCTTCTCCACCTTGGCCACGTAATGTGGATATACCCCGGCAAAGGTCAGTTTTGCGATGCGTTCGTTATGTTCTGGGGTGACTTTCATCTTACCTAATCTTTAACCTTGGGAGATACAATCCATTCATTTGCTTAAATGTAGGGATTTTGTGTAGATCTAGGAAGACAGTCTTGGTCAGTTGCCCACCTTGCTTAGAATCTTCTCTTTTAGCCGGACAAAGTCTATCCAGTAAATATTACCGATTTCAACTTCTTCATCATCTCCAGAGACACCGCGGTGAAAAAAAAGGTGCTTTCCATCTGGGGAGACACTTGCGGTCATTTCACAATGTTCCGTATTTACTTCGGGGCCCATGTTATACGGTTCTGTCCATGTGCCGTTCTGGTTAAAACTGATGTACAGGTCGCAGTCCCCAAACCCGTCTTCGCTTTCACCATCATAGATCATGTAGCTCTCATCCGGTGCAATGTAGGAATGGGCGATCCACTTTCCTGAGAAATTGATGTCCGTTGCCATGGTCTTGGCATCACCATAGCCGCTTGCTTCTTTATCGGAACTATAAATGACCCAATCCCCGGGTTTGTCGTCCTTCTCGCCAGAAGTAAAGTACCGGTTGCCGTTTTCCGAAGCGGTCAGGTACATGACCACCCGATCCACGAACGGACTGCCCAAAGGCTCGGGGTCGCTCCATCCTTTTGCGGTTTTTGTACTGTACCATTGGTGCATCCCGGAGGCCTTGATGGTATCGTTGAGGGGTCTTGTGCTCCCAAAATAGAGCAGGTTTCCAGTGGGGTCAATGTGGGGTTCAAAATCCCAGCCCGCATCGGTGGAAAAAAAGGCCGGCTCCGGTTTGGACCATTGCCCATTTTCCAGTTTCATGGTGAAAATCTCATTATCGTCTTCCGGTTTTCTGCGTGTGAAGAACAGTTCATCCATTTCTGGGCTAAAAGTGATGGCAAACTCAAAATCATCGCTGGAGACCACACCTTCCCCAAAGATCAGGGCGGTATCCGTTGGAATTTGGTCGCTGAGCAGCGTAAGGTTCGACTTTTTTTCTGCCCCACAGGATACGAGAAAAACTAGTAACAGGGTGAAAATAGGGTAGAAGGTGGATTGTTTCATTGTATGGCGATTTTGATTGATGTTGATGGTATTGTTATTGGTGCAACTGGGCTCTATGGCCCTGCATTTGCCGCATCTTCCCCGATCTGCGCTATTTTTTCCTGACAGATTTCCTCGGTAAGCTGCTTTAGTTGCAGTACTTTGTGGGACAGGTATTCCAGATCACCTTTGGTGATGTGGTACTCCTTCATGTTGTAACGGGCATCGATGTAGGCGTGTTTCAGCAGCTCAAAAAGACGCTTGTGCTCCTCGGTCTGTTTGGGAAAAAGGTCGAAACGCTTGTCGCACATGGCCACCTTGATCCCCAAAGTCTCCAGATTGTGGTCCTTGGGCCGGTAATCCGTGAACACCAACAAAATGGTGGTGTAGTAGCGCTCCACGGCTTGATGCAGTTGGAAAGCGGCATTATTTAAACTTTCCTTCTCTATTTTATACTCATAATTATCGAAGAACTCGTTCGCGCTATCAAACCACTGGTCAAAATAGTCTTGGGCCTTGTCTTGGTACTGTTTTGGGGTGAGCTTTTTGGGCAATGCCAGTTGATGCTTGCGCGAATCGTACAGCACAATGCCCTCTTCCTTGATGTCCCTAAAAAAGTAGTTCCCCACCCTTAGGGCCTTGTTCAGGTGTTTGATCCCGTGAAAGATAAAGTTCACCGGGGTGGCCACTTGGCCGGTGGCGGTGAGCTCCGCCTTGATTTGGTCCTCTATACGGAACTTTTGTTGCAGGTCTTCATGGGTGAGGACCACGAGCAGGTCGTAATCGCTGCGGTACTCGTAGGTGATGCCCTGTTCCACATAGGTGTCCTCCACCCAGTTGCCGCGGGCGTAGCTGCCAAAGAGCAGCACCATTTCCACTTCCTTGAACCCGGACAGCAAAGCGGTGAGCTGGTGCAGCTCGGCCTGTTTGTGATCTGGGAGATGTGCCACGGTCTTGTTCAATTGTTGGGTGTTTGTGCCCTAAAGATAGGCATATTTGGGTTGGGGTGGGGAGATTGCTTTTGGATTAGACATAGACGCTACTTTTCTTTAAAAAATTTTGCCTTTAAATGTTTTACTTCATTAATGTCACAGCCAAATACAAAAGTTCTATAAACAGGCCGGTCTGGTCCAAAATATGGAATTTCATCTTGCATAAATCGAATTCCTAAATTTTCAAGTTCTCCAACCAATTGATTGGTTTCTTTCTTATCAGTAGTAAAACCTATGCAATGGGTTTTGGCCCATTTGTCCGAGACTAACTGATGATATGCATGTTCAACAACATCTTTTTCGCTCTGAAAATACTTAAGTTTATTTTTTTCTCCCCGTTCGGTATAGTACCATATGAAGACTCCTCCAAAATTGTCAATCCCATAGCCTTCATGAATGGCATTTCCGTTAATTGTGTAACTGTTGAAGTTATAACAGTTTTCCTTCATCCATGTTTCCAATTCAACTTGAGTTTGTGGTGTCAAAAAAATCTTTTTATTGAAAGTTTTGCGATCAGGTTTTTCAAAGCATGAGAGAACAATGAATTATAGCCATCTTAAGTTAGGCTCAGTATTTATTTCTTCAGATATTCAAAAGCACGTCCATTAAAAAGCACTTCAAGCCCTATAATTTCATTCTTCTCATTTACTGCGAAATTGTAATATACATTGGAATTTTGGACTCGAAAAAGACGCTTGCTAAATGGCTCCAATTTATCTATAATGTAGCCATAGTCAATAGTTAGCAAACTGTCTCTTATCACAACTTTGAATGTATAGCCATTATTCAGGGTAGCGTATTCGCCTGTGTACTTCTCAAGGTTAATTTTTATATCTTCTGGATTTACTACAGGTGGTAGATTTTTTAATGTCGATTTATAATTGGCAGTTAGCACCTTCATTTTCATTTTTCCCAAAGCTTCCTTGTCGAATAACTTTCCGTTAATAATTGTGGCATTTATCTTTTTGAGATTTTTTATGTCTTCTAACGGATTTGCTTCTAAAATTACAATGTCGGCTAGTTTGTCTTTTTCAATAGTTCCCAGAGAGTCTGTCGCATTAAAATATTTTGCTGGATTAATGGTGGCAGTCTGAAGTGCTCCTAATTCTGATATTCCTGCATCCTTGAGCTCAATAACTTCATCAATTAAGCTAAAACCCGGAATCATATAATAGTAACCAACATCTGTTGCGGCAAGTAGCTGAACTCCTGCATCATACATTTTCTTGATTAAAAATTTTTCGTGGACGAATATCGAATCATTTCTTTTATTTGTTTCGTCAGATAAATTAGGTTTTGTGTCTCGAAAATGCTGCCATTCGGCATATTCATCAGGTGGAATAAAAGGCACACCTTCTTGGTCTTCAAAGAAATCCATTCCCAAGTTGGCAATATCTATCTTGCTTGTCCAGATCGTAGGTGAGATAAATGTTTTGTTTTCTACCAATACTTTAACGATGTTCTCAAACTTTTTCTCATCAAATGTTCGCACTGCTTCGGCAAGTGCATCATTGTCAAGCAGGTTTCTTGTAAATTTAGGTCGAAGCGAATCTTCTATTCCTGAAAAATACAAATGATGCATAGTCACGTGCTCAATACTTTTCATTCCAGTATTTGACAAATATTCCAATGGAATGGATAATGGCGGATGTCCAGCTACATACATTCCTTGCTTTTGAGTTTCCTCTATAAATCCGTCATAAGCCTCTTTGTTTATCTTGCTGTACACTTTTACAAAATCTATTCCTTCATTTTTCAATTTTAAAACATAGGCTTTGGCATCATCAAATGTCGAAATAACATCAAAGTTGCCGTTAATTGGCTCTTCTCCATCAACGATTCTTCCGATATGCATAATCCGGGGCCCTTCAAAGTCATTCGTTTTCAATTTTTCTCTCCACTCCACAACTTGTTCAGACTGCTCTTTTGTTTTAACCCACATATCCCTTACTCCAGTTACTCCGTTTGCCAACATAAGTGGAAAGTACCAAATGTTAGGTGGTTGTGGGTCGCTGTTGTTGAAAATATGCGTGTGCATATCAAATAGACCAGGAATTACATATTTATCTGTTCCGTCAACTAATTTTCCTTTGTATTGAATATTATTTTTGTGATTGGTGATGCCACTTATTTTATTTTTGTTTATTGATATGTCCATTGACTTCAGAACCTCTCCATTCTCAACATTGATAACATTTACATTTGTTATAGTCAAGTCATTTTCAATTTCCTTTGAACAACCGTAAAGAAGCAATGGAATGAATACGAATTTTAATATTTTGAGACAGTATTTCATTTTTTGGTCATATTGTGGCTAACGGTCTCCTTTACTTTGAATTTATATATTAAATAAGAGAAAGAGGAGAACTAAAACGGTCTCTAAGTTAAGCCTTACTAGACGTATCAGTCCTCTTTTCTCCTAAAAGTTGCATAGAACCAATTGGAATACCAGGTGTTGTAGCAC
>NZ_SNTZ01000068.1 GCF_004916895.1 Flagellimonas alvinocaridis
CCTATCATAAAAATCCCCAATTCTCCTTTTGGAGCTTCAACTCTTACATAAAGTTCTTGCTTCGRCAATTCAAAAGTAGGAGAAGSTTTTTTACTAATGAATCGGTAKTCAAAATCATTCCATTCGGTATTTCKKACTCCAGCAAAGCGCCGGGYTTCTAAATTYTCATAGGGCCCTCCYGGAATTCCTTCCAGAGCCTGTTGAATWATTTTKATAGACTCTGTCATTTCACTGATTCGTACTAAATAACGAGCTAATGAATCCCCYTCKTTTTGCCATTGGACTTCCCARTCAAATTCGTCATAACACTCATAATKATCAACYTTACGAAGATCCCATTGTATTCCGGAAGCYCGYARCATKKGTCCTGATAAACCCCAATTTATTGCTTCCTCTTCACTAACAACGCCWACYCCTTCAACTCGTTMTAAAAAAATAGGATTCCGYGTAATRAGCTTTTTATATTCAGCAACCTCCCTTAAAAARTAATCGCAAAAATCCAAACATTTATCTATCCAGCCATGA
>NZ_SNTZ01000069.1 GCF_004916895.1 Flagellimonas alvinocaridis
GACCACCACGTTCTCCAAATCCTGGCTGCCGTTGTTGTTCACGGTCAGGGTATAGTCGATGTTGGCACAGTTGGCGTCCACGGTACCGGTCTTCAGTATGTTGATGTTGGGCACACAGCCGGAAAGGTCGGTGGTGGTGTCCCCGTCGAGCGTGGTGTCGGAGGGGTGTGACTCATCGGTGACGATAACGGCGGGCAGCCCCAGCACGTTGGCATCCACCGTTGCGCGGTTGTCCACCTGTCCGTTGGTCAGGTCCAGTGCGGTTATGGCGTAGGATGCTGTAAAGACCCATGTCTCGCCGATCTCCATGACCCCTGGTACGCCGTTGTCCCCGGAATCCGGCAGTGCAGGCACGGGCATCAGGGGGTCGCTGACCACCACGTTCTCCAAATCCTGGCTGCCGTTGTTGTTCACGGTCAGGGTATAGTCGATGTTGGCACAGTTGGCGTCCACGGTACCGGTCTTCAGTATGTTGATGTTGGGCACACAGCCGGAAAGGTCGGTGGTGGTGTCCCCGTCAAGG